>NC_015844.1:1112500-2582237 GCF_000973105.1 Zobellia galactanivorans | reverse complement strand
CCAGCAAATACAGGAAGGGAACCTCCTTCCGAATATGGAAGCCTGTTGGGACGAAATCGCCTATATACAAATGGGCGACAACCCGGGCCGAAATGAACCTACGACAGGAGAAATCAATTACTGGAATATCTTGAAATTCATTCACGAAAAAAACTACAATGGTATTTTAGGAATGGAACACGGAAACTCAAGACCCGGAAAAGAGGGAGAACAAGCCGTTATTGACGCCTACAAATCCGTCGATAGTTTTGCGCGTTAACCTTATAGAACATTGCCCCTACCTCCAGTATATGGGGTAGGGTGAATTTTGTCAAGAAACAGGTTGCACTTAGTAAAGCATTCACAATTTTATTTTTGTGTTAATTGTTGAGTTAGTTTAAAAAAAGCCGGAAGACCCATTTGCCCTCCGGCTTTTATGCTACTTCCAATATTTATAGTACTTTAAACATCATTATTAAGACCGACCCTATGAAAAGATTGCCGCTATTGATACTTGCCCTATGGGGGCTTACAAACACTCCCATAGCAGCCCAACAACCCAACATTGTAATCATTTATGCCGATGATATGGGCTATGGTGATTTGCAATGCCAAAACCCCAATTCAAAAATACCCACCCCGAACCTAAACCAACTGGCTTCCGAGGGTATGCGTTTTACCGATGCCCATAGTTCTTCCGGAATTTGCTCGCCCAGCAGATATGCCTTGCTCACGGGCACGTACCACTGGAGAAGGCAACATGGTATCGTGCAATCTTTTGGACCTCCCTTCTTTAACGAATCGGATGTTACCCTTCCCGAAATTTTAAAAACCAATGGCTATAAAACCGCCGCTATCGGAAAATGGCATTTGGGTTGGAACTGGAAATTCAAGAACGAACCTACGGGCGAGGTAGTGCAATGGAACAAAAAACGAAAGTTCTACAAACCCGAAGATATCGATTGGAGCGAACCACTTACGGGCGGCCCATTAGACCAAGGTTTTGACTATTATTTTGGTGATGGCACCATCAACTTCCCCCCTTACGCATGGATTGAAAATGACAAATTTGTTGAACTTCCTAGGGAAGTAATGGATGTACATAACGTAGGCTTTGATGTCAACGAAGGTGAATGGGAATTTAGGCCCGGCCCCAAGGTTAAAGGCTGGAACCCATACGAAGTACTTCCGACACTTACCAAAAAAACCGTCGCCTACATCAATCAGCAGGAGGCGGACAAGCCGTTCTTTCTTTACTTGGCCCTTCCTCCCCCCCATGCCCCGATTATTCCGAACGAAGAATTTATCGGCAAATCAAAAGCAGGCCCCTATGGCGACTATATGTTTCAAACCGATTGGGTTGCCGGTCAGGTTATGAAAGCCTTAAAGGAGAAAGGTCTTGACCAAAACACCATCGTTATTTTCACTGCGGATAACGGTCCGGAAAAATATGCTTTTGAACGTGCCGAAAAATACGACCATTTCAGCATGGGTGATTTTAGAGGCCTAAAACGCGATGTTTGGGAGGGGGGCCACCATGTACCCTTCATCATTAAATGGCCCGGTAAAATCAAGGCGGGAGCCGTTTCACAAGAGGTAATATCACAAGTGGATATCATGGCGACCCTGGCCGAAATCACAGATGCCCAGCTTCCTGAAAATGCAGCTCCCGACAGCTATAACCTATTGCCCCTCCTCAAAGGAAAAAAATACAAAAGCCCGTTACGCGAGGCTACAGTTCACAACACCTTCGATCATGTATGGGGACTTCGAAAAGGGAAATGGCTTTATATCAACAAACCTTCGGGAGAGCATTCCAAAATGCCCGAAACCTTTAAAAAATTAAGAGCTTATACAGATTTCGACACGCCTGCATTGCTGTTCAACATGGACAAAGATGCCGAACAAAGAAATAATATTTTTGAGGCGCACCCCGAAGTAATTCAGGAAATGGCCACGATTTTAGAAACCTATAGAGACCAAGGGTATTCGGTAAAACGCTAGACAAAACTTCCTAATGGTTCAATTGCTTTTGAACGAGGCAATACGATATCGGTCAAAGTAATTTCAAATGCATTTTGTATGGAAACGTATGATTACCCATTCCTGAAAAAATATGGGGAAAGTCGATTTCAAAATATTCCCGTTAAAAAAAGGGGCTGCCGTGGCAGCCCCTTTTCGTTTACCCCCTAACCGCTTCCGATTACACTTTGGTTTTTATTCCATTTTCTTCTTCATTATTGCAATCGACCCCATTATTCTTTTGTACGCATAAAACACACACTTTAAAGTGTTTGACCCTATACAGAATCCGCGACCGACCGATTTCCCCCCTCAAAAAAAACGGAACACCCCCTCTCCGAAATATTTGATTTACAGACAGATACAAAAAATACACTCAAAAGACAAAACCTCTTTTTTTTATAATATTTTCACTAAGTTTCACATATATTTAACTTTTTTATTAAATAATTAACACGTAATCTAAAGATTTTACGTCGATAAAATAGACGATATTTCTGAAACAGACTGAAACCAAACCAACCATCCATCTTTATTTTAACATTTTAAAATCAACTTAAAAGTTCACTTATGAAGCGAGATCAACTATTTATTAATTGGAAACATACGCTTAGGATAAGCGTATCATTCTTGATGTTATTTCTTATAACATCAACTATTTATGCCCAAGACACTACCGTTAGTGGTACGGTGGTAGACCAAACCGGTTTACCCTTACCTGGGGCCAACATCTTGGAACAAGGAACCTCAAACGGTGTCACTGCCGATTTTGACGGAAATTTTTCCATAACCGTTAAAAGCCCCAATGCCGTATTAACGGTATCATATATAGGGTTCTCAACACAACAAATCGCCACACAAGGCCAAAAAACCCTAAAAATAGTGATGCAAGAAAACGCTGCAGGGCTAGATGAGGTCGTGGTAGTAGGTTATGGTACACAAAAGAAAAGCGACCTTACCGGATCGGTAGGCTCTATTTCCGCCAAAGACCTACTCAAGGCGCCCATTACCAAAATCGGGGCAGGTCTACAGGGAAAGATCAGTGGGGTAAATATTCAACAAACCACGGGAGCACCAGGTCAAAAAATGAAAATACGTATCAGAGGGGGAAGTTCCATAAACTATGGCAACGAACCTTTATATGTAATCGATGGCTTTATAGGGGCCGATATTTCAACCATCAACCCTAACGACATCGCCACGATAAACTTTCTAAAAGATGCATCCGCAACAGCCGTGTACGGATCAAGAGGTGCCAATGGCGTGGTCTTGATAACAACCGTCGCCCCGAAGGAAGGGCCCTTAAAGGTTACTTTCGATTCCAATATCTCCATGAGTTCCATGGTCAATAAATACGAGATCTTACCCATCGACGAAATGGCCGAACTTATGAACGAGCAACAAGCTTCGCTCAACAAATCCCCTTACTTTTCAGCTGAGGACATTGCCGGTTTTAGGTCTAAAGGCGGAACCGACTGGGTCGACCTTATCACACGCCAAGGATATAAACAAAACTATTCCTTGAATCTTACGGGCGGCTCTGAAAATTTAAAATACTTTTTCTCCGCCAACCATTTAAACGATGAAGGCGTTATAAAAAATTCATTTTATAGAAGAACTTCCATCCGTTCCAATATATCAGGAAATATTGGAGAACGTATCCAATTTAAATTTAACACCTATGGAACCCATATCGAATCCCAAGCCAATGGAAGGGGTACGGGCGGTACGGCAAACCCAATCGGTAATGCCGTGATATTCCCCCAAATGTGGGAGTCGCGTGACGCCAACGGTGAATTTATAGATGGAACCACCTATAATGGATATAATGGGGCTTTTCTTGTGGGAAGACTCATAAACCCCGAAATGCAGGTTAGGCAAAACCAAGAAACCCTCAATGATAAGATCACTTCCAACATTGACCTTAACATTGATGTGGCCAACCATTTGACCTTATCGCTAAGTGCCGCCGGAAGCCTCTCAATGAATTATCACGGTCAGCGAACCCTACCGGACTTTATCAACATAAGTAGAGACAACATTACCGCACAACAAGCCTACGGCAGAAACAATAGCTGGTTGGCCAACAGTATTCTTACCTATGAAAACAACTTTGGCGATCACAACCTGAAAATATCGGGCGTATATGAGTTTTCAAAATCGATAAACCGAAACAATACGGCCACCGTCGGCAATCTTTCCACCTTAGCCAACGAATGGCACCTTTTGGCCAATGGCTCTCCCTCGTCACTTAATTCAGGCTATGGTACAGGAAAACTCCGTTCGTATATGGGACGTCTTAATTATAGTTTTAAGGACCGTTACCTACTCACAGCTTCTATGCGTGCAGATGGATCGTCTCGATTTAACGCCGACAACAGATGGGGTTATTTTCCCTCAGCTGCTTTTGCATGGAGGGCTTCCGAAGAAAATTTCCTTAAAACCTCCGACTTCGTAAGCAACCTGAAATTTAGGTTAGGTTTCGGTTCCGTGGGGAACCAAGCGGTCGGTTATGGAACCATTCAACAAACATTTGCAGCTTCCGATAGTGGAGACGGACGTAATTATGGTTGGTACCAATTAGACAATGGGGAATCCGTTCAAGGGGTCGTGCCCGGCTCTATTACCGATAAAGATTTAAAATGGGAAACCACCACCTCCTATAACGCCGGTATCGATTTCGGTATTCTAGACAATAGGTTAACCGGTACCATAGATGTCTATTCAAAAAAGGCAACTGATGTAATCATCGCTAAATCCATACCCCGATATACCGGTCAATCCTCCATTACCGACAATTTTGCCGATATAGACAACAATGGTATTGAAGTGGGCCTTAATTGGAATATCGTGAGCAAAGATGATTTTCAATGGAGTGCGTACGCCAATTTCTCAAAAAACAAAAATATCGTTCAAAACCTAGGCCAATCGGGAGGTGAATCCGTAGAAGAAATTTTTATCGCCAATGAAGAGCCCATAGGCATATGGAGCTTAGTTGGGGGCAATAATAAATTCATTGTAAGAAAAGGTGAATCTATGGGCTCGTTCTACGGATTGAAGGCCATAGGTATTTGGCAAGAAGATGAGGCTGTAGAAGCCGATTCGTATAGCTCCAGACCAGGTGAAGTGCGCTATGAGGACATAGACAACGATGGAGCCATATCGGCGGAAGACCGACAAATTATCGGTAACGCTTCTCCCGATTTTACGTATGGACTTGGTACAAGCATCGCCTACAAAGGCCTCGACCTTTCCATACAATGTATTGGAACCGTAGGTAATGATATCTATAATTGGACGGACAACAGGTTGAACTATGGTATTCTTTCAACGGATTACAGAAATAGGTGGTCACCTACCAACACCTCATCTACCCAACAGGTGATGCCTTATGGAACGGACTACTCCCTTACCTATGTCGTAAGCCAGTATATCGAAAAAGGCTCCTTCTTCAAGATCAGTAACATGACCCTTGGGTACAACATACCCGATAATACAACCGACGCCCTAGGGCTCAGTAGTATCAGGCTATACGTTAGTTCAGACAATATACTGACTATCACCAATTATTCTGGTCTAGACCCTGAAGGTTCGAGTACGGCACTATCCAGTGACTCCCAATCAGGTGTCGATGCCTTTTCATACCCATTAACAAGAACTATTTCCCTCGGACTCAAAGTAAGTTTTTAATCAAAAAACAAAGAAAATGAAACGAATTTATAATACATATACAGTACTCTTTGCCTTCATTATCCTTCTAGGATTTGGAAGTTGTGAAAAGTTAGACGAAGGATCGGACGGGGTAGTTGCCTCATCGACGTTCTATTCGGACGAAAACACATTAGATGCCGGTATAATAGGCATCTACGGCACCCTACGTAGAAATACTTGGGGCTTAGATAATTATGCACATTTCACGGGTGCGGATGACCTAACCTCAAGATTGGGCAGCAACAAATGGCTCGTTCTTGAATCGGACCAATTTGCAAGGACTGCAGGTAACTCGTGGGCTACCAATGATTACAATGGGAACTATCAAACCATTCTGGCCTGCAATAGCTATATCGCCGATGCCCACCCAGAAGGTGTAGAGGAATCCGTAATAAACGCGGCCCATGCCAACGCCTATTTTATTAGAGGCCTATGCTATTTCAGACTTGCAACAAGTTTTGGCGATGTGCCTATGCCTTTGGATCCCGTTCCAGACCTGGAAATTCCATTAACCCCTATGAGAGAGGTTATGGCCCAAGCCATCAAAGATTTTGAGTTCGCCATTAAATGGGCCGTTAACGAGAGAGATTCCAATCCCACGATATCGAACGGTAGGGTTTCAAAAACTGCGGCCAAGGCCTTCTTGGCGAAAACATATATGCAGTTGACCGGCTATCCCTACAATGAAGCGGATAAATGGGAGCAAGTAAAACAACTGACGGGTGAAATTATTGCTGACGGCGTTTATTCCCTAACCGATGATTTTGCCTATAACTTTCAAGATCCCCATCAGATCAACAAGGAAGTCATTTTTGCCCATATTATGTCTAAGGAATCTTGGCCAATAATTACCCAAAACAGGGTATATGGTTACAGATGGGCCAACTGGATGGACTTGTACATGGAGTGGACCTATTTTAACAATTTCCCTGAAGGCTACCGAAAAGAGTTTTGTACCGCTACAGAGGGAAATCAGTTCTTTGAAGAATTCAAAAACCCTATAGTCACCAAGTATACCTGGGGTACACCGGCCCCCAATTCAACCGATCCCCTTGACCTGGTCGTTGAACATACATGGGAAACCTCCAACGACCGTATTGCCATGCGTTATGCGGAAGTTTTACTAATGCATGCCGAAGCCGCTGCAAATACAGGAGACCTAGCTACCGCCTTGGAAGAATTGAACAGGGTCAAAAGAAGGGCCTATGCCAAAGGAGCGACCAAACAAGCCGAAGTAGCCGCCTTGGAACCCGGATTTTGGATGACTCCCGACCCGGCCATCGACTATACACTTGCCGAACTTTCAACTCCCCAGTTGATGATCGATGCGATCGTTAACGAAAGGGCCTATGAATTCTTAGGGGAAATTAGCGGCAACCGCTGGTTAGACTTGGTCCGTTTAGAAAAAGTTGCGGAAGCGAATGCCACGCGTGATGCAAGGGAGGTTCCCTTAATCGGAGATCCCGCCGACAAAAACCTATGGTTTACCCCTATTCCCGCTACCGAAACTACACTAAACCCTAACCTAAACTAAGGCCTTAGCCTTCACCCTATTTAGTCTAAAAGTCATTCCTTTCATCGGGAATGACTTTTTCTCTATAACCACATTTGTACTCCCAAATACATTTCATAAACCCTTGCATACATAGAAATCAAGAATATATATCTACTTTGTACGGCAATGCCTTATGTTTCAAAATCAAAGACATACCATGACCTCAAAACTTTTTACCCCAGTCCTTATCTTTCTTTTACTATTTGTTGGCTGTACCACCAAAGACAAAACAAAAGACCTTGCTAAAAAAGACGCGAAAAACACATCGCCCAACATCATTCTCTTTGTTTCCGACGACCATGGCACAGATGCTATCGGCGCCTATGGAAACAAAGTGATCAAAACCCCCAACCTAGATCAACTGGCCGCCGAAGGTGTACGTTTCAACAATGCCTATTGCACCAGTGCAAGCTGTGCCGCCAGCCGATCGGTTATACTCACCGGTCTATATGGGCACGCTACCGGTTCGTACGGACATGTACACGACTATCATCACTTTAGCAGCTATGATAATGTTAAATCCCTGCCCGTCCTACTGGAAAAAGCAGGTTACGAAACGGCTCGAATAGGAAAATACCACGTTGCCCCCGAATCGGTTTACCACTTTCAAAAAGTATTGGAGGCCGACCCACGGAATACCGTAGAAATGGCCGAGAAGTGCAAGGACGTCCTTAATTCCGAAAAACCTTTCTTTCTCTATTTCTGTACAGACGACCCCCACCGTGGCGCCCCCTTTCAATCGGACCCTTGGTACCTTCCCAACAGTTTCGGCAATAAGAAAGAAGGATACGAGGGCGTAGAGACCGTTACCTATGACCCCAAAGATGTGGTCGTACCCGATTTCCTTCCCGACAGCAAGGAAACCCGAGAAGAAATAGCACAATACTACCAAAGCGTTTCAAGAATAGACCAAGGTTTTGGAAAGCTCATGAAAATGCTAAAAGATACGGGCAAGGACAAGAACACCGTAGTCATCTATATTTCAGATAACGGCATGGCCTTTCCCGGTGCCAAGACTACCGTTTATGAGCCGGGCATTAAATTGCCCTGCATTATAAAAGGCCCTCTGGCCGGCCTGAAGGGTGGTTCTGTCAACAACGCCCTTATATCGTGGACCGACCTTACTCCCACCATCTTAGATATGGCGAACGTCAGCTATGACTCCAACGCCTTTCATGGTAAATCGTTCAAAAAAATACTCGCCGAGGAAAACCCAAAGGGATGGGATGAAATCTATGCCTCCCATACCTTCCACGAGATTACCATGTACTACCCCATGCGGGTAGTCAGGGATAAAAACTTCAAACTTATCCGCAATATCGCATGGCGTCAAGAATATCCCTTCGCATCGGATCTTTGGGCCGCATCTACTTGGCAGGAAGTATACCGAAGCGAAAAAGAATACTTTGGAAAACGCAAGGTCAAAGACTACCTCTTCAGACCTGAATTTGAATTGTTCGACCTGTCAAAAGACCCCAGTGAAAGCCATAATTTGGCGGATGACACAAATTACAAAGACGTTCTAGAGGCCTTAAAAGTCAAAATGAAAGCTTTTCAAAAAGAGACCAAAGACCCTTGGCTCATTACATGGGACCACGACAATTCTTTACAAGGCACCGGAGTTAACCTCTAAGCACAAAACCGACATTTTTTTAGATCTATGAAATCAACATATGTATTCGTAATATTCCTTTTAGGGGTATTCCACCTTACGGCACAACAAACCATTCAATTTCAACCCGATGCCGAAGATATGACCCCCGTGGTCCGTAAAGCCTTAGAGAATGTGAGCGATAAAAACCTGACCTTGGTTTTTGAGACAGGGGTTTATAAATTTTTACCAGATTATGCCACCCAACGATATTCGTATATCACCAATCACGGCAATGGATTAAAGAATATTATTTTTCTGTTGGAGGATTTTGATTCGGTTACCATTGAAGGCAATGGGGCCGAATTTATCTTCCACGGCCAAGTAGCCCCTTTTCAGTTCAAAAACTGCAAGAAAGTCACGGTAAACGACCTCAGTATAGACTGGGATATCCCTTTTACCTTTCAGGGTGAAGTAGTTGCAGTGAACGAAAAGGAAGGCTGGCGTGATATCAAGCCCTTCACCGAGGGCTATTCATGGAAACTGAACAACGGGCGGATCCTTTTTCCCGATATAGACGGCTTCGTCTTCCCCGAAATGGGAAGCACCTTGGCCTTTGACCCCGAACACAAGCGGGTGGCCCATGGCGCTTGGGACATGAGCAGTAGACCACGTTGGGTTGAAAAACGCCCCAATGGAACGCTTCGTTTTTACGAACATTTAAAGCAATACCCTTCTGTAGGCTCCATCCTCCATTCAAAGGGGGACCATGACCATAACCGATATGCCCCGGCCTTTCAGGTGACCTCGTCACAAAACATCCTCCTAAAAAACATAAAGGTCCACCACGCCCTTGGAATGGGCTTCTTGTTCGAACGAACCGAAAACATTACAATCGACAATTGCGGCGTGTATGTACGAGAAGGGTCTGACCGTGTGGTCTCGACCATTGCCGACGCCACACATTTTGCCAACTGTAAAGGTGATATCCTTATAGAAAACTGCACCTTTAAACACATGCTTGACGATGGTACGAACGTACATGGCACCTATGTGGTCGTCGACCGGATCATTGACCAACGGACGGTAAGGGTAGCACTCCAACATTTTGAGCAAATGGGATTCGAATTTGCCGCTCCCAATGATGAAATCTGGTTTATACACCAACCGAACCCCAAAAGAGGTTCGGTTCATACCGTAGCTTCGGTATCGGTAGTAAACGACAAGTATATCGACCTTTCCTTTAACGACGGACTCCCCCCGGAATTGGCCGTAGGCGATATTCTGGAGAACAAAACCTGGAACCCTACCTTCACCATGCGCGGCTGCACCGTTAAAGACCACAGGGCCCGAAACATTGTACTGAAGACCCCTTTAAAAACGGTTATCGAAAACAATAATTTCTCTTCTATGATGTCTTCCGTTTTCTTTCGCGGAGAAAGCTTTTTCTGGTTCGAAAGCGGCGCGGTACAAGACGTACTCATACAAAACAACAATTTTGAATATTGCGCCTATAGTGGTATGGAACACGCCGTTCTCTATATTACCCCACGTCTAGGCAAGGGCTTTGACCAAAATATTCGCTATGACCGAAATATCCGCTTCGTGAACAACCGTATACAGACCTTCGGAAACCGTATCGTATGGGCCGATCGGGTAGACGGATTGGAGGTCTCGGGCAATACCATTATTCAAACCAAGGATGCCCCCGAGCTATACCCGAACGCCCCCATGTTCGAAATCACCAAGGGCAAGGCCACTAAGATTATAAAGAACAGTTATTCGGGCACAAACGAAAACATCATCAAAAGTGATCCGACCTCGACCAAAACACTGCAAACAAAAAACAATAAAGGCTTTAAAATCAAAAAATGAAGAATACATCTCCCTATAAAAACCTTATCGCCCTAACCCTATGTCTTGTGGGTATTATGGGATTTTCACAATCGGCATCCCTCAACGAAAAAGTACTTTTTAAAACCGATATTGCCGATGATGCCACCCCTGCCCTTCTAGCACGGATACGTCAAGCAAAAGACCATCCTATTTCCCAAATAAAATTTGAAAAGGGCACCTATCACTTTTATCCCGATAAGGCTTTTGAACGCTTTACCCGCATCTCGAACCATGACGACGTAATGGCAAAAACGGCCTTGCCCCTTCTCGGTTTTAAAGACCTAGTAATTGATGGTCAAGGTTCAACCTTTATTTACCATGGCAGAATGATCCCTTTCTTAATTGAAGGCTCTGAAAACATTACGGTGCAGAATGTTACTATAGATTGGGCCATGCCTTTTCACAGCGAGGGTACTATAGTAGCTAACGACGAAAAAAACAACACTTTTGACATCCATTTTTCAGATGAATATCCGTATGAGATTAGGAATGAACAACTCATCTTTCTAAAAGAATACTATGAGCACGACCTTGGCCAGTCCATTCTATACGACCCCATAAGAAATGCTATTGCCTTTGACACAGAAGCGTACACACCCATCACAACGATACGTAATTCAAAGACGCAGCGCAACTTCGATAAAATAAAATACAAATACAAAGTTGACCCACGCTCTAAAGTAGAAAAAGTAAGGGGCAAGGAAGATAATTTAAGGGTAAAAGAGATAAAACCTGGTACCGTTCGCATATACAATCACAGAAAAAAACTGCCGCCCGTAGGCATGATCTTGGTCTGTAAAGGCGACCAAAGCTTAAACCGGTTGGCCCCTGCCTTCCGTATTTCCGGAACCGACGGTTTTAACGCAAATAACGTAACGGTAAACCATGCCGGCGGTATGGGCCTGATCGCCGAAAACTCATCGGACCTCATCTTAGATGGTTTTCATGTAAAACCCTCCCATGGTAGAATGGTTTCCACCTCTGCAGATGCCACCCATTTCGTGGGATGCCGCGGGAAAGTGGTACTAAAGAACTGCACCTTCAACAATCAGTTGGACGATGCCACGAACGTACATGGCACCTATCAGGAAGTAGTGGATATCTTAAGCGAAAACAGCATTGGGGTCAGAATGGGGCATGCACAGCAACAAGGCTTTCCTATCGGCACCCCAAATGACACCATAGGCCTGGTTCGCCTGTCCGACTCCTTTTTTGCCTATGACCACTTGACCCTGAAAGCCATTGAAAACATCAATGGGCGGTATCAGATCGTTACTTTCAATGAAAAGCTTCCCGCTACCCTAAAAGTAGGTGACCTAATCGAAAATTTGGAAGGCTACCCCGACCTATTGGTCCAAAATTGCAACATTAGCCGTAACAGGGCACGTGGATTATTGATTTCCAACCCTAAGAACACCTTGATAGAAAATAACTTTTTCAGTACCGAAATGGAAGCTATCTTAGTACCTGTAGAGAGCAGTCATTGGTTCGAGTCGGGCAATGCCGCTAATTTGGTCATCAGGAACAATACCTTTCAAGACAACCAACACAGTGGGTTCAATAGAGGGGTCATACGTTTCGTAACCGATGATGACAATGATAACATTGCCTTTAAAAATATTGAGATCACGAACAACACCTTTAACCAATTCGACAATCTGATCCTTGAGATTTCAAATGTAGACGGATTATTGTTCGAAGGGAATAAAATCACCAATTCGGGAACCTTCCCTATGCTACATCCCGAGAATCCGGCGATAAAGGTGAAAGCCTCCAAAAACATCGTGTTCAAGAAAAACGGTTATAAGGGCAAGGCCAAGCCTATCTTAGAAAAAGACGAAAGCCAGCCTAAGTTGAAGTTCAAATAAAACAACACTACAATAAGATTAAGAGCAAAGCATGTCAATACAAAAATTTTCAGTTCAACTCTTATCGGTTCTGGTTTTTACAGCTACCCTACTCTCATGTGCCGAAAAGAAGCAACAAGAAAAAGCGGACCAAACGGCCGGACCAAAAAAGAAACCGAATATTATCTACATTCTTACCGATGACCTCGGCTATGGAGACATTGGCGTATTTTTCCAGAACCAGAGACAAAAAGAAAACGACCGTAGCGAACCCTGGGCCCTGACCCCACAGTTGGACAAAATGGCTTCAGAAGGTGCCATGCTCACCCATCATTATACGGCGGCACCGGTATGTGCCCCTTCGCGTTCCTCCTTATTATTGGGGGTCAGCCAAGGCCATGCCAATGTCCGTAATGGCCAATTTGACAAGGCCCTGGCCGATAACCACACCTTGGGCAACCTTATGCAACGGGCGGGCTATACCACCGCCGCTATAGGCAAATGGGGACTCCAAGGCTCCAGCAGGTGGTCGGAAAATGGCGATTCGTGGCCGGCACACCCCAACAATAGGGGCTTTGACTACTATTACGGCTATATGCGCCACAGGGATGGCCATGAGCACTATCCCGTTGAAGGTATTTACCGCGGTAAAAAAGAGGTTTACGAAAACAAGAATGAGGTAAGCGAAGGACTCGACAAGTGCTATACGGGCGATTTATGGACGGCCGTAGCCAAAAAATGGATCGTAGAGCAAGTGAAAGAAAAAGACGCACAAGAGCCTTTCTTTATGTATTTGGCGTTTGACACGCCCCATGCCGTCCTCGAACTACCTACACAAGCTTACCCAGAAGGAGGTGGTTTGAACGGAGGTTTACAATGGATCGGCCAAGCCGGAAACATGATCAACACCGCATCAGGGGAAGTCGACTCCTACATTCATCCCGATTATGCCCATGCTACCTATGACCACGATAAAAACCCAGAAACGCCCGAAGTCGCTTGGCCCGATGTATACAAACGCTATGCAACCAGCACCCGTAGAATCGATAATGAAGTAGGAGACCTGCTGCAACTCCTAAAAGACCTGAACATTGATGAAAACACCTTGGTCATTTTCAACTCAGATAATGGCCCATCAATAGAGTCGTATTTACCCGAGGAAGAATATGCCGCCGACTTCTTCAATAGTTTCGGCCCCTTCAACGGTATTAAAAGAGATGTGCTCGAAGGAGGCGAACGCACCCCGTTAATAGCCCGATGGCCCAACAAGATTCCCGCCGGCCAAGTGATCGATGCCCCAAGTATCTCCTATGACTGGCTTCCTACTTTTTCGGAAGCCGCAGGCTATACACCACCGGCGAATACCGATGGGATCTCCTTATTACCCATCCTGACCGGAACGGGCGAACAAGAGGAAAGCCTTATCTATGTAGAGTACAATCAAGGCGGAAAGACTCCTGAATACGAAGAATTCGCACCCAATAACCGGGGAAGGCGACGAAAACAGATGCAAATGATGCGCATGGGCGATATCGTCGGTTTACGGTACGACATCCAAAGTGCCGATGATGACTTTGAACTCTACGATGTCACAAAAGACTCCCACCAAACTGAAAACCTAGCGGGCAAACCCGACATGACGGCCCTACAATCACGGATGAAAGAACGCGCGTTACAAGTACGTATGCCCGATACCGCCGCCGCAAGGCCCTATGACCCGGCCATGGTTTCACCCCTTCCCGTACCAAAGGTAAGCAAGGGCCTAAAGTGGGCCGCATTCGAAGACAGTGCACCCTGGCTACCTAAAGTCGATGGTCTAAGCCCTATAGCAAACGGCACGTCTCAGACCCCTACATTGGAAAACATCGTAGGAAAAGGCGAGGTCTTTCTATTTGAAGGCTTTATTAAAATACCTACGGACGGCAATTACACCTTTTCCTTGGCCACTTCCGGCAAGGCCTTTGTACGCATTCACGAAGCAAGCGTGATCGATGCCGATTACGGCTACGAGGCAGGCACCTTAAAAGAAGGTAGCATGAATTTAAAAGCCGGTTACCATCCTATTCGAATTTACTACAAAAAGAAAACAGGAACAAAGCCTACATTAGACATACAGTGGAGCGGACCTACTATAGAAAAGGGCCCGATTCCTGAGTCGGCATTTTACTCCAACAATTAAAAAACACTCTAGTCAAATGAAAAATACCCTTTTTTTAGCGGCACTCTTTATCAGCATTTTTAAAGGTATAGCCCAAGAACAACCGAACATCGTATTGCTCTTTGTAGACGATTACGGCTGGGCCGATGTTGGATTTAGAAACCCGAAATTTCATACGCCGAACATCGACCAGCTCAAAAAAGATGGCTTGAACTTTAACCGGGCCTACATCGCTACACCTACCTGTAGTCCAAGCAGGGCTTCGCTCTTAACGGGCAAGGAACCCGTGCGGTTTCAAATGGTACGCCACATCATAGACAGTAAAGAAAAAGCCGCCAAGAACAACGTACCCGGGGGGGAATTCAACCTATGGCCTACCGATCCGGTACAAATGCCCTCCAGAAATTGGTTGCCCTTAGAGGAAGTTACCTATGCCGAGCGACTTAAAGAATTCGGCTATTACAATATGTTTATTGGGAAATGGCATTTGGGAAGCAAAAAGTACCATCCCGTTCATCAAGGTTTCGATGCGCAATACGGCACCGGAGACCACGGCCACCCTGGAAATTATTATGCACCCTTCTTTAAAAAAGGAAATCCGCTACCCGATTCCCCCGAAGGCACCTACCTGACCGATGTGTTGACCGATGGTGCGGAAAAATTCATTGGCGAATACGATAAAGAACAGCCCTTTATGCTATCGCTTTGGTACTATAACGTGCACGGGCCACATATAGGCCGAAAAGACTGGGTGGAACGCTATAAAAAGGAAGGCTTAACCGGTAAGGACGCCGAGTATGCCGCCATGGTCAGTACTATGGACGAATCGGTAGGCAGGGTCAGAAAGGCCATCGAAGCGAAAGGTATCGCCGACAATACCGTTATCATATTGCTATCGGATCAAGGCGGTTATTTTAGCAATGCTCCCTTATCGGGAGGAAAAACCGGAGGCAATACCCTCGGTGAAGGTGGGGCCAGGGTTCCGTTTATCGTTCACTATCCCGGGGTGACCACACCAGGTATTTCATGTGATGTCCCGGTGCAATCCATTGACCTTTTCCCGACTTTGGTAGAGATCGCTTCCGGCAAAAAACCAAAGACAAAGGATATTCAAGGCAAAAGCCTGATGCCCCTGCTTCAAGGTAAGAAATTCAAGGAACGCAACCTGTTCTTTTTCCGAAGTTATGAAGACCAATATACCGCCATTATGAACGGCGACTGGAAGATGGTCAAATACCACAGTGGCCGACACGACCTATTCAATATTAGAACGGATAGGAGCGAATCGAAAAACCTTATCGATATAGAAGTAGATCGGGCCAAGAAGATGAAGAAGCAACTCGAAAAATGGGAAAAAGAGGCGGTACCTGAATTTTGACCTCTAAAAAAGACTACCGATGATGAAAAAAAACACGATAAAAAAGACGTTTGCAGCCAGTATATACCTTTTGTTCGGCTGTATGCTCTTCGCCCAGGAAAAGCCCAATATCATCTGGCTCATGGCCGAAGATATGAGCCTTGACCTTGAATGCTACGGTATGAAAGGCGTAAAGACCCCCAACCTTAACAAAATGGCGGAGGAAGGCGTCAAATTTGAAAATTGCTTTGTGACCAACCCCATCTGTTCGCCCAGTCGTTCGGCCATGCTGACCGGCACGCATCAGGTAAAAATCAACGCCCATCACCATAGAAGCAACAGGGACGTACCCTTAGACGAACGGTTCAAACCTTTCACCTATTGGCTAAGAAAAGCTGGCTATACCACTATTTTGGGTCATCACGGGGTAATGGGCAAAGGCCGTAAGATAGATGCCAATTTCAAGCACGAGGCCATCGGTCCTTGGGACGGAAAAACACAGTTCGGCCTCTTCGACAAATACGACACCTTTGAAAAGGAAGACCAACCCTTCTTTGCACAAATCCAACTTGTGGCCAGCCATAGGGGCGATTGGTGGGACGAAGTCCGCGAAAACTCAAAACACCCCGTAGACCCAGCCGACGTCGAGCTGCCCAAGTTTATGGCAGACGACCCCGTCATTCGTTTGGATTGGGCCAAATACCTAGACCAAATCGAGTTTTTGGACCATGAAGTCGGCATGATCTTTCAAGAACTGGAAGACAAAGGAATGGCCGACAATACCGTGGTCATTTTTATCGGTGACAACGGCCGTTGTAATATACGGGGCAAAGGATACCTGCAAGACCCGGGGTTGCACATTCCCCTAATCGTGTATTACCCCAAAGACCTAAAAGCGGGCCAGGTGAGACGGGATGTGGTTTCGGCTACGGATATCACCGCAACCGTATTGGATTTTGCCGATGTAAAAATTCCCGACTACATGACCGGTAAACCCATATTCGATAAAAACTTCAAACGCGAATACGTCTATGGAGCCCGGGACCTATGGGATGAAATAGAAGAGAAATCGCGTGCCATTACCTCGGGCGAATGGAAATACATCCGCAACGACATGCCCGAAGTACCCTTCGACGCCCATCAGGCCTATTTGGAATTCTACCGCCCTGCGGTACACCGAATGCGTGCCCTAAAGGCCGAAGGCAAACTGAACGAAAGCCAAAAGTTGTTCTTTGCGCCTCGCAAGGACAAAGAAGAGTTGTACGACCTAAAAAACGACCCCCAGGAATTGCACAACTTGGCCGAAGACCCCAAATATGACAAGGTGCTTCAAAAGATGCGCCAAAAGACCTTGGAGTTTGACCGGCAAATGGAACCCGTAAGCTCGGTTTACCATCCGGTACACGCCATTTCCGTAGATGCTCTCGAATGGGTGAAAAAGGAAAGGCCTGAAGACTACCAAAGAATGTTAGCCGGTGAAGAAATAGGCTTTAAAAAAGCTGTAGAAGGCTATAAAGCCAGTCTTAAGTAGGAATCTAGAGCATACTGAATTCATTTTTGTTCCTTTATCCCTTTCGTGGCCGGTTGTTCAACTTGTGCATATAACTCACTATAAAGTAACGGCCCAAACTTTCAGATGTCGTTTCCTCAAAGTAGTTGGTCGTACTCCGCCTGTAGATATCTATATTTTTATCGAGCAGGTCAATGAACAACAGTTTTAAAACATGGTTTTTCTGTTTTGTAAAGGCATACGACACCGTGGCATTCCACAGGGGGATATTTTCGTTTGAGGCAAAGGCATTATCGGTATAAATAAAATAATCGAATTGGGTATTGAAATTCACCTTTTCGCCCAAATCGCAATCGAGCATTGAAAAATACTGCTGCTTGGTATACTTCCGGTCCAAATCGTGTTCTATGGAAAAAGAGGTGTTGTTAACGCTATAGGTAGCCCCCGCCTTAAGGTCCACCATACTTTTGTTATTGTTCTCTAGGGTTGCACTTACCAGAAAATCTCGGGAAGTCACCTCATTAAGCTGAAAATTGATAATCGCATTGTTCGTATTGAAAAAGTTACGGTTACGGATGGAATATCGTAGTCCCAGACCTTTTAGTTTTTGGCTAAAGCCCAAGGAAGTATTAAGCCGACGTTTGATGCCGTTGTTTTGGTAGCTGAGGGTTCTAACGTAGTCTTCATCCACATCAACACTTTTTATAATGGCATCTTTGGTGTATTGGTACTGTAACCGTGTATTAAAACTCAAAGACGACCTAAAGTCATGAACAATGGCCGATACGGTAAGGGCATCTATCTTTTCGGCAACCAGGTCGGGGTTTCCCTTTCTAATGGAAAAAGGATTTAGGTCGTTGACCACCGTCGAGCTTTCTGTAGGTCGTGGCGTACGAACGTTCCTTTTATAGCTCAATCTATACTTCCTTCCCCTTTTTGGGATATATTGAACCGTTGCTATCGGGTTGACGAACAAGCGGTCCGTCGTCATCGACGCTTCATTGACCACGCCAAAAGAACGTACGATGTCTTGCAGTTCCATGGCCGCATAGGTATTGATGGTCCCCACGTTATAACTATGTGCCAAGCGGGTCTGATAATTGTTTTCGTTATGGTCGTAGTCGTACTGTAAGATTTCTTCTTTGTTACTGGAAGTAATGGTCGTCTTATTCTGATAGACGTTTTCCCTATCGATTTTATTCCCCATATACGACTCCAACTTCAAATAATGGTTTCCCCCAAGGGGCTCGGTATATTTAAAATTGAAATTGATTGCCGAAGTATTCAGTTTCTGATCCCGTAGGGTATTCAGCTCCTTCACCGATTCATTTTGGGTATTGACCTGCCTTGTGATCAAAGTATATTGATCGTTCTTCATGGTAGACCGATTAAAGGTAGTTTTCAGACCAGTCGCTAGGCTCCTCCCCTTTTTACGCAGTTTTTGATAGAAATTAAGGGCCATATTGCCTCTTTTTCTATCTCTATCAACGGTAGATAGATTGTCATTTTTAGTGCTTAGTCCTTCCTCCTTGAAATACCTCCCCTTACGGTTGGAATAGCTATTGACCTCATCTGAGATCAACTGGCCTTTTACGATAAGACTGTTGTTAGGGTTCGACTTGTTTTTATAATCGAGGTTCAGGTTGTGGTTGTTCTTAGTGTTGATGTATTCGTTTTCGGCCTCATAATCAAAGTTATTGGCATTCGAAAAAGTGATACGCTTAGAAAGGGAGCTACCGTCATTCTTAGAATAGTTATAGAAATAATCGCCGTTCAACGATTCCTTTTCCTTGAACTCGTGCCCCACGTTCACCCCGGCCACGGCCGTATTCAGATATCCGCTGAGGCTTTTGGTCCTTTGCGCCGAGTTCTGCTCTTCTTCATCGTCGCCATCGCCATCAACACCGTCGGCATTCTTTAAAAAATCTTGGATATTCGACCCGGTTATATTGATGTTATTGATTTTACCAATAACCGAAAACTGGGTTTTAGAGGTAAATTTGTTGTAATTCAAATTCCCAAAATACCGATTATCCAATCCGCCTCCGGCAGAGATCTTTCCGAAGCCGTTATTTTTTCGCGACTCTTTCAAGGTAAAATTGATGACCACCTCCTTGTTTCCGTCCGCCACGCCCGTGAGTTCCGATTCGTCGCTCTTCTGATCGATGATCTCAACATTGGCAATGGCATCTGCGGACAGGTTCTTTAGTACGATGGAAGGATCCCCTCCGAAGAATTCCTTCCCATCGATCATAATTTTGGTCACCTCGCTGCCTTGGGCATTGACCTTTCCGTCGGAATCGATTTCCATACCTGGAATTTTATTCAACAATTCCTCTAAGTTATCATCGGAATCTACCTTGAACGAATTGGCATTAAAGGCTATGGTATCTTGTTTGATTTGCACCGGCACTACGGCGGTCAAGGTCACCCCTTCGAGCTCATAAGTGTCTTCCCTTAAAATGAGGTCTCCCAAAGCAATGGCTTCCCCCGTGTACGACAGATCCTTATACACCGAAAGGTATCCCAAGGACGAAATATTAAGGATATAATTCCCCTTGGGCACCTCGCTTATGTTGAAATCCCCATTCGCATCGGTAATGGTATAATCCACATAAGTGGAATCCTTTACCCCGAGCAATACCACGGCAACGGCTTCCAAGGCTTCTTTTTCCGCCGAAAGCACCCTTCCCGAGATAGCACCGGAAGATTGTGATTGCATTGAAGTAAGCGATAGGATGAAAAGAATGAGTATAAAACCATACTTTAATTGAAACTTGACCATCAAACTTTTATTGAATTATAATTCGAAATGAACAAGGCTAAAGATAATTTGAAAGAACTGAACACCTGTACATAAGAATACAAGAAATGTATTGTGGAGTACAAAATCCACAGAACTTATGATTAATTTGCTATAATTATGCAACATATGATCACGGGACTAACCTATACGAGGTAAAATAGCTACATTGCTCGGTATCTTTTTCCTTTAACATATGAAACGAATCGTATAGCTATACCCAATAGTTGTCGACCCTAAAAAATTGATCGTACCCTTTTAAAACCTAAATGAATACCACTATGAGATTACGTTTTGTCCCCAACCTATCCATTCTTTTTGTTTTTTCCCTTTTACTAAGCTTAGGTGCGTGCAAAGAAGAAACCAAAACCGTAACTACAACCACGGCAAACGCCCAACAAAAACCGAATATCATCTATATTCTAGCCGATGACCTCGGTTATGGCGACTTAAGTTCGTACGGCCAGGAAAAATTTGAAACGCCCCGTATAGACGAATTGGCACAAAGGGGGATGAAATTTACCCAACATTACAGCGGTGCGCCCGTTTGCGCCCCGGCCCGTTCTTCCCTCATGACCGGACAACATACCGGCCACACCCCCATAAGGGGCAACATGGAGTTGGAAGGCGAGGGGCAAACGCCCCTACCGGGCAATTCGGTGACCATTGCCGAGATGTTGAAAAAAGCAGGCTATATTACAGGAGCTTTCGGAAAATGGGGATTGGGATTCATCGGTACGGAAGGCGACCCCGTAGCCCAAGGTTTTGACGAATTCTACGGCTACAATTGCCAACGTATGTCCCACAGGTATTACCCGACCCACTTATGGCACAACGAAGAAAAGGTTTTGCTCGAAGGGAACGATTGGACCAAGACAGAGACCTATGCTCCCGACAAAATTCAGGCCGCTACCTTAAACTTTATCGAGACCAACAAAGAAAAACCCTTTTTTGCCTATGTGCCCTTCGTTCTGCCACATGCGGAATTAATTTCACCGAATGATTCCATATTTGACAAGTTCAAGGACAAATACGAAGAAACCCCGTATACAGCGGAGAATTTATATACCTCCGACTACGGGCCGGATATCGTTCCCCAAGAGTATGCCCCACAACTCAAGCCACATGCCGCCTTTGCCTCCATGGTATACCGTATGGATGTTTATGTAGGACAGATATTGGATAAATTAGATGAGCTCGGTATTGCCGACAACACCATCGTAATGTTCACCAGTGACAACGGTCCCCACGCCGAAGGAGGTGCAGACCCAGAATTCTTTAACAGTAGCGGTGGCTTAAAAGGAATCAAAAGGGACCTTTATGAAGGAGGTATCCGTTCACCCTTTCTAGCGGTTTGGCCCAATAAAATAAAAGCCGGATCCACCTCAGACCACGTCTCCGCATTTTGGGACCTTATGCCAACACTCGCGGAAATCACCAATACCGATGTGCCGGCAAGTAGTGATGGTATTTCATTCCTTCCCACCCTACTCGGAAAAAAAGACCAAAAGCAGCACGAGTACCTCTATTGGGAGTTTTCCATTCAAAACGGCCGTAAAGCCGTTCGCAAGGGGGATTGGAAAGGAGTAATCTACAATTTCAACAAACAACCGCAAGGCCCATTCGAACTCTATAACCTGGCCGATGACCCCGAGGAAACCCATAATCTGGCCGACCAACACCCCGAAATAGTTACGGAAATGAAGCAGATTATGGAAAATGCCAGCGAAGAATCGGAACTCTTCCCCTTCTAAGCCTTATTTTTCAACCAATAACCAAGCCATCGCCACCCTATGAAAACCATTTATTTTTTACTTTTCCCATTCTTCCTGTCCTTTTCATGTTACGCCCAAAAAGCGGACAGCGGTGCCGACAAACGCCCAAACGTGATTCTGATCATGGTTGATGACCTAGGTTACGAAGGTATTGGCAGCTACGGTGGAACTTCCTACCATACCCCCAACATCGATAAACTTGCGGCAACGGGCATGCAGTTCAATCAAGCCTATGCCCAACCCCTCTGTACCCCCACGCGTGTAAAACTTATGACGGGGCAATACAACTTTCGGAACTGGGAAGCCTTCGGGATCTTAAACCCCAAACAGAAAACCTTTGGTCATATCATGCAAGATGCGGGCTACGCCACCTGTATGGTGGGCAAATGGCAACTACAGAGTTATGACCCGCCCGGCTATCCCGGAGGCGAACACAGGAGAGGAATCGGTATGAAGGTCGAAGATGCCGGCTTTGACGAATACAGCATGTTCCACGCCTTCCATACGGAAGATAAAGGCTCTCGTTTTGCCAACCCGACCATTTATCAAAACGGTGAGTTTTTAAAAGATACCGAGGAAAAATACGGTCCTGATATTTTCTCAAAATACTTAAATGACTTTGTTGACCGTCAGGCCGACAAGCCCTTTTTTGTGTATTACCCCATGGCATTGACCCATGGCCCATTCAATCCCACCCCAAACAGTAAGGATTGGAAACACGCCGAAAAACGATTGAACGACGAGACCGTATATTTTAAGGATATGGTGGAATACTTAGATAAGATCATTGGTGACATCGTGGCCCATCTTGAGAAGAAAGGACTTCGCGAGAACACCTTGCTCATGTTGTATTCCGATAACGGTACCCACCAAAGCATCTTTTCAAAAATGGGAGACCGAACGGTACAAGGCGGAAAAGGCCTGACCACCGAAGCGGGTATCAAGGTGCCGTTTATTGCCAACTGGCCGGGACACATTAAGGCAGGAACCATATCGAACGAATTCATCGATGCCATCGATTTTATGCCGACCATCCTTGAAGCGACCCAGACCCCAAAGCCCCAAGGCCTCCATACCGATGGCGAAAGCTTCCTGGCCGTTCTCAAAGGAGAACCCGTACAGCGCAGAGATTGGGTATTTATGAGCTACGACCCCAAACCGGGCTGGGACAAAAAACAATTTGCCCCCGCAGAATTCGTCTTAAACGAAAACTATAAACTTTACGGTGATGGGCGCTTTTACAATACAAGGAAGGATGTATTGGAAAAAGACGAACTGACCGACGCTAAGTTGTCTCCCGATGAAATACGATTGAAAGAAAAATTCAATGCCGTCTTAGATTCCCTAAAAAAATATCCCGCTTACGGATGGATCGAACGCTTGGCCCCCGAATTCGACTCACTGGTATCGCCACATGCCCGTATTGAACTCGTGGCCGAAGGCTTCAATTGGTCAGAAGGTCCCGTATGGCTTCCGAAAGAGCAAAAACTCATTTTTTCCGATGTTCCCGAAAACAAAATTTACCAATGGCACGATATAGATGGATTGAGTCTCTACATGGCGCCTTCCGGAGGTACCGGAATCCCGAACGGCAATACGGGAAAGGGTTCTAACGGACTCATTCTCGACCCACAGGGTGATTTGGTGATTTGCCAAGTAGGCGACCGCAGAATCAGTAAGCTTACCAGCTTACGCGATTCACTACATCCAAAGTTCGCCCCCATAGTAACCGGCTATAAAGGCCAACCCTTTAATTCGCCCAATGACCTCGATTATGACGCTCACGGAAACCTCTATTTTACCGATCCGTCTTTCGGACTGGGCAAGGGTGAAAGTGCCATCGGTTTTAACGGGGTGTATTTCTATGGAAAGGACAAAGAAGTAGTGCTCTTGGACGATTCGATAAAGGCCCCGAACGGCATTGCGGTATCTAACGACAATAAAACCCTCTATGTTGCCGATTCTTTTAAAGAACAACCGAAGATCCAGGCCTATGATATTATTGGGGATGGAAAAGTAAGCAACAAAAGGATATTTTTTGATGCTACCGCCCTTCACGATGCAAGCATTAGCAAGCAATCGCCCGATGGTATGAAGATTGACAAAAAGGGAAATATTTTCTTGGCGGGACCCGATGGGGTATTGGTGATTTCCCCTTCGGGAAAGCATTTAGGAACGATCAGAACCGATAAAAATACCGGCAATTGCGAATTCAGTGATGACGGTAGATACTTATTCATCACCGCCGACGATGCCCTGTTAAGGGTAAACCTAAGACCTTATTCTAAATAAAACCACCATGCGCAAAAGTCATTTACTGCTCTTATTGATCTCAAGTCTTTTATGGGTCTGCTCCTGTACCGAGAAGAAAAAAGAGGAAGCAAAGCCTGCCCAAGAACGCCCGAACATTGTTTTTATCATCGCCGATGATATGGCCTGGGACGATAGCGGAGCCTATGGCCACCCCAACATACAGACGCCCAACATCGACCAACTGGCCAAAGACGGTATGCGTTTTGACAATGCCTTCTTGACCACCAGTTCGTGCAGCCCCAGTAGAACCAGTATCATCACCGGTCTCTACCCCCACAATACCGATGCGGAACAGCTGCATTGGCCGCTACCGACAAGCAAGATTACCTTTGTCGAGCAGCTGAAAAAATCGGGATATTGGACGGCACAAGCGGGAAAATGGCATTTGGGCGATTCCATAAAAACGCGCTTCGACCTGGTAAAAGACGTAGGCACCCACGGTTTTCAACTATCGCCCACCGGCGAAAAAACAAAACAGAAGGGTGATGGCAGCGGTTGTGAGGAATGGGTTCCCGTGCTTAAACAAAGGCCCCAAGACCACCCCTTCTTTTTATGGCTGGCCGCGGTCGACCCACACAGGCCTTATGACGATGATATCATTGCGAATCCCCATGCCTTGAAAGACGTAGTACTCCCTCCCTACTTTCCCGATACCAAGGAAGTACGTGAAGATTTTGTCCATTATTACAACGAGATCACCCGACTTGACAATTATGTGGGCCAAGTAGTGGCCGAACTAGACAGGCAAGGCGTTTCCGACAACACCATAATCTTATTCATTAGCGATAACGGCAGGCCCTTCCCCCGTGATAAGACGACCCTTTATGACAGCGGAATAAAAACCCCATGGATCGTAAAATGGCCGAAAAAAGTAGAAGCTAATTCCGTCAACACCAAGTTGGTGAGCGCGATAGACATTGCCCCTACCTTCCTAAAACTTGCCGGATTGGAAGCCTTACCGAGTTTTGAAGGGAAGGATTTTTCCCCTCTACTGGAAGACCCCAAGGCAAAAATCAGGGATTTGGTCTATGCCGAGGACCATTGGCACGATTACGAAGACTACACACGGGCCGTACGAACGGAAGAATTTAAGTACATACGCAATTTCTATACGGACTTGCCCAACACCCCTTCCGCAGATGCCTTCGTGGGCGGAACCTTTCAATCGATGCGCGAACTAAAGAAAAAAGGCGAACTCAACGAAGCCCAATTGGCCTGTTTTGTAAGCCCGAGGCCAAGCGAGGAACTCTACGATGTGGTAAACGACCCTTACGAACTTAAAAACCTGGCCGAAGACCACGATCACCAAAAGACCCTAAAAACCCTACGTTCAGAAATGAACCGTATTAGAAAGACATCAAAAGATAGCCTACCCGATTTTAGGACGCCCGATGAGTTTGATCGCGAGACCGGCAAATCGAATGCCTTCAGAAAAAGACCCCGACCATCAAAGGTGGAGATGGAGAAGATTATCAGGGCCATGCCCCATTAAACTTTTGGGTATACACCGGCCTTTCTACCGAACAAAAGAATCTTCCCGGGTACTATGTAGCGGAACGTACTTCTGAATGATATAGGGAGTGATTTTACGCAAGGTCTCCCCATTGGTGGGATGCAGGCCCGGGGCCGTATAATACTCCATCCTACCATCTTTATTCTTAAAATACCAGACCAAGGGTTCGCCCGTATCCTTTTTAAAGAAGGGGTACGACTGTGAGACCTTTACCTTTTTGAAAGTGGCCAACCTCACCGGATCCAAGGGTTCTACCTTGGTACCCTGTGGTGAAAACGGAATGTGGTTACAATCTACCTCAAGATATAAGGAGTCGGCCCAAGTCATACACAACTGGTTCGCCCCTTTGTAGCTTCCTATTTCGGGAATAAGGCTAGTGTAGGCCATCCAAACAAGGCCTCCCATGGCGATTATCGCTATGGCCCCATAAATCCATGTTTTTGAAACCCCCTTTCTTCCTTCATCGATTATCGAGGGTTTCTTCTCCCTTTTTTTCCGTGAACCGTAGTTTCGATCCACATAATCGGCATAATCTCTATATCCAATGTACCTACATAATTCATCAATGGTTTCCTGATTTTGCGGGCCGAGATTTTCTTTTCCATTGATATAACGATCATAAGCCCGTTCAACAGTTTTGGAACTAAGGTTTACCTCTTCACTTATCTGTTTGGCCAAGGCATATTTTGCCTTTGATACGGATTTCTCCCTTGCCTTGTCAAAAGCCTCTTGAACAATTTTCTTGATCCTATTATCGTCCATAATCCTAAAAATACAAATTTTAGATAGATCCGCCCCTAACACCAACCTCTGTAAACCCCTGATTTTATTGGTGTCTAAAACATGTCGAACACAAGTCCGATCCGTGTCTGCAACCACCTCCCCAGCTTCAATTTAATTTGCCCCAAGAATGGTAACCGCTATGCTTTGCTAACATAGCCTTTCTATAGAAATCATTTTTACGGAAATCTATAATGCGGCAAGAATTAAGTCGAATGGAAAGCGGCTTAAGACCTCCGCATAAGATTTCCACTTTCCAAAAACCTGGGGGACGCCCCTTCATTTTCAGCGCCTTTAATCCGGTGCCCATCAGACCAAATACTAATCTGGACAGCCACAGCTATGTCCAAAAAATAACAAAACGATGAAAAAAGTATATATAGCGACCTTAGTCGTAATCATGAACGGATTTTTATTTTCATGCTCCAGCCCATCTACGGCAGACACCGATGAGCTTTACCATATTCAAGCAACGGAAGGGGATGACGGCGATCCGCCAACAGACCCTCCAAGAGGATAAGGAAAATAACGATTAAATTCAGTAATTTGAGCCATACTTTCGGGTATGGCTTTTTTTATGTTCAACTCTTAATACTTCCCGCCATTGAATAGGTTCGCACTAATCGTGTTCTGTTTTTTGTTTTTCGGCTGCACATCAAAGCATGATGCCCCCCTCACCCAAGAGGGCAAGGATGCCGACAGTGCCTTATTTCACTATAAGCGTGCCAAGGAAAAAACACTTTCCGTAAAAGAACGCTACCAAGCCATCAACCAATCGTACCAACATCTAAAAAACGACGTTGAAGACAGTCTGTACGGCCCTGTTCTCTTTCAAAAGAGTCTGTTACACCTGCTTTCAAAGGAATACGACAGCTTACGTATATACCACGATCAATTGGCAAACCACGCCCCGAAGGTCAAGAAAGCTTCTGTCTTGGCGGAACAATACTACCTAATGGGCTATTATTTCTCAGAAGTGGAACACGATTACCACAAGGCCATTGAAAACTATTCCCTTTCAAAAGAATACTATACGCAGTTGAAGGACAGCAGTAGAATTGGTATCAACCTGCTGAACATAGGCACCATTCAAAAAAACAACAACGATTTTTTCGGAAGCAAAGAAACCCTGACCGACGCCTTAAAATTTTTAAAAAACCCTAAAAAAGTAGCCCATTGCTACAACGCTTTGGCTACCAACCATAGAAAGCTACTGAACTTTTCCGATGCCATAGACTACTACCAAAAAGCCATACACATTGAAGAAAGCGCCCATGACCGCCTGATTTACGAGAACAATTTGGCAGCCACCTATATCGATAGCAAGTCCTTCGACAAGGCCATGGAACTGTTGAACAAAATAGTAAAGGACAGCACCTTGGGCCGAAATCAAAAACATTACGCCCGGGTCTTGGACAATTTGGCCTATGCCAGATGGTTATCGGGCCTTCCTGTAAAAAAGGAAGCCTTTGAAGAACCCTTGTCCATACGAATTCAGCAAAAGGACAAAAGGGGGCAGATTGCCAGTTATACCCATTTGGGGGAATTCCACAGTAAAAGCAATCCTGTAAAGGCCCGTTCGTATCTTGATTCGGTCATACAGCTATCCAAATCGTTAAAAATACCACGGGCGGAAAAAGATGCCCTGAAACAGCTTATGCAACTCGCACCCAACGCTATCGGAATAAGGGACCGCTATGTGTTTTTGCAGGATAGCCTGTACGACCAAGAATTAAAAGTAAAGACCCAATTTGCCAAATACAGGTACGACGACAAGCTAAAGCAAGAATCCATTCTCCATTTAGAAAAGGAGAGTGCCGAACACCTTTTGGAAGCGGCCAAGCAACGCAACCAAAAGATTATATCCTACTCGGGCCTGGCCTTGATCGTACTCATTTCCGTTTTCACGGGCTTCTTTTCGGTTCAGCGCGCCAAGCGCCTAAAACAAGAAAATAAAACGGCAAAAATAGAAGCCACCTATGCCACCGAAGCAGAACTGTCGAGAAAACTACACGACGATTTTGCAGGCAAGTTAAACCATGCCATGGTATTGCTGCAAAACGGGGCGCCCAATACCGAGGTTCTGAACGTCATCGATGGCCTCTACAACCAAAGCAGGAATTTTTCAAGGAAAATCAACGACATCGACACCGGGCCAAAGTTCAAGGAAGTCCTCTTCGGTATGCTGAGCAGCTACTGTAGAAACACCCAATTGATCGTCACAGGAAGTACTGAAATCGATTGGGGCAAACTACCGGAACTAAGCAAAAAAACCTTGTATAAGGTACTTCAAGAACTTATGATCAATATGCAGAAGCACAGCGGGGCCACAGTGGTCTCCATACACTTTGAAGCCTTGAAAACAAAGCTAAAAGTCAACTACACCGACAACGGTAAAGGAGCCTCAAAAAATAATTTAAATCATAAAAATGGACTATGGAATACGGAAAAGCGTATTCTAGCCATCAATGGAAGTCTTACTTTTGATTCAGAAAAGGGCGATGGTTTTAGAGCCCAAATTGAAATTCCGAATTAAATAGTGCAGACTATGTTCAAAAAAATACTGATTGCAGAAGACTTCCAAGACACGAACAAAGGCATCGTTAACGCCCTTGAAAATCGACTGCAGATTGAAGAAATACAAGAAGAACTTTATTGTGACAAAGCGTACAACAGGTTTAAACTAGCCTTTAACGAAGGGGAGCCCTATGAGCTTTTAATAACCGACCTTTCGTTCAAAGAAGGGCCCGCGGCCCGTAAACTGACTTCAGGCCAGGCCCTTATAAAGGCGGTCAGGGACATCGACCCGAACATAAAGGTCATTGTCAATTCAATGATAGACAATCCGGTCGAGATCAATCCGCTTTTTACCGATCTGAAGATAAATGCCTATGTCTGTAAAGGCCGTAACGGACTCAACGAACTGGTGACCGCCATACAAGAGGCCTACCAGAACAGGACCTATGTTTCCCCCCAGATCAACCTGAATAGTGCCAACACTATTTTTGAACTGGACAAGTACGACCGTATGATCTTGCAAGACCTAGCCGAAGGCTTGACCAAAAAAGAGATCTCGGAAAAACTCAAACGTCAAAACATTTCGCCCAATAGCGAAAGTACCATCGATAAAAAAGTAAGCCGCTTGTTTGACGCCTTCGGGGCCAAAAACATCCAACATCTTATAGCCAAGCTGATCAAAGAAGGCAGGATATAACACCTCTGTATTACAAATTTCTAACCGCCCGACCAATTTTTTAATCCCTTACGGAAATCCGTAAGGGATTATCTATTAATGGTATTAGTTTGGCCGAAAATTACCCGATGATCAAATATTACGTAAACAACACCAGACAAAGCAACGGCAATTACGAAGTACACAAGCACAACTGTAATTTGCTTGCCTTTATCTTAAGCAAGACCGACCTGGGCTTTCACCCCACCTGTCAGGGAGCGGTCATGGAAGCCGGTAAAATGTATAAAAAAACCGGTGCCTGTATTCGTTGTTGCAAAGAATGCCATAATTAAGCATAAGACCGGCCTGCCTATGAGGTGGTTGGGGGATCATCAAATTTGCGGGTTCGGTCTTTTAAACATGATAAGGAAACACCTTTCCCAAAGGGACAGCCCAAAAAACGGCTAGTCACTTATTATAGCAGGGACCCGACCGAAGGGAGCCCACCCTTTTACAATTTATACGAAACAATTTTCGCCCTTTACGGTTTTACGTAAGGAATTGTCTTTCAATGGTTTTACATTTAACCATCACTAACTAAAACCAGAGATGACCATGCCAGTAAAACACATAGCCACAGGAGAGATCCACCAAGGATTAAAAGGAGGAACCACAGGGTGCGGTTTTGATACGACCGAGCGCCCGAGCCATTGGACAAATACGAGCAAACCTATCACCTGTAGCAAAAACGGGTGTAAAAACTAGACGCTTCCCCAAGCACTAAATAGAATTCAAGACTCATATTCTTAACCTCTAAATTAAAACTATGCCACTCCAAAACCAACTTAAGGCCCTTGCCGAAAAAATCGCCAAGTTAAAAGGGAAGATAGACACCGAAGAATCTACCAAACACGCTTTTGTACTCCCGTTTATCAATTTGTTGGGGTATGACACCTTTGACCCCACCGAAGTCGTGCCAGAGTTCACGGCCGACCTTGGACTCAAGAAAGGCGAAAAGGTAGATTATGCCATTTTTCAAGACGATCAGCCCATAATCATTATTGAATGTAAAAATTGGAAAGAAAAACTCAATTCCCATAATTCACAGCTGTTCCGGTATTTCCATACCACCAAAACAAGGTTTGCCCTATTGACCAACGGAATAGAATATCGCTTCTATACTGATTTGGAAGCCGCCAATAAAATGGATGAAAAACCTTTTCTTGAATTCAATATCACCGAACTAAAAGAAAACACGGTTCACGAAATAGCAAAGTTTCACAAGTCCAATTTTGACGTAAACAAAATTGTGGACAATGCCAGTTCCTTAAAGTATACCAAAGAAATCAAAAAGCTTATTGCTGATGAGCTACAATCTCCCTCACACCATTTCGTAAAACTGTTTGCCAGCGAGGTCTATACCGGTCGGCTCACGGAAAAAGTAATGGGAGAATTTACCGAGTTGGTAGGCAAGGCCTTCGTTCAGACCATTAGCGAAAAAGTAAACGACCGTCTAAATGCGGCCTTAAGTAAGGAAGCGGTACAACAGCAAGAGGAAGAGCAAGAGCCCGAAGAAATCAGTAAAATCGTTACGACCGAGGAAGAACTCGAAGGTTTTCGAATTGTAGTTGCCATTCTAAGGCGAAAAATTGCCATTGACAGAATTGCCCATAGGGATACCCAATCGTATTTTGGAATCTTATTGGACAACAATAATAGAAAACCGCTTTGTAGACTTCATTTTAACGGCACTATCAAATACCTGGGCCTTATCAATGAAGACAAGAGCGAAACCAGACAGGCCCTAGGTGCCTTGGAAGACATTTACCAATTTGAAGCTCCCCTATTGCAAACCGTAGATTTTTATGAAAATGAGTAAAGTTCTTCTAGCATTATTGTTTTTGTCTTTCGGGCCGTCTACACCAAACGAAACCACCGTTTATATCTGCAAGGGAAAGGGAAGCAAAAAATACCATTACGTAAAAAACTGCCGCGGATTGTCGCGCTGTTCCACACGTATTTACCAAGTACCCCTCCACCAAGCCAAGGAAATAGGGCGAGGCTTGTGCGGCTGGGAAGATTAAACACCAAACCGACCTTTCTTAAAAGAACGGCCCTGTGCCGTTCTTTTTTGTATTACGCCCACTGTAGGCCAAGACTATGTTCAGAAAAAACCGATCAAACCAAGGGTAACTACTCCAAACGAAACCTCAAAAAAACAGGCAAATGATCCGATAAACGTCTTGCCATTTCCAAGTTGTCGCAAATACGTATAAAATCGAGTACCCCACTGTCGGTCTTTAAGATATCTTCGGAATAAAACATATTATCTATGGGGTGATTCAGGTAACCATACCCGTTACACGCCCTTTTCAAGGTGGTCTTCGTATCGGAAACACAGGCGCGGTATCCGCTTTGTTTAAAAGTATCAAAAACCGACATGGCCTCGTTAATGTTAAAATCCCCTGCTAGAATGGTAGGGTTCGTAAAGTTTTCGGCAATATAATGGGTCAGGGCCTTTATTTCCGCCTCCGGTCTTTTATTATACGGCCTAGAATGAAAATTGATCAGGCTCAACTTTTTGTCCCCAATAAAAAAGTCCACCAAAAAAGGCTCCCTATCAATAAGGCTATCCAATTCCTGAATGAGTTTCCCCCGGTTTTTGATCTTAATGTGTTTCGTCTTCCAAATAAAGGCATAGCGCTCCGTGACGTATTTAGGACTGTTGGTGGGGTTACTGATAAGGTAGTCCCATTTAGCGCCCTTTCGGTTCAGGATATCCGATAGTTTGGCCACGGCTTGGGCTCCGCCATAACCGGCAACTACCTCTTGAATAGCGAGAATATCATATTCCCTGACCAGCTCGGCCATTTGCTCCAGCTCCTCGCTACTCTTGGTCTTTCCAAAGTCTTGAATATTCCATGAAACCAGTTGGATCTCGCTTTTTTGTGCAACGACCGTCAGCGAAAGGAAGAATACGGCAAAAAGTATGATTTTTCTAAACACGGGACGAATTTTGGTGAACTACAAATCTAGATAAAGTCCCGCTTTTAAGCTTACGGAAATCTGTAAAGGAGGAGATAGTGGTTAGTACAAAGTAGTCAGGACTAAGTAGGGAGTACAAAGTAGAGAGTACAAAGTAGAGAGTACAAAATACTTAGTACTTAGTACTAAGAAAAATAATCCTATACCGAACACAGCCAACGACACACTAATTACGGATAAAGATTGAGTTTCTACTTTGGTGGTGGTTCACTGCCCCCCAGTAGTAGACAGGGTGGTTTTTGTCTTGGCGCCTAATGATTTCGCCGCCTATTTCGCCACAGGAGCAGAAAACAAAAAAGCCTCCAACTTGCGTTGAAGGCTTTCGCGGTCTGGACGGGACTCGAACCCGCGACCCCCTGCGTGACAGGCAGGTATTCTAACCAACTGAACTACCAGACCGTGGCGTTTAGCGAGTGCAAATATACACCGCTATTTCAATTGCACAAACAATTTTTGATAAAAAATTTCGTCATTAAACAAATTTATGCCTTTCTACTAGGTAGGTGTTGAGTATTTTCGAGAAATCGCCCTTTACGTCAACCTCTACATATTTGATCTTATACTGTATACATTTCTGCTTTAAATCTTCAAAATAGGCGGTAACACTACGCTCGTAGGCTTCCTTTATATTACTGGAATACAAATCGATATATTCACCCGTTTCCACATCTAAAAAGCGCTTGGGGGTGTTGTCGAAATTAAAGTGATACTCCGTAGACCGGTCTAAAAGGTGAAACAATACTACTTCGTGCTTGTTGTATTTCAAATGTCGGAGGGCCTCAAAAATTTTTTCGTCATCCGCAGCGGTCTGAAACATATCGGTAAAAAGAAAAATCAGGCTTCTCCGTTTTATATTCTCGGCAATCTGGTGCAGATAGGTGTAGGTTTCGGTCTGTTGGGCCGGCTTGGTCTCCTGACTTAGCTCGCTCAGTTTGGCCAATAGCATTTGATGATGCCTTTCACTCCCCTTTTCCGGGGCATAAAAATTATAGCTATCGGAGTATACACTCAACCCGACCGCATCGCGCTGCCGCTTAAGAATATTCATCAGGGCGGCTATGGCCAGCACCCCAAAACCGATTTTATTCAGGTTGCCCAGGCTTAGGTTCTTGACCTCGGGATAGTACATCGATGCCGAACTGTCCAAGATCATATGGCACCTCAGGTTCGTCTCTTCTTCATAGCGCTTGGTATACAGCTTATCGGTCTTGGCAAAGAGCTTCCAATCTATATGCTTGGTACTCTCCCCTACATTGTAGATCTTATGTTCGGCAAACTCGGCCGAAAAACCATGGAACGGACTCTTGTGTATACCACTGATAAAACCTTCCACTACTTGGTTGGCCAAGAGCTCTAGGTTTTGAAAAAGGCTGGCATTGTTTAGTTCTGACTGCAGGTTCATATGACTAAGATAAACATTAAACCGTAATCGCTAGCTGCGAAATTTTAGGCATAAAAAAATCCCGCCATAAGCGGGATTTCCTCTATAATCTCCCTTTTTCAGGAAAAAGTACCTTATAAAACTGCGTCAATCGCGTCTGTATAAACTTTCTTTGGTGAAACCCCAACCTGACGGTTAACGATTTCCCCGTTCTTGAATACCAATACTGTTGGGATGTTACGGACACCGTATTTGGCGGCAAATTCTTGGTTTGCATCCACATCTACTTTACCTACAACGGCTTTACCGTCATATTCGGCGCTCACTTCTTCGATGATAGGGCCGACCATTCTACAAGGTCCGCACCATGCTGCCCAAAAATCCACTACTACCGGTTTATCACTTTTCAAAACTACTTCGTCAAAAGTAGCATCTGTTATTTCTAATGCCATGATTCTATAATTTTAGATATATTATGCAAACTTAGTCAAATATCTTAGGGTTTCCTTACTAAGGATACATTCGTTTTAGCTATTGCACTATCAACGTAATCTATAACGTTAAATTGCACAGGTAATCCCCTAATTTAGCTTATAATGCACCTCATTTTCCCTTAGTGTTGCCAACAGTTCACTGCTAATCTGCACTTTTTGCTTTCGGCTTGTTAGACTCACCTTGATTTCTTCCTCCATTTCATACACGACAAAATTCAACGGATGATTGCCCGTATGCGACAATAGGGTGTCCTTCAATTGATGGATATCTTCTTCCTTTAGGTCATCGATATTGAGCTTGATCGTAAGTTTTTTGGCATAGGTTTCCATTACTTCCTGAAGCAGCATAAAGCTATTGAACTGTATACGGGGATCTCCTTTTTTACCGGTATCACGGTTCATCCATCCTTCACGAACAAAGACCTTGATATAAACGAAGGAGTTGATCATAAGGAAATGGCGGAACTTTAGGTACTCTTCCCCAAAAATCCTGAATTCGAAGGACTCCGAATAATCTTCTACCGTAAACGACGCCCAGCCTTTTCCGTTCTTTGAAACCCTATGTTGCACGTCGGTAATAACTCCCGCAAAGGCCAACTCTCGGTTTACCACACTTTCAAGATCGCTCAGGTTCGCCAAGCTTGCATTACAGAACGCATCGATTTCGGTTTTAAAATCGTCTAAGGGGTGACCTGAGATATAGATCCCCACCACTTCTTTCTCGCGCCGTAGTTTCTCCATAGTACCCCACTCTTCGCATGGCGGTACTTGCGGTTCCGGTATCTGCACCTCACTGGCATCGCCAAAAAGGCTTACCTGGCTAGAATTTTCGCTTTCCTGAAACTTGGCTCCGTACTTTATGGTCTTTTCCAAAAAGGTAATGCCGTCCCCTTCATCGTGAAAATATTGGGCCCTGTGCGTATCCCCGAAGGAATCGAAGCCCCCGGCCACCGCAAGGTTCTCAAAGGCTTTTTTATTGGCGGCACGCAAATCTATACGTTTGGCAAAATCGAAGACCGACTTGAACGGTCCTCCTTCTTTTCTACTTTCAACAATGGTCTCTACCGCACCTCGGCCCACACCTTTAATGGCCCCCATTCCAAAACGGACGGCACCGGCATCGTTCACCGCAAACTTATAATACGATTCGTTGACATCGGGACCCAAAACGTCGAGTCCCATACGCTTACATTCCTCCATAAAGAAGGTCACCTGCTTGATGTCGTTCATGTTGTTCGACAGCACGGCAGCCATATATTCGGCCGGATAATGGGCCTTACAATACGCCGTTTGGTATGCGATCCACGCATAACAGGTAGAATGCGATTTGTTAAAGGCATAGGCGGCAAAGGCCTCCCAGTCTTTCCATATTTTTTCCAGTTTATCTACCGGATGTCCCTTTGCAGAAGCCTGTTCAATGAACTTGGGCTTCATTTTATCAAGTACGTGCTTTTGCTTTTTACCCATGGCCTTACGCAAGACGTCGGCCTCACCCTTGGTAAAGTCGGCCAGTTTTTGCGAGAGGAGCATCACCTGCTCTTGGTATACCGTAATACCATAGGTTTCGGCGAGGTACTCTTCACAGGCATCGAGGTCGTATACAATTTCCTCGGTACCATGTTTACGGGCGATAAAGCTAGGAATGTATTCCATAGGCCCGGGACGATAGAGGGCGTTCATAGCGATCAAATCCGCAAAAACCGTAGGTTTCAGCGCACGCATGTGCTTTTGCATACCGGGCGATTCGTATTGGAACACCCCAATGGTCTCGCCCCTTTGGAAAAGCTCGTATGTTTTTTCGTCGTCAAGCGGAAAATTTTCGGGATCCAACTCAATACCGTGCTTCGCCTTTACGATCTTTACGGTATCCTTGATCAAGGTCAAGGTCTTGAGTCCCAAGAAATCCATCTTCAACAGTCCCGCACTTTCCACCACCGAGTTATCGAACTGGGTACAGTACATATCGGAATCCTTGGCCAGGGCCACAGGAACGAACTTGGTAATATCATCGGGGGTAATGATCACCCCACAGGCATGGATACCGGTGTTACGCACCGACCCCTCTAAAACGTAGGCCTGGTTCAAGGTCTCCGACTCAAGTCCGTCACCCTCGGAAATATTCAAGAGTTCGTTTATTTTTTCAAGCTCTTCGCTATTGAACTTGCTCCTCAACACCTTTTCATCTACCCCGATAATCTTTTTCAGTTTAGACATGTTGGGGATCAGCTTCGCCATACGGTCGGCATCGCCCAAGGGCAGGTCCAATACCCTTGCCGTATCGCGAATCGACGATTTGGCGGCCATGGTACCATAGGTGATGATCTGTGCTACCTGGTTGGCCCCGTATTTTTCGATTACATAGTCCATCACACGGCTACGCCCCTCGTCATCAAAGTCGATATCGATATCGGGCATACTCACACGGTCGGGGTTCAAGAAGCGCTCAAAAAGCAGGTCGTACTTGATCGGGTCCAAATTGGTAATCCATAAGCAATAGGCCACGGCCGAACCCGCCGCGGAACCACGGCCCGGACCCACCGAAACGTCCATCTTTCTCGCCGCCCGAATAAAATCTTCCACAATCAAGAAATACCCCGGATACCCGGTTTTCTCGATTACCTTCAACTCAAAGTCTAGTCGCTCGTCTATCTCTGGCGTTATTTCCCCATATCGCTTTTTGGCCCCTTCGTAGGTAATATGGCGCAGGTACTTGTTTTCCCCGCGTTTCCCCCCGTCCAGCTTATCTTCTTCAAACTGGAATTCCTCAGGTATATCGAAGGCCGGCAAGAGTACATCACGCGCCAAGGTAAAGGTCTCTACCTTATCAACGATTTCCTGAATATTGATAATGGCTTCGGGAATATCCTTAAAGAGCTCCTTCATTTCTTCGGAAGACTTGAAGTAATACTCTTGATTGGGAAGTCCGTAACGATAGCCACGGCCCCGACCTATAGGTGTAGACTGTTTCTCACCGTCTTTAACGCAAAGCAAAATATCGTGCGCATATGCGTTTTCCTTGTTTACATAATAGGTATTGTTGGTGGCGACCAGTTTTACATTGTGCTTTTTGGCAAACTGTATCAACACTTGGTTTACACGGTCTTCATCTTCTTGACCATGGCGCATGATCTCTATATAGAGGTCATCCCCAAAAGTCTCTTTCCACCATATCAAGGCCTCTTCCGCCTGCTTCTCCCCTACGTTCAATACCTTACTGGGCACCTCACCATAAAGGTTACCCGTCAGCACCATTACATCTTCCTTGTACTGCTCAACGATTTTTTTATCGATTCGGGGTACGTAATATTTTCCGTCAACAAAGGCAATGGAAGACATTTTTGCCAAGTTCAAGTAGCCCTTTTTGCTCTTGGCGAGCATCACAATTTGATACCCGTTGTCTTTTTGCGACTTGTTGGTATGGTCTTCACAGACCTGAAACTCACAACCGATAATCGGGGTTATCTCCAATTCAGGTTCGGGCAATTCGTTCAACGGCTCCTGGCCTTCTTCAAGGGTTCCGTTCCGTGTTGCCTCATAACGCTTCAGGTTCTCCTCGTTACGGGCCACCACCCCTTTGTTGTGGTTGAGCACCCCATTGACAAAGTGAAAGGCGCCCATCATATTCGCGTGGTCGGTCATGGCAACGGCGGGCATTTTAGCCTTGGCCGTAGCCGCGATCAAATCGGGTACGCTTATGGTGGACTGAAGTATGGAAAATTGGGTATGGTTGTGCAAATGGGCGAAACTGGCCGACTCCAAAGTAGCCAGGTTCTCCTCTATTTCCTCTTGCGACACCCCACCGGTATCTTTTTCCCAAAGGGCATCCGCTATTTTTTTGGAAGCCTTTTTAAGGTTGATATGCTTCAATCCGATAAGCTGGATCTCTTGCGGATTCGCCTCTGAAAAATTCTTGAAATAATCGGGCTGAACATCTAACTGTTCAGCGGTATATTGTTCTTTACGGATAAGCTCGAGAAAACAACGCGTAGTGGCCTCAACATCGGCCGTGGCATTGTGCGCTTCCCCGAAAGGTTCCCCGAACAAAAACTGGTGCAGCTCCGTCAAGGTAGGAAGCTTAAACTTGCCCCCGCGTCCACCCGGTATCTGGCACAATTGTGCCGTATGCTCGGTACAGGTATCTAAAACCGGCAATTCCTGCAAGGGGTTCTCAACGCCCATACGGTGGAATTCCGCCCCCATAATATTTACATCAAAGCCAACGTTCTGCCCCACGATAAACTTGGTCTTCGACATGGCGATGTTGAACTTCTCCAAGACCTCCGACAAGGCAACCCCCTGTTGTTCGGCGAGCTCCGTGGAAATTCCGTGGATCTGCTCGGCATCATAGGGGATATTAAAGCCATCGGGACGCACTAGGTAATCTTGATGCTCTATACACCGCCCCATTTCATCATGCAACTGCCAAGCGATCTGTATACAGCGCGGCCAGTTGTCGGTATCGGTTATGGGTGCATCCCAACGTTTGGGAAGTCCGGTGGTTTCCGTATCAAAAATGAGGTACATAAAAGTTCGTGTTTGAGCTTAAAAAAGAGAAGGTAAAATTACGTAAAAAGAGCGCTCATAAGCCCTATGACTTGTCAAGAGTTATCAACGAAGGCAAAAGTCCCTGCCCAATGACCCACAAACCCCTAGTTCGATGATAGTTACAACCACAATACGCCTTCCTTCAAAAAAGTCGCTTTCCTTTGTATTTTTCTTCAGACCAAGAGTGCTTACCTCAAAAAGAAATTCTATATTTGCACCCCTTTTAAAGGGAAAAATTTAAAATGAATTAATAACAAGGGTCGGGCACCCTACAAATTAATGTGATATGCCAGTAAAAATTAGATTACAGAGACACGGTAAAAAAGGAAAACCATTCTATTGGATCGTTGCTGCCGACAGCCGCGCAAAAAGAGATGGTAAATTCTTGGAAAAATTGGGCACTTACAACCCAAACACCAACCCTGCCACCATTGACCTGAACATTGACGGTTCAGTAAAATGGTTACAGAACGGTGCCCAGCCTACCGATACTGCCAAAGCAATCCTTTCTTACAGAGGCGTTCTCTTAAAGCACCACCTATTGGGAGGTGTTCGCAAGGGCGCTTTGACCGAAGAGCAAGCCGAAGAAAAATTCAAGGCTTGGTTGGAAGAAAAAGAAAACAAGATCGCCTCTAAGGTAGATGGTCTTGACAAGGAAAAGGAAAAAGCGAGAGCCGAAGCCTTGAAAGCCGAAAAAGAAGTAAACGACAAGAGAGCCCAAGCCGCTGCCGAAGCTGCCTTGCCAGAAGCACCTGAAGGTGAAGAAGCAGAAGCAGAAGTTGCTGCAACCGAAGAAGCTCCGGCCGCAGAAGCAGAAGCCTCTAAGGAAGAAGAATAAATAAATTTTGAAACGGATGCGTAAGGAAGATTGTTTCTACCTCGGTAAGATCGTTTCAAAATATAGTTTCAAGGGTGAGGTACTAGTTAAACTAGATGCCGACGAACCTGAGATATACGAAAACATGGAATCAGTTTTTGTCTTGATGAAAGGCAATACACTGGTTCCATTTTTTATTGATAGATGTCGCCTGCACAAATCGGAACTTTTACGAATCGATTTTGAAGAGGTGAAAGACGAGGCGGCGGCCAACCGCATCATGGGCCACGAACTCTACCTGCCCTTATCGGCCCTTCCAAAACTGGAAGGCGATAAATTCTACTTTCACGAAGTTATCGGTTTTGACGTATTGGACGAAGTTCATGGCAACATCGGAAAAATTACCGGGGTGAACGATTCCACCTCACAAGCCATTTTTGAGATCGATAAAGACGGGAAAGAAATTCTCGTACCCATCATAGACCAGATCGTAAAAAAAGTGGACCGCGACAATAAAGCCATCCATGTAAGCACTCCCGACGGTCTAGTAGAACTTTATTTAGGGTAAACCCGACCTAATTCGACCAGACCTACCCTATTCCTTTCTATTTACTTAAGGCCTTTTCACAGAAAGCCACACACTTTTGAACCTCGGCCACGGCATTTGAGCCTTCGGGCACATTATACTCAAGTTCAATGGTTCCGGGAAACGCATATTTTTCATCACGCATCAATTGCAAAGCCCCGGCCAATGGGGTATCGCCACTTCCCCATACCAGATTGCCCTTGCCGTGCTCAGGGGTCTGCCTGTCTTTTAAATGCATACTTTTAATATGTTGGTGCTTGCTTTTTATTATTTCTAGCGGCGCCGTGTTGCCAGCGGCCACAAAATGGCCCAGATCAAGGTTCAGGGCGTTGTATTTCGATTGTTCCAAAGCCGTATCCCATAACGTCGGTGTTTGCTGTTCATGACCGTGATAGGCAATGTAAATACCGTGTTTTTTGGCAAAATTGCCCAAGCGGAGCGTAGTAGCATCATCACCAGGGTGCTCTACGGTAACGTGGCTGGCTCCCAAAACTTTGGCCGTCTTCATTCCCCAGTCGATATCGGCATCGGAATTGTTCTTTCCGAAGGTGTTCCGTGGCTTAAAGGCGTAAATATCGACCCCGGCGCGATTGTACATCTTTCTGAACTGCTCGAACTTTTTCATATCCACCGTCTTTCGCCATTGGCCTACCTGCGTGTTGTAAGCTGCCTGCTCGGCCTGTATTTCGGCAAGTTGTTTGGCTTCGTCATCGCTAATGCTACCACTGCGTTTCTTTTTCATCAACCCAAAAAACACCGATCGATCCAGCTTGTTCTCAGGCCTTCCCGCAAAGGTTTCGGCAGGGTCCCCTATCAATTCAATGGCACTGATCCCACAATCGAGTATATACTTTAGGGTTGCTTCCGCACTTTGGTCTTCCATACTTCTGAACGAATAGGTGATGACCCCGACTTGCACCCCGTTAAATCTGGAATTCGGTTTTTTGTAATGTTTTAAAATGGACGGAGCCCCAAAAAGCGAGGGCGTAATCAGTGTTGACCCTGCGGCCACCGCTAGGGTATTCTTTAAAAACTTGCGCCTTCCGGACTTTGAATCGTTTTGCATTTGAGTATATATTTTGGTTTGAGTCGTATTTTGCTTTTTTAAGGAAAACCATCCCCTAAAAAAGAAAAACCATAATTCATAAAGGAACGAATTATCACAAGAAAATTAAGTATTTTCAACCCTAGTGACAAGTTTTTATGTCAGCTGTAACAAAAAGCGGCCTGCATTGAAATTATATTCCGATATTTCACTTGTCTTTTAAACATACAAAATACAATCAGCCGTTTCAGCCCATGGACCTCTCCTGAGAACGGAAGGCACTAAACGGATGAAACGCCCTTATAGAATGAAACCCTTCAAATTCAAACAATTTACCGTAGATCAAGACCGTTGTGCCATGAAAGTGGGCACCGACGGTGTATTATTGGGCGCTTGGACCTCTTTGGAAAGCGCTCCTGAATCCATTTTGGATATTGGCGCGGGAACAGGCCTAATAGCCCTTATGATGGCACAACGCAGCCTAGCAGATACCATTGACGCCCTAGAGATCGACGAGGACGCCTACGAGCAATGCGTATCAAATTTTGAAGCCTCCGATTGGGGCGATAGGCTCTTTTGCTATCACGCAGGGCTTGACGAGTTTGTAGAGGAATGGGAAGACCCCTACGAGCTGGTCGTTTCAAATCCCCCTTTTTACACAGAAGAGGTTTCCAGCGGGAATGCTTCCCGTGACAACGCGAGGCAGAACCAATCCCTCCCCTTTGACGAACTCCTGGAAGGCGTAGCGAAGCTAATGGCTCCCGAAGGTACCTTTGCCACCATTATTCCGTATAAAGAAGAAGCCGCATTTTTGCAACTGGCGGATTCCTTTAAACTATATCCACAGCGTATCACCCGTGTAAAAGGCAGTCCCACCTCCGAGATCAAGCGTAGCCTGCTTCAGTTCGCACGTACGAAGTCCACCCCACTTACCGACGAACTTACCATTGAAATCGGCCGGCACGAATACACCGACGCCTATGTCGCGCTTACCAAAGATTTTTATTTAAAAATGTAACAATTTGTATTCGTAATGTTACGTTTCATTAGTACATTTGATTAAAATTCACTTTATGAGACCTGATTTGTTCGAAGCTCCAGACTACTACCATCTTGACGACCTTCTTTCAGAAGAACATAAATTGGTGCGTGATGCCGCACGCCAATGGGTTAAAAGAGACGTCTCGCCCATAATCGAAGCATATGCCCAAAAAGCAGAGTTCCCAAAGCAAATCTTAGGGGGCTTGGCCGAAATTGGGGCCTTCGGACCCTATATTCCCGAGGAATACGGAGGAGCGGGACTCGATCAGATCAGTTACGGACTCATCATGCAAGAAATAGAACGTGGTGATAGCGGGGTGCGATCTACGGCCTCGGTACAGTCGTCATTGGTCATGTATCCGATCTACACCTACGGCACCGAAGAACAACGAAAAAAGTACTTGCCCAAATTGGCCTCGGGCGAAATGATGGGCTGTTTCGGACTTACAGAACCCAATCACGGTTCCAACCCCAGCGGAATGGAAACCAAGTTCAAGGATATGGGCGACCACTACCTATTGAACGGCGCCAAATTATGGATATCCAATTCCCCTTTTGCCGACATTGCCGTAGTATGGGCCAAAAATGAGGAAGGCCGTATTCACGGACTTATCGTTGAACGCGGTATGGAAGGTTTTTCAACACCCGAAACGCACAACAAATGGTCTTTAAGAGCCTCGGCTACGGGCGAATTGATATTTGACAACGTCAAAGTACCTAAAGCGAATTTATTGCCCAATAAATCGGGCCTAGGGGCCCCACTCGGATGCCTCGACTCTGCACGCTACGGAATTTCATGGGGAGCCATCGGCGCGGCCATGGACTGTTATGATACCGCATTGAGGTATGCCAAAGAACGCATACAGTTCGGAAAACCGATCGCCGCCACCCAATTACAGCAGAAAAAACTGGCCGAAATGATCACCGAGATTACCAAGGCCCAGTTATTGGCCTTTCGCCTAGGCCAATTAAAGAATGAAGGCAAGGCGACATCGGCACAGATTTCAATGGCCAAACGCAACAACGTGGAAATGGCCATCACCATAGCCCGAGAAGCCCGACAAGTATTGGGCGGAATGGGCATTACCGGCGAATACAGCATTATGAGGCATATGATGAACCTAGAGAGTGTTATCACCTATGAGGGCACCCACGACATCCATCTATTGATCACCGGTGCCGATATTACCGGATTTCCGGCCTTTCAGTAGCAGCCACCACCATCCGAATCAGTTGATCCCCTTAAACGGAATTGCCCCTGGCATATTTCCGGGATGATATATGCCCCCATTTGAAAAAATTAGGGCTTCCCCCAAGGGAATTTATAGGTGTATTTGACGGGGAAGCATTCAAAAGGATAGTTTCACAACACAAATTGGGCGTTTCACATCATTTTTTTTCAAATAGAGACCTACTGCCGTAAGTTTACAGTGTTAATCATTCAGAAATAAAATTTTTCATTTTCATATAGTGTTCTCGTAAAAGAGTCTTATCGGTTTCGATAAGACTCTTTTTAGTTTTTGGCTATTGATATTTTGCGACTTCCTCCTAAGAAACCAATTTCCCATCAAACACTTCAATTTCCTGAAGCAACTGTTTTAGAAGGTCACGGCTTTCCCTTAACTGGTCCAATAAATGTCCGCATGAGGGGGCCTTCCCTTCTTGGCCTTCCCCAAACAAGTTTTCGTAATAGGTAATGCCGTCGTTAAGGTGTTCGCCAAATGACAACAATTGCTTTTTCTGTTTGTTTGATGGCGACCTTTCGTATTCCGCAATCTGTTCCTTGAAATATTGGAGGTAGATATGCAGTTCCTTGACAAACATATTCGGGCGGTCGGTACGAGATATGATATTGGTTTTGCCATAAATATGGCCAATCATTTCCTTTAGGGAAGTAAGCTTTGAAAAATAGGCCATATTCGGGCCCGGACAGACCGACACCCCTTCCCCTTCGATTTTGGTATCCAGATCATAGGCCAAAAGTGCCGTCGTTCCCAAACCTACGCAAGTACACGATTTTTCGGTAATCTTACGAAAATGGTATTCGTACTCGGCTTTTGATAGGTTTTGACCTTTGAGTTCCTTTAATTTTTGATTTTGGTATTGACGCGATGCCGTACACAGCCCCTTCTCATTGAAATCTTTGTTCAGTGCCACGAACTTTTTCGGACACGGACTACCAGGCCTTCCCGCAGAAATGCGTTTCTCTTTTTCCAAATCCTTGGTATTTCCCTTCAAACTATGAAAAGGAATACCGAGAGGGGAAATATTGCTCAAATAAAGATCGTCCTCTTTCGCTTTTACCAATTTGTCCAAAGTATCTTGATCCACCGTCGTGGCCTCTGGCACCAAAAGAAAAGCGGAACCCCAACCTACGGAGTCTATCTGGTACCTATCGAGAAGAAATTGATGCTCTTCGGCCGTGCCCACACCGCCCTGGGCAGAAATCTTTAAAGGCAGCGGTTTTTTAGGAACCGTACGCCCCTTGCTTTCAAGCGCCCCGATCAAAAGCCCTTGAACCGTATCGATCAGTTCCTGTCGATTATCTTTAAACTGTTGAAGAATCGGCCCCATTAAGTAGCCATCCGCGGCAAAGGCATGGCCCCCACAATTGAGCCCTGACTCCACACGGTACTCCGAAACCCAAATTCCTTTTTTCGCCAAAAACTTTCCTTGGATCAAGGCCGAACGGTAATCGCTTACCTTGAGAACTATTTTCTTCTTGACCCTTCCCTCGGCATCGGGGTAAAAGTCATCAAACTGCTCCAAATAACTATACAATCTGGGATTCATTCCAGCAGAGAGCACTACTGAAGACTGCAACTTACTTTTCGCGAAGCCTCTTAGGGCCGCATGGGCATCGTTATATTCCGAGGACAGCTTTTCCTTTTTAATATAATTGTCCTTATCGACCTTCGTCATGATGTTCACATCAATACTCCCCATGGGCATTTGCTCCCTTACCCAGTCCTTGATTTCGGTCAAATTGAAGCAATGCTCCGTAAGCTGGTTGAATTCCCGCTTAAACGTTGACGAATCCGGCAGCATATGGAAGTACTCTTTGATGCTCTGTGCGGTTTCCGTGGTGCTCATCTTGAATTCCTCGAATTTCTCGTGGGCCAGATCGTGGACCATATTGAGATACGAGCTGATACGTTTTGCCCTAAAATCGTTTTGGTTATCCGTAATTTCCTTGTAGGGAAGGCCATGCTTGCCCGAATACATCTTGCGAAGCTTTTCCAAGAGCACATCATCGACCAACGAAATGACCGAGTCGATACCGAATTGTGAAACTTTTAAAGGAGAGTCAATAGTAAAACCTATACCCATAACCGGGATATGAAAGGAATGTGCGTACGTCATAACATATAATTTTTGTGATGATTTGACCCTAGTGAACCTCTTCGTCCATAAAACCAAAACTAAACCCTCAAAAATCGGGTCTTAATTTCTTACAAAATATGATTTTAATCAGGTTTTCTAAATCCTATTCTACCGAAGATTTACATACACCCAAGACGCAAACCCACAGACGATCAAGAAACTCAAAAGACCAAGAACATCTTCCGAAAAAGCACGATTTCCTTACAATCCACCCCCTTTACAACAAAACATCAGAATAGCCTTACATATTATTTAGATATATTCCAAATTAATGAGAATATCATAATTATTTTGCTAAATAAGTGTCATATTTATACTTTAATGTTTCCAAACCAAATATTTCATAAGAATATGGCAAATGTATTATGGTTGCAAGGAGGTGCATGCAGTGGCAACACCATGTCCTTTTTAAATGCCGAAGAACCCACGGTAGTGGAGCTTATTACCGACTTCGGCCTCAACATTTTATGGCACCCCACAACGGGTTTACAGATCGGGGACCAAGTTCAAGACCTCTTAAAGGATATCCTTGCCGGTAAGGTACAGATGGACATTCTTGTTTACGAAGGTTCGTTGATCCAAGGCCCGAACAACACGGGTACAATGAACTATTTCGCCGACCGTCCGATGATGGACTGGATTAAAGAACTCTCGGAAGTTGCGGGTTATGTCGTCGCTATCGGCGATTGCGCAACATGGGGAGGTATACCTGCGGTTCCTCCGAACCCCAGTGAGTCTACCGGATTGCAATTCCATAAGAAAAACAAAGGCGGTTTCCTAGGGGCCGACTACGTTTCCAAGGGAGGCTTGCCGGTGATTAATATTCCCGGTTGTCCGGCCCACCCCGATTGGATCACGCAAATTCTTGTGGCCATTGCCGTAGGAAGGATTGGCGATGTTCAAATCGACGATTACCATAGGCCAAAAACCTTCTTTACCGATTTTGTGCAGACCGGTTGTACCAACGTGGTCAACTTTGCACAAAAAGTAGATGGTGGCTTTGGTAGGCGTGGCGGATGCCTATTCTATGAGGTTGGTTGTAGAGGACCAATGACCAGGGCTAGCTGTAACAACATTCTTTGGAACAGACAGTCAAGTAAGACACGGGCCAATCACCCCTGTCTTGGTTGTACCGAACCCGGTTTCCCGCACCACGACCTCAAAAAGGGAAGTGTTATGAAAACCATGAAATATATGGGCACGTTTCCAAAAGAGGTTCCTGAAGGAAGAACTAAACTAGCCTATTACATGGAGGCAGGTTTCCAAAAGATCATGCCTTCGAACAAGCGAGTACAGGAAACTTCAAAATAACCGAACCTTAAAGAATCAAAAATGTCAGTTAAAGAATTAAATATATCTCCTGTTGGCCGTGTTGAGGGCGATTTGGACGTAAAAGTCTATATCGACAACGGCAAAGTGACCCGTGCCCATACGCAAGCTGCGATGTTCAGGGGCTTCGAGAAAATAATGGCGGGCAAGGACCCCCAATCGGGACTCGTAGTTACGCCAAGGATTTGTGGAATCTGCGGAGGATCGCACCTTTATTGCGCCTCGTCGGCACTTGATACCGCTTGGGGTACCAAACTAACGCCCAATGCCCTTTTGTTAAGGGCCATAGGCCAAGCTTCGGAAACCCTACAAAGTATCCCCAGATGGTTCTACGCTATCTTCGCGACCGATTTGGCGAATAAAAAATATGCCGATAAACCTTTATATAAGGAAGTAGTAAAACGCTGGTCCGCCTACGTTGGCGAAACCTTTCAAATAGGATTGACCGCCAGTGGACTGCCTGTTCAGATCTACGCCCTGTTCGGTGGCCAATGGCCCCACTCGAGCTATATGGTTCCGGGCGGTGTTATGTGTGCCCCTACCCTTAAGGATATTACAAGGGCGCATGCCATTCTGGCCCAGTTCAAAAACGATTGGCTGGAACCCGTTTGGCTAGGTTGTTCCATTGAACGTTACATGGAAATCAAGACCTGGGACGATATGTTGGCGTGGGTCGAAGAGAACGAATCACAGAAAAACAGTGATCTAGGCCTATTGATACGTGCAGGAATCGAGTTCGGATTGGATAAATTCGGTCAAGGTGTGGGCAAGTTCTTGGCAACAGGAACCTACTTGCACAAAGACATGTACAACAACCCGACCATCGAAGGTAGAAATGCCGCCTTGATTTCCTCGAGCGGATTCTTCGACGGCGAGAACTATCACGAGTTCGACCACATGAAGATCAGCGAGCACGTGAAGCATTCATGGTACGATAATCAAAAAGACGGGCTCCACCCTTGGGACGAGCCCTTACCAACGCCCATGAAATCGCAGACCTTGCACGAAACCGATTTTGACAACCAATACAGTTGGTCCAAATCGCCTCGTTACGACGGCCATGCCGCCGAAGCCGGACCATTGGCCCGTGCCATCATGAACGCTAACCCGGCCAACAAAGACCATCAAATTCAAGACCCTTTGTTTGGCGATATAATTAAAAAGCTAGGCCCCAGTGTATTTACCAGGGTATTGGCCAGGGTACATGAGGCTCCGAGAATCTACACCTTTATTGAAAAATGGTTATCGGAAATCGATTTGGACGGTGAGTTCTACGTAAAACCTGTTGAGAAAGACGGCAAAGGTTTCGGTGCTACCGAGGCGGCACGTGGTGCCCTCGCCCACTGGATCGAAATCGAAAACGGTGTGATCAAAAACTACCAAGTCATGGCGCCGACCACATGGAATGTCGGTCCGCAAGACGGTAACGATAACCCCGGACCTATAGAAACCGCCCTGTTGGGCACCGAGATAGAAGATCCGTCAGATCCCGTTGAAGTGGGTATCGTGGCGCGTTCCTTCGACTCGTGCCTGGTATGTACCGTACATGCCCATGATGCAAACAGTGGTGTTGAACTATCCCGATTTAAACTATAATTACGGATTTCGATAATGATTACCTTAGACCTCATAGATCTTAGAGATCTGTGAGGTCTTTATATCTAAAACAAGAAAGCATATGAAGACGGCCATAATGGGCTTCGGAAACCCCGTACGTAGCGATGATGCGGTAGGTATTTACGTCATCGAAGAACTGCGAAAAAAACTCCCCGAAACGGAAGACATCAGCATTTTTGACATGGGCACCGCGGCCTTTGAGGTGCTTTTCGGCTTAAAAGGACACGACAGGATCATTTTGGTAGATGCGGTCCTTAACAGCAATGAACCTGTAGGTACCTTGTTCAAGGTTCCCGCCGAAGAGGTTATGAAAGCTCCGCAAGACGACCCCATGGTCTTCTTGCACGGCATGAAGTGGGACCAGGCCTTGTCGTACACCAAAAAGATAATGCAAGACGAATATCCCGAAGACATTCAAGTGTACCTAGTGGCCATAGAAAATACGAAGCTAGAGGTAGACCTTAGCGATGAAGTGAAAGACGCCGGGGACAAAATTGTACAACACATTTTGGAAGACCTAAAGCTACCGATACCCTCGTGAACCCTAGAATCAGCCTAAAAACTTCCCATATTTACTTAGACCATGAGTTGATCGCCCCCATTTTTGGAGAAACCCAATATGCCTATGTAACCTATGTAAGGGAACAGGGCACTATTTTGATCACGCCCGTCACGAGCCAGTGGTTCGTAAAAATGTACAAACCCACGCAGTTTCTATTGAAAACGCGTAACTTAAAGGGTGACAAGACCCTTGCCGTTCGCGAGTTGTTGATAGATAACGATCTGGATATGACGGATAGGGAACTCGACTATGAAATTATTGAAAAGACCCGTTTAATCAAGGTGGCTGTTAGATGACGAAACAAAACAACAATTGGCTGATAGATGCCGAGGTACAGTACAAGGTTACCCCGGTCAAAGGCCGTTGGGAAGTTTCGCTGATATTCATCAACACCAAAGACCCGAAACAGGTCTTAATTCAGACCATTGGGGATTATAGGACAGAGCGCCTGGCCGAGATTTATGGAAGAAACATGATGTTGACGGCGGCCAAAGACCCCCGAGGCACACAAAAAGTAGACAAAGATGCTTACGATATTAACGACAACTGATGCCTTTCAAAAAGTACAAGATGCGATTGGGAGCGTCGACCGGCTCGATGAACTGGTTACGGTAACCGAGGCTCCTGAAAATATAGGCGACACAAAAATGCTAACGGCCGATACCGACACCCTATCGGTTACCTTGGATTGGTACGACCTGGAACCGCCCTATGTGTTTCCTGAGATTCCGTTTACTCCCAAAAATTTGCTCGCCTTGGTTTTCTACAAATTGGGAAACCATCAGAAGGCTTTTGAATTTGTTTCGGAAGCATCACCCCTGTACCATCACCTTCTGATTGCGACCCATTTACAGTTCGGTTACGAGATTTCGACCAACATGATCGATTTCTGCTACAACACCTCGGCCCACAATAGCGCCATTATCAATTATTACGGTGCCGTGACGCCCTCCCAAGGACATGCCGAGCTTAAAAAGGGATTTATCGAAGCCCTAACAAAAGCCGAAAACGACGAGGTCAAGGTTTTTACCGCAAAACATTACCTGAACTTGTTATTGGATGCGGGAGAATTGAAGGAGGCCAAAGCATTAGTGGAAGAGCAACTGAAAATCGCTGTTTCCGACGATGCCAAAAATGCCATGAACAGCCATTTGGCCGGCATTCTAATGGCTCAGTTACAAATGCCCCATGACCCCGAAAAATTAAATGAAGTCCATGAACTCCAACTGGGCTGCATTGCCTATTTCGAGGAAAAAGGCCTTAGTGTACAGGCCGGTATGTTATTGGTGGATGCCGCGGAAATCGCCAATTTCAAGAAAGATTTTATCGCTTCGAAGGAACTCATCAACCGGGCGATCCAATATTTTAGAAAGGAAGATATTCCCGAATTCCTAGGGGAAGCCATGTATAAAAAAGCCATTCTTTTGTACACCTGGTCAAAGAACGGCAATCCACAGTATTACAAGGCGTCCATTAACGCCTTCCAAGACGTTCTAAAGGTATTTAAGCGCGATACGCATCCGCAGAAATTTGCCGATGTACACCATAATTTGGCGCTTATCTATTCGGAAATTCCGGTATCCTCAGAAGAAAAACCCATGTGGACGGCCTTTTGTGCTTCTTCCTTCAAAGAGGTACTCGCTTTTTATACCAAGGATAAATACCCGTACGAACATGCCATGGCCAGCCACAATTATGCAACGGCCCTGATGCATTTTCCCCCGGCAAAAATCCACGACAACCTGGAGAAGGCGGCGGGACTTTTCAACGAGGCCCTCGAAATACGAACGGCAAGCGAATATCCCTTCGAGCGGGCCCTCACCCTATTGAACCAATTGGAACTGGGCTGGCTCACGCACAACGAAAACAGTTCCGAAGAACTGAAAAAATACGAAGAAATGAAGGCCAAGGCCGAAGAGATCAAAACCTTGGTCGACGACAAAAACCTGATTGCCCAGGCGGATCAGCATTTAGAGGAATTGGAAAAAGTAAAAAGTTTAATTTAATGCACGAAACATCGATCGTAAATAGCATTATGCGCACCTTGGAACAGGAGTTCGAAAGGGAAAAATTAAATAAAATGAAGGCCATTCATTTGAAAGTAGGGGTCTTATCGAACATTGAACCCCGCCTTTTGCACAATGCCTATAGCGCCTATCATTTGAGCAACCCGGGGTACCACCATGTGGAACTGCACATAGAATCGACCCCTTTAAAGATCCAATGTGAGGTCTGCAACCATATTACCGACGTGCAGAACTATCGGTTTATCTGTGAAAATTGTGACCGGCCCAGCAAAAATGTGATCCAAGGCGAGGAAATGCTGATCCACAAAGTAGAATTTGAAGACTGAGCCTAGCGGCCAGCCGATTATAACAAGGAATTACGACCCCAAGGGTCACTCAAAAAAAGGAAAGAAAATGGTAGAAAAATCAACGAAAGCGGCACGAGGTACCGTGCAATGTGAAAACACGAACATCCATTTGCTCAAGGCCAATGATTTTGTGGCCGATATCATCAAAAAGGAAATGGCCAAGACCGGCACCCTTTTAATCAATATTACCTCCTCGGCAGGAAGCGGTAAAACGACCCTTATGCAAAAAACGGCCGAAAAGCTGAAAGACAAGATAAACATCGCCGTGATGGTAGGTGACCTCGAAACCGAGCGGGATGCCGACCGTATTCGAGAAACGGGCATTCAGGCCCTGCAGATCGTAACCGGCGGCATCTGCCACTTGGAAGCGCAAATGGTACACCAGGTATTGGACCAGTTCGATTTGGAAAACATCGATCTGCTCTTTATTGAAAATGTCGGCAATTTGGTCTGCCCCTCGTCCTTTGATTTGGGCGAAGACTACCGAGTGACCCTGATGGCCACTACCGAGGGCGACGACAAACCCAAAAAATATCCCAAAATGTTCTTGACCAGCGACATGATGCTGGTGTCCAAGGCCGACCTGCTTCCCTACGTGCCCTTTTCGGTAGAAGCCGTTACCAAGGATGCGCGTGAAGTGAACCATGAAATCGAAGTGCTGCAAATATCTTCGACTACCGGTGAAGGTATCGACGAATGGTGCAACTGGTTGTTGGAAAAAGTGAAACAAAAGAAAGGATAGGTCTTCGTAAAAGGAATCTCTCAAGACAAGAGACCTCACGGGTCTCTAAGACCCGTGAGGTCTGTAGGTCGGTCTGTATTCAAAACCATGGAAAAAACTTTTCAAATCATTATTTCGGGGCAGGTACAAGGAGTCGGATTTCGCCCCTTTGTCTATGGTTTGGCGCATCAATATCGATTAAAAGGCATGGTTTGCAATAATGAAAATGGGGTGTTGATCCATATAAGCGCCTCCGAAGAAAGGGCCACCGAGTTCTTGCACGCCCTGTTGCAAAAGGCCCCGGCCATTTCCGTGATACAATCCCACAGCCTATCCGAGCTTCCCCTGCGTTCCTATTCCGATTTTAGGATCCTTCCCTCGGAAAGCAAACACCAGATCGACATTCCCTTAACGCCCGATTTTGTCATTTGCGAATCCTGCAAATCCGAGATTAGAAATACGGCCCATCGGCGCTTCGGCTATGCCTTTACCACCTGTACCCATTGCGGACCGCGGTATGCCATAACCACCAAATTTCCTTTTGAACGGGCAAATACAACCATGTCCAAATTTCATATGTGTACCCCATGCGAAACCGAGTACACCGACCCCAACGACCGACGCTTTCATTCACAGACCAATAGTTGTACTGAATGCGGCATTCAATTACGATTGACGACTGCGGACGGAATCCCCATAGCAACCGACACCCCTGGGATTATCAAAAAGGTTTCTGGGCTTATTCTGTCGGGAAAAATCGTGGCCCTTAAAAACACGAACGGCTATTTGCTTTGCTGCGATGCCAACAACAAAACGGCCATAGGGCGCTTGCGTGAAAAAAAACAACGTCCCACCAAACCCTTTGCCCTCCTCTACCCATCCCTCGAAAAAATAAAAAAGGACTTCGAACTTGGTACTGCGGAGGAAAAGGCGCTTACTTCTTCGGCCGGCCCCATTGTCATTCTCAATCCGAAAAAAAACATCTCCGATTTGGCACTAGGAGCCATAGCTCCAGGGCTGGACCAATTGGGGGCAATGTTGGCCTCTTCCGCCCTGCTCACCCTTTTGATGGATGCCTTAAAAATACCCATCATCGCCACGAGCGGAAACATCCATGGCTCCCCCATCATTTGCGAGGCCGAAGATGCCATTCAAAAGTTATCGGGCGTTGCCGACTATTTTGTACACCACAATCTAAACATCTCCTTTCCCCAGGACGATTCGGTAGTGCGATTTGCCGGCGAACAACGGATTACCCTACGGCGTTCACGCGGCTTGGCCCCGAATTATTTGAATAGTCCCCTTTCGGGCAACCAAAAGGTATTGGCCATGGGCGCCCACCTCAAAAGCTCCTTTGGTTTCGTTCCCAATACGCATACCTATGTGAGTCCCTATTTCGGAAACCTCGACAACTACGAGGTCTCACAGCGCTATCAAGAAAGCATCACAAAATTCACCTCCCTCTTCGAAACACGGCCCGAAATCGTTTTGATCGATGCCCACCCCCAATACCAGAGCAGTATTATGGGCAGGGAGCTGGCCGATAAATGGAAGGCCGAACTGTACCCGATTCAACACCACAAAGCCCATTTCGCCAGCGTTTTGGGAGAGCATCGCCTCTTCGAGACCGAAGAAAAAATACTGGGAACGGTTTGGGACGGTACCGGGTTAGGCGACGACGGTGCCATTTGGGGCGGTGAGTTCTTTGTTTTTGAAAACGGAAGGATAGAACGCTTGGCCCATTTTGAATATGTCGATTGGATCGCTGCGGACAAAATGGCCAAGGAACCCCGTTTGTCCTTGCTCTGTATGCTTCCCGAAAGCGAAAGGGAAGTTGTTCGCCATAAATTTTCGCAAACCGAATGGAAGGTCTACAACACAATGTTGAAGAAAAACACCCTAAAAACCTCTTCCGTCGGCCGTTTGTTCGACGCCGTGGCCTCCCTTTTGGATATATGCGACAACACTTCCTACGAAGGTGAGGCCGCCATGCTTTTGGAAAACGAGGCCCGAAATTACACGGGCGGCGATCCTATCGATTTTTTGGAAGGAAGGGCATCCCAAAACATCCCTACAAGAATACTTACGGCCAACATCCTAAAAGCAAAAACAGCAGGACTCGCCAAATCGCAAATCGCGCATGGTTTTATCCATACCCTGGCCCTATCGATTTTAAAAACGGCAAGACAAAACCATTGCGGAACCATAGCCTGTAGCGGTGGTGTTTTTCAGAATTCGGTATTGGTCGAAAAACTGTCGCAACTAGCGCAAAAACAGGGCATCAAGTTAAAATTTAATCGTATATTGTCTAGTAACGACGAGAACATTTCGTTCGGACAATTATGCTATCATCAGTATATTAAAAATTGAATTATGTGCTTAGCAATTCCAGGTAAAATAAAGAGTATCGAATCGCAATACGACGGTATGGTGCGTATGGCCAAAGTATCTTTTGGCGGTATCACCAAGGAAGCCAGTCTAGAGATGCTTCCCGATGCCGATGTAGGCGACTATGTCTTGGTGCACGTGGGTGTCGCGATCAGTAAGGTGGACGAGGAAGAGGCCCAAAAAACGTTCAAATACCTCGAGGAAATCGGGGAACTGGGCGACCTGGAAGACGTTGATGAATATTTACCCAAAACCGATAACTAGCGAACTATGAAGTACATGTCGGAATACCGCGATCCCGCGTTGGCAAAAAAGTATTTGGAGGAAATAAAAAGAACCGTATCCCGGCCTTGGTCCATTATGGAAGTCTGTGGCGGGCAGACCCACAGTCTGGTAAAGAACGGCATCATCGACATGTTGCCCGATAAGGTCACCATGATCCATGGGCCCGGTTGCCCGGTCTGCGTTACTCCCTTGAACCTGATCGACAAAGCCGTTCACCTGGCTACGGAAAAGGGCGTAATCCTTTGTTCCTTTGGCGATATGCTCCGCGTACCGGGCTCCGAAAAGAGTCTTTTGGAAGCCAAGGCCGAAGGGGCCGATATACGGATTTTATATTCTCCTTTGGAAGCCGTGAAAATTGCGAAGGACAATCCTGATAAAGAAGTGGTTTTCTTTGCCGTGGGGTTCGAAACTACGGCTCCGGCCAATGCCCTGTCCGTTGTGCATGCCCATCATAGAGGAGTAAAAAACTATTCCATCTTAGCATCGCATGTATTGGTGCCCCCGGCCATAAAGGCGGTTATGGAGGACGAGGAAAGTAAGATCGACGGATTTTTGGCCGCAGGCCATGTATGTACCATCATGGGCAATACGGAGTACCACCCGCTATCGGCCGAATACAAGGTGCCTATCGTCGTAACCGGCTTTGAGCCCTTGGACGTGCTTCAAGGTATCTTGATGGTCATCCGCCAGTTGGAACAGAGCAAATCGGAAGTCGAAAACCAGTATGCCCGTATCGTTCGGGAGGAGGGAAATACAGAAGCACAAAAGATTATCAATGAAGTGTTCGAGGTGCGCCACCAAATGTGGCGCGGTATCGGTGAAATTCCCGATAGTGGCTATGCGGTACGCGAGAAATACGCCGAATACGATGCCACCAAAAAATACGAGGTCAGTATAACGGAAGCTCCCGAAAACCCCTTATGCATTTCGGGACAGATCATGAAGGGCATCAAAAAACCATTTGAGTGTTCGCAGTTCGGCAAAACATGCAAACCTACGAATCCCTTGGGCGCACCCATGGTGAGCAGCGAAGGGGCCTGCGCCGCCTACTATCACTTTTCGGGAATGGTTGAAGCATAACGACCCCATCGGGACAAGGGGTTTCAGGTATAGACTAAATCATATCCAAATGCAATACGAACCGATACGATCGGACCAATACTATCATATCTACAATCAGGGAAACAACGGAGAGGACATCTTTGTTGAAGGTAGGAATTATGCCTACTTCCTTCGATTAATGTACAAATACCTCGATGCCATAAGCGACATATACGCCTACTGTTTATTGAAAAACCATTTTCACATCGTCTTGAAATTCAATGAAAATGTGGCCGACAAGGTGATTTCACAAAAACTATCCAACCTGTTCAACTCCTATGCCAAGGCCATAAACAAGGCCTATGAACGCACGGGAAGTCTTTTTCGGGACAGATTCCGAAGAAAGAGAATAGAAGACGAAAACTACCTTAAAAACTTGATCGTGTATGTGCATTTGAATCCCGAACACCACGGGTTTACCAATGATTTTAGAAGGTACAAGTATTCTTCGTACTCAAGTTATTTGTCCGATTTGCCCTCGAAGCTCGATCGGGAATTTATACTAGGGCTGTTCGAAGACAGGTCCAATTTTGTACATGCCCATTTGAACAAAAAAATGGAACTGGAAAAAAGTTTAACTTTAGAATAATAGACCTTATAGGAGACCTCATGAGACCTCACGGGTCTTGAAGACCCGTGAGGTCTGAACTAAAAACATCAGGTCTCACCGAAAAAATGAGACCTCACGGGTCTTGGAGACCCGTGAGGTCTGACCGAAAAAAATGAAAGAAAACAACAAAATACGCATGCAACTGCAATGCCCCATGCCCAAACTGGACTTTGATGTCATTACCCTAGGGCATGGAAGCGGAGGGGTATTGACCAACAAACTATTGGACAGCGGGGTCTTTGACCTGCTCAGTAACGATATCCTGAACGAAAGACACGATGGTGCTTTTCTTGAACTCAACGGCAAGACCGCCTTCTCTACGGACAGTTTTCTGGTGTCCCCCATCTTTTTTCCGGGCGGGAACATCGGTGAGCTTGCGGTGAACGGAACGGTAAACGACCTGGCCATGTGCGGGGCCACCCCAAAATACCTGTCCCTCAGCTTTATCATTGAGGAAGGCCTGCCCGTAAAGGAGTTTTGGGATATTTTAGTGGCCATCAAATTCGCCTGTGAAAAAGCGGGCGTGCAAATCGTAACCGGCGATACCAAGGTAGTGGAAAAGGGAAAGGGCGATAAAATATTCGTCAATACCTCGGGTGTAGGCCCCATACATCCGAAAGCCAATATCAGTGCCAAAAATATAGCGGTAGGCGATAAAATTATCATCAGCGGAAATATCGCCTCGCACGGAATGGCCATTATGTCTGTACGTGAAGGGCTGGAATTCGATTCCGAGATTGAAAGCGATACCACCAACCTTAACCATACGGTCATTAAGCTGATCGATGAATTTGGAGGGGACATCCACCTATTGACCGACCCGACACGGGGCGGCGTGGCAACGGTACTCAAGGAAATAGCCCAATCGTCGGAAATCGGAATCGACCTGTTTCAAAAAGACCTACCTATCGACAACCAAGTGGCCAGCGCCTGTGAACTCTTGGGGCTCGACCCTTTGTATGTGGCCAACGAAGGGCTCTTCATCGCCTTTGTCCCCGAAGCATCGGCCGATGCGGTTTTGGAACGATTACAGCAAGATGAAAAGGGCAAAAACGCACGGATCATTGGAAGCGTAGTCGGCGAACACCCCAAGCAGGTGATTATGGAAAGTGCCATAGGCGGAAAACGCGTCATCAGCATGTTGCCCGGTGAACAATTACCCAGGATCTGCTAAACAGAACATTAAAAACCCAAGATGTCCGTAAAAGTACCGACCGAGAAAATACCTATCCATGAATTTTGAAACCTTAGGTCCGAACGTTAGCAATTCCTATATTTTTAAAGGTTCGGAGCAAACTCCCTTTTTGGCACCACGGGGTGTCTTTGTCGCCAACGGCCATCTTTTTGTTTCCGATACAGGGCGAAACCGGGTGTTTATCTGGAAGACCCTGCCTACCACCGAGTATCAGGAACCTGACGTCGTCCTGGGCCAGACGGACATGGAGGAAACGGGAAGAAATTCGGGCGGACTTGCATCGGAGCATACCTTGCACTACCCTTCCGGCATTTGGAGCGACGGCAATCTATTGATCGTCGGCGATGCATGGAACCATCGGGTGCTGATCTGGCATACCCTGCCCACAAAGAATGGCCAAGCGGCCGACGTGGTCGTGGGGCAGCCGGACTTCGTCTCCAACCAGCCCAACGTTGCCGGGATAGGAAACGACCCTTCTGCTCGAAGCTTGAATTGGCCCTACGGTGTTTTTTCCGATGGCACCCGGCTTTGGATCGCCGATACCGGCAACCGGAGGATCCTCTTTTACCATGACATCCCCAAAACCAACTATAAAACAGCCGATAAGGTCATCGGAAAGCCCGATTTTACAACCCGAGATTACGAAAACCACGAACCCATTTGGCCCTATTCGGTTAAAGTGAACGCCAACAAGCAAATGGTCGTCGCCGATACGCAGTTCTACAGAAACCTCGTTTGGAACAATGCCGAAGAAGCCTTTTCAAAACCGGCCGACGTAATCGTTGGCCAAGCGGATTTTGATGCCTGTGGGCAGAATCAATTCGGACTCTTTCCTAACGCACGATCCTTAAACTGGACTTACGATGCCTGTTTTTATAAAGGTGGCCTTTTGGTAAACGATACGGGAAACAGCAGGATATTGTGGTTCGAGTCCATTCCAAAGACCCACAACGCCGAGGCCACGGCCGTCATCGGAAAGCGCGATTTTAAAACGGGAAGTGAAAACAAGGACACCCTACATGGCACCTCAAGTTCGCTCTACTGGCCCTTTTCGATCTGTACCCAAGGGAACAAGCTGATCATTGCCGATACGGGCAACCACCGCCTAGTGCTTACCAACTTGAAATTTTAGAGTCCCAAATACAGCCAATAGACGCCTACGAAAATGGCGAAGAGTCCCCCCGAAAGACGAACCATCTTAAAAAGTGATTTGCTTTGGCCCTTGGCATAGCCCGATACCTTCCCCAATAAAAACGTATATATGGTCATGGCCAAAACCGTACCTATGCCAAAGCCAATGATATACTGAAGGCTGTCCCCTTGACTTTCGAATCCCAATACCGGGAGAAGAAGAATAAAATGCGCCACCCCGGCAAGTCCGTGCAGCACGCCGATTCCAAAAGAGGACCAAACGTTCTGTTTTACCTTTTTATCGTGGGGATGGGAGTGTTCGAGTTTATTGGCATCATGATCGTGTTCATGTACATGAATGTAGGGCTCGTCCCCATCGTGTACATGAGGATGTTTGTGGTTTTTAGCCTTGTAAAAGAGACTGACCAAGGCCCATAGCCCGATGGCGATCAGCACCACCCCGACCAATTGCTCGCTGTGCTCCGATATCCTTTCGATGGGAATGTATTCCCTGAAGGCCAGAAAAAGCAGGCCGATGAGGAGCATTCCCACCAAGTGTCCAAAACCCCAAAACAGACCTATTTTCCATACTTTACGACGGGTTTCAATGGCTAGGGGCGTAACCGCGGCCAAGTGGTCCGGTCCGGAAACCACATGTAGTACGGCAGCGGCAATACCTGCAAATAGTGGAAAACTTATCATATTGACAATTCTAAATACAATGTAAGGAAATTTCAGATTATCAAGCGCATCTTAACCCTGCATTTTTCAGTTTATGGCGATAATTTGAAACACCTGAATCTAGGCGCTTTAGAAGCTGTTCCCACACGTAGAATACAACTTAATAACAGGATAATATAGACCTATAATAGATGTAGTAAAATGATTATAATTTAATAAGATATATACTACTAAATACAAATCATTTACCCCTAAATACATCTGGCTTTATGCGGGATCATAGCTTTACACCGAAACCACAAATCTATATCTATGAAAAAAATTCAAATGTATTTAGCCACAATTGCCCTTTCCGCTTTACTCGTTCAATGTGAAATAAACGACTACATCGGGTCGGGAAGCGATCAAGAACCCTCACAATGCAAAATAGACGATGACAGGGTGCAAAAGAACCTAGTAGTCGATTATGGAGCTGATGGCACCGACCAAGAGAACGACAGTAAACAATTACAACAGGCCATAGACGAAGTTTCGGCCATAGATGGAGGAGGTATAATATTCATACCTCAAGGCCAATACTACCTCAGTGAGATAAGCCTAAAATCCAATGTCCATTTATCTTTTGAAGACGGAACTATCATTAAGCCCATAGGAAGGGAAAACAATAAAAACTACTCTGTTTTCTATCTAGGTGTAAACTCCGGCGTAGTGAAAAACGTAAAAATAACCGGAAGTTGCGGCAAGTTCACCGTCGATTTACGAGAGGTCGAGAATACCAATGTCAGGGTCATTCAATGTGGAAATGTGGACGGATTTGTACTTTCAGATTTTGGCGTATTGGACCAACTCACCAAGTTTTCAGCGATTACTTTCGGTTTAGCTTCCTATGACGGCAAGTATTTCGGACCACGCAACGGTACGGTCAAAAACATTAGTGCCTTTTCCACACACTACGGCTATGGTTTGGTTCAAGCACAGGTAGGCAAAAACGTAGAATTCAAAAACCTCTATAGTGAGGGCGGAGTGACCTTGCGATTGGAAACAGGGGAAAACAAATTCAATGAATTACAACCTGAAGGACTCGGCATTTTCGATATTAAAGCGAAAAATATCATCGGGGAAAACGGGAATTCCGCCGTCATGATATCCCCCCATACCATCAAAAACGGGCATGTACACATAAAGAATGTTGTGGCCAACAATTGCGGATTTGCAGTTCGTATCGATAAAGGTTTTGCCAACAAATCACAGTCAGAACTAGGAATATCTCCCGGTTACTTTAAAAACCCGACCATTTCGAACGTTAAAGCCACCTATGGCACAACCTCACAGCTTAAATGGAAACACTGGGACAAGTACTTGGATTGCGACTCAAGGGCCTTGCTAACCCCGAATCCCGATGAATTTACCGGCAATCTCGGCAAAGAAATTTTTATAGGCCCTTCTATTACCCCCATATTGTACGATGCCTCGGGAGAAGGACCTGGCCATTACGAAGCTACCATCTCAAGAGTCACAAAAAAAGGTTTTGGCCCTACTCAAAAAAGCATCATCACCGAAAACGACAAGGTAAACTGCACCCCATAACAATTGCCCTATCAAGTCTGTAAATAGCCTCTTGAGACCATGTCTTAAGAGGTTATTTTATATCAAAGCATATTGCTTGATATATCCGTATTGAACGCTAACCAATATATAAACGGTGGACAACAAAACCTTTTGCCATTACTTCCCGATACAAAAATTAGCGAAAATATTCCCCAATAGTTCATCATTGGTCACTTGGCCGGTTATCTCCCCTAAATGATATAGGGCTTCGCGAACATCAATGGCCATAAGGTCGCTAGAGAGCCCTTCTTCCATACCAAATTGCACCTTTTCTATTTCCTCAAGCGCTTTTAAGAGCGAATTGTAGTGCCGTGTATTGGTTACAATTGTCTCATTGTTACGCAAGGCTCCCGTATTTACGAATTCCAAAAGTTTGTTCTGCAAGTCCTCTACCCCTTCTCCGGTTTTGGCAGAAATATACCTCACCTCACTTAATGCCCCTGCAATATTTTCCTTATCCTTTTCGGTCAAAGTATCGGCCTTGTTTACCAATAGAAGCAAAGGTTTTTGCGGGTTGCGGTTTTTTATTTTTTCGAAATCGACTACAATGTTTTTTAGCTTGTCATTATTGGCCCTAAGCTTGGCCCCGTCAACAAGAAGCAAAACGACCTGAGCCTGTTCGATCTTTTCGAAAGTCCGTTTTATACCCATACCCTCAACCACATCTTCCGTTTCGCGTATCCCTGCCGTATCGATAAAACGAAAACCGATACCTCCAATCGAGATCTCGTCTTCTATCGTATCCCTAGTAGTACCTGCAATATCGGAAACCAAGGCACGCTCTTCATTCAAAAATGCATTGAGCAAGGTAGATTTTCCCACATTGGGTTCACCCACAATGGCTACCGGGATTCCGTTTTTAATAACGTTTCCTACGGCAAAAGAATCGATCAATCCCTTCAATACTTTCTGAATACGCCCAAGCAACTCCTTAAACTGCGTACGGTCGGCGAACTCTACATCTTCCTCAGAAAAATCCAACTCCAATTCAATTAAAGACGCGAAGTTCAAGAGCTCTTGTCTCAAAGACTTGATCTCGTTACTAAAGCCGCCGCGCATCTGCTGCATGGCTATCTGGTGACTGGCCGCATTATCACTGGCTATCAGGTCAGCCACCGCTTCAGCCTGGCTAAGGTCCATTTTACCATTGAGGAAGGCCCTAAGGGTAAACTCCCCTGCTTCGGCCGTTCTACATCCGTTCCTTAAGAAGAGCTGAATGAGCTGTTGTTGAATAAATGGGGAACCATGACATGAAATCTCGACAACGTTCTCCCCTGTATACGAATTCGGCCCTTTAAAAACCGATACAAGAACCTCGTCCAACAACTTCCCTCCATCGACAATATGACCCAAACTAATGGTATGGCTCTTCTTCTTGGTCAAATCCTTACCATAGGCCGATTGAAAAAAGGGGGCTACGATATCTATGGCCTTTTCGCCAGAAATACGTATTACCGCAATAGCCCCGGCACCTGAAGGCGTGGCCAATGCTATGATGTTATCGTTAGGGATCATTCATGAGTTTTTGCAAAAGTACTCAAAAACAGATAGAAGTCTTCGGCCTTCTTGTACGACAAAAATATAATTGCACCAAAGTGCAACAATAGCCGAAAATATCTACCTTCGCGCCTCCATTAACTATTATAAATTAAATTTATTATGAAAATACGTTTATTGACTTTTTGTGTGATTTTTATAGGGGTGACCACCTTGACCTTTGCCCAGGAAGAAGAAGGAGAAGTTCAAAACGACTCTATTTCCCAAGTCGAACAAGCGGAAAGGGAAGCCAAGGAAATCAGAAAACAAATCGAAGCGGCCGAAAGAGAAGCTAAAGAAGCCGAAAAGGCGGCCAAAGCCGCTAAAAAAGAGCAAAAAAGAGCTGATAAAGCAGCTAAAAGAATCGAAAAACTGAATGACAAAATCAGTGCGATCAGAAAAACCTTGGACCGCGACGAAAAGAAAGTCAGCAAGATCAGCAACAAAATGGAAGTGGACAAAATCAAAGGAAAACTTTCTCCCAACGATATCACTAAAATCGAAAAGAAACTAAGCAAACTAAAAAGTAGCATTGCAAAGAATCAGGAAAAACTGTTGAAAATAGAGCGTAAGCTATAGTAGTATCCACTAAAATTTATTTTCAAAAATCCCGTACACTCCATGTCGTACGGGATTTTTTTATTTCTTATCGCCATCTTAAATTGTAACATTTTGGTTTTTAGCTCGTCTTATATTTAGAACCCCTAAACAATCGAAAAATGGAAGTCATCAATCAAAACAAATCATTAGAAAAGAACAATCAACTATTGGTCATTGCACACCTATCACAGTTGCTGACCTATGTAACCGGTTTTGGCGGGCTTATCGTACCCTTAATACTATGGCTCTCCACAAAGGACAACGTTGACGGCATGGACGAGCATGGCAAGTCGATTGTCAATTTTCAATTGAGTATGCTCCTTTTTACCATACTTAGTATTCCGGCCATTTTGCTTTTAGGCCTAGGCATCTTAAGTTTGATTTTCATTGGCATAATCGCTTTTGTAATTCCCATCGTGAATGCTGTAAAAGCAAGCAACGGCGAAACTCCAAGCAATTTTATGACCATTCGGTTTATCTCGTAAAAATCACCTTTTATAGAACAAATAGGTCTATGACCATACTCGGCCCGCGATAGTATTATCGCGGGCTTTTTGCTTCTATACCCCCCGAACAACATCAAACCATTAACATCGATATACCGATTACGCTGGTATAGCTTAAATTTCATATTTTTAACCTGCGCCCCAAAGCATCGCAGAACCAACCAACATGAAACCACCCTACTTACTGTTATATGCACTCCTTATACTTTTGTCCATCAACCCGGTTTTTGGGCAAAATATAAAATTCAAGACCCTCAGTACCAACGACGGGCTTTCGAATAATTCCATCACCGATTTGATAAGCGATGACGATGGTATATTATGGATTGCCACTTGGGACGGACTCAACAGTTACAACGGCCAAAAATTCACGGTCTACAAACACGATATAAAAAATTCGACTTCCATAGCCGGAAACAATATTCAGCATCTAAAAAAAGACGGCCAAGGAAATATTTGGATTGTTACAAAGGATAAAAAAATAAGCAAACACCTAGGCAACGGCAAGTTTCAAAATTTTTCCTTTGATGAACCCCTACAATATATGGCCCTCACCAAAGAGGGAGGAATAGGCATCCGGACCGATAATACCCGTTACGAATTTATCGATGGCGACTTTAAAAAAGCTCAATTTGTCGAGAAAAAAAAGGAAGACAACAGTATCCTCAGGGAGCTTCTTTTGGACAAATTTCCGAATACCATTATCAACGATGTCCTCAAAGACAAATCCGGACATATCTGGTATGCCACCCGAAGGAACGGTATCTATATCATTCCCAACAGCACGACCAACCGCGACAATGAGCAGATCGATCATTACTTTCACGACCTCTACGACCCCTATAGTTTTGACAGCAATGAAGTAGAAAAAATATACGAGGACAGTTTTGGCAATATATGGTTAGGACATAAAGACGGAGGCCTTAGCATGGCCTATAGCGGCTCTGAGCAAATCTCTACAATTATACCACATCCGAACAAATATCCACATTTACCCAACGAAACCATACGGGCAATTACCAAGGACTTCAATAATCGCATCTGGCTCGGATATTACACAAAAGGCCTGTTTTACTTTGACCAAGAAGAACCGTGCTACTTAAAATATCATATTGCCGAGGCCCAAGAAAATTCAGACTGGGGGCGGGTACGGTCGCTTTACACCACCTCCAATGGTGAAATTTGGGCAGGCACCTATGCCGGTATTATTCGAATTAAGAAGAACGGCTATACCCTGTATCAATCTAAAAACACCGCCAATCTTCCCAACGACAGAAACTATTCGTTTCAAGAAGACAACGGTAATCAGCTCTATATAGCCTGTTGGGGAGGGGTGGCCAAATTCAACCTGAAGACCGATAGCTTTGAGGCTTTTAAAGGTCAATCGGCATTGGCCCCATACCATATCAGAAACATAGAATACGCCGATAACGAGCTTTTGGTCAGCACCGAAAACGAAGGTCTGGTATTGCTTGACCTTGCCACTGGCGAACTAACGGACATCACGGTAAAAGACGGACTCTTGGGCAATAGCGTCTATTCTTCCTTTAAAGACAAGCAGTCGGGTTATTATTGGACGGGAAGCCTTGGCGGCATCAGCGTATACGACAAAAACAAGGGGCTTATACAACATATTTCAGAAAAACAGGGCCTCCCGAGCCATATGGTATATGGCCTGCTCTTAGACAGCGATAAGGTTTGGGTGAGTACGACCAAAGGGATTGCCGCCGTAGACAGAAACGATTTTTCAGTTACAGGCCTGAATATGGATGAAGGCTGGCAGGCCCGTGAATTCTCAGAGGGCGCCTACTACCAAGACCGCAAAGGCACCTTGTTCTTTGCGGGAATAAACGGGCTCAACTACTTTTCGCCAGCGAGTCTGAACATTACCAAAAAACTACCGAAAATAAAGATCGAAATAGACGATACCAGCGATTTTACGAAAGGTATTACTAAAAATTTTATCGACAATTCCCTAGATATAAAGATCGAACCCGTTGTTTTTACGCAAGACCCCAACAATCGGGTACTGTATAAACTTTCCGGTTACGACACCGATTTTCAAGAATTCAAGGAAGGCCAAGGCCCTGTCCATTACACCGGTCTGCCCGATGGCGAATATATTTTTGAAGTAAAAAACTCTTCTGCCAAAGACCTAGCCTTTAAAGGCATTCCCATCATCATCAAAAAACCGTTTTACAAGACCATCCTCTTCTACCTACTTCTATTGACCACCTTACTACTAAGCCTTACAAGCTGGGTACTGGTACGAAACCGCAACATTGCGCAAAACCAGAAAGAATTGGAACGTAAAATAGAGGAACGGACCGAAACCATAAACCGGCAAAAAGAACGGCTCTTGAAGGTCAACCATACCTTAGATGAAAAAAACAAAGAAATCAACCGCCAAAGGGAAGAACTCTTAAGCTCTTATCACCAGCTTAAAAACGAAGATTTTGAAATCGAAAAGTTCAAGACCTTCGTATTGTCGGAGTTCAAGGAACCGGTTTCCAAAATTATTGAGAACACCAAAGAACTGAACGAAGACGACGGCACAAAACGAAACATCAATAAGGAGTCGAACAAATTGATCACATTGCTATCGGAATGGGACTACCTTACCAACTCTAAGGACATAGGCGAACTAAAAAAATCGGCGACCAAAATAAGACAAACCATAAAAGTACTTGTAGACGGACTCGCTACACATGCCCGAAAATCGAAAATCAATTTAGACTACACCCTAGATATCGAAGACCAATGGGTAGAACTAGACTCCCTCCGTTTTAAATTGTTTTTCAAATACCTCTTTAACGACATTCTAAAATACCTTTCGAAAGACAGCTACCTAAAACTTACGGTAAGGACAAAAGGTAATTCCTTAGGACTCTTTATAAAGTCGGACAGTAAAGTACTCTCCGACAACTTTTTCAGCATACAACATTACAGTCCGTATTACAAAGCATCGAACACCCTGCTAGCTGCTATGGAAGGAAACCTTAGCATTGAAAAAAACGACGAACTGATCATTTCGGTACACTTGCCGATCAAGGTGGTAGATACCGAAAACAATAAGGTAGAAGAAGTCTTATGGAAGCACCTCGACCTAAATGAAAAGCTACCCTCGGACAAAAACAACATTCTAGTTTTTTGTAATGATGACGACGCCTTGCCGGCCCTTCAATTATTCGACCACCCCGACAACAATCTAATCTTTGAAAAAACGGCATCAGCGGTAAGCTCGGCCATCAAGCACGTAAACATACATTGCCTGGCCCTATACAATATTCCCATTGACGAACAGTTGGTACAACTCTTTCATCTTATAAAGAGCAACGGGACCCAGATAGCCGTTTCGGTGCTGTACGTTTCCGAAGAAATAAACCATTCATTGCGCATACAGACTACGGAACTTGGTGTAGACACCTTTATACAGTTGCCCGTAAGCAAGTCTTTTATTCAAAGTAAAATCTCGAAACTCACATCCGTCAGAAAAGAATATGCGAACAACACATCAAAACACCTCTTCTATGTTCCGCCTTTCGATGAAACCAAAACCCTATCGGTCAACGAAAAACTGGTAAAAAAGGCATTGGCCCTGATAAACAAGAACCTCAACGACCCCTCCTTTAATGTTCAGAAGCTACAAGAATTGCTTTTCGTATCAAAGATCAAATGCTATCGGGCCTTTAAAGAGGTGCTCCAGCAGTCCCCTTCCGACGTCATTATAAAGTTACGCCTGCAAAAAGCCGAATTTCTACTTAAAAACCACACCTTGAACATTTCCGAAATAAGTATAGAATGTGGTTTTAACGACCCTAAGTACTTTAGCCGCCTATTTAAGAAAAATTTCGATTGTAGCCCAAAAGCATATCGCGCCAAAACCGACAACGCCTAACGTTAGCTACATATTATCACAATGTTACGTTAAAATTATTGTAACGAAAGTGCACTAAAAAGAAACCATTCACCCCCTTTTTTGAGGCATAAGTACACCTTTATGATTCTTTTTTCATCTGGAAGAAGTAGCACCTCCGACTACTTTTGGTTCATAACCAATTTAAAATTCTACCTAAATGAAAAAAGTGTACTTAGTTCTGCTAATAGCATTAGGATGTATTTCCTTTTCTTATTCGCAAGTAACAGTAAAGGGAACGGTAGTTTCCGAAACAGATGGAATGCCGGTTCCTTCGGTATCGATTGTACTGAAAGGGGAAACCCAAACCGGTACCTCAACAGATTTTGACGGTAACTTTACGCTAAGCCTCTCCGAAGAAAGTGGAACCCTAGTGTTCTCTTCCCTGGGTTTTGCCACTAAAGAAGTAAACTTTTCAGGAGACCAGGTCCTGAATGTATCGATGAATGAAGAAGCCAGCTTCTTGGATGAAGTAGTCCTTATCGGCTACGGCTCCTCAAGAAAAGGTGATTTAACAACAGCTATTGCAACGGTAAGCAATGTAGAGAGTATTGCGTCAAGACCCGTTACGAACGCTACGGAGTTCTTACAAGGTAATGTTGCCGGTGTAACCGTACTAAACCAAGGTGGTGACCCTACCTCTAGCGGCAACGTCGTTATTCGCGGTCTAGGAACTTTCGCTAATGAAAGTCCGCTTACCGTAGTAGATGGTGTTCCTTATTATGGCCCTGCCATCAACCCTAACGATATTGCCTCCATTTCTGTTCTTAAGGATGCGGCATCAGCAGCTATTTATGGAGCACAAGCAGCATCGGGGGTCATCGTAATCCAAACCAAAAAAGGAGAGATGGGCAAACCCCGTATTACCGTAGACTACTATGGTGGTATCCAAGAAGCCACCAACCTACCAACCCCGCTTACGGCACAACAGCAAGCCAACACATACAATACCGCTGCGGATAATGCCGGAACCCCAAGACAATCTGCCCACGACCTCGAGCAAAACCCCTACGGACAAGTAAACCGTACCAACTGGGTAGATGCGATTTTCAGGCCCGCAGGCATGAACAATGCCAATATAAACATAAGCGGTGCAGGTGAAAGCATGAACTATCTTACCTCCTTCGGATACACCAAAAGAGAGGGCCTTTTGGAAGGAACAAGTTCTGAGCGCTATAATTTTAGGGTGAAATCCGATTTTGACCTTTCCGACAAAATCAAAATTGGCGAAAACGTTTATTTTTCAAAAACCGAGGCCGTAGGAACGAATACCGACAACCCCTATTCCGGCACCATCATTAATGCGGTTTACATGCCTTCAGCCTCCCCTACCCGTTACGACGACGGCAGTTTTGCCGGGGTAGCCCCTGAAAACCTATCACAGTTCGCAGGAGCCTATGGTGATGTGTACAACCCTTTGGCCCTCTTGCTAAGACCTACGACCAATGCGCCTACAAACTTTTTGAACGCCAATGTATTTTTAGAATATAAAATCTTGAACGGCCTATCGTTTAAAACCAATTATTCATACAGTTATACCCATTCGCAGTACAAAAGGTTTCAGCCCAAAGTACCTGAACTGGGGCGTTCAAACCCGAACAACTACCTAGATCAGACGACCTCAACCACGAACCGCTGGGTCTGGGACAACCAATTGAGCTATAAAAGATCATTTGGCGACCACAACCTAGACCTTACCGCTATCTATTCTTCCCAGCATACGGACTTTGAGAGCCTATCTAACCGAGGGGAAGGTTTTAGCAACGAAGATGCGTTCAACCAATATCTATCGAATGCATCCGTCATCAGAAACCCCGGCACCTCAGTTTATGAAGATGCCTTGACATCGGCCATTGGTAGGGTTATGTACAATTACAAGAATCGCTACTTTATCTCAGGGAGTATCAGAAGGGATATGACCTCACGCTTAGCGGTAAACAATCAAGCGGATAACTTTCCATCGGCCACCGTGGGCTGGAGATTGTCAGACGAATCATTCTTCAATGTCGAGGCCATCAATGACCTGAAATTTAGAGCTTCTTGGGGACAGATAGGAAATATCAACTCCGTAGGTTATTATTCTTTTGACGTTCCATTGAACACCACGGTAGTTACTATTGGCGAAGACGCCTCACATGACGACAAGGGCGCATACGTTGGAAAGCAATCGAACCCGAACCTGAACTGGGAGGTGTCGGAATCAGTCAACTTTGGTATTGACGCGGCCCTTTTCAACAATAGTCTAAGCCTTACTTTCGATTACTTCGAAAAATCGACCAAGGGAATGATCCTTCCCGGTCTTGAAGATCTACACCAAGGTACATCGGCTGCCGATGTAAACGGTGGAGAGGTAAAGAACAATGGTTTTGAAATTTCGGCAAGTTATTCCAAGCAAATAGGTGAGCTCGATTTCACCCTCAATGCCAATACCAGCGTACTTGAGAACGAGCTAGTAAACCTAGACGGATATAACAAAAGTGGAATCGACTTCATTGCCCACAGCGACAATGTCAGAGGGGTACTTAGACCCTTCCGTTCAGAGGTCGGACGGGCCTTATACTCGGTTCATGTTGTGCCTCAATTGGGCATATTCCAAAATCAGGCGGAAATTGATGCCTATGTAAAAGACGGCAATCTAATACAGCCCAACGCCCAGCCTGGCGATTTTAAATTTGCCGATAGCAACAATGATGGAAAAATAGATGATAACGACAAGGTCTTTTACGACAGTTACCAACCCGATTTTACCTATAACTTCGGTCTGAACCTGAATTACAAAAATTTTGATTTAGGCATGTTGTTTCAAGGGGTTTCAGGTGTTGAAGTATTTAACGGATACAAGTTTTCTACCTATAACGCTTCGCTTACCGGATATAACCTAGATAACAGGGTACTTGACGCATGGTCTCCTTCCAACACAGGGGCCACTACACCAAGGCTATCGACCAAAGACGACAACCAAAACTTTGGTCTGGCATCGAGCTGGTATCTTGAAGATGCCTCATACTTGAGAATGAAGAACGTAACCCTTGGGTATACCATAAACGACCGGATTATGAATACCGTATTGCCCGGCTCGTCATTGCGTTTTTACATCTCCGCAGAAAACCTATTTACCATTACAGATTATACGGGCATGGACCCCGAAGTTGGTGGCAAAGGATTGGATATCGCACGATACCCATTGTCAAGAACCATTACCGCTGGTCTATCATTATCGCTCTAACCTAAAAAAATACAAAAAAAAATGAAATTCAATAGCATAAAAACCATGAGCTTGGTACTGGGCTTTGCCGGCCTTAACCTGATTAGTTGCTCTGACGATTTTACGGAGGTCACTCCCCTAGGAAGCACGTCATACGCCAATTTTTGGGCATCTGAACAAGATGCATCAGAGGCGGTGAACAGTATGTATCAGTACATGACGGACCAAGAGATGTTCTCTAGGGGCTTCTTTTGGTACATCAATGCCTCTGATGATATGATTACCGGTCGAATCAAAGCCTCTGCCGACAATATCAAAGATTTCAATATCACCGGCGGCGAAGGCGGGTATACCTCAACTTGCTACCCTAAAAGTTATCAGGTAATCCGTAGGGCCAATGATGTTATTTTGAACGTCCCCAATATGGAAATAAGCGAAAGCCTAAAAAACCAATATTTGGGAGAAGCCTACTTTATGCGGGCCTTCAGTTACTTCTGGGTGGCCCATACCTATGGAGATAATGGCGAAAATGGGGGCGTACCCATTATTACGGAAGAGAACATGAACGATGAGGCCGGTAGTTACTCAAGACCGGCCAGCGTGGTCGAAAACTACAAGCAAATAGAGGCCGACCTTATGAAAGCCGCGGAATTATTACCGCTATTCACCGAATATTCTTCCGATAACTATGGTCGCCCACATAAGGACGCCGCTTACGCCTATATGGCAAAAACCAATCTATACTGGGCACAACACGACGCCTCTAGATATGCCGAGGTAGTAAAGTACGCCGATGCCGTTACCAATAGTGGTTCGGGCAGGGCATTGATCAACACGGGCAATCCTTCAAAAGATTACCGTGAATTGCACAGCCATTTGAACAACTGGACCAGTGAGTACATTTGGTCCGTTAACTCAGGAGTCGACAAAGGCAGCATCTTAACCGGTGTTATGTTGGAGAACAAGGGATGGGGCAAATATAACGGTTGGGGCTATTATACGCCTTCCGAAGGCCTTTACAACGAATTTGAAGACGACGATGCCAGAAAGGCGGTAACCATATTGAATTTCGGTGATGAATTTACCTTTTTCGGCGAAACCAGAAGATATCAATCGGAAAACTCCCTATCAGGTTTTCAGTTCAACAAATACATGTACGAGTTTCAATTTGAAAACCCTATCGGCACGTACCTGAACAGCAATGGCGACGATCCTTCTACCGTTTACAATGTGCCTTTAATGCGCTACGCGGAAGTCTTACTTATGAAAGCCGAAGCCCTCATTATGGACGGCAAAAATGGAGATGCCCCATTGAATATGGTACGGGAAAGGGCCGGTCTTGCCCCCATTACCAATGCGACCATGAGCGATTTAAAACATGAAAGAAGGGTAGAGCTTGCCGGCGAGTTCGCCAACCGACATTTTGACCTTATTCGTTGGGGCGATGCTGCCGATACGTATGCCGAGCCTATTTATGGCCGTATCTACACCGATCGTTCCGATCCCGATTCGCCCTACAGTTCTGAAATTGTATGGCCTGCACGAAATTTTGACGCCTCCTACATGAATGTTTGGCCCATACCCAATACAGTAATAGAATCATCTGGAATTCAACAGAACAAAGGATGGTAATCACAAAAATCAGTTCGTTAGTTTAGTTTTTTACGAAAGGGTGCTTCCTTAAGGGGCACCCTTTTTATAATTTTAAAGCATGTATAGATTCAAAACAAAGTATTCCTTCGTATTCGCTCTTTTCTGCATTACGCTGCTCACTGCCCAAGAAAATCGAAAAACCCTGATCCACTCCCACAACGATTACCTTCAAAACGTCCCCTTTTGGAAGGCTTACGCCAATGGTCTCGATATTATTGAGGCCGATGTCGTTTTAAAGAACGGTAAATTGAACATTGCCCACACCGAATCGGAAATCATTGAGGGCAATACATTACAAATGCTTTATTTAGACCCTATAAAGTATGCCATCAAAAACAACATTGGTGACGCTTCCGGCCTTATGCTGATGCTCGATGTCAAATCGAAAGCCCTTCCTACCTTAAAGAAAATATTGGTCGCACTCAAAAAATACCCCGAAATCACCTCACGGCCCGACATAAAGATTGTTATTTCTGGGCAAAGGCCCGACCCCGAAACCTATAGTTCCTATCCCGAATTCATTTATTTCGATTATCAGAAGCTAGAGAGCGACCTTGATTCCGATGATTGGAAAAAGGTCGCTTTTATCAGTGTCAATTTTAAAAACTATTCGGAATGGAACGGAAAGGGCAGGCTTACCCAAGAAGATTACCAAACCGTATCGGAAGCCATTACAAAAGCCCACAATCTCAATAAGCCCTTCCGATTTTGGGGAACACCGGATTCAAACACCGCATGGAAAGCCTTTTCCGATTTGGGCGTAGACATCATAAATACCGATATGCCCCACGAGACATCGGCCTACCTCAATACGCTGGAAAAACGCACCTACACCAACACCATAAACTCAAAAGTATACCGCCCTACCTACGCTACGGACCAAAAAGAGGTGCCCATACAAAACGTGATACTACTGATCGGCGACGGAAACGGCCTAAACCAAATTTCATCGGCCGTTTTGGCCAATGGCGGTGAGCTTACCCTTTCGCAACTAAAGAGCATCGGCTTTTTAAAGACACAATCTTCCGATGATTTCACCACGGACTCGGCCGCGGCAGGTACCGCACTGGCCACGGGTACAAAAACCTATAATCGCGCTATCGGCCTAGACCCTTCGAGGAAGCCTATTGAGAACATGCCCGAATTTCTCGCAAAACACGGTTACGTTTCGGGTATCATTACCACGGACAAGGTTACCGGTGCGACTCCCGCTTCCTTCTTCGCCCACCAAAAAGACCGATCGGACACCAAAGAAATCGCCCAAGACATCCTTAAGAGCAAACTTTCCCTTTTTATTGGCGGAGGGGAAGAAAATTTCACCTTCGATTGGAAAAACACCGATTTTACCATTGTAGACCGTATCGATAAAATCGGTCAACATAAGGCCGACAAGCTTGGCTATTTTCTTTCTAAAAAAGGAGTGCCCGGAGTTTTGGAGGGTCGTGGCAATGCGCTAGCCGTAGCCACCAAAAATGGCATTGAATTTTTGAATTCTAAGGACAAACCCTTTTTTTTAATGGTTGAGGCCGCCCAAATAGACAGTAACGGGCACTACAACAATGTGGGAGGTATCGTTACCGAAGGAATTGACTTTGACCGGGCCATCACCGAAGCGATAAAATTTGCCGATACATCGGGAAATACTTTGGTAGTCATTACCGCCGATCACGAAACCTCCGGTTTTAGCATACCACAAGGCGACCTCAAAAAAGGAATAATTGAAGGAACTTTTACTACCTTCGACCACACGGCCACTATGGTTCCTATTTTTGCTTATGGCCCAAGCTCGCAATCATTTCAAGGCATCTATGAAAACAGTGATATGTTTGAAAAGATCACAAGAGCACTTAACTTAGAGTCCAAATAAAATATAACCGACCATGAAAAGATTCAAAGCGCTCGACGTTTTCCGCGGATTGACCATTTGCCTGATGATTATTGTCAATACGCCTGGAGACTGGGACATGACCTTTTCACCACTATTACACGCCAAATGGCACGGCTTCACCCCTACCGATTTGGTATTTCCTTCGTTTTTGTTCGCCGTTGGCAACGCCTTTGCTTTCGTCAAAACGAAATGGGCCGACAAACCGCTTTCCGACATTTTCAAGAAAATAGCCAAGCGTACCTTGATTATATTTCTATTAGGATATACCATGTATTGGATTCCCTTTTTCTCTTGGACGGAAACTGGAGATCTTGCGGCCGTTCCTTTTAGCGAAACAAGGATTCTAGGCGTACTACAACGCATTGCCCTATGTTATTTCATTGGCGCCATTATGATCTATTTTCTAACCAATAGGCAATTGATTATAGCCTCGGCCGTGATTCTATTGGGCTATTGGGGACTATTAAGCGCCTTTGGCGATTACACCTTGGAAGGAAACTTTGTTAGAACCATAGACCGAATGCTTTTGGGCGACAGCCACCTCTATATGGGCAATGGTATTCCGTTTGACCCTGAAGGGCTTTTGAGCACCTTGCCCTCCATATGCAACGTTCTTGGCGGCTATCTGGTAGGAAAGTATATTATTGACAAGGGCATCGATTACGAAAAACTGGCCAAAATGCTTCTTGTAGGAGCGGGTTTACTGGTAGTGGCCTATTTATGGGACCTTACTTTTCCCGTAAACAAAAAATTATGGACCAGCTCCTTCGTGGTGCTTACCGTAGGTCTTGATATCGTGGTATTGTCCGTATTGATCTATACCATTGAATTCCTAAAGCGACCGATTAACTATAATTTCTTTGAAATATTCGGTAAAAACCCGCTTTTCATCTATCTACTCTCGGAGTACCTGGCCATAGGCATGAACTTTATCCGCGTAGACGGAGAACAGACCCTCTACCAATATTGCTATGAAAAAGGCTTTAGCTGGATAGGACCTTATTTTGGCTCTTTTGCCTTTGCCCTGGTCTTTATGCTCTTCTGCTGGAGTATCGGCCTTTGGTTGGACAGAAAAAAAATCTACATTAAGGTATAGGATAGGTTATTCAAAACCCATACCCGAATACAAAAAAAGCCGAGATTATAGTCTCGGCTTTTTTTAAGTCTGTATAAAGCTTAATACCCATCATTTTGGGTTAGGCTTGGGTTACGTTCAATTTCAGTTTGCGGAATCGGAAACCGAACACGAAAATCATCGGCAGACTTGCCTCTTTCTATAGCCGACTCAATAAATTTATCGTGCCTAATTAAATCTTGTCGCCTTAGGCCCTCTGTGTGAAATTCCCTTCCCCTTTCGTCTAATATAAAGTCGCTAAAGTCTTCTTCACTCGCAAAATCACCAATCACAAATGTACCAACCCCGGCAGCTTCCCTTACCATGTTCAAGAGATCAACAGAGGCTTGGTTCAATCCATTAAGCTCGTTTAGGGCTTCCGCTCTTGACAAAAGGATATCTGCATACCTTAGGAACGGAAAATCATCTGAGGCCCTACTTATATCTTGGTTCGGGTATTCCGGGAACTTCAAACTTCTTGCATCATCCTCTCCAAGTATGATAGTTTCACCCTCTTCGTTTACAAATTCGAATAAAAACGCATCCAACCGTTCGTCTTCAGCTTCAAAAAGCTCAAGAAATTCCGATCTAATTTTAAATTCCGCAGCAAATATAGCCCTAGGTGGATATTGCCATTGATACCCTCTTGGAACCACATGACTCAACCAGCCGTTGCCCGTATTATCATTTGGGGTATCGGACATGACAGAGACAAAAATAAACTCATTGTCACGTTGATGTTCAGGACTGAACAATTCGGTTCTATTACCATCAACAAAAAGGTCGTACACCCCAAGATCCATAACCTCCAATGAAGTATCCGCAGCCTCTTGCCATTTTTTGTTCATCATATAAAACTTTGCCAAAATCCCTAGGGCAGCCCCTTTTGTCGGCCTCCCATACTCATCCCTGGGCGGGGTTACAGGAAGAACACTACTTACATACACCAACTCGCTCTCTATGAAAGCAATCATTTCCTCCTCAGAGGCGCGGGCAGGACGGTCCGTCACCGCAGTTTCACTAGATGTAATCAATGGAACGGGACCAAAAAGGTCAAATAACAAGTAATAAGAAAATGCCCTTAAAAATCTAGCTTCCGCCAAAACCTCTTCCTTTCTTGATTCATCCATATCAACGGCAGGAACGTTATCCAACACAACATTAGCATTAAATATGGTTCTATACCGTCTCTCCCATGAGCTTTGTAAATAACTATGTGAGGAAGTCCAAATAAACTCCTCCATAAGTTCATTAGCGGCAAAAATACCTCCATTGCGTTCTATGTGAATGTCCGTATTTACTTCATTGATGGTAATGGCATCACGTGTTATGTCACTATACCTTAGTTCCCCGTAAACAGAATTAAGAAGAACCTCTACATCTTCGCCATTGGTCAAAAAATCATCTGGACTCAATGTTGTAAAAGTTTTTTCATCCAATGCGTCATCACAAGCTGTAAAAGCAAGAAACAGAACTAGTATTGGAAGGAGCGTATAATATGTTTTTATTATTTTCATTTTCTAAAATTTTACATTAATTCCTATTGAATATATCCTTGCAAGCGGATATGCATTGTAGTCAATTCGGACATTCGAAGAGCCCAATGCATTTACGTTCGGATTATACCCTTTATAATTTGTGAACATGGCCAAATTCTGACCTGACACATAGACCAATAATGAAGAGATTCTCTTTATTTTCAGGTTAGGGAATGAATAACCCAACCTTGCATTTTTTATTTGCACAAATGATGCGTCCTCTACAATTCTACTGTTGAAATCATATGTTCGAGACGGACTCACAAAAGAAGGGGTTTCGTTAGAAGGGTTTTCGGGTGTCCACCTATCTAAGACATACGTTTGTCTGTTTCTTAAGTTATCAATCGGATTATCAGAATCAATATTGGTGAAATTTGCCAATTCAAAACCTATCTTACCTTCTAAAAAGACATCTAATGAAATACCTTTATAATTGAAGTTGTTATTAAGTCCGAAAGTAAAATCGGGAAATGGGTCCCCTAAAACCGTTCTGTCTTCATCATCTATTAAACCATCGTCATTCAAATCCTTAAATCTCCTGCTTCCAGGAGCAGCATTTGCTTGACTAGGAGTATTGTCTATTTCGTCTTGAGATTGAAATACCCCGTCAAAAACATATCCATAGTATGAATTGATCGGCTGTCCTACTTCAAGTATGGTGAATTCCTGTACAAACCTTGTGTTACCTTGCAAAACCCTAGGCAATTCCCCTAAGTTCAGCACTTCATTTTTAACCGTAGAGAAATTAAAATCTGTAGTCCATGCAAACTCACCTATAAAGTTATTAGAAGAGATATTCAGCTCAAAACCGCTGTTCCTTGTGTCGCCAACATTTTGCAAGGAGCTGGCAAACCCGGTTGTTGTAGGCACTGGCAAGTCTAGCAACAAATCCCTTGTCTTATTTATAAAATACTCAAATGAGCCTGTGACCCGCCCATTAAGAATTCCATAATCTAGACCAAAATTGAGCGATTCAGTGGTTTCCCATTTTAAATAGGGATTCTCTAACTGAATTGGCGCTATGGATTGCACCTCGTTCCCATCTAAAACAGCAATTGGTCCACTTCCCAACAACACCAAAGATCTCGCATTATTGATTTCTTGATTTCCACTTAAGCCGTAACTAGCCCTTAGTTTTAGATTAGAAACTACACTTTCATCAGAATAAAATGATTCATTAGAAACATTCCAACCCAAAGCGGCCGAAGGAAAATAGGCTACCTTATTATTTTCCCCAAACCTAGAAGAACCATCTGCCCTAATCGACCCGGTCAATAAATACCTATCATCGTAGTTATAGTTTAGTCTTCCGAAACCAGATATAATAGTATTCTCATCCTTAGACGAACTTACAGAGTACTGGCTTGGATCACCGGCCCCGAGGTTATTCGAACCAAAGGATGTACTAGGGAAATTTTGTGCAGACGCACTAAATCTTGAATTTTGAAACTTTTGATACGAGTACCCGGCAAGCGCTTTAAATTTATGCTTCTCGCTAAAATCTTTACTATACTCATTTATAAATTCAAAAAGATAACTGTTGTTTTCCGTTGAACTTCTTGTAGCCCTTCCTTCAAAGAGTATTCCTCTTTGGGTTTCTTTGTTCAAAACCTCGTCACCTTCGGAGATAGTGTGGTCATATCCCAAATTGATCCTAGAATTGAAATTTTTAGAAACTTGATAATCGATGAAGGTATTCCCATATATACGTGTACTCTTTGTAAACTGCTCTATGGTTTTCGCTTGTGCAACAGAATTACTTAGATCTTGTAAACTCAGTGAGTAGTCGCCATTGGCATCATATACGGGTAAAGTCGGTGGTAATTGAAGCGCTGTTGCAATTACTCCTGCATCCCGGTTAGTTCCCGTTCCAGATGGTATTAGATCTTCATTCAACAAACTGTTACTGAGGTTTATACCTACCTTTAGTTTATCTCCTATGGAATGGGTTAAATTGACCCTTCCTGTAAATCTTTCAAAACCAGAATCGATTACAATCCCTTCTTGATTAAAATAGTTAAGTGATAAATAGTATTGCGTATCCTCTGAACCACCCGAGAATGAAAGTCGATGTTCCTGCATTAAAGCGGTTTGTAAAACTTCCTTTTGCCAGTCCGTACCCAATCCTATATTATCAATGTACTCTTGACTAAATGGAGCTTCAACGCCCCGATCTAAACTTAGGTCATTGTAAAAGGTGATATATTCCTGTGTATTGAGTAAATCGAGAGTCTTAGAAGCACTCTGTATCCCAGTGGATAGGTTATAATTTATTTCTAGTTTAGAGTTTTTGAGCCCTTGTTTAGTCGTTATTAAAACCACTCCGTTCGACCCCCTAGCACCATAAATGGCAGTTGCCGAAGCATCTTTTAGTACTTCAATTGATTTTACGTCGGCAGGGTTCAAAGAATTTCCCGGGTTTGCACCAGGCAATCCGTCAATTACGTATAAAGGTTCATTTCCTGCAGTAATGGAGTTTGTTCCCCTTATCCTAATTGAAAACGCACCTCCCGGTTCCGCGCTAGTTTGTGTAACCTGTACACCTGAGATCCTACCTTGAATAATCTCATCAATAGATGCCTGCGAATCTGTATTTAAATCTTCCGCCTTTATTGAACTGACAGCACCGGTCAAATCACTCTTTTTAACTGTGCCATACCCAATAACAACGACTTCGTCCAAGCCTGCAGCGGCTTCTTCTAAAGTAATTTGAATACTTTCCTTGCCATTAACAGCAATTTCTTTGCTGGCAAATCCGATGTATGAAACGACTAGAACGGCATTTTCGTCGGTAACGGAAATCGAAAATTTACCATCAAAATCGGCAATGACTCCATTTAAAGTGCCTTTTTCCGAAATAGTCGCCCCAGACAAGGGTTGCCCATTAGTGTCCAATACTACACCGCTAACTTCTTTTTGAAGATTGGGCCTCTCAACAAAAGTATTTAATGGTTCGTAATTTAAAATTGTGCTATTAATTTTTGAGTCCGAGGCATAACTTATGCCGCTCGGCAAAACAACCATAACACTTAGCACAAGTGTTAATGACGGCTTCAGCAATTTGTCAAATTTAAACTTTAGAGGTAATTTTTGCATAGGTTTGGTTTTTCTATCACACCATAGAGTGTTTAATGTTAAGTAATGTTCCTTTGTTACCTATTTTACTATGGCTTGATGCAATTAAGCTCAAGGCTATTGAATTACCTTTTCCTCCCCAAATATGCATTACAGGGAACTACACTAAAGTCCCTTTTAGTAGAAAGACTCCCATAAACTATAAGTCGGAACAGAATACATCAATTAGGCCTTAAACTTAAATTCTCGATAGGCGAAAACCCTGTATTTAAACCATAATTAGCAACGTGGGTAAATCTAATTCTTCTAATCGTGGTTGGGATTCCATTAATTAGCAGGATCGTGTACAATGTTAACAAAGCGTTATGAATGATGGTGGAGATGATGAAATCCTGCAATCTTTCGGAATTTTTACATATAGAAATCCAATACAAAAACTTATGTCGCAAATTGCAGTTTCCGTTACATCTGTGAAGTTTAGTAAACACATATACTAAAATGCAATGTACCTAAGGAAGCTAAGAATGATAATGTATTTTACTGAAAACAGGTTCTTTAAAGCTTTATGATGTAATAGCCTTCCTTTTTAAAGACCAACACTTTAGCCCATAAAAAAAGCCGAGATTATAGTCTCGGCTTTTACGTTTCAATCTTGTACTCGAGGTGGGAATCGAACCCACACTCCAAAGGAACTGGATTTTGAATCCAGCGCGTCTACCAGTTCCGCCACTCGAGCAGCACTAAAATTGGACTGCAAAAGTAAAAAAAAATTTATTCCCATCACAAAAAAATAACAACATTTATCCTTTAGCAAGACAAATAAATTTCTAAATTTGCACCTCGCTAACAAAACGACTTGTCAATAAACTAGTTCACAATACGTTACCCATGGCCTACCAAGTTCCCGAACCGAAAATTTTTGCCTGTACACAAAGTGCCGAATTGGCTGCTAAAATAGCCAAGTCATATGGCGCCGAATTAGGCAACGTAATATTCTCGAGATACAGTGATGGAGAGTTCCAGCCCTCATTCGAAGAATCGGTACGTGGCGCCCGTATTTTCATTATAGGATCTACGAACCCAAGTTCGGAGCACCTTATGGAAATGTTGCTTATGCTAGATGCCGCCAAACGTGCATCGGCAAGACACATTACAGCGGTAATGCCCTATTTCGGTTGGGCCAGACAAGACAGAAAAGACAAACCACGTGTACCGATCGCAGCAAAACTCGTTGCAAAAATGCTCGAGGCCGCCGGTGCCACAAGAATAATTACAATGGATTTACATGCGGACCAGATCCAAGGTTTTTTCGAAAAACCTGTAGATCACCTGTTCGCGTCTACCATGTTCTTACCTTATTTGAAAAGCCTAAACCTCGACAACCTGACCATTGCGTCTCCCGATATGGGCGGTTCTAAAAGAGCCTATGCCTATTCGAAAGCATTGGAAAGCGACGTTGTGATCTGCTACAAACAGCGTGCCGTGGCCAATGTTATATCACACATGGAGCTTATTGGCGACGTTAAGGACAAGAACGTAGTTTTGGTCGATGATATGGTAGACACTGCCGGAACCTTGACGAAAGCTGCCGATTTAATGATGGAAAAAGGCGCACTGAGCGTTAGGGCCATTACCACCCATGCCCTTTTATCGGGAGACGCCTATGAAAAAATTGAAAATTCGCAATTGCTCGAACTTATCGTAACCGACTCCATTCCGGCAAGAAGGAAGTCCGATAAGGTTAAAATACTGAGCTGTGCCGAACTATTTGCCGATGTAATGCATAGGGTTCACCACAACACCTCTATCGCATCAAAATTTTTAATGTAGCCGTAAAAAAGCGAATCAATAACGAGTATTAATTTTAAACCATATAATGAAGTCAATTAAGATTAAAGGATCAGAAAGAGAAAGCGTGGGCAAGAAGGCAACGAAAGCCCTACGTAATGCTGGACAGGTTCCTTGCGTGGTATACGGAGGGGAGAAACCATTACACTTTTCAGCAGATGAGTTAGCGTTCAGGGATTTAGTTTACACCCCAGCCGCACACACCGTAGAGATTGACTTGAACGGTAGCAAAGTAAGAGCTATCATGCAAGACATTCAATTTCATCCCGTAACGGATAGAATCTTGCATATCGACTTTTACCAACTGTTCGATGACAAAGAGGTTACGATGAACATTCCTGTTCGTCTTCAAGGTAATGCACCAGGGGTTAGAAGTGGTGGCCGTTTACTTTTCAGAAAGAGAAAACTTGCCATTAAAGCACTTCCTGACAACTTGCCTGATTTCTTCGATGTAGATATATCGAAATTGAAAATCGGCGAAAACATTACCGTAGAGTCTTTGTTGAAAGATGAATTTAGCATCTTACACCCAGAAACCACTGTTGTTGTTCAAGTTAAGACCCAGCGTTCAGCTGTAGTCGTTGACGACGAAGAAGAAGGTGAAGGTGAAGAAGGAGCAGCTGAAGGCGCAGCCGAGGGTGCAGAAAGCCAAGAGTAAATTTCAATTGAAGTTTTATAAAGAGCGCCCTGAAACCAGGGCGCTTTTGTATTTTTAAATACCCAAAGTTTATATCTTTCCGAGGGGAATGAATACATAATCCTTATAAAACGAAACCTTATGTTTCACTTATTTAAATCTATTTTCACCAATAACAAAACCGTTTTACAAGAAACCGACAGCATGAAAAAATACCTTATCGTTGGCTTAGGAAACATTGGCGACAAATACACCGAAACACGTCATAACATCGGATTCAAGGTACTAGACGCCCTTGCCGACAAAATGGACTTTAGTTTTGAAACGGCAAAATTGGGCGATATAGGTCTTTTTAAAATAAAGGGCAGAAGCGTGCTATGCCTTAAGCCGTCAACCTTTATGAACTTAAGCGGAAAAGCCCTTAAATACTGGATGGACAAAGAAAAAATACCTTTGGAAAACGTCTTGGTAATTACCGACGACATCAATCTGGAGTTCGGTACCTTTCGTGTAAAGACCAAGGGCAGTAACGGTGGCCACAACGGTTTAAAGGATATCCAAAATGTACTTCAGACCGTCAACTACAACCGTTTTAGGTTTGGCGTCGGCGCCGATTTCGGCAAAGGACGGCAGGTAGAATACGTTTTAGGGGAATGGAGCGAAGCCGAAAAGGAGGCCTTAAAGGAACGCTTCGAAAAAAGCACGGAACTCGTACAATCCTTCGTATTGGCCGGTGTTACCCGAACCATGAACCTATTTAACGGGTCTTAAACTCCGATATATCGCTAGTGGAAATATTGCCTTTTCCATCTGTGGTAACCACCTTCCAGAAATAAAGGGTGTTAGAGGCCACCCCTACTTCTACCTCATCAACATTTGCCTTGACCTCACTCAATAAATCGGTAGGCGGATTTTCAGTGGAAAAATACACCTTAAAGCCCACTATATCTCCATCAAGGTCAAATCCCGACCATTTTAGGCTTACCTTATTGTTGATGTCCTTAAAAGCGGTCGACCCTTGTACCGGTGAAATGATCTCTGCCGGAAACGGCACATGATCGGTCTGGCTCCCGGGGTTATAGAACAACCACACATCACTTTCGGTAGCCGTATTCGTTCCAGAGTTAGTGGTTATAACCTGCCACGAAAAAGGCGTACCCTTATCTAAGGAAACGATTTCTACGGTACCGGTCGTACTTTTTGAAAACACGGCATCGGTATTAAGGTTTTTCACCCTTAGCTCATAGTTTTCGGTATGATCGGAAGCCTTCCAATTAAACCTTACCAAACTACTGTTGGCACCATCGTCTTGCACCGGGGTGCATTCCGAGTTTTTGGCAGGAGCTATTAAATCAGCCTTTTCAGGTGCTTTTGGCGAGTCTTTTTTACAAGCCGACAAGAGCACTATTCCCATCACTATGAAAGTCAGTATCCTCATCGTTTTATCACTTTAACCACACCTTTTATCGTCTCCCCTTCGACCCTTACCAAATATATCCCCGATGGCAACCCCGTAAAATCGAGGTCGATAGCGCCGCTACGAGGGATAGCTTCGGTGTTCCTGGCCAATCTACCCGCTAAAGTAAAGATATCGATTCTAACGGTCTCTGTCGACGACCTAAGCAAAATCTTGGTAGTCTCGTCAAACGGATTGGGAAATACCACGGGGTCGCCCGCCACAAAGAAACTATCTTCATGAATGCCCTGACAGGCCAAACCGGTAGATACCCGTAAAGTATTGCTTCCGGACTTTAGATCTAAGGTAACTTCCGATTTATCGGTCAACAAGGTTTCCCCATTCAATTGAATGGTATACAGGTCGGCACCTTCCATTGCGAGCACCAGCTGCTTTCCGTCTGACGAAACCGAAGACGAGACCCCTAAGGGCTCGGGCTGCGAAACCGTCACTTCCACACAAAACGGCTCATAGTCGAACTCTGGGGTCGAAGCATTTATACACAAGGTATATGTACCCGAGCCAAGGTTCAACAATTCAAAATCACTGGTAAAGGTATCCGTAACATCCTGTCCATTACCCGTAACGGTAACCGTGTAATCCAAGGGCAATGCTGCGGTTAAGGAAATCATTCCATCGTCGTTGTTTCTACAGGTCTCACTCTCAACGGTAATCACAAAATTATCGGACGGAAAGCGAAAAACCTGACAACCCGAGACATCGACTTCAACCCCAGGGGGCGTATTAAGACACAAATCATCCCCATCATCAAAAACCCCATCGTCATCTACATCGGGCCTAAATTCACCCTCTACACAAATGTCTAAAGAAAAGCTATTGATAACCCCTCCATCACCCGAAGCATTATCGACTACGGTCAATATCCATTCCCCCAAAACCGATTCGCCTTTAAAGGCACTTAAAGAGCCTAAGGGCTTTACCCTTCCCTGAATGGCATCACTTGAAGAAGTGCCACATACAAAGTCGGACGCCGAATCGTCAAAAGTGGCATCTACATTCCTTAATTTTCCACAAGAACTTGAAAATAAAGGCACTACCGTATTTGACGGTGAAGTTAGGGTCACCACCAAATCTTCGAGATACTCGTGGTCAATATCCAACCTCACATCAATATCGTCAACCTTCAAATCTTCAAAGAAGGCGATTTTTGAAATCACCGTACTCCGTTGGGTCGAAACGATTTCCAAAGGAAGGTCCCTCGCGCGCTTATTGGTACAATCCACCTGAATGGTAGTAAAGCTTCGAGTAGCACTAAGAGGCCCTCCACCACAAGCATTCAAGGGTTTCACCCTCCAATAGTACTGCGTTTGGTTGTTCAATTCCGCCGGTACGTAACTATTGGTGTTAACGGTAACGAGCTCTACCAAGTTGCTAAAGGCGGCATCGGTGGCGATATGCACTTCATATGCGGTATACGACGGGTCTTCCTCCCATTCCAACAATTCGTTGATAGACACATCTATGGCCCCATCGACCGGAGCGTTAAGCTGTACCTCGGGAAAGTCGTCGTCATATATGTTCAAATCGAAGGTAATGTCTTTCGTCAAGCTGGCCGAAACGGCAGAAATGGTAATGGAGTAAGCGCCTTCTGGTACATTCTCCGTGTTTTCGAGTAGGATATCTACAGGAGTGCCTCCAACCGATGTTGTAGCCGGCGTAAAGGAAATACCCAAATTATCAGGAACGTCAGATGCCTGAAAGGTAACCTCTTCATTAAAACCCGAATATGTTTCGTATATAAAGGGAATGATCAGGTCATCAAAATGGCAAGCCTCATATTCCAATTCGGAAAAGTTCATAATGAAGGGCGAGGCCGCAATACTAAAATCGGCATCGTTGACCGCATAATAAATATTGTCGGCCGCCTTGACCATGATACGGGCCTTGGTGGCGGTTACCCCTGGTAATACGACCTTATGCGTACCATTGTTATCAACCCCTGTCGCCAAAGGTTCGGAAAAGCTAAGCCCCCCGTCTACGGAAAGCATTATATCCACTTTTTTAGTAGCAATGGGCAGCATATCGGTGCCGGCAACATCCCAATCGATTTCAATGACCTCCCCCGCTACGAAGGCTTGGGGCGAGGCCTGTGATGTAACCTTAAACGGTCCGGCACTGTTTACCACCTGAACGTTCATCAATTCCGAAACCACTTGACCCCCACCTGCGGCATTATCGCGTACGGTAAAGGCAAAATTCATATCGCGTTCTACATCCGATACCGTTTCCCAAGCAGAGCCCCGGGTCGGAAAGGTTTCGGTCAACCGACCTTGGATTACCCGCGAAAGCATGGGAAAATACCGAACCGGAACCAAACTGGGCAAGCGTGACCTAAAATTGGCCCCACTGGCGTTATTCGGCCCAAAAGACGAATTGGTAACAATACCATTGTCAATCTGCTCCCAAGTATAGGTTAAAACATCACCGGCATCGGCATCGGTGGCACTTCCCTCCAATACGAAGGGTGTCGATTTCGGAATCACATAATCTTCTAAAGGGGCTACCTCCGGTGGCGTATCGACTATACTAATGACCTCCCCGCAACTCTTCTCCTTAAGGTTGTCAATAATCTGCTTGATGCTGATATAATGAAAATAATCATCTCCCCTAGCCGCTACATCATTGACCCCGGTAATACCGGCATACCCCATGATCGTAGAACCACTACCGGGCTCGACCTGTACTTGGGTACCCTCGTTCTCGTGCGACCAGGTATGGTTGGCCCCTAACTGGTGGCCCAATTCATGGGCTACAAAATCAAGGTCGAACTTATCGCCCTTAGGCACCAAGCTTGAGGAGTAAGCACTCCCTTTTCTGTTATCTACACATACGGCCCCGATAAAACCGGCATTCCCCCCATTTTCCCCTTTATGGAAAACATGTCCCAAATCGTAATTCGCCTCACCGATCTCACTGGTCATGGCATTTTGGGCCTGTTCGCCCAACAAGCTCAACGAACCTGTATACGGATCAGAGCCACTATCGGTATAAATAATTTTATCGGTGTCGGATACCAATTCCAAACGTACGGCCAAATCGGTTTCAAAAACTTCGTTTACACGGGTAAGGGTGGCATTGATCGCCGCAAGGGCATCGGCTACCGTTCCCCCATGGTATTGGGTATACTCCGCCGTTGCCGAAATGGCCAACCTATATTTTCTAAGCACCTGCCCATCTAAAGGCTTGGCCGTCAAATTTGGTTCGGCCTTCATTACTTTATCCGCCGTACTACAAATAAAATCGGACTTATCGACCCAATCAGAAGATTCGGTATACAGCACATAAGTTTGATCTTCGTTCTTTTCAATAAAACTGTTCTTGTGCGTTTTGGCCGAAACGATCATCGCCTGAACATCGTTGTGCGAAATACTAAAACGCACACGATCTTGGCTATCGTTCAAGGCCCGGCCCGAATATGACTTGATTTCCGGGTACTTTTCCGAAAGCTTTGCCGACAAAACAGGACTCTCGTGTACGCGATAAGCCACCATTTCCCCCTTCGAATTTGGAAAATATACGATATGGGAAGCCTTTTTGGAAGTAATGGAAGACTTCAACTCTTCCTTAAAAAGATTCTCACGTAACGTGAAGATTTTACTGTCATTATCCTCGGAACCCTGTAAAACACTTCGTTGTACACGCTTGCTTACCGTAGACGCTTCCCAATATTTACTTTGCGCCGAAGCGTAAAAGGAGAGAAATACTATGGTAATTGAAAAAACAAGACGTAATTTTGTAACCATTAAGGGGGTTTAGAACAGAATCAAATATAAGTCTTTTTATTATTTTTATTAGGTGGTAACAGTCCAAAGCATTTCCAAATACGATAAACTACACCCCACTGCCATTACGATAGGCACTTTCGACGGTGTGCACATCGGTCATCGGGAAATTCTAGAACGGCTTATTAAAACCGCGGCGGCCCTAAATCTCAAGTCTACGGTACTCACCTTTTTTCCGCATCCGCGGATGGTCTTACAAAAAGATACCAACATCAAGTTACTCAACACTATAGCCGAAAAAACAAAAATCCTTGAAGCTTTAGGCCTAGACTTACTTATCATCCATCCGTTCACCCAAGAATTTTCTCGGCTATCGGCCACTGAATTCGTCAGGGACAATCTGGTCAATCAATTGCACACCAAGAAAATCATCATTGGTTACGACCATCGTTTCGGCAGGAACCGCAACGCGAACATCACCGACCTACGGGCGTTCGGCTCTACCTTCAATTTTGAGGTAGAGGAAATTTCGGCCCAAGAAATAGACGCCGTATCGGTAAGCTCCACCAAAATCAGAAAGGCACTCGAAGCAGGGGACATTGCCACGGCAAACACTTATTTAGGCTACAACTATATGCTTACGGGCAGCATCCAAAAAGGAAAGGGCCTAGGCAGGCAGATCGGCTTTCCTACGGCAAACCTCCATATTCCCGAAACGTACAAGCTGGTACCCAAAAACGGGGTGTATGTAGTACAAAGCAACTTGATGGGCAAAACCGTCTTCGGTATGATGAACATTGGGTACAACCCTACCGTAGAAGGAAAGGAAAAGACCATTGAAATCAACTTTTTCGATTTTGACCAAGATCTCTACGGGCAAGAATTACAGATCGACATCTTACACCGCATACGTGATGAACACAAATTTGAATCGGTCGAAGCCTTAAAGCGTCAGCTGGAAAAAGACAAACAGACATCGTTTTCGTTAATCCCTAAATAAATGTTGAATCGTTTTCTTTTTTCGAAAATCGATAATTCCCCCTTGATCATTTTCCGTATATTTTTCGGAATACTCATTTCCTTAGAATGTTACGGTGCCATACTTACAGGCTGGATCAAACGAACCTTGGTCGAACCCCAATTCACTTTCAACTTTATCGGCTTCGACTGGCTACAGCCCCTACCCGGTTACGGCATGTATGTTTATTTTTTTATCATGGGTACCCTGGGCGTTATGGTGGCCCTCGGCTACAAATACCGTTTTAGCATCATCTCTTTCACCCTGCTATGGACCGGCGTCTACCTCATGCAAAAAACATCGTACAACAACCACTATTACCTACTAATACTCATTTCATTCATCATGTGCTTTCTTCCGGCACACCGAAGCCACTCTTTCGACCTACGGAGCAATCGGGGATTAAAAAGTGACAGCATGTTCGCCTATGTTAAATGGGCCATCGTCCTTCAATTGCTTATCGTATACACCTATGCTTCGATTGCCAAGCTCTACGGGGATTGGTTAGATTTCGGGATTATCCGTATCCTGATGCTCAACAAAGCCAGTTACCCGATTATAGGAGAGCTTTTGCAAGAGCCCTTCATTCACAAGATTATGGGCGTTTACGGTATTCTTTTCGACTTACTGGTCGTACCGGCCCTTCTATGGAAGCCTACACGAAAAATAGCGTTTATCGCCTCCGTATTTTTCCATCTGTTCAACTCCATAGTCTTTCAAATCGGTATATTCCCCTATTTATCGCTGGCATTTACCGTATTCTTTTTCGAACCTGAGACCATACGCCGTATTTTTTTCAAGAAGAAGCCTCCCTACCTCTTGCAAAAAATCGAAGTGCCTTCTTTCAGAAACACGGTCTATATCTTGGGAGGCCTATATTTCGTGGTACAATTGGCGCTTCCTATCAGGCATCACTTTATAAAAGACGATGTACTATGGACCGAAGAAGGCCATAGACTCAGTTGGCGCATGATGCTAAGAAGTCGTTCCGGAAGCATCAAATTTCAGGTAGTGGACAAGGAAAACGGAGAAAAAACGACCATCAACACAAAAGATTACCTTACAAAAAAACAACAAAGAAGAATTGGAGGCTACCCCGATTTTATCTGGCAATTCGCCCAAAGGTTAAAAAAGGAATATGCCGAAAAAGGAAAAGACATAGCGGTATACGCCCTTAACTCGAAAGTAAGTGTCAACGGAAAACCGTACCGTGCCTTTATTGACCAGACGGTAGATCTGGCCAGTGCAAAATGGAATTATTTTTGGCATAATGAATGGATTTTACCCTCATCTACCGCAGAAAAAGTGCCTAAAACTTTTTAGCACGCTGGCATAATTGCAAGGGCATGCCCCAAGGATCACGAAGCATTACTAAATGTAGCCCTTCCCTTTTTACCTCTTCGACAAGCGTGGCCCCTTCGGCCACAAGCCTTAGTTTATCGCCTTCGGCATTATCGGAAACGAAGGCTACATGAAAGGTGGCCGGATGCCGCTCCTTGAAATTGCTCAGGGGCTCTTCCTCTTTTTGGTACAGCTCTAACATGACCCTGCCCGTAGTATCGGCCAAAAAGGTCATAAAAGGCGATTTTTCTTGGGCCACCACGACCTGTAGCCCCAAATGCACAACAAACCAGTCTACCCTTTTATGTATTTCGGTAACGTTGAGCGCAAAATGTTCAAAAACCATAAAATAATAAGATTATAACGGCCGTAAATGTATTGGTTTTTAATCATTAGTTTAAATTTGCAGACTAAATTTAAGAGCAATGTTACAGCTACAGGTCGTTAGAGACAAAAAAGACGACATCATAAACGCATTGAAAAAGCGCAATATAGATGCCGCACCATTGATTGATGAAGTATTGGAATTGGACGAAAAGAGACGTTCAACACAAACTGCTTTGGACAACACCTTGGCGGAAAGCAATAAACTTTCCAAAGAAATAGGCATACTCTTTAAAACTGGCAAGGCCCAAGAAGCCAATGCCCTTAAAGAAAAGACAGGAACCCTAAAGGAAGATTCGAAAAAGCTGGGCGAAGAACTCAACACCATTGCCGAAGAACTGCAAAGGGCCCTTTACCAAATACCCAATGTTCCGCACGAATCGGTACCTTCGGGCAATACGGACGAAGACAACGAAGAGGTCTTCAAAGAAGGTGAAATCCCCGTTTTGAACACCGATGCCCTTCCCCACTGGGAACTGGCAAAAAAATACGATATCATCGATTTTGAACTGGGCGTAAAAATTGCCGGCGCCGGCTTTCCCGTTTACAAAGGAAAAGGTGCGCGCTTACAACGTGCCCTGATTTCCTATTTTCTCGATAAAAATACAGAAGCCGGTTATACCGAAATGCAAGTACCGCATTTGGTGAACGAAGCTTCCGGCTTTGGAACCGGACAGTTGCCCGACAAGGAAGGCCAAATGTACCACGTGGGAGAAGATGACCTATACCTCATCCCTACTGCGGAAGTACCGGTAACCAACCTTTTTCGTGGCGAGATAGTCGCAGAAAGCGATTTTCCTATTTGCTATACCGCCTACACCCCTTGTTTTAGAAGGGAAGCCGGAAGTTATGGAGCGCATGTTCGCGGCCTGAACCGCCTGCACCAATTCGACAAGGTTGAAATTGTCCGCGTAGAAAATCCGGCCAATTCGTACCACGCCTTGGATGGCATGGTAGAACACGTAAAAAATATACTTAGGGAACTCAAATTACCTTACCGCATCCTTAGGCTTTGTGGCGGTGACCTAGGTTTTACCTCGGCCCTTACCTATGATTTTGAAGTCTTCTCGACGGCGCAAGACCGATGGCTGGAAATCAGTTCGGTATCTAATTTTGAAACCTATCAGGCCAACCGATTAAAGCTTCGCTATAAAGACGAAAACGGAAAAAGCCAACTGGCACACACCCTAAACGGAAGTTCCTTGGCCCTACCCCGGGTTTTAGCGGGAATTTTGGAAAACTACCAAACTCCCGACGGAATTCAGATTCCCGAAGTTTTGGTGCCTTATTGCGGATTTGACCGTATAGACTAAGCGTATTACAATCGGCCAGGGCATATTTGCTTCTGGCCGATTTTTATTTTTTTCGTTTACATTTCCCCTTCCCCTACTTCTTCTCCTGAAGTATAGACCACATAGGTTTTTCTCGAAGTATTGAACGTAACCCAAATCGGTTTTTCGTTTCTGATCAGATCCAAATAATCGCTGAACCGGTCCATAGGCTCATAACCCACTCCTGATTTTGTACTATCATCATAGCTATTGGCCGGCAGGGCACCGTTTTTAAAAAGAAGATACAGCTTGTTCCCATCGGCACAATACAAATTAATTCTTCCGGAATTACTCCCGTTCGGATATAGAAAGGCCGAGTAACGCTCACAATTTTTTACAAAAACCGCCATGTTTTTAAATTTTAAAAATAAAACAATCAATACATTGATTATAAATATATTACAAATCAAAAAGAGACCATAGGAACATTGTACGAACGGCTTTCAATATTGTACGGAATGGAGTAAATTGCTTTTAAAGCTTAAATATGTCCAAATTATAATCCCCTTAACAGATTCTTTTCCCAGGCTAGTTTAAATTTGTTAAATTTCATACATGAAGGCTCTCTACTTTATCGCCATTCTTCTTATAACATTTTCCGCTGTAGCCCAAGAAGACTTCTTGGCGAAACAGTATTTTAATGATGGTGATTTTGAAAAAGCGGTGATCTACTACGAAAAATTAGTGGAGAAAAATCCGCGTAGAACAGACTACACCGAAGGCCTGATAGCCACCTACCAGCAACTGGAACGATATACGGACGCAGAGGAATTTCTCTTAAAAAAAATTCAAGAACCCCATGTCTACCCCACCTTGTTCATAGAATTGGGATATAACTACACCCTGCAGAACCGTCCTGAAAAGGCCAAGGAATACTACGAAAAAGCCATCTCCCAAATAGACCAAAACCCCAATTACGGTTATGGCATAGGGTATCGCTTTCAAAAATACGCCTTGCTCGACGAGGCCCTCAAGGCCTACAACAAGGCAATGGAACTCAATCCCCAACTTGATTATAATTATCAAATGGCCCGCATTTATGGGGAACAGGGCAATATTGAAAAAATGTACGTTTCGTATTTAAACCTGATCAGCGAGGGAAAAACCTCAAAATCGAACGTACTACGGAGCATTGACGATTTTATTACTGCCGATCCCGAAAACGAGAACAACCTCATTCTCAAAAAAACACTGTTGCAGAATGCCCAGAAAAACCCCAATATCCTTTGGAACGAACTTTTAAGCTGGCTCTTTGTGCAACAGAAACAATACGGCAGTGCCTTTCGGCAAGAGAAGGCTATTTACAAACGTATGGAAGGCGCCAATACCCAACGTCTCAACACCCTCGGAAACATTACCCTAGAGGACAACGAAACCGATACCGCCCAAGAAATTTTTCAATATATAGCCGATAACAGCGCCGATGCCATAACCAAGCTCAACGCCCAGCTCAATCTAATAGACATCCAGCTTTTAGACCCTTCGGAAAAAGCGCTTGAAGAGATACAAAAGCAATTTGACGAGCTGATAGCGCTTCACGGATACAAGGCACAGACCCTTCAGTTACAGGTGGCCTACGCCAACTTTCTCACCTTTAAAAAAGAGAATCCCGAAAAAGCCGTACAAGTCTTAAAACAAAGTCTTGAGCTACCGCTGAACAACCGGGGCAAAGCCTTCGTAAAACTCGCACTGGGCGACATCTTGGTCTTTGACAGGCGATTTAACGAAGCGCTCATCTATTTTTCACAAATACAAAAGAACCTTAAAAACGACGTCTTAGGGCAAAATGCACGTTACAAAGTGGCACAGACCAGTTTTTACAAGGGCGATTTTGATTGGGCCCTTACCCAGTTAAAAGTATTGAGGAGTTCCACTTCACAACTTATTGCCAACGACGCCATGCAATTGAGCCTATTGATTTCAGACAATTCACTGGAAGACTCTACACAGACCGCCCTAAAAAAATACGCCCGGGCCGACCTGCTCGCCTATCAGAACAAAACAAAAGAGGCCATCACCGAACTTGACGATATCTTAAAAAACCATAAAGGCGAAAAAATTGAAGACGAGGCCCTTTTAAAGCAAGGCGAGCTCTTAGAACGCACCAAAGCCTACGAAGCGGCCGAATACAACTACCTAAAAATAATCGAGTTCTACGCCAACGGTATACTGGCTGACGATGCGCACTTTAAACTCGCCGAACTCTATAGAAACAAACTGAACCAACCCGAAAAAGCCAAAACGCACTACGAGAAAATTATCTATAACTACCAAGACAGTTATTATTTTCCACAAGCGCGAAAGAATTTTAGAATGTTGCGAGGTGATGCCGTGAACTGAGATAGTTATCTAAAGCAAACACAAACAATAGAGCATGGGCAGATTCACTTTGATTTTTCTAATTACACTATTTTTTTCGGGTCAGGTGATAGCAAAACCCACCCCACTGAACGAAACCGAAAAACTTGCTTCGGTCGGCAAAGTCTGGGGTTTCCTAAAATATTACCACCCCAATGTAGCCAAAGGAAAATTCAATTGGGACGAGCAGTTATTCACAATTCTGGCTAGAACGGAAAAGACCAATTCCAAGGAAGAACTATCACAAGTATTAATAGATTGGATAGGTTCACTCGGTGAAATAAAACCCTGCAAGTCTTGCCAAACGCCCACATCTACGGCCCGTTTCAATAAAAACTTTGATCTATCGTGGATACAGGATAACCAGCTCTTTTCAAAACAGCTTTCCGATAAACTCCGGTTTATAGAAACAAATAGGTTTCAAGGCAAGCAATACTACGTGACCACAGCTAAAAAGACAACAAAGGCACAAAATATCATTATCCAAAATGAACCTGAATACCCAAACTTCCTATGGAAAGATAAGAACTTAAGGCTACTAGCCTTATTCAGATATTGGAATACGGTTGCGTATTTTTTTCCATACAAGTATCAAATGGACACCCCTTGGAACGATGTATTAACACAAATACTGCCTAAGTTTCTTCACCCCGAATCTGAATTGGATTACCATTTGGCTATGCTAGAACTAGTGGTACATATTGATGATAGCCACGCGGGTTTAAGTACAGACACACTAAATGAATATTTTGGGAATAATTACATTCCCGTGACCCACAGGATAATCGACAATAAAGCTGTAATCGTAAGACCTTTTAACGATTCATTGGCCCGACTAAACGATTTAAAAATTGGAGATGTCATTAGCAAAGTGAACGGACAGAACGTTATTGATGTTTTTGAAGAAAGAAAAAACTATATACAAGGCTCCAACCATGCCGCTAAGCTTGCTTTTGCCCGGAACAAAATTTTTAATGGCAGTACAGATTCGGTCACGGTAGAATTACTAAGGAATGGAAAACCCATTACCAAAAAAATAGGAAGGTACCCGTTTAAAGACTTTAATTACGAGCAACCCACAAAGAAAAAATATAAAATACTCAACAATACTATTGGTTACGTAAATATGGGAGAAGTTACCCAAGAGGACGTCTCGCAAATGATGGATAGTTTAATAGACAAAAAAGCTATCATTTTTGATATCCGAAATTATCCTAAAGGCACTATGTACCTAATAGCAAATTACCTGAACAGCAGTCCAAAAGAATTTGTGAAAATTGTAGTTCCAGATTTGGGTTACCCAGGTAGGTTTAAGTGGACAAAAACACTAAAATGCGGAGGCTCCAATAAAACTAAGGAACACTATAAGGGCAAAATTATTCTGTTGGTCAACTCACAGACAATCAGCCGTGCCGAGTTTACCACCATGGCTTTTCAGACATACGACAATGTAATGACAATTGGCAGCCAAACCTGTGCTGCCGATGGAAATGTTAGCCCAATTGGATTCGTAGGCGGTTTCAAAACAGGAATTTCCGGGACAGGTATTTTTTATCCTGATGGAACAAAAACCCAGAGAGTTGGCGTAAAAATTGATGTAGAAGTAAAACCTACTATCGCAGGTATTCAAGAAGGAAGGGACGAGGTATTGGAAAAGGCATTAGATTTGCTAAAAGACTAAAACAACACTATGTACATATACAATGTAACAACCAATATAGAAGAGTCGGTGCATGACGAATGGCTTATATGGATGCGTGAAGTGCACATACCCGATGTATTGGCCACCGGCAAATTCTTGAACGCCAAGATGAGCAAGATATTGGTAGAAGAAGAAATGGGAGGTATCAGCTACTCGGTTCAGTTCACCACCTTGAGCAAGGAAGTACTGGAAAGCTATTATGCGGAAGACGCACCCAGATTGCGTGAAGATGCCCATAAACGGTTTCCGAACAAATTCGTTTCGTTCAGGACCGAGATGGAAATCGTAAGTGAACACTAACGATTCAGCTCCAGTAAAAATGCCACACCTCTTTACTTACGGAACCCTTCAAGACCCGTATATACAACAACAGGTTTTCGGGCGCAGCCTGGAGGGAAGTCCCGATGTGCTGAACGGTTTTCGTATTTCCCCAGAAAAAATAATGGGCAGATACCTGGTTGCCGAAGAAACAAACAGTACGGAAGACCGTATTGAAGGCGTGGTTTACGAATTAGAACAAAACGAATTGACAAAGGCGGACCAATACGAAGGCGCCGCATACAAGAAAAAGAAAGTCGGTTTAAAATCGGGCAAGACGGCTTGGGTTTATATAAGGGCTTAAAAGAAAAATATGGGCAAAAAAAAGAAGAAACGTTACGAACAACACTCCACAAAGTCTTGGAAAGAAGATAGTCCCGTAAAGGCGAAGAAGCATTTAGGCCAGCACTTTTTAAAGGATGAGGAGATTGCCAAAAAAATTGCGGACACCCTTTCCCTGGAAGGCTATAGAAATGTAGTGGAAATAGGTCCGGGTACGGGCGTGCTCACCAAACATTTGCTCTTGCGCGATATGAACCTTGTTGCCATGGACCTCGATGCCGATTCCATCGTCTACCTTAACCACAGTTTTCCCTTGGAACACCCTAAAGCCATGGCCGGAAAAGGCTCTTTACAAGTAGTTGAGGCCGACTTCCTAAAATACGACCTATCGGATGTATTCGGCAATGAGCCCTTTGCCATAACAGGAAACTTCCCCTACAACATATCTACCCAAATCGTTTTCAAGATGCTGGAACTAAAGGAACAGGTACCCGAGTTTTCAGGTATGTTCCAAAAAGAAGTGGCCCAACGTATTTGCGAAGGGGAAGGCAATAAAACCTATGGCATTCTATCGGTATTGGTACAGGCCTATTACGATGCCGAATATTTGTTTGCGGTACCTCCCCAAGTATTTGACCCTCCTCCAAAAGTGCAGTCGGGCGTACTCCGCTTGGTCCGCAAAAAGGACTTTACCCTTGACTGCGACGAAAAATTGTTCTTCAGGGTAGTGAAAGCCGCTTTTAACCAACGCAGAAAGACCATTCGCAACAGCCTAAAGACTTTCGACCTATCTCCCGAACTCAAGGGCGACACCCTCTTTGACCAACGCCCTGAACAGCTTAGCGTAAACGATTTTATCGCATTGACCAAGAAAATAGCCGCTGATATGGCATAGCGATTGCTTCGGCTATCACTTTCAAGAAGAGATATTGGCATTGCCCTGCACTAAAACGGAATTTTTATTGATAAAGCGTGCTAAGAAATCGTAAAGAGCGCAACGCTTTAGTCGTTTTTCTTTAGCTTTGCGGCAGTTTCTTCTTTACCGTTTTCTATGATAGCATAAAATGACACCGTTTAAACTCACAGATGAACTCCTAGCTGAGATCGAGCAGCTTATAGAATCCCGAAGGGATACCGAATTGGTAAACCTGATGGAAGATATACATTACGCCGATATCGCGGAAATCATCAATGAGTTAAACGAAGACGAAGCTACCTACCTGATCAAGCTTCTTGAAAGCGATAAGACCTCCGATGTTCTGACGGAACTTGACGAAGATGTTCGAGAATATATCCTGAACAACCTTTCGGCCAAGGAAATTGCCGAAGAGCTCGATGAACTCGACACCGATGATGCCGCCGATATTATCGGGGAGCTTCCGAACGAAATTATCCAAGAGGTCATTTCCGAAATTGAAGACCGAGAGCACGCCAAAGACATCGTAGACCTTTTGCGCTATGATGAGAATTCCGCAGGGGGTCTAATGGCCAAAGAGCTCGTAAAGGTCAGGGAAAGTTGGGATGTTCTCAAGTGCGTAAAAGAAATGCGCGCACAGGCCGAGAACGTCACTAGGGTCCACTCCATTTACGTAGTAGATGATGAAGATAAACTCAAAGGCCGCCTTTCATTAAAAGATTTACTGACCACCTCCACCAGAACCCATATCAGCGAGGTGTACATCCCAAAAGTCGATTCGGTAAACGTCAACCAAAAACCCGAAGAAGTAGCCAAGATCATGTCTAAATACGATTTGGAGGCCATTCCCGTAGTTGACGAAATCGGACGTTTGGTAGGCCGTATTACCATTGATGATATTGTAGATGTTATCCGTGAAGAGGCCGACAAAGATTATCAAATGGCGGCGGGTATCTCACAAGACGTAGAAGCCGATGATAGTATTTGGGTACTCACCCGCGCACGGCTTCCTTGGCTATTTTTGGGACTTGTCGGTGGTATTGGGGCCGCAGGTATCATGGGCGGATTTGAGGAACTGATCAGCAAACACGCGGTGCTGTTCTTCTTTACCCCTTTAATTGCCGCAATGGCGGGCAACGTAGGAGTACAATCGAGTGCAATCGTGGTTCAGGGTCTTGCCAACGACGACTTAAAGGGCAGTGTAGGAAACCGTTTGATAAAAGAAATGCTATTGGCCCTTCTAAACGGTACCATCCTAGCTTTGATCTTACTACTTTTTACTTGGCTATGGAAGGGCGACTTCCTTACCTCCCTGTCTATTTGCCTATCTTTGGTAGCGGTCATCCTAGTTGCGGGCTTTATAGGCACCTTTATCCCCTTATTCCTGCACAAACGCGGCATCGACCCTGCAATAGCAACCGGACCGTTTATTACCACCAGCAACGACATATTCGGTATCCTTATCTACTTTTCCATAGCAAAAATGGTGTTGGGCATCTAAGGCAAATCATCTATTTTAGTACCTTCGTAGGCTATTCAATGGAATATAGGACACATCTCTCCTCTCCATTCGAATCAAGACAAAACCATCTTAGGTAAACCGAACACATAGGCTTTCTTCATACGGTGGGGATATAGCTTATACGAACACTTATAAAAAGGCGCAACGCCCATACAACTATGGCTGAAAAAATGAAAATTTTACATGTAGATGTAAACCACCCCTTACTGATAGAACAGTTTAACGAACTTGGTTTTCAAAATGACGAAGACTACACTTCCTCCAAAGCGGAAATCGAAAGTAAAATACATGAGTACGACGGACTTATTATCCGCAGTCGATTTAGCATTGACAGTGGGTTTCTAAACAAGGCCCGTAAGCTCAAATTTATAGGTAGGCTGGGTGCCGGTCTAGAAAATATTGACGTACGCCATGCCGAAGCCAACGATATATTTTTGGCCGCGGCGCCGGAAGGCAACCGTAATGCCGTTGGGGAACATACCTTGGGCATGTTACTTTCCCTATTCAACAAACTCCAAAAAGCCGATAAAGAAGTGCGTTCAGGCAAATGGGACCGTGAGGGCAACCGCGGTATAGAATTAGACGGCAAGACGGTTGGTATTGTCGGATATGGCAATATGGGCAAGGCCTTTGCCAAAAAGCTCCGTGGCTTTGACGTAGAAGTCATCTGTTACGACCTTCAAGGCGGCGTAGGCGACGAAAATGCCCGTCAAGTCGGAATCATGGAATTACACCAACGTACCGATGTATTGAGCTTGCACGTACCCCAGACCGAGCTTACCATCGGCATGATCAACAGTGAGTTTATAGAAAAATTCCACAACCCGTTTTGGTTGTTGAATACGGCAAGGGGCAAGGCGGTCGTAAGCGAAGATTTGGTTTCTGCCCTTAAGTCGGGTAAAGTGCTAGGTGCGGGTCTAGACGTCCTTGAATACGAAAAGGCTTCCTTCGAGAACATGTTCGGAACCACGAATGACGACAATAGCCCCGCAGACCTTAGCGGAATGCCCGAGGCCTTCCAATACCTGATCCAAGCCGACAATGTCGTACTGACACCCCACGTAGCTGGATGGACGGTAGAAAGTCTCGAAAAACTGGCCCAAACGGTAGTCGACAAGATTAAGGCAAAATTTTGCTAACTTAGAAGACTATAATCCACGCTGTAAAGTACCCCCATCGGATTGTGAAACGTTGAGTTTATTCATCATAAAATCAAAAAACGATGCACTTAGGTAACTTTTCGGTAAGCCTGAATGTCAAGGACATTCAGGTGTCAAAACAATTTTATGAAACCTTGGGCTTCTCCGTTTTCGGCGGAGATGCTTCCCAAAACTGGTTGATCATGAAAAATGGTGACGCTACGGTGGGCCTTTTTCAAGGTATGTTCGACAAGAACATCCTCACCTTTAATCCCGGCTGGAATAGCAATGCGGAAAAGCTTGACTCCTTTACCGACATTCGGGACCTGCAAAAACAACTCAAGGCCCAAGGCATCACACTAGATACCGAAGCCGATGAGCAAAGTACCGGCCCGGCAAGTTTTATGCTCAAAGACCCTGACGGCAACCCTATTCTAGTAGACCAACACCTTTAATGATGAAACACAAGGCCGATACGCCGGAAGCATATATCGCCCAACTACCGGAAGACCGTAAAGAAGCCCTTTCCCGACTTCGAAAGACCGTTTTGGACCACCTGCCCAAAGGCTTCGAAGAACAAATGAGCTACGGCATGCTTGGCTATGTGGTTCCCCATTCCGCTTATCCAAATGGCTATCATTGCAATCCTGAACTTCCACTTCCCTTTATAAACCTGGCCTCACAAAAGAACTTTATTGCACTGTACCATTTGGCCATTTATGCCGACCACAAACTATACAGTTGGTTTATTTCCGAATACCCTAAACACTGTAAACGGAAATTGGACATGGGAAAAAGCTGCATCCGTTTTAAATCGATGAACGACATACCTTACGACCTCATTGCCGAACTTTGTAAAAAGATGTCCGTTGACGATTGGATCGCACTGTACGAGAACACCCTAAGGCCCAAAAATAAGTAAGCCCGACCCCAACCGGAGGTTTTCTTAACGAGGCAAAAAAACATATTTACCGACAAGAAAAGCACCCCTAAACAAAGCTAGGAAAACCATTAAACAGGCTTTTTTATAAGTTCATTATCGCGTAATTTTATAGAAACAAACTGCTCAAAAAAAACTATAACCATGTCAGAAGAAAAAAAAGATTTCGGAAAAGATTTTGCAGAGGAAGCAAAAAAAGCCGCCAATGAATTTAAGGAAGAAGTCAAGGAAACTTTTGACCCAAACCAGCCCGAAAGCGGAAAGATTGTAGCCATCATCGCCCATATTACCATAATCGGATGGATCGCGGCGCTGATTATGAACTCACAGAACAAAACAGAGTTCGGAAGTTTCTATATCCGGCAGACCTTGGGCATCTGGCTACTTACCATTCTTTTAGCCTTTATTCCCATCATAGGCTGTTTCGCTGCAGTAATCGGTTTGGTATTGATCGTGATGAGCCTGATCAATGCGGCCAACAATAAAATGGCCCCAACAGCGGTCGTGGGCGAATACTTTCAAGACTGGTTTAAAAGCCTATAATGAACCGAGGGTTAATTTTTAATAGATGTCCGCAATAGAATTAAAACCCATGTGTAAGAAAGACTGGGCCTCGGTATCCGAAATATATGCCGATGGCATGGCCACGGGCCACGCCACTTTTGAATATCAACTCCCCTCTTATGAAGCATGGAATGCCAACCATCTTGAAAGCTGCAGGCTCATTGCTTATTCAGGGGATAAATGCATGGGCTGGGCGGCCCTGTCGCCCGTATCGAAAAGGGCGGTATACCGAGGTGTGGCCGAAGTCAGCATCTATATTGCAAAGGACGCCCGAGGAAAAGGGGTAGGTTCTCGATTGATGCAGTCTTTGATCAAGGAAAGTGAAAAACACGGTCTATGGACCCTACAATCGGGAATCTTCCCCGAAAATACAGGAAGCATCCACCTTCACGAGAAAATGGGCTTCCGCTATATTGGCAAACGCGAACGTGTTGGCAAAAGAGATGGAGTCTGGAAAGACAATCTGTTATTTGAACGAAGAAGTACGGCCGTAGGAAATGATTAAGCCGCTCCCCTAGCGGCTATGAATTTTGTTGCGCTTCCATAAACTTGCGCTCCAATTCGGCCTGAAACTCTTCCATTACAGGTTTTACCGTGCTTTCGGGCAAGTCTGATATTTTAATGTACATCAATCCGTCTACCGCATTGTTGAACAGGGGGTCCACATTAAAGGCCACAACTTTCGCATTCTGCTTGATATACTTTTTTATCAATACGGGCAAACGCAGGCTTCCCGGTTCTACCTCATCGATCAGTTTATCAAATTTATTGAGGTCGGCTTGGGTCTCATCGAAGACAAACTCCTTATCGGCGTCTTTCAATTTAACCTTGAACTCTTTCTTAGGCCTTACATACTGGGCCACGTAGGGATCCCAATAATTACTCTTCATAAACTCGATCATCAGCGATTTTGAAAAGTTCGAGAACTGGTTACTAATGCTCACCCCTCCAATCAGATATTTATGCTCGGGGTAGCGCAAAGTGGTATGAACAATGCCCTTCCATAAAAGGAAAAGGGGCATGGGCTTCTGCTGGTATTCCTTGACGATATAGGCCCTTCCCATCTCAATGGACTGGCTCATCATCCCGAAGAGTTCGGGCTCAAAGCGAAACAGGTCTTGAAGGTAGAAACCATCTATCCCGTATTTGGCGAAAATTTCAGACCCAAGTCCCATTCGGTAGGCCCCCGCGATCACTCTTGCCTCATTGTCCCACAGAAACATATGATGATAATACGAGTCGAACTCGTCAATGTCGATGGAGTTATTGGTTCCTTCCCCAATCTCGCGAAAGGTAATCTCCCGTTGACGTCCAATTTCCTGAAGGGCATAGGGCATTTCATCGGCCGGGGCCAAAAACACCTCGTAATTTTTGCTCTGCACCATACGCCTATCGTTTTCGATAAGCTTTGCGATTTCAGCCTCTATAAGATCGGCCCGAACGGGTTGAACGATCTGCCGGGGCTGTTTCGGTAATTTTAATGTGGTAGGAATCTGGTCGATCAATCGTTCCTTCTCATAAATATTAGAGAGGATGTAGGTTTTTCTCCGTATAAGTTCAGTAAACTCCTCCAATGATTCTTGTTCATTCTGGGTAGCTACCGAAATAGGCTGGCCAATGCGTACCTTAATGGGCCGGTTCCTTTGCGAATATACCTCTGAGGGTAGTTTTGCCGTTCGAAAGACACCGCTGATCTTCGCCAAGCGATAAAAAAGCTTGCTATTTCTCGCGTGAAAATAAATAGGTACCACGGGCACTTGGGCCTTGCGTATCAATTTCATGGCAGTAGGTTCCCATGGCCTATCGACCACCAGTTTTCCTTCCTTAAAAGTAGACACCTCCCCTGCAGGAAAAATTCCGACGGGATGGCCTTCCTTCAAATGCAACATGGCGCTTTTAAAACCGGCCATACTGCTTTTGGCCTCTTTATGGTCTTCAAACGGATTCACCGGAAAAATATAGGAAGCCAAAGGCTTGAACCTTTGCAAGAGAAAATTTGCTATTACTTTATACTGCGGCCGATGTTGAAGCATCAGCTTCAGTAGTATAATACCGTCCATTCCCCCAAGCGGGTGGTTGCTCACCGTGATAAACGCCCCTTCTTTAGGAAGCCGCTTCAAATCGTTTACGGGAATTTCATAATCGATTTCGTACTCTTCCAGAACGGCATCCAAGAAATCGGTACCATTAAGATGGCTCATCTTATCGTACCGTCGGTTCATGTTTGAAATTTTCGTGACCCTTAGCAATATCCAAGCCACGAACGTACCAAAAAACCCGTATTTATCAAGATTGGTAGCATTGGCCACTTCCTTCGCGGTCACTAAACCCATAGTTATATCATCAATTAGGTAACCGCTAAGATAGGAAAAACACGAGAGGCCAACCGCTTTTTAACAAATTTAGACCTACAGCATGAAGATTACTTCACTACTAATTGTAAAGTCTCCTTACCTCTCTGTTCTAAGAGCACTTCATGTCCGTTCTGCAAAGACTCGATCGCTTTTTCGTCAAAATGTCTAATGGTATAAAGGGATACGCCTTCATGGTGTACGACCTTGAACCTGCTTTTCAAAAGGTTTAAAAGATCTTCCAACCGACCGAAACGATTATCGACACAGACCGAAAAACTAATGGCAGAATTCTGGATCAGGTCTACTTTCATTTTATGGTCATGGAACAATTTAAAAAGCTCACTGATGCTATCTTCTACGATAAAAGAAAAATCCAAGGAAGACAATTTCATCAATACCTGGTTTTTCTTAACGATAAAACAAGGCACCTTGGGCTCTATCCCTACACCCTTACCCACCGTAGTACCCGGATCGGAAGGATTCAAGAAAGATTTCACGTGAAGCGGAATTTCTTTTTTCTGCAGAGGCTGAAGCGTCTTCGGGTGGATTACCGAAGCCCCGTAAAACGCCAATTCGATCGCCTCACGATATGATATGTTGTTCAATAATTGGGTTTCCGAAAAATACCGTGGATCGGCATTGAGTACGCCGGGTACATCTTTCCATATGGTAACCGAATCGGCATTTAGGCAATAGGCCAATATGGCGGCCGTATAATCTGACCCCTCCCTACCCAAGGTCGTTGTAAAGTTATTGTCGTCACTACCCAAAAAGCCCTGGGTTATATTGAGTTTGGACTTATCAATGTTTCTAGCAACCCGTTCTTGGGTCTTTTCCCAATTGACCGACACATCGCGATAACTGTCATTGGTTTTGATAAAGTCGCGAATATCGACCCAATTGCTCTTGATACCTACCTCATTGAGGTAAGCATTCAGTATGGTCGTAGATATCAACTCGCCATAACCTACCACTTGGTCATATACAAAGTTATAGTTAGGTGATTTATTCCATGCCAGAAATCCCTGCACCTCATCAAAAAGGCCTTTTACTTGGGAAAAAATCACATGCTTATCATTGTCAAAAAGATCCTTAAGAATAGCATCGTGATAGGCTATGGTTTCTTGAAATGCCGCCGTCAAGGCAGACTTATCGCTAAAATAGGCATTGACCGTAGCCTCCATGGCATTCGTGGTCTTCCCCATGGCCGAGACCACCACAATGGTATTGCTATGCCCCGTTTGTTTTAAAACATTGACCACATTTTTCACTCCGTTGGCATCTTTAACCGATGCTCCTCCAAATTTGAATACGCGCATAAATTTCTCGATTATTCTATATTGTACAAAAGCCTATGATGGCCCTATATTTCCTCTAAAATTGATTGTCCTTTTGAACGGTCGCCTGAGGTCCACACCCAAGTCTCGTGTAATCTCAATTTTCCGTTCCCCATAGTTTCTGGAACTGAAGTACATTCACCTGTCATCAATTCATTATTGACATTGATTTGCTGATAACGCATTTCTATGGTACCGTTATCGGCCACCAATCCGATCAACTGTCCTTTTACGATATTTCCACCGCTGTAATCGGCGGACAAAATTTGACCGGTCTGATGATACTCGAAAATGGTTTCCTGTGTAGTTTCCGAATTGTCAGATCCCGAAATGGGCCTGAATCTTTTTTCGTTATAATTCATTTCAGCGGATTAAACGTTTGCCAAAAATTCCTTGATTCCGTTTTCGTCCATCTGAACCACATCCCAATCCCGCATGACCTTGGCATGGTTTTTTTCGTAAAACGCAATGGCCGGTTCGTTCCAATCAAGCACTTCCCAACAGATCCTGCGAACACCTTGGGCATGACCGTACTTGACCACTTCGGTCAACAAGGCCTTCCCTAGTCCGCTACCCCGCATACGCTCGGTTACGATAAGGTCTTCCAAATGAATGACCCTGCCTTTCCAAGTAGAATACCTCTGGTACACCAAGGCCATACCGACAACCTTGCCTTCGGCCTCACCTACGAAGCAGTGAAATTGCTTTTTCTCCCCAAAACCGTCTTCGATCAAATCGTTTTCGGTTACCTCTACGGCATCCGGTTCCTTTTCAAATACAGCAAGTTCATTGATCAATGCCAATACCTGTTGCATATCACCCGGTTGCGCCTCACGAATCGAAAATTCCATATTGTTACAAATAAAACACGAAGTTATAAATTTAAATAGTCAAATATAAATGAAACGCTCATAGTTTCACAAAATAGCCGATATTTGTTCCTGTAACAACAACCTCCTATTGAAATATGGTCAAAAAGAACATTACTCTTGGCGAATTCATAATAAAAAACCAAGCATCATTCCAATATTCATCCGGCGAGCTATCTCGACTTTTAAACGGACTAAGGCTGGCCGCAAAAGTGGTCAACCATGAAGTCAACAAGGCCGGCCTGGTAGATATCATCGGTGAAGCCGGTGACGTTAACGTACAGGGCGAGGACCAAAAGAAACTGGATGTCTTGGCCAACGAAAAATTCATACAGACCCTCTCGAAAAGGGAAATCGTCTGTGGAATCGCTTCGGAGGAAGAGGAAGATTTTATCAGTATCAACAGTTACGATGAAAAACACCAGAACAAGTATATTGTACTTATCGACCCCCTAGATGGCTCATCGAATATCGATGTCAACGTATCCGTCGGAACCATTTTCTCTATTTACAGAAGGGTAACCCCCGTTGGTACCCCTGTAACCTTGGAAGATTTTTTGCAACCGGGCAGAGACCAGGTCGCAGCGGGATATATCATTTACGGTACCTCGACCATGTTGGTATACACTACGGGCGACGGCGTTCAAGGATTCACCCTTAACCCGGCCCTGGGCACCTTTTACCTATCACACCCCAATATGGAATTTCCGGAAACCGGAAACATTTATTCGGTAAACGAAGGAAACTATGTGCATTTTCCTCAAGGTGTAAAAGACTATATCAAATACTGCCAAAAAGAAGAGGACGACCGACCATACACTTCGCGATACATTGGTTCTTTGGTATCTGATTTCCATAGGAACATGATCAAGGGCGGCATTTATATGTACCCTAAAAGCAGTGTATCTACTAATGGTAAATTACGCTTATTGTACGAGTGCAACCCCATGGCCTTTTTGGCCGAACAGGCCAATGGAAAAGCCAGTAACGGAAAGGATAGAATACTTGACCTTAAACCGACCGAGCTCCACGAACGGGTACCCTTCTTTTGTGGAAGCCGTAAAATGGTAGAAAAGGCGGAAGAGTTCATGGCCGCCCATAACGAATAAAAAAAGGCCGGAAAAACACTTTTGTTCTCCCGGCCTTTTTTCTGATTTTGTCTTAGTGTTTCAGTAGGTAGATATAATCGTCAAATTCGATTTTACCGCTGAAAATCGCCACCGATTTTTCGATGACCTTATCGGCTTGTTCCCCTGAAAAGCCTAAACCAATAGCATACTTCTTCAGTAATAACATTTCTTCTTCATCTATATGATGGTCTGAAAAAATAATACGGAACAAGTCGTATAAACGCTCCAATCTTCTTTCTGAATTATGAGGAGGGTCTATAGGATATTTATTCTCGCGCTTCATTACCTCCTTGTATTCGGCTTCGGTAATGTCGAGCTTAGACGCAAAACGGTCTAACATACTTTTTTCCTCGGAACTAATCTCACCATCTATACTGGCCAAAGTGGCCAATGCTGCAAAATGTGCGAGGTTCCTTCTATGTTCACTGCTTGTATATAAATCTGCGATCGCCATATATATCAATTTTATTGGCAGCAAATATAATTTTTTTAGAGGTCATTCCCCTCTTACAGAATGATTATTTTGAGCTGGTTATTTGCCACCATTCCATATCACCACATACCCATACCGTTTTGGAATATTACGTAACTTTCAATGAACATGAAAAATCCACTTCTCGAATTCACCGATAAAGGTATTTATTGCAGTGTCGCCAAGGTTTATCTAGACCCATGGAGAGCTGTAGATAAGGCCATAATATCCCACGGTCATGCAGATCATAGTAGATGGGGACATAAACAATACATTACGCATCATAGAAATGTACCTATAATTAGTCATCGTTTGGGCGAAATTAATGTGACCGGAAAAGAATGGGGCGAAACTTTTAGCATAAACAATGTAAAATTCAGCTTACATCCAGCTGGCCATATCATCGGTTCTTCCCAAGTTCGCGTAGAACACAAGGGTGAAGTATGGGTGTTTACGGGCGATTACAAAACCGAAAACGACGGTATATCAACTCCCTATGAACCTATTAAATGCCATACTTTCATAACGGAATGTACTTTTGGACTTCCCGCTTTTAAATGGACACCTCAACAAGAGGTTTTCGAGAATATCAACCAATGGTGGGAAGAGAACAAATCTGAAGGCAAAACTTCAATTTTATTCGGATACAGTCTAGGCAAGGCACAGCGTCTCCTAAAATATCTTGACACCGATATTGGAAAAATATATACCCATGGCGCCATTGAAAACATGACCCAAGTATTGCGCCCACTGGTTGATTTTCCAGAAACGACCTTGATTACCAAGGAAACCAAAAAAGAAGAACTATTGGGAAACATTGTTCTGGCTCCACCCAGTGCTCACGGCAGTACATGGATTCGTAAAATGGTGCCCTACGTAACAGCTTCAGCCAGTGGTTGGATGACCTTTCGCGGAGCGCGTCGGCGTCGGGCCATTGATAAAGGTTTCGTTTTGAGCGATCACTGCGACTGGCAAGGACTTTTATCCAGCATTGAAGCCACCGGAGCGGAAAAAATCATTTGTACCCACGGGTATACGGAAATATTTTCTAGATTCCTGCGCGAACAGGGTTATGATGCACGTACCGAAGAAACCCAATATGGAGACGAAGAGGACAATACGGTTCCTGATGAAACAGCAACCCTAGAAAAGCAAACATCATGAAACCACAAACAATATCAGAAATGGATGTCCCAACCTCCATTGCATCAAATGAATTGGGCATGAGAGGATTCGCTGCACTAATAAAAACACTGGACAGCACCAATAAAACTAATATAAAGGTTCAGGCTTTAGCCGACTATTTTCGGGTTGCTAATGATACGGATAAGGTATGGACCATTGCTATTCTATCTCATCGTAGACCACCTAGACCCGTTAACACCACACTGCTGCGCGAATGGGCTTCTGAATTGGCGAATATCCCCCTTTGGCTTTTTGAAGAGAGCTATCACATTGTGGGCGATTTGGCGGAAACCATTGCTCTCATTGTACCATCTAGCAAAACATCCACAGAAAAAACACTGACCCAATTTCTAGAGGAGATGATTGCGTTGAAGAAGAAATCCGACGTCGACAAAAAAACCTACCTCTTTGAGAACTGGAAAGTACTCGATTACTACGAACGTTTTGTTTTTACCAAGTTGATTACCGGAGGGTTCCGTATTGGTGTCAGTCAAAAATTAATGACCCGAGCCTTGGCCAAAGCAACGGAAATAGATGAGGATATTTTGGCCTATAAACTTATGGGAAACTGGGACCCAAACAAAATCACCTTTCAAGAACTTATTTTAGAAGAAAATGAAAGCGACTATCTATCCAAACCCTATCCGTTTTATCTGGCCTACGCCATTGAAAATGAACCAGAGGATTTAGGCGATGTTACCCATTGGTCCGCCGAGCATAAGTGGGATGGTATCCGTTCACAGGTAATCCTTAGAAATGATGAGCTATTCGTCTGGAGCCGTGGTGAAGAATTAGTCACCGATAAGTACCCGGAATTCAACCTATTTATTCAAAAAATACCAAACGGTACTGTAATTGATGGAGAAATATTACCCTATATAGATGGGCAAATAGGCACATTTAATGATTTACAGACACGCATAGGTCGCAAAATGATTTCCAAGGCTTTACTCAAGAAAGTACCTGTTATTTTAAAGGCGTATGATATTTTAGAATGGAAAGGAAAGGATATTCGGAACCAACCTTTTACCGAACGCAGGGCTATCTTAGAAAAATTATTCAAGGAGGTAAACCATACTGACTTACCTTTTCACCTTTCAGAAACCATGCACTTTAATTCTTGGGAAGAGGCAGCCATAGAAAGGGAGCGTTCCCGTGAAATGTTCAGTGAAGGACTCATGTTAAAACACAAAGATTCTCCTTATTTAGTAGGTCGGAAAAAAGGCGATTGGTGGAAATGGAAAGTAGACCCATTAACTATTGATGCCGTACTCACTTACGCTATGCGAGGTCATGGTAGACGCAGTAATTTGTTTACAGATTATACCTTTGCACTTTGGAACACCAACGATGAAGGCGAAAAAGAACTGGTTACTTTTGCCAAAGCCTATTCCGGTCTTACCGATGCCGAGTTTAGAAAGGTAGATGCTTGGATTAAGAAAAACACCTTGGAACGTTTTGGACCAGTGCGCTCGGTTACTCCACATCATGTATTTGAAATTGCCTTTGAAGGCATAGCCTTATCAAAGCGCCATAAAAGTGGGGTTGCCACCAGGTTTCCGAGAATATTGAGGTGGAGAAAAGATAAAACTATTCACGAAGCCAATTCCTTAGGGGATTTAAAGTTGATGATTCCTTAACCCATACATGAATAGAGAAGAACTTTACCATATTGCTCAAAATTGGTTCGACCAACAGAACTGGAAACCCTTCAAGTTTCAAAAAGACACTTGGAAAGCATTTCTACAAGGTAAAAACGGACTATTGAACGCTCCAACAGGCAGTGGTAAGACCTATGCTCTTTGGTTTCCTATTGTTTTAAACTACATCAAAAAAAATCCGCAGTACAAGACCAAGCACAAAAAAGGATTAAAAGCGATATGGATTACCCCGTTACGGGCCCTTTCCCAAGAAATTAGACAATCCGCAGAAAGAGTTACTGCCGATTTGGAAACGCAAATGACCGTTGGTATCCGTACCGGTGATACGACCACAAAAGAACGGGCAAGTCAAAAAAAGCAAATGCCCGATTTGCTGATTACCACGCCAGAAAGCCTGCAACTCTTATTGGCCACAAAAGGCTACGATAAAATTTTTAAAGACTGTTCTGCTATTGTAGTTGACGAGTGGCACGAGCTGCTGGGCACCAAACGTGGCGTTCAGATGGAACTGGCCTTATCCCGATTGAAAACCATTTCAAAAGACCTTCGTATTTGGGGAATTTCCGCTACAATCGGCAATTTAGAGCAAGCTCGGGACGTGCTTCTGGGGCCAGAAACGGAAGCCTTGGAAAATTCTGTAATGATACGGGCTAATATTAAAAAGAAAATTACGGTCAAAAGTATCATTCCAAAAAAGATGGAAACCTTTCCTTGGCGTGGCCATTTGGGTTTGCATTTGCTGGAAGATGTTGTTCCTATAATCAATAACAGCAGAACTACCCTACTATTTACAAATACGCGTAGCCAATGTGAAATATGGTTCCAGAAAATTCTGGAAAAACATCCTGAATATGCAGGAGATATTGCCATGCATCATGGCAGTATTAATAAAGATACCCGCAATTGGGTTGAAAATGCCATTAGAAACGAAGAATTAAAAGCAGTAGTTTGCACCTCTAGTTTGGATTTAGGAGTAGATTTCGCCCCAGTTGAAACCGTAGTCCAGATTGGCGGCCCCAAAGGCGTAGCTCGCTTTTTACAGCGTGCGGGCCGTAGTGGACATAGGCCAGGCGAAGAAAGCGTAATTTATTTTTTACCCACCCACGCCATTGAGCTGATTGAGGCCTCCGCATTACAGCAAGCGGTAAAACACAATGCCGTAGAAGACCGCATGCCCTACCTTAACTGCTACGATGTATTACTGCAATATTTAACTACGTTGGCTATTTCTGACGGGTTTTATCCTGATGATATTTATAAGGAAGTCCGTCAAACGTTCTGTTATCAAACTTTGACCTTAGACCAATGGCAATGGTTACTCAACTTTTTGGTTATGGGCAGTCAGAGTCTACAATCATACGATGAATACAAAAAAGTAGAAGTTGAAGAAGACGGAAAATTTAAAGTAAATAACCGTGGCGTTGCCATGCGGCACCGTTTTCAGATTGGCACCATTGTGGGTGATGTAAACCTAACCGTCCGTTATCAAAAGGGAGGATATATTGGCTCCATAGAAGAGTTCTTTATTTCGAAATTAAATAGAGGGGATGTTTTTACGTTTGCGGGTAGAAACCTTGAATTCATTAGAATAAAGGACATGCAGGTACACGTTCGAAACTCGACCAAAAAGACCAATAAAATTTCTAGCTGGTCCGGAAGTCGTATGACCCTATCGGCCCAGATGTCCAAATTACTACGAGAAGAACTGTATACTTCCAGTGAAGATAAAAAATACCAATCGATAGAAATACGTGCCCTAGCCCATATATTCGAGCGTCAAAGGCGTGAAAGTATTGTTCCCAACCCAAATGAATTCCTGATTGAAACCTTTAAAACACGTGAAGGCTACCATCATCTATTCTATCCTTTTGAAGGACGTTTTGTTCACGAGGCCATGGGCAGTCTTTTAGGCTATCGCATCAGTTTACTATCTCCTATCACTTTTTCATTGGCATTTAACGACTATGGTTTTGAGTTGCTTTCCGACCAAGAGATAGATATTCAACAGGTCATTGACAATGATTTGTTTACCTCTGAATATTTACTGGACGATTTACAAAACAGCCTGAATGCCACGGAAATGGCACGTCGTAAATTTCGTGATATTGCCATTATCAGTGGAATGGTGTTTACCGGTTACCCGAACAAGGGCGTTAAAATGAAACATTTGCAAAGTAACTCCCAATTGCTTTTTGAAGTTTTCCGAGATTACGAACCAGAAAACCTACTCTTTCAACAAGCCTTTACGGAAACCTTTCAGCACCAGCTGGAAGAAGGCCGTTTGCGACTTTCCTTAGAGCGTATTGCGGAACAGGAGATTGTTTGGAAACCCTGTATAAAAGCAACTCCGTTTGCCTTTCCATTAATTACGGACCGTATGAGTCGTGAAAAGCTATCTAGTGAAAAATTAGCTGACCGTATCAAGCGGATGTCCGCTTTATTGATGAAGAACTAAAATGGACAAAAAAAGCCTGCTAAAGCCTAAGTTTTTAGCAGGCCATATATTTTCAAAAACGGAACAACCTGGCTCCATTTAACAAACACTATTTTTTCTTGTAAACGGACGTACGGGTGTAAGCCCCGACATAATCATCAATCCCTTCACTTATAAAAATCAGTTTAGCCCCAGAAACGGAGTAATCCACCATAACGGCCTCATTGTCTTCATCGACAACCAACACTTTGCCCGGCTCTGGTATAGACCATTCGCCCGACATGGTAGCATCGGCGTTTATGACACACTGATTTTCGTTCCCCTCCACTTGATCATAATCAATCAGCTCAAAAGTTCCGCCGGATTTAAAAATAACCGTTTCTTCCAATTCACATGCATCCAGCTCGTACGACCTCCCATTTTCAGATTGCGAAACAAGCTGCCAAGAACCTATCAATGCATCTTCAGGTCTATCTGAACTGTCATCGTCGCTACATGACGAAAATAAACCAAAAGCAATGGCACCGAATAGGATAAAACTTTTTTTCATAAGGTAATAGTTTTAGGTTTTTTTCATTGATTTAAAAAAACGGAGCATTTTTTGATTTATTATTTTTTTTGATTTTCACCAGTAAATCTGTAGTAATACGGAATCAAAATTTCATTACAAACCCAAAAAATTTACGTCCTTTCCCTTAATAACCGACCGTTTAAACCGGGAGAAATTATCCAGTGAAAAATTGGCCGACCGAATCAAACGGATGACCCAAATGTTGACCAAGTAAAGGATTGGATATTTTTTAACTTGTTAACCTAATCTTAAATTTGAGCACACTCTTAACAAACGGTATTTTACAACCTTTGTAAGGTTAAACCCTTTTTAAAAAACAACGCTATGAAAAAAAATTACTTGCTAGTGCTTTTTTTAACCTTGACCCTGGGTGTCTTTGCACAGGACCTAAAAATCACCGGGGTCATAGACGGACCATTGCCCGGTGGCCTTCCCAAGGCCATTGAGTTTTACGTAGCGAACGACATTGCCGATTTAAGTGCCTATGGCATCGGTTCGGCAAACAATGGTGGAGGTAGCGACAGAGAAGAGTTTACCTTTCCGGCCACCACGGCCACTTCGGGCTCGTACATCTACCTTGCCTCCGAAGCGGTCGAATTCAATAATTTCTTCGGATTTGCACCCGACTACGAAGATTCCGCGGCCAATGTAAACGGGGACGATGCCATCGAACTCTTCTACCAGGGCACCGTAATCGACACTTTCGGCGATATCGATGTCGATGGAAACGGACAACCCTGGGAATACCTCGATGGATGGGCCTACCGAAAGAACGGTACCGGACCGGATGGCGCCACCTTTATATTGGACAACTGGGTATTCAGTGGCCCGGACGCCCTCGATACTGCCACCTCGAACGCGACGGCGGCCTCGCCCTTCCCTATCGGCACTTTTGGCGGCGGCGGAACAACGCTTATCGCCAACCCTACCAGCTTTGCCACCACGGTTCAAGGCACCACGGCCATCGATTTGACATGGGCCTTGAACGCCGATAACGACGCCGTTGTCTTGGCGGTCTCTACCGCTCCCATTACCGCCTCCTTGGTAGACGGACAAACGTACACTACGGGTGAGACCCTATCGGACGGCAGTACCGTATTGACCACGGGAAACCCAACCCTTTTTCAACACAGTGGCCTAAGTCCCAACACCGAATATTTCTACAAACTTTGGTCGGTGACCCCGGCCACCGAATACTCCCTGGGAGTGGCAATAAGTGCCCGTACCGAATCGGACACACCGGTCGAAGCGGGGTTGGTGATCACCGGGGCCATAGACGGGCCGCTCTCCGGCGGCACACCAAAGGCCGTCGAGCTCTATGCCGCCACCGACATTCCCGACCTGAGCGTATACGGTATAGGTTCGGCCAATAACGGCGGGGGCAGCGACGGACAGGAATTTACCTTTCCCGCCGATGCCCTACAGGCAGGTCAGTTTATTTATGTAACGTCGGAAACCGAGGGCTTTACCGACTTTTTCGGCTTTGCCCCCGATTATACCACCGGCGCCATGGGCATAAATGGCGACGATGCCGTAGAATTGTTCTTGAACGGATCCGTAATCGATGTATTCGGGGCCATTGACACGGATGGATCAGGCGAAGCCTGGGACCATTTGGACGGATGGGCCTATAGAAAGGACGAAGTTCCCGCCAACAACGGAAGCTTCGATAGCGACAATTGGATTTTTAGCGGGATCAATGCCCTGGACGGTGAACTGACCAATGCCACGGCGGCTACCCCCTTTCCCTTACAATCCTACGGTCCCGATTTGATGATCACCGGTATTGTCGACGGCCCCCTATCCGGCGGCGTACCCAAGGCGGTCGAACTATATGCCCGCAATGCCATTGCCGACCTTAGCCTGTACGGCTTTGGTTCGGCCAACAACGGCGGGGGTAGCGACGGGGAGGAATTTACCTTTCCCGCGGTCGCCGTTCCGGCGAACACCTACATCTACCTAGCGACCGACATCGATGGTTTTACCGCGTATTTTGGCTTTGCCCCCGAATACACGTCAAACTCCGTTTCCGTAAACGGCGACGACGCCGTGGAACTCTTTTACAAAGGCGGGGTGATCGATACCTTTGGCAACATCAACGTAAATGGCTCGGGGCAAACCTGGGACTATCTCGACGGGTGGGCCTATAGAAAGGACGGTACATTGAACAACGGAGCCTTTGTTCTCGACGACTGGACCTATAGCGGCACCGATGTTTTGGACGGAAGCGCCACCAACGGCACGGCATCCTTGCCCTTTCCCATCGGTACTTTTGGCGGCGGGGACGGAGGCACCGAAAATCCGGATCCCATTTCCATCAGCGATGCCCGCGCTGCCGCCGACGGCACCCTGGTCTCCATCTCGGGGATATTGACCGTAGCCGACGAGTTTTCCGGTTCGGCCTACATACAGGACGAAACTGGGGCCATTGCCGTTTTCGACGAAAAGGTTCATGGCAAGGGCGTTTTTCAAGTTGGCGATTCCATTACCCTTGTAGGGGTGCGAAGTTCCTATAACGAACAGCTGCAGATCAGTCCCATTACCGAAGTCATCAACAACGGAACTCCCAACAACCCTATCGAACCTTTGGAAATTACCCTCGATCAGCTTTCGCAATACCCCGGTCAGTTGGTGAAGGTTGCGAACCTATCCTTTCCCAGTCCCGGCAATCTGCTCTTCGGAGATTCGAATTACCTCGTTTCGGATGCCAGTGGTTCCGGGGAACTGCGTATAGATAACGACGTAGAGGCGCTTGTCGGTTTGGCCCAACCCGAATCGTGCGACGAAGTCATCGGGGTAGTCGGCCGCTTTTACGAATTCTATCAATTATTGCCCAGAAACAGGTCGGACCTTGCCTGCGCACAACCCTATGAGGCACCCACCTTGCCGATTGAAGTCGATGCGGACCAGACTTTGGAAATCGCTACGTGGAATATCGAGTGGTTCGGAGACGAGGGCAACTCGCCCGCTGCCGGAAGCCCCGATTCCGATGCGATACAAAAAGACAGTGTAAAGGCGGTCATCCAAAGCATCGCCCCCGATATCATGGCCGTTCAGGAAATATCCGACGACGCATTGTTTGCCACGATGGTGAGCGAACTGGAGGGCTACGACTACATCCTATCGCCCGCAACCTCCTATCCCAATGATCCGGGGGTAAGCCAAAAAGTCGGGTTCATTTACAAAACCGACGTGGTGAGCGTTACCGATACCCAGGTCCTTTTGGAAAGCATCCATCCCTATTACAACGGCGGCGATACTTCCTTCTTGACGGATTACCCCAGCGATGCCGACCGTTTCTACGCCAGCGGAAGGCTGCCCTTTTTAATATCGACCACGGTCACCATTGACAGTACCGAAGTGGCCTACGATTTTGTGGCCCTGCATGCCCGGGCCAACGGCAGTAGTGGTGCACAGGAGCGCTACGATATGCGCAAATACGATGTAGAGGTCCTCAGGGACAGCCTCAACCAATACTACGCCGACAGCAATTTGGTAGTGCTCGGCGATTACAACGATGATGTGGACGAAACGGTGGCCGACGATGTGGCCTCTACCGCCTCTACCTATGAGGCCTATGTTTCCGATACGGCAAATTTCGACATACTCACCGACGTCCTTAGCGAACAAGGCTTCCGGTCGTATGCCTTTCGGGAAAACATGATCGACCATATTTTGGTCACCGACGAATTGGCCGGAAACTATATCGACCAATCGGCCCAGGTGCACTACGAGTTCTACGACAGCGATTACACCCAGACGGCTTCGGATCACTTTCCCGTATCGGTACGAATGCTGGTAAAACCCTTTGTTTTGGACAGCATTGCCAAAACCGACGTAAGCTGCTACGGGGAAAACAATGGTAGGGCCACGGTCTATGTATCCGGGGGCCTTGCCCCCTACACCTATGTGTGGAGCAACGGGGCAAGCACCCCGACCGTCGAAGGACTCGAACCCGGCGAATATTCCGTCCAGGTTAGCGATGCCCTGCAAAACAGTTTTGAGGCCGCCATTACCGTTTATGAACCAAGTGCCTTGGAGTTGATCGTTTCCGAGGATACAACGGTCACCATCGGTTACGGCAACGAAAACTGTACTACCCTTGGCGTTTTGGAGGTTATGGGCGGCGAAGGCAGCTACACCTATGAATGGAGTACCGGTGAAACCACGGAGCAAATAGCGGTATGCCCCGAGGAAACGACCACGTATACCGTTACGGTAACCGACGAAAATGGCTGTTCGGCAAGCAAGGCCATCGAAGTGGCCGTCGACGACGTAAGCTGTGGCAACAACCCGAGAAACCCCAAGGTTCAGGTCTGTTACAAGGGGCGGACCTTGTGCATTTCAAAATATGCCGTATCGTCCTTTTTAAGAAAAGGGGCCAGTTTGGGAAGCTGTGAAGACCTGCCCCCGGTAGACTTGGAAATAAAGGTAAGTCCCAACCCATTCAGGCACAGTACCACCATCGCCTTTTCCGAGCCGACGCCCGACCATTACCTGGCCGTACTCTACAACACCTACGGAAGATGGGTCTACAGCACCTTGATCCCAAAAAACACCAGCGAAAAGAAGCTATACCCGTTTTACCTGAGAAAAGGGGTTTATGTATTAAGCATTTACGACGGCAGGGACCTCGTCGAAAGCTTTAAACTGATCAAGGAATAAAAGTCCCGTTTTACAGGAAGAAAAGGCCGGCGAATTGCCGGCCTTTTTGTTTTCCTTGTCTTCTTAGGACTCGTTTCATGATTTTGTACTTTTGTCCCAATGGCCCATCCCCTCGTTATACAAGATCACCATTTCACCATGCATCCGTCCGGAGTTCTTTTCTGGAAGGAAAAATCAATGCTGCTCATTAGCGACGTGCATCTCGGGAAGATTTCGCATTTCAGGAAATTTGGGGCGGCCGTACCCCAAGCGGCAGTACAAACCAATTTTAAAAAAATGGACAAGGCCATCGACTTGTTTCAACCCCAGGTGATTGTCTTTATGGGCGACCTCTTTCATTCTGCCTTGAACAAGGAATGGAAGTTGTTCGAAAACTGGATTGCCACTATCTCATCCGAAGTCATTTTAGTAGCCGGCAACCACGATATCATTTCCCCCCTGAAATATGAAGCACTGGGAATACAGGTCGTTTCAGAAATATGCTTAGACGGTTTTTTACTGACCCACCACCCTGAAGAGCGGGAGGCTTGCTTCAATTTTTGCGGACACATACATCCTGCGGTTCGCCTACAAGGCATGGGGCGACAATCGATACGCTTAGCCTGTTTTTTTAAATCTGCCCACCAGATGATCTTACCCGCTTTCGGGACCTTTACCGGCACCCACGTACTCGAACCTCAGGCAGACCACGAAATTTACGCCCTGACCGAAGAAGAGATCTTTCAAGTACAGTTTAAAGCATCACGACAACGAAAACGCCCTTAATCAGTCCATTTTTTTTCAGTTCGGGTCAACAGCCCTTTTTTACTTCCCCTACCTTAGCAAAAACCCTCTCCATGAAAAAGAAACTGGCCATACTCAACCTGTTTTCGGTACTGTTCGTAATCGGCGTCAACTACATTTCACAAATGTACAGGCTAAACAACACTACCATTGGCGAAATTAGTAGCAGATACGACAACCTCTTCACTCCTGCCCCCTACGCTTTTGCCATTTGGGGCGTTATCTTCTTAAGTCTTTTGGGCTACGCTATTTTTCAGGTGCGAAGGGCCTTTTTCAGCAAAAAAGAAAGTCTCTTTATCACACAGACCGAATATTGGTTCTATATCACCAACATGCTTAATGCCGCATGGGTATTGGCCTTTGTATTCGATTATACCGGACTTTCCGTTTTAATTATGCTCGGTATTCTTTTTTCGCTCATCAAAATCATTTTAAATACGAACATGGAACGATGGGATGCTCCCGTTGAAGTCATTGCCTTTGTCTGGTGGCCCATTTGCCTGTACAGCGGATGGATTGCCGTGGCGACCATTGCCAACATTTCGGCCTACCTCACCAAATTAGGATGGGAAGGCGCTCCGCTTTCCGAGGTAACATGGACCATCATTCTTATTGGAATTGCCACGGCCATAAATCTCGCCATAACCTGGAAACGGAACATGCGCGAATTCGCCCTGGTTGCCGTGTGGGCCTTTATCGCCATTTTCGTTCGGCACAAAGACAGTTATGAACTAATTGCCTATTCCGCCCTGGTTGCCGCCATTCTCCTATTCGCTTCTTCAATGGTACATGCTATTCAAAATCGAAAAACAAGTCCCGCCCAAAAATTAAAGGAGCGGTTACGGAACCCTTGAGCAAACGAGATTGCTACTACACCATGGATTTAATATCGTTCGACCACGATGGGTAGGTAAAAACCGTCTGTTTAATTTGCTCGGCAGTCATACCTTGGCCTATAGCCATGGCAAATAAATTTATGGTCTCACCGGCATTGGGCCCTAATAGGTGGGCTCCCACAATTTTCCGGGTACGCTGGTTCAAGATGATCTTATAGGCATACACCGGGGCATTCACCCTTCGGGCATTGAACCAAGAAGGTACCGATTCAAATTTGACTTCCACATTCTTGTACCGACTTGTAGCTTCCTCCTCCGAGTACCCTACCGAAGCTAGGTTCGGCAAGGTGTATACCACTGATGGGGTAACCGGCACTTGCATTTTTTCCTTGTTTCCTTCTAAAACATTTATAGCTACCACCTTGCCCTCTATCCCTGAAAGCGGGGTGAGCGGCAATCCCTTATCGGAAACATCGCCACAGGCATAGACACCCGTATTACTAATGCTTTGCAGATAGTCATTTGTCTCAATTCCGTTTTCATTGAAGGCCACTTTTCCTTTTTCAAGTTGCAATGTCGAGATTGCGGGCACACGCCCCGCAGTATTGAATACTACATTGCTTGCTAGCGACTCCAGCTTTCCCTTTTTCCTATAAAAAACCTTTACCTTCTTTCTAGCCTTTTCGACCTTGGTGATTTTGGCATTAAATACAAAATCGATGCCGAGTTCCTTTGAATACGACCTTAACCCTTCTACCAAATCGGCATCGAAAGCTTTAAGCGGCCTTTTCCCCGAATCTATTACCGTCACTTTGGCCCCTGCCCTTGCCGCGATATGGGCAAATTCCATTCCGACATAACCAGCACCAATAAACGTGATTTTTTTCGGGAGCTTCTTTTGGCTTAAAAAATCGTCACTGCTTTTCAAATGTTTGCTCCCCTTGAAATGCAGGTTTCGGGGTTCGTATCCCGTAGCGATTATAATTTTATCGGCCCTTACGGTCTTTCCTTCCACAGAGAGGGTCTGCTCATCTAAAAATTTAGGGGATTGATGGTATAAGCTAATACCGAGCGTTTTTAAATCTTCTTCGGTGGTTCTTGGAACAGCAAGGGTAAATTGACCCTTGTATTGCATCAATTTTTTCCAACTGATCCCTGGAACCGCTTTGATCCCCTTCCCCATAAGATTGGCACTCAACTCTATTACTTCGGTCGCTCCAAGAAGCACTTTTTTCGGATCGCACCCCCTATTGGCACAGGTACCCCCATACTCGCGTTTATCGGCCATTCCCACCGTGAGTCCACCTTTCACACAAGCTTTGGCAACGGTTCGTCCCGCCGCCCCACTTCCGATTACAAAAACATCATACTTTTTTACCTTCATATTCCCATCCTTTAAAAAAATGTCCTAAACGCACATTTAGCATCTACAAGTTGCCGCTTTTACGTAAAATCAATTAACCCAACCCACACGATTATGAACCGTATACCTGATTTCTGCATTTTTTAATGTGATAATGTCCAAAAAACCGATTCATCGGACACAAAAACATAAGATGAGTTCGCTACCTTTGCATTCTCATATATCAAAGCCCCAATTTAATTTGGGCTTTTTGGCAGTATCATCTCGGGCAATTGCATCAAAGGACAAGAGCTCGGGTTCATTAAAAAATTAACGGTTGACGCAGTCTTCAATTCAACAACTGTTTTCCCAGTCTCCGCAAACGCGAAAACTGCGGGACACTATTGCCCAAAATTTTCCGGCAAACACAGAAAAAAACCAAAATACCGTACAGGCCATTGTATTAAAAGGGCTTTCGGGCTCTGCCTTATCATTTGCCTTTGCCAGCGTATTTCAAGATTCAAAAAGGCCCTTCCTTCTAGTTTTTAACGATAAGGAAGAAGCCGCCTATTACCTGAACGACCTCGAACAGATCATAGGCGAAAAAGATGTACTGTTCTACCCTGGCAGTTATCGCAGGCCCTACCAAATTGAGGAGACCGACAACGCCAATGTTTTGCTGCGTGCCGAGGTACTGAACCGTATCAATTCCCGTAAAAAACCGGCTATAATCGTCACCTACCCCGATGCGCTTTTTGAAAAAGTGGTCACCCGACGTGAACTGGAAAAGAATACGCTTAAGATCAAGTTAAACGACACTATTTCGCTCGATTTTCTCAACGAGGTGCTTTTCGAATACAAGTTCAAAAGAGTGGACTTCGTTACCGAACCCGGTGAATTCTCGGTTCGCGGTGGTATCGTCGATGTCTTCTCGTTTTCTAACGACGAACCCTATCGAATAGAGTTCTTTGGCGACGAAGTAGACAGCATCCGTACCTTCGATGTCGACACCCAGCTGTCTACGAACAAAGTGAACAAGATAAACGTCATTCCCAACGTTGCCAATAAATTTTTGGAGGAGAAACGACAGAACTTTTTAGAATACGTCGCTTCCGACACCATTGTTTTCGCCAAAAACACCGATTATATTTTTGACCGTTTGGATGATTTCTTCGGAAAGGCCATCGAAGCCTTTTCAAAGTTATCGCAAGACATCAAGCATTTAGAACCCGAGGCGCTTTTTATGAATTCGGATAGTTTTAGGAAACAACTGGGTGCCTTCGCCCTCATGACCTCGGAGGCCTCTACGACTTCCGAGCTGATCCATGGGGCCGTTACGGTGCAGTTCAACACCAAACCCCAGCCTTCGTTCAATAAAAAGTTCGACCTACTGATCGAAAACCTCAACACCTATAAAGACCAAGGCTACACGAATTATATTTTCTGTGCCAGCGATCAACAGGCCAAGCGCTTTCAGGCTATTTTTGAAGAGGTCAACGAACATGTACACTACCAGACCATAGTAACCCCCATTTACCAAGGTTTCATTGATGACGACCAAAAACTGGTCTGTTATACCGACCATCAAATTTTTGAGCGCTACCATAAGTTCAATCTCAAGAACGGATACGCCAAAAAGCAGGCCATTACCCTAAAAGAGCTCAACAAGCTTGAAATCGGCGATTATGTAACCCATATCGACCATGGTATCGGCAAATTTGGAGGACTTCAAAAAATAGATGTAGAAGGCAAAAAACAAGAAGCCATCAAGTTAATGTACGGTGAACGCGACATTCTCTATGTCAGCATTCATTCCCTCCACAAAATATCAAAATTCAACGGGAAGGATGGAACGGTTCCCAAAATATACAAATTGGGATCTGCCGCTTGGAAAAAACTCAAACAAAAAACCAAGAGCAGGGTCAAGAAAATTGCTTTCGACCTTATTAAGATCTATGCCAAACGACGTTTGGAAAAAGGATTTCAGTACGCCCCCGACAGCTACTTGCAAACCGAACTTGAAGCTTCCTTTATTTATGAGGACACCCCAGACCAGAGCAAGGCTACCGAAGACCTCAAAAAAGACATGGAAAGCGAACGCCCCATGGACCGCCTTATCTGTGGCGACGTAGGTTTCGGAAAAACCGAAGTGGCCATACGCGCCGCTTTCAAGGCCGTAGACAACGGAAAACAGGTTGCCGTGCTCGTACCTACCACCATCCTTGCCTTTCAGCATCACCGCACATTTAGCGAGCGCCTAAAAGAAATGCCGGTATCCGTAGATTACCTAAACCGTTTTAGAACCGCAAAGGAACGTAAGGAGACTTTGGCCAAACTTGAATCGGGGCAGGTAGATATTATCATCGGCACCCACCAATTGGTAAACAAAAACGTAAAATTCAAAGACTTGGGACTGCTCATTGTCGATGAAGAACAAAAATTCGGGGTTGCAGTAAAAGACAAACTGAAATCCATCAAGGAAAATGTTGACGTCCTTACCTTGACGGCGACGCCTATACCCAGAACCCTGCAGTTCAGCTTAATGGCGGCACGCGACCTTTCGGTCATAAAAACGGCCCCGCCCAACCGCTACCCTATTGAAAGTAGGGTCATTCGTTTTGGCGAGGAAGTCATACGCGATGCCATCAGATACGAAATAGAACGCGGCGGGCAGATTTTCTTCATCCATAACCGTATCGAAAACATAAAAGAAGTCGCTGGTATGATCCAACGGCTTGTCCCCGATGCCAAAGTAGGTATCGGCCATGGCCAAATGGACGGCAAGAAATTGGAAAACCTCATGCTTTCTTTTATGAACGGTGAATTTGACGTACTCGTTTCAACCACGATTATCGAAAGTGGTCTTGACGTCACCAATGCGAACACTATTTTTATCAACAACGCCAATAATTTCGGATTGAGCGACCTGCACCAAATGCGCGGCCGGGTCGGGCGTAGTAACAAAAAGGCCTTTTGCTATTTTATAACCCCTCCCTATGAATCAATGACCCCCGAAGCCAGAAAACGGATTGAGGCCTTGGCCCAGTTTACCGAATTGGGCAGCGGTTTTAATATCGCCATGAAAGACCTTGAAATTAGAGGGGCAGGAGATTTGCTTGGTGGTGAACAAAGTGGATTTATCAATGAAATCGGTTTTGAAACCTATCAAAAAATATTGGCCGAAGCCATTGACGAACTAAAAGAGAACGAGTTCAAGGACCTTTATGAAGAAGTGGAAGGCCACCAGCAAAAAGTATTTGTAAAGGAAACACAGCTCGATTCGGACTTTCAACTGCTCTTTCCCGATGACTACATCAACAACATTACGGAGCGACTTACATTGTACACCGACCTGAACGATATTAAGGACGAGGAAAACCTTCAAAAGTTCGAAGCCCAACTGGTCGACCGTTTCGGGGAGCTTCCGACCGAAGCCGAAGATTTACTCAATTCGGTACGTATCAAATGGATAGCGAACAGTATCGGTATTGAAAAAGTGGTCATGAAAAAAGGAAAACTCATCGGTTACTTTATCTCGGACCAAGAGTCGGACTTTTATCAAAGTTCCATTTTCACCAAGGTCCTACGATTTGTACAAAGCCATCCACAGCATTGTAAGATCAAGGAAAAACAGACCCGAAACGGCCTTCGCCTGTTATTGGTGTTCGAGCGGATTACCTCGGTCGACAAAGCACTAAAGGCCATGGCGCCATTTACGGAAACAGTACAATCGGTTTCATAAAATGTTTTAATTCAGCTATATTAGTTTCGGCTAAGGTGGAAAACCTTAAGACCCTAATCATATAATTGACCAAACAACCCACTTTTATGAAACTTAAAATCTACCTTAGCATAGCGGCTACGCTACTTCTGTGCTTTAATTTAAGTGCCCAACCCCGAAAAGAACTTGTCAATGTAATTGTAACGCCCGACCGTACCGATTGGACTTACGACCTTGGCGAACGCGCCGAATTCTCGATTACAGTTTTAAGAAACAACGTGCCCCTAGAGAACATCTCCATCAATTACACCGTCGAAACCGACCCGGGTTACCGCTCCGTAAAAATATGGGACCAAGGAAACCTGACCTTGAAAAATGGAACGGTAAAAGTGAAGTCGCCTAAATTCAATACTCCGGGTTTTCTTCGTTGCACGGCTAGGGTAACGGTAGACGGAAAAGAATACAGTTCATATGCCACGGCCGGCTTTTCCCCCGAGAAAATAAAAGCTACGACCTCCTTGCCTTCAGACTTTGAAGCCTTTTGGAACAAGGGGAAAGAAGAACTTGCCGCCATACCCATGGACGCGGTTATGACCCTAATGCCCGAGCGATGTACCGATAAGGTCAATGTTTACCACGTGCAACTGAACAATATAAAAGGGAAGATCTACGGCATTCTTTGCACCCCTAAAAAAGAAGGGAAATACCCCGCCATTTTACACGTGCCCGGAGCTGGCATCCGCCCGTATTACGGTGATGTTGATGAAGCGGCACAAGGCTTTGTCTCCTTTACCATAGGCATTCACGGCATACCCGTAAACCTCGACCAACAAATCTATGACGACCTAAGATCGGGAGCCTTGGCCGGTTATAACACCATGAATTTAGACGACAAGGAAAACATGTACTACCGAAGGGTATACCTCGGGTGTATTCGGGCGGTAGATTTTCTGGAGAGCGTTTCGAACTTTAACGGCGAGGATATTGCGGTTACCGGAGGAAGTCAAGGTGGCGCCCTGTCTATAGTGACCGCTGCCCTTGATGACCGTATCGATTATTTGGCGGCCTTCTATCCTGCCTTGAGCGACCTCACCGGATTTCTGCAGGGCCGTGCCGGCGGATGGCCACAGATATTTCTTGACGATTTCACCAATACACCTGAAAAGATCGAGGTTTCAAAATACTATGACGTGGCCAACTTTTCACGCTTCGTAAAAGCGGAAGGTTGGTATAGCTGGGGCTATAACGACAATGTCTGTCCCCCCGCTTCCACCTATGCGGCATACAATCTTATTCCTGCCAAAAAAGAGCTCCATGTGTTTCAGGAAACCCAACATTGGACGTTTCCCGAGCAGCATGAACTTAAAAATAAATGGCTTTTTTCAAAATTGGGAGAATAGTAACAATCGCCATAAATAGTTATCTTTAATCCTATCGAAAAAAAACACTACTATGAAATTCAGGTTTGTACTCGTCCTCCTTGTTGCCTTGGGTTGCTTGCCCTTGCAAGCCCAAAACGCCGATTCGCTATACTTTAGACAGCATTATGACCTAAAGGAATACCGTATACCCATGCGTGATGGCGCAGAGCTCTTTACGGCCGTGTACACCCCGAAGGACAAGTCAAAGGACTATCCCATTTTACTGAACCGCACCTGTTACAATGCGAGTAAATATTCCAACTACAACTATAGCAACTATCCTTCAAAATACTTGATCGAAGACGGCTATATCCTAGCTTTTCAGGATGTGCGCGGAAGGTATATGTCGGATGGCGAGTTCGATAATATGCGCCCGAACATTCCCGGAAACAACCGCAGGAACAAAAAGGATATCGACGAAAGCTCAGACACTTACGATACCATCGACTGGATGATAAAACACATCAAAGGGAATAATGGCCGTGTGGGCATGTACGGTATTTCATATCCGGGGCATTACACCGCTGCCGGCATGATAGATGCCCACCCCGCCCTCAAAGCATCATCGCCCCAGGCGCCTATTGCCGATTTTTTCTTTGACGATTTTCACCATCAAGGAGCCTACCTAGAAAGTTATACCGCCGCTTTTGCCGTCTTTGGCTACCAAAAGGATAGCCTAACGAGAGACCCGTGGTATATGGACAAGTTGATGCGCCTCTACGAAGACCCGGCAGCCGATGCCTATGATTTCTACTTGAAATTGGGGCCCCTGAAGAACATCACCAAAAACTACCATCATGACAATTTCTTCTGGAACCAAGTCGTGGAACACCCCAACTACGATGAATTTTGGCAAAAAAGGAACATCCTTCCCCATTTAAAGGATATTGACCATGCGGTAATGACCGTTGGCGGTTGGTTCGATGCCGAAGACCTCTATGGCCCCCTGAACATCTACAAGACCGTAGAAGCCACCAGCCCAAAGGCTAAGAACAGCATTGTAATGGGCCCTTGGGACCATGGCGCTTGGGCGCGCGAAAAAGGAAAGGCCATTCACAACCATATTTATTTTGGAGATAGCATATCTTCCTTCTTTCTTAAGAATATTGAACGAAAGTTCTTTGCCCATCACTTAAAGGATGAAGGCCCCGATACACTACCCGAAGCTTACATGTTCGACACGGGAACCAAAAAATGGGAAACCTTTGATACTTGGCCTCCCAAAGAAATAGAACCCGTAAGTCTTTATTTTGGTGAAAATGGTAAGTTGGGCATCAATAAGCCCATAGACGAAAAAGCAGTATTTGAATATACCAGCGACCCACAAAAACCTGTGCCCTATACTTCCCAAACGGAAGGACTGACCTTTACACCTAGAAAGTATATGTCAGATGATCAAAGGCAGGCTTCAAGGCGCCCCGATGTACTGACATTTCAGACCGATGTGCTTCAAGACAATAAGGTTTTGGCCGGAGAAATCATGGCGAAGCTAAAAGTGGCCATGACCGGAACCGATGCCGATTTTATCGTAAAACTTATAGACGTTTACCCCAACGACCACGAAAACTACGAGCATAACCCCGAAAACATTGTAATGGGCGGATACCAGCAGCTCGTACGTGCCGAAGTATTTAGGGGAAGGTTCAGAAATAGCTTTGAAAAACCCGAACCCTTTGTCCCGGGCGAGCCTAGCGATGTTCATTTTCGCTTACAGGACATACTGCATACGTTCAAAAAAGGACACCGTATCATGATTCAGATACACAGCACCTGGTTTCCTTATATTGACCGAAATCCGCAGAAATACGTAGATAATATTTACAAGGCGAATGAAGACGACTTTATTAAATCGACCATAAAAGTATTCGGCTCTTCTTCGGTAGAAGTTGGGGGCACGCAAGACTGTTGCCCACCGGAACCTTTCCGTTCCAGGAATGAAAATGCAATAAAAGACTAGGGGATCGCTCTAAAACCGGTACTTTTGTACCATCATTTAAGAGCATAGAACCATGAAAAGATACCTTGTCGTATTTGCCTTGCTTACTGCCTTTTGGGTAGAGGCCCAGCATACTATTTCAGGAACCTTCACACCCGCCAACGAATACAAATATATATTGGCGTACCGATTAAAAACGGGCTCGCAGTCCTTTATAACGAATACCTCGATCAAAGACGGTAAATTTTCATTGCAAATACCGGAAAATGCCGAACCGGGAATGTATCGTTTGGTCTATGCCGTTCCACAAGACGAGTTCTATTTTGATGTCATTTACAACGGTAAAGAAGATATTGAACTGGCCTTTGACGCCGACAAAGGAGTCTCCTTCATTTCCTCAAAGGAAAACAAGATCATGACTTCCTATTTTCAGACCATGGCTTCCTTAATGGGCCAATTGGTCGATGTTTACATGAAAAAGAAATTTGACAAAAAGGAATTTCAGGAATGCACCTACCAATTAAAGACGACCCAAGAAGCCTATGAAGCACAGTCTAAAAACCTAATGGTAGAAAATTTTGTTTTAGCGAACCGACCTTATATCCCGACCGAATTTGAATCGGTTGAAGAATACGTCACGCATAAGAAAGAACATTATTTTGACCACCTCAAGCTCGACAATACAATTTTACAAGCTTCCGATTTTTTATCCGATAAGTTAAGAAATTACGTTTTCACGGCGTTACCAATGGAACCTAGGTCATCTGCCGAAACCGAAAGTATCATTCAAGACAACATTAAGAAGGTCGGTGCCAAACTTGCCCCAATATCGGATGCCTACAAATTCGACGTCTTTTATCGTTTATGGAAAATGAGTTCGAGCAGTGGATTGAACGAAACCACCGACTTCATATACAACACCTATTTAAAGTCGCTTGCCTCAGCTTCGAACGACCCGAACAAAGCGCGTGAAATAACGGTACAACACCGTTTACGTATAGGGGCCATTGCCCCTGAAATCGAATGGAAGGTAGGCCAGACCACCAAAAAACTCAGTACCATAAATGGGCCCGAAAATTACCTTTTGGTATTTTGGAGCAGCACTTGTTCGCATTGTTTAAAGGAACTTCCCGCCCTTCACAAGGAACTGAAAAATTATAAATCGACCCAAGTAATCGCCATAGGTCTAGAAGATGACAAGACCACATGGACTCCAGAATCGGCCAAACTGCCCGATTTCGAGCACGCCATTGCATTGGGAAGGTGGGAAAGCGATTACGCACAATTATACGATATTCACCAGACCCCTACCTACTATTTACTAGATTCGGAAAAGCGTATAGTGGGCAAACCCGAGAGCGATAAAGAAGTGGTAGAATTACTGAAAAAGTAATACCACTAAAGGGTTTTTAGGTCTTTAATGGTCTTAAAGGCTACATCTACTTGGGTATCGTCGACCAAAATAGTAAATTCGTTGGTAGTCGAGATGACTTCGTAGAGTACGATACCTTCCCACGCCAATCGTTGAAAAATAAAGTAATAGATACCTGGTACCGATACATTCTCAGCAGGAAGCTTAACGGTAATCGATGATAGGTTCTCTGCTTTTTGTGTGCATTTTTCATGCTTAAAAAGATCTTCTACCGTTTGATCCAAGGCATTGCTTACCACAATGTTAAGCTCATTAACGCCCCTTGAAGAGGTATAGAAGACATCTTTGTTTTTGTTTACGTGCTCGAGCAATAAGGTCTGGTTCTCTAGAATAGACTCCGAAACCAAAAAAGTGAAATCGGTGAGTGAGGAACGTACCGTTATTTCCCCAATATTTTTTAAGACCTTGATAATTTTATGGGTCGCCCTGAACTCAAGGTCATCGGACAAGCGCTTAAGGGCCATGACTATGGCTCCATTACGGATATCCTTACCTAATTCGTTCTCGATTTCGGGTTTTACAATTCTTGAAAGCGAAGTCAGGTTAATAATCCCTTGGGCTAAGGCACTTTGTAAAAATGGTTTCTTTTTAATGTACTGTTCGACTACGGAAGAAATCGTTTTCATGGGTTCATAAGATTGATTGATGAGCAAAAATAACATATTGTTACAAATAAAACAAATTGTGTCGTAAGCTTCTTTCCCAAAAAATTTTAGAATTGTCCCTTTTACCCTTAATACGGGACTTTTGAGCTATACCCCTTCCGAAAAAAAAGCTTTAAAAGTGATAAAATGCGCTTTCCAAATGCTCAATTTTAAAGATTTTCCGGTTCTTTAGAATGGTAATAACATCGAAACGCACCTCTACATCTAAGTCATTTTCAGTAGCGTAGTGATCTGCGGCACTGACCAATAACTTAATTTTTCCTGGCGTGATGGTTTCGGCAATAGGTATAATTTGATCATTGCTTCTCGCCCGTACTTCAACAATGGCCAAAATTTCATCCTTTTGTGCAATAATATCGACCTCCGCCTTCAGGTAGCGGTAATTCCTATGAAGGATACGATACCCCTTATCGACCAAAAAATCGACGGCGAGCTGTTCGCCTTCTTTGCCAAATTCGTTGTGTTTCCCCATAAAATCCTCCTTAAATCTTAATAAAAAGTGCAGTTCATCGAAAACAACAGTAGTGTAACATCAAAAATTGGAACTCGGCCGTAAATAAACGCACCGTATGTCGAAAATACCATAAAAGGCATACTATCCAAAATCTTTGTACGTTAAGAACTTGCCCCAAACACATGAAACGGTTCTTTAAAGCCTACATTTATTATGGAATATTTTATTAACTGTAATACGGCGTCCCTAGCTCCGTATACCACTCCCTTAGACAGAAACAGGGCGGCTCATCTGTACAGAAGACTAGGGTTCAGTGCTTCGGTCGAAACCATCGACCAAGCCGTTGGCGCAAATGCCAGCACCCTTGTCGATACGCTCATATCCCAAGCTTTGGGCGCACCGACTATACCCGAGCCGGAATGGGCCAACTGGAACAACAGCAACTACCCTGAAGACGACGACCTCAGCAATGAAATGAAGCGAACGCAGAAAAACGAGTTTAGCGTGGCCTATGCCAAAAACATGCTGAACAATAACCTGCGCGACCGTTTGAGCTTCTTTTGGAGCAATCATTTCGTTACGCAAATCGAAGTGTACCGATGTAACCCGTTTCTTTATCACTACGTAGAGTGCCTGCAGCGAAACGCCTTGGGCAATTTCAAAACCTTCGTTAGCGAGATCGGGCTTACCGACGCCATGTTGTATTATTTGGATGGCGCCTATAACAACGGTAACAACCCCAATGAAAACTACGCCAGGGAGCTCTATGAGCTTTTCACCCTTGGTGAAGGAAACAATTATACCGAACAGGATATTATTGAAACCGCCCGTGCCATTTCAGGCTATGTTGAACGTGGGGAACTTGGCTGCGAACATGTCACCTTCGACCCTGAGAAACACGATTCCGGCAGCAAGACCATATTCGGTCAAACAGGGAACTGGGGCTATGATGACGTTATCGACATCCTATTCGAGCAACGCCCCAACGAACTAGCTTGGTTTATCTGTAAGAAGTTGTACGAGTTCTTTGTCCACCCCGATTCAAATGACGATGCGGGTAACGCACAAACCATAATTTTGGGTATGGCCGACACCTTTATAGCCAATGATTTTGAAATTGCACCCGTACTGTCCCAATTGTTCAAAAGCGAACACTTTTTTGATGACGAGGCCATCGGTGTAATCATCAAAAGCCCTTACGACCTTTATTTCAACCTATTAAAGGAAAGTAGTTTTAGTTATGACGATACCCTCATTTCCAGTGTGATCAATTATACGGGACTATTAAGCCAGGTTATGTTCAATCCGTTTGACGTAAATGGTTGGCAACGTAACCGCACATGGATCAACACCAATTTTATGATCGGTAGATGGTTGACCTCCGAAGCCCTCATCGAAGAGTTTTTCCAAGCCAACAGCGAACAGTTTAGAGCCCTTGGACTGGCCTTATCCGGTACTGACGGACAAACAAGCAGTAACCCAGACGTCGTTGCCAAGCCTATTATAGATTTCTTTCTTCCTAAAGGCCTACTCAACGAATCGGAATACCAAAAAGCTTATGACATTTTCAGAAGTGACATCCAACCCGAATATTACGAAGGAGGAACCTTTGAGACCTGGACGCTACAAACTTCTTTGGAAGGACCGAAACAAGTATATCTACTCTTGCAATATCTAGCCAGACAACCCGAATTTCAACTAAAGTAAACCTACTGATTATGTGCGATACTCATCACAACGATCCCTATAAAGGCCTAGAACACGATGGCCACGATCAAGAACATAAAGCTTGGAGCAGACGCTCGTTTTTACAGGCCTTGGGCATTGCAGGTTCGGGCTCAATGATGCTAGGAAGCAGTATGCTTTCGGCTTCGGCTCCCTCTCCCCTGACAGCGGCTATTGCCGCGGCAGAAACAGACAAAATTCTCATTCTCATAAGGCTGGCCGGAGGGAATGACGGACTTAGTACGGTAATCCCCATGGAGCAGTACGAGTCGTATGCCAAAGCCCGCCCCAATATATACATCCCCGAGAGTAAGGTTTTAAAACTTACCGATGAATATGGTGTACCCTCTTATATGAAATCATTGGAACCCATGTGGGGCGACGGTAAATTTAAGGCGGTTCACGGCGTAGGCTATGAAAACCAAAGCCTCTCGCATTTTACGGGCTCCGATATTTTTGCCAATACCGACTTGACCACTACAGGTTTTAGCGGACTCAACACGGGTTGGATGGGACGACATTTTGAAAACACCTATCCCGATTATTTAATTTCCCCACCACCAGCACCGGCCGCGATTCAAATCGGACAGTTCGGGAGTTTGGTCTTTCAAGGGGAAGAAACCAATTATGCCTTTGTAACCTCAAACGTAAATCAGCTTGAAGAAATCGCCGAATCGGGCGTACGATATGGGCTTGACGATAGCCTCTACAACGATTGTATGTATGGCGACCAACTTAAATTCTTAAGAGGGGTGGCCAATACCACATATGAATATTCGGGAGTCATCCACGAGGCCTGGTCAAGGGGTAAGAACGATGTTGAATACCAAGAAAACAGCTTTGCCAAACAATTGGCCCTCTTGGCCCGATTGATAAAAGGGAATTTGGGAACAAAGGTCTATATGATTTCCATGAGCGGTTTCGACACCCACGGAAACCAACCGCTGACCCACGAGCGCCTAATGAGCAATCTCTCTATAGCCGTTGACAACTTCTATGAAGATTTAGGCTATACCGAACAAGACAACAATGTTCTTAGTATGACCTTCTCCGAGTTCGGAAGGCGTATCTTCGAGAATGGATCTAAGGGCACCGACCACGGTAAGGCAGCACCTAGCCTGTTCTTCGGACCAGGTTTGCAAGGTAGCGCCTTTGTAGGCGAACACCCGACCCTCGACAATCCTGACGGCAGGGGGAACCTTGAGTATACCATGGACTTTAGGGACTTATACGCTACGGTCTTGGCCGAATGGCTCTGTGTACCCATACCCTTGGTAGAACAACATTTATTGGGCCATACCTATGCCCCTGTAAACCTTGGCTTCAATTGTAGTGGAACGGACTTTCCCGACATTGTCTATAGCGACGGCGAACCGACCATACCGACCACACCCGATGGTGTAGCCGATAAGCCGGTGATACCGAATGCCGAACAATTGAATGCCATTGTCCACAAACCGTTTTATCCTACGGCGAATTCACCACATATTTATTTGGAAATGCCCGTTACGGCCCATGTAGATATTCAGCTGTTCAACATTATAGGACAAAAAGTGGGCACAATCAGCAATGCCATCATGTCCGAAGGTGTGAACGAAATCAATATTAAGGAAAGAATTCCCGGGAATTTGGCCGCCGGTAAGTATATTTATCGCATTCAGGTGCAACAGCACAAGATGAGCAAATCGGTCATGGTAGCATAAATCGCCCCCAAATCACTCTATATATAAAACCTTCGTTATGGGCCTTCCATAACGAAGGTTTGTTTTTTATAGGCGAATAACAACGCCCGGGCCACAGCCCATTTCACAACGATTACTTTCCGCTCTAAATCCATATCCCTTCCCCCAACCTCAAGACCCGCTCCCTTTCACCAAAAATCCCTTCATTTCAACTTTCCACAAAAACCTCGATACATCAACTTGTGTAATGCTAGGCAAAATCAGTACTTTTGCACCCTAATTCGAAATCAATGGCCGAAAAGCTAACACATCCAGAGAGATATACCATTACCGCCGCATTGCCTTACACCAACGGCCCCATACATATTGGCCATTTGGCAGGCGTTTATGTACCCGCAGATATTTATGCACGCTATTTACGCCTCAACGGTAACGACGTTGCCTTCGTATGCGGAAGTGACGAACATGGTGTGGCCATCTCGATGAAAGCAAAAAAAGAAGGGATTACACCTAAGGAGGTCATTGATAAATACGACGGTATCATTCGCAAATCATTCCAAGAGTTCGGTATTACCTTTGACAACTACTCACGTACTTCAAGGGAAATCCACCACAAAACGGCTTCCGATTTTTTTGTAAAGCTTTACGAACAGGGTGATTTTATAGAAGAAACCACCGCACAGTTATACGACGAAGAGGCCAAACAATTTTTGGCCGACCGCTTTGTAGTGGGCACTTGTCCCAAATGTGGACATGAAGAAGCCTATGGCGATCAATGTGAAAATTGCGGTTCTACCCTGAACGCGACCGACCTTATCAATCCGAAATCTACAATTACCGGTACGGTGCCGACGACCAAAGAAACCAAGCATTGGTTCTTGCCCTTGGACCGATACGAAGATTTCTTAAAGGAATGGATTCTGGTCGGGCACAAATCCGATTGGAAACCCAACGTCTACGGCCAATGCAAAAGCTGGATCGATGACGGACTAAAACCCCGTGCGGTAACCCGTGATTTAGATTGGGGCATTCCCGTACCTGTAGAAGGAGGCGAAGGCAAGGTACTCTACGTATGGTTCGATGCGCCTATCGGCTATATTTCGTCTACCAAAGAATGGGCAGAACGTGAAGGCAAGGACTGGGAACCCTACTGGAAAGACGAAAACACCAAATTGGTCCACTTTATAGGAAAAGACAACATAGTCTTTCACTGTATCATCTTCCCTGCCATTTTAAAGGCACACGGCGATTATATTTTACCGGAAAACGTACCGGCCAACGAATTCTTGAACTTGGAAGGAAACAAACTCTCCACTTCAAAGAATTGGGCGGTATGGCTGCATGAATATTTAGAGGAATTTCCAGATATGCAAGATGTGCTTCGGTACACCTTAACGGCCAACGCACCCGAAACCAAGGACAATGATTTTACTTGGAAGGATTTTCAAGCGAGAAACAATAACGAATTGGTGGCCATACTCGGTAACTTTATAAACCGCGTAGTGGTATTGACCAATAAGTATTACGAGGGCATTGTCCCTACTCCTTCGGAGTTCTCACAAGTTGACAAGGAAACCCTAGAACAACTTCGGAAGTTTCCGGAAATCATTTCAAGTTCCATAGAGCGCTACCGTTTTAGGGAAGCCGGCCAAGAATTGATGAATTTAGCCCGTTTAGGGAACAAATACTTGGCCGACGAAGAACCATGGAAGGTCATTAAACAAGATGAAGAGCGTGTAAAGACCATTATGTTCGTCGCGCTTCAGATTGCCACGGGTCTATCCGTATTAAGTGAACCGTTTTTACCTTTTACCTCGGAAAAACTTAAAAATATATTGGCCATTAATTCGGAGGAAGCCGTTTCCTCTTGGGCAGAAGTTTCAACCAAAGAAACATTACTTCCTGCCGATCATAAAATCAACAAGGCCGAGCTACTTTTTAGAAAAATAGAAGACAGCGAAATACAAGCTCAGCTAGACAAACTGGAAGCCACCAAAAAGGCTAACGAAAACGAGAACAAAGAACTTATGCCACAAAAAGACACGATTACCTTTGACGATTTTACCAAATTGGATATGCGTGTAGGGACCATTGTCGAAGCCGAAAAAATGCCCAAGGCCAAAAAATTGTTGGTTCTGAAGGTTGATACCGGACTTGACACCCGAACCATTGTATCGGGTATTGCAGAGAGTTTTACCCCTGAGGAAATCGTAGGCAAAAAAGTAACGGTTCTGATCAACTTGGCCCCACGCGCATTGCGTGGCGTTGAAAGCGAAGGAATGATTTTGATGACGGAAAATGCAGACGGAAAGCTGGTGTTCGTAAATCCTGACGAAGATGGTGTAGGTAACGGCGAAGGCATAAGCTAGCCCGTCGACACCTAAAGGTTTTATATTGGTATCAGCTATTTTCAACGGTCGTTAAAAAAGTCCTATGCAACTCATTCCCTTTCTCTCCAAACACACCCAACTCCCTCAAAAGAGTATTGAGAATACCGTGGAACTTCTGAACGAAGATTGTACCGTACCCTTTATCTCTCGCTATCGAAAAGAACGAACGGGCAATCTAGACGAGGTACAGATTGGGGCCATAGTACAGTTCAAGGCACAGTTCGAGGCTCTTGAAAAGCGAAAAACGGCAGTCATAAAGGCTATTGAAGAGCAAAATGCCCTGACCGACGAACTTCGCCTCAAGATAGAACAGACCGACGAACTCGTTACGCTTGAAGACCTATACCTCCCGTTCAAGAAGAAACGAAAGACCAAGGCGGAAACCGCCCGGAAAAACGGACTAGAACCCCTTGCTAAAATCATTATGGCCCAAAACCATAACGATATTGAATCGGCAGCCCTACAATATACCAACAATGAAGTCGCCGATGCGGACGAAGCCCTTGAAGGGGCCCGGCATATCATTTCCGAGTGGATCAACGAACGTATCTCGGTAAGAAACCAAGTGCGTAATCAATTGGAACGCAGTGCCCTGATCGTCACAAAGGTTATCTCTACCAAAAAAGACGAAGAAAAAGCACAAAAGTTCCGCGATTACTTTGATTGGAGCGAAGCTTTAAAACGTTGTCCCTCACACCGGTTATTGGCCATTTTACGTGCCGAAAACGAGGGTTTTATCCGCGTTAAGATAGAAATCGACTCCGACGAAATGCTTCGGCGTATCGAAGATCGCATCATAAAATCCAATAATTCGTGTACGCCCCAAATACAACTGGCCATTGCCGATGCGTACAAACGCCTACTTTTTCCCTCCTTGTCGAATGAAATCCTCAAAAACGCCAAGGAAAAGGCAGACGACGACGCCATCAAGGTATTCAGCAAGAACCTAAAACAATTATTGCTCGGGGCTCCCCTAGGGGAAAAACGCATCCTGGCAATAGACCCCGGCTTCCGAACCGGCTGTAAGATCGTATGTTTGAGCGCCCAGGGAGAGCTCGAACACAATGAGACCATCTATCCGCATCCGCCTCAGAACAAGAGTTCAGAGGCCATAAAAAAAATCAGTTCGCTTTGCGATGCCTACAAAATAGAGGCCATTGCCATTGGCAACGGAACGGCTTCAAGGGAGACCGAACACTTGGTTAAGCGCATCCATTTCAAAAACCCTATGGAGGTTTTTATAGTGAGCGAAGCCGGAGCTTCAATTTATTCCGCCTCAAAAATCGCCCGTGACGAATTCCCTAATTACGATGTTACCGTTAGGGGTGCCATTTCCATAGGAAGGCGACTCGCCGACCCCTTGGCAGAACTGGTGAAAATAGACCCCAAATCTATCGGTGTCGGACAGTACCAGCACGATGTAGACCAAGGAAAACTTCAGACCTCATTGGATAGCGTAGTGGAAAGCTGCGTAAATTCGGTTGGGGTAAACATCAATACGGCCAGTGTACCCTTATTGAGCTACGTATCCGGTATCGGGCCGAAACTCGCGGAAAACATTGTCGCCTATCGCAATGAAAACGGAGCGTTCAAAAGTAGGACCGACATTAAAAAAGTAGCCCGGCTCGGCGGAAAGGCTTTTGAACAAGGAGCTGCCTTCCTGCGGATAAAAGATGCCAAAAACCCCTTAGATGACTCTGCCGTTCACCCCGAGAGCTATACCATTGTCCAAAAAATCGCAAAGGACCAAGGCATACCCGTCACCGAATTGATAGGAAACAGCAAGGCCCTAAAGAGTGTGGACCTACAAGCGTATTGTACCGAAACTATCGGCTTACCTACGTTAAAGGATATTGTAGAAGAACTTGAAAAACCCGGCCTTGACCGTCGTGAAAAAGCGAAGGTTTTTACTTTTGACCAAAATATAAAAACGATATCCGATTTGAGGGAAGGCCAGTTGTTGCCCGGCATTGTCAACAACATTACCAATTTCGGGTGTTTTGTCGACATAGGAATCAAGGAAAGTGGTCTTATCCACGTATCGAACCTATCGGATACTTTTGTTAAAGACGTAAATGCACATGTGAGCCTGCACGAGCAGATTATAGTAAAAGTACTGCAAGTGGATGTGCCCCGAAAACGCATTCAGCTAAAGCTGCACAAATAAGTAAGCACCATGCTATCTTGACATATCACGCATCATAGCCCCTGTTACTTTTTATCTTTTTGATGATGGAGGCTTCTTCTAGGTTTCCATTGCCAAAAAAGCGAAGAATACCCCGTATTTCAAGGAAAGAAACAAAGCCATATACCTTGCCTTTTCGTTTATAAAATACCGTTACCATACAAGCGCTTCAAAAAATTAACACCTTAACCTTATTTAGATTTATTTAAAATAAGTACTTTTGGACTTCTATTTAGAATCAGTATTGTGTCAAAAAAGAAAAAATCCTCCAAAAAGAAGGATAAAAAAATAAAGAAAGCCGTCCTGCTACAGCAGAAGGTTGAAAAGGCGTTGGCCAGTGACGCCAAGCTCAAGAGCAAGTGCTGTAAAAAATATAAAAAGGGCGAAAACAAAAGGTGCGGACGCTGCCCTTGTTTCGACCTTATGAAAAAAGTGGCCTAACCTCCTTCCCATCCGTTTGCCCTTTATTGATTGCATATAGCCCTATATTTGCAGCATGCTCAAGATTGCCTATCACCCCATTTACAAGCACTCCTTACCCGAAGGGCACCGATTTCCGATGCTTAAGTATGAATTATTGCCCAAACAACTCTTGCACGAGGGCACCTGTACCGCCGAAAACTTCTTTGAACCCGAAATACCGAACGACAAATACATTGTTGCCGTTCACGAGCCCGAGTATTTCTACGATCTCTTGAACTTAAAGATTTCCTCTCGTGATGCAAGAAAAATTGGCTTCCCCCTAACCGAAGACCTTATTGAACGGGAGCGCATCATAGCCGATGGCACCATCCAAGCCTGCCGCTTCGCCATTGAAAACGGCATCGCCATGAATATTGCCGGCGGCACCCACCATGCCTATACCGACCATGGTGAAGCCTTCTGTATGCTGAACGACCAAGCTATCGGGGCCCGATACCTACAGGCGCATCAATTGGCAAAGAAAATCTTGATCGTAGACCTAGACGTCCATCAAGGCAACGGTACGGCAGAAATTTTCGGGAACGACACCTCGGTATTTACGTTTTCAATGCATGGGGCCAGCAACTATCCTTTTAAAAAAGAGCGTTCCGACCTAGACATCCCCCTAGCTAAATACACGGACGACACTACCTACCTATCCCTACTCAAGCAAACCTTGCCCCGATTGATCAGTGAGGAAAAACCCGATTTTATTTTTTATCTCGCCGGGGTAGATATTATCGGTTCGGACAAACTCGGCACCCTAGCCCTTAGTATAGACGGCTGTAAAGAGCGCGATGCCTTTGTACTAGAAACCTGCCATCGATTGCAAATACCCGTTCAATGCAGTATGGGAGGCGGCTACTCCCCAGCCATAAAAACCATTGTAGAGGCACATGCCAACACTTATAGGCTGGCCCAACAAATCTACTTTTAACCTCCCTCCTTTCGCCAATTCACCGGGCCATCTCGAGCTTACTATTCATTTATTTTGTAATTTAATGGGAATCCCCCCCTTAAACCCCATATAAATACACCCCACCTAGCTGGCCGTGTCCATTTTTTTTAAGTAAAACATAGACACTTTACAGAATAGATTTAGTTTTGCCTGTATTATGAAAAAAACCATAGCCCTACTGTTCACCATCTTTACGCTTGGTGTATATGCCCAAGACTCGATCGTATCGGTTCCCGAAAAACGTTGGGACATGTTCAAGTACGATATCGGAAATATGTTCAAAGGTGTAGCTTACTCCTATTCTAGACCATTTCAGTGGAAGGGCCAACAATGGGCACAATTTGGGGGGGTACTCGCAGGTACCGGAGCGGTATATCTTGCCGACGAAGAAACGTCGGAGTTTTTTAAAAGACAAAGGGAAGGGGTACCTAACGTTTTCCGCGAATACGGCGAACTCTATGGAAGCCCCGAAAACAATTACCTGGCAACTTCAGGTGTGTATTTGGTAGGCTTGATTACCAAGAACGAAAAACTTCGTCGTACGGGAGTTCTATTGATATCGTCGGCTACCTCTGCAGGATTTTTGCAGCAAGTTTTAAAATCTGCCGTAGGTCGGGCACGGCCGGTGGCAGAAAGGGGGAAGGATACTTTTGACCCCTTCAATCCGCATAGGAACTACAATTCTTTTCCATCGGGACATGCCTTATTGGCCTTTACTAACGCCTATGCCATCGGTAAACAGTTCAAAAGTCCCTGGGTCAAGGCAGGGGTATATACCTTAGGCGCCATCCCCGGCATTTCACGTATTTGGGACGGTCAACACTGGTTGAGCGATTTTGTATTTGCCGTAGCCATCAGTGTGGCCACGGTAGAATCCATTGATCGCTATCTCGACCGAAAATACGATGAGAAATACAATGACCGATCCAAAAAAATGAGCTGGAACCTCAACTTCGGTCCCGGAACCTTGGGTGTGGTCCTTCAGTTTTAGACGGTAGCCCGTTAAAATATCAGATAGGTACTCAACACTAAAGCCGTAATAACGGCCCCTGCTATAAAGGCATATTTCCAAGGCTCTACACTAACCGCATCGGTTGTCATCGGTTGATAATCCGTATCTCTGGGATAGAGTTTCCCAATAAACAACATAATCGCGATATTGAGCACGAACAAAATAGCCATGACGTGTAAAAAATGCGGGTAGGCTTCGGCCTGGATCACACTCAACGCCTTGGCGTCGCTTATGCCGTTTTGTGCCGCTTCGGCCAGCGCCTTATCCACAAAATAGGGCTTGACCAAAAACTGACTGATCGAATAGAGGACCACTCCCGAAATTACCCCGACCTTGGCAGCAATGGCCGGCACCCGTTTAGTAAAAAAGCCTATTACGATAACCGTTAAAATAGGAATACTATAACAACCATTGGCCTCTTGCAACCACGCGAAAAGCCCCTGTGGCGCATTGGCGATCAGAGGAGCGACAAACATTCCCAAAATACCAAGAACAAGTCCGAACATCTTCCCCGCTTTTACGGTTTCAAGCTCGGTCGCACCCTTCTTGAAATACTGCCGATAAAGGTCGAATCCGAATAAGGTGGCACTACTGTTCAACAGACTGTTGAAGGAACTCAGTATGGCCCCAAAAAGTACAGCGGCAAAAAGGCCGGTAAATGTTGCGGGAAGTACGGTAGCCACCAATTTCGGGTAAGCTTGGTCGGGGTTATCAAGATTGCCCTCGAAAATATGCCAGGCGATGATACCGGGCAATACCACGATAATGGGAATCAAAAACTTGACCAAGGCGGCAAGTATCACCCCTTTTTGGCCTTCCTTAAGGTTTTTTGCCCCAAATACACGTTGTAAAATCACTTGGTTGGTACCCCAATAGAACATCTGTACCAGCATCATTCCCGTAAAAATGGTGCCGAACGGTATGGATGCATCAACATCACCCTTTACATTGAACTTTTCCGGATGGCTTTCCCAAAGCAGGCTTATTCCATCGGAAATACTTCCATCCCCAATGGCCAACAATCCAAAAACCGGAATAAGGAGTCCCCCGATCAAAAGTCCGATCGAGTTGATAAGATCGGAGACCGCCACAGCCTTCAATCCGCCAAAAATGGCATATATGATACCGATAATTCCAATACTCCAAACACAGAGCCACAAAGTAGCCGTATCCGAAAGTCCTAAAAGGGTCGGCAAATCGAACATGGTGCTAAAGGCCAAAGATCCGGAATACAGTACGGAAGGAATGACCACAATAACGTAACCCGATAAAAATAAGGCCGTGAGAATAGCTTTTGTACCGTGGTCGAACCGATCTTCCACAAATTGGGGAATGGTCGTTATACCGCCTCGCATGTACCTGGGAAGCAGGAAAACCGCAGTAATGATCATGGCAATAGCGGCCAGTGTCTCCCAAGCCATAACCAATACCCCCTCGGTAAAGGCCTGTCCGTTCAGCCCCACGATCTGCTCGGCGGAAAGGTTGGTCAAAAGCAAGGAACCCGCAATGGTTATCGCCCCTAAGCTTCTTCCCGCCAAAAAATAACCGTCGGCGGATTTTTCATTGGTACTTCTGGTAGCGTACCAAGCGATTACCGCCACTAAGAGCGTAAACCCCACAAAAGAAATAATTGAAAGCATATCTTTGGTCTTTTAGTTGGTATTGGGCCTATGTAGGCGGGAACTATGGGTTGTCTATATTCTTTAATACGCGACACGGGTTGCCAACGGCCACCACATTCTCGGGGATATCTTTTACCACCACACTTCCGGAACCGATGACACTGTTGTTTCCTATGGTAACCCCAGGATTGACAATTACCCCTCCACCGATCCAAACGTTATCCCCTATCCGTATCGGTTTTGCGAATTCAATTCCAGAGTTACGGGCTTCAAACTCCAATGGGTGTGTAGCCGTAAGCAACTTTACCCCCGGGGCCATCATTACGTTCTTACCGATGTACACCGGTGCAGCGTCCAAAATAATACAATCAAAATTGGCATATGCGTTCTCGCCCCAATAAATATTGAAACCATAATCGCAGGTAAAGCGGTTTTCGATATAGAAATTCTTTCCGGTCTCGGCAAATAGCTCTTTAAAAAAGTGCTTGCGCTGCCGTTCTTTGTCCATGGGGATGGCCGCTATTTCCTGCATCAACTTTCGGGCCCGCAACCTGGCCCTTACCAACTCTTTATCACTTGGATCATAGGCTTGCCCGCTGATCATTTTCTCTTTTTCGGTCATGTGAACTCTACTCTATTTTCTCGGCCCTTATGATTCCGCATTCGGGAACCTCCACCTCTATTACCCCTTTCGAAAATACTACATTCTCCTCCCTTATCAAATTTCCTTGACAATCATAGACTTTACAGGCATAAGCCCCCAAATCATTTAAAATTCGAACGACTACTTGGGTGGCTATTTGAGCATTCAAGATATCTATGTGCGTATAAGCCCCATCGAGCTCTACTACCCAAGCATCATAAACCCCAATAATGAGGTGTCCGTTCTTAGATACCCGTTGGGTGGGGTAATTGGCCAACGGTTTAGAAGGAAGGAAATATCCGTTCATAAGCACATCGGCATTTTCGTTCCAGTACTTCGTATAAAAGCCGATCATGTTTACGTATGCTTCGGGTGTCTCACTCAACATAACGGAAAGTTGGGGCACCCCAAAAAGCGTATTGATGACTTGAAGAGCCGCAATTTCCAAGGGTTCGTCCGCATGCCAGGTAACCATATCGGAGTGTACCGCAGTATTTCCGGCAAGCATACGAATATCCGCAATTCGCAATCGGTTCATGGTAGCATCTCCCGGACAGTCGAAGGCCCTGAACATATTACCGTATTTACGCATCGCAGGTCCCGTATACTTCTGTCTGAACTCAATAAAGATTTCGGGGTTAATTTTTGTCAAGGCGTCTTTCACATCTGTCAACAAGCGATCAACAGCCCCATTTATCGACGCATAATCCGCATCTGGCCCCAATTTAGTCGGGGTATCTTTATAAAACCTAAAGTCGTCGATAAAATCAAGCTTGAAGCCGTCGAGGCTCCAATCTCGCGCGGCATTGGTATAAATATCGATAAGGTATTGCCTAACATCGGGATAACGTGGATCAAAAACAGGAGCCCATCTATGGTCTTCGGTCAGGAATTTCCCTTTAAAACGTTTGTAGGCCTTTGATTTTTCACCACAGAAGGGAACGGAGTACCAAAGAGCGATTTTCATACCGGTTTCATGTACACTTTTTACGAATTCCGCCATTTCAGGAATACGGTCTGGCTGCCAATCCCCCGTAAAATCATAGCCTCGGTTCGAATCGAAGGTTTGCCAACCGTCATCAATGATGATAGCTTTGTAGCCCAGATTTTTTGCCAATCGACATTCTTTCAAAAGCAAGGGTACATCGAGGTTCTGATGAAACTGGTACCAGGTAGAGTACAATGGCGTTTTAGCGATATCAGGTACATAGGCCGGCTTCAATTGCTCAAAGCTTTCCCACCACGAAGCCACCGCCCGAAGGCTATCGGAAAAATGCCAGTCTTGATAATCCAATCGCAATTGCACCTTAAAATTTTTAAGGGGATAATGTTGTTCCGTAAAAAAGGTAACGTGGCAATAAAAACAATTGTCCTCTTCACGTAAACGGGCATTCATTTCCAATTTATTGATGGCATTGGAGCAAGCGAAGGTCAAGACATTGCCATCGCTATTCCCAAATAGGGAAATTACGGGCGAATCGATAGAAATCCGCGACTCCATATTGTCAAGTTCCCAATCGGCTTGAATACGTTTATTGAAATCCGTGGTGGGTTTCCAAACGCCCTTTACGTTGATGGCCGGAACCTTCCATTGCAAGGTTATAGGTTTGGGCACCTCTTCGACATCATTGTTGACTTCAAAATCGTATAACGTTACCCCTTCATCCCCATATACCTTATTCAGGGTGGTACGGAAATTTTGTTTTTCCCCGATAATGATTATTTCCGGAAAGCTTGTAATGGTAGTGTTTGCAATCATCTCAATTATATGGCCAGTGATTAATTAATGGTTCGCTATCGTAAAATCCCTCCCAAAAAAGAGGAAATTCCCCTTTCATGGAATGTTTAAGTAAAACTCGTAGAAAAGACATCCCATATGTATTCTATACTATGATATTCTATGCTACTTTTCAAATATACAGTGTATCCTATTGACCACAAAACAAAATTGTGTCAATTATGCACTAATGAGCCTATTACCCTAAAAAACGCCTCAACCTCAGGGGCAAATCTCATCCTAATCTTCAGATTTTACTCCTTAAAACGACAAATAAAGAGGAATAAAAGTTTTGAAATATAGCTATTTTCCTAATTCTATATAGGAATAATCTTCATATGACACAAATACAACTCCATTTGTTAACCCAAAGGAGAAATGGGAAGATTTCGATACTAACAACGGGAAATACTATGAAGCCTACGGAAGAATCAATGCTCCTTTCTTAATCGCTCGAGAACCAATCGGCCCACGGCCCTGCCCTGTTTAACGCCCAGTTCAATGGCCGGCCTATAGTGAATCCCCCCGTAAAGCCTGCTGATCGCTGCTTCTTCCGCTGCTTGCCAAAACGACTGAAAGCTTCTTGGAGGAAGGCCGTATGGTACTTCCGTAGCATCTACAAATGCATAATCATCGCCGAATACCCCGGTAAGTACCGTAGCTGCTGCACTTGACGCCACACTATGTCCAGACGTATGCTCAGGAAAAGCCGGCGTTTGCAATATAGGTTCCCAATCTTGGTCAATATAGTTATTGATATAGGTTTCAGGCCGGGTCAAACTGCTTTTATACTTCTGGTCCCAACAACTGATAAAGGCATCGGCCAGGGCCACCCCTAACATCGACATGGTTTCGGCAGCCTTTACCCCGTCGACCTTTTGTTCTTCCAGTATCTGTGCAGCTATATGCATCCAATGGCCCCCAGGGGAAATTTGTTGTTGGAAATACATGACATGCCCCTTGGTGTGCGATATATTCGGGTTACAGTCCCAAAACTTCGCCACCTCCAATTTATCATCATCTAGATTTTCCACCGTTTCATAGACCTCCATGGCTTCCTTATAAAATGGGGAGTCTTCGGCACTGTCAAAAGGCGTGGGCAGTCCTGGATCAAATTGTGCTGCCGAATCAAGCACAAAGGGCCGTAAGGTATTCCAATGCGGTTCAATGGCCTCCATATAGTCCGGTGGCGTAGGCCTCCAACGGCCCGGGTCATCACTGACCGAATATCGGGGCAATGCCGTACGGCGGAGATACCCATCTTTTGCCGCCCAAGCCAAGATTTCGCTTGCCAGGGTCTCCCCTAGATCAATTGAATTCCGATAAACTTCTTGGTCCATACCTATTTCCTTGACCTCCCCGAGCATCTTGTTCTTGATGGCCTCGACCTTGTCCAAATCAAAAACCAAGGATTTTCCCACCTGGGTAAACGCTACAATTGACACTAAGGGATAGTAATAATTCTTGGACGGATCAGGTGTCGATAACTCTTTTAACCCATTCAATCGGGACGACAGGGACAATTTTGTCGAGTCCATAAAGCGTATCCCTTCGTAGGCCGCAATATTGGAATAAGCATAGATCCTACTGGCCACCGGTGGGGTAAAAATATCAGATACGATTACATTGGTGAGTTCCCGGTTGTATCTCGACAAACCGCCTTCAAAATACGTATCTAACCGCTCTTTGTCGTGATTTGTTCCACAGGATACCATAAGCACCGTACATACGATAATAAACCTACTTAATCGCTTCATTTGTATACACTATTTTTGTGTTTCCTTCAGAGTCGGTAATTTCAATTTCTTGTATATTCCGATTCAATAAAATACTTCTTGAACTTTGGGATAAATAACCGGATCCGAGATAAAACTCTTTTCGATATTCCTTTCCGTTTTTCAATCGGACCGTTGCAAACGCCACATCGGCGGTTTGGGTCAATCGTTTTGAACCTGCCTTCGAAGGCCTCGACCCAAATACTTTCAAGGGACCGTTACTTTGGGCAGAGAGCACATACCTACCTTGTTCAGAATCCATAATCGCTAATCCGCTCGCGTCAAAATCGCTTAAAAAGCCACTTTTTTCCAAAGGAATACTTTCAAAAGACTCACCACCCCCCTTGAAAAACGCCCCCAAAAAAGCATCATACCGACCGGTGGCGGCTTCCGTTGCATATGAGTTACCGGTAAACAGTACATCTTCATTTCCGTCCCGATCAAAATCCCCAACTGCGATACCCTCAAGAGGTGCGGTCTGTAAAGTCAAGGGCAATGGCCGCAGTGCAAACTTTCCTCCCCCTATATTTTCAAGATAACTACTAGCAAAATTATAGCTCTTGACCACATAGGCATCTTCAAGTTCTTCGGGCAAAAAAGATTTTTCAAAATTCGTTTCCGCATAAGACCTATAAGTCTTAAACCTGCTCCGCATCGCATTGACCTGTCCAATGATTTCATCCCGAGAATGGGCCAAATGGTTTTCGCCTTCTATGTAATAACACATTATAGGGTCTACACGGCCATCTTTGTCGTAGTCTTTGGCATAGATGCACAGCGGCTCTTCCTCAGTGGCGGTATATTTACTGTTCAGACCAAGGTTCCCTAAAATATAATCGGTATCGCCATCTTGATCAAAATCACCTCCATTGATACCGTTCCACCATCCTTCGGTTTTTGTTAGACCCGTCGTTTCCTTTTGTAAGACCAGCTTTCCATTCTCATTATGGAATACGACAATAGGCATAAATTCACCCACCGCAATAAGGTCGACCCATCCATCATTGTCATAATCGGTCCACAATCCGGAAGTAACCATGGTGAGTTCGTTCCACCCCTCAATCTGTTCACTTACATCAATGAACTTAGCTTCCCCACTTTCGCCTGAACGATTCTCAAGCAAGTAACTATGGGCGGGCATCGGATATTTGCCCGGGTCAACCCTACCTCCCACAAACAAATCAAGATCTCCATCTTTATCATAATCATTCGCAACCACGCAAGAACCACTCGTCCTGATTTCGGGCAAGGCATCGGACCGTTTAAAATTACCCTTGCCGTCATTCAAATAAAGCCGGTCTTGATATATCTCGGAATCAGCAGATACAACTACACCCCCACTGACCACATAGAGATCCTTATATCCATCGCCATTGGCATCAAAAAACAAGGCGCCCATATCTTCAAACATAGCCTCAAAGCCCATACCCGACCTAAAAGTACCATCCTCATTTTGATGAAATACTTTTCCCGATTGGCCCGAAGCCCCTCCTACGAAAAAATCTTCCAAACCATCACCATCTATATCAGCGACCGCAACCCCGGGTCCGTTTCGGGAATGCATGTGTGGTAAAATCGGCTGCAACTTAAAATCCACAACATCATCTTCATGATGTTCAAAGCTTACGCCCAGACTATCCGTTGCATCGATAAAAAATGTTTTTTGGGACATCTCTTCTTGAACTATGTTTTTAGAGGCATTCGATTGTTGCAAGCTCAGAGTCGTATCAACGGCTTGAGCGGTTAAGGCCTGATAACTCCCATCGGGCCACCATACTTCGACACTTTTTACCTCTAGTGCCTTGCCCAAACCGAAATGCACTACGGGATCAACACTGGATTCGTATCCCCGACTCAAGTAATGTTGATAGAACTGTTCCGAGTCTTCGGTAGTAACCTTCAATTTTGCACCTATCCCCTGAAGATTTCCCGGACTCCCTTTAAGTTGAATACGCAGGTAATGATTCCTTTCCTCAGGTATCCCAACATTTTCATAGACAAAAGCAGGTTGGTCCATATTGTTGACCAAAAGATCTAGGTCTCCATCGTTATCCAAATCTGCGTAAGCCGCACCATGTGAACAACTACTTTTATCAACGCCCCAAACATCGGAGACCTTTTCAAAGGTCATATCTCCCTTGTTCCTATAGGCATAATTCGGAAGATCGGCCATGGGCAGTTCACTAATCGATTTCAGTTTTTGTCGAATCTTGGTATCGACATCCCCTACCGGGGTATCATAGGTCTTTTGATAATGAATATAATCCAAGTCGCCCAAATCCCTTAAAAAGCCGTTGGTAACGTATAGATCTTTACGACCATCGTTATCATAATCGGCCAAGAGCGGGCTCCAACTCCAATCAGTACTACTGATCCCGGCCAGAAAGCCGATTTCACTAAACTTGCCCTGGCCTTGGTTCAACTGTAAGGTATTGCGACTATACTGAGCATTATAACCCGCTTCCAACATGATTTGAAAACGATCATAACCCGTTGATGAAATGATCATTTTTTGTCTCTCATTATCTTCGGGACGCATGTCCAACACCAGAATATCAGGTTCCCCGTTATTATCGATATCGGCTACATCATTGCCCATACCTGCGTAAGAAGTATGCTTTATCTGTTCGGAAATCCGGTCTTTGAACGTACCGTCCTTTTGGTTGATATAAAGAATGTCATTACCGATAAAATCGTTGGAGACATACATATCGGGCCAGCCGTCGCCATTTATATCGGAAACCCCTACGCCAAGGCCATAACCCTCTAACAAAATACCGGCTTCCCGAGAAACATCCTCAAACCTACCGTTCCCCATATTTTTGTACAAACGGTCATTACTCACGGATTGTCCATCGACCTCCCTTGGTTTGCTCACATTTACGTTATATTCGTAAGCGGCAGGGTTGACCAAGAGGTACATGTCTAGGTCACCATCTTTATCATAATCAAAAAAAGCCGAATGCATACTTTGTCGTGTATCGGCCAGTCCGTATTCTTCTGCCCTTTCGGTAAAAGTCATATCGCCATTGTTGATATACAACATATTGGCCCTCTGCGCTACTTCGGCACTTCCCGACACGCAGATATAGATATCCAAAAATCCATCTTGGTTCACATCTACCATACTTACGCCCGTGCCCCAGCGGGAGTTCAACAGACCTGCAGACTCGGTAATATCTTCGAATTCCATATTACCCTTGTTGCGATATAATCTTCCAGAAACCATGTTCCCACTAAAATACACGTCGGTAAGACCATCGTTATCGATATCGCCAACGGCCACGCCGGCACCGGTGTATACATTCATGAATTCGAACACATTGATACTATCGTTTTCCGTAATGGTGTTCTGAAAATCGATTCCCGTCTTGGAAGCATCCAACAAACGGAAACGATGGGTTTTGTTCTCGCCACAACCCGTTAAAAGAAGGAAAAGGCCCCACACCAGCACAAACCGATTCATTTTCTTCATAGCGTATCCAAAATTTCGGTTTCCCTTCCGTTTCCATCCATAATTTTAACCGAGACGGCCGCTTCCGGAATAGCAATATTGCGACTCGTACTTGAAAGGTAACCGCCACCATAATGGATTTCCACTTTTTGCTTATCCCCATTTTCAAAAGTCATCAAGGCATATACGTCATTAGGCTTTGGGATATACATTCTATTTTTCATGGGACGATAAAAAGTTTTCAAACCCTCGTTGTTCCGCCCTACGACAACCAGTTCTTTCCCAGCGGCATTCAAACCCACCAGACTTTTTGCATCGCCTTCTACGAAAAATCCGCTTTGTGAAACATCCGCCAAGCCAAAACTTCCCGAGCCGTCCCCCAAAAACAACCAACCAATAGAAGCATCGTACCTACCAGAAAACACCTCGCCACCGTAAAAATTACCCACGGCGAGCACATCAAGATTCCGGTCACCATTGTAGTCTCCGACCATCATACCGTACATCGGGGCAATCTGGGCCGGTCTTGACAACTCTGAAAGTCTAAATTTTCCACTACCCAGATTCTCAAGATACGAATTGGCAAAGGTCTCACTTTTCACCACATGGGCATTTTCTATTTCTTCCTTCAAAAACGATTCCTCAAAAGTAGCCTCGGCATAATCTGAAAACGTTCTAAAACGCGAACGCATGGCATTGATCTGATCGATCAGGTCGTTGCGCGAGTGGGCCACGTAATTCTTACCATCTACATAATGACACATAACGGGATCAATTTGACCATTCTTGTCATAATCACTTGCGTAAATGCACAAGGGCTCTTTTGCACTTGCCTTGAACTTAGAATTGAGGCCAAGGTTGCCCAATATATAATCCGTATCCCCATCATTATCGAAATCACCCGAAACGATGCTATTCCACCAACCATGCGTGTGCGAAAGGCCGGTTTGTTCAGTAATCTCGGAAAATTGGCCTTTGTCGTTCCTAAAGAACCGAATAGCCATAAATTCACCCGTTACGATCAAATCTGGCCAATTGTCGTTGTTGAAATCTGTCCAGAGGGCGGAGGTAACCATTCCCAAGTCCTTAAAAACACCGCTAATAGACTGAGTGTCTTTCGTAAACTTTAGCTTACCGGGAACACTATTGTTTTGTAAAAGAAAGCTTTCAGGTGCCATTGGATATTCGCCCGGCCTTACCCGCCCACCGATGAAAAGGTCTAGATCGCCATCTTTGTCGTAATCTGCGGCCGCGGCCACCGACCCACTAACCGGCATATTCGGTAGTGCCCCTCTTTTAGTAAAGTTCCCACTGCCGTCATTCTCGTAGAGGCGATCTTGATAAGCCTTATCGCCCACCGGGAAGGAAGACCCTCCGCTCACTACGTATAAATCTTGGTCCCCGTCATTATCCACATCGAAAAACAGGGCGCCCATATCTTCATGTTCCGTTTCCTCAAATTCATAGGAGGTAAAGGAGCCCTTTTCCTGTAGCATCAATACTCCGGCCTGCCCCCTAGCCCCGCCCATATAGAGGTCCTCCAAGCCGTCGCCATTACTATCGGCCACGGCCAATCCGGGTCCGTTTCTAGAGTGCATATGGGGCAATAACGCCTGAACCTTAAAGTCTACAAAATCGTTTTCGACATGTAAGCGATCAAGACCGATGCTATCGACAGACCGGAACCATGTACCCGATGCAGGAACCCGTGAATTTGGTTTTGTTTCTTCTGCATCTTCATAGGCCAATACCAGCTCTTGATTTGTTGAAATATTTTCAAGTTTTTGCATCTTGCCATCGGGCCAAATCACCTTTACACTGTCCAATGTTTTCAATTGTCCCACCCCAAAATGCAATGCTTGTTCTACGGTCGACAAATATCCGCGATAAGGGGTGAAATACTTTTTCTGTATACTATCATCATAAAAAACCTCCACTTGGCTACCTAAAGCCTGTTTGTTCTTTTGAGGGCCTTTGAACTTAAACCTGATATACCTATTCATTTCCGAAGAAATCGTATTTTCATATAATCCGGCCGGATCGTCAATATTGTTTATGACCAAATCCAAATCACCGTCATTGTCTAAATCGGCATAAGCCATACCGTTGGAATAGGTAGGCGAATCAAAACCGACCTCTTCCGATTGGTCTTCAAAGCTTAAGTTTCCCGTATTTTTAAAAAAGTAGTTCGTTTCTTTTATCCCGGGCAGTTTGTTCAGCTCTTCAATGCGCTTTTTTCTATTGGCCTCTTCGGTTCCCATGGTAAGTACCCTGTCTCCGTAGACCATAAAATCAAGATTGGTGATGTCTTGCCGGTAGCCGTTGGTAATACAAAGGTCGTTAAGTCCGTCTTGATCAAAGTCGGCGAACAAGGCGCTCCAGCTCCATTCCGTAGCATCGATTCCCGCCAGTTGCCCGACTTCACTAAACGAACCGTTGCCGTTGTTGAGCTGCAAGGTGTTTCTGATGTATTGTGGTTGATACCCATAATCAAGCCTAGTCCTAAACTGATCATAATTATTGCCCATCATGGTCAATTTCCAACGCTTATTATCGGGAGGAAGCATATCGAGAACCACTACATCCATATTACCATCATTATCGATGTCGGCAATATCATTGCCCATACCATTAAATGTAAGATGTTTGAAATAAGAGGCTATCTCATTTTTGAAGCTTCCGTCCTTCTGGTTGATATAAAGCAAATCGTCGGTAAGAAAATCGTTGGACACGTATACATCGGGCCAACCGTCTTCATTGATATCGCAGACCTCAACACCAAGACCGTAGCCCCCAATTAAGATACCCGATTCCAAGGAAACATCGGTAAACACCGGTTTCCCTTCAGTTTTTTTACCACTATCGTTTCTATAGAGTTTGTCTACCGAAGGAACTTTATCGGCCTTATCCTTAGGTCTTGCCGTATTTCTATTGAAATCGACCAGTGCGTTGTTCAATAGATACATATCCAAGTCGCCATCACCATCATAATCGAAAAAAACCGACTGCACGGAATAACTCGTGTCTGCCAAGCCCCATTTTTGGGCTTCCTCGGTAAAAAACAGTTTGCCATTTTCCATACCATTGTTAACGAACAACAAGTTGGCCATATCTTCATCTTTCGCGCCCCGCGGCCCCGCCCTACATACATAAATATCAGGATAGCCATCTTGGTTGATATCAACTATGGCCACACCGTTCGACCAGTTTGCAGAACCTACGTTAGCGGCCTCGGTAATATCTTCGAACTTAAAACCGCCCAGATTACGGTACAGTCGATTACTGACCATATTGCCGGTAAAATATATATCTTGTAGCCCATCTAAATCAAAATCGGCTATCGCCACCCCGGCCCCATTGTACATGTACTCAAAATCGAGTATGGTAAGGGAATCGCGTAATTGCAGCCTATTTTCGAATGTCAGCCCTGATTCGGATGCCGCTATCGACCTGAACAAGGCATCCTTTTTTGCATCAGCACATGATATAAGAACCAATGCTGCAAACGTAAAGAGAACACGACAGAACAACCTTATTTTAGACCCGACCAACATGAAAGAAATTAAAAAATGCCTATGAATAGAAAGGAACCCAATCTAGGAGTTACTCAGAATTGGATTCCTTTCAGTAAAATTAATTTTTTTTAGGGACTCCCCTAGAAAGACTGATTAATATCCTGGATTCTGTTTTAGCAATCCTTTTGAACGGTCTATCTCTGTTAGCGGAAAAGGAAGCACATTGAACTTATCATCCCATGCGGCACCAAAAATATCGGCTCCGATACCCCATCTGGCTATATCGAAATACCTGTGCGGCTCCAAGGCCAACTCAACTCGTTTTTCCTGCATTAGCGCACCCATAGGATCTAAACCGCGATCAACAGGACCTAAACCTGCCCGCTCTCGGATGTCATCGATCTCATCGAAGGCCAGACCAACATCGCCTCCGCCCTGTATCAAAGCTTCAGCATAGAGCAATTTTAGCTCTGCAAACCTGAACCATCTTTCATTGTTAAAGTCGGCCGCACCATTCGGAGACCTATTGGCCCCAACTGCATTTTCCTTTCCTAAATACTTTTTGGCGCTAAGACCATTTGAAGACCATTCAGGATCATATGGTTCGGTAACTACTGAATTTGCTGACCAAACATAATAATCTTCACCTTCTTGGTAGATGGTAGTTTCCAACCTAGAGTCTCCCGCCTCATAAGCGTTCAGAAGGTCTTCAGAAGGTATAAACCAGCCTCTTTTCCCTCCAGGTGCCCCATTTGCAGCCCCCCAATGATAGCTTCGGGTCGTACCTTGCGAAGCCTTGAAATTTTCAGAGTGGGTATCATCGAACACCCAAATATTATCATCGGAAAATGGTCCGCCGAACTGAATTTCAAAAATAGATTCCGCGTTGTTTTCAAACAAGTGGCTAAAATTATTGCTATACTCCGGCATTAACATATAAGGCCCCCTAAGAACCACATCTTCCAAAGCAGTAATGGCCGCAGGCCAATCTTCTTTCCAAACATTGACCTTGCCTATATACGATTTGGCGGCCCAAGAAGTAGCCCTTCCCGTATTGGAACCATCCCATTCCTCTGGAAGACCGGCGGCGGCATCAGCCAAATCCGATAATATCGAAGCATACAATTCTTCTTGAGTTGCGTTAGGAAGTGCCAGATCATTAAGATCGGTCTTAACTTCTATGGCCAATGGCGGTGTACCGAACATTTTCAAGGCCTGAAAGTGAAACCATCCCCTTAAGAATTTGGCCTCGGCCCCAATAATGGTTTTATCTTCTTCCGACAACTCGTTCTCTCCCTCTAAGTTTTCCAGAACTAGGTTAGCCCTATAGATTCCTTCGTAGATTTGGGTGTAGGCAGCTCCATAAGGAACATCACTAGATCGAATCAGAAGTTTATCGATGTCTTGTGACACTGCGTCACCCACTTCGGTATCGGCCTCCGCATCATCGCTAATGACTACGGAAATTTTCCAATACTCTCCGTTCTCCCCCAAGGTTTCTGCGCTGATACCCCATAAATCCTGAATAGAAGAATAGGAAGCGAAAATAGCCCCATCAAAGTCTCCCCGCGTTTTATAAAAAGTATCCGCGGTAACCCTATCCAAAGGCAAAAGATCCAGTTCTTTCTCTCCACACGAAAGTGCGAAGAGCACACTGGCAAGTATTATATATTTTTTCATGATAGCTATATTTTATATTAAGTGAACTAAAGTATGATTCTAATTAAATGTAACGGACCAACCCAATTGTACAATTCTCGGCAATGGAGAAGCGCCTCCGTCTTGACCGCTAGCCAATGTAAAATCACCTTTTTGAAAACTTTGGGTACGCCCCACCTCGGGATCAAAACCTGAATATTTGGTAAAAGTGGCCAAATTTTGCACCCCTACATAAAATCGCATTCTAGAAACAAAGTCACCTGTCCAGCCTTTCAACTTTTCCGCAGGAAGGCTATACCCAAACTGTATGTTCTGAATACGTAGGTAACCGGCGTCTTCAACCCAACGGTCAGAAAAACGGTTGTTACCATTGGGATCGTTTCTTACCAACCTTGGATGAGAGCTTGAGTTGGTAGTCCCTTCTCCCGTCCATCGATCGAGCACCTGCGTACTAAAATTATTTGCCCCATCCAAGCTTTCCAAGCTTGTACGTGCTTGGTTATACACCTGCTGGTCACCGACACCCCTGAAGTTAACAGAAAAATCAAAGCCATGATATTCGCCCTGAAAATTAAACCCATAGAAAAACCCGGGGAAAGGGCTACCCAAATAGGTTCTGTCGTTTGAATCTACCTTGCCATCACCATTGACATCTACAAAACGAATGTCTCCAGGAGATGGGGTGCCGTTGGCATCTGGCAACGCGGCCGCAACCTCAGCATCATTTTGATAAAGACCATCGGTCTTATAGCCGTAAAAATGTCCTAGGCTCTCCCCAACAATAGTACGGTGTGTATCAGGACCTCCTAGACCAGTAATGATCTGATCGATTTCCCCTAAATCCGTAACCTCGTTCTTAACCGTGGTAATATTGGCCCCGATGTTGAAACTAAAATCCCCTATTTCATCGCCGTAATTCACGGAGAATTCCACACCGGAGTTCTTGATCTCACCAACGTTCGCATCTACAGGCAAGAAGAAGCCTGATACGTACGGTACCGGAAGCCCCAACAAAACATCACTCGTTACCTTACTGTAGTAATCAGCGGTCATATTCAGCTTTCCGCCCATAAACGCCCCATCGATACCTACATCCAATTGCGTACTCGTTTCCCATTTAAGGTCCCTATTCGCAAAATTCGTGGGTGCAGGTGCGATCTTCGTATCTTGACTATCCCCTACCACGTATCTAATATTATTGTTCAACGCCAGTAGGTATGCAAAGTTCAACCCTGTAAACTGGTTACCGGATTGCCCCCAACCTACACGAACCTTTAAATCATCTACAAAACCTTCCTGCGGAAAGAATTCTTCTTGAGAGATTCTCCAACCAGCGGAAACCGATGGAAAATAATCATCTCTATTACCTTGGGCAAACCTTGAAGTTGCATCCCTACGAACGTTGAAGGTCGCTAAATATTTCCCCTGAAAATTATAGCTCAAACGACCTAACCATCCTTGCAAAACCCAATTATCGGCTTCATTGGCACCAGAAACCGTAGATCCCGTACCAGCAAAATTCTGGTTAAAAAGATCACGCCCCTGAAGTCTCACCTTATCAAATCGAAACTCGGTTTGCTCAAACCCGAAAAGGGCCGAAATATTATGATCGCTGCCAAAGGTCTTATCGTAAGACAAGGTTGTAGAAGGCGTAAGCGTCAATTCAACAGGACGCGATGACACCAATAGCGATTGTCTTGGATTGTTCCCTGCATAATCCGTGGCGGCCTGGTAATATTCACCACGTCCCACGTTATAATCCAAACCTAATGAAGCGCGCAATTTCAAGCCTTCAAGAATGGAAAGTTCCCCATAGAAATTACCTAGGACCTTTCGGTTTCGGATCGTGGTACTGTTAAGCCTAGTATCATTTCTCATGACATAGTTAGCTCCGGTTCCATCACCACTAGTTTCCGGATTTTCTAGGTTATAACCAAAAGGACCATCTCCGTAAATTTTATAATAAGGGGCGTTCAAGGCCGAATTGAACCCTGAAAAGAAGGCCCCCTCACTTTGTACCAAACGATCCGTTTGACTTATTAACAAAGATTGTCCGAAACGCAATCTTTTCCCCACTTTAATATCGGAGTTCGCTTTAAACGAATATCTTTCGAATCCTTGAGCCAACTCGATACCGTCTTGATTCAAATAACCTCCCGATATCAAATAGTTGGCATTTTCACTACCCCCGCTTACCGTAACGTTATGGTTTTGAACAAAACCTGTTTTGAATATGGCATCTTGCCAATCAACAAATCCAGCGCCACTAAACTCGGATACATCACGCCCCAATTGACCCTGAATATCGATGTATTGCTCCACATCCAAAACATCGTAACGATCTCTTATCTGACTAAAGGAGGTATAGCCGTCATAATTAACCTTGGCATCACCGGCCTTACCTCTTTTGGTCGTTACTATAATAACCCCATTTGCCGCCCTAGCACCATAAATGGCCGCCGAAGCCGCATCTTTCAAAACGTCAATGGACTCAATATCACTCGGGTTTATACCTGCAAGCGGATTAGAGTCTGTAGTAGAAGAGGTATTAACGGTAATGTTACTGGTCTGAACGATGGGCACACCATCGATCACCCATAAGGGATCGTTTACCCCTGGGGTACCTATACCGCGAATACGCACATTGATAGGAGCACCAGGATCCCCACTCCTATTGGTAATATTCACCCCCGACAGTGTTCCTGCAAGCACTTGATCCGGACTGGTAATCGGCTTAGATACGATTTCCGCACTGCTAAGTGACCCTACAGCACCGGTAAGATCGGCCTTTCGTTGTGTACCATATCCTACAACAACCACCTCACTGAGGGTTTGTGCATCTTCAGACATAACAACATTAATTGTGGTTTGACCAGCAATAGTCACTTCTTGCTTGGAATAGCCCACATAGGAAAAAACCAGGGTAGAGCCACCATCGGGCACCTCTATACTGTAATTTCCATCAAAATCGGAGACACTTCCTACAGTGGTTCCCTTTACCAAGACGTTTACACCGGGCAATACACCCTGCTCGTCAGAGGTAGTACCTGAAATTGTAGTTTGTGCGCACAACGATGTCACACTGAAGAAAAACAAGGCCACGAGCACGAAACCATGTGATCGAACCCTGTTTAATCTCTTAAAGTTCTGGTTCATAATGAGTAGTTTAAGTTAGTAATTAATTGAGTTAGTAATTTTTCCTTTATCCTTTGTTACTTTAAATATGTTAATAAACACCAAAAAGCCTTTCGACCATATTATCACACAATCACCCTTAAATGACAATATATACCAATTTAACCCCTTTATTTTTAATAAAGCAAAAATTTATAGGATTTGATGTTCAAAAGTTTAACAAAATAAACATAATCTATGCTACTTTATGCTACTGTCACAAAAATAAGTATTTTTTAAATACCAAAAACAAAAAAAACCGCTAAAATTGAGAAATACTCAATCTAGCGGGGAAAAATTATTAAATCGGAAATAAATCGGCCTTGGCTATATCAAACCGAAACCACTAATCAAATGAAGTTATAAGGATTTACGCTTAAAGAGTTTTGATGTGACCATGACCTGCGAGACCATATTGTTTTTTATATGCTGCGCGGCCATTGTAGCCATATCCTTAAAATCCGTAGAAATGGTGGTAATTCCTCCAAAAGCGATTTCTTTGACCACATGGTCATTATGTGACAAGATACCGATATCTTCACCGATAGCCATATTGGAATTATGGCAATCGCGAACAAGCTCCCATAAGGAAGTATCACTTACACAAAAGTACAAAGTTCCTTTTTCAAGACTGCCCGCCTCATAGTCTTCCTCAACCACTCCATTGATCCCGTATTCGGAAACAAACCTTTGAAACGCCTTGAAAATACCATCGGGATAATCCCTGTCATTGGCAAAAAAGAGAACGAAGCGCTTATATTTTTTAATCTTAGGAAGCAGCTCTACCAACTTACTTAGGGTATTCTCTTCAAACTCTTGGGAGATGTACGAATACTGTTCGGGCATTGGAAAATATCGGTCAACGATCAATAACTTCTGGGGGTCTATGCTTTCAAGCAACGGCCGTATGCTTAAATCAGGCATAGGGGCCACTACGTACATACCGTACTTTCCTTTTATATTATTGAATATGGTTTCAAAAACCGATACGTTGTTATGATGAAAAAAGACATCGATCTGGTACCGCTTGCCCAATTCCTTCCTGAAGGCATTATAGAATTCCTCTTGAAAACGTTGAAACGAAAACAACAAGAGGGCGATTCTCAGCGTCACCTTGGTCTCGTCACTGATAATAAAGTACCCCTTTAACTTTTTTGACTCTACGAGCCCCCTTTCCTTTAGCTCTTCGTAAGCTTTTACGATGGTTTTTCTGGCGTAGCCCACATCACCCACCATTTTATTGATCGATGGCAGTTTATCTCCGACCGAAAGTTCGCCGGTATTTAAAGCCTCCAAAACGCCTTGTACAAGCTGTTCGTGCTTGGTGAGGGTATTCACTTCTTTTAGTCGATGGATTATGTGGAGTAATGACATTTATATGATTCAGTAATTAAAACTAATTTGTAAGTTTAATAATACAAATTTTACACGAATATACGCCTAAAACAAAATTTATCACGTACAAAAACAAAAATATTGACCTAGGGATATTACTATGAAAAAAATCCAATTCCAAAAACATAAGTGCCATGACAAACCTTTCCCGTATTATACCAACCGCCTGAACAATGGGGCCTCCTTACAAACGGGCGCCTGCAAAACAAACCACTTCCGCCACAGAGCTACCACCCCCTTATTTTAAGTTATTTTTGATTAGATTCCAAAACTTTTGAATTATTACACAAGAAAGTAACAAGCCACAATGGTATCTAACTATGCTCTTCACTGGTCTGCTCCTCCATCTTCGCTATATGGGCCACCGTCTTGACCAATCGGTTATGGTTTTTCACGAACGGATTGCTCTTATCCCAAACATATCCGGCCAGTACTGCACAAATCTGTTCTTTTATGGTTTCATTCTCTTTATTGTGAAAGAATATGGTCTGAAGGTTTCCGGTATACCATTCCGCCACATAGGTCGAAAAGACATCTACCCCTTCCAGCATATAGTCGGTATATTCCGTTTGCCAATCCACTTCTTCCCCCTTAATCGACCTCGCTATTAACTGTCCCGCCAGATGGGCCGACTCAACGGCAAAGGTCACCCCGGAAGAAAATACGGGATCTAAGAATTCGGCACTGTTACCAGTAAGCACAAATCCATTTCCGTAAAGTTGTTTTACCGACTTCGCTATGTTCCTTATCATTCGAGGCTCAAATGTGTAGTCCACTCCATCGAACCGATCGAAATAATAGCTCGACAGCTTCATCATTTGTTGAAGTTTTTCGGTATTGCTTCCTTCCAACGACTCCAGATGTTCCGATTTCCCGACAAAACCGATACTCGTATATCCGTTAGAAAACGGAATGACCCACAACCAGGTATGGGTATCGATGACATCAAAAGTAATCATGGTTCCCTCCCTACCTTCAGGGCGGTTAACATCTTTTACGTGGGTAAATATGGAGGAATGTTGTGGTATTTTGGAAGGCTTCTCCAAATCTAACAACCGTGGCAAAACCCTACCGAAACCACTGGAATCAACAATAAACTTGGCCTGAACGCTAGATTCGTTTCCATCGATGTCCTTGACCGTGGTCACCGATGATCCGTCTTCAGCGAAACTAACCGTTGTCACCTCGTGTTCAAAAGCAATATCAACACCCCAAGACTGCAACTCATCGGTCAGGGCCTTATCAAAATCGGCCCGGGGCACCTGCCATGTCCAATCCCAGCCGTCCCCATGCTTTTTACTAAAGTCAAAATTACAGACCACCCCTTTATTGTTTATAAATCGGGCACCGTCCTTTACCTCAAAATTCATGGCCTTTAGACAATCCAACAGGCCCACGGCCTCAAAATGATCCATACAACGCGGAATCAAACTCTCCCCTATGACAAAACGAGGGAATCTACCCTTCTCCACGACCTTCACATTTAACCCCTGTTTATGGAGGTATGCGGCAGCCACCGAACCCGACGGTCCCGCCCCAATTATCAAAACATCAACCTTTTCCTGTTGCATATGCATCACTTTTATATGAGGCTCCTATGGTTTATGACCTCCATAAAATGAAGATACATGACCTGAAGAAGCGTATTGTCTGCTAAATTAAGACATTGATTCACTAATTATTATAAATTTGCAATCCAAAATCGCTAATTTTAGCTTAAGGAGTCTTATTTGAAGACGTCACTAAAATATTACAAATACCTCATAGAATCAACCATAGATGACGAAAATAAAAGGAACGTTGGGAATTGAAGAATTCTACAGAACCATCTTTAAAAACGAGCCAATATCAATAGACGAAAAAGTCATCAAGACCGTAAAAGACAGTTTTGATTTCCTAAAAGAGTTTTCAAAGAACAAAGTAATCTATGGGGTGAACACCGGTTTCGGGCCCATGGCCCAGTACAAAATAAAGGATTCTGAAACCATTCAGCTGCAATACAACCTGATCCGAAGTCACGCTTCCGGCACGGGCAATCCGATACCCCCAAAATACGTAAAAGCGGCAATGCTGGCCCGATTGAATACCTTAAGCCTAGGAAATTCAGGCGTACACCCTTCGGTATTGGAGGTTATGACCACTTTGATCAATCAAGACATCACTCCACTCATATACGAACATGGAGGCGTGGGCGCCAGTGGCGACCTTGTTCAATTGGCCCATTTGGCCCTGGTTCTTATCGGTGAGGGCGAAGTTTTCTACAAAGGGGTCAAAAGACCGACCGAAGAAGTTTTCAAAGAACTCAACATCACCCCGATAAAGGTAGAACTAAGGGAAGGTCTTGGCCTAATCAACGGAACCTCGGTAATGACAGGCATCGGAATCGTCAATACCATTTATACGCGAAGATTGCTGGAGTGGGCCATATGCTGCTCTTCCGCCATCAACGAAATCGTTCAGGCCTATGACGACCACCTATCGGAAGACCTGAACCACACCAAAAGACATAAAGGCCAGCGCGAGATTGCACGTGCTATGCGAAGCCACCTAAAAGACAGTACCCTTACACGAAAAAGGGAACACCACTTATACGTAGACAACAATGGGGTATCCGTTTTTGAGGAAAAAGTACAGGAGTATTACTCCCTACGTTGCGTACCCCAAATTTTAGGGCCCGTACTAGACACACTCAACAATGTTGAAAGCGTACTTATAGAGGAGGTCAATTCAGCCAATGACAACCCCATCGTCAATGTAGAGAAAAAACACGTCTACCATGGCGGCAATTTTCACGGCGACTATATCTCCTTGGAAATGGACAAACTCAAACTGGTAGTCACCAAAATGAGCATGTTGGCCGAAAGACAACTTAACTATCTCTTAAACTCAAAACTCAACGATATTCTGCCTCCTTTCGTAAATTTAGGCACCTTGGGACTCAACTTCGGCATGCAAGGGGTACAGTTCACCGCCACCTCGACCACTGCCGAAAACCAAATGCTGTCAAACCCCATGTACGTTCATAGTATACCGAACAACAACGACAACCAAGACATTGTCAGCATGGGCACCAATGCGGCCAATACCACCAAAAAGGTTATCGAAAATGCTTTTGAGGTACTTGCCATAGAAATGATCACGGTCGTACAGGCCATAGAATACCTTGACCTTAAAGACAAGGTTTCGTCCAAGACAAGAATGATGTACGATGCAGTTCGTAAAATAGTTCCCCCGTTTAAGGAAGACATTGTAATGTATCCTTATGTAAATCAAGTGAAGAACTATATTATTAACCATCAAAACAAAGAAGTAAAATGAAAACATTAGCATTTTTATTGGTACTCCTTATCAACTCATCGACTCTTCTTGCACAAGAGTATGCCTTGGTCAGGGAAAATGGAAAATTCGGTTTCATCGACAAAACGGGAGCATACGTAATCGAACCTCAATTTGATAAAGCGGATAGCTTTTCCGATGGACGTGCCGCAGCACTTCAAGACGACAAATGGGGCTACATAGACATTTCGGGAAAATTTGTGATCCAACCTGAATACGACAGGGTAAAAATGTTCAATTCAGGACTTGCCTTGGTACTGAAAGATGACCAATGGCGTTACATCGACACCTCGGGCAAAGAATTAAAAACCCCTGCCAGCGAAAAGTATTACGATTTTGAAGAAGGAGTCGCCCTTTTTCGTTCAGGAGAAAAAATAGGTCTCTTAGGCACTGACGGCCAACTCATTCTAGAGCCTACTTACGACGCCATAAAGAAATTCAGGAATGGCCACGCCAAAGTGAGCAAGGGCGAACTTTGGGGCATGATAAACACTTCGGGGAAAGTGGTCATACCCGTAGAATACGAAGAAATAGGAAACACATATAAGGAAGCCGGTGTTTACGGAAAAAAAGATGGCACCTTTGGCATCATCCACAACGGAAGCTTTAACCCTATCGACAACGCCGACAAGGTCTACAACTTTCATGGAGATTCTAAACTCACTTACGCCTCCCGCACCAAAAAAACGGGTTTTGTAAATAGCAAAGGAGAATGGGTATTAGAACCAAAATACGATAAGGCCAGGGCCTTCTCCCTCGGTTTGGCCCCTGTTGCCATCGGCAAAAAATGGGGATACATCAACGAAAAGGGCGAAATGGTCATTGAGCCCCAATTCCGCGATGCCGAAGTATTTTCAACAAACGGTTTTGCTCCCGTAAAGGACAAGGCCTGGGGGTTTATCAACACCTCTGGCAAGGTCATCATTCCTATGGAATACGGTATTTCAGGGAATTTTGCCTTTCTAAAAGGATCTGAAGAAAAAGGTTTTGTCAATGGCCTGGCCCGGGTAAAATCAAAAAAAGGCTGGGGATATTTTAACGAACAGGGGCAATTATTGGGCGACAAATGGTTTCAGAACGCCGAACCCTTTGTATCCGTCAAATAAAAACATTCCTTTTTTTAACTACTAAATTTCGCTAGTTTTAATTAAAACTAGCCGAACGACCAAGGTATGCCCAACCGTTCAGTAAGTGTTCAAAACATATATAACTTAAATGAAAGAAAAGAAAGCGGAAAAACAAAAATACGCACTGGTAACCGGTGGCTCTAGGGGAATAGGACGGGCAGTTTGCATTCAACTGGCCAAAGACCTCGATTACCAAATTCTTATCAACTACAACAGCAATAAGGCAGCTGCCGAAGAAACCCTTAAGCTTGTAGAGGAAGCGGGGGGAAAGGGTGAATTGCTACCATTTAGCGTAACCGACGCAGAAGCGGTCAAATCGGCTTTGGACAATTGGCACCAAACCCACGAAAACGATATCATTGAGGTCATCGTGAACAATGCAGGAATCACGCAGGACGGTATGTTCATGTGGATGAAATACGAAGACTGGTCCAAGGTCATAGACACTAGCCTGAACGGTTTTTTCAATGTAACCAACCACCTCATTCAAAAGCTTTTGGTCAACAAATACGGCCGCGTCATCAACATGGTTTCCGTATCCGGCCTCAAGGGCACCCCCGGACAGACCAACTATTCCGCGGCCAAAGGCGCGGTCATAGGGGCCACCAAGGCATTGGCACAAGAAATCGCAAAAAGAAACGTTACTGTAAATGCCGTTGCACCAGGTTTCATACGAACCGACATGACGAACGACCTTGACGAAAAGGAATTAAAACGGATGATACCCGCGAACAGGTTCGGAGAAGCCGAAGAAGTAGCACACGTAGTTTCTTTTCTCGCTTCAAAAAAATCGGGTTATATTACAGGTGAGGTCATCAATATAAACGGCGGTATATATTCATAAAATTACAGTAAGGGGCAATGAAAAGAGTCGTAATCACGGGTATGGGTATTTATTCTTGCATTGGCAAGAATCTTGACGAGGTAAAGACCTCCCTGTTCGAGGGAAAGTCGGGCATCTCTATAGATGAAGAACGCCTTAGCTTTGGATACCGTTCCCCTCTTACCGGCAAGGTAGAAGAACCCAACCTAAAGAAACTACTGTCGAGAAGACAGCGCCTTAGTCTCGGGGAAGAAGGCCAATACGCCTACATGGCGACCATTGAAGCCCTAAAAAATGCCCAAATAGAAGATCATTTTTTTGACGAAAATGAAGTTGGTGTTATTTACGGCAATGATAGCACCGCAAGATCGGTAGTAGAATCTACCGATATTTTACGCGAAAAGAAAGACACTACCTTGGTAGGTTCAGGGGCTATTTTCAAAGCCATGAACTCTACCATTACCATGAACCTGTCTACCATATTCAGGCTAAGGGGCGTCAACTTTACCATTAGTGCCGCCTGTGCCAGTGGATCTCATGCCATCGGCATGGGCTACCACCTTATCAAAAGTGGTTTACAAGACTGTATCATTACGGGCGGGGCCCAAGAAATAAACAAATTGGCCATGGGCAGTTTTGACGGACTCGGGGTTTTTGCCACACGCGAAGGCGACCCGACAAAAGCCTCAAGACCTTTCGACCAGGCCAGGAACGGATTGGTACCCAGTGGCGGGGGAGCGACCCTAATCTTGGAAAGTTACGAGTCGGCCGTTAAAAGGGGCGCACCCATTTTAGGCGAAATCATCGGCTATGGTTTTTCATCGAACGGAGGACATATATCGACACCAAACGTTGACGGCCCCTCGCGGGCCATGCGCAATGCCTTGCAAGATGCAGGTCTTGAAGCCTCTGCCATAGATTACGTAAACGCCCATGCCACATCAACACCGGTAGGTGACGCAAACGAGGCAAAAGCCATATACGAAGTCTTCGGCGAACACAATCCGCCCATAAGCTCAACAAAATCGATGACCGGCCATGAGTGCTGGATGGCAGGTGCAAGTGAAGTCATTTACGGAATGATCATGATGCAAAATTCTTTTGTCGCCCCCAACATCAATCTTGACAACATTGATGAAGATGCGGCGAAATTAAACATAGTTAAGGAAACGTTAAATAAAAAAATTGACGTATTTTTGTCAAATTCATTCGGGTTTGGTGGTACAAACTCCGCTTTGATATTAAAAAAATGCTAGCGAAAGATGGTGATGACCAAAGAACTTATAATACAAAAAATAGATGATTTCCTAATCGACGAGTTTGAAGTCGAGGAAGAGGAAATCGCTGCCGACGCCAACCTTAAAGACACCCTAGGTCTAGACAGCTTAGACTTTGTTGACCTTGTAGTAGCCGTTGAGAGTAATTTTGGTGTAAAATTAGTAGGTGAAGACTTTGTAAATGTCACCACCCTACAAAACTTTTACGACCTGATAGAGCGCAAACTTCACTGATATTCCCCTGAGAAAATCCTAAAATGGCAACAGAATGGAAAGGAAAGTCCAAAGGCACCGTTTTAGGGTATAGAATCTATATTTTCTTTATCAAAAAACTGGGGCTGGGAGCTTCATACCTACTTCTGCATTTTGTGGTCTTGTACTACTGCATCTTTTCCGTTGACAGCACCAGGTCTATTTTTTATTACTTCCATAAGAGACTGGGGCATTCGACCCTAAAGAGTCTTTTCAATATCTACAGAAGCTACTACATTTTTGGCCAGACCATTATTGACAAAGCCGCTATATCGGCCGGTCTTCGAGATCGGTTCACTTATGAGTTTGACGGAATAGAAAAGATCGAGCAACTGCTTTCCGAAAAAAAAGGAGGCATTCTACTAAGCGCCCACATCGGAAATTTCGAGGTCGCCGAATTTTTTCTACAAGATGTAAATGCTTTTTCTTCGATCAACCTGGTTACTTGGGACCAAGAGCACGAAGAGATCAAGGCCTACATGGAGAGTGTTACTTCTAAATCGAACATCAAGCTTATCTTGATAAAAGAAGATATGTCGCATATCTTTGAAATACACACCGCCCTGACCAATGGCGAACTCGTTTGTTTTACGGGCGACCGATATATTGAAGGATCCAAATTCTTAGAACAACAGCTCTTAGGGGCCACCGCCAAATTTCCGCTAGGCCCTTACCTACTGGCTTCACGTTTAAAGGTTCCCGTCTTGTTCGTTTACGTAATGAAAGAATCGCGAAAACACTATCACCTATATGCTAGAACCGCCGAAGTAAAACGCGGCGACGCCCAAGGCTTACTTGAAAAATATACCGACAACCTCGAATGGATCATTGCCAAATATCCATTACAATGGTTTAATTATTTTGATTTTTGGGGAGATAAGACAAATAAATAAGATATTTGAACTATCCCTAAAGTACCCGTGAATCATTTATTGCTCAATGACCATCCTATAACCGAAAGCAAATGAAAGAAGTACTCGTTGTATATTACTCCCAGACCGGCCAGCTACGGTCCATTATAGACTCCGTAATATCCCCCTTACAACAAGAATCAATCAATATTACCTATCATCAGATCCTTCCTAAAACCCCTTATGGGTTTCCATGGAAAAAGGAAAGGTTTTTCGATGTATTTCCGGAAGCCTTCCTTCAAATTCCCACAGAAATCAATACCCCAGATGCATCGGTCTTATCGCGCAAATACGATTTGGTCATCTTAGGACATCAAGTATGGTACCTCTCGCCTTCCATTCCCTTAAATTCATTTTTAACCTCCGAAGCCGCAAAAACACTATTGAACGATACTCCGGTTATTACGGTCATCGGTGTACGTAATATGTGGGCCATGTCGCAAGAAAAGGTGAAAAAAATACTTATAGGCCTTAACGCCAAACTCGTCGGAAACATAGCCTTGGTCGATAAAAGTCCCAACCACGTTAGTGTAATCACCATCGTGTACTGGATGCTCCAGGGGAAAAAAGACCGTATGTGGGGAATTTTCCCCAAACCCGGCGTATCGAAAAACACCATAGCCTCGGCAGATAAATTTGGCCATCCGATCAAAGAAGCCCTTATGGCCTCCGATTTTTCTACGCTACAAGAAAAACTGAACGATTTAAACGCATCAAAAATCAGTAACCTACTGGTTCAGATGGACAAGCGCGGCAACCTATTGTTTTCAAAATGGGCCAATCTCATTAGAAAGAAGGGAAATCAAGGCGATCCTGCCCGAAAAAAATGGCTACGTTTGTTCAACTATTACCTGATATTTGCCATTTGGATAATCGCACCTATAGTTTTTATTGTATTTTTGCTCACTTATATCCCTATGTACAGAAAAATCCAAAGGGAAAACAAATATTACGCCTCTGTTGATTATAAGGAGTAAGACCGACACATGAAAAACGCCTACATTACCAAAATATCCAAGTTTCTGCCCAATTCCCCTGTCGAAAATGACCAAATTGAAGATAAATTAGGGTTTATAGACGGACAAAAATCCAGGGCTAAAAGCATCATCCTACGCAATAACAAAATTAAAAAGAGGTACTACGCCATTGATGAAAACGGCAATGTAACCCATAATAATGCCCAGCTCACCGCAGCGGCGATAGAAGAGCTTTGCGACGCCAATTTCAGCAAAGACCAAATAGAGCTTTTATCGTGCGGCACCTCTACACCCGATCAACTTTTGCCTTCCCATGCCGCCATGGTACATGGTGAATTGAAAAACGGGAACATGGAAATCAATTCGGCATCGGGAGTTTGCTGTTCAGGAATGAACGCCCTAAAATATGGCTATATGGCCATAAAAGTGGGCCAAGTAAACAATGCGGTCTGTACCGGTTCGGAAAAAGTTTCGACTTGGACCAAGGCCGATTTCTACCAAGAAGAAATCGAGCACCTTAAGGCCTTGGAAGAAAACCCCATGATCGCCTTCGACAAAGATTTTTTACGATGGATGCTTTCCGACGGATCCGGAGCGATGTTGGTGGAAAACGAACCCAAGGGAGACACTCCATTAAAAATCGAATGGATGGAAGGCTTTTCGTACGCCTTTGAAATGGAAACCTGTATGTATGCCGGCGGAGAAAAACTTGAAAACGGCGAGCTAAAACCTTGGAGCGAATTTGCCCCTGAAGATTGGGCGAAGAAATCGGTTTTCGCCATTAAGCAAGACGTAAAGCTACTTGGGGAGAACATCTTGAAAAAAGGGGTCGACTGCCTAAAAGAAGTATACGAAAAACACGGTATCGGTCCTGATGACGTCGACTACTACCTTCCCCATATTTCCTCGTATTTTTTCAAACAAGGACTCTACGACGAAATGAAAGACCGAGGCGTGGAGATGCCTTGGGAAAAATGGTTCTTAAACCTTGAACACGTGGGCAACGTAGGCGCTGCTTCCATATATCTAATGCTTGAAGAACTTGTTGCATCGGGCAAATTGAAGAAGGGCGATAGAATTTTATTACATGTGCCCGAAAGCGCACGTTTTTCATACACCTATGCCTATTTAACAGTGTGCTAGCATGAACTTATTGAAAACGCCCCTTATCGATAGTGAGTTTCTACAGAATTTAATCCCGCAGAAACCACCCTTTATCATGGTGGGCAAATTACTTCACTATTCAGAGAAGAAAATCATATCGGGCTTTGTCGTTCCCGCAGACAATCTATTTGTTTTTGAAAAACGCTTTATGGCCCCCGGCCTTATAGAAAACATGGCACAGACCGTAGCCCTGCATACGGGCTATAAATTTTATCTGGCCCAACAACCTGCACCTACCGGATATATCGGGGCCATAAAAAAGGCCACCGTAAACGCCCTCCCCTTTGTAGGCCAAGAATTGGAAACCACCGTAGAGATCTTGCACGACATGATGGGAATTACCATGGTATCGGCCACGGTTACCTGCGAAGGTATAGTACTGGCATCAAGTGAAATGAAAACCGCACTGGCAAACTAATTTGGAAGCACGGACCAACATAGATATCAAGAATTTTTTACCGCACCGTGAGCCTATGCTCATGGCCAATGTAACCCCATATCTTGACGAAACCTCCGTAGAGACCTGTTTTAAGGTGGAAGCCTCGTGCATTTTTGTAAAAAACGGACACCTATCGGAAACCGGACTCATTGAAAATGCGGCCCAAACCTGTGCTACCATAGTAGGACAAAGCTTTTTTGACGACAAGGACAAAGACGGGAATAAAAACAAGGTCGTTGGCTATATCAGTGCCGTAAAAAAAGTCGAGGTTTTTGCCCTACCGAAAGTAGGCGAAACCATAACGACCAAAGGGGAACTGATTTCAAGATATGACAACGAAGCCTTTAGCAGCTGCACCATTGCTTCTGAAACTTTCAGAAATGGAGAATTAATCGTAGCTTGTACTTTGAACTTTTTGATCCATGAAGTTTAAGAGGGAAAAATTAATAATCCCCCAAATTAACGAACAGTGAAAAAAGAAGAAGTACCACAAGATAAAGGCCTGTTAAATTCTGCCCACACCAAAGAACTTACCTATGCTGTAGACGAGAATGGCGAATATACCACAGCCCTTAGTTCTGGCTGGGACCCCAAGACCATCGCACTCAACAACGCCATAAAAGAAATCGAGGAGCGTGTTGCCAAGGCCAAAGAACGCGTTCAAAATAATGAGACCAGCCCCATTGAATACTATATGGAACTTCACAAAATGGACCTCCCTATCTTATCGAGCTATGTGGGTCTCTGGCAATGGCGCGTAAAGCGACATTTTAAGCCCAAAATTTTTAAAAAACTGAGCCAAAAAACCCTTCAAAAGTATGCCGATGTCTTCGAAATCAGCATTGAAGAACTGAAACATATTTCTTAAACATCACCATGCAAATAGAATTTACCCATAAACAATCTGCGCACTGCGAAAATGGTGTGGTAAGCAACTTAATGCGCCACAATGGTTTTGAGGTGAGCGAACCCATGGTTTTCGGCATTGGGTCGGGACTATTGTTCTGCTACATCCCTTTTTTAAAGGTCAACCATGCGCCGGTTGTAACCTACCGGGCCATGCCAGGCCTTATTTTCAATCGATTTGCCAAGAGGGTAGGCATAAAAATAAAGCGCGAAAAATTCAGTAGTCCCGAAACGGCAAAGGCACGGCTCGATGAAAATTTACAAAAGAACAATCCCGTCGGACTTCAGGTAGGGGTCTACAACCTCTTGTACTTTCCCGACGAATACCGCTTTCACTTTAACGCCCACAATTTGGTGGTCTACGGCAAGGTAAACGGAAACTACCTGATCAGCGACCCCGTCATGGAACAGGTCACCACCCTGACCGAAAGGCAACTGGAAAAAGTGCGTTTTGCCAAAGGCGCTTTTGCCCCTAAAGGCCATATTTACTATCCGACCGCCTTTCCTAAAGAATTGGAATTGAAAAATGCCATTATCAAAGGCATCAAACAAACCTGCCGAGAAATGACGGCACCCGTACCCATAGTGGGCTATAAAGGCATAAAGACAATCTCAAAACTGATCCGCAAATGGCCTAAGAAAAAAGGGGCCAAGGCGGCCAACCACTACTTGGGCCAAATCGTTCGCATGCAAGAAGAGATAGGAACCGGAGGCGGTGGGTTTCGTTATATCTACGCCGCTTTTCTACAAGAGGCCAGCCAAGTACTCGGCAACGAAAAACTCAAGGAACTTTCAAAGGAAATGACCAAAATCGGTGACGACTGGCGCGATTTTGCCGTAAATGCATCCCGCATCTACAAAAACCGCAGTGCCCAAGACGATGCCTATAACAAAGTGGCTGATGAACTAGATGCCATTGCCGATAGCGAAGCGGCCTTTTTTAAGAAATTGAAAAAAGCGATTTAGCATCGACCGAAGTCCGATTCACTAAAAAGGAAAAACAAGACTTTATCTTAGAATTTTCGATTAGTTTTGACATCATGATCCAAATCAACGATCTTTCAAAAAAGTACAAAGGTGCCGACGATTTTTCCGTCCGGAATTTGGATTTGACCATAGCGGAAGGGGAAATTTTCGGACTTTTAGGTCCCAATGGAGCAGGAAAGACCACCCTTATTTCTATGTTGAGCTCTTTATTGAAACCTACTTCCGGAAGTTTTACGATCGACGGATTGAACTTCAAAGAGCACAAGAACCAACTTAAGCAGTTGATAGGCATCGTTCCACAGGAATATGCCCTCTACCCTTCCCTGACCGCCTATGAAAACCTCGTGTATTTTGGAAGCATGTACGGACTTAAGGGACAAGCGTTAAAGAACGATATCAATTCGCACCTTGAAACCATGGGGCTATCAAAATTCGCCCATAAGAAAATAAAGGCCTTTTCGGGCGGTATGAAACGCCGCATCAACCTTATATCGAGCATTCTGCACAAACCCAAAGTACTATTTTTAGACGAACCTACCGTAGGTGTAGATGTGCAGTCGAAAAATGTGATCATGGCCTATCTAAAAGAATTGAATGCCTCGGGAACGACCATTATTTACACCTCCCACCACTTGAACGAGGCAGAGCAATTTTGTACCCGCGTTGGCATTATCGACCACGGTACATTGGTTTGTTTGGGCAAACCCAAGGAACTTATCGCCCAGGAAGAAAATGCCGAACACCTAGAAGAGGTATTCTTGGCAAAAACCGGTAAAGCCCTACGTGACCATGCATAAACTTTGGGCCTCTACATACAAGGAGTTTTTACTCGTAACACGCGACATCGGGGGCTTGGCCGTACTATTTCTAATGCCCTTGCTATTGGTGATCGTTATCACCACCATTCAAGACAATTCATTCAAGTCCGTAAAAGAGACCAAACTGCCGATCCTATTGGTCGATCTTGACAAGGGAAAAGTATCGGAAGACATCTTACAGGGTTTAGCCGACTCCAAATTATTTCAAGTGGATATGGCAGCTACCGATGAGGAAGCCAAAGCACAAGTACTTAAAGGCGACTATCAACTGGCCATTGTCATACCTGAAAACCTATCGTCGGAACTCGAGGTCAAAATCAACGAGAACGTAGACGGCATTCTTTCTAAATTCAGCGATAACGAAGAAAGCATTCCCGAGCCTAAATCGATAGCCAAGTCCAAGGAAGTAAAACTTTACTTTGATCCGGCTACGCAGCAATCGTTCAAGAGCTCGGTTCGCAGTAACATTGACAAGATGATCTCAAAAATAGAGACCGAGACCATCTACAAGGCCTTTCAAGAGCAGTTGACCGACGATCCCTCGGAAGAAATCTTTGAGACGGAGCAATTCATCACCTTTACCGAAATTGTACCCAGCAAGCACAAAGAAGCCTTGATCCCGAACTCTACCCAGCACAACATTCCCGCATGGACGCTTTTTGCCATCTTTTTCATCATTCTGCCCCTGGCCATTAATATGGTCAAAGAAAAAAATCAAGGGACTTTTGTGCGATTGAGGACGAACCCCGTATCGTATGCCACCGTTCTTGGCGGTAAAACCATAGTGTTTGTAGGCGTTTCCTTGGTGCAGTTCGCCTTAATGTTGGCCGTGGGCATTTTTCTCTTCCCCCTAATAGGACTTCCCAAACTCGATGTTTCGGGCAGACTGCCCCTTTTGTTCGTGGTGGCCTTCTTTGCAGGTCTGGCGGCCGTTGGCCTTGGCCTGTTGCTGGGCACCGTTGCCAAGACCCAAGAACAGTCGGCTCCTTTCGGTGCCACTTTTGTGGTCATCTTAGCCGCTATCGGAGGGGTTTGGGTCCCTGTTTTTGCCATGCCCAAATTTATGCAGTTGCTCTCTAACCTATCACCAATGAATTGGGGGTTAAGTGCATTTTATGATGTATTTTTGCGCAACGCAACCTTTATTGAGCTTATCCCCGAAATATCGCTTTTACTCGGTTTTTTCGTAATCACAACGCTCATTGCCATTATCTATAACGAAAGAAAAAATGCCGTCTAAAACTAAAAAAGAAATTAGCTTCACAAGTGAGGTACGTGTACGTTTTGCGGAAACGGACCCATTGGGCATTGTCTGGCACGGCAATTATATTCAGTATTTTGAAGATGGGCGCGAAGCCTTTGGACGCCACCATGGCATTTCGTACCTAGATCAAAAAGCCCACAATTTTTCCACCCCCATAGTCAAATCGGTCTGCGAGCACAAACTACCTTTGAGCTATGGCGATGTGGCCACTATAAAAACCACCTATGTTGACTGTGCCGCCGCTAAAATGATTTTCAAATATGAGATTTACAACCCTAAGGGGGCCGTGGTCTGTACCGGGGAGACCGTTCAGGTCTTTGTGGAATTGGGTGGAGAACTCTCATTGGTAATTCCTCCATTTTTTGCGGAATGGAAGAAAAAAGTAGGCCTTTTAGATGGATAGTGTTTACCTCTCACATAACAATATTGTTTCCGCTTACGGACTCGATAGCCCAGCCGCGATAAATGGTATTAAGAACGAAGTATCCGGACTCACCTTGGTGAACGACCCCGACGTGCTTCCCAACCCTTTTTACTCTTCCCTGATCGACCAAAAAAGCGTGCATGAGGCATTCTCGAAGCTCAACCCCCAAGAAGCCTATACCCGACTCGAACAAATCCTTTTGGTCTCTTTGGCCGACACCCTTAAGAAATCGGGTATCCCCCTAACGGACAGGGTCGGACTCATCATATCGACTACCAAAGGCAATATCGATGTCTTGGATGCCGACAGCCCTTTCGATGAAAACAGGGCCTACCTGAGTGAACTAGGAGAAAAAATAAAGTCTTTTTTCGGCTTCAAAAACGAAGCCTTAGTAGTATCCAATGCTTGTGTTTCGGGAGTTTTAGCCTTGGCCGTAGCCAAGCGCCTCATTCATCAAAAACGCTATGACCACGTATTCGTGGTTGCCGGAGATTTGGTCAGCAAATTTATTTTATCGGGCTTTAACTCGTTTCAGGCCTTAAGCGAATCTCCCTGTAGACCGTATTGTAAGACCCGGGCAGGAATCAATATAGGCGAAGTTGGCTGCAGTATTCTCGTAACCAAGGACAAAGACCGACTCATTGATGCATCCGTTCGTATACTCGGGGAAGCCTCGTGCAACGATGCCAACCATATATCGGGACCCTCCCGAACGGGCGAGGGCCTTTATCGCAGTATTACGTCGGCCATGGACCAGGCCCAACTAGCACCCAAGGCCATAGATTTTATTTCGGCCCACGGTACGGCTACCATGTACAACGACGAAATGGAAGCCATTGCCTTTAACCGGGCCCATATACAAGACAGCCCCCTAAATAGCTTAAAGGGCTATTTTGGGCATACCTTAGGGGCTTCCGGTCTTTTGGAAACCATTATCGGCATGTATTCCTTACATTCGAACACTTTGTTCGCCTCCCTTGGCTTTCAAGAGCTGGGCGTTTCGCAACCCTTGAACATCATACAAGAAACCTCCGCCAAGGAAAGCAGTGTTTTTCTAAAGACAGCTTCGGGTTTCGGAGGTTGCAATACAGCGGCAATCTTTCAAAAAGTCAATCCATGAATATGCCCGGTTACCATATAAAATCATATTGCCGCATAACCAATGGAGAAATTTCCAGAAACGGAAAAGTTTTGTTTTCCGATGCCTCCGAAGAGTTTCCGGCCTTTATAAAAGCGGCTTACAAACAATTTGAAACCGACTATTCCAAGTTCTTCAAAATGGACAACCTCAGTAAATTGGCCTTTATGGGTGCCGAGGTGCTATTAAAAGACCAGGAAGAAAAAAATACCGCCCTTGTGCTTTCAAATAAGGCCTCAAGCTTAGACACCGACCGTAAGCACCAGGCCGCCATTAGTGACCGATCAGGCGCATTTGCCAGTCCGGCCGTATTCGTCTACACCCTCCCAAATATCTGTATGGGCGAAATTAGCATTCGCCACAAACTGTATTCTGAAAATAGTTTCTTTATATTTGCCGAGTTTAACCCCCATTTATTGTCAGATTATGCCAATGATCTGCTAGAAACGGGCAAAGCCGATGAAGTACTATGCGGCTGGGTTGATTATGATAAAGGAAAATATGATGCGTTTTTATACGTTATCGCTAAAAAAGGTTTGTTGCCCCATGATACCGGAGAACTGACCAAATTATACAGAACAAAATGAGCGAACTTAAACAAGAATTGAAGGAGAAAATCATCGAGCAATTAAACTTGGAAGATGTTTCCGTTGACGAAATCGCAAATAACGACCCGCTTTTTGGAGAGGGTCTTGGTCTTGACTCTATCGATGCGCTAGAGCTTATTGTAATGCTCGACAAAGATTACGGCATTAAATTGGCCGACCCGAAAGAAGGGCGTAAGATTTTTGAGTCTATCGATACCATGGCCGCCTATATTGCGGCGAACCGATCGAACTAAAAATCCCTCGTTTTTTAAGCTACCTGGCACACCGACCTATCGGTCGTAAGCGGTATACAGAATTCGCACTTAAGTCTAAGATTCGTATTTTTATTCTATATCTATAATACTTCCAAATTAATATGTGCAAGGGCGTAGCAATTACGGGAATGGGAGCAATTTCCGCCATTGGGAACAATGTGCAGGAAAACTATGAGGCGCTGGTCTCTGGCAAACTTGGCATTTCTAGAGTTTCAAAAATAGATACCGTTCACAAAAACGATATCATGGTAGGCGAAATAGGGATGACCAATACCCAATTAAAAGTAAAATTGGGAATAGCCGAAGAAACGGCCGTATCAAGAACGGCCCTATTGGCCATGCTTTCCGCAGAGGAAGCCGTATCACAAGCCGGAATAACCGACATCAACGATTGTGAGACCGGACTCATTTCCGGAACTACCGTAGGTGGTATGGACCAATCGGAAAAATATTATTTTGAATATTTTGAAACCGACGAACATTGGGGCCATATCAATGGACTTCATGCGGGCGATTCCACACAAAAACTGGCCGACCATCTTGGCATATCAGAGAGTTTTGTCTCTACCATAAGTACCGCTTGTTCATCGGCTGCCAACGCCATTATGTTGGGGGCACGAATGATAAAATCGGGGCAATTAGACCGTGTTATCGTGGGGGGTACCGATAGCCTGTGCAAATTCACCATCAACGGTTTCAAGACTTTGATGATTCTCTCCGACACCTACAACACGCCATTTGACGACAACAGAAAAGGACTTAACCTGGGTGAGGCCGCGGCCTACCTTGTGTTAGAATCCGATGAAATCGTAAAAAGGGACCAGAAAAAAGTATTGGGTTACGTAAAAGGCTACGGCAATGCCAATGATGCCTTTCACCAAACCGCCTCCTCTGAAAATGGGGACGGTGCCGTATTGGCGATGGAAAAGGCCTTAAAAGTTTCAGGCTTGACCCCATCCGATATCGATTACATAAACGCACACGGAACCGCAACACCGAACAACGACCTTTCCGAAGGCCGTTCCTTACTTCGTATCTTCGGCGACAAAGTGCCCGAATTCAGTTCAACCAAGGCCTTTACGGGCCATACGCTGGCCGTAGCAGGTGGTATAGAGGCCGTATATTCGGTTTTGGCATTACAGAACAACGTAATTTACCCTAACCTCAACTTTACCACCCCGATGAAGGAATTTGAACTGCTTCCGCAAACGACGGTAAAACAAAAGGAGTTGCACCATGTACTCTCCAATTCTTTCGGGTTCGGCGGAAATTGTTCCACTTTAATCTTTTCCAAAGAAGCCTAATGAAACCAGTATATATAAATAGTGTAGGTTCGGTTTCGGCCCAAAAAACCTTTGACAACAGCGAGTTTCTAAATGAAATTACGGAGTACAATGCGAGCACGGTACCCGTAATCGACCCCAATTATAAGGAATACATTCCTCCAGCGGCCGCACGCCGTATGGCCCGAGGTATAAAAATGAGCACGGTAAGTTCTAAAAACGCCCTTAACGAAGCCGGAATAGAAAACATAGATGCCATTATCGTAGGCACCGGACTGGGCTGTATTGGTGACTCCGAACGTTTCGTTAGCGATATCATCAAGAACGATGAGCAGTTTTTAACCCCTACCCGCTTTATTCAGTCATCACACAATACCGTGGCAGGGCAAATTGCGCTTGGCCTAGGTTGCAAAGGACACAATTTCACCTTTGTACATTCGGCCGTTTCGTTTGAATCGTCTTTGATCGACGCCAAGATGATGATCGAAAACGATGAAGCCGAAACCGTTCTTGTCGGCGGTGTAGACGAATTGGTAGACCACCATGTGGAAACCCACCGTTTGATCGGGCATATCAAGAAAGAACCTGTAGCCTCCCAAGAGCTTTTGCAATCGAAGACCGAGGGCATGGTAATGGGTGAAGGCGCCCACTTTTTTGTGCTTTCGAATCAAAAAGCCCCCTCTTGTTACGCCGAACTGCTTGCCGTAAAAACATTCAACACCCTATCAAAAGAACGCCTCGAAGAAAAAGTACTCGCCTTTTTAGAACGGCAACAACTTAATATCGATGATATAGACCTTGCCATACTCGGTAACAATGGCGATGTTAATTTTGACACTTATTACGACCAGCTGGGCTCTTCCTTGTTAAAAGATACGCCCCAAGCCTATTACAAACACCTTTCGGGTGAATTCGATACCGCAACGGGATTTGCTTTTTGGTTGGCCAATAAAATTATAAAGACACAGACGGTTCCCGAAGTGGTACAACTCAATGCAATCGTCCCTGCAAAGCTAGAGACCATTTTGATATACAACCAATATAGAGGAGAAAACCACAGCCTTACCTTAATTCGCAAATGCTAAGGCGGAAAAGGGTAAATACCGCTGTTGTTTTTCTTTTGCTGCCCTTGGTCGCGCTATGCTTTATGGAATACCTACCCTGGTGGCCGGTTTTTGCGCTTTTGTTCCTTTGGTTCTCCCTTACGGTTTTTGGCTCATTCTTTATCCAATGGAATTACCATCTCACCTCAAGACACTCCAACAAAAAAACTGAAAACAATTGGGTCGCCATTACGTTTGACGATGGCCCAAACCCTGAATTCACCCCCAAAGCACTCGAACTATTGGCAAAATACAATGCCAAGGCGACCTTCTTTTGCGTTGGACAACGGATCGAGAAACATCCGGAAATTTTAAAACAGATCATTTCCCAAGGGCACGCCATTGGCAACCATACTTACTCACACGCCAATACTTTCGGTTTTTTTTCGTTAGATAAGGTTTTGAACGAGCTCGTTCAAACCGAAAACCTTGTGCACACCTTGACCGAAAAAAAAATAAAACTCTATCGACCCGCTTTTGGGGTGACCAATCCGCAGATTGCAAAAGCGGTAGACAAACTAAAAGTACACAGCATAGGGTGGAACGTACGCTCATTGGACACGACATCAAGGTCGGAAGAAACCGTCTTAAAACGAATAACGCACAAGGTATCAAAGGGCGATATTATACTGCTGCACGACACCAGCGAAAAAACAATCGCCGTTTTGGAACAGTTATTGTTATTTTTGCGGAAGAAAAATCTCAGTTCGGTCACTGTTGACCGTCTACTAGAAATCGAAGCTTATGCATAAGATACTTTTTCTTATCCTTTTTATTTCCGTTTCGGCCGTTGCACAAAAGCAAATGACGCCGGACGAAGCCACGGCGCTAAAGGCCAAGGTAAAGACCCGGGCAGAGGCGATTACCACGGTAATGAGCGATTTTACCCAATACAAGCACCTAGACTTCCTATCAGACGATATCGTATCACAGGGCCAATTGGCCTTCAAGGCCCCCAACCTGGTCAAGTGGCAATACACCAAGCCCTTTGCCTATTCGGTCTTGTTCAAAAACGAAACCCTATACATCAACGATGACGGTAACAAGAGTAATATGGACGTGGGGTCGAACAAAATATTCAAACAGTTGAACCAACTCATTACGGCCAGTATACGTGGCGATATGTTCGACGACAACGAGTTCAACATCAAATATTTTAAAATAAACGATTCTAGTTTGGTATACTTTCTTCCGAAAGACGAACAGTTTGCCAAGTTCATCAAAGCCTTTCACCTTTCCTTTAACGCCAACGGCGATGTAACCGAGGTGAAAATGATCGAACCCTCAGACGACTATACCCAAATTAAATTTACCGATCGTGTCGTGAACAAAACCTTGTCAGATGCGGTCTTTACTCAGTAGCCTTTGCCTTTTTCTATGGGTCGGATGCGCTTCTTACCCTGCCAAAAATGGGTTTGAACCCCGCACAGAATCTTCTCAAGAGCTTCAAAACCCCTATTTTTCAAATCCCGAGAAAGACTATGTATACAAGGCCAAAATCGATGCGTTCAACAAATCGTTCGGAGGTATTTTTATCGTCAAAAAGTTGGGGCCCGACCATCATCGCATTGCGTTTACCACCGAAATAGGCAATACCATTTTCGATTTCACCTTTAAGGAAAACGACTTCGTGGTAAACCGGATTTTAAAGGAATTGGACAAAAAAGTACTCATCAATATCTTAAAACGGGATTTTAAAGCGTTAATACAGGAACAATCGCAAGTAAAGAATCAATTTAGCCTAGATGGCGATACCGTATTACAGAGCGACATCCTATCTAAAAAACATTATTTTTATTACAAGAGGGGGCAGCTGAACAGAATTGCCCGAGTTGACCGAAACCAAAAAAAAGTAGAATTCTTCTTTAGCAATATCGATGACCAGTTTGCCAAGGAAATTGAAATAGCACACTACAACTTCAAACTTCATATTACATTAAAATCGTTCAAATGAAAACCGTAAAACTTCTTATCATGCTAGTGGTTTTTTGCAGCACGGGCATGACCATGGCACAGACGCGCCCCGGTATAAAGGTAGGTCTGAACAGTTCGAACATCAGTAACACCGCGCTTGATACCAAATCGGGAATATACATAGGCGCCTTTGCCGACATTTCACTAACGGATTACTACTCCTTACAGCCCGAAATCCTATATTCCAATCAAGGGGGCAAATCGAATTCCGACGCATATGGCGATGTAAACATCAACTATATTTCCATCGGCATACCGAACAAATTTTATGTAAGCCCTGACAAGGGATTTCATTTTATACTGGGTCTTGGATTGGATATTAATTTTGACAACAATTTTGTTAACTTGACCAACTTTAACGTCGATGATGAAATCTCGCCTCTAGATGTCGTCGTTTTTGGAGGAATAGGCTACGAGTTTGATTTTGGCCTGATACTTGAAGCAAGGTACAAGCAAGGAACCATAAGCGTTGACTTCTTTGGCGAAGACGATTATTACGAAGAAGCCGGAAGCAATCTCAATGGGGTATTTCAAATAGGTGCCGCATACAAATTTAAATTATAAAGGACATGTTGATCGAAGGATTGTATTCCGTTGAAAGTTTTGAAAAGGAAGGGAAGAACGTAACTGCCACGGTTAAACTGAACGCCGCGCATGATGTTTTCAAGGGCCATTTTCCCGGCAACCCCGTGATGCCCGGCGTATGTATGATCCAAATCATCAAAGAACTCACCGAGCAGGCCACGGAAAAAATGCTGTTTCTTTCGGTCGCCACGAACGTGAAGTTCATGGCCATTATCAATCCCGAGAAAAACGACACCATTCAACTCAAGCTGACGATTACGGAGGAAGAGGCTATCGTAAAAGTGAAGAATACCACAACTTTTGACGATACATTAGCCTTAAAATTAAGCGCTACCTTTAATATTCTAACCTAGATTTTATGCACTTAAAACTAGTTCTGTTCGCTTTTTTTTCACTTTTATCCCTTACAAATCCGGTAGATTTGTCCCGGGTAAGAACAGCCTATGTTGAAGCTTCAGGTAATGAAAGCGCCACCATTGCACTAAACGACGACCTGGTTTCGGTGGCCAAAACCGACAACAAAACGCTAGTAGCCTTTAAAGGGGCGGTGACTACAATGATGGCGAAATACGCCAAAGGCATAAAAGAAAAAAAGACCTTTTTTAAGGAAGGGGCGGAACTTTTGGAATTTGCCATAGCGGCAGAACCCGATAATGTTGAAATACGCTGCATCCGTCTAAGCGTTCAAGAGAACGTACCCAAGATTACGGGGTACACCAAAAACATTGAGGAAGACAAACAATTTATAATCGAGAACTTCAATACCATCCCCAATAAGAACAGCAAGGATTTCGTAAAAGGGTATATTTCAAAATCAGAAGCCTTTAACGAATCAGAAAGGCAATTGTTACAAGGTTCGTAATACGTATCTTTGCTGAAAATTCAGAACCTGTTTTCTGAACCCTTTGAAAAAAATTGCTCGTGCCGACCCTTACCCCATCACTTCAAAATACCATGCAGCAGCTCAATTGTTGCGTATTGGTGCCCACTTATAATAATGCGGGGACACTAAAGCGGGTGCTTGACGGTATTTTAGAACGTACCGACGCCGTCATCGTAATAAACGACGGGGCCACTGACGGCACGTCCGACATCCTAAAAAACTATCCGTCAATAGAGCAAATCCATTTACCGGAAAACAAAGGTAAGGGCAATGCCCTTCAAGTAGGGTTTAAGGCCGCTATTTCCCAAGGATACGATTATGCGATAACCATAGACTCCGACGGGCAGCATTTTCCCGAAGACCTCAGCGTTTTCTTAGATGAATTGCAAAAGGAAGAAACCCCAAACGTGCTGTATATCGGCTCACGGAACATGCAACAAGAAGATGTTCCCGGCAAAAGCAGTTTTGGCAACAAGTTCTCCAACTTTTGGTTCTGGTTCGAAACGGGAACCAAGCTTCAAGATACCCAATGCGGCTACCGGCTATACCCGCTGCATGCCTTAAAAGACCTAAAGTTCTATACCCCGAAATTCGAATTTGAAATAGAGGTCATCGTTCGTTTGGCCTGGGACGGCACCCTTGTAAAAAATGTGCCCGTCCGTATTTTGTACGACGAAACCGAAAGGGTATCGCACTTTAGGACCGTACCTGACTTTGCTCGGATCAGCGTGCTCAACACCTGGTTGGTCATCGTTACGATCTTCTACATAAAGCCTCGCAACTTTATTAGGAAAATAAAAAAAAAAGGGTTTAAAAAATTTTTATTGGAAGACCTGCTCCGCAGTGACGACTCCCCAAAAATAAAGGCCTTATCCATAGCCCTTGGCATCTTTTTGGGCATTGCCCCCTTTTGGGGCTTTCAAACCATACTCGTTTTTGCCCTGGCCACGGTCTTTCGACTGAACAAGGCCATCACTTTTGCATTTTCGAATATCAGCCTCCCGCCCCTAATCCCTTTTATTGTCTATTTTAGTATTAAAATCGGGGTATGGATAACCGGCGAAGAGGTTTCCTTTTCCATGGAACACATGACCGAAAATTTTGGAATGCTACAAAACCTAAAGACATATCTTATCGGCAGTTTTGCCTTGGCCATTATGTCCGCCCTACTTTTCGGCATCATAGGTTATCTAACGATTGTATTCTTCGGAAAGAAAAAAATAATCGTAGACAATGGGTAATTTTTTCTTTAAGGCATATCGACTCATAGCGCGAAAACGCAAATTATCATTAGCGGTACTTCTATTGGTAGTGATGGGCCTAGCTACCATTGTTTCCAAAATACAGTTTGAAGACGATATCACCTCGCTCATTCCCGCCAATGAAGAAGCGCAACGCATTCAAAAGGTCTTAAAGTCGATTACATTTACCGACAAGATCATCATCAGCATACAAAAAGACGAAGAAGGCAGCGTAAACGACCTTACCCAATACGCCAAAGACCTTCTCGATAGCCTAGAGCAAAACCAATCGGAGTTTATTAAAAACGTACAAGGCCGGGTCAATTCCGATGACGTACCCAAGACCCTAGACCTAGTATACGAGCATCTACCCCTATTTTTAGAACCCGATGACTATCCACAGATTGCCCAAAAAATAAACTCTGACAGTATTGCCCATATCACTGCCGAAAATTACAGGACGCTTATCTCACCATCGGGTATCGTTGCCAAAAAGACCATTGTAAAAGACCCTTTGCGGCTCTCGTTCATTGCGCTTAAAAGGCTACAGGAATTAGGTGTAGGCGAAGATTTTAAATTAAAGAACGGTTTTCTTGTCGACCAAGAGGAAAAAAACATCCTTCTTTTTCTAACCCCGGCCTATGGCTCCAACGAAACCGACAAAAACCTACCCTTTTCAGATGCCTTGTACGAACTGCAGAACCAACTGAACGCAGCCTATACCGGCAAGGTGCACAGCGAATACTATGGGGCCGCCTTGGTTGCCGTAGCCAATGCCAAACAGATCAGAAGCGACATCCAATTTACGGTAAGCATAGCCATGACCCTGCTCATCGTTATTTTAATGCTTTTTTACAGAAAACTGGCCCTGCCCTTTATCCTTTTCCTGCCTACATTGATCGGCGCACTATTATCGATTGCCTTTTTGTGTATTCTTCGCGAAAAGATTTCGGCCATATCCTTGGGCATAGGTTCGGTACTCTTAGGGGTCACCCTTGATTATGCCCTGCATATACTGACCCATATACGAAACGGAAACGGGGCGGAAAACCTCTACAAAGAAGTGGCCCCCTCCATTTTAATGAGCAGCCTTACTACGGCATCTGCCTTTTTATGCCTCCTCTTTTTAGAATCACAGGCCTTGCAAGACCTCGGTATTTTTGCGGCGGTCAGTGTATTGGGCGCATCGGTTTTTGCCTTGCTCTTTGTCCCACAGGTCTACTCCGCAAAAAAAGCGGTGAGCTCTAGACGCACCATTTTAGATCGGGTGGCATCTTTTGATTTCCACAAATCGAAATGGGCCATTATGGGGCTAGTACTTTTTTCCGTCATTAGCATCTTTACCTATAACAAGGTGGTCTTCAACAAAGATATTGCCAGGCTGAACTACGAGACCGAACTATTGCGCGATGCACGAAAACGATTGGAAACCTTAACGGACATCAGTTCAAAATCCATTTACCTGGCCACTTATGGTAACGACACCCAGACCGTATTAGGACAGAACGATTCGCTCTACAACATTCTAAAAACCCTCGAAGCGAACGACAAAATACTAAGCTTCAGCTCTGTAGGCGGACTCATACGGGCAAAAAGGACCCAAGAGGAAAAAATAGCCCTGTGGAAGGATTTCTGGAGCACCAATAAAATCAAAACGACCCAAAGGGAGCTGATCGAAAGCGGAAACGAATTCGGTTTTAAACCCACTACCTTCAACAAGTTTTACGATCTGCTGAACGCCGATTTCGAACCCCTAGAGGTCGACGACTTTGTTGCCATAAAATCGTTTTCCCTTGATGATTACATTGTAAAGGACGAAAACGGAACCACCATCACCTCCCTGATAAAGGTAGATGAAGACCATATCGACCTTATTCGCGAGCAGTTCGAGAACTCGCCCAACACCCTGCTCATTGACCGCCAACAGGTAAACGAAACCTTTTTGGGCAACTTAAAGAACGATTTCAATAGCCTTATCGGTTATTCCTTGATCGTGGTGCTATTTATTCTCTTCTTTTTCTACCGCAGCCTTTCCCTGACCGTAGTGACCAGCATACCCATATTTCTCACCTGGTTTTTGACCGTGGGCATCATGGGCCTTTTCCATATTGAATTCAATATTTTCAATATCATCATCTGTAGTTTTATTTTCGGTCTTGGGGTAGATTACAGTATTTTCATAACCAACGGCTTGCTTACCGAATACCGTACTGGGGAAAAGGTGCTACACACCCATAAGACCTCCATATTACTTTCGGTCATTACCACCATTGCAGGCGTTGGGGTCTTGATTTTTGCCAAGCATCCCGTACTGTACACTATTTCTACCGTTTCCTTAATCGGGATCCTTTCGGCGGCCTTTGTGGCCTTTACCGTTCAACCCCTGCTCTTCAGGCTCTTTATCGGAAGTACCGATAAACGCCCTATATCATTGCGCTATTTTATACATTCGGTATTGTCGTTCGGGTATTTTGGTACGGGAGGATTTTTGTATTCCATATACGGATGGGCCAAATTAAAACTATCGCCCCAAAGCCGGATGGAAGAGAATATCGGCTTTCATCGAGCGGTTTCCAAACTCATGGGTTCCGTGTTGTACACCAACCCCTTTGTATCCAAAAAAATAAAAAACCTCAGTAAGGAAACCTTTGAAAAACCCGTAATGATCATTGCCAACCACACCAGCTTTTTAGACATTCTGGCCATTGGCATGCTCCACCCTAAAATTGTATTTTTGGTAAACGACTGGGTTTACAATTCGCCCGTATTCGGTAGTGCGGCAAAACTGGCAGGCGCCTATCCTGTTTCTGGAGGTATAGAAAACGGCGAGGCCTATTTAAAGGAAAAAGTCGCCCAAGGATTCAGCTTGATCGCTTTTCCCGAAGGCACGCGTTCTTCCAGCAACAAGATCAAACGTTTTCACAAAGGGGCCTTTTATTTGGCGCAGCAATTTGAATTGGATATTCTTCCGGTACTGATACACGGTAATTCCGAAGTGCTACCAAAGGGAAGTTTTATTATTCGCGATGGTAGTATCACCGTAGAACTATTGCCCAAGATCAAGGCCAACGACCCTAAATTCGGCAAAAACTATAGCGAACGTGCCAAGCAATTGGGCGCCTATTTCAGGAAGGAATTCCAAAGGCTTAGAAATGAAATCGAAGATCAAGACTATTGGACCAAAACCCTTTTGGAAAACTATAGATACAAGGGCGATGTGGTTTACAAAAGCGTCAAACTTGACTTGGCCGCCCATAAAGAAACCTATGCATCACTTTTAAAGCACATAGGAAAGAAAACCAAAATGGTACACCTGTCGCAAGACTTCGGACAGCTAGACCTAATGCTTGCCCTAGATTCCATCGACAGGAAAATAACGACATATTTGGCCGACCACGAAGCGGCCTTGTTGCTAAAGAACAACTTTTTGACCCAAAACTACAGTAAAATAAGCCTTGCCAAAAATATGGCCCAGGCACTGGAAGCCGATGCCGAGCTCGTTCTGGTCGATATAAAAATGGAAAACCGGCAACTGGCCAAGCTTTTGGGCGATACGGTCGAGACCTTGATTTTATTGAAAGAAGCACAACAAATGGAATTATCGCCTATAGAAGCATTAGGTTTCGTTCCCAGCCAACAAAATGATAACTTTAGGTTATTAAAAAAACGACGCAGTTAATGAACCAACATTATGACGTAGTGATAATAGGCAGTGGTATGGGCGGACTTGTTTCGGCCATTATCATGGCGCGTGAGGGCAAAAGTGTCTGCGTATTGGAAAAAAACAACCAATACGGGGGCAACCTACAGACCTTTGTACGCGAACGTACTATTTTTGATACGGGTGTTCATTATTTAGGAGGATTGGAAAAAGGCCAAAACCTCTACCGTTATTTTGAATATTTAGATATTCTAGACGGACTGCACCTGACCCGTTTGGACGAAGACGGTTTTGACCTGATCACATTTGATGGCGATCCAAAGGAATATCCCCATGCCCAAGGCTACGAAAATTTTGAACGCAGACTGGTAGAAGAGTTTCCCGAAGAAAAGGAAGCCATTCATCAATATTGTAAAAAACTACAGGATACCTGTGGAAAGTTTCCGCTGTATAACTTAAGACTCGGCAAGCCATATCATGACGATACCGAGCTTTTTACCCTGCCCGCCAAAAAGTATATTGACTCCATCACCGAAAACGAGAAGCTGCGTGCCGTGCTTGCCGGCTCCAACCTTTTGTATGCAGGCGAACCCGACAAGACCCCTTTCTACGTACACGCACTTTCCATAAACTCGTACATACAAAGCTCGTACAGGTGTGCGGATGGCGGTAGCCAAATTACCAAATTGCTCATAAAACGTTTAAAGGAAAACGGGGGAAAAACCTATAAACATTGCGAGGTAACCAAGTTCAACGTTGAAGATCAAAAGGTAGTTTCGGTGGTAACCAAAAAGGGAGACATCATAAAAGGCGACCTGTTCATTTCGAACATAGAACCGAAGATTACCATAAAAATGGTGGGGCAAGAGCATTTTAGAAAATCGTACACCAAACGTATAGAAAGTATAGAAAGTACTATTTCCGCTTTCAGCATCCATATTGTACTCAAACCAAAAACCTTTAAATACCTAAACCACAACTATTACCATTTTAAGGACTATAACGCAGTTTGGAATTCGCACAACTACACCCAAGAATCATGGCCCGAAGCCTATATGGTATCTATGGGGGCCCGTAAAAACCAAGGCGAATGGGCCGACCAATTGACCGCCATAACCTATATGCGCTATGAAGAACTCGAACCATGGTCCGGCACTTTCAATACCGTTACCCAAAAAAACAGTCGGGGCGAGACTTACGAAGAATTCAAACAGACCAAAATAGAAGCGTTTTTATGCGCATTGGAAAAAAAGTTTCCGAATATCCGTGAAAGCATTCAATCGGTTCATACCTCTACCCCTTTATCATATAGAGACTACATAGGCTCTAACGAAGGCTCGATGTACGGGTATGCCAAAAACGTAAACACCCCCTTAAAGACCTTTATCTCGCCGCGCACCAAAATAAAAAACCTGTTTTTTACGGGGCAAAGCATCAATATGCACGGCATTCTAGGGGTAACCATCAGTAGCGTGGTCACTTGCTCGGAAATCTTGGGCAGCGAATACTTAGTAGAGAAAATAACCAAAGGAAGTACAAAGACCAATAAAAAAATAGATGCATAATGGGACAGTTTAAGACAACTTCTATCGAACGGGTAGAAAACATCTCAAAAGCGGATTTTATCAAACACTACTACAAACCGCAAAAGCCTGTCTTGATTACCGGATTGACCAAAGATTGGCCAGCCTACGAAAAATGGAAGCTAGACTATATCCAAGAACGTGCGGGAGACCAAATTGTACCCTTGTACAACAACGAACCCGCCAAAGACAAACAAAGTGTATACGCTCCGGTCAAAGAAATGAAATTGAGCGAATATATCGAAGTCTTAAAGACCGAACCTACCGACCTCCGTATTTTCTTTTATAATATCTTAAAGGAAATGCCCGAACTTCTCAAAGATTTTCAATACCCCGATATCGGCCTGAAGTTCTTTAAAAAGCTTCCTGCCTTGTTCTTTGGAGGAGGAAAATCGAAGGTGTTTATGCATTACGACATCGACCTGCCTGACAGCATGCACTTTCATTTTGACGGCGACAAGGTGGTCAATCTCTTTTCCCCCGAGCAAACGCAATACTTGTACAAAGTACCTTTTTCCATACACAATATCGAGAGCATAGATATGGACAACCCCGATTTTGACCAATACCCGGCCCTACAATATGCCGAAGGTATACGTGCCGAAATGAAGCATGGGGACGCCCTCTATATGCCCAGCGGATATTGGCACAGCATACGCTACCTGAACGGAGGTTTTTCTATGACCCTACGTGCCTTGCCCAGGCACCCGCTCCGTTTCGCCAACATGCTCTACAACGTAATGGTCATGCGCCATATCGACAATATCATCAGAAGCTACCGCGGACAGAAGTGGCTCGATTTCAAAGACCGATGGGCCATAAAGCGCACGGAAAAGAACCTAAAACTCAAAAAAGACAGCTAAGGCCCGTACTTTTGCCCTAAAATTGTTTCTTTCATAGCCGATTGACATAATGCCAAAAAAAATAGTTTCAAACATATACGTTCTTCTAGGCCTAGCCTTGCTTTTGGGCTCATGTGGCGTTTCGCGATCATTGAAAGACCTTCCCGACGTAAGTATCTATGAAACCAAGCTGCCCCCTAGGCAACAACTCTCTGATTCTACCTACCGTCTCGCTACCAACTTTTTGACCAAGAACCCCCAAGGCCTTTACGAACTCTATGTTTCGGGAAATCCTTACGAACTGGGACTTAAGACAGGTAGCCTAACCCAAGAGCTTTTTCAGGAACAAGAGCGGGTCTTTGTAGAGAAAATAGATGAGCTCGTGCCCTCAAAAGGAAAGCAAAAAATGCTCAGAAAGTTCTTGGCCTGGTTCAACCGAAAAATGTACAAGAACATTGACGAGCAGTACAAGGCCGAAATCTATGGTATTTCGCAATACGCCTCAAAAGATTATGATCGCATTGCGGCCCCTTACCCGCGTGTCATGTACTTTCACGGGGCACACGATATCGGCCATGCCCTACAAGACCTCGCCCTGGTAGGCTGCTCTTCCTTCGCCGCCTGGGGACCACATACCGAAGACGGCAAACTTATCATCGGTAGGAATTTCGATTTTTACGCCGGCGACGATTTTGCAAAGAACAAGATCATTGCATTCGTTGCTCCCGATCAGGGCCATAAATTTATGTCGGTGAGCTGGGGCGGTATGATCGGCGTGGTTTCCGGAATGAACGACCAAGGCCTGACCGTTACCATCAACGCGGGCAAGTCAAAATTCCCCTTGGTGGCCAAAACCCCCATATCATTGGTTACCCGGGAAATATTGCAGTACGCCTCTACCATATATGAAGCCATTGCCATTGCCAAAAAACGCGAGGTATTTGTCTCCGAATCGATTTTTGTGGGAAGTGCCAAAGACAAAAAAGCGGCCCTCATTGAGGTTTCACCACATAACTTCGGTGTGTACGAGGTAGAAAACGGCAATCAGCTCGTTTGCTCCAACCACTTTCAAAGTGAAGCTTATGCCGATGATAAAAAGAACCAGAAACATATCTTTGAAAGCCATTCGAAATACCGCTACCAACGTATGGAAGAGCTTTTGGAAAACACCCCAAAAGTAACCCCCAAGAGTGCCGTGAGCATCTTAAGGAACAAAAACGGACTCGAAGACAAACATATCGGTTACGGAAACGAAAAAGCCCTCAACCAAATGTTGGCACACCACGGCATTGTCTTTCAACCGGAAGACCTTTTGGTCTGGGTTTCTAGCAATCCCTATCAATTGGGTGAATTTGTAGCTTACGACCTAAAGGAAGTATTCGGCACAGCCGACCAAAACCAAAAGGCACGCCCCATATCTTCGCCCGATAGGAACATAGCCCCTGACCCTTTTTTGAGAACCTTGGCATATCGGCACTACGAACGTTATCGAAAATTAAGGCGTCAGATTACGGAGGCCATGGTCTCGGAAGAAGAAATCGAACCGGCCCTATGGACTGAATTTATAGCCGTAAACCCCGATTTTTGGGAGGTGTATTTCCTTAAGGGGAAGTATTACTATGAAAACCGAAACTACAAGGAAGCCTTAGACGCCTTCGAGAAAGCCAAGACCAAAGAAGTGACCACGGTACCCGATAAGGAATCCATAGACACTTATATTAAAAAACTAAAACGGAAGCTCCAATAAATGATTCCAGAAATAGAAAAAGCATCGTCCGAAAAAATAAAAGCCTTTCAAGAAGAAAAGCTTCAAGAGCTGATTGCCTATATAGCCGAAAAATCGCCTTACTACAAGCGCGTTTTTAAGGAACATGACATTAAAGTATCGGATATCAGAACCCTTGAGGACCTAGCCAAGCTTCCGGTAACCACCAAAGAAGAGCTACAGCATTACAACGATGATTTTCTGTGTGTACCCAAATCGCAGATTATTGATTTTGTAACGACCTCGGGCACCTTGGGCGACCCCGTAATCTTGGGGCAGACCGACAAAGACCTTGACCGATTGGCCCATAACGAGGCCATATCCTTGGCCTGCTCGGGTGTTGGCGAAAATGACATCATACAAATGACCACGACCATGGACCGTCGTTTTATGGCCGGTCTGGCCTACTTTTTAGGAGTCAGAAAATTGGGTGCGGGTATCATCCGTGTGGGAGCAGGTATCCCCGAACTACAATGGGACACCATTCTCAAATTCAGGCCCACCTATCTAATTGTGGTGCCCTCCTTTTTGCTGAAATTGATCCAATATGCCGAAACACATGGTATCGATATCAATACCTCAGGGGTCAAAGGAGCCATTTGTATAGGCGAATCGTTAAGGAACCAAGATTTTTCATTGAACGTTCTGGCCGATAAAATAAAGTCGAAATGGAACATTGAACTCTACTCCACATACGCCTCGACAGAAATGAGCACGGCTTTTGCCGAGTGTTCCGAACAACGCGGGGGACACCACCACCCCGAACTCATCGTTGCCGAGATCTTAGATGACAACGACCAGGCCGTTGCCGATGGCCAAGAAGGGGAGCTTACGATCACCACCCTAGGTGTTGAGGCCATGCCCTTGTTGCGATTTAAAACCGGGGATATTGTCGTGGCCCATACTTCTCCCTGTGCCTGTGGCAGAAACACCATGCGTTTAGGCCCCGTAATAGGACGGAAGAAGCAAATGATAAAATACAAGGGCACTACCCTCTACCCTCCTGCCATGGACAACCTTCTGAACGATTTTGAAGAAGTGGAAGGCTATGTGTTCGAAATCTACCAAAACGAAATCGGCACGGATGAAATCCTTATAAAAATCGCTTCATCTTCAGCCGACCATAAGTTGATGCAGGCCATTAAAGACCATTTTAGGTCTAAATTGAGGGTTTCTCCCAATATTGAAATCTGTCCTAATGAAGAGATTCAGAAATTGCGGATGTCGAAGCTGGGAAGGAAGCCTATCAGCGTAATCGATAAGAGGCAGTAACACCTATCTTCGGCTGCGCTTGGCCACACATTTTACTTTCCGATCAGATACAGTCCCATTTGAATTTTCCAGTAGGGCAGCTTGCCTTCAAAATATTCGAAGAATACTTTTAGGCCTTCGGCATCCTGAAGTTCAGATTGCGCTTTTTTGATGCTTTTGATCTCATCGGAAGAAATAAACTGTCCCAAATCTACGGGAGCCCCTTCGGCATGGGCCTTTTGCAGATGGGTATAGATACTACTTTCCTGTATTCCCCGTTGTTTGGCGATATCTTCAACGGAAAATCCCTCCTTCAACAATTGAAATGAAAGCTGGTGACTGGGATTCTTTTTCGCCTTTTTTCGCTTCTTTTCCGCTTTATGTTCGTTGATTTCCTTCAAGAATATGGCCGCATATTTTTCCAGCTTCGCTTGACCTACCCCGGAAATTTCCATGAACTCGGTTTCGTTCTTAGGAAGTTTTTCCTCCATATCCTTTAAACTGGCATCGCTAAAGACCACATAAGCAGGTACCCCTTGCTCCGCCGCTACTTGTTGCCGTAGCAACCGAAGCTTTTCGAATAGTCCTGACGCACTGGCCTTGGTTTTTCGTTCCTTTTTCGGTTGGGCCTTTTGTTTTTCTAAAATGGCAAGCTGTATTTTTTTGCCTTCGTAAAGCACCTGTTTGGCCAATGGAGTAAGCGCCAAGCGACCGCCTTCCCTAAAGTTTATGGAAAGGACCCCTTGGTTGAGCAATTGAATGATATACTGCTGCAGGTCTTGCCATGATACCTCCTTTACCGCCCCGTAAGTCTTTATATGTTGATAGCCCTTCTCGAACACCTGGGCGTTTCGAGCCCCGCGAAGCACATCGACCAACATGCCCATAGCTTCCCGTTCTTTTAAGCGTGCCACGCCAGAACAGATTTTTTGTGTGAGTACGGTAGCATCAAAATACTTTGGAGGACGCTTGCACATATCGCAATTACCACAATTCTCGACCATATGTTCCCCGAAATAGTTCAGCAGGGCGATCCGTCGGCAACTTAGGGCTTCTGCAAACTGCTGCATACGTTCTAACTTGGCGTATTCCACATCGGCATTCTCGCTCGAAGAAATAAACCTGCGGAGTTGTGCCACATCGGCAAAACTGTAGAAGAGCAAGGCTTTTGCAGGCAGGCCATCACGTCCGCTACGCCCGATTTCCTGATAGTAGCCCTCCACATTTTTGGGCAGGTTGTAATGGATTACCCATCGCACGTTGCTCTTATCAATGCCCATTCCAAAAGCAATGGTCGCCACAATGATAGGTACACGGTCGGTAATGAAATCTTCTTGTACCTGACTCCTTTCCTCGGCAGGAAGACCGGCATGATAGGCTTTGGCATCAAAACCCGATGCCAACAGTTTATCCGCAATGGTCTGTGTACTTTTTCGGCTGAGACAGTAGATGATTCCACTTTCGTTCGGCCGTTCCGAGAGAAAATCAAGAATCTGCGAAATTCGGTCTTGGGCCGGACGCACCTCCAAGGAGATATTAGGGCGATTAAAGGAGGCCAAATGGCGTAATGCACCGGGAATGCCCAACTGTTCCAAAATGTCGTCTTGGGTCGTGGTATCGGCCGTAGCCGTCAAGGCAATTAGGGGTACTCCGGGAAATTGCCGCTTTAGGGTCCCCAACTGCGTATAGGCCGGACGAAAATCGTGCCCCCAGGAAGATATACAATGTGCCTCGTCTATGGCAAAAAGGCTGATGGTGATTTCAGATAGGATATGTTGTACCAAGGCCAAACTTTCCGGAGCCACATAGAGCAACTTCAATTCGCCTTTCACTAATCGATTCTCAACTTCCAGTCGTTTTTCGGGTGCTAAGGAGCTGTTGAAATAGGCCGCGGAAATACCATTGGCGGTCAAGGCATCCACTTGATCCTTCATCAGGGCAATCAGCGGGGAAATAACAATGGCCGTTCCGTTCATGGCCAAGGCCGGAAGCTGAAAGCAAAGCGACTTCCCACCGCCCGTGGGCATTATGGCCAAAACGTCTTTTTTGGCAAGTACATCGCTGATTACGCTCCATTGGTTGGGCCGGAACGAATCGTAGCCAAAATTCGTCTTTAAAAGGGGAAGGAGTTCTTGTTCTGTTGTAAGCGTCATGTAATAAGTATAGCGATTGTTTTATAAAAGTACCGATGTAACAAATGAAGCGAGGCCAAAAAACTTAAAATAGCCCCTTGGAGTCGCTTCATTTGCAAAGAACGGCATATTCTATTTACCCAACATCAAAAGTTCGTTACAACGTACTTCGGTAATATATCGTTTTTCACCCTCCTTGGTCTCGTACGAGCGGTGGGTGAGCTTGCCCTCTACGGCCACCTGTTTTCCCTTGGTCAAATAATTTTCTACGATTTCGGCCGTCTTTCCCCAGGCCACCACATTGTGCCATTGGGTATCGTCTACACGCTCACCCTGGGCGTTTTTATAAGTTTCCGTAGTAGCTATGGAAAATTTGGCCAGTTTATTGCCATTGTCCATGTTTACAATTTCTGGGTCTTGGCCCAAGTTTCCAATCAACTGTACTTTGTTTTTTAAGGCGTTCATTTTACTAATTTTTACGTTAAACAGTTCATACTATTGAACCACTGCGATTCAACACTGCAAACCTAGAACGGCGACCAAATTCTAATCGGTTACAAAACAATTGTTTTCGTTTGTAAACGTTTAAAAACGTCTTATTTATTGAATACAAACATTTTATGTTTTGTAAGAAAATTTACTAATTTTAGTACGTATTATACACCCAGTCATAATAACCTACTAAATGCTAAACATGAGAATACTAGACCGATTTTTTAAAAGACAGAAAAAATACTTGGACACCCCAGAGCATTATAGAGCTTTCTCTGCACACCCTAAACGGGCCTATTGTCAACTCTCCAATTTACTCGATAATTCGTCTGCAATTGAATTTCTTCAAAACCACACACTTAAACTCAAGCACGTACCGTCGGGAACAAGCCTCGAACTTAAGGAGCTCATCGATTATCATGTGATTTTTGTCGTAACATGGGATACCTATTGTGCGAAATCGATCGGGTCCTTAAAGCGAAAGGTTGAAAACAAGGAAATATCAAAATGGTGCCTAGTCTTATTTGAGGAAACCAAAAAGGACGTAAAAGCGAACAAATCCGATTCTTGGTATTACGACCATATTTATGTTCTTGACAAAGATTCGAAAGAATTTGCAGCCAAACTGGGCAGGGTGCCTTTGATTGTCAGCAATGACGATACAGGAAAGGCAGGACAGTTTATAACAGGCTTGATCGAATAGCAAACATTGCCTAGAACTAAGAACGGAACAAGGACGCGAAGCCTATCACATTAAGGGAGGTAGTCCCTTTCCCCAAAACCAGGCCCTTTGTAAACAAGTGATTATACATGAATACTAGGGCATAATTATTTGAGTTATTATAAAATACAATCGCAGTAATAACCATAAATAATTTAAAAAAAAACAAATATGGGTTGGGATATAAGTTATCATCCAATATCGGAAAAGCAAATAAACGAATGGTATTTTGACGTACTCGACAATCAAAATTTAATAGAGAAACGCGCAACCGAAAATAAAATTGAAGATTTCTACAAGGAAAAGTATGAGAACACGATCAACGTAGCTTTAGAAACCAAGCAAAATGATATTTTTGACAAAAGCCATGGCTATTACGTTGCCGTTGTCCAAGGCTTTTTTGAAAAATTTTTCTACACTAGAGGCGCTGCCCTTTCCTTTTCCGAGAAACCTTTTCTTCAGGCGTATTACAAAAAATGGAATGAAATAGTGCCCAGTAAAAGGTTAACCGAACAAGTGCACAATGCCATTATAGAGAATTATTGTTCGGGCATTTATATTCCTGCCAACAAAGTAGCTGAGCTATTAGAAGATTATGAAAATAAGCCTGAAGTCAAAAGTGAACTGGACAATTTGTTTTCGTACGACAGGATCAAGGTGTTTTTAAAGGCTTTAAACTATGCGAAAGACCATGATTTAGGCCTGCTAGAGGCAACAGAAGTTGTGGAGCCCAATCCCTTGGACTTAAACCAATCTTCTTGCTATTCAAATCTGTTGAACTGCGACCCAGAGGGAGCAATACTATACCGGCAAGCCGCCATGGAACAAATTGCGGAAATTGAAAAACAAGAGAAATTAAAAGAAGGGGAAATCGCTTCAAACGCAGAATATAAAGTAAGAAATATTGCCCCCGAAAAGAAAGAGGCGAAAAAAGGATTTTGGAAAAAACTATTCAGAAAATAAGTTAGGGCCGAGAATGCGCTATAATTCCTTCGGATTTTGGCCCAGTGCCCAATAAACAGAACCCCCTTTAAAACATACAGCAAATGGGAATAATCAAAATAGAAAGTGCCACTGGAGCAAAAATATACATCAACGAAAAAGACCATGGCACCATAAAAAAGGGAACCCAAGAATATGAAGTAGAAAACGGTCCATGCGAAATTTATGCCAAAGCCGGTTGGTGTACGAGTCAAAAACGCACTGTAAACCTTAGCGAGGCACAAAGCGTAACATTTACCCTAAATACTTTTAAGTATGAGGGTGTCGCTAAAGCCATTTTCATGTTATTGGCACTACTTCTTGTGCTTACGAAGATCATGATACTAGGCATCATAGCGGGACTAGTGTTTTTGTATCCATTGTATTATCTGACCATAGGAAAAGATAAATACTTCGAGCTCGTTGAGAAAGAAACTAGCGACAAGGAAAATGTACAAAGCGTATAATGGCACCATTATAAGTGCTTTTTTTACTGTGATGGGCAACCGCTTTAGATTCAGACCGAGACGGGCAAATAGGGTTTGGGGCTATTGAGAGTTTAAATTTAGTAGTTTTGGTTTCATCTAGTAAGACTATAAATTGATGTTACCCAAAAACAACATCCGGAACAATATATTTGTCAACACCCTAATAACAAATTAGGGTGGTATGTGACAAACTAATGGCCCGTGTATGTTTGCGAGCCCAGCAAACCCCAAAGATTTGGTGACTAAAAGAAATTGAGCTATAAGCTTCACCCTAAAACAAACAGAATTTATGAAAAAAACTTTTTTGTTCCTGACATTATTTGCCTTGGCCTTTTCCGCCCAATGCCAAGACGCAACCGTTGAAAAATCGACATATGGGATACAAACAGGGGTTTTAGGACTCTGGTTTCACAACGAAAGTAAGTTAAGTGACCTATTTGCCTTGAGAAGTGAAGTGGGGCTCGATGCCGGTTTTTTCGGAGGCAGCGTTTTTTATGACGATGGAACAGGATATTTACTGATTCCCACCATTTCGGTTGAACCAAGGTGGTATTACAACTTAAAGAAACGAGCTTCAAAAACTAAAAATACGGCAGATAATGCAGGTAATTTTGTTTCCTTAAAAACCAGTTTTTTGCCCGATTGGTTCGTTATATCGAATTACGAAAACATTAATGTTATTAACCAGCTGACAATAATACCCACTTGGGGAATTCGAAGAAATATCGGAAATCATTTGAACTACGAAGCCGGTATTGGAATTGGTTACCGCTATTCTTTCGCAAAAAGTGCCGGATTTTCTGAAAACGAAGGAGACGCCGCCGCGAACTTACACCTCCGCATTGGATATCGATTTTAGAACCAAAAAGCAGCTCGGGACCCAGACCCATACCGCAAAGTGATTCTGCCTCTAACAAACCGAGAGGCAAAACACAAGAGATTACAAGGTTTTCCTGATTTTTAGATCATCAAGATGACAAAGGGATAAAGAAAGAAAAAACTAACCGCACTCTTGAAAGATGACCTTGTAGCATTTAACCATTGCAAAAAATCCAAAACTTTCAGCCCCTACGTAATGAGCATTTTTATAAAGACCTTATCCATCGTTCTTTTTTTGTCCGCTATAGGCTACGGTACAATGCACCTATCGCAAGAGAAACCGAAAACGGAACCAGGGACTTTACCATCGGGCATATATCTATTAAACGACTCCGCAGGCGTTAAAAGGGTTCTAAAAGATAAGCCTAACGAATACTATTTTATTCAAAAAAGACCTTGGTTACCTATCGGTAATTTTGACAAGGTTAAACGAATATGTCTGGAGCAGAAATATTTTAAAGCATCCGAAAAACAGTGCGGACTATCTTTTACATTAAACCCAAAAGGGCGGTCCGAAATACAAAACCTATCTAGCATTGGCATGAGAACCCGCCAAAAGCTGGGGCTTATCGTTAAGGATGAACTTATCTTTGCACTTCATGTAGGTTCCGAAATAAATGGCGAATCTTTTTTTATAGAACTGTATAATTCCAAAGACGAAATGAAACGACTTGAAAAAATGGTCAAAAACGAATTAAAAGAATTCAAATAAGTCCCGTATCGCCCCATACGCCAAGACCCACCTTACCAAAGCTTTTTGGCTTACCTAGGATGGACTCCCCCATTTTTTTAAAATTGCCCCAAATGATTCCCCAAACAGAAATAGAGCTAGAAACCTGGATGAAGCGGCATTGCTATAATTTTAATAGTTATTCCATAAACGGAAACGCAATTCTCGAAGGGTTCGGAATCGATAAAATCAAGGGCGAATTCATTTGGTATTACACCGAACGCGGAATCAAAGAAAACATCAAAATTTTCAATACGGAAAAGGAGTTGATCGCCTATGCCTTTGATCAAATTCAATCGGACAAATGGGCGAAAACCCATTGTATCGGAATGACAACTTCAAAGGAAGAGAAAATCGAATTATCCGAAGAACTAAGAAAACGAGATATTGAATTCATTCAAGATGAGATTCCCTATTTCGGACCAGAAAGGCCCGCCTACAGAACTTTTGTTTTGGGCTGCGATGTGCTAAAAACAAAAGACTTAAAAAGTAAGTACTTCAAAACCGTATAGAATTCCATACCAAAGCCTAAAGCGTATGGCCCGGTCCTTTAATCCTCTAAATCAAAATACGCCGCGATCTCTTCATACGACATCTTTTCAAAATTCGGTCGAGAAGAACGCCCTGAGAGACTCACCCCACCGGGAATCATGACATATCTGTACTGCGGTTCGGCAATGGATGAGCCTGTAAGCTCATGCTCCGAAAGATCCGTATCGTCTATAGAATTTACATCAAACCGAACCTCTCCGTAATCAGAAAAATGGATGGCCACAAAATCACGACGTATGGCAAAGCTCGCATGATCAAAAACAAGGGGCAATTGGTATACCGCATTATTCGAACTTCTGTAAAAGCCCAATACAATACCGCCATTATTTAAAAAATCTTGAGTCAGTTTAGCTTCTATAACTCTCATTGATTTGTAGCTTGCCTCATCGCTAAAATTAAAGTCTTGGTCCAGCCAGTCACTATACATTACATTGACAGTCCCTGGTTCGCCTTGGTCTCCCTTATCCCCTTTTGGGCCTTGTTCCCCTTGGGGTCCTTGAAGACCTGTTTCCCCTTGTGCTCCGGCATCACCATCCACACCATCTTTGGAACATGAGGCCAATGCAATCGTAAATACCATTACCATACTAGTCAAAATCTTTACAGTAGTTTTCATATTTCAATTTTATCTGTTTGTTGTACTACTTCATACCCAAACAGCAGCAAAGGTTAACATCAGGAAGAAAAAATAACCATTTCTCCCAGACTCCCCATTTCTGGTCCCAACCAAAAAAAAAGCATCTCTTTATGCGGTTTCCCCCGGCATTGCGTATTTTTCACGGACAAACCAAATCCCTTCCTTAAAAACGTAGTATGCGTAAAGAAATCAATATCGAAACTTGGAACAGGAAAGACCACTTTGAGTTCTTTTCAAAATTTGACGAGCCCTTTCACGGTATTGCCACCAAATTAGATTGCACGGAAACCTATAAGGCCGCAAAGGCTAATGGTCATTCCTTTTTTCTATCCTACTTGCACAAATCATTGGTTGCCGTAAACAGAACGCTTGAATTCAGGTACCGGATCGTCGATGGCAAGTTGTACGAGTACGAGACCATTAATGCCTCGCCGACCATCAACAAAAAAAATGGTGCTTTTGGCTTTTCGCATGTAAAATATCGCGAGGACTTTAAAGATTTTCTTGCCCTGGCCCTACCGGCCATAGAAAAGGTTCGGAATTCAGACCGGCTCATGCCGCCTGAAGAATCGGGAGAGAATGTAGTGCACTGCTCGGCCATTCCTTGGGTGGATTTTACTTCGATCTCACACGCCCGCCACTATGCCCGGCCCGATAGCTGTCCGAAGATTACTTTTGGGAAAATGACTGCCGACGGCGATCGACTGTTTATGCCTGTTTCCGTTCATGTACACCACGCCTTGGTAGACGGGTATCACGTAGCGCAGTTTCTCGAGAAGTTTCAAAACCTAATGCTGGAATAACGCCAAAACTTCGAGTACAATAAAAGGGCTACGGAAATATTCCGTAACCCTTTCAACTCAACTAACATGCAACTCACTATAAACTGTCCCCTAGTAACCAGGGTTCTGCGGAAGTAAATTAGGATTCTTTTCAATTTCGGCCTGAGGAACCGGGAACAGATCAAACTTCTCAGAGTAGATGGTAACAGGCCTGTTGTCAACTGGAAAAGGCTCTAGTTCCATTTCCCCAGTTACAGGGTCGACATCCAGTACCTTCATTCCCGTAAAGATTTTATTGTTCAATACTTCTACGCCCATGCCCCATCGTTTAAGGTCCCAAAAACGGTGACCCTCCAAGGCCAATTCAATTTTGCGCTCATGTACGATCCTATCGAACATATCGGCTTTTGAGAGTCCTGCGGGCAAGTCGGGCTGACCCGCTCTTGTACGCACCCTGTTGATGGCGTCATAGACCGACGCATCTGGACCTGCTACCTCATTCTGTGCTTCGGCATAGTTCAGCAATACCTCTGCCAACCTCATCTCTATCCAACTTTGCTTGCTTTGTCCAAAATCAACTCCAAAAGGCGCACTTTGATCCATAAATTTTCTGATGTAGTAGCCGGTTATGGTATGTAGGCCGGTACGCAAAGGCGCATCTACCCCATCGGGAAAAAGCAAATCCATTTTCCTGCCCATAAAATCGGCTCCTTGATACAATATGGTAGCGTAGAACCTTGAGTCCCTTCCTTCGTAAGGCTTTAAGGGATTATACCCAGATGCCGGATCCGTAATCGGCAGACCATTGGCCATTTCATAGCTATCTACAAACTCTTGCGTAGGGTTACATTGCGAACCCCAATCGGCCCTATAACTGAACGGCAGCATTACCTTATCCATCGAATGGCCTTTGTCGGTACCGTTGAAAAGCACCTCAAAAATAACCTCTGGATCTCCACCATAGGTTTGAAACAAACCTTCGTAATCTGAAGACAGGGTGTACCCGTTCCCATCAATCACGGCCTTCGACAACTCTGCGGAACGCCCATAATTTTTGGCAAACAGTTGGGCCCTTCCGTTAAAAGCCCATGCGGCCTCTTTTGTGGCCCTTCCGATTTCAGAATCGGGAAGTTCCGATACCGATGGCAAATCGGCGGCGGCAGCGGTAAACTCTTGATCGATATACTCGTAAATCTCATCTACCGGGGTTCTGGGCAACAATAGTTCATCATCGATCGATTGCAACTCTTTGATCAAGGGAACGGCCCCATATCTTCGGGCCAGGTCGAAATATTGAAACGCCTTTACAAAACGGGCCTCTGCCGTAACCCTGGCCTTGACCTCATCATCCAACTCGCTATCTTTAATATTGGCCAGAATGGTATTCGCCAAGTATATTCCTTTGTACAGGGTTTCCCAGTTGTCCAAAGGGTTATTGGTAGCATCCATCAAACCGGGACGAATCACCTTCCACGTTTCGATCCAAGCACTTTTGGTCATGGCTATATCGGTATTGTTATCCAAGATGGAAGAAAAACCATAGGCATTGTTTCCAGGCTGATTGTCCTGCCCCCTTCCCGGGAAACCTACGGGCATATAATTATACAATCGATACAGAACAGATTCTACATAACCTTGGTCATTATAGACCACGTCTTCACTAATAATATCTAAGGGTTCTCTTTCTAAAAATCCGTCTTCACATGAAATTGCAAATGCAAAAATCACGACCAGGGACATATATATTTTTATCCTTTTCATTTTTTTAATTTTAAAAGTTTACACTAAAACCAAGGTTTACCCGTCGTAACTGGGGATAGTAGAGGGAATTGCCACTTTCCTCCAAAGGTCGTTCCGGATCATAGAAGTCATATTTTGAAAAAGTCAAGAGATTGTTTCCGGAAACAAAGAAACGAATCGAATCAATTCCCAATTTATCCATTACGGCATCGGGCAAATTGTAACCTACTTCTACATTTCTCAACTTTAAATACGATCCATCGATCATCCAGAAAGTAGAGGTACGCTCATTATTCGGGGGTGTATTGAAATAGGCCCGAGGGAAGGTCGCATTCTCGTTTCCTTCCCTGTACGAATCCAAAACCCTTTCGCGAATGGCATTCGACCCTAGGCTAAAAGCACCGATATAGGCATAGCTGTTATAATCGGTAGCGCCCTGAAAACTGGCGTTCAAATCAAGGTTCTTGTAAGACATGGATAGGTTTAGGCCATATACGATTTCTGGAATAACACTCTTTCCAATTTGTTGGACATCAAAACCATCAATAACATCATCGTTGTTGATGTCTTTGTACTTGATATCACCGGTTTTAAGCGAGGCATTGCCTTGACCATCTTGGTCGGCCCATCCATCTATTTCTTCCTGTGATTTAAAGAGGCCTTCGGAAGTATATCCGTACAATTGATCAAAGGGTCGGCCTGTTTTTCGTATTCTATCCTCAACGTCTTCGGGCTCATCGATAAAGATGACCTCACTGGTGGCCTTGGTCATATTGGGCGACAGCTCAAACTTAAAATTCTCACCGATGCGCCCCTTGTAGGTCAAGGCCAATTCAAAACCTTTGTTATCTACAATACCGAGGTTTTCTTTGGGCAAACTGGCACCAAAGCTTTTTGGAATGGAAGCATTTCGGGCAATCAAGATGTCTTTGGTTCGCTTACTGAAAATATCGAATTCACCCGAGAGACGGCCTTTCCAAAGGCTAAAATCCAAACCAAGGTTTTTGGCCGTTGCCGTTTCCCATGTGATGTTCGGGTTGGGAATGCCCGTATCTTGAATACCGGGCTTATACGCCCCCGAAGTTCCGATGACGGACCCTGAGTTAAAGGTATAGCCCGACAAGAATTGAAACGGCCCTACCCTATCGTTACCGAACTTACCCCATGAAGCCCTAAGCTTTAGGGTCTCTATGGCATCCACACCCGATAAAAATCCTTCTTCCGAAATCTTCCAACCCACAGAGAAAGCAGGGAACGTACCCCATCTTTTATCTTTTGGGAAGTTATAAGACCCATCATGCCTTACATTGGCCTGAAACAAATATTTGTCCGCATAGCTGTATGTTACACGTCCAATATAACCTTGTCTTGCGCTTTCAGAGGCCGTTCCGTCAGAAATCTGGCCCGTTGCCCCACCGGCAAATAACTGGTCAATAGAGGGCGAAACAAAACCTTGGCGGCCTGCTTCTATATTTTTCCTTTCGTTGTCCACCTTCTCATAAACGAACAGGGCCCCTAAATTATGCTTCCCAAACGCCCTGTCATAATTCACAAAAAACTGGGTGGTCTCTTGCACGATTTCATCATAGCCCTCGGTCAACGTAATGTTCGAAATGCTATTGAATGGGGTATAGATATTATTGACCGGATCCGATACGTAGAAGGTATAAGGCTCCTTAAACTCCTTTTCGTTTTTAAAAGAATGGTCATAATTGTACTTGAAAGTAGTGGTCAATCCCTCAATGGGGATATCGTATTTCAATTTAAAATTACCTTGGAACACGTTCCAATTGGTCCTTTTATACCCTGAATATATCGCCTCGCCAATAGGATTGATATTCACACCATTATAGCCTAATCCACCTGGTTCGACACTATCGGGCACATACGCCGGCGAGGTCGGTTGGGAATTCAATAGTGAATTAAAGGGAGAATTACTTGAATCGCTTATTTTCTCTTTTCTTCCCGCCAAATCGATTCCGAGGGTAAACCGGTCAGTTAAATCAATGTCTACGTTGGCCCTTACATTATACCTTTTAAAAGAAGAGGTTTCATACAACCCTTTTTGATCGAGCATACCTAAACTTGTAAAATACCTGACCCTTTCGCCACCCCCACTTACGGTAATACCTTGTTGTTGGATCGGTGCCGATTTACGGATTACCTCTCCCCACCAATCGGTACTGGGCAAAGTTCCGTTTTGGTATTGCTGTACTTGTTCACCTGTAAAAGCCGGGTTATCGCCACTGTTCAAACTGGCTTCATTAAAATACTCGGCAAATTCGCCCGCGTTGAGCATTTCGGGTACCTGTACCGCAGATTGAAAACCAAAGGAACTGTTATAACTTATGCTCGGTGCACCCAAGGCACCGCGCTTTGTCGTTACCAAGACCACACCGTTGGCTGCACGTGCCCCATAAATGGCGGCCGAAGCGGCATCTTTCAATATGGTTATACTCTCTATGGCGTTCGGGTCGAGCCGATCAATACTACGCTCCACTCCATCGACTAAAATAAGTGCACTGTTGTTTCCGAAGGTACTTTTACCTCGAATCAAAAATTCCCCTCCATCGGCACCAGGCTTGCCCGTTTCCTGTCGAGTAATGACCCCTGGTAATTTTCCCGATAGATTCTGCGTCAAACTTGGGGTAGGCGCAATATTTACCTTTTCTCCCTTTACCACTGCTACCGCGCCGGTCAAATCACTTTTCTTTTGGGTTCCGTAACCCACTACTACAACCTCCTCCAAAGACTCTGCATCTTCTTCCAAGGTTACATTGATGACCGTTTGTCCGTTCAAGGCAACTTCCTTCGTCTTGAACCCCACATAACTGAACACCAAAGAGGCATCGTCGGCAACATTGTCCAAGGCATAGTTTCCATCGAAATCAGCTTGGGCACCGTTATTGGTTCCTTTTACAATTACATTGGCCCCCGGCAAAGGTCCATTGCTATCGGAAACGGTTCCGCTCACCGAATTTTGGCCCATAACGGCCAAACTTGTCAAAAACAACATCATACAGAGCAAAGTCTTGCCATGTATGAATGTCTTAAATTTAGGGTTGGTTTTTTTCATAATTATTGAGTTAAATAGTTTCTGACCCAAAGAACTACAACTACAAAATATTTGAGGTGGAAAATGAGGTTTAAAAAAGGGGGTAAATAAGGCAGGCCCATTTTTTGTCATAATCGACCGCTGTCATCCCTTTACCTATATCCCTAGAATTTTGAACCTAAGCGCCATAGCCGAATTGCTACGTACCGTTTCTCGATTGGGTCAGCATTTCCCCCTATCGCTTCCTTTAATGTGCCATCCATTTCTTTTCTTAAGAAAAACATCATTACGGACACTATGATCAGAAAAGGAACACAGGTAAAGTGGAAATGGGGTTCGGGACAGGCCCAAGGAAAAGTGGAAGACACATATTCGGAATCGGTCACCCGAAAAATCGAAAATCATGAAATTACCCGCAACGGCTCGGCCGACAATAAAGCCCTCTTAATCAAACAGGAAGAGGGCAGTGATGTATTGAAGCTCGAGAGTGAGGTTGAACGCATCGATTGATACGGTTTAAGACGAAACCATGCTTTTTTTAGGATATTCAAAGGCATTTCAAGAAATTGCACATCAATTGACCTGATTATGGATAAACCCTTTATTGCCGACCAAACCTTTAAGGGAAGCGACCTGACCAAAAACAAACTGCCCAAAGGGGATTACGAAAACTGCACTTTTGAAGGTTGCGATTTTTCAGATGCCTACCTCGACAACCAAAATTTTATGGAATGTGAGTTTATCGACTGTAACCTCAGCAATGCCAACATTCGCCATACCACTTTTAAGGAAGTATCCTTCTCCCATTGCAAAATGATGGGACTCAAATTTGAAGATTGCAATACCTTTCTCATCGGTTTTGGTTTTAACGATTGCACGCTCAACTATTCCTCTTTCTACGGACTCACTTTAACAAAGCAACAATTTGTCGACTGTAAAATGATTCAAACGGACTTTACCGAGGCCCTTCTCAAAAATGCCATTTTCGACTCATGCGACCTAGAAAATGCCATTTTCGAACGCACCGACCTGGAAAAGGCCGATTTTAGAACGGCCATCAACTTTAATATAGACCCTGAAAAAAACAATATCAAAAAAGCCCGCTTCTCAAAAGAGGGTCTTATTGGCCTCTTAAACAAATATGACTTATCAATAGAGCCTTAATTTTTGAATGCGTTTAAAAACGGATAATTATGTATCTTACAACTCCGTAAACCTATAGACCATGCGCTATTTTATTTGTGCTTTATTTTTTGTTGTATCGGCCGCACATGCCCAAAACACTACGGCACTTCCGGAAGGGGCCGCGTCGCCGAAGGCCACGTTAAAAGATATTTCTTGGATGCAAGGCCATTGGTCGGGCGAAGCCTTTGGGGGTATTACCGAAGAAATATGGGGCCCTCCATCGGGAGGTTCCATGATGTTTTCCTTTAAGCTGGTATCCGACGGCCAAGTTGGTTTTTATGAACTGGGACACATTCGCGAGCTCGACAACACCCTAGTATATGAACTCAAGCATTTTCACGGTGATTTAAAGGGATGGGAAGAGAAAGACGAAGTGCAATCGTTCAAATTGGTAAAAGTAGACGGTAAGCGCGTGTATTTTGAAGGATTTACCTTCGAAAAGGTAAGTAATGACGAAATCAATATTTACGCCCAAATCGGCGACGAAGATGGTTCCGCCGAGGAGGTAACCTTTAACTTTAAAAAAGAATAAGGTGAAAAAAAAGTGTTTGGATTGTGGCCGGGAAATTATAGGCCGTATCGACAAAAAATTCTGTTCCGACTATTGCCGAAACGCCTACCACAACAAGGCGAACAAAGACGCTAACAACCTCATTCGCAATACGAACAACCGCTTGCGAAAGAACTACCGGATTTTAGATAGCTTCCCCCTAAAAGACGGCAAGACCACTACCACCAAGGCAAAGTTGTTGGACAAGGGCTTCGATTTCGATTTTATCACCAACCTCTACACTACCAAAAAAGGCACGGTCTACTACTTTGTGTACGACTTGGGCTACCTACCACTCGACAACGATGTCTATATGATCGTAAAGCGGGAATAAGTACTTCGGGGCCATACTAGCACAAAAAAAATGCTTTCCATAGGAAAGCACTCGTGTTCATCTATTGGCTATGCGTTTGGGGAGAACGTGACATTACCAATTGTGGCCTGTTAATTTCAGAGCGGCAATAACAATGTCCTTGCGGCTAATCTGACCGACCAAAATACCGTCTTTCATAACCGGAAGCCTTCTTCTATTGTGCTTATCAAAGATGCTTGCGGCGTCAAAAATTGAGATATCATGGGGAATTGTCTCAACTTCCTTCGTCATAAACTTCTCTACACTTTTGTCTAGAATAGGCTGGTTGAAATACCGACTTTCGGAAATCTGCTTCATACAGTCGGCCTCTGAGATAATGCCAACCAAAAAACCATTGTCATCCATGACGGGACCACCCGAGATGTTGTGCTTGGTAAACAGCTCCATAACCTCTAGAATAGACTGATCAGGCTTAAATGTCACCAGTTTCTTGGTCATGTAGTCTGAAACCAATATGGGCGCGTCATACTCTTTCTTGACATCGACTTTTGCCCGAGGGCCTTGAAAACTTTTTATTCCCATATAGTATAGTTTTTATTGCCTAGCGGCAGATTAGGTTAATTACTAAAGATAATGAATTTTTTAATAAAATATTCAGTTATTCGACGTATTACCTATTAGATTATTCTTAATTTATATAAAATAATACCAATTTAAAAAAATCCGCCCTTTTCAAAAAAACCGGATTCGACTAGAATTTTATATTTAAAATTGAGAACTTTAACAAATGAGAAAATTCCCCGCCACCCTCTCCTTTCTACTTCTGGTCGCCGCCATCTATTGGGGGTTTCACACTTCAATGCCGGTTTACCAAGAAGATAGTTCCACAGCGGCATCGGCCTTTTCTACCGATCGCGCATTAAAACACGTAAAAAAACTATCCCAAGAGCCCCATGCCGTGGGTTTTCCCGGGCATAAAAAGGTCCAGGACTACATCGTTTCCGAATTGGAAAAAATGGGATTGCAAACTTCCCTGCAAACCGATTATGCGGTCGGCGACTGGGGGAACATGAGCAAACCCGAAAACATTATCGCCAGAATAAAGGGAACCGAGAACGGTAAGGCCTTACTTCTACTTTCGCACTATGACAGCCATCCACACTCCGCTTTGGGCGCCAGTGATGCCGGTAGCGGCGTGGCAACCATTCTAGAAGGGCTACGCGCCTTTCTATCGGAAAAGCAAAAACCCAAAAACGACATCATCATATTGTTCACCGATGGGGAAGAACTGGGTTTGAACGGAGCCGACCTCTTCGTCAACCGGCACGAATGGGCCAAAGATGTGGGCCTTGTACTCAATTTCGAGGCCAGGGGAAGCGGAGGGCCAAGCTATACCTTTATTGAAACCAATAGGGGCAACCAACATTTAATACGTGAGTTTATCAAGGCCAACCCCAAATACCCCATGGCAAACTCCCTATATTACAGCATCTATAAAATGCTTCCGAACGATACCGATCTGACCGTTTTTAGGGAAGACCGCGATATCCAAGGGTTCAACTTTGCCTTTATCGACGATCACTTTGATTATCACACCGCCCAAGATGCCTACGAACGCCTGGACAAAAAAACATTGGCCCACCAAGGTAGTTACCTAGCCCCCTTACTAGAGCATTTTAGCCAAACCGACCTCAGCCAACTGCAAAGTCCCAATGACTACGTTTACTTTAACATGCCCCTTTTCGGTGTTGTTTCCTATCCCTTTGATTGGATTTGGCCCATGTTCCTATTGGCCATTCTTTCCTTTATTGGTCTTCTAATATATGGGTTTAGAAAAGGGGCCTTGACACTGAAGGGAGTTTTTGCCGGTTTTGTCCCCTTGCTTCTTTCCGTTATTACCAATGGCCTCGTCGGGTATTTCAGTTGGCCCGCGTTAAAATGGGCCTACCCCGAATACAAGGACATGCTGCACGGCTTTACGTATAACGGCTACGCCTATATTTTTGCCTTTGCCTGTCTTGCCATAGCCATTTGTTTTGGCATTTATCATAAGTTCAAGAAGTTAACAACGGCCGATTTGCTCGTGGCCCCTTTAGTGCTATGGTTGATAATCTGTGGGCTTATGGCCCAGTATTTACCAGGGGCAAGCTTTTTTACCATACCCGTATTCGCCCTTCTTGCCGCGAGCTATGTAGGCATAAACCAAAAGGCTCCCGATGTGCTGCCCTTGCTGTTTTTAAGTTTACCGGCCCTATGGCTGTACACCCCCTTGGTCAAAGGTTTCCCTGTGGGACTAGGCCTTAAGATGTTGGTCGGCTGTACCTTATTGGTCACGCTTACCTTCTTTCTCTTGCTACCGCTATTTGCTAGGTACCGACATAAAAAGAAATGGGCTTATTTGGCACTGCTCGTTTTTATCGGTGCCATGGCCTACGCCCATATACACTCAGGCTTCAATACCGAAAACGGTAAACCGAGCAGTCTGGTCTACATTCTAGATACGGATAGCCAAACGGCCCAATGGGCCAGTTACGACCAAGTACCCATTACGTGGAACCAAACTTTTTTAGGGGAAGGCAACAACAGTATCGAAAAGCTGAACCAACATACCATCGGCAGTAAGTACAACACCGTATTCACGCGGTCTACAAATGCCCCTTTGAAAACTATCGAAGGCCCGAACATAGAAACCTTAAAAGACACGCTCATCGGAAACGACCGAAAGCTAATACTATGCGTTACCCCGCAACGCCACGTAAACCGGCTTGATGTTTTTACCAAAACCACGAATTTAAAAAAGGTAAAGGTCAATCAACTTGAGCTATCCCCTTTTTATCTCAACCAACGGAAATCGACAAAGCTGGTTACCCATTACATCACTGACGACGCCTATACCGAACTTGAAATCACCATCCCAAAAGACAGTGTTCTCGAGCTTACATTTTACGAAGCGTCAAACGACCTTCTGACCCACCCGCTCTTTGAAGTACCGGAACGGCCCGAAAACAGTATCCCTATGCCCTTTGTACTCAATGACGCCATCATAACCACAAAAACAATCAAATTTGAATAATACCATAGCCATTATGGGCTGCGGCTGGCTCGGCCTGCCCTTGGCCAAAACCTTTATAACTAAAGGGTATCGCGTAAAGGGAAGCACCACTTCGGAAAGCAAGCTCGACGCCTTATCCGGCCAAGGAATCGAGGCTTTTCAGATTTCTCTTTCCGAGACCGCAATCACCGGGGACATCCATTCGTTTTTAAGCGATGCCGATACGCTCATCTTGAACGTCCCCCCTAAACTTCGGGGCGGCAATAGCGAAAACTACGTTCAAAAAATGAAGTTGGTACGCGATGCCATCATAGCCTCGACCATCAAAAATGTTATTTTCGTGAGCAGCACCTCGGTATATGGCGATATAGATGGTGAAGTAACCGAAAAGACCCCTCCCCAACCTTCCACCGAATCGGGCCGACAGCTCTTGGAGTGCGAACGGCTGTTTCAAAACGAGGAAGAATTCAAGACCACGGTCATCAGGTTCGGAGGTTTGATCGGGCCAAATAGGCATCCGGTCACCATGCTTTCCAAACGAAAAAACTTAAAGAACGGCAAGGCCCCTATCAACCTCATCCATTTAAACGATTGCATAGAAATCATCGTTCAAATAGTTACGAAAAATTGGTGGTCGGAATTGTTCAATGCCGTCTTCCCGTATCACCCTACAAAAATTGAGTACTATACCTTACAAGCACTCCAAAACAAAATTCAACCACCTGAATATGACAGCAATACAAACGAAAAAGGAAAGCTAATTCACTCGCGAACCCTTACAAATGTTAAGAAATTCAAATTTACGACAACGTTGTAGATTCGTTTCACAACAGCTCTGGCACGTTTCACAACAAACTCGGCCAATAGTTGTTAACGCACCCTGCATTTCGTCGATTTAAGACTAACTTTGGAGCCTAAATTAAAACTATTTGCCATGGAAAATTCAGGTTTAAGAAGCCAGATTTTGATTGAAATCAAAAATCTGATCGCTTCGAGCTGTACCAAGCAAAAAGTTCCCCAAAAAATGAAAGACCTGCATGTAGCGCTATTAAAACACCACTACAACGCAGTTCATGTGTCTATCGATTACCATAGACGGAGGGTTGAAATGGACATCGTCATGGATGACAATGATTATGATCCGAAAAAAGTGAATCTTAGTATTCCAACATTGTCGACCAACCTGTGGTATAAGCATCTATACGACTTCTTGGGGTCATGTATAGATCAAGAGCCAAAAAGTATTGCTTTTTACGCCATGCTTTTAAAATCGTACCGAAACAACGAGCTTTCGTTGGTTGCGTAGTACAACATGTAAAACTATATCAAAAAAGGTGCCTAAACGGCGCCTTTTTTGATGCCCAAAACTCCATTATGCTTTTATTCACAGCTACATACCGATAATATTCTTAATTTTGCCCACCTGAAGAAAAATTAAAGAACAATAAATAAGGAAACATGAAGAAGATTATCGCCGTTTTGCTTTTGAGCATCGGTTTTTCAGCAACAGCACAAACGAAAAGCGACTTACAGAAACACTATGAGGCCTTTTATAATGAAATGCGGCTCCAGGGTGATGTAAACGGGGTAATCAACGCGCTAACCCATCTGAATGTGATTTCGCCCTCTAAGGAGCGCAAAGACACCTTGGCCTTTGTGTATGCGAACAACAATCAACATATGCAGGCCTTGAATACCATCGGTATTGAAAAAGAGGCTTCCGATTCTGACATGGCCGTACAAGTGAAGGCCATATCACTAAAGGCCCTCAACCAACCCAAGCGTGCCCTAGAGCAGTTTGAGGAACTTTTCAAGAGAACCCCAAACCCTTACTTGGCCTATGAACTGGCCGATCTTAAAATCCAAACTGGCGACCTTGCCTCTGCTACCATCAATATCGATTACGGCATAGCAAATGCCAAAGACGATATGAAATATGCCTTTTATGAAAGACAACAACCTTATGAGGTACCTTTAAAAGCGGCCTTTTTACATTTAAAGGCGCTTACCATATTTGACAACAACAAAGACAACATAGACGCTGCCATAGCAAAAATCGACGAAGCCCTTGCCTTGGACCCAAATTTCAATTTGGCCAGTTTGAGCAAGCAGGCTCTTGAATCTAGAAGAAACTCACCTGCAGAGGAAGATAAAAAGGAGTAACTTTTATATAACCTTATCTTGTGCCGCGTATTGCAATTTGCAGTGTGCGGCGCTTTTTTATAACCATCTGTTTATTCTGGCTTAACATTAGCCTGCATCGAATATTGGAACTTTAAGGGCAATTTAAATAACCTTAAATCCAACTTTACGATGAAAAAACTATTGATTTTCATGGTAGGCCTATGCCTACTAAATTCTTGTGACCACATTGACGACTTTATAGGTGGCGGACCCACCACGCCAGTTGAAGTATCCCCGGTGGAAGTCCTTGAAACAAACACCCAATACCCACTACCCTACAGCGTTCTATCCACTATAAACAATACGGTCGAAATTAGAAACGGAGGTTTCGGTTCCGGAGCTACCTCCCACCCTACCAAAGGCAACGAATTCTACGCTATAACCGACCGCGGACCGAATACCGATTATTTGGATGGAAAAAAATTTCCAGTAGCCTCATATACCCCCCGTATCGGCCATTATAGGGTAACCGAATCTGGAAAAATCGAACTGTTGGAGGAAATTCTTTTAAAAGACCCTTCCGGCCAGTTAATTTCAGGAATACCCAATCCGGAAGGAAAAGGAGCCACGGGGGAAATTCCTTACGATGCCGATGGAAATGCCATTGCCTTCGATGATTTCGGATTAGATTCCGAAGGTATCGTTGCCCTAAAAGACGGCACGTTTTGGGTCTCCGACGAATACGGGCCACATATTGTCCATTATAATGCCAATGGCGTTCAATTGGAAAGGATATCCCCAATAGGTGTAAACGAAGATACGGGCGACCGAAAACTGCCTGCTGTCTTTGCCAAAAGAAGGGCGAACAGAGGAATGGAAGGTCTTGCCGTTACTCCAGATGAAAAGACTTTGGTAGGCATTATGCAATCGACCATGTACAATCCTGAAAAAATACAATCGAATATTACCCGTATCGTAACATTCGACTTGGAAACAGGCTACACCAGACAGTACGTGTATGTTCAAGAAACGGCCAATCTTTCAAACTCTGAAATTACGGCAATCTCCAACACCGAGTTTTTAGTGGTTGAACGTGACGGCAAATTTGCAGGAGCAGGTGCCGCACAAAAACATATTTACAAAATCAACTTGGCAGGGGCCACCGATATAAGTGGTAGCAACCCAAAAAATGAACTCGGTCTAATGGTCGGAGACAAAACCATTGAACAATCTACAGCCGAAGAATTGGCCGAGGCAAACATTGTGCCCGTTCAGAAAGAACTTGTAGTTGATTTGGTAGCCGAATTCGGATATCGCCACGACAAACTAGAAGGTATCTGGCTTGTTGACGACAATACGCTTGGTTTTATAAACGATGATGATTTTACCGTTTCCGACAATGATGGGGATGGCGTTATAGAACAGAAAATACTTCCGGGCAGTACCGATATAGATGCCAGTTCACTTTACTTGGTCAAGGCAAATTTCTAATTGACCTATCTTCCCGATTCAAATAAAATGCGGCTTACCCAACTCTTGTGTAAGTCGCTTTTTTTTAGAGGTCTAAAATCAAATCGGTATCCAAGGTATTGTTTACGACCACATTGAACTGGTTTCTAAAAGCGTTGTAGGCTTCAATCATTTGAACAACCGATTCCTCTGGATCGGTTCTATAAAACAAATCGCCCTTTACTTTTAGCGCGTAGGTCTTGAATACCTTTTGTCGACTTTTTACCTGTGGAATATTGAACGCTTCGGGATAGGTAGATTCTTCCAACTCATTTTGTTTGGCCACAAGGTTCTCGATCACCAAGTTCAGGTCGTCACGGTTGGCCACCGTATAGAGCGCATCAAAACTAGTTTCGAGTGCGGCAAACTCCGCCCAATCCTTCAGAATGGCTTCGGCCTTAGGTTTAACCGCTAGCTTTTTATCCCAGTTTTCGGTATTTATCTCATAGCTTTCGGTATTCTCAGCCGTCGATTCCTGTTTCTCTTCCTTGCAGGAAAGAAACAAAACCAGCATCGCACTAAAAAAGAAGATTCTTTTCATAAAGCGAATGTACAAATTTTAAGAAACGCTATCTTTATTACACAACTCATTTAACGCCACATTAATGCAAAAATCCATTCTAATCATAGGTGCTTGTGGTCAAATAGGCACAGAGCTCACATTGGCCCTTCGTGACAAACACGGTAAGGAAAACGTGATTGCCAGTGACATTCGCGAGGGAAGCGAAAACCTTATGGATTCTGGGCCTTTCGAGGTTTTGGACGCTACCGATTACGACGCCCTTGAAGAAATTGTGGCCTATTACGAAATCAGCGAGGTCTACTTGATGGCGGCCATGTTGAGCGCCACCGCGGAAAAATTTCCGATGCGCGCCTGGAACCTGAACATGAATTCGCTTTTTAACGTACTCAACTTAGGTAAGGAGAAGAAAGTTGACAAAATATTCTGGCCTTCAAGTATTGCCGTTTTCGGACCGAATACCCCAAAGGAACATACCTTACAAAGCACCATAATGGAACCCAGTACCGTATACGGCATTAGCAAACAATCAGGTGAACGCTGGTGTGAATACTACCATCATAAATTTGGGGTCGATGTACGAAGTATACGTTATCCCGGACTTATCAGTTGGAAGACCATGCCCGGAGGAGGTACCACCGATTATGCGGTGGAAATTTACCATAAGGCCTTGTCGGAAGGTACATATACCTGTTTTTTAAAGGAAGATACCGAATTGCCCATGATGTTTATGGACGATGCCATAAGGGCCACACTACAACTCATGGAAGTCGATAAGGAAAACGTAAAGGTGCGCGCTTCATACAATTTAGCGGCCATGAGCTTTACCCCTGCTCAAATTGCGGAGCAAATTAAAAAGCACATCAAGGATTTCAAAATATCGTATAAGCCCGATTTTCGCCAGGCGATCGCCGATTCATGGCCCAGTAGCATTGACGATTCAAAAGCCCGTACCGATTGGGGCTGGCAAGCCCGTTTCGATCTTGAAAACACTACGAAAGAAATGTTGGAAAATTTGGCTCCCTAAGACAAAGATTCCAACAATCTAACGCAGAAATCCGAATGCTCAAATAAAATTCCAAGCCCACGAAATAATAAAAGAGCTATCCGGAGGTGTTATTTTCATCTTATTTTTTGGCATAAGGTTTCTCATCGGCCTTCTTGGAAACGATAATAAAATTAGACCGACGGTTTTCCAAATGTTTCTGGTCGCTACATTTTACGCCATTGGAACATTCATTTTTCAAACGGTATTCACCGTATCCATTGGCACTTTCAATTCTGTCCGCATCGATACCTTTTGAAAGGAGGTAGCGTCTTGTTGATTTGGCACGATCGTCCGATAATTCCAAATTGTATTTATCGGTACCCCTGGAATCGGTATGGGACTCGATCTTGATCTTGATGTCGGGGAATTTCTCCATGGCAAAGAGTACCTTGTCCAATTCAATTTCCGCCCGGGCGGTGATATCAGATTTGTCGTATTCAAAATAAATCGGGTTCACCCTGATTTTCTCTACGTCGCCCTCTTTCTCTACCAAGCTATCAAAGGGTGTTAGGTAAATTTTATTATCGACAGATGGCGCTTCAGGGTTTTCACCCGTTTCTATTACTATCGTTTCCTTAGAATAGCCCGCCTTTGAAAAGACAATCGTATTTTTCTTGTTACAGGGAAGGGTAATATTGAAATACCCCAAGGCATCGGTTCTGTGAACGACAATAAGTTCATCGACCGTATTTTTAAGTTCTATATTGGCTTCGGCGATCGGTTGACCCGTTTGTTGGTTCAACACATAACCGGAATATTCAAGACAATCGGTAGCCTTTACTTTTTCAAAGCGATAAATATCATCATCGCCCTTACCTCCCGCTCGGTTGGAAGCAAAATATCCGTTGCCTTTTTCATCTTCCCTTATGAATGAAAAATCATCCATATTGCTGTTCAAGGGTTTTCCTAGGTTCAGGGGCAGGGAATAATCGGTCTTTGAAGAAATTACCGACCCAAAAATATCCAAACCTCCTAAGCCGTAATGGCTATCGGATGAAAAATACAGGACATCTCCATTGATAAAGGGAAACATTTCCCTACCACGGGTATTGATCGCAGGACCGAGGTTCATGGGATCGGAAAGTACCTCTCCGTCATTGTTAAGGTCTACTACGTAAATATCACTTTCACCATAGCCTCCGGGCATGTTCGATGTAAAATATAGGTGTCTGCCATCTGGGCTCAAAGCCGGATGTCCGCAAGAGTAGTCTTTACTGTTAAAGCTCAATGAGGTTACATTTATAAGCTCGTTATTGCTTATGGTCCCCCTTAAGATCTGCATGTTCGACAAGCCCTCTTCGTTGGCGCTGAGTTTATTCTTCTTTTTGAGATAGTTTCGGGTAAAATACACGGTTTGGCCATCCCAAGAAAAGGTCAGCGTAGCGTCATGGTAAGACGACTCAAGGTTTTCCAGATATTTTTCGGGTACATAACTCGCATCGCTAGGGCGGGTTATATATAGATCCAAATAAGGTTGTTTGTTCCAAGGGTATAGTTCCCCATTGGACTTGATAGTGTCGCGCGCCGAGGCAAAGATCAACCCATCGTTAAAAAACATAGGGCCAAAATCAGATTTAGCACTATTAAAAGCTTGGTTGACCACCTCGTATTTCTCTTTTTGTGTGAGAGTACTGTCCAAGTGTTTTTTCTGAGCCAACATCATGTTCAATCGCTTCTCATCGGTATAGAACTCCCTGAGCAATTCATCGGCCCTATCGATTTGCATGCTCGCCTTGAGGCTTTGCACCAGTTTAATAATATTGCCTTCTCCGACGTCCTTACCTTTGATCAGGTAGAGTTTTTCATACCATTTTACGGCTTCTTGATACCTATTCATATTGAAATAGCTATCGGCCAGGCGTTGTATGACATCAAGGGAAGGCCTCTTTTTTTCAGCCGCCAAATCACTGTACAGCTCAATGGCCTTATCGAACTTAAAATCCTCAAAATAAGAATTGGCTCTTTCTTCCTTGCTCTGAGCAGTAACCATAAGGCATGTACCCATAAATATGTATAGTACTATTTTTTTCATGATTGTCGGTTTTTAGAAGAATCTAGGTGACAGAGCCCTTTTTTGGGCATTGAACAGATTGTATTTGAGAATGATTTCGTGCGAACCATCGTTATAGCTTTTTAAACCGGTCGTAGAATAATCATACGCATATCCGAGAAAGAAGCTTTTAGAAATGTGCAGACCGGCCAAGGCACTGATGGCATCGTTATACCGATAAGCCAAGCCCAAGGCCAATGTTTCCTTGATCAGAAAATTACCCGACACATCTACGGTTATAGGTGCTCCCGCCACATGCTTTGTCAGAATGGCCGGCTTGAACTTCAAGTTATCGGATAGATCTAGAACATAACCCGCCATCAAGTAATACTGACTTTTTCGGTCCGTTACCTCTACTTCGTCATCGTTGTAGATTTGCGAGTTCAAAAAATTGTGGGTAGACAGGCCAACATACCAGTTGCTGCTATAGAAATAGGCGCCGGCACCGAACACCGGTCGGATTTTATTTACGTTTTCTGCAAATACGGGGTCTAGGCCGTCTTGGTAAATCCCTTTGGACCAGTCGACTTTTAGGACATCGATCCCGGCATTGACGCCCAGCGATAGCTTGGTGGTATACCCCGTTGGTATCTCATACGCAAAGGTTCCATTGATATCAAGGTCGTTTGCGGCCCCGATATTATCGTTAATAGCCGTAAGCCCAAGGGCGATACGTTCGCGTAATTTCCCCTGTACCGAAAGGGACTGGGTTTCGGGGGCGCCGTCTATGCCGACCCACTGCGAACGATGCAAAAGAGTTGCCTCTAGCGTACCGCTGGCCGAGTAGCCCGAATTCAATACGGCTGTATTATACATATATTGAGTGTACTGCGGAGGTTGTTGACCGTAGGCCACGCTCATTTTAAATGCGAGATAGCAGACCATAACTATCTTTATAGTAGTACAAAGTGCTTTCATAATAGGTAAAGGTTTGGTGTGAATAGTTAAAGAAAAGCGTGTTATCTAGCCAATTGCAGCCAACCGACGAGGTTTCTTTCCAGCTCAGGAATCGTAATGGAATAGTAATACGTTCCTGAAGGCAAATGATCTCCACTGCTCAAAACGCCTTTGACATTTGCTAGCCCGTTCCAAGTATTTCGATAATCCTTGGCTTTGTAGACAAGGTTTCCGTTTCGGTTATAGACTTCCAAGGTATTGGAGTAATCTTCTATACATTGTATGGTAAAGAAATCATTGAAACCATCATTGTTCGGGGAAAACTCATTGAAAACCTTAAGACAGAATTCCTCTCCCATAACCACGCCACAGCTCTCTACCTCAACATTTTGAGAAAGCATTTTATTGGGGCTACATGTCGATTCATCTACATAGGAAACGCTGATTTGGGTATCGATCAACTCGGTCCACCTTACGGTTGCAAAATCATCGGTAGAAGTTCCTCCCTCTATGATTGTACCTCCCACAATCTCCCAAACATAATTTTGTTTATCGGCATTGGTCACATAGGTATACGAACGGTTTTGACAGGCATCCTCGAATTCACCGGTCAACGTGATAGGTGTAGAACCATCATCGACCAAACTCGTGGTAACCACCAACCGCTGACTGCTTTCGCACCCATTTTCGACCGCCGCAACATAATAGCTAAGGCCATCTTCTATGGGGGTGGAAGGATCGATAACATTTCCGCCCGAAGCACTGTCGTAGAACACTACATTGGTCTGGTCGGTTTGAATATCGCCTACTATGGGACTATCGCTTTCACAGAAAACTTGATCCGTGTCGTCGGTAGTGGGTGTTGGAACATCAATAATCTGAACACTAATCTGTACCCGTGCCAGTATAGAAGTAGGAATATCTAAAATTCCCGCAAAATAAACCTGTCCGTCGACCAAGGGTGTATTGGCATCAATTTGCAATCCTGCCGTGAGGTCATCGAAGAAAACGATATCGTCAAGATCTACCTGCAAATCCGCTACGGTAGCAAAATCAGAGGCACAGAAAACCTGTAGCACATCGTCTATCACTAAATCAGGAAGGTCTACCGAAATTTCAGTGGAAACACTACAAAGAACACCTTGCAAAAAGGCTTCAAGGGTGTTATCTAGGTCGGATACCAGATCGAGTGCATCTACTGCAACGCTAAACGATGAATCGGCTCCCACAACCCCATCAAAAAGCTTTCCGTTTACGGCCAAGGAAATAGGTTCTCCTGCGACAACATCGCCCGATACGGTTCCGGTTACATCTACCGTACTGGTACCATCAAAAATATCAAGGAGATTATCTAGGCTTATCAAAGTTTCAGAATCAATAGATACCGTCTTTGAAAAATCTACCACATTGACCTCTACCGATTTCAAATCGCCAGAAACATTCTCGCAACCGGCCAAATCATCTTTCACCGACACAAAATACGTGTACGGAGATCCCACTTCGGTCAGCCCGGTTACGGTCAAAACACCATTGGAATCAATTTCATAAGTAACCCCACCATCTACCATTCCATCGGTAATTTCGGTGGTCTTTGTCCCATCAAGGTACCAAGTAAAGCTTCCGTTTACCGTACTTGAAGGAACAAGAACTACAGTGTTCGAAGAACAAACAGGGTTTTCGTTGCCCAGAACCGTAATATCGGCCGCAGTCGGAATGGCAACGACATTTACTTCAACTTCGGTTCGAGGAGATTCCTCGGCGCAACCGATTTCGGCAGCGGCCACATAATAGGTCGTGTCTGAATTTAAGACCGGTGTGGTAAACGCATCACCCGAGTTTAAGGTTGCCAATAGGTTTCCGTTGTGTTCGGCATCGTACCATCTCAACTCTGTATTGGTAGTGTTTTGAATTTCCGCAGTTATGCTAGTAGCCGAACCCGCACAGATATTTAGGTCATCTGCGGTAGCGGTGATTACAGGTGTTTCAGGAGCCCTGTACACATCGTAAATTTTAATATTCTGATCGATACCGACACCGACCAAGGATGATAACCTCACCGTTACCCGATCTATAGGGCTTGCAGGATCAAAGCCGATAACGGCCGTTTGACCACTCTGTAACAGACCCAACAGGTCTAAATCCAATAAATTCGATAGACTCTCTGTATAGACAGGTGTTGCCGCACCGTTCTGACCGATTACCTCAATGGAGTCAGCAATATCCAATTGTAATAGCGAAGGGTCGATAGCAATCTCTACATAGTAATAATCATCTGTATCTTCCGGGCTATTGAAATAGATGGTCTGTTCTATATTGGCTGCCACACCGATAACTCCAAGTCCTAACTCAGAAAAGGTATTGCTATCGCCATCAATGGCCAAATGTGGGTCGGTCACTCCTGCGCCTCCTAAGTCGAGAAGGTCCAACGATATGCCGCTACCACTGTACGAAGTAAAACTAGGAGCTCCACATGGGGTATCTCCATCGCCATAAAAAGAGCCATAAACATCGAGATCTCTGGTTTGACTCAATCCGATCAATGATCCGACGCTGTTGGTCAAGCGGACCCTGTCATAGGCGCTTGTTGGGGTCACGGCAAGAAAATAAGTCCCTGCCTCATCAATAACAACCCTTGCCTCATCAGACGCAAAAGCATCGACAATTCCAGAATTCGATTGAAGGACAGTAGTATTGACATTACGGGCCTCAACAGTAAACTCTTGGTTTCCTATAAGCAGTACCCCGACTATATCGGATAGTAAATTCCCTAGACTGCCACCCAATAGGCTGGAGAGCAAATTGTCTTCGGTCTCAATTTTTAAATAACTGGTAGTATTCGCCGGTAGTGTGGACGGATAGGCGAGTTCCAAATGTCCGTCATAAGCACCAATTCCCACAGCAATACCAGAATTCGCCCTGATTGTCGCATTGGTTGTTAAATCGGTACCTATAGCATTGTTAGATAGATCTACTTCGTTTTCACTAGTAATAGCACTAGTATAAACCCTATCTTGAGCAAAAGAAAAAAAGCAAACAAACGAGAAAAGTAACAGCAAGTTTTGCCTTAAGGTAGTTTTACGTATCATAGGTAAAGAATGTTGGTTTAGGTCCTATAAAAAACTCCCTTGTACTAAATGTTATTGCCTACGCTATTATTTTTACTCCATGAAATGCATGTTTTTTCGATGAAATGCACAACTTTTCGCATATTTTAATTCAATAATGTAGTTCATCGAGCGGAAAAAAAACCTAAATCGCACGTATTATTCCCTGAAAAACAATAATTTGGAAGGAAGTCATCGCATTTCCACCCCCTTTTCACCTTATTTTAGGCCATAAAAATGCCCCCTACTTCTGCGAAATAGGAGGCCAACCTAATATTGGTCCATTTAAGTGTATGTTATACTTTTTATCTTATAGAAAAAACAGCTGGGTAAAATAAAGTACCCCATTCTCGTCAGCGGTAACACTAACCGCCGTGTATTCAAAATTACCTTCCATAACCTTCTTGTGAATCGGGCTATTTTTCCATGCTTCAAGAATATCTTCGGCATTCGTAAAATCCATACCCAAGTTTTCAGAAACATAATCGGCCTTGGCATCTACAGATAATTTAGAAGCCCTTATATCAAAATTATCATGGCTGATCTGACCTTCCGAAATCATATAGGTGTTGTGGGCATTTGCATAACTGTAAGCAACCTGGCTAAACTTCAATGCATTCAGCCCGATAGAGACCCTATATTCATTTACTACATCCAGTACCTCTTTTTCTATATCGGAAACCGTTACTTCTTGGGCGGTAGAAGAAACCGATTTGTAAAGTTCATCTTCTTCCGTGGTAGAAGAAGAACATGAAGTCATTAAAACTGTAACTGCAATAAGAAGTAAAGTGTTGAATCGTACCATAACTTAAATGAATTTTATTGTTTCTTGTTTTGCTTAGACCTGAACGGCACATTGTACGGTCAAGTAGAAAAACAATACAAGTGGTACGCTTTACTCGTTGAGTTGTAAAAAACTAAATATCAGATAGATACAATCGTAATTCATTGATTTTACATCGAACAAATAATGCATTAGGTCGGGATTTTGACCCTTAATCGGAGAAAGAAATTACTTGGACGAGACCCCTTTATCGGTGATATCGGCAAGGAGGTCAAAAAGGAAGGTGAAAGACATTTTGATGTGTATCACACCCATGTATTGAAGATAGATCCATGGGCTATGTCGGTAGGTCGAAAAGGGTAACCACAAAGAGAAAGTATACCTCTATTTTGGCATCCTTATATATAACAAAGAAGACCTCGCAAAACGAGGTCTTCTTTTTTCGGTCTATTATATAGGTACTACGGTATAGTATTATAGTTCCAAATTCGGACTATTTGATAGGGTGTTCGATTTAGATACTAAACCTTAACTTCTTTTCAATGGCCACGATCATTTCATTGGCAATGTCTTTTCCCGTTGCATTTTCGATGCCTTCAAGACCGGGGGACGAATTTACCTCTAAGAGCAAGGGGCCTTTGTTCGAGCGAATGATATCGACCCCGGCAACGGCCAGGTTCAAAACTTTTGCCGCCTTTTGTGCCAGTTTGCGTTCTTCGGAAGTGATCCTAATAATGGAAGCCTTGCCGCCTTGGTGGATATTGGCCCTGAACTCCCCTTTTTCAGCCTGTCTTTGCATAGAGGCCACTACTTTTCCGTTGACAACGAAACAGCGAATATCTTGCCCGTTGGCTTCCTTGATAAACTCTTGCACCAAAATATTGGTATTTACACTTTTAAATGCATTGATCACGCTCTCTGCAGCCTTATTGGTCTCGGCGAGCACCACCCCTTTTCCTTGAGTACTTTCCAGCAACTTGATAATTAAAGGTGCCCCATTGACCATTTTGATCAGGTCTTTGGTATCCATTGGGGATTTGGCAAAACCGGTTATAGGAATATGTATATCGTTCTTAGAAAACAATTGCGATGCAAAAAGCTTGTCCCTTGACTGCGTAATGGCCTCGGCCGTATTTTGGCAATAGACCCCAAGATTATCGAATTGTCGGATCAATGCACAACCATAAAAGGTAACCGAAGGTTTGATTCTCGGTATAACGGCATCGAAGGCATTCAGAATATTGCCCCCTCTATACCGGATTTCAGGCGAGTGGGCATCAAGCTTCATATAAGCCAATTCTACGTTCAGAAAAACAATTTCATGACCACGGGCCTCAGCGGCTTCCATGATACGCTTATTACTATATAGGTTAGGGTTGCTGGCCAAGAGGGCAATCTTTAACCCCGTTTTCTCCTTAAAATAGGGAGCGTATTTTTGGTTAATGACCGCTTCGTCAAAATCCTGTATCTGATAATTGAGTGCAGGGTTAACAATGTAACGTTCGTTCAGCGCCTCGCGCCCCAAGAGCATACGAAACTCCATGGTATCACGGTTGGCCAAGGTAAGCTCTATCTCGAAAGTCTCGTCTCCCAAGGTAACCGCAGTACGTACCACCAAGCGCTCTTCTGAGATTCCCGAAGAACTTTTTACCATTCTACGGTCTACCAACCGCGCCTGACAGGGTATGGAAATACTTCGGTTTTCTTGAAGCGGGCTTACTTCAAACTTTACCCATTCTTGGGTGCCCTTCATAATAATCTTTATGTTGGTCGCTTGTATGGACGATGTTTTGGCCCCTGAATCTACCCTTGCCTTTATGGCCGGGATACCCAAATTTTCAAACACGCACCATTCTTCGCTTCCTATAATCTTTAAGTCAGTCAAACTACACTTTTTTTCTTAGTTCAAATATATCTTTTCTTCTATCCTTCAAATTCCGTACGGCCCCAAATTGGTTAAGTTCGCGCAGCAAATCGATATCTACGTCGGCTATTAAGATCATTTCGGTATTCGGTGTGGCCTCGGCCTTGATCCCATTGGTGGGAAAGGAAAAATCACAAGGTGTAAATACCATGGATTGGGCAAATTGAATATCCATGTTCTGCACATTGGGCAAGTTGCCCACGCTACCGGCAATAGCCACATAGCATTCGTTTTCTATCGCCCTTGCCTGGGCACAATACCGCACCCTAGAATAGCCATTTTGGGTATCGGTCAAAAAGGGAACGAACAATATATCCATACCCTCGTCGGCCAACAAACGGCTTAGTTCAGGAAATTCGGAATCATAACAGATCAAGACGCCTATTTTACCGCAATCGGTATCGAAGGCCCTTAGTTGGGTTCCACCTTGCATTCCCCAGACCTTGGCTTCGTCAGGGGTGACATGTAATTTTTCATAACGTTCCATACTACCGTCACGTCGGCACAAATAGCCTACGTTGTACAAACGGCCATCGATCATTTCAGGCATGCTTCCGGTTATGATGTTGATGTTATAGGATATGGAAAACTCAGAAAATTTCTGTACAATATCACCCGTATGCCTAGCCAATTCACGAATGGCGTCGGAAGTGGACAAATGATTGTCCTTGGCCATCAAGGGCGCATTGAAAAACTCGGGAAACAGGGCAAAATCGGACCTATACCCTGAAACGGCATCGATAAAATACTCCGCCTGTTGCAGCAGTTCTTCCAAATCTTTATAGGGTCGCATCTGCCATTGTATAAGCCCTAAACGAATGACTTTTTTCTTGGTCGCCGCCTTTTTAGAAGGTTTTTGATAATAGATATTGTCCCACTCCATCAGAATGGCAAAGTCACTCGAATCCTTATCGCCTTCCAAGTATCCCTTCATGACCTTGGCAGGGTGAAAGTCGTTGCTGATCTGAAAGTTCAGTACAGGATCGGCAATTTCCTTACGGCGCACCTTGGCAATGTATTCTTTTGGGGTAAGCTCGCCCATGTATTTATGAAAATTGGGCATTCTTCCTCCAAAGACAATACTTTTAAGGTTCAACTTCTCGCACAATTCCTTTCGGTAATCGTACAAGCGACGCCCCAATCTAAGACCGCGAAACTGTGGCTTTATAAAGACCTCGATACCGTAGAGCACATCGCCCTCATCGTCATGCGTGGCAAAGGAATAGTTGCCCGTAATCTGCTCATAGGTGTGTTCGTCATCGAAACGGTCATAGTCTACAATAATGGACAGGGCCACACCGGCCAACTGTCCATTTATCTTGATTACCACCTGGCCTTCCGGAAATTTATCGATAAGCGATTTTATTTGCTTTTCTTTCCAGTAGGATCCAGGCATATTGGCATAGGCCGATATCATGGCATCTTTAAGCTCTTGATAATCATCAAGGCTTAAAAACTTCAACTCTATATTCTCTATATCCTCTATTTTCATCGAACAGGCGTTAAGCGGTAATTGTTACTATGAACAAAATTTTGGAATAGAGCTAAGAAGGGCCACTGCCCGAAGAACGGGCAACAAAGGTTTTGCGCAAACCGTAGAACGGCTCTAATCATCGTCTTGAGCCATATCTTCAGGGTCGGGCTCTACTACCGCATCTGGATCGTCATCATCAAAATCTTCATAATCATCTTCGTCGTAATTCTCCATAGTGTACTCAAGCTTCGCACTGATCTTCACCAAATATTTGGTGTCTTCGGTCAACACTTCAACAGCTTCAATACGTTCACCATTGGCATTTTTGAAGGAAATAATATTTCGATCATCATAACCATCGGGATAAGCCTCCACCAAAAGCTTCAACACTTCTGGGGTCAACTTTTTAAAGTCTACGATGACGCGCTTTAAATTTGTGTTTTCTTTTCTACTACTCATAAGTCAAGAAGATAAGCAAAAATTAATGGCGCAACAATGGTTGCATCGCTTTCTATTATAAATTTCGGGGTATCGATATCGAGTTTCCCCCATGTAATTTTCTCGTTCGGAACCGCACCCGAATACGACCCGTAACTGGTGGTAGAATCACTGATCTGGCAGAAATAGCTCCAGAACGGTGTATCGGTACGTTCCATATCTTGATAGAGCATAGGCACTACACAGATAGGAAAATCACCAGCTATACCTCCTCCGATTTGAAAGAAGCCGATACCGTTTTTAGAGTTATCGGTATACCAATCGGCCAAGAAGGTCATATATTCAATACCCGATTTCATGGTACTGGCCTTCAACTCGCCCTTTAGCACATAAGATGCAAAGATGTTGCCCATAGTACTGTCTTCCCATCCTGGGCACACAATAGGTAGGTTCTTCTCCGCAGCGGCGTACATCCATGAATCTTTAAGGTCGATTTCATAATACTCTTCAAGCACCCCGGAAAGCAACATTTTATACATGTATTCATGCGGCAAGTAACGCTCCCCTTTTTCCTCGGCATCTTTCCATATCTTAAAAATATGCTCCTGCAACCTTCTAAAGGCTTCCTCTTCGGGAATACAGGTATCGGTTACCCTATTCAGGCCCTTTTCGAGTAAATTCCACTCATCTTGGGGCGTAAGGTCTCGGTATTCGGGAACACGTTTGTAATGTGAATGTGCTACCAAATTCATGATATCCTCCTCTAGGTTGGCCCCTGTACACGATATGATCTGTACCTTGTCTTGACGGATCATTTCGGCAAAGATCTTGCCCAATTCGGCAGTACTCATCGCTCCGGCCAATGACACAAGCATTTTAGAACCTTTGTTCAATTGCTCTTCGTATGCCTTGGCGGCATCAACCAAAGCGGCAGCATTAAAATGCAGGTAATATTTTTCTATAAATTCGGAAATTGCTCCTTTAGTCTTCGTCATCATCAAATTTTAAACCGTTCGTACCTGATTTGTAATCTACATCGTAGGTATTGTCATATTCGTCATCTGACGCCTCACCCATAAATTTATAGCTTAGCATTTTATAATACAATTTAGCGGCAAGAAAATCTGAAGATTTATCCGCGGGATTGGGACAGAGCTCCACAATATCAAAGCCCACTACGTTTTTCTCCTTGAATACCTGTTTTAAAAACTCTAAGGTCTCGTACCAAAAGAGTCCCCCTGGCTCGGGAGTTCCCGTTGAAGGCATGATCGAAGGATCAAAGGCATCAAGATCAAAGGTAATCAAGACGTTGTCGGTCATGGCTTCGATTACCTTGTCCGTCCAATACTCATCATGTACCATATCGTGGGCAAAGAAGGTCTTTTCTTCGTCCATAAACGATTTTTCTATAGCATCCATGGAACGAATCCCTACTTGGATCAGATTTGTGGTCTGACTGGCTTCGTGAACCGCACAGGCATGGTTGTATTTTGTACCCTCGTACGACTCGCGTAGGTCGGCATGGGCATCGATCTGCAAAACGGTCAGATTATCGAAACATTCGTTAAAGGCGCGGATCGTACCTATCGAAATGGAATGCTCCCCCCCGAACAAGGTTACGAACTTGTTGCGCTTAATGTAATCTTTGGTCTGTTTATGAACAGCGTTTACCACGGCTTCCGGTGAGCTGTTCTCGGTTATGGCCTCGGCCAAATGAATGCCTTGCTCATACACCTCGCTATCGGTTTCGATATCGTAAAGCTCCATATTCTCGGAAGCCTCTAAAAATGCTTGGGGGCCCTTATCGGCACCTTTGCCCCAAGTACTTGTTCCATCATAAGGCACAGGTATTAAAACTACCTTGGCCGTTTCTAATTGTGCGAATTTGTCGGGAATGCCCGCATAATTCTTTGTTGTGCTCATCTTGATTGTTGAAGTTTATACGTTTGATGTAATTGCATGTTCGATAGTAGTATCGCTGGTGCCTACGCTAGATTTATCCGTTTTATAACCCAAAATATCCAGTAGGTCTTCCGCCTTTTGTTGGGGACTAAAGACCTCATAGGTAAGATTGCCATCGGCATCCTTATCTATCAATATATGTTTGGGCTGGGGGATCAAGCAATGCTGTAGACCGCCATAACCGCCAATGGTCTCTTGGTAGGCCCCTGTATTGAAAAAGCCTATATACAAAGGTTTATCGCGTTTGTATTTGGGCAGGTAAATAGCGTTCATGTTCTGCTCACTATTGTAATAATCATCGCTATCGCAGGTCAAGCCACCCAAAAGCACGCGTTCGTACTCGTCGTTCCATCGGTTGATGGGCAACATGATAAATCGCTTGTTAATGGCCCAAGTATCGGGCAAAGTGGTAATGAAAGATGAATCGATCATATTCCATTTTTCACGGTCGTTCTGTTGTTTTTGGTAGAGAATTTCATAAATAGCCCCGCCGCTCTCACCAACGGTAAAACTTCCGAACTCCGTAAAAATATGGGGAACCGGCACATCGGCCTCTTCGCAAGTAATATTGATCTGGTTCAAGATTTCGTTGATCATATATTGATAATCGTACTCAAAGGCCAAGGAATTCTTGATGGGAAATCCTCCACCAATATTCAAGCTATCCAAAGAGGGACAGATTTTTTTCAAACGGGTGTACACTTTCAGACATTTTACCAACTCGTTCCAATAATAGGCATTGTCACGAATACCGGTATTGATAAAAAAGTGAAGCATTTTCAGCTCTACCTTGTCGTTGTCCTTGATTTCGTTTTCAAAAAACGGTACAATGTTCTTGTAGCCAATTCCCAAGCGAGAGGTATAGAACTCGAATTTGGGTTCTTCCTCAGAAGCTATTCGAATCCCGATTTTAAAGGTATCGTCTATAACGTCGGACAAAAGTCCGATCTCTTCGTAATTATCAATGATAGGGATACAGTTCCTATGGCCGTTATTGATCAGCCTCGCGATATTATCTACATACTGCTCGCGTTTGAAACCGTTACAGATTACATAGGCACTATCTTTTAGCTTTCCATCTTTTTTCAACTGCTCTACGATATTGATGTCAAAGGCCGAAGAGGTCTCGATATGGATATCGTTCTTGAGCGCTTCGTGTAAGATATGCTGAAAGTGCGAACTTTTGGTACAATAACAATAGTGGTATTTGCCCTTGTAGGCATTCTTTTCAATAGCGTTCGCAAACCAGTTTCTCGCCCTGCCGATATTCTCTGAAATTTTAGGCAGATAGGTGAATTTTAAAGGGCTCCCAAATTTTTCCACCACATCTCTAAGCGGTATGTCATGAAATTTCAAGTGCTCGTCCTCAAGGGTGAACTCCTCTTGAGGGAAAAAGTAAGTTTGATCGATCAGATCGATGTATTTTGTATTCATTGTGAATTCTTGTGAATGAAAATCGGTATATTTTTTTACTAAGGTGTGCTGTAAAGATTAAATAATTGTTACCGATGGTATCATATAAGAATTTGTTCCTGAGTAGTAGGAATAAAAAAGTAGTTGTGCTGGCTTTGCACAATAGTAGTAGAAAAATCGGAAGTTAGCTTTAAAATTCGGCCGCCCATCTGATGGGTTGCTATGAGATTTGACTTCCTAATCTCCCATAGCCCGAACATAGAAACACATTGCATAATGTTCAGCTAAAAGCTCTATACGCCTCTAGTTTTAAATCGCTAAAGACAGGACAAATGAAAACAAAAAAAAATTAAAATCAAGAATTTTCAAAAAAATTACGACAAAGCGTGAAAAAAAATTTTAAAAGGAGGTCCAAAAGCTAAAAATATAATGTAATTACCTTATTTTTAAACCATTAAAAATCCTCAACAAATGAAAACTACAATCAAAATTAGGACAAAATGCATGGTTTTATTCCTCATTTTGGCCACGACCCATCTTGTCAGTGCCCAAATGGCATCAAAAAGTTACCTTTTTGAAGAGCACATCGACCAAAAAAATACCACCCATGAGCTTCATATCAACGATGGTTACCTTGTACATACGGTCTACGAAAAAAGTCCGGCCCGCTTTATAATGACCCGTGGAGGTTTTGTAAAAGTAGAAGGTAATCACCTTATTGTCGATTTGGAATTCAATTCCAATTACGAAAACGACCAACTGAAGACACTACAGATTCCCTTCGAACAAAAAGAGGATGCCCTTGTTCTTGAACTGAAATCCAGCGCTACTTTTAAACCGATTGCCCACCTTACACAAGCCTTGGACGGGAAATGGCTTTTTGCCACACGCGGCCCCGATACCGGTCAAGAGCGCAGGGGCGAAGAAAACCCTAGAAAAACACTCAAACTACTTATGAACGGACGCTTTCAATGGATTGCCTACCATACCGACAGCATGAAATTTTTCGGTACGGGCGGAGGTTCCTTTAGTTCAAAAGACGGCCATTACACCGAAAACATAGACTTTTTCTCAAAAGACGATTCCCGTGTGGGAGCGACCTTAAATTTCGACTACGAACTAAAAGGAAGCGATTGGCACCATACCGGAAACAATAGTAAGGGAGAACCCATGTACGAGATTTGGGCAAAAAGGTAGGACTGAATCGCCCAAGCACTGATAAAAACCAGTCTTAAGAAGGATTCGGTCGTTTACATACATATTGACCGGACCACCCCGCCCATAAAAAAATATGTATTTGATCAGATACATACAATGTAAGCCATCATATTCCGTTATAATCGGACAATATTAATTATGATGGCATGAATACCATTACCAAAGAACAGATAAAAGAACTGGAAGCGAAGCTAGAAGAAAACAAAAAGAGGATAAACGAATTGATCAAGAAATTCGATGTCTATAAAATATAAAAGCCCTTATCTAAAAAAGGACTTTTCTCTTTTTTAGGGCTTAAGACCCCTTATAAAACAACAATTTAAGATAGTGACCTCGGCAAGAATCGAACTTGCATCTAAAGTTTAGGAAACTTCTATTCTATCCATTGAACTACGAGGCCAATTTAATAAGAGTGCAAAAATAAAGTTTTTTTGCGTGTGCCGAAAAAACTGGGCAACTAATTTTATATTGTTTTTAGATAAAATTGTTGGCTTACCCTTCTGATTTTTCCTTTACAAAATTTACAAGCAAAGGCAGTGCCGGATAAACCATAAGGTGACCATAGCCGTCAAGCTCCATCAACACGGCATCGGTGTGCCCAACAACCTTCATCATTCTATAGAAGTAGGCTACTTCTTCATATCGCCCCAAGAGCTCTAACTCACGGTTGCCCGTAATCAATAACATTGGGGGAGCATCTTTCCGTACGTGGAACAGGGGAGAAAATTTATCCACGATGGGCTGTGTTTCCTTTATTCCCATTTCTTCACGAATGGTCATATGGGTTATGGTATGTCCGCTCAAAGGTGCCAAGCCCGCAATTTTATCGGCGTCTATCCCGTGTTTTCCGAGATACGACTTATCCAGTCCCACCATACTGGCGAGATATCCGCCGGCCGAATGGCCTGATACCACTATTTTATCAGCACTCCCGTGATAGACAGAAATATTCTTGAATACCCAAGCCACTGCCGCCGCGGCGTCTTCAATATAAACCGGATGTTTCACTTTCGGGTGCATACGATAATTGACCGCTACCACAACAATACCTTTTTCCTCCAACCCCTCAGGGATATTCTTTTCTCCATTTTTGAGTCCCCCTCCATGAAACCAAACCACTACCGGAGCATTGACCAAATCTTTCGGATAGTATACATCTAACTTGCACCGTTCTTTCACATAGGCATCTTGAGAACGGATAGCTTCGGGGTAATAAGGAATGTTCTTTTTCAGCACATACGCCTCTTGGCCAAAAGCCATGGTCATGACCATAGAGAAGACGCAAAGAATAAGGTTTTTAATCATCTTCATAAGAAATCGGTTTAATCCATGAATAAATTGGGTAGCACCAAGGAAAACCAAGGAAACAAGGTCACCAAGGTCAACACCACAAAACTGACCACCAAAAAGGGCAGTCCGGCCTTGCTCACTTCCCCGATAGATATCTTACCGATGCTCGACGCCACAAACAGGCATACCCCTACGGGCGGGGTGGTCAAACCGATAATCAGGTTCAGTACGGCAATGACCGCAAAGTGAATGGGGTCTACATCTACGGCCAAGGCCACTTTTAATAAGATGGGAAACAAGATCAAAAGAGCGGCAATGGTCTCCATAAAAGTACCCACCACGATCAAGAGAATATTGATCAACAGCAGTACCACATATTTATTATCGGTAAAGCCCAATATTTCACTAGAAATGCTTTGCGGAATCTGTTCCGTGATCAATATATAGCCGAATAAGTTGGCAAAGCCCACCAACACCATAAGTGAGGCCGAGGTTTTCATACTGTCGAGAAAAACGACTTGAATGTTTTTAAAGCTCAACCGCTTGTATACGAACTTCCCGATAACCAAGGCGTAGACTACTGCGATTATCGAGGCTTCGGTGGGAGTAAAAATACCCCCAATAATACCGTACAAAATAATAAAGGTCATTAAAAGTGACCAAAACGTATCGACAAAACCATGGGCCACCTGCTTAAAACTACTTCTGGCGTGTTTAGGATAATTTTTCTTTTTGGATATGACATAGGCCGTAATCAATAGGCCCACCCCCAACAACAAGCCGGGCAATGCCCCGGCAAGAAACAGTTTTCCTACCGAGAGTCCGCTCAAGGTTGCCGCAATGATCATGGGCACACTAGGTGGGATAATCGGGCCAATAGTTGAGGAAGCCGCCGTAACCGCACATGAAAAACCCGTGTCATAGCCCTCTTTCTTCATAGCCGGAATCATAATAGACCCCATACTGGCCGTATCTGAAATGGCCGTACCCGAAATACCGGCAAATAACATTGAAGCCCCAATATTCACTAAGGAAAGTCCACCTCTAATATGGCCCAACAAATGGTTGCAAAAGGTAATTATCTTTTCGGTCAGACCGCCATGGTTCATAAGGTTCCCTGCCATAATAAAGCCAGGAACGCTCAATAGAACAAATACATCAATGCCCGAATACATTTTCATGGGCACAATGATCAAGGGAATGCCCTTTACCAAGATATACCCCAAACAAGAGAGTCCGAGTGCAAAGGCGATGGGAAACCGCAAGACAAGACATACCACAAATACTACGACAAGGACCCAAATCATGATTTCGAATTTTTATAATTTCTTTGGATTTTTTTCCAGAGGTAATAACTAATGGATGTCGACATGATAAGCATACTAAAAAAGGCAACCCCCATATTAAAGCCCATACTGGGCGATTTCTCAGGAATGCCCAACAGCACGAATTGCACGGAATAGATAGCCATGACCACGAATAAAACCAAAACGACTACCGGAATGACCTGAACCAACCACCGTTGCATTTTTATGGGAAAACGGCTATAGAACATATCTAAGTGAACGTAGTACTCGTTTTTCATGGCCAGGCCGGCACCAAAAGACATGGCATAAATAAAAAAGAGACGTGAAGCTTCCTCTGTCCAAGAGGGGGTGTCCAGAGGAGTGAACCGGCAGAAAATTTGCAAGAGCACGGTAGCGATAAGGCCCCATGTACTCAATAATACGCCTATTTTTAAAATACGTCCTATTGTTTTATGAAGCATCTTTCTCTACTTTGAGTTGATCGTATATCTTTTGCATTTCAGGAGAAAGACTGTTGTAAATGGCCTCCTCACATTTTTGTTGAAAGGCTTCCTTATCCACTTCTATAAACTCCATGCCCTTGGCCTTGAGGGCATCCTGTACTTTCTTTTCGTTCTCCAAAAAGAGACGATGCTCATACGCCTGCATATCTTTGGCCGCTTCCAAAAAAATTTCCTTTAAATCTGGAGGGAGTCGCTGAAACTGTTTTTCGCCCATGACCGGATAGACCCAGCTCATGACGTGCCCGGTCAGGTTCAAGTATTTTTGCACTTCGGCAAAACCTGCGTTGTTGATCAAGGCAAACGGATTTTCCTGTGCTTCTATGGTACCTTGCTGCAACGAGGTAAAAACCTCGGAAAAGGCCATAGGTGTAGGTTTCGCGCCCAGGGCTTTCCACAATGTTACGAAAGAAGGAACGTTCGGCACGCGAACTATGAGTCCCTTTAAGTCGTCGGGATGCCGTATAGGCCTATTTGAAGTAAGGTGTCTGGGTCCCCGTTCAAAATGGCCCAAGGGTCGAAGTCCCGATTTGTTGATCATTTCCTCTTCCATCAATTTACCTATGGGGCCATTGATATACCGGTTCATATCGGTAGAATCTTGCATCAAAAAAGGAAGTTCACAGAAGGTAGCCACTTCAAACCAATTCGTAAGGGTAGATCCCGTGGTTGTCATATCGATAACGTCGGCCTGAATCAGCCTGATCGCTTCGATTTCTTTGGCCAATTGTTCGGAAGGATATACTTCTACCTTGATACGTCCTTTGCTGCGTTCTTCGAGAATTTCCCCGAAATAGACAAAGGCCTTGTACCAAGTATGCTCTTCGTTCACCAAAAGGGCGGTGCGTAACAAAAATTCAGGTTCGTCTTTATCCGGCTTACAACCACTAAGACTTAACAAGGCAAAAAGGCAGGGCAAGGCCTTTTTGAAAACAGGGCGGAACCATCTACGATCAAACATAATCTAATCTTCTACCTCAACTACCATTTCTATTTCCACTGCAATATTGCCGGGCAAAGAACCCATGCCCACGGCGGCACGTGCATGCTTTCCCCTTTCGCCAAAGACCGCTACCATTAAATCTGAATATCCGTTGATGACTTTGGGTTGATCGGTAAAATCGGGGACGGCGTTTACCATACCGCGTACCTTGACGATACGCTTTACTTTTTTCAGGTCGCCCAACTCCATTTTCAAGACCGAAATTTGATTGATACCCGTTACCCTAGCTGCCTCGTAACCCTCTTCTATACTAAGGTCGGCCCCTAATTTTCCCGTAATATTTTCTCCATTGGCTTTGGTAGGACCTTTTCCGGATAAAAAGATAAGATTTCCCGTACGTACCGCATTTACATAATTGGCCATAGGGGCAGAAGGTTTTGAAAGTTCTATTCCCAATTCTAAAAGTTTAGCTTCGGGATTATATTCGGTTTCTTCTTGAGCAGATCCGTTAAACGAAGTAAAAACGGAAATACATACAACTAAAAATAGTCCTTTCATAAAGTTTGAGTTCAATCTTAGAGCTACAATATAAGGATTTCTTGCATTCCTTAACATCCTAAAAAACAGAAAACAAACTTTTAATGAATTTCAATTAGTTTCATATATGAAACCAGTTTCTAAATTCGATGTAACTTATAAGGATAGATTCCACCCGCATTCCATTGGCAAACATATAGATTCTTATCATTGTCTACACACACATCATGACAATGCTTAAAAATGGGGTTTTCTTGGAACATCAACTTCAATTTTCCGTTCTCGTAAACCGGCTCAGTACCACCCGGATTAGAGATTACTTTATTATCCTTATCTAGGATAGTAACAAAGCCCTTGTTCGCCTGCAAATTGTAATTACCTTCTTCCATTCCAAAGCAAACCCCTGAATATACGTTATCTCCGTCGATTACGGGCCGACTCACAAAAAGTCCCGGCATATAATAATCTTCAAGGAATTCCCCTTCAAGGGAAAAGCGTTTGAACGAGTTTTTTATGCGGGCCGTACACAGCAAGGTCGGGTTTGATGGGTCTCTATTATCTAAGGCTACCCCATGCGCCTGTTTGAATTTTTCCTTGGAGAGAAAGCTATCGCCCCCAAATTTGCGAATGAAATTACCCTTGGAATCGTACTGTAAAATATATTGCGAACCGTAGCCATCGGCCACATAGATATCCCCATTGGGACCTATGGCGGTTTCCGTTGGCCTGAAGGGCGCGTGCTCCCCGTAAATTCCCGCCGATACGGGCGAGGCTATCTCTAGGACTACCCTACCCTCTAAATCGGTCTTTACGACCCTCCCTAAAGAGGGATCGGTGATGTATAAAAATTCCGCCCCACCTTCTTCATGTATGCCCAGACCATGTGCACCCGGCAAATTCAGGGTCCAACTGTGCAACAACTCCCCAGATTTATTATAGACCAGCACATTGTTCTTGGCGTGATCGGTAAGCATAAAGACCCTGCCTTTTTTGTCGATTACCATTTCATGGCAATTATTGACAGGATGTTTTTTCGGATCTAGATCGCCCCAACCGACCTCTACCCTATACCTAAAATCTCCATGGCCAATAATTTCCTTGCCCAGGTTTGCCTTTGGATTGTTGATATAGAATGGTACTGAAGACATGGCCAAAACGCCTCCCGTACCCATACCTGTCTTTTTTATAAAATCTCTTCTCGTTGTCATGCGCATTATGCTAATATATCTTTCACTACATGACCATGAACATCGGTCAGGCGGAATCTTCTTCCTTGGTGCTTAAAAGTAAGCTTTTCGTGGTCTACCCCCAACAAATGCAACAAGGTAGCCTGAAAATCATGTACGTGAACCCCATTTTGGGCAACGTTGTAACTAAAATCATCGGTCTCGCCATAGACCATTCCCGCTTTTACGCCGGCACCGGCCATCCACATGGTAAAACAGCCAGGGTGGTGGTCCCTTCCGTAATTATCGGCGGTAAGCCTACCTTGGGAGAAGCTGGTTCTGCCGAATTCCCCTCCCCAGACCACTAAGGTATCTTCTAAGAGTCCGCGTTGTTTTAGGTCGGTAATCAAACCGGCGGTGGCCTGGTCGGTACCCAGTGCCTGTCTTTTTATACCGTTGGGAAGTCCGCCATGCTGGTCCCATCCCATATGGTACAACTGTATGAACTTCACATCTTTCTCGGCCAAACGTCTTGCCTGCAGGCAATTGGCCGCATAGGTCCCCGGAATTCTGGCATCTTCTCCATATAACTCGTAAATATGATCGGGTTCATCAGAGGTATCTACGGCATCAGGCACCGAACTCTGCATGCGGTAGGCCATTTCATACTGATTAATTTTAGATTGGATTTCGGGATCTTTCCAGATATCATATTGCTGATTGTTCAATTCCGAAATATGATCCAAGGCCCGTCTACGGTCGTGCTCGTGTACCCCATGTGGGTTGTTCAAATACAATACCGGATCCTTTCCGGAACGAAACTGCACCCCTTGGTGGTGGGAAGCCAGAAAGCCATTGCCCCAAGCTGCCGAGCTCAAGGGCTGGGCACCTCCTCCCTTGGAGAGCATCACGACAAAATTGGGCAGGTCTTTATTGTCGCTACCAAGCCCATAGCTCAACCAAGATCCGATTGAAGGCCTCCCACTCAATTGGGAGCCCGTTTGCATAAACATTACGGCAGGTTCATGGTTGATAGCCTCGGTATACATTGATTTAATGATACAAAGTTCGTCTACCACCCCGGCGGTATGCGGAAAAAGCTCGCTTACCCAAGCCCCTGATTCACCGTATTGCTTAAAATCGAAAATAGATTTCACCAAGGGAAAGGTACTTTGTGAAGTCACCATACCCGAATTACGTTGCATTCCCCTTACGGAATCGGGAATTTCCTGACCGTGCCATTTTTCCAAGGCCGGTTTGTAATCAAAGGTCTCGATTTGGGAAGGCCCGCCACTTTGAAACAAATAAATAATACGTTTCGCCTTGGCCGGGAAATGGGTTCCGCCCAATGCGCCCCCGTTCGCATTGACCAATGGTGGGGTTTTGGCCATCAACAAATCATTGGCAAAGGATTCGGTAGGCCCCAATAGACTCGATAGAGCAATGGAACCAAAACCCAAGGACGCTTTCTTTAAAAAGCCCCTGCGGGTATCTTCAAACTTCTTTTGTTCTTGAAAATCTCTCATAAGTTCGTCTTATCGTATGGTAAACCCTTCGGCTGTATTCATAATTCCGTTAATGACCGTGGCCAATGCGGCCACCTTGACCGGATCAGAGGTACTCTTGATCTTGGTCTCGCCCATGTTCAAATAGGCTATGGCATCTTCCTTTTTCTCTAAAAACCGTTCCAGCTCCTCATCTAGAAATCTTTTTAAGACGACCATTTCCTTTTGCCGGGCCTTTCTACCGGTACTCAACTGAAACGCCTTCTGCAACTGTATCTCGGCATTGCCATTGTTTTCCTCTAAAAGATGCTCGGCAAGTATATATGACGCCTCTATAAATTGGGGATCGTTCAGTAAGACCAAGGCCTGTAAAGGCGTGCTGGTCTCCCTTCTTTTAACGGCACATACACTTCTATCGCCAGCATCAAAAATTTGCATTGACGGAGGCGCGGAGGTTCGCTTCCAGATGGTATAAAGGCTCCTTCGGTACAAGCCTTCACCTGGTTCTTGTTTGTAGCGGTAACGCCAGGGCTTGTTACTGATTTCGTCCCACAGTCCTTCAGGTTGATAGGGATAGGTGCTCGGTCCTCCGATTTTAGAGACCAACAGTCCGCTAATGGCCAAGGCATTGTCCCTTACCATTTCTGCGGTCATACGTCTACTCGGCCCTCGGGCCAACCAAATATTATCCGTATCCATTTCCAGCAATTCGGGAGTCAGTTCCGAGCTTTGTTGGTAGGTAGCGGACATCACCATCAGCTTGTGTATTTTTTTAATATCCCAACCCGACTCCATAAATTCTACGGCCAGCCAATCCAATAATTCGGGGTGCGAAGGTAAATTGCCTTGGTTTCCAAAATCATCGGAAGTAGACACCAAACCTTGACCGAAGTGCATTTGCCATAAGCGGTTTACAAAGACCCTTGCCGTTAAGGGGTTATTTTTATCGAACAACCATTGGCTCAGCCCCAGCCTATTTCGGGGCAAATCTTTATTAAAGGGCATAACCACTTCCGGTACATCGGGCTGCACCTCTTCCGTAGGGGCATCGTACATACCGCGATCAAGTACATAAGTGGGCCTGGGCTCCGGTAAATCGCCCAACACCATAATCTCCTTTATGGGCTCCAATTCATCGAGCTGTTTTTTACGCAGCTCCTGTATTTTTTTTCGTGTAGTTTCCGCATCCTTATCTATACTTTGATAATAAAAATCGGTCAGTAAGGCTTCATTATTTTTCTTTACCTCCTCCATGGCCTTTGCAGGGGAAAGGCTGTAAAGCACTTCCAGATCGGATAATTGTCGCTCGTATATTTTAAGATTATCGAGCCCCCCGTCTTTAAAGGATTTGAACTTGCCACTTACTCCTAACCTGAAACCTCCGAATGCGTAATTATGTATATTTTTCTTAAATAGGATGGATTTGTACAGGTTGTCTATTTCAATCGCTACCGGCACTTTTTTTCCGTCAATATAGATATGCACCCCTTCCGCTTTACCCAGCCCATCATAGGAAACGGTTACGGTATGCCATTCCTTTTCGGGAACGGGATCCTTTGTTTTTAGCTGTATGGAATTAAAAGGCCAAGAACGGGCAATGATAAACTTGAGATGGTTATCCTCTAAATGCATGGAATAGCCTTTCAATCCCTGCCTTGATTCCTCACAATGTGTAAAAATAGAAGCCTCTTCATAATTTTTACCCGGCTTTATGGCAACGGAAACCGTAAAGGGGTCGGACTGATCGAACCAACCTATTTTATCGGGCATTCCCAGTGTAGTATAATCTCCCAGAAAAACAGCCTTTCCTTCTAGTCCATCCTCTATTATAGGTTCCCTTACCGCTACGGCTTGCCTGTTTCCTCCGCTGTTTTGAACCTTGTACGACTTTTCATCCCGTGCTGCAAACGAATCAAAATTTAAACTGGCCTGCAGTCCTTTCCCTAAAACCTTTTCTAGCTCTGCCTTTACTTCCGAAGGATTGTTCAACCAGGTCTTAACAATCTCAGGTGTTTCCCTTTCAACGGACACCAATTGCCCTTTAGTTTGATCGATATCCCTATCAATAAACTCCAATACCTTTTTTTCCTCTTCGTTGGTCAGTAAGAGTGAAGGTCCCGGCACTTGCCCCGGCCCATAAACAGGGGTTCCGATTTCGTTGGTACTGTTGAAAAAGGCAAAAAGCTCATAGTGGTCTTTTTGACTTATCGGGTCATATTTATGATCGTGGCACCTGGCACATTCCACACTCAAGCCTAAAAATGCCTTTCCAACCGATAAGGTCCTGTCGGCTACATACTCTACGCGGTATTCCTCAAAGACAATTCCCGCTTCGGAATTTTTTTTGTGCAAACGATTAAAGGCAGTTGCCAAAATACTTTCTTGCGATGGGTTCTTTATAAGATCTCCTGCCAACTGCCAGGTTACGAACTGCTCATACGACATATTCTCATTAAAGGCCTTTATGACCCAATCCCTATACGGACTAAAATCACGATGCTTATCATCAAGGTAACCATCACTATCGGCGTAGCGAGCCACATCCATCCATTCGGAAGCCATACGTTCCCCATAGGCGGGAGAGGCCAAAAGACGGTCTACCACTTTTTCGTATGCGTTGGCCGAAGTGTCATTGACAAAATCTTCGATCTGCCGTAACGTAGGCGGCAGGCCGATCAGATCAAAATTCAGGCGGCGGATCAAGTGTTCCTTTTCCGCTTTCTTGGACGGCTCTACGTTCATAGCCTCCAACCTGTCGACCACAAACCGGTCAATGTCGTTCTTTGCCCATTCCTTATGTTTTACTTCAGGGGCCGCTTCCTTTTGAGGGCGTATAAACGACCAATGCGGTTTGTACTCGGCTCCCTGCTCGATCCATTTGGTAAGGGTGGCAATTTCGTTCTTGCTCAAGGCCACGTTGAACTCCGCTGGCGGCATTTTCAAATCGGGGTCATCGGATAAAATCCGGGCCACCACTTCACTCTCCCCAGGTTTATGGGGTACAATAGGATTTTTCCCAGACCCCTTTAAAGCCTCGTAGGCACTTTCGGCTATATCGAGTCGGAGACCTGCTTTTTGATTGGCCATATCCGGACCGTGGCAGGCAAAACACTTATCCGATAATATCGGTTTTACATGGTAATTGAAATCCACCTTCTCGGGTAAACGAGTCATTGCTTCCTCGATTTCTTCAGGTGCATTCCATCCGCAACTGCTTAAACACAACAAACAGAGCGTTAAAATTAGTCTCAATAAAAATCGCATTGGTTTGGAATTTTTATCAATATACGCCTCGATTTTAACTGTTAATCCGTTAAAAAACAGTTTTATTAACTGTTAATAATTTTAATTATCTTTAAAAAATTCCTTCTTTGAAGTGATGAACGCTAAGGATTACGGCAATTACGTTAACAAGATAATTTCGAGCAAGTCGTTCGGCAGCTCTACAACCTATGCCAATTTGTTGCGGTACTTGGTAGAATGTACCCTCGAAAACGATGTGCCAAAAGAAACGACCATCGCCACAGAGATCTTCGCCAAAAAGGAATTCGACCCTTCACAGAGCACACTGATCCGAGTATATATTTATAACCTTCGGAAAAAGCTAAAAGTTTATTATCAGAAGGAAGGATTGCAAGACCCTATCCTTCTCCGCATCCCCAAAGGAAGCTATAAGGTGGAGTTCGAGCACAGAAAGAAAGAACCTAAAGCCGCTAAAGAATTCCTCTCTAAAAAACCACTACTGATTCTTCTTGGCTCCCTACTGGCTCTATCTTTTATTGGAAACTGGTTATTATGGAGCGAAAACCGACAGGTAGATCCTTTTGACGAATCGCGTATATGGCAAGCTATCTTTGAATCTAAAAACCCGATGATACTAGCCTTGGGCGACCTTTTTATCTATCGTGAGATAGACACTACCATCCATAAAGAAAAAGTTATCCGAAGCCCCCTCATCAATTCGGAAGGCCAGCTCTACAATGCTCAGCCACAATTTAAGGCCCCAGGTTTTGTTTACGAACCCATGGAATACAGTTTTTTAATACGGAACAGTATCGAATGGGTAAAAGACGTCAGTAAGGTACTCAATGCGAAAAACAAAGATTTCAACGTACGGACCATTTTACGCTTTAGCCCCAAAGAGCTTCCAGAGAATGATTTTATGGTGGTAGGAATGACAAAAACCTTGGGTATTTTTAAAGACTATATCAAAAAAACCAGCATAAGCTACAATCCGATCGAGGATACTTTTTCACAGAAAGCATCGGACACCACATATAAGCCTAGCGGAGATGCCGAAACCTACCATAAGGATTATGCCATCATTATTAAAGCACCCGGCCCCAACAACAATACCATATACATTTTTACAGGTTTGTGGGATACAGGGGCATCACAAAGCTTGAAAAACTTCACCAATCCGGTTTTGATCCAACGCTTAGAAGCCCGAATGAAAACCGATTTAGGGGAAATACCCCGTTTTTTTGAGGTTTTTATGGAAGTAAGCGGTATAGACCGTATGGAACTGAGTTCCAAAATTCTACATGTAAAGGCACTTGAACTCGAATAAGGTTCGGTCTAGATACCTTTTACGCCATAAGCAGCATCGTTCCAACGCAGTTCTTGTTTAAAGCGATAGAGGTCCGTTTTTTCATCAATCAATAAAAACTCGATATCCATGATTTCGGCAAAATCTTCCAGCGATTCAGCGGAAACGTTCTGGCTATAGCAGGTATGGTGTGCCCCTCCGCCGTAAATCCATGCGGCCGCAGCGGTCTGTAAGTCGGGTTTGGCCTCCCATAGTACCCGCGCCACCGGAAGCTTAGGCATATCGTTCTTGATTTCGACAGCTTCAACCGAATTGACCAACATTCGAAAGCGGTTCCCCATATCAACGATAGAAGCGTTCAAGGCCCTACCCACCCCGGCATTGAAGACCAGGCGAACGGGATCTTCCTTGCCCCCTATTCCCAACGGGTGTATTTCACAGGAAATATCGCCCTTGGCAATCGACGGACATATCTCCAACATATGGGAGCCGAGTACCGTTGTATTTTTAGGATCGAAGTGATAGGTATAGTCTTCCATAAAGCTGTTACCCCCTTCGAGGCCAGCGCCCATAACCTTCATGGTGCGCACCAATGCAGCGGTCTTCCAATCGCCCTCGCCACCGAAACCGTAACCACTGGCCATTAGCCTTTGGGTGGCGATGCCCGGCAACTGCTTCATTCCGTGCAGATCTTCAAAAGTATCGGTAAAGGCCGTATACCCACCTTCCCCTAGAAAGGCGCGCATACCCAATTCTATACGGGCGGCATCCCTTAAAGAACTGTGCATACTTCCATCGGACTGTATTTCGGCCGCCATGGTATAAGTATCCCTGTATTCCTGTATCAAAGTGTCAATTTCCCTTTCGGAAACCCCATCGATATACTTGACCAAATCACCTACACCGTAACCGTTTACCTCATAACCAAATTTCATCTGGGCGGAAACCTTGTTCCCTTCGGTTACCGCTACCTGTCGCATATTGTCGCCGAAACGGGCCACCTTCATCTTTTTAGAATCGGCAACGGCAGAGACTACACGGCACCAATTCGCCACTTTTTGCAGTACGCCCTCATTTTGCCAATGCCCGACCACCACCTTTCGGTTCAAGCGCATCCTAGAGGCCAGGAAGCCAAATTCACGCCCTCCGTGGGCCGATTGATTCAGGTTCATAAAATCCATATCTATGGCATTCCACGGAATATCGCGGTTATACTGGGTATGGAGGTGCAAAAAAGGTTTCTGAAGGGCCTGTAGTCCCGCAATCCACATTTTAGCAGGCGAAAAGGTATGCATCCACATGATCAATCCGACGCAGGCATCGGTATTGTTCGCCTCCTTGCACAAAGCACTTATTTCCCCTGGGGTCTTTACCACCGGCTTAAAAACGACCTTTAGAGGTATGGCCTTGCCCGCGTCGTAATACTTGGCGATATCACGCGAATGTTCCGCTACTTGAGCCAAGGTTTCCGGTCCGTAAAGATGCTGGCTTCCGGTTACGAACCAAACTTCATTATTGCCTAAATCAATCATCCTTTCTTAAGTCAAATTCCTTCCTAGGAAAAATACACATATAACCCAATAACCATGGCACATATCACAAAGCCCACGGGCTTGGCAAATTTCCATGGGGTAATATCCACCTGTTCCGTATATACTTGCACATACTCGGTCTCCCTCGGCCAGAACTTACCGATAACGAACATCAAGAGCACTACCAAAACGAACAAGATACCCATAACGTGTAAAAAACTAATGTCGGGTTTAACGATATAAAGCGTGACCAAATAGGTAACCACGGCGAAAACGATACCGATGTTCGCAGCGATACCCGGAACCTTTTTGGTCAGGTAGCCCACTAGGATAATGGCCAAGATCGGCACACTGTAGGATCCGTTCAATTCTTGGAGGTAATTGAATATGCCCCCTTCGACACCGAACAACAAGGGTGCGATAATCATAGATATAATGGCAAGGAACATCCCGAAGATCTTACCCGCCTTTACCACCTGTTTCTCCGTAGCATCTTTATTGATATACTCCTTATAGAAGTCAAGTCCGAACAAGGTGACCGAACTATTAAGCGCACTGTTGAACGAACTCAATATGGCCCCGAAAAGGACGGCCGCAAAAAAACCGATAAAGGCCGTTGGTAATACTTTTTTGACTACCATCGGATAGGCCTGATCGGCATTGACCAGTTCGCCATTAAAGATTTGATAGGCGATAATACCCGGCAGTACCACAATAAAAGGCCCCAATATTTTTACAAAGGCAGCAAGGCTTAAGCCTATTTGCCCTTCCCTTAAGTTCTTGGCCCCAAGGGCACGTTGAATAATGGCCTGGTTCGTACCCCAATAATAGAAGTTGACGATAACCATACCTGTAAAGAGGGTCCAGAAAGGCACCGAAGAATCAGGTCCCCCTAAGATATCGAACTTTTCAGGGAAATTGGTCGTCAAGACGTCCATACCGGCAGTCAGGCTTCCATCACCCACGTACAACAATCCGAATATGGGGATGAGCGATCCACCGATGATCAAACCAATGGCATTAATGGAATCAGACACCGCAACCGCTTTCAGTCCCCCAAAAATGGCATAGATACTTCCGATGATGCCGATGCCCCAAACGGTGACCCATAAGGCCCCCTCTTCTCCCAAGCCCATAGCTTCGGGCAAATCGAACATTGTATTGATGGCCAAGGCACCAGAATAGAGTACGGTAGGCAGCATGGAAATGGCATATCCCCCTAAAAAGAGAAGGGACACCAAGGTCTTTGTCGATTTCCCATATCGCTTTTCAAGAAATTGGGGAATCGTGGCAATACCTCCCTTTAAGTATCTGGGCAACAATACCAAGGCCGTAAATACCATAGCTATGGCCGCCAAGACTTCATAGGCCATGATAAGGATACCCTCGCTATAGGCGATACCGTTCATACCTACGATCTGCTCGGTCGATAGATTGGTCAAGAGCAATGAGCCGGCAATAACCGGTCCGGTAAGGCTACGACCTCCCAAAAAATAACCATCGGAAGAGGTTTCGTCGGTTTTTCGGGTAGCCAGGTACGCTATGATGGCCACGAGAAGCGTAAAGCCGATAAATGATGCAATTCCCATATATTCAAATTTGTCAGTTAAAAATCAACAGCCTTGTCCGTAATAGGCATCCTTACCGTGTTTACGCTCAAAATGCTTCTTTTTCAAGGCCTCCTTCAAAGGGGACGCGTTCGGATTTATCTGCAAGGTCAAATGGGCCATTTTGGCCACTTCCTCACATACGGCACTATTATAAACCGCCTTGGCTACGGTCGCACCCCAGGTAAACGGGGCATGGCTCCCTACCAGTATCATACCGATCTCGTTATAGTCGAGACCCCTTTCCTTTAGGCAATCGATAATATGATAGCCCGTCATATGTTCATAATCACCTGCAATATACTCGTCTTTCATGGGTGGCGCACAAGGAATATCTGAAATTAAATGGTCGGCATGGGTCGTCCCAAAAATAGGAATATCACGCAGGGCCTGTGCCCAAGCGGTCCCATAAGTGGAATGTGTATGAACCACCCCCCCAATTTTATCCCATTCCTTGTAAAGAACGGCGTGGGTCTTGGTATCGGAGGAAGGTCGCATTTTACCCTCCACGATCTTGGCATCAAAATCGCAAATGACCATATCCTCGACCGTTAGTTCGGCGTAGGGTACACCACTAGGCTTTATGGCGAACACGCCCTTATCCCTATCAACGGCACTCGCATTGCCAAAGGTAAAGAGTACCAGCCCCAATTCGGGCAATTGCATATTGGCCGCATAGGCCTCTTCTTTTAACGATGTATACTTACCCATTGTTCTTGATTTGGTTCATGATATGTTTTTCCATGGTATCGCACAGCCGACCGTATCTTTCATACACCTCGGCATAAGCCCCCACATTGGCCCGGTTCGGTTCGTACACGACCTCAAAGGCACTTCCCATGCGCTCCATGGCTTCGGGGACAGTGTCATAGACCTCTGCCGCTACGGCGCCGAAAATCGCGGCTCCCAAGGCACAAGCCTGCTCGGAAGCGACCACTTTGATGGGCATGTTAAGCACGTCGGCCATCATTTGCATAATAAAGGGGGATTTTTTGGCCACCCCGCCCAAGGCGATAACCCCTTTAATGGGGATACCTTCCGACAGGAAGCGGTCCACTATCTTTTTGGCCCCGAAACACGAAGCCTCGACCAATGCCCGAAATATTTTTGGCGAGGTACTGCCTAGGTTAATCCCGGCAATGACCCCTTTTAAGTTCTGATTGGCATCGGGCGTCCTTCTTCCGTTCATCCAATCCAATGCCAATTCACCCGATGCACCTATGGGCTCCTTGCTTGCGGCATTGCTCAACTCAGGAATGAGGTTGCCAAGGGCCTCCTCTATCAATTTTCTTTTGGTAGCCTCGTCGATCAAGCCAGACTTTGAGATCAATTCCTCAATGGGCCATGCCAGTACCCTTTGGTACCACGCATAGATATCACCGAAAGCCGATTGCCCCGCTTCGAGCCCTAGCATTTGGGGGATTACGGAACCATCTACCTGTCCGCATATTCCCTTGACCAGTTTCTCCTCACCTTCTACGGGTGCCACCAAGACATCACAAGTGGAAGTCCCCATGATCTTGGTCAAATAGTAAGGTTCGATCTTGGCCCCTACCGCCCCCATATGGGCATCGAAGGCCCCTACGGAAACCGTAAGGTTTTCGGAAAGCCCTAACCGTTCGGCCCATGCAGCGCTCAAGTTACCGACCGAAACATCGGAAGTGTAGGTTTTATCGAACAGACGTTCCCTAAGTCCATCTAAAAGCGGGTCAAGGGCCACAAAAAACGCATTGGGCGGCAATCCGTTATAGCTTTCATGCCAAAGGGCCTTGTGCCCTGCGGCGCATCTACTGCGTTTCATTTGTCGCACATCGTCGCCCCCGGTCAACAAAAACGGTACCCAGTCACAATGCTCCACCCAAGAATAGGCGGCCTTGTGTACCTCGGCATCGGCTCTAGACACATGTAATATCTTGCTCCAAAACCATTCGGAGGAATAGATGCCGCCTTCATATTGTGAATAATCGACATCCCATTTCGAGCATAGTTCGTTGATTTCCTGGGCTTCTTGAATGCCCGTATGGTCTTTCCACAGTACGAACATGGCGTTGGGATTCTCTTGAAAACCTTCCAAAAGGGCCAAGGGTGTTCCGGTCGCATCGACCGCTACAGGTGTACTTCCCGTAGTATCTACGCCTATACTGACGATCTGAGCGGAGATTTCCGGGCCCACTTGGGCCACCACGGACCTGACCGTAGCCTCTATACCTTCGATATAATCCAAGGGGTGCTGGCGAAAACGGTTTTCAGAAGGATTACAGTATTGGCCCTCCTTCCATCGTTTATAGTAATGTACGGCAGTAGCAAGCTCTTCGCCCGTTTGCGTATTGACCAATAGGGCCCGGACCGAATCCGAACCAAAATCTAAGCCGAGGCTATAGGTGGTTGATGACTTCATTCATATTATCTTTAAAATTTAGGCAGACCAAGTAAAAACCACCCTTGAAAAAGAGACTAATATAGGACTTTTTACAAGTGTTTCAAAAACACTTATTGTCTAAATTGTAAAGTTTTTTGATTTAGCGTATTTTTTTTCGTCAAAACGGTATAAAAATGCCCCTTTTTTTGACTCCGACATATCCTTTTCGTTCAGTTTTACGAGAAAATCCATTGTCGCCAGTTTTTTCCGGAAGTTGCGCTTGTCCATTTCCTCCTGAAAAATACCCTCGTACAACTTTTGCAACTGTGGCAGGGTGAACTTCTCCGGAAGCAGATTAAACACTATGGGAAAGGTTCGCACCCGTCTTTGAAGCCGTCGAATAGCGGACTCTACCATTTCCTTATGATCAAAAATAAGATCGGGGAGCTCGTCTATCGGAAACCATTTGGCCCGATACTCCTCTATCAGTTCTCTGTTGTATTTCTCCTTTAATATCAATGCGCTGTAGGTAGTCGACACTACGCGCTCATAGGGATCACGTTTGGCCTTTCCGAAGGTTCTTACCTGCTCCATATAAACATCCTCAAGACCGGACAAGTCTTTTAAGATTCGATTGGCCGCATCGTCTAAATCTTCATGATTCCCCACAAAACCGCCCATTAGGGACCATCTATCCTTTTCGGGCTCGAATCCCCTGTGCACCAGTAGCACCTCCAATCTATTGTCATTAAAACCGAATATGATACAATCTACGGCCAGCGTTATTTGCTGTATATCTTTATATGTTCTGTCCATTTTCAAATTTAATAGTAGTTAACGGTTCCTTCAAAAATACGTAAAGAAATCGGGTATAAGTGTATCACTAACATTTTTCAAATCTATCCTACATGGACTTTCATCGATTAGCTCCCGTCCTACATACCATGACCAAGAACAGGCAACGGTCTTTTGAACTTATCCTTGCTTTTTACCCGATGGTTTCGGTGCATTTCACACTCATTAAAATCATCACCATACTGGACGGATTTTTCGGAAAAACGCCTTCGAAATAAAATCTGCCCATAAATTTTCGATATTAGGTCTCTTTTTATCCACCAAACACGGAAAACCCATTTTACAAACCTGTTTTATTGGGGTATCTTGCTCCCTCAAAACCATATACCATTTTTCCTTCAAAACAAACCTAACCATATGATTACGGAGAAAAAGAAAATTCTCGTTACCGGTGTTGCCGGTTTTCTAGGCTCTAACTTTTTAGTAAAATGTTTGAGCCAAGGCCATCAAGTTGTAGGTATCGATAATTTATCGATGGGTACACTCGACAATATTGAAAAAAGCCTTGACCATCAAAATTTCCATTTTATAAAAGGCGATGTACTAGACAAAACCTTAATTGACAATTTAGACGACGACTTTGATGTTATCGTTCACTTGGCCGCTTTTAAAATACCACGATACGGCAATGCGGTCGATACTTTAAAGATCAACACCAAGGGCAGCGAAAACATGCTCGAACTGGCCAGAAAACTCAAATGTAAATTTGTTTTAGCCTCAACTTCAGATGTATACGGCATGAGTCCGGATATCCCGTTCAAAGAAGACGGCAACTGTCTTATAGGTGACTCAAAAGTACCGCGATGGGCCTATGCCGTTTCAAAGCTTTTTGACGAACATTTAGCCTTGGCCTATATGGAAGATTATGACTTTCCAGTCGTTATCTTGCGATTTTTCGGTTCTTACGGTCCCAACCAAAACCTATCTTGGTGGGGCGGTCCACAATCAGTCTTCATTGACTGTATATTGAAGAACAAGGAAATCCCTATTCATGGGGACGGAATGCAGACCAGAACCTTTACCTTCGTTGACGACACCGTAGCGGGAATTTATGCCGCTACCATGAAGCCGGAAGCCAACGGTGAAATCTTCAACATTGGGGCCAATCAGGAAATCACCATTATTGAACTGGCCAATATGCTAAAGCGAATATCGAATGAACCAAGAACACCTGAAATTAAATTGATTCCGTATAACGAAATATCGGCAGGTCGTAAATACCAAGATGTTATGCGTCGCGTGCCCGACACTACAAAAGCCGAAAAAATATTGGGCATCAAGGCGCAGACTTCTTTAGAGGAGGGCCTACGCATTACATTTGATTGGCAAAAAAACGTTTCAAAAAAAGTAGTCACATTATGAAAATAGGCATCGTCGGAGGTGGTTTCATGGGACTAACATTGGCCCATGAAATCGCAAAAAACAATGCCATCGTTAAAGTTTTTGAAAGCGACCAGCAAATGGGTGGCCTGTCTACCCATGAAGATTATGGTGCCTTTGTTTGGGACAGGTTCTACCATGTAATCTTACCCACAGACAACTTTTTAATCGAACTTATCGAAGATTTGGGTATTGGCGACAAGTTGTGCTGGAGACGTTCTTATACGGGCTACTATGTTCAAAAAAAGTTCTACTCCATAAGCAGTTCCAAAGAGTTTTTACTCTTTCCGGCCCTAAACCTATGGGACAAGGCCATGTTAGCCTTTACCATTTTCTACGGCTCAAAGATCAAGGATTGGAAAAAACTGGAGAAGATTACCGTAAAGGACTGGTTGATCAAAATGGGCGGAAGACGCACCTATGAAAAATTCTGGTCGCCCCTGCTCTTGGCCAAGCTGGGCGAAAACCACGAAAAAGTGTCCGCCGTTTTTATATGGACCTATATAAAAAGGCTCTTCAAGGCCCGAAGTTCGGCCGCCCAAAAAGAGCATATGGGCTATGTGACGGGAGGATACAAGACCGTTTTCGACGCCCTGCAAAAATCGCTAGGCGAAAAGGGTTCGGAAGTTGTACTGAACAGTACGGTGGAAGCGATCCAACCCAATGCGAATGGGGGTGTAACCATAACCAACAACGGCGTAGAGGAGCATTTCGACAAGGTAATCGTAACCACCCCTTTGGACGTCATAGAAAGAATCGCGGCCCCCAGCCTCTTCGAGGCCACCAAGGCAAAGGCTCCCGTAGAATACCTCGGGGTTATCTGCCTCGTACTGGTTACCGAAACCTCGCTGTCGCCCTACTATGTACTGAACATCGCCGACAAGGAAATTCCCTTTACAGGGGTAATCGGCATGAGCTCGCTTGTAGACCTCGACCAGAGGGCCGGCAAGCACCTTACGTATTTTCCCAAGTATATAAGCGGAAACGATCCTTTCTGGAAAAAATCGGACGAAGAACTAAAGTCCATTTTTATAGCGGGCGTATCGAAACTCTACCCCGATTTCGACACCAACACTATTGTATCGGCGCATATACACAAGGCGTACAGGGTACAACCCTTGCAGGTATTGAATTATTCGGAGACCATTCCTAAAATAAAAACAAAGCACAACAATTTTTACGTGCTTAATACCTCACAGTTCGTAAACGACACCTTGAACAACAACTCGGTAGTCGGCCACGTAAAAAATTTTATGGATAGCTTTAAAAAAGAGCTTGAATAAAAATAAAGTTGAATTTTTTTTAAAAAGTTATAATGAGCAAACCCTATTTGAGTCTTTCACTGGACATGGACAACCAGTGGTCTTATATGAAAATACATGGGGAAAAAGGATGGGAAGACTACCCCTCTTACCTCGACATCTTTGTTCCCCATGTGTTGCAGGTATTGGACGAATTAGATTTGAAAATCACCTTCTTTATCGTTGGGCAAGATGCCGCTTTTGAAAAGAACCACAAATACCTCAAACAAATTGCAGATGCCGGCCACGACATAGCCAATCATTCATTTAAACATGAAACTTGGCTCCATCTTTATAGCAAGGACGAGATGCGCGCAGAGATCGACACGGCCCATGATATTATTCAAAAGGTAACAGGTAAAGCCCCTAGCGGATTTCGAGGGCCTGGCTTTAGCTGGAGCGGCACCTTATTGGAGGTATTGGCCGAAAAGGGCTATGCTTACGATGCCTCTACCCTACCCACTGTTATCGGCCCCTTGGCCAGACTGTACTATTTTAGCACCAGTAATCTTTCAAAAGAGGAAAAGGAAGACCGAAAGGAAATCTTCGGAAAATTCTCCGATGGCTTCCGAAGGCTTAAACCCTACTACTGGAAATCTAAAAGTGATCAAAAAATACTGGAACTTCCCGTGACTACCATGCCCTTGTTCAGAATTCCGTTTCACCTCAGCTATCTCATTTATATAAGTAATATTTCGACTTCTTTGATGATGTTATACCTGAACATCGCCATTTTTTTATGTAAGATTACCAAGACCGAGCCTAGCTTTTTGTTACATCCGCTCGATTTGATCGGAGGGGACCAGATTAGCAGTTTGGCCTTTTTTCCCGGAATGAACGTATCAAGTGAAAGAAAGGTGTTCATCTTTAAGAAAGTGATGAAAAAACTAGGCAAGCATTTCAACTTGACAGATATGAATGGGCATGTTGAAAGTATAAAGAAAAACAATACCCTAAAAACAGTTTCCATACCCACCTAAAACCATAGTAAACAAAAAATTTACTTTTTGGCCGAAAGGATTGACCTATTGGTCGTTATTCGTATACAATCTAGTTTTATTTTTCCTAATTTTATTGTCCGCTTAAGCAAGTTAGACTCTGATTATCTTCCCCAAACAGATGCTTTCGAGCAAAACCAAACTACCACACATGTCATCAGAAATTAAAAATAACCAAAAGAAGCCTCTTGTTTCAGTAATACTTCCGGCCTACAATGAAGAGGCTATTATAGAAAAAAACATCGTCAGATTATACGACTATCTAGACACTTTGAATCACTTGTACGAATGGGAAATAATCGTAGTCAACGATGGTAGTGTTGACCGTACCGGGGTCATTGCAGACACCTTGTCCGATACTTATTCAAATTTAATAGTACTCCATCATGTGGTCAACCGCAATTTGGGTACCGCCCTAAGAACCGGATTTGCAAATAGCACAGGGGATTACGTTGTAGTTCTGGACATTGACTTAAGCTATTCTCCCGACCATATTGGCAACTTATTATCCGAAATTATAGTCACCCAAAGTGATATGGTACTAGCCTCGCCTTATATGAAAGGAGGCAAAAACACGGCCGTACCACGTTTACGCTTATTGTTGAGCAAAACGGTAAATAAAATGATGCAAACCGCCTCGAGACTTGACATCTGCACTTTTACAGGTATGGTACGGGCCTATAAGGGAGAATTCATTCGTTCGCTCAACACGAAATCGAGTACCTTCGATATCAATTCCGAAATTTTGTTAAAGGCTTATATCTTAAGGGCAAGAATCATTGAAATACCAGCTCATCTGGATTGGTCCGAACAACAACAATTGGCTGAAACCAGAACCTCTAGCCTAAAAATTGTTAAAGGAATCTTCAATGGGCTTGCAAATAGTTTTATGTTTCGCCCCTATATGTTCTTTTGGGTTCTTGGTTTTCTGATTTCTTTGCCCTCACTCTATCTGATTGCTTGGATTTTTATAGATGCTTATAGAATATACCCTACCATAGTGGATTTGGCGCCGGATTTCGGCCATAGATTTGCCCTTGCCGTATCTGAGGTATACAAGCAAAGACCCTACTCGTTTATTATAGGTGGCACCACAATAATAGTTACAATTCAACTATTAAGCCTTGGTTTTATATCATTACAAAAGAAACGTTATTTTGACGAGCTATTTCATATCAATTCCAGCATTTTAAAATCGACTATAAAGAATCAAAGGCCCAATCATGAATAAATACCAAATCACCACCATGAGTGGGTTTAAAGCGCTATTGCCTTTATTCTTGTTATTGTGTATTGCGATAATACCGAGACCTTCGACCCATTCCTCCGATGTTATAGCTGACGAAAGCCATTTTTACAACCATGCAAAAAATATCACCCACGGCTTTTATGCCGATGCCGTCAATCCCAATATTTTAGACGGTCCTGGCTACCCACTGTTTATATCCATTCCGATTGGGCTCGACGTTCCATTTTTCTATATACGGTTAAGCAACATTATACTTCTTTCCTTTGCCGCAATTTATCTATTTTTAATATTACAGCGGTATATTCCTAAAAAACCAGCTATAGTTTTAACCTATTTATTCGGTCTATATCCACCTCTGCTTCGGTGGGCCAATCTTATGTACGCAGAATCGCTTATGCTGCTTCTGTTGATAGGCTTCAGTTACCACTTTATCGCTTGGTACCATAAAGAGGGTAAGTATAAAAGGCATTTTGTTATTGCCCTGTTGTTTCTAGGATATTTGGCCTTGACCAAAATAATATTTGCTTATGTAATACTCGCAGCCTTGGCGCTCTGTGTCGCGGCCTTGGTATTTAGAAAAACCTATAAAACCTATAAACTGAAGGGGCTTAGTTTTATGTTGTTGGGAGCAATGGCCGTTTTTAGTCCCTATGTCATTCACAACTACAAACTAACAGGCAAGTTTTTCTATTTGGGCACCCATGGGGGCATTACCCTTTATTCAAGAGCCACCCCCTTTGAAAACGAGTGGGGCAATTGGTTTTCCGAACGACATGTCTTGAACGACGACGTACCTACGGGACGTGGTTCGGTCATGGCCAATATGGACGTACTAAAGAAAAACCATGAAGAACTCTTTCTCAGCATTGATTCGCTTACTTGGGTCGAAAAGGATAGCGTTCTAAAAGTCAAGGCCATTGAGAACATGAAAAAACACCCCAAAAAATACATCAAGAACACGGTAGCCAACGTGTCGCGTATTTTCTTTCATTTTCCATTTTCATACCGAATGCAAAACTTGGACACCCTGGGGTACTTAATCCCAAATATTTTTATTGTGGTTTTGGCCCTATTGGGCATTTACCCTGCCATCATCAGGTTTAAATCGATTCCAAAAGAATTGATTATACTCATGCTTATAAGCCTTATTTACCTTGGCGGCCATATTCTCTTAGACGGCAGGGGGCGTTATCTGATTCCGGTGGTACCGATATGGCTTATGTTCTATACCTATGTGTATTTTAAAATACTCCGGATCAGAATAAACAGGCCCAATGAAATTAACAATTGATGGAGTAGTGATTACGATCAAAACTAAGATAAAATCAAAGCTCTCAAATTAAATAAGGAATTTTGCCCATTAGTTATATAATTTAATCGGGCTCTACCAAATAGTACGAATCCTTTCCATAATCACTATCTCCGGGCTGTCTTGTAATGGTCCGTAAAGTGCCTATGGAAGTATTCAACTCACGAATGCCCCGTGCAGCGGAGGCCTCTACATTCTCTCGGTCTTTCCATCGCCACTTATAGATACCTAGCTTCCAGTATCCTCCATATGGACGTTGAGAATAGACTGTTCTTTCATTTTGATCATACACTTTTACTCCGTTAATCCACACCCTAAACTTTCCAGAGCCTCCATCTCCCCACACCATGTGGATAACTACTTTTAAGGTCTGGCCAGACCTAGGTATAATACCTGTGGGAGTATATGCGCTAGAACCACTTCGTGCGGCATTATTTACAACAAAAAGCTCCCCTACAGTATTACTGTTTCCATTAAAGTTAGTGGGTCCCAACTGAAGGTTAGTCATAGGGTTGCTCGGACTACTAAAACTCCCATGGGTCTGCCATAAAATCCAAGGCAACTCATCTGCCTTATAACCGCTTTCAAATTTATAATCGAAGCCCCACCATTGTTCGGTGCCAACAGGGTAATTGACATCGGCCGGATGCTCCCGTATTTCGGCCCTATAGTTATAGTCACCACAAGTTGCAGCTGCATTAGGGGTGGTCGGATTTACCTTAAAGCGAAGCCGGCTACCTGATTTTGTGACCATTCCATCGCTACAGTGGCTACTTATAAATAGCTCATGGTTACTAAAAAAGTCATTACTTGGAACGCTTATATTGTTCCAACACCAAACCTTGGCACCGTACTGATTCGCTGGGCCACTGCCGGTACCGCATGGTAAATTTCCCTGTACCGCACTCTGAGTTACCTCAATGATTAACGAAGTCGTATCTTGTCGCCCCTCTTCATCACCTACCGTAAGCTTTACCGTATAACTACCCGGATTGTTAAAGGTATGGGAAGGGTTGGTGCTTGATGAGGTACCGTCACTGAAGTCCCAAGAATAACCCACGACCCCCTTGTCATCGCTCGAATTTCCTCCGGTAAAATCAACTTTTAGTGGGGCTTCACCTGAGAGGACACTTGCCGAAGCTACCGCAGTCGGAGCCTCATTTTCCGGGGCACTTACCGTAATACTTATATGCTCCACGTCCTTTAGTCCGCCTTTATCGACCACCTCCAATTTAACTGAATATGTTCCCGGAGTATCAAAGGTATGCTTAGGGTTCGCTTCAGTGGAAATCGACCCATCACCAAAGTCCCACTTATAACCGGTAATTTCATTATCATCCGTTGAATTGCTGCCCGTAAAATGAATTTCGACCGGAGCTTCACCCGATTGGGAACTGGCAGAGGGTTTTGATACCGGGGGATCGTTCTTAGGCTCTTCTACTGTTATCGTAACAGTCTCTTTGTCGGTAAGCCCTTCTTCGTCGCTTACCGCAAGTTCGACTACAAAAGTTCCGGCCTTGGCAAAAGTATGGACTGGATTTGCGGTACTTGCCGTTTTTCCATCCTTAAAGTTCCAAGCGTACGTTTTGATTCCTTGGTCATCACTTGACCCACTTCCTGCAAAGCGTACCTCTAGAGGAGCTTCTCCCGACTTTGTATTAGCACTGATTTTTGCGGTAGGCGCTTCATTTTTGGCAGCTAGAACCTTAATAGTAAGTTTACCCGAAGAGGATAATCCTTCTTCGTCCTTTACTTTCAATACAACGTCATAAGTGCCGGCCTCTGTAAAAGTGTGCTCGGGGTTTTTAGAGCTAGCCGTTTCCCCGTTCTTAAAGTCCCATAGGTACGAAACCACGGCTTTATCATCCGATGAATCGCCCCCATTAAAACTCACCTTCAACGGCAAGGTCCCTTCCTTGGGAGTGGCACGGACAACGGCGACAGGAGCTTCGTTCGCCGGACTTGCAGGAGGTTCGGGAACCTCGGGGTTTTCCTCCACCGGTTCTTCTTCTGCGGGAGTTTCTTCCTCAATGGGAGTTTCAACAGGCTCCTCTTCTACAAGAGCCTCTTCCTCAACGGGGTCATCAACAGCTTCTTCCTCTTCCACGGGAGCCTCTTCCTCAACGGGGTCATCAACCGGCTCTTCCTCCTCTACTGGAGCCTCTTCTCCAACAGAGTCATCAACAGGTTCTTCCTCTCCTTCTTGTTCGGTATCGTTACCCTCTGGAACCTGACCTTGCCCTTCAGTGCTATCTTCCCCTGGTTCGTCATTTGAATCCCATTCGCTTTCTTCATTGGCGCCTAGGTTTTCCAATTCCAAAATTTTAGTTCCGACAGGTACCTCATAAGACACGACCAACTTACTCCCTCCTATAGCACTTTCCTTTGAGGCAAAGGCCAAATCGTCCCCATCTTTATGATCTAACACAAGGCTTGTATACCCTGGTTCTATCCCCAAGGTATCCAAGGCAATCTGCACTTCGCTATTTACACGATACGGTTGGTCTATACTGCCCAAAGAAGCCCCGATGTCGGGCGCGGAGGTTTCGGAAAGATTTTGTTCCGTCCAATCATTCGACTCACCTTTGAACACAATAACTTCCCCATCACCATCATCGGTACTCACCACAAAGTCCAAACGAGCTTCAACGATTACCCCACCAATAGAATCCAAAGGGCTCAGATCAAACATAAGGTAACTCTTTCTACGTCCTTCCTCTAAACGGATGAGAGATTGGTTATAGCCCTTACCATTTTGGATATAGGCATCATGTATGGGATTAAAGACAGCGACCCTATTTTCAAATTGTATTTCGTTTTCGGGAGTTTGGCTTTCACTTTCGTCCTCCAACAGGTCTTCATCTACATCTGATGGACCTGTAGTCTCCTCATCCGACCCATTAATTATTGGGATATTTTTGTCTAACACGGCATCACGCAATGTATCGACATCTTTATTACAGGATAAAATCAATAAAAAAGTAATTCCTATAAAACATAGGCGATTGGCCAAGGTAGGAGTTTGGCGTAATTTCATAAGTAGTGTTCTTTACTGGGGAATTTAACGGCTAAAACTATGCCGCTATATACGGTAAGCACCCCTGATAAAGTCGCTAAACGGTCATTAAATTCGACGAAATGCGTATAATTTTAACATTTCATACACAATTCCGAATAATCAGTTATGTTTCGCACCCTTTTTAAGTGAAAGACACTTACTAAATTTGACTAAAGTCTAACAACAAGGCCCAACGCAATATTTGAACCGCATTTCTTTAAAAACCCAAGGAAGGTTAATCGGGAAACACAAGTGAATAAGCATCTACGCCATAATCGAGATCTTGGGGTTTTCGCATAATAGTACGTAGGGTACCGATAGAAGTATTCAACTCAGATATGTTCCTTTGGACAGAAGCCAACACATTTTCATCCGTTTTCCAACGCCATTTATAAATACCGATTTTCCAGTATCCCCCATATGGTTGCTCCGTATAAACCGTACGCTCCTGTTTTCTATACACCTGAACTCCATCGATCCATACCTCGTAGAGTCCATTACCCTCGTCTCCCCAAACCAAGTGTATTACTATCTTAAGGGTCTGACCCGCCTTGGGTATGATACCGACGGGCGTAAATTTTCTCCCCGTAGCCGGAGTGTTGTTAACTACGAACAACTCCCCAACAGGATTAACACTACCGTTATAATTCGTGGGCGCCAACTGTAAGTTCGTCATGGGGCTCGCCGGATTACTAAAACTCCCATGGGTCTGCCACAATATCCAAGGCAATTCATCTGGCACATAATCATCCCCAAATTTATAATCGAAGCCCCACCATTGTTCGGTTCCTACAGGGTAGTCAACATCTGAAGGGTGTTCCCTAATTTCTGCACGATAGTTAAACTCCGCCCCACATGTTGCAGGGGCCGTGGGCGTAGTAGGGTTTACCTTAAAATAAAGTCTCCCCTCCCTTTCTTTTACCATGCCCAAACTACAATGGCTGCTGATAAACAATTTATGGTTATCGAAAAAACCTTCCTCGGGTACCGAAATATTATCCCAACACCATACTTTGGCCCCACTCTCGTCGGCCGACTTACTCCCCGTAGAACATGGAAGATTTTCAGTCTCCGGAAGTCTTGAAGTATTCTGTTGCTGTTCAACGGAATCGGATTTAGTTCCGGTAATATTTTCCGATGATATATCTATTGACGGCTTGTTGGTTGAAACCAGCGTATCTTGTAACAAATCTTCATCCGAGCATGACCATGAAAAAATAAAAAAAAGAGGCAGTAACACTATCATTTGAATTCTATAAAATCTTGCGATTGAGCTTTTCATAATTTAAGACTTAGGGACGAGGGTGTTCCTAGTCTTAACGGCAAATACGTCTAGATGTTCACTATTTTCGATGAAAGACACGGAAATCTAAAAAAAATATGCAGAAGTGACATTTTATCGACAAATGACACGACTCTAACTGCTATATTACATAACATACGTTTTTGAACATTGTTAAATTAACCAACATTAAGTTTTCCTTTTTCAAAAAACAGCTGTCTTACAAGCTATATATTACACTTTGCCATCTCTAAGAGATGATCTAAAATTAAACTATGATAATGGAAAAAAGTATGTCTCATTCCAGTGCGAACCTTTAAATTAGCCGTTTCAAATCAAATATTTAGGTATCATATACGTGTGTTCCCGTATAATTTTTTAATCTAAAAAAAAAGAAATTGCCGAAAGCCAAAATTCAACAGAAAAGGAGCCGCCTTAATTGGTATTTGAGCAGAATACGAACCATGTCTCTGCCCGAGGTAGTTTATAGGGTACGAACGGCCCTAAAAAAGAAAAAGGACCAACGTTTTAAAATGGGCTATCTTCCCAAAGGAAACCTGAACCATTTGCCCAAGCCCCTTTTTTTCGCCCCCCGGACGGAAGAAGAGATTGTACTTCGCGACTATTCCATTTTCGGGCATGGCCTAAACTATCAACAAGCCATTGACTGGCATAAAGATTTGATGGACGGAAGGGAGTTCCCCAAAAAATTCTCCTTCGACATCGATACACGAAGCGGTAAAAATGGTACGGTAAAAGTGGTTTGGGAAGTAAACCGCTTGCAATACCTCGTACACATATGCCATAAATACCACCAAAGCAAGGACAAAAAATACCTCGACCTGTTCGTTCAACATATTGAGGACTGGCACAAGGCCAACCCTTATTTGACCGGGGTAAACTGGTATTCGAACATCGAGGTGAACATACGAATAATCAATTGGGTGTTCTGTTGGGAAATGATCGGGGCCAACGAACTTATGGCAAGCGATGCCGATTTTAAGAAATTTGCCGAAACAACCTGGCTTCCCCTGATCGAGCTACATGCACGGCACGCCTACCGCTACGAATCGAAATACTCTTCGTCGAACAACCATTTGATAGCCGAGGCCAGTGGCCTGTTTATTGCCGGCTGCTATTGGTCGTTCAAAGACAGTGACCGATGGGTCAAAAAAGGCCAAGCCATTTTGGAAGAGGAAATCGAAAAGCAACATTCGGCCAATGGCATCAACAAGGAAGAGGCCTCGGAGTATATTCAGTTTATCACCGATTTTTTCCTAATCGCATTCTTGATCGGGGAGCGATCAGGCCATGGGTTCAGCAAGACATATACCCATACGCTTAAAACCATATTCGACTACATCTACCATTTGATGGACATGGGCGGCAACGTACCTTACTACGGTGACGACGATGACGGGAAAGTGATTTCACTGACCACCGACGAAAGCCATTTCAACAATTTCAGGTCTTTGCTGACCTCGGCGGCCATCGTATTCAAAGACCCTAAATATAAGGGAAAGGCGCCTTTATTCGACCTTAAAAACCAGGTTTTGTTCGGCGACGCGGGCAGGCAAATATTCGACAGCCTTGTTGTTCCCCAAAAAGTGGAACCCAAAACGGTACTCTATAAAAACGAGGGGCACTTTTTTATTAAAAAGGGAAGCGATAACAGTGAGGTCTACCTGCATGTAGACATCGCCCCGCTTGGCTATTTGTCCATTGCCGCGCATGGCCACGCCGATGCCCTGTCATTCTTTCTCAACATCGACGGAAAGCCCTATATCATAGATCCCGGCACCTATACCTATCATTCCTTTCCTGAATGGAGGGCCTATTTTAAGGGAACCTTGGCCCATAATACCGTTCGCATAGACGGCCTGGACCAGTCGGTAAACGGAGGGCCCTGCCTATGGCTCAACCATTACCAGACCGAGGTACTGGAAGTAAAGGACACGCCCGAAGAAATCGTTTTAAAAGGAAGCCATAACGGATATGCCCAGCAGGGCGTACAACACATCAGGACCTATACCATCGATAAAAAAGACGATAGCATCCTGATCGTCGACGAGCTTAATACCGAGAACAACGAACCCCACACCTATGAATATCCATTGCACCTGCACCCCGACATTCAAATAGAACAGGTAGGGGCCAACCAATTTACGATCGAGCATCACGGGGAGCGCAAAGTAAGCGTTTTGCTGGACAAACGTTTAAGTCCAGAAATTGTGCGGGGTTCCAAGAGTCCATTATTGGGCTGGTTCTCCCCCTCTTTTTTACAAAAACAGCCTACTTCGGTTATCTATAGCAAAATAGAGGTTTCCGGAAATTTGCAATTGACCACAAAAATAAACGTGCAAAAAAAATGAAAAAGAAAATCCTTATACACTCACCGAACCTTTCGACCCCTGGAGGGAAGCAAACCTACTTTGCTTCGTTACTAAATCACTTTACCAGTGATATCGAGTTTTTCTTTTACGGGGCACAAGGCAAAAAAGAAGGAAAGCTACGGGTCATAACTAGACTAATTTCCGATTTTTGGAAATTCTACCGAAAGCTCAAAAAAAACAAATATGATTTGGTGCACCTCAACCCTTCAATGAACATGAAGTCGTTTTTTAGGGATAGTGTCTTTGCATTAATATGTCGGCTGACCGGTACGCGAATGACCGTATTTTGGCATGGCTGGCAGTGGGAATTCGAGAAAAAAGTAACGCAAAGGATCTTACCATATTTTCGCGCAACCTTTGGTAAAGCCGACTCTATGATCGTCCTTGGAAAGGAATTTGCCGATCAATTGAGAAAATACGGGTATAAGAAGCCCATTTACCCCATAACCACCGTCGCCGACCCTATCTTTTTTAAACTGGACAACAAGTTTGAGAAGGCCGAAACATCGAACCATGAAAATGATGGAATCACCCTTTTATTCCTTTCCCGTATCGAACGGGTCAAAGGTATCTATGAAGCCTTGGAGAGTTTTGTGGTCCTTCAAAAAAGGTTTCCCAACGTCAAATTAAAGATTGCGGGAACTGGAGGAGAACTACCTGCGGTTGAAGAATATGTTCGTTCCCGTCAAATGAAAGGAGTGGAATTACTAGGCTGGATAACCGGGGACAACAAAGCCAAAGTATTTTATGAATCTGACATTTACCTATTACCCTCGTATCACGGAGAAGGACTCCCCTGTTCCATATTGGAGGCCATGGCCACCGGTTTGCCCGTTATCTCCACCGACGTGGGAGGCATTAAGGATTTCTTTGAGGACGGACAAATGGGTTACTTGGTCGAAATGAAGCATCCGGAACAGATAACCGAGAAAGTCAGTTTATTAATAAACGACCGTGATAGCATACGTACTATGGGCCAGTACAATATCGTTTATGCCCATAACCGATTTACACCTGAAAAAGTAAGCTCTGAACTAGAACGTATATATTCAAAAAGCATTCTTGGTTCATAGGAAAATCACAAACTTAAGATAATCGTCATTAAAATCAACAATTACAATTATTGTTAATAGTTTCAACTCTATGCTCTTGTTGATAGTTTCAATTCTTGGCCCAATCTGATGTCCCATTCGTATGGAATGATTGGTCTAATACCCCCATCATGATGAAAAGTAAGCTCTCCGAAGTATAATTTACCATCTACATCATACCAATCAACCCGAACGTAATCAAAATCCGAAGCTAAAGTTTCAGAAAGCATAATCATTTCATTTAAAGTCTGAGGTTTTTCCACTTCAGTATCACTAGGGTCAGTAAAAGCCCCTGACCTTTTAGGAGAAGACCATTTGTACGGTTCGCGTTTCCATTCTAAATCGTACCAATTTCGACTATGTTTTTCTGTACCTCTATCAATATCAACCTGTATCATTCTCGCTTTTCCATTAAAGCAATGCAATTTAAAATCTAAAGGTATATTACCTTTACTATCAAGTAGCAACTTCTCAACTATAATACGAGGTTTGATATTTTTATATTGCCACTCTCTAGATTTTCTATAGTAATTTTTTCTGATTCTTTTCTTTAACTGACTTCGAAGCTCCTTCCAATCCACTACCTCTTTATCATAAATAAAAATTCCGCCACTACTATCGTGATTGGTTTTGATTATACAAGGAGTATCCTTGATATTCTCAGAAACTATCTCATTAGGATTCTTAGTCTGAAAATAAAGTGGAACTAAATATTTATCTCCAATTCTTTCTAAAATTATTTCACGGACTTTATATTTATCAGCACATTTCGTAAGTATGTCCCTACGATCATAAAGTTTTAACCAATTAATCTTCTCATTAAGAGTTGTAGGTGGATTCAACTGAAGTTTTTTACCCATACTAATCCTATATTTATAGGCTAAAAAAATCTTATCTGGAAGTATTCCTTGTAACCAATGGTACAGGTTACGAACTAAATTACCAACAATGGTCTTCCTATATATTTTGTAAAAAAATGAATTCATAATTCACTAGTTATATTTTCCAATATTGTTCGACCATTTTAATCATCCGACCAAAAAAAACAAAGTAGACTAAAAATTTCTCATGATTTTAAAAGAAGAAATATCACAGAAAATTATTAAAAAAACGCCTCATCCTTAATCCATGAACTTTATAATCAAACTCCTTTAATCCTAGTTCTTTGCCATTTATACCAATAGCTCGTGCTCTATCTGGTTCCTTCAAAACAAAACTCATTTTTTCAGTGAAAGAAAGTATGCTATACTCCTCGGCCACCAAAGCAGTTTCGCCGTCTTTAAAATAATTTTTAATTTCTCCAACATCTGTCGTTATTACAGGATTACCCGATGCTAGATATTCGCCTATTTTGTGTGGAAATCTTGACGCATCCTGTAATGTCGGCCTCAGAGGAATAAGTAAGGCTATAGCATGATTATACAAATGCACAAGTTGCAAATAAGGGATGTTCGTAAATAGTTTGACTGGGCTTCCTTCAAACTGTCTATTAATTTTATCCTGTAGTTCTTTGGTAGCCTCTTTTGAACCGCCACTTACAATCATATACATTTCTACATGGTGGACCTCTAATTTCTTGTAACACTCTAGGACAAAGTCAATAACCCCCATATAATTCACACTTCCACAATACAAAAAATAAGGATTCTCCATTTTTTTAGGAAGATTGAATTTTTCATAATCGCATAAAATCGGAAGTTTCATACTAGGCCTAGAGCGTGCAATAATCTTATAATAATCCATCAGTTTATCACTGATAGGAAGCGCCCCATCAAAATACTTATATAACCAGCGACTTACGATATAATCATTAACTTTTTCCGATAGTTTTGTTCTCTCTTGCATTGCGTTAGGCATTTCAACAAGATTTAATATCACTGGAATGCGAAAGAAGAATGAAAAAAACAAATAACGAAAAAGATGTAGCGCCTTCATATTCGAGACGAGAGCCAAATCAATATTATCATTCTTCTTTAAAAGTTGCAAATATTTAAACTCCCCGTATATTCCCTTTATTTTAAGTAGATTTCTTCGAAAAAAGGATTTAGGCTTAATAACGGTTCCCGATGTATATGTATAGTCTATTCCCTCAAAATTGCCATTATTATCAAACCCATCATGCTCATATGGCCCGTACGTACCCTTTCTACAAACCACCGTAACTTTACAATTCTCAGACAACAACGCCTTCCCCATCAAAATAGTTCTTTGAACTGCCGCTAAACCATATGGAAAGCCTGAAGTGCCTAAAAACACAATATGCCTACTATCATTTTCCATTTATAACATATTTTAAACAAAAGTAAATTATACCCCTCACTTTCTCTAACATAATCGAACATTTGAAAGCCCTGAACTCACTACTTTTGCGTTATTCCTAAAATAGAAAAACAGATTACTTTTTCTATCTAATTATCATGTTAATGAAATCAAGTTTAATTGAAGAGATTGCTATATTTCAGTACTTTTCACCCATGATAAATTACGCCCATCCAACATTGCATTAGAATCTTAAAAAAAAACATGAAAATCATTTTTTTAATTGACAACCTTAGAAAAGGCGGTAAAGAGAGACGTATGTTAGAACTTGTCAAAGGTCTTTCAAAAGATAAAACATTTAATCTCGAAGTAGTTATTTTCAAAGATATCATAGAATACCCCATCGTACACGATCTAAACGTTAGGCTACATATCATTGAACGAAAACCCAAATATTCGCCAGCCCCTTTTTTTAAAGTCTATAAAATCTGTCGCGAGTTTAAACCTGATATTATACATTCGTGGTCAACGATGTGTACCTTGTTTGCCATTCCATCATCCCTATTACTCAACATTAAGCTAATTAATGGGAACATCGCAAAAGCACCGCGAAAGCTCAGTATTTGGCATAAAGAACTGTTTTTGGCCAAACTATCGTTTATATTTTCAGATGTGGTAATTGGCAATTCATCCGCTGGATTAAAGGCTTACAGAGCTCCCAAATCAAAAAGTAAAGCTATTAAAAACGGGTTTGATTTCAAACGCATTCAACATATTGAGGAAGCGCAAATAATTAGAAAAAAATATAACATAAAGACCGATATAGTTATAGCCAAAGTAGCAGCTTTCGCCAATCGCAAAGATTACGACACTTATATCTCTGCTGCACAAATAGTTCTATCGTCAAGAAAAGACGTAACCTTTCTTGCTATAGGTAGTGGAACCAACTTAGAACAGTTTAAAAAGAAAGTTCAAGCAAATGGGGAAGAAAACATAATCTTTACCGGCCCTGTTCAAGATATAGAATCGTTGGTGAGTATTATAAATGTAGGGATATTATCAACCAATGACACGGTACATGGCGAAGGTATTTCTAATTCCATATTGGAATATATGGCTTTGGCCAAACCTGTTATCGCAACAAGAGGAGGAGGTACGGATGAGATTGTACTTGATGATGAAACAGGCTATCTTATTCCGCCGAAGTCCCCCCAAGCTATGGCTAATAAAATTATAGAACTGATAAACAACCCTGAAAAATCATCTGAAATGGGTCTAAAAGGTAAATGTCGGATAGAAAAACATTTTAACCTCGAACACATGACCGATATGTATAAGAAAGTATACGAAGAAATTTTAAGCTAGTTAAAAGCTCCACACATAAAACTGATAGAAACTCTCATCAGAACAATAAAATTATAACCGTCCATACTAAAACACATGGACGGTTGAATCCCTTACCAACAAATACCCTCATAGTTTTCACTGGGGGCATTGTCTTTGATCTTTACCAGATCGATAAAATGCTTGTCGGCATACCTGAGGTTAATATCCTTAAATTCCGGCTCGTTATGCGAAATGACAATAGTCTCCGAATCATTAATTACTTTTTCCAAGTCATCGGAAATAAGTTCGGATAAATGAGGAATATGCTTATCGATATAAGCCTTATTGGTTCCCGAAAGCATGGAAACGTTCACGTTCTTATCGTAAATCGCAATGGAAAACCCCTTACCCAGTAGACTTTCAGCCAATTCTACAATAGGGCTATACCTTAAATCATCCGTACCCTTCTTAAAGCTCAACCCCAAAATACCTATTTTCCTATTGTTTTTTTCCAAGACCAAGTTAAGGGCCTGATTTTTCTGGTTCTCGTTGGAATCAAGGATAGAATTTAACACCGGGCTCTCCAAATAAAAATCATGGGCCATGGTCTTAAAGGCTTTTAGATCTTTTGGCAAACACGAGCCCCCAAATGCAAAACCTGGTTTTAAATAGTATGGCGATAGGTTCAGTTGGGTGTCCATACAGAAAAGGTTCATCAACTCATGCGAATCGATATTCATTTTTTTACAAATGTTTCCGACTTCATTGGCGAAAGAAACTTTTAATGCATGGAATGAATTGTTTACATATTTTATCAGCTCGGCTATTTCAATATTGGTTTCCTTTACGGGAGCATTGATTCCTTTGTACATTTCGGCTATCTTTTTTGACGCCTTTTCATTATCCGTACCGATCACGGTAACTGGGGGATTGTAATAATCCTTCACCGCAGAGCCTTCTCTCAAAAATTCGGGATTAGACACTACCGCAAAGGCCTCATTTCGCTTCTTCCCCGAACGTTCCGCTATTATCTCCCCGATTTTTTGATTGGTCCCGGGCAGCACAGTACTCCGAATAACCGCAATGTGAAAACCATCTTTTTCTTTTAAGGCCTCCCCTATCTGCTCTGCTGTCTGGTAAATGGCATTCAGGTTTAAATGACCGTTTACATCCGAAGGGGTGCCCACACAAATAATGGAAATCTCGGTATTCAGTACCGCATCCTTAAAGTTTTGGCTAGCCGAAATCCTGCCCTTCTCCCAATTGGATGTGAGCAGGATATCGATGTCCTTCTCTATAATGGTAGCCTTTCCTGCATTGATCAGGTCTATTTTGTGCGGAACTACATCTACTCCGGTAACCGTATGCCCGTTTTCTGCCAAACAGGCAATACTCACGCACCCCACATAACCTAATCCAAAAATTGATATATTCATTTTTTACTTTCTTTATGATTGATTTCTTTATTTTAACTTGTCCAACAAAAGGGTGGTGACGTCATCCCACTCCTCCAAAAGCTCTTGTCTAAACACATCGGGTTCCGGAAATGTCAATTCCCCACTTCTCATTTTCGCTACGGTTTCCACAATCTCGGAAGGATGTAATTTTAAAAGCATTCCCTTCTTCATCATGATTACATTGGCCGGCATATCGCGAATACCTGCGTAGATGGAAGGTACACCCAACATAGCCCCTTCCCTTGCCACACTATCTCCGGAAGAAATAACTACCTGACTATAATACATCAATGAATGAATATCTTTTACGGGTTCTTTAAGAATGATCCAACTTTTAGGGAATTTGTCCACCAGCTCTTTATTCTCCAATGAAAGCACAACTTTTAACGTCGTTGGAAAATTGGCCGATATGGATAATATAGCCCCTGTTTCCTGAGAAAGATAATTAGAGGTCTCCGTGGAGACTTCTCTAATAAAAATATATTCTTTCGGTGCCAAGCCATACTCTTCAAGAGCCGAAATCTGGGGCTTAAAATACTTCGGCGAAAGATATGACCACTCCTTCAACGCATTGAAATACTTTACCCCTTCAAACTTCTTTTCAAATGGGGGCAAGTATACGTCATCTGCGGAAAATTTTAAAAGGGGAAAAACAAATCTTCTAGGATCATCAATAAAGGCCACATTGGGAATGCCTTTAAGTTTTGCTATAAAGTTCGCTTGATAATGGGCCGTGATGACATACCTATATTTAGAAGACTTGATCAACCGGAACAACTTCCATAACCTTGGCACGATAATCTTAAAAACCATCGAATACATGCCCTTATTGTGCCTGTAATCCCCTATGCAGATAATATTGTATTCTGGCAATTCATATTGAATTACCGGTAAAAGCTTACCTCGGTTAACACAATAGATATCGACCTCGGAAGGGTCGAAGTTTCTAATCGTGTTACGAAACATGTTGTATTGGGGCAAGTGATATATATCAATTAAAACTTTTTTCATTTTCGTTTTTTCATTTTCAAAACTCAATTAACCAGTGTTTCTAATAGCTTAGAGAAATGAGCCTACACAAGCCATTACTTTGCCCATATACCCTTATCTGTTTTTGCTAGAATCTTATTAACTTGGATGGGCGAAATTACAACTAATGGGACGAGACTAGCCACGGTTCCCAAAACAATACCCACCACACCTAAATCAAGAACTCTTACAAAAAATATGGAAGCGGGAATATTGATCAATGCCGCAAAAAGCCACGCGTACATCTGTAACTTAATCTTACCTGTGCCGTTCAGCACAATATTAAACATGTTCACCCAAGTCGTAAGGCATATTGAAATAGCCACTGCTATAGAAACCTCCATAGGCACTGTCAATCCATCTTGCAACCAAAGTCTATATATAATAGGTGACACCAAAACCATAACCAAGGCGAGGGCTACTGTCGCCAACCAAATTTTAACTACCCCCCGTATGGATTTTTTCATCCACTCGAATTCTCCCTTCGCATAGGCCTCTATATTTGAAGGCCAAAGCTGATTATTTAATATTACGAACAGGAGCATAAAAATGGACAAGTACTTATAGGCGGCTTCATACTGGGGTACTCCTTCCAAAGAAACAAAACTGGCAATAAGGATGTTATTCGTTTGATGAATAATTAACATCGCTATTTTTATGAGGAAAAACTTTGTTCCTAAAGAAAATAAACTTTTGAAATAATCTTTGCGTACGTACTTTAAACGAGGTTTATACTTTTGGTATTTCCTGTTAAAATAAAAAAGCCCCACAGCAAGAGGGACTATTGCAAAAGTAAGGGCTTTGGCCGTACCAAATAGGAAAAGTGAATCTGACACTATAAATGGAAGTACCAGGATAAGTGCAAGAAATGAAAGTTTGGTCAGGAAAGTAAAAAACTCCACATAGGCCATTTGTTGCATGGCAAAGAAAATTTCATAAACATTTCGGGCAACGAACCGTATTCCAAAAGCCAAGATAATTACCGCTCCAAGCAAAACTACTTCTTCCTTTAAATCAGCCGAAATATTGATCCAGTCCGTCCAAGGCAATGTAAAATTCAGTATTAGAAGAAATAGGGTAACAAGGGTAATCATCGCCCCTAAGGCAAAATACGCCGTACTCACATAACGTATGGCATCTTCATCGTCTCCCCGTGCAACCGATTCGCCAAATTTATTACGCAATCCAAGCCCTATTCCAACATCAAAATTCAAAAACCAGTCAACAATGGAAAGGAGGGTAAGATAAATTCCAAACTTGACCGTTCCGAGGTAATCTAAAGATAAAGGGAAATAAAGAAAGCCAATAATCACCCCCAAACCTTTAATAAGGACAGTCTGTAAAACATTTTTCTTGGCACGTATTGACCGGGCATCCCCTTTCAAAAAAAAATCCTTAAATCTATTTATAACTCCCATTAAAATGAATAAACTAACCTAATTAGTAATTTTCGTTAATTGACTTGTCTCTATTTTTCGCACCCCCATACCAATACCTATGTGAATTGCATAAAGTACAGAAAGGTATTTTAGGAATAAAAATGAATTCGTAAGGTTACCTACAAAATAAAGCACACTTACTAAAAATGGGACCATAAAATATATCTTAAATTTAACAAGCCGCAGGTAGTAAGGAATAGGAAGGAGAACAAAAAGTAGAAAGCAAACAAATGCCGGGATACCATATTGAAACATCGACATAAAATATCCACTGTGCAAATCACCCTCTTCTGCAGTTGCCCTCGATCGCTTTCCCGTTATTCTCAATAGGTTTTCATAATAAACCTCATTCTTTAAATCCCCAAAACCCAAAAACGGTTTTTTTCCAATGTTATTCAAAACAAATGAATAATACTCTTGGCGCCCCTCTACAGAATCGGTCAGACGATCCTGAACCAATGAGCTTTTCATAATGTCCTGATAGTAAAAAACAGAAAGTGAAAGGATGATAGCGAAACCAGCGACGGCAGCAAATAATAGTCTAGCCAAGCTAACCTTTGCTATAAAAATGAAATAAATAACTATTACCAGAAACAAAATGATCCAACTCATTCGTTGAAACGAACAAATCACCCCTAATGTAAATAATGTCACCAAAAATGCTCTTAAAATTTTGTTTTTGACCATCACCAATACCCACGTAATCGCAACAATCAGGTAATATGAATTAAAATATTCAGTATCGAAGATACCGTTAGACCTAATAAAATTGCCAAAAGCAGCCCTATCATCACCTATACGCAGAAAAAAAGGATTAATAGTCAATTGAAGTAAGCTAATAATACTAGATGCTATCGCTCCAATTATTATCGACTTACCTATTATATCATACGAATGCTGGTCTTTCAAAGAGCTTATACCAAAGACTATCAGAATGAAAGCAACCGAATCAATTATAGTAACATAACCCTTCTCCACCCCCGTATAAAGCACGGATAAACTAAGAAACAGAACATATAGGAAAAGAGGTAAAACAAACCATGGCAATTTCTTGTCGTCCACAAAATTAAATCTTGTCCCAGAAAATACCTTATCCCGAACCATACGAAACAACAATAACAAATAGACTACCCGTACGATTTGTACTTCAAAAAAACTTATTCCAGGAATCTTAAAATTAAGCAAGACATTAAAGCTCCCTGTTAATAAATAGAACGATAAAAAGAACATTTCCAATTTGAACTTGGATTGACTTTTTAAAACAAGATATAGGGCTACGATAGCAGCTATAAGCATGTAAAGGTAAAAATGCTCATAATGGACCTTATCAAGATCAAAATAAAAATATCGTGCGTATTTACCCATATTCAAAGAAACAAACCAATGCCCCTACTAGTTTTCAGATTACTACACCGATAAAGATTTACTCACCAGTTGCTCCTCTTCATTCACTCCGTATTTTGAACCATACCCATATTTATGATTGTCACGCGGGGCATCATTAAAAATGATATAGCTCTTCTTGTGTTTATTTTGGGGAATCAAATCCTCTAGGTCTTCTAAAAACCGGACTTTTGAAATGTTTCTACGTACGACGAACAAATTAATATCTATGTCATCCAACAGCAACAAGAAGTCCGACACCAGACCCACGGCAGGTGTATCAAGAATTACATAATCATATTCTTGCCTCAGTTGCCCTACCAAGGTATTCATTCGATTGCCAGAAAGCAACTCATGCACATTAGCTTCAACTATTGATGTAGGAATGAATTTTAAGTTAGTGACCTTCTCATGCGAATAGGTTATCTCTTCATGTGATTTCAATTCACCATTCAAATAACTAGCGAGGCCTTTTCCTTTAATTTCGCTAAGCCTCCCTACCAAACTAGGGTTTCTTAAATCGGCATCAACCACAATGACTTTCTTACCTGATTCGGCCAAAGTGATACCAAGGTTTATAGCATTATAAGTTTTGCCCTCTTCAGGCAATATCGAAGTAATACCTATAACCCCCTTCCCACTAGAGTTGACCAATTTTAGTTTCGCGCAAAGGTCTCGAAACGATTCCTTTAGTTTCCATAAGTCAACATCAGAACCTTCATTTTCCGATCCCTCCTCGTAGTGTACTATACTAGCAATAACCGGAATCTCACTATTGGCTATAATTTGCCCTATGTTATCAATAGCTTCCTCCGGAGGGAAAAAAATCATTTTACCCAAAGGAACCAACATACCCAATGTTACGGCAAGTGCCAACAATAATGATTTTTGTGGTGCCACAGGTCCATCTCCTTCCATTCTAGCCTCATCCAATACCCTAGTATCAGAAGTGCTTTCAGCACGCGCGATACCTGTTTTTGCCAACTCTTGGCTCAAGTATTTGAAAAGGTTCTCATAAAGGGTGCTCTGTCGCTGGATATTAAGCAACTCTATCTCGGTAGTAGGGAGTGAACTGATTTCACTATCGATACGTGACATTCTAGAGTTTATACTTCCCAACGCGATTTGAGAAGAACGGACAGCACTTTTTAAATTGCTCAATAGTACCTCCGTGGCCTCCTGAACCTGTTGGTTTAAAATGGTCATTTCTTGATTATTACTGGTCACATAAAACCTTTTCTTCGAACGCTCAGTATACAGTTGTTTAAGGTCTAAAATATTCCTATTGATTAAAGGGTCTTCTATACCGATACCCGAAGGCATGATAAACTCATCACTATTTCTATTATTCTCTACACTTTTAATGACAGAATTATAAAAATTGATGTTCATTCTTAATTTCGCAGCCTCTACCTGCAAATCATTGGTTTGATCTAACGCATTTGATGCGGTCGCACTTAAATCAACCGCTTTTCTATTTCTTTTAAACTCTTCTAAAACCACTTCAAACTTGGACAAGGAATCCGAAATAATGCGCAACTGATTCCGAATAAAACTCTCTTTACCGGCAGCAATTTCATTTCTCGACCCTAGCTCGTTTTGAATATAATTCTTAGTGAGCATGTTGAGAAAATCAACTTCTTTATTCACATTAGTTCCTGTGGAAACAATTTTAAATATACTAGCCTCTATATCTATATTATTAGCCTCTACCGAGGACATATAATTTTTAGCGACATCTTCAACATCGTGAACTACAAAGCTTAAGTCTGCACCTGAAAAATCTTCTAGGTTCACTTCATAAGAGGGTTTCGTGAGGGTAAATGAGAAAAACTCGTGTTCGACAGCCTGCCCAAAGGCAAACTCCTTTTCAAAGTCAAAACTGCGCTCTACCACACGCTTAGACCCATTAGACGGATTTGAAACAACAAAGTCATCGGCTTCAATTGACAACTTATATGCAGAGTCGGATAATATGGTTATTTCAAAGGGCACCCCATATAATTGGACGGCACTATCATTCAAGGTTACTTTAAAAGGAAAATATCCGTAATGCTCTTTACGCCCAAACAACTTTTCACTATGGTATGTCACATCGAAATTCAGATCTTTTACCGTTTGTTTAATAAGGCTAAAAGACTTTATAATTCCTATTTCATTAAAAAGGTTTTTTTCAACTTCTATCAAGCTAACCCCACCTTCAACATATTCACTATCGCCCAGAACACGATTTTTCCCCTTAGAATCGATTAGAATTGAAGTCGACGCCTCATAAACAGGGGTTGACACAGCAATGTAAATCAGTGCAAGAAAAACAAACGCCCCGATACTCAATAAAAAGAAAAATTTATTCTTATAGATTTTCAGTAAAAAAGCCTTAAAATCAACTTCCTGTTGACTATTGCCTCCATTATTCTTTTTTTCCTTCATTTTAATATTTCTTCATTTTTCAAGAAACCTTATTCAAGAAAACACTAAAAGCGTTTTTCCCTTAGACGTTTCCGACTCACTTCCTTTTTTAAGGATATTTTTTTAATTACTATTGAAACTAAGAACCAATATGGTAGTGGATATCGCTGACAAAACTAGGCTAAACACCCCCAAATTGCGCTGAAAAATATTGGCCTTCGATGTCTCCACATATAATACATCGTTAGGATGTAAAAAGTAATATGGGGAATTTATTATCGTTGGGCTGGTAAGGTCTAGGTTTACCACAATTGACTTTTCCCCCACTTGGCGGACCAGCTTTACGTTTTTACGCTTTGCCGAAATATTTAAATCTCCTGCGGCACTCAAGGCCTCAAAAATAGTAGCCTGGGTATTGTATATATAGTTCGTACCCGGATTTTTCACATCGCCCAATACCGACACCTTAAAACTAGTCAGCTTAACCGTCACCAAGGCATTCAAAAGATACTTGTCTATTTCTGCCTGTACCTGATTCCTTATTTCCTCAACAGTCTTATTGGCCACCTCTAACTCCCCAACAATAGCAAGATTGATCCTACCCTCCGTATCGACCGTGTACCCATTAAGAAAAAGCGAAGCCGGATTGGCCTGCAAGTTTCTGTTTTCGACCGTTGTAATATTGAAAAAAGCAGCTTGGTCAGGATCACGGCTCTGTACCTTAACACTCAGCACATCGTTAGGTTGAACCAAATATTCCGATTTGTTTAAGCGTATCGACAATTCTTGATCCTCGCTCTGAAGATAGTTCACCCCTTTTGAGGTATAACAAGAAGCTAGCGACATCATCAGTAACAACAAAATCGTTTTTCGTATTAGTCCCACTCTGCAAACACCCTGAAACCGGGATTTTGCTATGGTTGGTCTATTAAAATTTGGTTTGATATGCATCTTTCCTATTTATTTTACTTTGTATTTGTATGGCTAATATTTTTCAAAAAGCTTTCTTGTGATGATTCCCGAAAATGGTTAAAAAAATGATTTTAACATCTAACCAGAGGCTCCAATTTTCTATATACCACAAATCGTGGTTTACACGCTGGTTTTTTTGCTCATCAGTTACCGTTGGCCCACGCCATCCGTTCACTTGAGCCCAACCCGTAATACCTGGCTTGACATAGCTCCTTACCATATAATGGTTTACACTCTTTCTAAAATCGTTCTGTAGATTGACCCTATGCGGTCTAGGGCCGATTACACTCATCTCCCCCTTAAGAACATTGTAGAACTGTGGTAATTCATCCAAGTCCATTTTTCTCAAAAACTTTCCCACACGAGTGATTCTTGGATCATCGACCACGGTCGACCGTGCCCCGTTTATCGGATCCTCCGTTACATGCATCGTTCTAAACTTATAGCATTTAAACGTTCTTCCCCCCTCGCCCTTCCTTAAGGGTGAATAAAAAATGGGCCCCTTGGAATCTATTTTTATAACAATGGCTATAATTAAAAACACAGGAACCAAAAAGAGTAATACTAGGAAAGCAAAACAAAAATCGAACAAACGCTTTAAGACGGTCGTACTAAAATGGTCCAATGGCGATTCCCGCAGCTTGAAAACAGCAAGATCACCCATAGTAACCGCTTTATAATTCTTCGATTTGAGTAATGGGTTTTTTGGAATCAATTTCACCCTCACCCCAAAACTATCAGCTATTCGTATAGTCTCCATGATTTTCTCATGTTTCATACCCCCCATAGCTATAAAAATCTCGTCAATGCCGTTATCATTCAAAGCTTTTGGCAAGTCATCTATACTTCCGAAAACACTAAAATCCAAAACGTTCTTCGGCTTCTTCTCCGTGTTTTCCAAATAGCCCATAATGTTATACCCATATTGGGTCATGGCGTTGGTAAAACTCTTAATATTGCTTTCGTCGTAGCCCGAACCAATCAACAAGGTGTCGGAAAAAAGATGTGCAGCCCTCTTTTTTAAATATCGCAACAGATATTTATGGCTGACCAAATTCAAATAGGAGAATATAAAGATGGGAACTATAAAGGTTGACCGTTCAAAATATCTAATCTTCAAGAGAATAACTACACTCATCACAAAACCTACAAAGAAAAAGAGTGAAGTTATTATACTCTTAAAATAACCGAAATCGGGATTAAAATAAAACTCGCTATTTCGGATATACATTATAATAACCAACCAGGTAATATTATAGATTGCTATCAAGGAAAGCATCTTTGGAAGGATTGCTGTATGGCTTAGTGAAAAGTCCGGTAGTTTAAAAAGAAAACATATCGTTAAAACCACATTTAAAAGAACAAACTCAAAAGCCAATAAGTTTATAAGTATGAATCTATTCTTTGAGTTCATTTTGAGAGACTAATTTTAATTTTTCGCTTAATAATTAGTATTGTTTATTGTAAACCTTGTGGAGTGAAAACGGGTGTCAAATATAGGAACGAAATAGTTAACATATAGAGAATACGAGCCCTGCAAAGACAATCAACCAAATTATTAGTTAATCGGTATCTTTTAAAGGGAAACACCAAGAAACACGCTACCCATATGAGCCGGTATTTCCCAAACCACATCATTCTTCCCTCGTTCGGAATAACAGCTATCGATACTTCGTAATTGGCAACTGAACAAGGCAGAACAAATCTTTTTCATTACAGGTTATTAATAAGCCATTTACACTTCAAAAGCTAAAAACAAACCTTACATCCACAAGCAACGGCACATTAACTAGGCTATTCTACCCTACTCAACTTACAAATCACATCATCTTGATTGTCAGTCAATACATTCACATAAAAATACTACATTTTTTCAAAGGAAAAATACTACTTCTATTATTACGGCTTAACCGCCCCATTCTACTTGTAAAATTTGAATGGAGCCGCTTTGTCCCAAAGAAAAAGGGAAGCCATTAGCTTCCCTTTTTCTCCCATTCGGGTTTCCTGTAATCACACGCTTTTTCGTCGCGCTTCTTCGTAAGGGCTACGCCATATCATCCCTAGCCTTCAAACAACGAGGGGCCAATTAAATATGATGGTCTATGACCTGGTGGGCATCAATTAACGGTCCACCATGTATGACCTCATCCGAAGCTTGGTTAATAAACTTGTCGAAATTTAGATGAAAGGAATGGGCCAATTGTATCGCCTTGCTGATATAAGCTCCTTTCTGAAGCCAAGTATTCATAGGGTCCAACAATTCAGTAGGCACATTATGGCAGTATTTAGGCATGTGCAAACCAAAAATAGGATGCTGTTCATAATCTACCCTTTCCAACTCCCCTTCTAAAATAGAGGAAATCATGGCCCGTGTGTATTTCAATTTGATTCTAGAGCCCACTCCATAAGGACCACCGCTCCAGCCCGTGTTCAAGAGCCAGACGTTCACATGGGCCTCGGTCATCTTTTTACTGAGCATTTCGGCATAGACCGTCGGATGCAAGGGCATAAAAGGCTCCCCGAAACAGGCCGAAAAAGAAGGTACAGGTTCGTTGATACCTGCCTCCGTACCCGCAACCTTCGCCGTGTAGCCCGAAATAAAATGATAAGCGGCCTGCCCCGGTGTAAGCTTCGATACCGGTGGTAAGACGCCAAAGGCATCACAGGTCAAAAAGAAAATGTTCTTTGGATTGCCTCCGTAAGAAGGCACCTGTATGTTGTCGATATGATGGATCGGATAACTTACCCTTGTATTTTGCGTAATGGAACTATCGGAATAATCGACCTCTTTGGTCCCTTCCTTAAATACTACATTTTCCAAGAGCGCCCCAGGTCGTATGGCACGGAAAATATCAGGCTCTTTTTCTTCGGTCAGGTCGATAACCTTGGCATAACAACCTCCTTCAAAGTTAAAAATGATGTTATCGGCAGTCCAACCATGCTCGTCATCGCCTATAAGTTTACGCTTTGGATCGGCGGACAAGGTTGTTTTACCCGTCCCCGAAAGACCAAAGAATATGGCCGTATCACCGTTCTCCCCATAATTGGCGGAACAATGCATGGGCAAAACGTTCTTCTCGGTAGGCAGAATGAGGTTGAGGGCCGAGAAAATTCCTTTTTTAATTTCACCGGTATAGGCAGAACCCGCAATCAAGACCGTTTTCTTCGTAAAATCTAGGACGGAAAAATTTCCCGCCCTTAGACCGCTATTGGCCGGGTCTTTGGCTTCGTAACCGGGCGCACATATGACCAGCCATTCTTCCTCAAAGTTTTTAATTTCATCATCGGCCAACTGAATGAACATGTTCTTTACAAAGTAATTCGACCAAGGGTATTCCGTAATCGTACGTACGTTCATTCTATACGCTGGTGCCGCACCTACGTAGGCATCGCGCACGTACACTTCCTTATTCGACAAATACGCTACTACCTCGTCGTAAAGCTTTTTGAAGTTTTCCGAGGCTATCGGTTTGTTTATCCGGCCCCACCATACTTTATCTTCGGTATAATTGTCCTTTACGATAAAACGGTCTTTTGGCGAACGCCCCGTAAACTTTCCTGTATTGACACAAAGCGTACCATTAGCGGTCTCGGTCCCCATACCTTTTTCAAGGGTCAATTTTTGAAGGGTCTCCCCGTCGAGGTTCCAATTGGCCTTTACATTTTTCAGCCCATACTTTTCAAGGTTGGTATTCTTTGGTGTTCGAGATAGTGTTTCCATACTTCCATTTTTTTATTCATATTAAAAGGCCCTATTACGGACGCCCCAAGCCGCATTCCCTTCTTAATGACCGCCACCACAGCTCCCCTGACAGCTAAAAATAGTCCACATATCAGGGAAGAATGACAATGGACAAAGCCACGAACAATACTGCTATGATTTCTTTTGTTTATATGGTCTAATCAATAGCAAGTACCGGAATATGGGAATGTAAAGTCAACATTTCAGTAAGTTCTCCCTTTGACGGTTCGCTTTTCTGTACGTGGTTTCTAGGAAGAATAGCAATCATATCAAGCTCATTTTTAGACGCATAGTCCAGTACCCCTTTAACTACATCGGGATTTTCCACAAAAACATGCTCCGAATAGAAGCTTTCCAGATAATACTCTAAGGTATTTTCATTTTTCTCGTCTGCAGGGGAATACCCGTAAGTTTCTTGACTGTTCTGTACGGTAATTACATATACCTTGGCATTGAAGCGTCTTGCCACCCTAAGCAAGGTATCAAGAACACGTTTATCTTCTATTTCTTCTTTTCCCAATACTAAACCGATTCGCTCTATTTGAAGCTTATCGGAGGTAAAGGGCACTACCAAAACAGGACAATCTATCTCCAAAACCAACTTCGATGTATTTGTGGGCGTAGAATCCTCCTTGTCGAATGCACCGAACGTACCCATGATAATAAGGTCTATCTGTTCTTCTTTCTGGATTTTTACCAATGATTCGGTCAAAGTTCCATTTATGACCATCCACTCGATCTTGTTCTTAAGAATTTTGGCATATTCTTGCTCAATACCTTTAAAAGCCTCCCTAGCCATATCCATATCATTACTTTCGGAAATATGGGCCAGTACGATTTTAAGTTTAGCATCTTGCCCTACATAATGCACGGCATAATCAAGCGCCTTTTTTGAAGTCTTGGAAAAATCAAAAGGAATAAGAATTGTAGGCTTTTGTTTCATCGTATGTAATTGATTATCGTTTACTTCAAATTTAGACACTGTATATCCCAAAAAACATGATTGTCGTCATATAAGCGAAATTTAGAATGCAAAAGAACCTCCTTAAACCCACCAACCTTCCTTAACATTTAAAAAATACTGAAAGTCAGAGGCTTGAACACTTTTAAACCTATGTTACCAAACGGTTGTATCCAACAGGGTAGCAAAAATTGCCTAAAACACCTTTTCCTATGGATGGTCTGTAGCCTTTCTACCTTAGAAAAAAATATTAGGGAGAGGGGTTCCGAACCGGGTTCAGTAGGAAGAACAACCCTCATTCAAAAAACATCTTCACTCCAATGAAAAAGGACATAACCCGAAAGGTCAAGCCCTTAAAAGCTTTTTAGTTGCACCCCACCCGGAATCGAAGCAAGCATATCCATGAAACGAAACACCCGTCACTATACCACAACAGGTTAAAATAGTGTCGACAAAAGATAAACAACACAAATACCTTATGATAATTTAAGGTTTTATTTGTGTTAAAACATAAGAATTTTACTACAAACATTTAAAACGGATCATATGGAATAGTCATAAGAATTTACAACCATGACCAATTCACCAACCCTTGCATAAGCATATGCAATCACACATACGCCCCTACCATTTACAAATAACGATTTACCGACGAAAAAGTCTTATTACCCACAGTAACAGAATTCACTTTTACCCCAAATTTTTATAAGAACAACTTTTAAACATTTAAAATGAAAAACGAAAATTTAAATCCGTAATCTCTTTATTTTTGGCCGCCATTATCAATGCCACATTTCTTTTGGCCCAATCTGGCGCACCGATAACCCGACCTGTCGACCTAAATGAAAACAACTTTTTCAGCGACACTTCGGGCAGCATCCCAGCATCTCGAAGAAAAACATTAGCAAACAACGGTCCGGGAGACGATTCCGGAACCTTAAACCAATTAATAACCACGCTTGCCGATCAAGGTGGAGGGGTAATTACGATTCCCGCAGGAACTTGGCTCTTGGGCGCCATTAAACTGAAGTCAAATATCCATTTGGTTTTTGACCAAGGAGCCATAGTAAAACCCAAACTCGGAAATTTCACGGATCATTCGATTTTTGAAATAGGTTATACGGGAGTAAAAGTGTCAAATGTCAGCATCAGATCCAACACAAACAAGTTCAAAATTGACATGTCGGAACTCCCCTATAACACGAGGATATTACCCTTCAATATAAAAGAAACGGAAAACTTCATGATTTCCGGATGCCATGTGATAGACAAATGGACGGTCCATTCTACCGTAAATTTAGGGTTAAGTAAAAGAAACGGGGTATGGGCCGGCTCAAAAAATGGTCTGGTCAAAAATATTTCGGTAATAAATGCCCATGGGGGATATGGTGCCGTACAAACCAGGGTGGCACACAAAGTGTTTTTCAAGAATATTAGTTCCCAAGGAGGAGGAGCAACCCTTCGTATAGAAACCGATGGCAGGGAAACCAGTGGAAACCAAGCTCCTCAAAATATCGCTAGAGTTTCCGAAATTTCGGCCTACAATATATCGTGCAAAAACGGGAATTCGGCAGTAATGATTCAACCTTGGGGCGCAAAAAATGGTTGGTTCGACATCCAAAAGGTGAGAGCTACAAGTTGTATGGCCGCCGTACGCATCGATCGGGCATTTGTTGATTTGAACGCTCCAAGTATTGGTAATTTTGACCCAGATTCGCGTATTACCGACATCGCCAGTACTTACGGAACAAATGCCTAAGTAAAAGATGGAAATATCCCATTTGTTCCTTGTAATCTACGAACGAACCCCAATATTTTAAAAACAACCAGCAAACCTGGGCAGGCAAGATGGTTCCAAGGACCTTCTTTGGCGCCCCTTTTGTATTCGGCCAGTAGTACCACGGGACAAGACCCTAGATACTACAGTATTAAAATTCCTTCTGCAGCCACCCTTGAACAGAACGCCACAAACTTCCCTCCGAATACACCCGTTATTCGAAGATGGAACCATCGGGTAGATAATTGTGCCGCTCAAGGAAACAATGGTGATAACAACAGTGAAGCACCTATAGGAAAAATCATAACACTTAAAAATAATAAGGCCTATGTAAGTTCTGAGAATGGTTCAAAAGCCATGACCTGCTTCAGAACAACCGCAGGAGATTGGGAAAAATTCAAGGTTGTTGATGCAGGAGAAGGAAAAATAGCCCTTAAAGGCAACAATAATAAATATGTTAGTGCCGAAAATGGTATAAACCGAATGACTTGCAATAAAAGTACCATTGGCCATACGGAAAAATTCAACTGGGAGGAGCTTAATACCAACACGGTCGTCTTACGCGGAAGCAATGGAAAAAACGTTAGTTCGGCAGGTAATAAAAACCCTATGATATGTAACCTCACCACCATTGGACCATGGTCGAAATTTATTTGGACCGTTCCCAACAACTCCAATAGGGCCGGTAATAACTCAAGCCTATCTATGAAAGCTAGTATAGGGATCATCAAGAGTACTACAGTATTTCCAAATCCATCAAAAGGAGGTACCGTATTCTTACAACTCGATGATATTGACGGAAACCTCATCACCTATTATTCATTATTAGATGTATCGGGTAACATAGTTCTACCGAGAAAAAAGGCGGTCAATCCAAAAACCATTATTGACACTTCATCCTTGAATATCGGGGTGTACTTTGTAAAAGTCGAAAACTCGCAGGGAAGCAAAATGCTTAAGCTTATCTTACAATAGCAGCATAAGACGGCGCATGGTTTTTACAAAATCACCGCGCTAAAAAAACTCCGATTTAGCCATAGGGGGACCAGAAAATGACAATTGTCAGGAGCGGGACATTTTATCCCGCTTCATCTGGTTAAAAAACTCCGAAATACAAACTATTCACCTCTACAATAAGGTCCCGACCTATAAACTGCCCTTCGACTATAGAAGTAACGAACCAAGACGTGGACCCCATATCCATACCCTGGCATACGGTTAAATTAAAGGGTCACCCGAAATAACTTGACTAAGGGGATAAGGTTCACCAACACCGTATATCAGACCTAATGATACAGCCCTTAGTACATCATTGATTTACCGCACCCCAAATAGCAGACTTCCTTCATTGTAAATCCCAATTCTACAAACACTCCGGTAGGGCATCACCCTAAGGCAAGTAAGAGTCTTTTTTAACTGGAATGAACAAGGGCAATACCGAAAACCCGTCTTGGCGAGAGATTCTTTTTTCATTTCTTCTTTGCCCCCTATTGGGCTTCGCGCTATCGCGGGATAGACTTCTCGCCCGAACATCGATGCCATAAAAAACAAAAAATCCAACCTAAATTAATAGATTGGATTTCTAATTTTGCTCCCCCTCTTGGGCTTCCCGCTGTCGCGGGATAGACTTCTCGCCCGAACATCAATGCCATAAAAAACAAAAAATCCAACCTAAATTAATAGATTGGATTTCTAATTTTGCCCCCCTCTTGGGCTTCCCGCTGTCGCGGGATAGACTTCTCGCCCGAACATCAATGCCATAAAAAAACAAAAAATCCAACCTAAATTAATAGATTGGATTTCTAATTTTGCTCCCCCTCTTGGGCTTCCCGCTGTCGCGGGATAGACTTCTCGGATCAAGCTCAAAAGTTGTGTGTGAATTGAAATAGGAGTTCGATATTTGCAGTAAAACGAACAGCATTGGAATTATCTATCGACCTATTAAAGCTTATACTGCCGGAACTTTTACTAACCCACTTTAAACTAGTTTCCCATGAAACTGAAGATGGTATGCTTCATTTATATTTTGAAGAAAAAGAGGATACCCCTAAAGAGGAAAAACACCGCATTTTAATAGGCCATGGATTTCATAAGGAGATCGTCGTCCAGGACTTTCCATTGCGGGGAAAGTCGGTCTTTCTCCACATTAAGCGCCGCCGTTGGCTGGACAAGGCCACGGGGCAAGCCGTGCAAAGAGATTGGGAGTTGGTGGCCCAGGGAACTCGTATGACCGTAGAGTTCGCTGCTTTTTTAAAAGTACTTGGTCAGTACTAAAGCAAATGACTGTCATACCATCGGCCAATTCTATGGGGTAAACGGCAAAAAACTACAGCGACAGTTTAGGGATTATCTAAGCGATTTCAGGCAGTGGAAGGAGAAATCCCATGCCAAGCAATGGCTTATATTCCCCGAAAACATAGGGCCTAATCTGTCCATTGACGAAACAGCACTCTCCAAAGGAGAACTCTACACCATAATCACCAATAAAAAAGGCAAGGGCAAGAAAGGGTCCATAGTGGCCATATTCTCCGGTACCAAGGTGGGGCCGATTATAGAGCAGCTGTTAAAGATATCTGCCAAGAAAAGGGCCATGGTCAAAGAAATCACTCTGGATATGGCCAACTCCATGAAGACCATCGCCAAGACCTGCTTCCCAAAGGCGATACAGGTAACGGACAGGTTCCATGTGCAAAAACTGGCACTGGAGGCCCTTCAGGACATCCGAATCAAACACCGATGGGAGGCCATAGACCAAGAGAACCAACAGATTAAAGAGGCCAGGGCAAAGAACGGGACATTCGTCCCAAAAGAGTTTAGCAATGGGGATACCAGAAAACAACTCTTAGCCAGAAGTAGGTACCTACTTTACAAATCACCAAACAATTGGACGCAGAACCAAGCCGAAAGAAGTAAAATATTGTTCGCCCAATATCCCGATATAAAGGTCGCCTTCGATCTTGTGCAGGGGCTCAGGAACATATTCAATACAGCAGCTTCTATACAATCTGCATATACAAAGCTGGCACATTGGTACAAAGATGTACAGAACACAGGCTTTAGGGCCTTCAATACCATTGCCAATACGATATCACTCAATTATAGGTCGATCCTAAACTATTTTATAAATAGAAGTACGAATGCTTCTGCGGAATCCTTCAACGCAAAAATTAAAGCGTTCAGGGCACAGTTCAGAGGGGTGAAAAATGTAGAATTCTTCCTTTACAGATTGACGACAATTTTTGCATAAACACAACAATTGGTCATGATCCGACTTCTCGCCCGAACATCAATGCCATAAAAAACAAAAAATCCAACCTAAATTAATAGATTGGATTTCTAATTTTGCTCCCCCTCTTGGGCTCGAACCAAGGACCCTCTGATTAACAGTCAGATGCTCTAACCAACTGAGCTAAGGAGGAAAATATACCCGCTTTGTTTATCAAAGCGGGTGCAAATATAATTGTTTTTTTTATTGTCCCAAATAAATTTTGCAATCTATTTTCCAGTTAAATATCTATACAGGTCATTTCCGTTGGCAAATAGTATCAAAGCAAGCAATAAAAAGAAGCCTATCATCTGTGCATATTCCAAAAATTTATCGCTTGGTTTTCGTCCGGAAACTATCTCATATAGCAAGAACATTACATGTCCGCCATCTAAGGCGGGTATGGGCAAGAGGTTCAACACACCCAACATTATCGATAAGAAAGCCGTGGTACCCCAAAACACTTCCCAGTTCCAAGTATTCGGAAAAAGTCCGCCAATGGCCGCAAAGCCACCAACACCTTTATACGCGCCTGTATCTGGATTGAAAATTTTCTTCAATTGCTTTAGGTAGCCGGTAAATTTACTCACCCCTTTATTGATTCCTGCAGGAATAGACTGCGCAAAAGTGTATTTTTCCGTTTCCACACGTAAAAGTCCCCTTTGCTCCATATCCTTCATAGAAAGCCCCATCGGCCGCACACCTATTTGGGCCGAGTCATTGATAACTACAGGTATTACCTTACGTTCGTTATTCTCACGGACAACGGTCAAATCGATTTTTTCTCCCTTATGGTTTTCCAGAATAGGTTTTACCTCATCAAAATAGGTAACTTTTTTTCCTGCGATCTCCACCACTTCGTCTTGAGGTTCAAGTCCGGCTTCTTTGTTCAACGACCCGGGCGAAACCTCCCCTATGATAAAGGGAATACGAGGTCCTAAAAACAAAGCACGATCTTTATCCTCCATCAATGTAGCAATAAAGTCTACCGGAATGGCCTGTTCTATAGTTTGGCCGTCGCGCTCTATGGTAATCGAGTTCCCCTCGATTATACTCATAAAGATTCCGTTGAAATCTTTTACTTTGTTTCCATCGACCGCAAGAATCTTATCCCCCGTTTGAATACCCAGTTCATCACCTATCGTTTTCTCGATGACGTGAACCCCGTCTTTCAAACTGTCCGCAGGAATGTACTGATCACCATACCCATAGGCCATACCAATATAAATGACCAAGGCCAGGATAAAGTTTACCGTTACCCCTCCCAACATAATAATCAATCGTTGCCAGGCCGGCTTACTTCTGAACTCCCATTCCTTGGGTTCTTCCTTCATCGCCTCGGTATCCATACTTTCGTCGATCATACCGGCTATTTTCACGTAGCCCCCTAACGGAAGCCAACCGATCCCGTAAACGGTCTCACCGATCTTCTTTTTAAATAGGGAAAACTTAACATCAAAGAAGAGGTAGAATTTCTCTACACGGGTCTTAAATAATTTAGCTGGAATAAAATGCCCCATTTCGTGAAGCACTATCAATAACGAAAGGCTTAAAAGGAATTGTATAGTCTTAATAAGTAACGGACTCATCTATAGTTTTCTATAATTAACGAACTCATCTTGAATTCAGCCGACAAAAGTACACTTTTACGGCCGCTTAAAAAAAATTACTAGTCAACCTCAATTATTTTTAAGAAAGATTTAGGAGCACTCCGAGGGGTCTAGAGTTGAATGCTCGTAATGTCTAACGTATCTTTGCCAAAAAGATTATGCGCTCTTTTTTCGCCAAATACAAATTTTTCGGTCTTGTACTCTTAGGGATTTCATCCATAATCATTTATCTTTTCTACAACGCCCTACAACCCGCCAAAACCTTAACGATCTACCAGCCGACCATGGTCAACCCCGAACTCGTTGACAGTACCCTTCAATACAAAAGAAAGTACCATACCATTGCCGATTTTTCGTTGACCAATCAAAATGGCGAAACCATTACGCAAGAAGATTACGCGGATAAGATTTATATCGCCGACTTTTTCTTTACCACCTGCCCTACCATCTGCCCCATCATGACGAAGAATATGGCCAGTATACAGGAACGCATCAAAAATTTTGACGATGTACTGCTTTTGTCGCATTCGGTAACCCCACAAATCGATTCCGTGGCCCAATTAAAAAAATACGCCATAGAAAAAGGCGTTGACGACGCCAAATGGAATTTGGTAACGGGTGATAAGAAACAGATATACGAATTGGCCAGAAAATCATACTTGGCCGTCAAAGACGATGGTGATGGCGGGCCCTTCGACATGATCCATACCGAAAACTTTATTTTGGTCGACAAGAAAAAACGCATTCGCGGATTTTACGACGGAACCAATCCGGAAGAGATAGAAAAACTAATGGGCGACCTAGAAATCCTTAGGGCATCCTACGAAAAGAAATAGATCCGCAGCCGAGACAATATGCATCAATTTTAGCATCTGTTTTATATCCCTTGTGCTATCATAGCTTTAAAGAGCGGAAACTTCCGAATTTTTAGGAATTTTTGGGATTAGGGAGCCTCATTTTAGGATAAATTATGCTACTTTTGTCCTTACTTATAATCAATCTAAATAAACATTGACAACTACGGTCGCGCAACTCAAAAAAGGACAAAAAGGGATCATCAAAGAATTCTCAGATGATTCGCTTCCCATAAAACTATTGGAATTGGGTTGTTTGCCCGGAAACGAAGTAGAGTTAATTCAAATTGCGCCTTTCAAAGACCCCATCTACATCAATGTTAACGGTTCACATATTGCCATTAGGCGCGAAACGGCCCAACTTATTGAACTCGATATTCTAGATGATACCCCGGCGCTATGAGCAAACAAATCAATGTTGCCCTTATAGGCAATCCTAACACAGGTAAGACTTCCGTTTTCAACCAACTGACGGGATTAAAGCAAAAGGTCGGCAATTATCCCGGCATTACCGTTGAAAAAAAAGAGGGTATTTGCAAATTACCCCGTGGCGTAAAAGCCCATATTCTTGATTTACCCGGTACCTATAGCCTGAATACGACCTCTTTGGACGAGAGCGTTGCCGTTGAGCTTTTACTGAACAAAAACGATAAGAACCACCCCGATGTGGCCATAGTGGTTTCAGATGTTGAAAACCTGAAACGAAACCTTTTGCTGTTCACGCAGATCAAAGACCTTAAAATACCGGCCATTCTTGTCATTAACATGGCCGACCGCATGTCGCGCAAGGGAATTTCGGTGGATATTGCCCTCCTAGAACAAAAACTGAACACTAAAATCGCCCTGGTCAGCACAAGAAAAAGGATGGGTATCGACCGCCTAAAGGAACTCATCACCGATTACAAAAACCTCTCTACCGAACAGAACGTAGACATCACGGTAATTTCACCGGAGTATTTTGATAAACTCAGGTCGGCATTCCCTAACGAAGACCTCTATAAGTTATGGCTTGTGATCACGCAAGACGTCAACTTCATGCCCATTGAAAAAAAGCTGTTCAAAGATGCCACATCTTTCGCTACCAAATCAAAATCGGAACTGAAGCGATTACAGCAAAAAGAAACCATTCTAAGATATCAGTTCATCAACGGCATTCTAAAGGAAACCTACAAAGTAGATTTGGCCGCGGCCAAGGGCTTAAGGGCTTCCTTTGACAAAATACTGACACATAAAGTATTCGGCTACGTTATTTTCTTTGCCATACTGCTTACCATATTTCAAGCCATATACGATTGGAGTGGATATCCACAAGACATGATAGAAACCTTCTTTGCCAACGCAAGCGGATGGGTCAAAGACACCCTGCCTCCTGGGGTGTTCACCAATCTCATTGCAGAAGGGGTCTTAACGGGTATCGGCGGCATTGTCATGTTCATTCCGCAAATCGCCTTTTTATTCCTCTTTATATCGCTTTTAGAGGAAACGGGCTATATGAGCCGTGTAGTGTTCTTAATGGACCGCCTAATGCGCCCATTCGGCCTGAGCGGGAAGAGTGTCGTACCCCTCATGTCGGGTACCGCCTGTGCGATCCCCGCGGTAATGGCCACCCGTACCATTGAAAATTGGAAGGAAAGGCTGATTACCATACTCGTAACACCTTTTACGACCTGCTCGGCCCGATTGCCGATTTATATCATCATCATCGCCTTGGTCATTCCCGAAGGCAGTATTCTCGGATTGGGCTATAAAGCCTTGACCTTAATGCTCTTATATCTACTCGGTTTTGCCGCGGCCATTCTATCGGCCATGGTATTGAACAAGATATTGAAAATCAAAGGCCGATCCTTCTTTGTGGTCGAAATGCCCAACTACAAATTGCCATTACCCAAAAACGTGGCCTACACGGTATGGGAAAAGACTAAAAGTTTTGTTCTAGGGGCAGGAAAGATCATCTTGGCAATTTCCATAGTGCTTTGGTTCCTAGGCTCCAATGGTTATGCCGACGATTTTAAGAATGCCGATGAAATCGTAACCAACCAAATCAAGAAAGAAGGGTTTTCTGATTTTAACCAGGCCAATATCCAAAACGAGCTATCGGCCTATGAATCGGCCTTAAAGGACAGTATAAGTAACAATGTATATACCATTGATGCCGCGGCCCTCTCCGATTCCATAGCACAAAAAAAGACCTTTCTCGAAGAAAGGGCCCTACACCAAGAGATTTCGAGCTACAAACTGGAGAATTCCTATATGGGCTATATGGGCAAGGCCATTGAGCCAGTGGTCCATCCCTTGGGCTACGATTGGAAAATAGGTATTGCCGTACTCACTTCATTTGCCGCACGTGAAGTATTCGTGGGCACCTTGGCCACCATATACAGCGTGGGAAGTGACGAGGAGCAGACCATTCAAAACCGCATGGCCGCCGAAATCAACCCAAAGACCAAAAAACCATTGTTCAACTTGGCTTCCGGCATTTCGCTCCTGCTATTTTATGCCTTCGCCATGCAATGTATGAGTACGTTGGCAGTGGTAAAACGAGAGACAAACACATGGAAATGGCCCGCAGCACAATTGGTATTTATGAGTTCTTTTGCCTATATTGTTGCTCTGGTCGCCTATCAAATACTGAAATAAAATGAGCGTACTTCAACCCATATTGGTTTATATCGTAGTTGCTATTTCTGCAGGTTATTTAGTGAAGAAATTCCTTTTGCCCAAAACATTGTTCTCCACCAAAAAAGGCAGTAACAAAGCTTGTGGGCAAGATGGCTGTGGCTGTCATTGACCTTGCTACACCCTTGCCGTACCCCGCTACTTATGTAAGTTAATTCGTTAACAAAAGGATAAATCGGTATTAAATAAATCAAAAAAGGCATGCTTTCCTCAGTGCTATCGCTTTTTTTTGAATAGCCATTAACGATGATTATGTCAAGAGCTTTTGTCTTCCCGTTCGTATTTTGCCTATTTTTTAGCGCGGCACAACATGCACAAAGTTTAAGTTCAACCATTGTAGACTCCGTCTCGAAAAAGCCGGTACCCTATGCCACGGTGCAGTTGAACAACAAAGGGATGATTACCAATGAAGAGGGCAAGTTCAAGTTTTTGCTCAAAGACCGGATAGCAGCTTCCGATTCCCTTTTTATTTCCTGTATCGGATACGAATCTATAGGAAAACCTATTTCCGCTTTTACCGATAGTCTTATCTACCTTAAGCCTAAAGCCATAGAACTTCAAGAAGTTATCGTATCGAACAAAAATTACGAGCCCAAGGAAATTATTGAACTTGTTGAGGAAAACATTGAAAAAAACTACAATACCGGACTTTCCAAAAAGCGTCTTTTCTTAAGGGAAACCTATCAGAACAACATTATCAAGACCAACTACGAAATCAAAAAATCGACCATAGACGCCTTCAACAAAAACTTCCTTGACAGCGTAATACAGACCATTCCCAAAAACAATGTGTACTATACCGAAATGCTGGGCGACCTTTATGTTTCAGACGATGCCGAAACGCAAAAACTAGACCTTATAAAGGCTTCCGAACTATACGATAAGAGCAAAGACCTCGATATAGAAATGCTTGAAAAAAAGTTCAATAAAATAGCCAAGGAAAATATTAAGACCGACTCTTACTTTAAGATAAAATCAGGACTCTTCGGTACTAAGGTAGATGCCGAAGACATAGGCGATGTTTTTAAGGAGGAAGTCGATTCTACCGATGTTGCCGCCCTAAACAAACATATTGAGGAAGAGAAGAAAAACAAAGAGGAAAGACGTGAATTTTTTCTAGAATACAAACGGAAAACCTTGGGCAATCTTTTTCAGAACCTTCCCATTTTTAAGGATAGCGACTACAACGTTATTTACAAGCCCAGGCGTTACGAACTCACACTTGAAAACCACACTTATATAGGGGACCAGGCCGTATATGTCATTCGTTTTGTGCCCGACGGTTCCCCTGAATTTGAAGGCGTGCTCTACATCAACTCCGATGACTTCGCCTTGATTCGAATGGACTTCGAGAATACCAAACCCCTTCGCGATTTTAAATTGCTCGGCATTTCGGTGAACGAATATCTGGCCAAAGGAAGCATTCTGTTCGATAAGGGCCCGGACCAAAAATACTACTTGCGCTACTACAACATTATAAAAGGTGTTCGCGCCGGAATCAAAAGGCCCTTGACCATTATTGAAAAGAACAAACACGTTAAAGGAAGACGAAAACAGAACGAACTGGCCCTAAAGATCGATGCCTCCTTTGGCAATATCAACCGATACGAGCTGGTAGTTTTTGATGAAGAGTCCATCAATTCGGGCCAATTTGAAGCCTTTAAAGAAAAAACAGGCGTACTTCCCACCTATATGCCCGACTACGACCCGAACTTTTGGAAAGGTTACGACATTATAGAGCCCAATCAGGCCATTAAGGAGTTTACTTCAGAAGTACAATCGGAGCACTAGACCAGGTTCCGAAGAAAGCTGTACAACAACAGCGCCCAACCGCACACCAACAATAAGCCGCCAAGCGGGGTCACAGGCCCTAAAAATCGAAGTTTCCTTCCTTTAGCAGCACTAATCACCAAAGCGTATATACTAAAAGAGAACAAGAAGGTACCTATTACAAAACAATAGACCATATACTCCTGAAAGGGAACATCCATATTAAAATTGAAGCCGATGAGAAGCAATACCATCGCGTGGTACATTTGGTATTTCACCCCGGTCTCAAAACTTTTGAGCTGATCTACCGAAAGTAACTTCTTAAGGGCATGGGCGCCAAAGGCACCGAACACAACCGCTAAAAGACCATATAATGCACCAACAATTTGAGCCAGTAGAACCATGAATGAATTTTAAAGCAAAGATAGCCTTTAACCCTTCTAAAAGCAAAGAGCCGCTCTACAGTAGAACGGCTCTTATACTATAACTTTTCAAAATTATCTATCCTTTGTCATCGTAGAAGAATTGCTCTTTTACAATTTTACCTTCCTTTACTTCGTAGACCGCTATTTCCGACATGCTCGAACGTTGCCCCGACGGCTTATGGGTGGTGTCCATGGTAAACTTTACCGAAAACCAGTTGTCCGCCACTACCGGGTTCGAAGCCTTACTACTGTGCACCTCAAAATTCTCACGCCACCACTCCCCTTTTTTCTTGATACCTTCAAAGCCTTCAACATAGGCTCCTTCGCCCTTACCATCGTTTTCTATACTGACGATTTTTTCACTGTACAATTCCTTGTACGGCTTTTCAAAATCACCTGAATTGCACCATGCGACCAATTTTGCCGCAATTTCATCTGTTTCCATGACTGTTCGTTTTATTGATTCCACAACAAAATACGACACATTCGCCTGAATAACAAAACACTGCAAATAATTTAAAGCAGATTTAATACGGAAAGTAAATAAAAAATCTCGCGCGTTAGGCTAATTCGGTTCTACGGGCAACTTACTCGAAAGCAAATCGAACAATTGCTGGGTTTCTGTAGAGTCTTTAAGGTTGATAAAGAGTTTTAGCGAATCGTGATGTACGATCTTTATCTTTTGGTTTTCAAGGTTATCTATATATACGTATACCTTTTTATCGGTAAGCGAATCTTTGAACTCCCTAAAAACACCTTTTTCCTTTTGGAAGGCGGAAAAACCGTTCAGCCGCACCATTGGAGGTATTTTCTCGACCAAATCAACACTGTCTAAAGCGGAAAACGGAACTTTTTGTAGATAGAAGCCAGAAATGACCCGCATTCCGGTAGCATCGGTTTTCGTCCAGTTCTTAAAATGTAAGACAAAGACCGAAAGACATACAATTACCGTAAGTACGCCCAAAATGTTCCACAATAGATGTCCTTTTTTCTGCATATTCAAGTAATTTCCCGATTTTGACCCTGACCGACAAAACCATCTGCCAATCACTCTATGAACGTACAAAATTGATGAAAATTTCCGATAGTGCTCAAAATTTTAGCACACCGGTCATTAATATCTTGTAAGCAGCGGTTTATATGTCTAAATTTAAGTGCAATTATAAAGTGATTTTTATCGGGTAAACTACAACCTATTTGTACGGTAGTTCAGGTCAAAAGAGATGACTTCCCATAAAGCAATAAATACAATATGACCCACATCACCAAAGAACACCAAAGACTTGACGACCATTACAACAAGAAGAAAGATTGGCTCAAATGGGGCCCTTATCTTAGCGAAAGGCAATGGGGAACGGTTCGCGAAGATTACAGCCCTAACGGTGATGCCTGGAACTATTTGCCCCACGACCACGCCCGTAGCAGGACCTACCGTTGGGGCGAAGATGGTATTGCCGGTATTTCGGACCGTTATTGCAATATCTGTTTTTCGGTGGCGCTTTGGAATGGCAAAGACCCTATTTTAAAAGAACGCCTCTTCGGGCTTACCGGCCCTCAAGGCAACCACGGTGAAGATGTTAAGGAACTCTATTATTACTTAGAGAACACCCCTTCACATTCGTATATGAAACATCTTTACAAATACCCTCAAAACGAATTTCCGTACAATGATTTAGTAGAAAAAAACCGAAACATAGGTAAGCACGATAACGAATACGAACTGCTAGACACGGGCATCTTTGACAATGACGAATACTTCGATGTATTTACCGAATATGCCAAGGCGGAAAGTGAAGACCTATTGATCAAGATTTCCGTTTGTAACCGCGGACCGAAAACCGCAACGGCCCATGTATTGCCCACGCTCTGGATACGGAATTTCTGGAGCTTCACCGGTATGCCCGAAAAACCGATCATCACCCAACAAAAGGGCAATACCGCACCTTATGTTTCCGTTGACCACAGTTACGTCGGCCAATACAACCTGTATTTCGACACCCCAAAAAAAATACTGTTCACCGAAAACGAAACCAATATGGAACGGGTTTTCGATGGTACCAACGAACATCCCTTTAAAAAAGACCTATTCCACGACGCTGTAATCAACAATGACTTTACACTGGCGGAAAAGAACAGGAAAGGAACAAAGTGCGCCCCACTCTACACCTTGGAAATCGCCCCTGGCGAGACCCATGTAATAAAACTTAGGCTAACGAAAGACAAACTAGAATCTCCCTTATCGGATACCTTCGACTCCGCCTTCGCCCTACGACAGGAAGAATCGAAAAACTTTCTACATGCCATCACCGACAAATCATCGGAAGACGAGCGGGAAATACAAAAACAGGCCTTTGCCGGCCTGCTATGGACCAAGCAATATTACAATTACGAGGTAGACCTATGGTTAGAGGGCGACCCTGGCACGACCCCGCCCCAAGAGCGCCTGCACGGCAGGAACAGTACATGGAAAACTTTCCGTAACCACGATATCCTATCGATGCCCGATGCTTGGGAATACCCATGGTTCGCGGCTTGGGACTCGGCCTTTCATTGTGTCACCTTCTCGATGGTAGACCATGAATTCGCAAAAAAACAGCTTTTATTGTTTACCAAAGAATGGTATATGGCGCCAAACGGTCAAATACCCGCCTATGAATGGAACTTTAGCGATGTAAACCCTCCTGTACAAGCTTGGGCCGCCATTCAAATCTATCAAATGGAACAGCGAAAAACCGGCAAGGGCGATATCAAGTTCTTAAAACGGATGTTCAATAAATTGGCCCTGAACTTCACTTGGTGGGTGAATAGGGAAGATAGCCTAAACAATAACGTATTTGAAGGTGGATTTTTGGGCCTTGACAATATCGGGGTCTTCGACCGCAGTAACGGCGTGCCCGGAGGAGGTGTTCTTGAACAGGTAGACGGCACTTCTTGGATGGCCCTCTACTGTCTGAACATGCTGGAAATAGCACTAGAGATCGCGCAAGACGACGACACCTTTGAAGACATGGCCCTAAAGTATTTTGGCCACTTCGTTTTCATTGCCGAAGCACTCAATAAAATTACCAAGGACTCCATGAATTCATGGGACGAAAAGGAAGGCTTCTTCTACGATACGCTTATCTTGCCCCATGGGCAAAAAATACCTATTAAGGTTAGGTCTATTTCCGGTCTACTTTCATTGACCGCCGTGCTCAACATAAGAAAAGGATGCCTAGAGAAGTTGCCCCGGTTCAAAGCCAGTATGGAGTGGTACCGAAAATACCGTATTGAACGACAACAGTACCAAGTAGTCGAAGAATATGGCCCCGACAATGATGTTCTGCTCTCATTGGTCCCAAGGAAAAGACTCGACATCTTGATCAATAGCATACTCGACGAATCGGAATTCTTGGCCGAGTATGGCATTCGTTCGCTATCAAAAGAACACGAAAACAGGTATGAAGTAGAGATCAACGGAGCTACTTACGGGATTGAATATGAACCTGCCGAATCATCTACCGATTTGTTCGGAGGGAATTCGAATTGGCGCGGCCCCATATGGATGCCCATGAACTACCTATTCATCAGCACCTTCAAAGAATACCACAATTATTTTGGTGACAACTTAAAATACGCCTATCCATCAGGAAGCGATAAGCAACTCAATTTAAAAGAGATAGCATTCGAGATAAGCAAAAGACTCATCGGTATTTTTCAAAAAAACGAAGACGGGAAGCGTCCGGTAAACCTATTGCACGAGAATAAATATACCGAAAAGCACTTTGAGGACCTTATTCTGTTCTATGAGTATTTCGATGGCAACAACGGACGTGGCGTGGGTGCTTCCCACCAAACCGGCTGGACGGCCCTAGTGGCAAATCTTATAGAGGAAATCAATCGATGACACCCATCGTTTTACCTTTTTTAGGTTTATCAGGCCATTGAGGGACTCATATGGGAGGCTGCTTTTATCGTAAAGGAAAAGGTAGCTCCTTCACCTACCTTTGAGCTGACCGCAACTTGACCTCCAAGTCCTTCTACCACTTTTTTTACGGTAGCTAGGCCTATACCGGTTCCCTTTTCCCCAAATCTGTCCTTCGGAGAAACGATCTCAAAAATTTTAAAGATTTTTTCTTGATCTTCTTCGTTGATTCCTGGACCGTTATCCCTAACGGAAAACTCATAATGAGATTCGCTTTCCCCAACATCGAGGTCTATTTCAATTTTGGACTTGTCATTGTACTTTATAGCATTGGCAATCAAGTTGATCAAAATCTGTTCAACCGCCACCTTATTGGCATAAATGGAATCTAACTCACTGTTTATCCGTATGACACATTCTTTATGCCCCCCAAAAAGTTCAGAAATATTTTTATGCAGGTCGGTCAAACTTATGCGCGTCTTATCGTTGCTATTGTACTGTCCCGATTTACTATAATCTAAAAGTCCGGTTATCAGTTTTCGCAATGTTTCCGATGAACTTCTGATAAATTCAATGATCTGCTTCCCCTCATCATCGACTAAAGGCGCATAATCTTCGTACAAGCAGTTAGACAGGGTTAAAATATTATTCAAAGGCGACTTAAGGTCATGTGCGGCAATGGCGGCAAAATTGTCAAGTTCATGGTTCGTGCGGGCCAATTGTTCATTAGCCTTTTCCAATTCCATTTTTTTCTTTCGAAGATCAAGCAAGTTCATGATTTGATCCGACAATATCTTCAATGCATTGACTTGGCTTTTTGTAAGGGCCCTAGGTTTGGTATCTATGACACAGAGGGTACCTAACGGTAGTCCGCCCGCCCCTTTTAGCGGTACGCCCGCATAAAAAATAACATGGGGATCACCTTGAACCATGGGATTATCGTGAAAACGCTCGTCGATACGTGCGTCTTCAATAACAAAGATACTATCGGAGGCATTTATGGTATGCCCACAAAATGAATATTCCTTTTCGGTTTCTCTTACATCGATACCATGATACGCCTTAAACCATTGGCGATCTTTATCCAAAAGCGTCACTACGGATATCGGGGTTCCACAAATTTCAGAGGCCAGTGTCACTAGGTTATCGTAATCTTCCTCTAAAGGAGTATCAAGAATACCGTACGATTCAAGCAGCGCTAGTCTTTCAGCCTCTCTCTTATGTTTTTCGGGAGCAATCATAAAAAAAAATTGAGATAGCCGAAGATATTTATACTTCTATCGGCTTGCTGTACTACAACGCTAAAGTATCTAATATCTTGTATTCCAAAGGTTAAAAATTTGACTATGCTAGTCTTGACTATCTTCCAAAACCCATCACAGAAAACAAGCACAAACCTTTTTTTATAAGACGTCAGAATATTGCCGAACAGTATTATATTCGGCTTATCCCAAACCTACATCAAGGGTCATCATAATAATAAACCCGCCAATAAAACCCATGGTAGCAATATCTGTGTATTTGTCTTGCTGGGTTTCAGGTATTACTTCCTCTACCACGACAAATATCATGGCACCGGCGGCAAACGATAGGGCATAAGGCAACATCGGCTGAAAGGTCATGACCGCCCAAGCTCCCAAAACGGCGGCTATAGGCTCTACAATTGCCGAGGCCTGCCCATACATAAAGCTTTTATAACGGCTAAGCCCCTGCCTCCTAAGCGGCATAGCTACGGCAAATCCTTCGGGGAAATTCTGAAGACCGATACCTAAGGCCAAAGCCACGGCCCCACCGATACTCGCCCCTTCAAATCCAGCGGCCACACCTCCAAAAAGAACCCCAACGGCAAGCCCTTCGGGAATGTTGTGAAGCGTAATGGCCAAGGTCAGCAGGGTGGTACGGTGCCAAGGGGTTTTAATCCCTTCCTTTTCGCTTTCCTTAAAATTGATATGGAGATGGGGCAGCACCTTGTCTAATCCGAAAATGAACAACGAGCCCATAAGAAAGCCCACTGCGGCGGGAATTACTTTCACAAAACCTTCTCCCGGACTCATTTCTATGCCCGGGGCCAAGAGGCTCCAAAAGCTGGCCGCTACCATAACACCACCGGTAAAACCCAGCATACCATCTAAAAGCGCCCGGTTCATGCCCTTAAAGAAAAAAACCAAGGCAGCACCGGCAGCCGTAAGACCCCATGTAAACAATGTGGCATAAAAAGCCGCCAAAACCGGATCTATCGATTCAAAATAATCAATTATCTCTTGCATATCATTCGGTTATTTTAAGATACAAATTGGCCGCTATTTGATTTGAGATGTGAATACTCTTCCCTTTCACCTCAATATGTAACGACCCGTCAAATTCTTCTTTTTCCAATACCGTTATAGCATCGCCCAAGGCAATTTTATTCTTATCGAGAAATTTCAGGAAAGGCGCTGAAGAATCCTTGACCCCAACACAGGTACCGCTGGTTCCTACCGGCACCTCGTTCAGCAATTTTTTTACCGCTTTTTTAAACTCCCCGGTTTTAGACGGTATGGGGTCGCCGTGCGGGTCGACCTCAGGATACCCTAGTAATTTATCAAGCCTATCCGTCAATTTTTCGCTCTTAATATGCTCTAGCTGCTCGGCTACTTCATGGACTTCATCCCAAGCAAAGTTGAGCTTGTCGACCAAGAATACTTCCCATAACCTATGCTTTCTGACCAAGGTCAAGGCTAGTTTTTGGCCGTGTTCGGTAAGGCAAACACCTTTGTATTTCCTATAGTTGGCCACCCCTTTTTCCGATAGTTTTTTGATCATATCGGTTACGGATGAAGGTTTCGTACGCATCTGCTCCGCTACCTCGTTGGTCGAGACCATGCTATTCTCACCCTTTCCTAGATGATAAATGGCCTTTATATAATCTTCTTCTGAAAGTGTCATAAAAAATTTGAATTACACAAAAATACGTTTTTATATCTAGAAACAAATATTTAGATTTATCTAAATTTTAATTTATATAGATGAAAATAAATTTAAAGACTAGCCTATATTTACTCGTATGTGTTTTAGGCACAACATTGAGCAACGCCCAGAACAATCAAATTAGCGGTACCATCACCGATAAAAATGGTTCTGTTCCCTTCGCAAACATTTACCTAAAAGACACAAAAATTGGCACCTCGGCATTAGACGATGGGTCTTATATTTTGAAAAACATACCTTCCGGCACCTATAAATTGCAGGTTTCCGTACTAGGATATCAAGATTTCTCCACAAAAATCACTTTAAAAGGAAGCGAGAACAAATCGCTTGATATCAAGATCATTCCCGCCTCGGAACAATTGGAGGAAATGGTAGTTACCGGAACCCTAAAAGCGGTCAGCCGTTCGGAAAGTCCGGTTCCTGTTGAAGTGTATAGCCCTACTTTTCTTAAAAAGAATCCTACTGCCAGCATTTTTGAAGCACTACAAAACGTAAACGGCGTACGACCACAGATCAATTGTAACGTCTGCAATACGGGCGACATTCATATTAACGGGCTTGAAGGCCCGTATACCTTGGTCTTGATAGACGGAATGCCCATTGTTAGTGGGCTGGGAACCGTTTACGGCCTTTCGGGCATACCCAACTCCCTCATAGAGCAGATTGAAATTATAAAAGGCCCTGCCTCCACGCTTTACGGTAGTGAAGCTGTGGGCGGATTAATCAATATTATTACCAAGAACACTTTAGACGCCCCTGATTTCTTTGCGGATGCCTTTGTTACGGGTTGGGGGGAGTACAATATCGATCTTGGCACAAAAATCAACATAGGTCAAAAGACCGATATGCTTTTGGGCATCAACTACTTTAACTATGACCATCCTATTGACAACAATGGCGACAACTTCACCGACCTCACCCTACAGAACCGTATTTCGGTATTTCAAAAATGGAATTTTCAGCGAGACAACAATCGCATCCTTTCACTGGCTGGCCGATTTTTCTACGAAGACCGTTGGGGCGGGGAAATGCAATGGACCCCTGAATTTAGGGGTGGAGACGAAGTTTATGGAGAAAGCATTTATACCCGAAGGTGGGAAGTTTTAGGCAAATACCAATTGCCCATTGAAGAAAAAGTCTTGTTTTCATTCTCATATAACGACCACAGCCAGAACTCGGTATACGGAGATGTGCCCTACATTGCCGATCAGCGTATAGGTTTTGGACAGTTTACTTGGGATAAATCCCTCGAAAACCATGACCTTCTCATCGGTACCGCCCTTCGATATAATTACTATGATGATAACACCACAGCAACCGCCTCCGCAGACGAAGTCGTCATACCAAGCCTATTCGTTCAAGATGAAATCGCCTTGGCCAACAAACACTCCTTATTGCTTGGCATGCGCTATGACTACGACGAAAGGCACGGCAGTATCTACACCCCTAGAATGGCCTATAGGTATAAAATGACGGACAACGATATTATCCGCCTTAACGCGGGTACCGGGTTTCGGGTAGTAAACCTATTTACCGAAGAACACGCCGCCTTAACCGGAGCCCGTGATGTTGTCGTAACCGAAGAACTCAAGCCCGAGCAGTCGTTCAACGTAAACCTAAATTACCTTAAAAAAATATATGCCGACAATGGCACTTTTGTCAGTGTAGACGCTTCACTTTTTTACACAAATTTCAGCAATGCCATCCTTCCCGATTACGATACGGACCCAAATAAAATCATTTATGACAACCTAAATGGCAAGTCCGTTTCAAAAGGCGTTAGCGCCAATATCGACTTTTCTTTTCCTAGCGGGTTTAAATTTTTGATCGGGGCCACCTTCCAAGATGTGAGCCAAACAGAAAACGGGGTTACCGAACGCCAAATACTAACGGAAAGCTTCACGGGTACCTGGAATGCATCGTACGAAATAGAAGAAATCGACTTATCAATAGATTATACAGGAAATATTTACGGCCCAATGCGTTTGCCGACCCTTGGCGAAAGCGATCCAAGAAGCGATTTCTCACCCACTTGGAGTATTCAAAACATTCAATTTACCTGGAAAGGTCTCGAACAGTTTGAATTCTACGGAGGCATCAAAAATCTATTGAATTGGACCCCCAACCGTGGAAATCCTTTTATCATTGCCCGTGCCAACGATCCTTTTGACAAGAACGTAACTTTTGACACCGATGGAAACGTAGTAGCCACCCCAAATAACCCCAATGCCCTAACCTTTGACCCATCATATGTGTATGGCCCCAATCAAGGCATTCGCGGTTTCCTAGGGCTTCGCTATCGCATCAATTAAAAATGAAATGCGCTCAAATAGAATCGCTATTTTTGAAAAAGTAACGTTTCTACAATAGACTTGGAAAAAATCACACATTTTGACTATATCATAATAGGCGCAGGCGCAGCTGGTCTAATGCTCGCCAGTGCCCTAGTCAAAGATGATTTCTTTAGCAACACGTCTATTTTGCTGTTAGACAGGGATGCCAAAAGCTCTAATGACAGAACTTGGTGCTTCTGGGAAAAAGGCGAGGGAAGTTTTGAGTCCATCGTTTCCAAAACATGGAATCACATTTATTTCGGCAGCGAAAACTTTTCAAAAGACTATTCCATTGCCCCATACCAGTACAAAATGGTTCGGGGAGCCGATTTTTACAAAGTTTATTTTGACGCGTTGAAAGGCAAGTCCAATATTACCTTCCAGCAAGAAGAGGTTGCGGAGATAGTCGACATAGGTTCAAAAATAACCGTTACGACCCATCGTTCCACCTATTCGGCATCAAAGGTCTTCAGCAGTAGTTTCGATTATAAAATGGCCACCCATCAAAAGAAATACCCTGTACTGCAACAACATTTTCTAGGGTGGACGGTAAAAACCGAAAAGCCCGTTTTCAATCCTGACCAGGCCACTTACATGGATTTTTCCATTCCGCAGAAAGGGAATACCCGGTTTATGTACATCCTTCCATTTTCAAAAAACGAGGCCTTAGTGGAATACACCTTATTCTCTAAAAATCGCTTGCCTAAGGAAGCATATGAAGATGCCATAATATACTATTTGGAAAACCATCTAAAATGTGGCACTTATAACATCACGGAAACGGAACAAGGCAGTATACCCATGACCTCCTATGATTTTAGCGAACACCACACCGAAAACATCCGCTATATCGGAACGGCAGGCGGATGGGCCAAGCCAAGCACAGGGTATACGTTTATGAGTACGGCCAAGAAAATTCCCGTATTGGTCGATTTTATCAAAACCGGAAAACCTCTGAATACACTAAGCTTTAAGAACAGATTTTGGTTTTACGACCTGCTATTCTTAGACGTATTGGCCAAACACAATGACCAAGGCCATAAAATATTCGAGTCGCTCTTCAAGAAAAGCGACCCACAATTGATCTTTAGATTTTTAGACGAGAAGTCTTCCTTTAGGGAAGATATCGACTTCATTCTAAGCTGCCCTAAAAAAATGTTTATTGAAGCCTTTTTCAATAGGGTTTTTAAAAGAAAACGTCCCTCCTAGAGCTAAGTGACTTTCCTTAGACCTGTCGCATCATCAAACTATTTCCAAAACTCTCTAAAATAGCCTTTTTGTCTTCTGAAATCTTTAGTTTGGCCAATACCGAAAAAGCCTTTTCGGTATACTCCGCTATCGCTTCTTGCGTTTTTTCGGCCGAACCGCTATCCTTAAAGATTTCCTTTATCGTATCGACTTTAGCCGAAGGGTCTTTGGGTTGTATGGAATACATATCCCTAAGTTCCTTTTTTTGTTCGGCACTGCCCAACTCTAGGGCATTAAGGTACAAATAGGTCTTTTTGTTCTCTATAATATCGCCCCCCACTTGCTTGCCGAAAGTTTCCGGATCTCCGAAAGCATCAAGGTAATCATCTTGTAGTTGAAAGGCTATTCCCAAATTCAATCCGAAATCATAAATAAGCTTCTGCTCCCCTTCCGATGCCTTTGCGACTATGCCGCCCATCTGCAGTGCGGCAGCCACCAAAACGGCCGTCTTATATTCGATCATCTTCAGGTACTCGGGCAAGGTAACGTCATCCCTATCTTCAAAATCAATATCGTATTGCTGACCTTCACATACTTCCAAAGCCGTCTTGCTAAAGAGCTTTGCCAAATTTTTAAAGGTATCCCCGTCATAATTTTCAAATAATTGGTATGCCGTTATAAGCATGGCATCTCCCGAAAGAATTCCCGTATTGATATCCCACTTTTCATGCACGGTGGTTTTTCCTCTCCGCAATGGGGCATCATCCATAATATCATCATGGACCAATGAAAAATTATGAAAAGTTTCTACGGCCAAGGCTGCATCTAAGGCCTTGCGATAATCACAACCAAAAATTTCGGCCGATAATAAGGTGAGAACCGGTCTCAATCGCTTCCCTCCCAATCCTAAAATATAAGTAATCGGCTCATAGAGGTTCTTGGGCTCTTTGGTATGTTCATGCCGCTTCAAGTAATCGAGAAACTGGCTACGATAGAATTCTATAGATTGCATTCAACAAATTTTCCCCAAAAATACATCCATTTGATCAAAATAGGCCCCTTTCCCACATTTTGTAAAAAAATAATCAAGATCATGCAATAGTTTTGATTTCCTTCGTCTTTACTCTTGAATACTTTTGACAACAGCCACGAAATGACCCCAGAAACGGATAATTACAACAAGCTTAAACTCTTTTTTGACGAAGAGTACCGTTCGCTCAAGGCTTATGCCAAATCGCGTATTGACGATGCTGCCGATCGCGATGCCGAAGACGTGGTTCAAGAGGTGGCATTAAAAGTATTCTCTAGGGCCAACAACCTGTCGCCCATAGACAACATTGCAGGCTTTGTTTACAATTCTATCCGCAACAAGATTGTCGACCTAATGCGCACCAAACAAAAAGGGGTCCCCTTTGAGCAGGAAATGGAGGAAAAACTGATAGAGTTTACGGAGTTGGTATATGGCAAGACGGCCAACGCCTACTCCGACACCATGAAAACGAATCTTAAAACGGCCATTGCCCAACTAAAACCAGTGTATCGAAATATAATAGTAGCTATAGATTTTGAAGGTTACACCTATACCCAACTGTCACATGAGAGCGGTATCCCCATGGGCACGTTAATGTCAAGGCGGCACAGGGCCCTGGCCATATTATTAAAAGTACTAGAAATCAAAAAAACAGATCATTAACCAAGAAATTCTACAATTATGGAGAAACATATAGAGCACAAAGTAAAGAGCAAAGCCGAAAAGTTCATAAAGAAAACCGTAAAAATACTGTTCTACATCGTAGCCGGTATCGCCTTTTTGGTACTGTTCGCCTATATTTTTATGTATCTATGGAATTGGTTGATGCCTGAAATATTCGGACTAACGACCTTGGACTTTTGGCAAGCGGGCGGACTTCTAATTTTGGCAAAGATAATTTTCGGAAACTTCAGTGGCGGTAAGGACGGCGCCAACAAGGGCAACAAAAAGAAAAAAAGGGAACGCGCCTGCAAGGGCAATGGGAGTCGTATGTGGTGTGATGATTTTTCGAAATGGGAGTTCTATGACGAGTTCTGGAAGAAAGAAGGGGAACAAGCTTACAACGACTATTTGGAGCGGAAAAAAAATGATGCCGATCAGGCTCCGTCTTAAAGAGATGTTAAATTACGGTAAAACTTTGGAAACTTTTAGTGTTTTTAAAGTTTCCTAGACTACATTTGCAGTCCTTATGAAGACTAAAATTTTAAACAAAGCGACGGATATGTTCCTGAACTACGGGTTCAAGAGTGTTACTATGGACGATTTGGCCAATGAAATGGGCATCTCAAAGAAAACCATATACACTCATTTTGAGAACAAGACCAAGCTCGTGGAACAGTGCACCACACATCTAGCGGAAAGCATATCGAAAGGAATCAATGCTATCTGTGCCTTGAACAAAAACCCTATTGAAGAACTTTACGAGATAAAAAAGTTCGTAATGATAAATCTCAAAAATGAAAAATCATCACCACAATACCAATTACAGAAATACTATCCGAAAATACACAACTCCATTTCGGCATTTCAATTTGAAACCATGCAAGCCTGTGTAAAGGAAAATATTCAACGCGGGGTAAGCCAAGGCTTTTACAGGGATAACCTAGATATCGACTTTATATCCCGTATTTATTATTCGGGTATGACGAGCACGAAAGACCATCGCCTTTTCCCCCCGGACAAATTTCCCGTGACCACTTTAATGGACAATTATTTAGAATACCATATCAGGGGAATCGTAACCCCATTAGGAAGAAAAATATTGAACAAAATTATCAACTCAAATCCCGAATAACGATGAGAAACCTATTTATACTAACACTGACGCTCTTCATCACCGCGCCAGGATTTTCTCAAGATCCAGAACCCTTAAAAACCAATAGTTTTACCTTGGAAGAAGCCATAGAGTTCGCCCTTGAGAACAACTACAACGCCATTAATGCCGAGCGCGACCTGATCGACGCCCGAAAACAAAAATGGGAGACCATTGCGGACGGTCTTCCACAGATCAATGGTTCCGTCAGCTACCAAAATCAACTAAAACAGCCGGTTTCCTTGATTCCCGCAGAGTTTGCCGGAGGAACCCCCGGGGAATTTGTGCCCATCGTTTTTGGTCAAGCCCACCAAGCGACCGCTACGGCGACACTCACCCAAAAGATTTTCGACGGTTCTTATATCGTTGGTGTACAAGCAACGAAATCGTTTCTAAGCTATAGTGCCAACAACGAAGAAAAGACTGATCAAGAAGTACGAAAATCGGTGGTCGAGGCCTATGGAAACGTATTATTGGCCAAAGAAAGTGTGGCCATTTTCGAAAAGAACAAGGCCAATCTCGAAAAGAACCTGTTCGAGACCAATAAGCTGTATGAAAACGGACTCGCGGACGAGGAAAGTGTCGAACAGTTACAAATCACCCTTTCATCGGTAGAAAATCAGTTAAAAAATGCCATCCGACTGGAAAACATTACACTGCAAATGCTCAACCTGGTCATGGGTATTGCCATTGACGCCCCCACCAAATTAGAAGACGACCTTGATCAGTTGGCCACGGCCCAGATCGATTTTTCTTTAATGGAATCGGATTTCAATATCAACAACAACGTCGATTATAAGTTGGCCCTAAACTTGACCGAACAACGGTTTTACGAGTGGAAACTGGCAAAAAGCCGCGCCCTACCCACCTTAAGCAGTTTCATCAACTACGGTTCATCTGCCTTTTCCGATGACTTTAGCTTTTTCAAAAGCGACCAAGATTGGTTCGACTCGTCGGTCTTAGGTTTTGACCTCAGTATTCCCCTGTTCAGCTCCGGTAAGCGTAGTGCCAGTACCGCTAGGGCCAAAATAGCCATGCAAAAGGCAAAAACCCAATTATCGGAAGCCGAAGAGCAAATACGGCTTCAGCTCGAAAAAGCCAAGAGCGACTATATTCTTGCCATAGAAGAATATGAAACCGCAAAGCAAAACCTTGGTTTGGCCGAACGCATAGAAAACAAGAACCAAATTAAATACGCCGAGGGCATTGCAAGCAGCTTTGACCTTAGGCAAGCCCAAACACAGCTCTATGATGCACAACAAGGCTATCTTCAATCGATGGTCGAGGTCATTAATAAAAAGACGGAGCTCGAACTTATCATAAACGAACCCAATTCTAACCTAAAGTAATAAGGCAAACTACAAACAAACTTTTAAGATGAAAAAAATACTATATCTAGCGACCTCGGCCCTTCTCTTCTCCGCATGTGGAGGGAAACAGACCTCTGTGATCGATATCATTTCGGAGGGGAACATCGAAACCATACGGGCCAAGAAAACCGAACTTTCGGAAAAGCAAAGAGTCCTCGAGACCGAATTACAAAAGCTTGATTCGGCCATTAGCAGCATGAGCGGTGAAGAAAAACTGCCACTGGTTACCACCGTTGTGGCGAAGGTCGGAAAGTTCGAACACTTTTTAGAACTACAGGGCGATGTCAAGACCAAGCAAAACGTTTTGATCTACCCTGAAATGTCAGGTACCCTACAGCGTGTTTATGTGAAGGAAGGACAGCGTGTAACAAAAGGACAAGTCTTAGCGGTTATCGACGACGGAGGAAGAAGCAGCCAATTGTCGCAATTAAAGTCGCAAGCCGCACTTGCCAAGACCACCTTTGAACGCAGAAAACGCCTATGGGAGCAAAAAATAGGTTCTGAAATAGAGTATTTATCGGCACAAACCAATTATCAGGCCGCCGAAGATGCCGTAAAACAAGCCGAAAGCCAACTGGGCAAATCATCGATAAGGGCGCCGTTTTCAGGTATTATAGATGATGTCATCAAAGATCAGGGAACCGTTGTTTCTCCGGGCCCGGGATCTGAGGTTTTTAGGATCGTAAACCTTTCCGACATGTACATTGAGGTAGATGTACCTGAAACCTACCTAGGCGGGATAACAAAGGGCAAGGAAGCCAAGGTCTATTTTCCCGTTCTTGGCGATTCGATCTTGACCAAGGTGCGTCAGACCGGAAATTTCATCAATCCGAGCAACCGCGCATTTAGTGCTGAGATTCCCGTACCGAACAAGAAAGGGAACATCAAACCCAACCTTTCCGCCAAAGTGAGCATTAACGATTACACCAATGAGAATGCCATAGTCATTCCCCAAGGTATCATTTCGGAAAACGCCGAAGGCGAGCAATACGTTTATGTGGCCCAACCCACAGATGGCGAAAATGAGGCCCTATTGAAGAAAAGTATCATTCAAACAGGCAAGACCCAGGGCAGCCATATCGAAGTCCTCTCCGGTATCTCCGATGGCGACCATATCATTGAAGAAGGCGCCAGAAGTGTAAAAGACGGCCAAAAGGTTAAAATTCTAAACGACCAGACCGATGAACAGTAAACAACAGAAAAACGCCGATAAAGAGTTTAGCCTTGCATCGTGGGCCATTGACAATCCCTCGGTCATCTATGTGATGATCGCCATTTTCCTATGGTTGGGCCTGAAGTCGTATTTTGCAATGCCCCGTGAAGATTTTCCTGAAATCGTAGAGACCAAAATCTATATCAGTACCATTTACCCAGGTAACACGGCAGAAGACGTAGAACGTTTGATTACCGACCCTCTGGAAGATCGGCTTAAAAACGTAAGTAATGTAGTCGAGATAACCTCTACTTCGCAAGAAGACTATTCGATAATTACGGTCGAGTTCGATGAAGACCTAACGGTGGAACAGGCTAAACAGAAGGTCAAGGATGAGGTAGATAGCGAAAAGGCCGGAGAAGACTGGCCCACCTTTAACAATGCCAAGGTCGAGCCCAATGTCTTTGATCTTAACCTGTCGGAGTCATTTCCGATCATGAACGTGAATTTCACAGGCGACTATCCCGTTGAAAAGCTAAAGGAATTTGCCGAATACCTGCAAGATGAAATTGAAGACTTGCCCGAGATCAAAGAGGTAAACATTCGCGGGGCACAAGAGAAGGAGGTAGAAGTGGCCGTAGACGTCTATAAAATGATGGCCTCAAAAGTCAGCTTTCAAGATGTTATCAATGCCATCAGCAACGGTAACTCTACCATGTCGGCCGGTAACATCCAATCGGGCGGACAACGCCGGACCATACGTATTTTAGGCGAAATCGACGACCCCAAGGAACTAGACGACTTTGTAGTAAAATCCGAGAACGGGGCGGTATACCTAAAAGACATAGCCGAAGTTAGTTTTTCAGAGGAAGAAAAAACCACATACGCCCGAGAGTTCGGTAAAAACGTGGTAATGCTCGACATCAAAAAACGATCGGGCAAAAACATGATCGAAGCGACGACCAAGGTTCGTGAAATCGTAAAAAAAGAGCAAGAAAGCTATTTTCCGGCCGACCTGAACATCACCATTGCCAATGATTCTTCAGGCAGGACACTGAACCAGGTCGATGACCTTGTAAACAACATTATCTTTGGTATAATCTTGGTCGTAACGGTACTGATGTTCTTTTTAGGCTTTAGAAACGCCCTTTTTGTGGGCTTCGCCATTCCGATGTCAATGTTTATGTCGTTCATGATCTTAAACAATTTGGGCTATACCTTGAATACCATGATCCTTTTCGGTATGATTATGGGACTGGGTATGATGGTCGACAATGGAATCGTGGTCGTTGAGAACGTCTATCGTTTAATGAGCGAAGGCATGTCGCGCACCGAAGCCGCCAAAAAAGGTATCGGTGAAATTGCATTTCCTATCATCATTTCAACATTGACTACCGTGGCAGCCTTTGTACCCCTCGGTCTATGGCCCGGTATATTCGGCCAGTTTATGATCTATTTCCCGATTACCTTATCGGTAGTTCTGGGGTCGTCACTTTTCGTGGCCATTTTCATGAACTCCATGTTGGTTTCCCAATTTATGGAAATCGGCGAAAAAGAACTTACCGTCAAGCAACTCATCCGTATTAGTGCCATATTGGGCGGGTTCGGACTTTTTATCTTAATTTTCGGTGGGACCATGAGGGGCTTGGGCTCCGTAATGATCCTAACGGCACTGATGTTCTGGATCTACAAATACGCGCTTAAAAAGTGGGCCATCAGCTTTCAGAACGGCGCCATGGTGCGTTTTGAGAATTGGTACGAAAAACGTATCGCACATTCCCTTAGAGGTAAAAATGTATACTGGTACTTCGGTATTACTTTCGCTCTATTGATTGCCGTATTTATGGCTTTCGGGGCTTCGTTGGGCAGTGGACGTACGAAGGTGGAATTTTTCCCCGACAACAAACCCAATGAGATCTATGCCTATATAGAATACCCGCAGGGAACGTCTATTGAAAAGACCAATAAGCTTACCAAAGAAATCGAAAAAAGGGTATTCGAGGTAGCAAACCAAGACAAATACACCGATGGGGAGCACAACTTTTTGATTGAATCAGCAGTATCGCAGGTAGGCGAGGGCGCCGGTAACCCCCAAACCGATGGAGGGTCGGCGGCAGAAATGCCACATCGAGGCAAAGTCACCTTGTCAATGCGCGAATTTAAATATAGAAACGGACTCGATACCGAAGTACTGCGTGGTGAAATTCAAGAAGCCTTGACCGGAATATTTCCCGGGGTGGCCATCTCGGTAGAAAAGGAAGCCAACGGACCTCCGGCCGGCTACCCTATCAACATAGAACTGGAAGGTAAGGATTACACCGAATTGATCAACACCGCCGAAGATATTCGAAACTTTATCAATACCAAGAACATAGCCGGTATTGAAGAGTTGAAAATCGATGTAAACAAGAGCAAGCCTTCTATGGAGGTTGTGGTGGATCGCGAAAAAGCAGGTGAGCTAGGCGTATCCGTAGGCCAAGTCGGACTACAACTAAGACGTTCGCTTTTTGGCGAAAAAGCAGGCGTATACAAACTGGATGGTGACGATTACGACATTAACGTTCGCTTTAATGAGGATATCCGGTATAATAAAAATGCCCTGTTCAACCAGAACATCATTTTTAGGGATCCCGCAAACGGCCAAATCAAGGAAATTCCTGTCTCGGCCGTAGCCAAGCAGAAAAACTCCTCAGGCTTTAGCGCCATAAAACACAAAGACAAGAAAAGGGTAGTTACCATCTACTCTCAATTGAAACCTGGTTTTAGTGATGCCGGAGCGATCGTGGCCGAGATCCAGAAAGAAATGGACAACTTCAAACAGCTTCCTAAAGATGTAAAAATCGATTTCACGGGCCAAATCGAAGAACAAAACAAGCAAATGCAATTTTTGGTCGGCGCTTTTTTCTCTGGACTAGGACTTATAATGCTCATATTGGTATTTCAATTTGGCGGTGTATCCAAACCACTGATCATTATGATTGCCATCTTCTTGAGCTTTATAGGAGTCTTTGGCGGATTGATGGTTACCGGATGGTCTTTTGTTATTATGATGACCATGATGGGTATTATCTCCCTCGCCGGTATCGTAGTAAACAACGGGGTCGTGCTGTTAGATTATACACAGATACTTATCGACCGTAAGAAAGTGGAACTCGGACTGAGCGACAAAGACCTTATCTCATTGGAAGAAGTCACCGAAATCATTACCAAAGGAGGTAAAGCCAGGTTACGCCCTGTAATTCTAACGGCCATTACTACCGTTTTAGGACTAATTCCCTTGGCAATAGGTCTCAATATCGATTTCTTCTCCCTGTTCTCTGAGTTTGACGCCAAAATCTATATGGGTGGAGACAACGTAGTGTTCTGGGGTCCATTGGCATGGACGGTTATCTTCGGATTAGTCGTTGCCACATTCTTGACCTTGATTATCGTACCGGTATTGTTCAACATTACCTATCGCATAAAAATTGCGGTTTGGGGAAGAAAAAAGGAACGCCCCATAAAGGCAGAAAACCATCTGGAAGCTTCCGCTTAAAACAACGGATCAGAACACACCCGGATAAAAAACCCCGCCAATTGGCGGGGTTTTTGCTTGTTATTTAAGATACAGTAAAAAGAATTATTACTGATTCTCGGTTAGAGGAATTGGGAACATCGTCCATACATCATCTTCCGGTCTGTCTTTAGGTAGTTCATCCAACCGACCATACCTTCTCATATCTATCCATCGATGTCCTTCTGCATAGAGGGAATACCTTCTTTGGTTTAGTACCTCATCAATTAAAGAAGCTGCATCGGTATTACCCGTATATGCCGGTAAACCAGCACTTTCACGGATAAGGTCGATAGCGGCAACGGCTTCAATCGGATCTACCGTAATATTTGCCTCGGCGTACATTAATATCAACTCCTCGTTACGAATCATCGGAATAGGGTCCGTATCGGTTTTATACAAAGCCACCGCATAGCCTCCCGTTAATCCATCTTGGGTCAAAGGTTCGCTACGCTCCGCAACCTTACTTAACCTATTGTCGCCGGCCTCGGCATCGGACAAAAAGGTAGGTTGGGCTATTCGCGCACCGGCTGCCGTCGCTTCAACAGGGAAGTACATAGGGTTAAGTGCATCTGTCTGGTCTTCGGAAAAATTATAGTAAAGACCGGTACTTAAATCATCTTGAGCAGAGGTCAAATTCATAAACGAATTCTCCAAAAAGGATAAAGTTGCCGCCGCATCTCCTTGATATGTTGCCACCCTTGCCGCAATAGCTTGGTTGGCCTCAAGAAATGTAGCTGGGGTATCAAAACCATCGAAGCCTGAAGGAAGGAAAAAAGGAAAAGCATCCCCTCCATTGCCAAGATCCGTAGCCGCGTCTTCTAAAATGGTACGAATACCGCTCAAAGCTTCGGATTTTGAAACAAAAGGTCCTAAATTCTGCTCATCGGCGACATCGAGGCGGATACCGTTCTCATCGGTAAGGTTCAAATTCAACAACAGTTCATAAGCTATAAAGGTTTTAAGAAAGCCTTTAGTAGCATTCAGTTCTTCATCGGAAAACTGGTCCGACTGATCTGGGCCATCAATAAAGCCCAAAATCAAATTCGCGTTTTTGACCGTTCTATAACGTGCGGCCCAAGGGTTTGTAATATAGAAAGTATTATTGTCAAGAGTGTTGGTTCCTCCTCCCAATAAATCCCCGGTCAAACGCGGATCAGAGGCAGAAAATCGAAAAAACTCCCTTCCGATTACTCCGGTATCATCAAAATAATTCCCCAAGTTGACTCTTGAACTGTATAGAATCCCGCCCACAAGGTCCGGTAGGTCACCCCTTGTGATGTTCTCTTGAAACGCCTCTACTTCTGGGCTGTTCAAATCGGAAAACTCTTGGACCTGACATGATCCTAGCCCTAAAAGGACCAAGGAACAAAGTAAAAATTTGTTTTTATATAATTTCATGGTTCTTTTTTTAAAAGTTAATCGCTACGTTGAACATATATCTTTTGGAGGAAGGAAAGGGTGTTACCTCAACTCCTGTAAAAATTGTTCCTCCACCGAAGTTGGACACCTCTGGATCATAACTATTGTAATCAAAGATATTGATCAAATTGGAACCCGAAAGGCCGAACTTAACACTCTCTACATAGTCTCCAAAAACATTGGGCAAGTTCTCACTGTCTAAGGTATAGTAGAGTCCGATTTCCCTTAACCTCAAATAGGAAGCATCCTGAACAAAAACATCGGCATTCGCATCGGGCCTATATTTTCCGTTAGGAGTTACACCAGCTGGATCCAAAGTAATATCGTCATAGTCGGCACTTGTTCCGTTCAAATCAGACAACAGGTTGGTCAGGTTGATATTGTCCCCGCCCTGTTTCCATTGCCATAAGAAGGACAACTGAAGCTTTTTGTAGCTTAGGTTATTACTGAAACCCATCTGAAAGTCAGGTTCACCATCACCAATTACCCTAAGTTCATCTCCATATGAGCCTACAATTTGAGTGGCACTCTTACCTTCTTCAAGCCTGTAACTTCCTAAACCTGCACCGAAGGCTCCTGTATTATAGGCAGGTACGTCAAGTTGGGTAACTTCGGAAGCATTCTTGAAAAAATTGACGCCCAAATCCCATTGAAAATTTTCCGTAGCAACAGGAACCGTATTCAAAGAAATCTCTATACCCTTATTACGAAGGCTTCCCGCATTAACGTATCTCTGCGTATATCCCGTGGAAGGCTCTAAGGAAGCCAACAAAATTAAATCGTCAACCATTTTGATGTAATAGGTTGCAGACAATCCTAAACGGCCATTGAAAAAATTCAGGTCAGTACCAAATTCCAATTCCTTTTGACGCTCCGATTTCAGTTCACTATCCCCTCTCCTTCCTATTAAGCTGATGCCCAAAATTCCATCTGTAGAAAAGGCGTTATAGGAAGTAAACAAAGCACCGGAAGGAGGGAAATTACCTGCCTCACCATAAGCGACCCTTAGTTTTAATTGGTTCCAAAAAGAATCTTCTTTCCAAAAATCGAATTCGTTAAGGCTAAGCGCCAAAGACGCCTTGGGATAATAAGCCATCTCATTGGCATTACCATTGTTCGATGACTTATCCCCCCTTAAACCAACGGTGGCGATAATTTTGTCTTGAAAATTGACTTCCTCCTGTACAAAGAATCCCGCATCTTCTTGACGCACCCGTGTTTGGTCGACCCCTGTATTGGCGGCTTGATCAACATTGGTTTCAGAAGCCACTAGACCGGTTGCCGTAATCAAGTCTGTATTTCGGTCAAAAAATTCATTGGTCAAACCTGCCTGTGTACGAAAACGAAGGTTGTTTTCAGTAAAGTAGTTATGCACCAAAAAAGCCGAAAGGTTGTAGTTTTTGTTGATGGTTTCCCCTTGAACGGACACCCCGTTACGACCTCCATTGGAAGGTTTTTGAAACTGTAGGTCCTTAGGAAAGATGGCTCGGGTCTGCAATTGATAAAAATCAAGCCCTCCTCTTAAAATCAATTCTAAATTTGATTTTTCAGCTTTGTAAATATCAAGGTTGGCCGTACCCCCCATGATTACCCTATTAATTTTTTCATTGTTGGTCACCTGATCACGGGTCTGCAAAATATTGGAAGCCCCGAGCGCGTAATCTGGATACACACCATCTGCATTTGGAAACAGGTCATACCACGGATATGTAGAAACTAGACCAACCCCGATAGTTGCACCGGTGTTATCATTGTTGTAAAAACCCCTGTCCGATGAAGAGTAGATATAATTCGAACTCAATGCAAATTTCAAATAGTCGGTAGCTCGATGATCGAGATTAAGTCGTATCGAAGCTTTTTCATATCCCGTATTTTTTACGATACCGTTTTCATTATTATAGGTAATTCCCGAAAAAAACCTTGTCTTCTCGTCACCACCGCTCATACTAAAATTGGTAATACTGATAAGCCCCTTCTCGCCAAATATCTCTTTTTCATAATCAATAAGTCCCCCAGAGTTTTTTGCCTGTGAAAACAGGGCCACTTGAGCATTGGCAGCATCACGGGAAGACTGATCTTCTGAAGGATCGTCACTTGGGGAGTAAAACAAATCAAAGACCCGGTCTTCGCTGTAGTTCCGTAGTCCAAAAAGGCGGATGGCCTGACTAAAACCTGTCGATTGTGAAAATTTGAATTTCGTTTCTCCCGCCACCCCTTTTTTCGTGGTAATGATTACAACACCCGCGGCAGCCCTTGACCCATATATGGCCGCTGCTGAGGCACCTTTCAATATTTCGATGTTCGCTATATCTTCTGGATTGATATCGGCAATACGGTTCGATGGGTTATCTTGGTTGGCATCACTTCCCTGCCCTGCTGCCTCGGAGACCACATTTAATCCCCCAGCAATGGAAGAGTTGTCAATATATACACCATCTACTATATATAAGGGTTGTGTATTACCCGTTATTGAAGTTGCACCACGCAATTTCACCGAAATACCACCACCGGGAGCACCCGAGTTAGAATTGACCACGGCTCCGGCAAATTTACCATACAAGGCCCCATCAAGGGTAGATGGAGGTGTTCTGCCCGTAAGTTCCGCAGCCGAAACCGAGGCAACGGCATTGGCGGAATTCGATCGCTTTACCGAAGTTGCCAAACCTGTAACAACTACCTCATCAAGACCCGTAGCCGATTCTTTTAAGGCAACATCCAATGTTGAAGTACCGGTAACTTCAACTTCCTTATCGGCATATCCCAAATAAGAAAAAACTAGGGTCGCAGGAAAATTATTCACCCGAATCTCATAAATACCGTCAAAATCACTAGTAGTTCCGTTCATTGTTCCTTTAACAACGACATTGACCCCTGGAAGCGGCATCCCACTCTCATCTGTAGTATTTCCTTTGATTGTCCCCTGCGCCAAAACCACGGTCGGTAGCACAAAAAACAGCAAGAAATACAACTTTCCAAATAAAGTTTGTTTCATTTTTAAAAGTTTTGAATTAGTTATTTTAAAAGCAATATAGTTAAGAATTATCTAATTATTAAAATATGTGTTAAATTTTAGAGGCATTAACAAAACAAGACCTCTGCATATACCACAAAAAGGACACTCGAATTTTTTAGCCGTTACCATCATAACTTCTTACATTTGCGCTTTCAAATAGACTTACACATGTACAGAAGCCATACCTGCGGAGAATTACGCGAATCAGATATAAATACCAAGGTTACCCTATCGGGATGGGTACAAAAAACACGTGATAAGGGTTTTGTGGTCTGGGTAGACTTGAGAGACCGTTACGGTATAACCCAATTGGTCTTTGATGAAGACCGTACCTCTTCCAAATTACTCGAACAGGCCAGAAGCTTAGGCCGCGAGTACGTGGTACAGGTAACTGGCGAGGTCATTGAAAGGACCTCTAAAAACCCCAATATCCCAACAGGGGGCATTGAAGTACTCGTCGATGAGGTTATTCTCCTTAACAAGTCGAAAACCCCTCCATTTACCATTGAGAACGAAACCGATGGCGGTGAAGACCTTCGAATGAAGTACCGCTATCTTGATATTCGCAGAAACCCCGTAAAAAACAACCTTATTTTCAGAAGTAAGGTAAGTATGGAAGTTCGAAAGTACCTTAGCGACCATAGCTTCGTTGAAGTCGAAACCCCATATTTAATAAAATCAACACCCGAAGGGGCCCGCGATTTTGTAGTGCCCAGCCGAATGAACGAAGGGCAGTTCTACGCCTTGCCACAATCTCCACAAACTTTTAAGCAATTGCTTATGGTAGGGGGAATGGACAAATATTTTCAGATCGTAAAGTGTTTTCGCGACGAAGACCTAAGGGCCGACCGTCAGCCAGAATTCACACAAATCGACTGCGAAATGGCCTTTGTGGAACAAGAGGACATTCTCGATACCTTTGAAGGCCTTACCAAACATTTGCTAAAGGAAATCAAGGGGGTAGAGATATCGGCCTTCCCACGAATCACCTACGATGACGCCATGCGCATTTACGGAAACGACAAACCAGACATTCGCTTCGGCATGGAATTTGGCGAGCTTAACGCGGTTACCCAACACAAAGACTTTGGCGTATTCAACTCTGCAGAGCTAGTAGTGGGTATTGCCGTACCAGGCGGGGCCAGCTATACCCGTAAAGAATTGGATGCCTTGGTAAACTGGGTCAAAAGACCCCAAGTCGGCGCCAAGGGAATGGTCTACGTAAAATACAATGAAGACGGAAGCTTTAAATCTACCGTAGATAAATTTTACGACCAAGAAGACTTGGCCAAATGGGCCAAGATTACCGAGGCCAAACCAGGGGACCTTATTTGCGTACTCTCTGGGGACGCCAACAAAACCCGAACCCAACTCAGTGCCCTAAGAATGGAACTTGCCGAAAGACTGGGCTTGCGCAACCCGAATGAGTTCGCACCGTTATGGGTTATTGACTTTCCGTTATTGGAACTCGATGAAGAAACAGGGAATTACCATGCCATGCACCACCCCTTTACCTCTCCAAAACCAGGTCAACTGGAATTACTGGAAACCGACCCTGGCGCAGTACGCGCCAATGCGTATGATTTAGTATTGAACGGTAATGAAATAGGGGGAGGTTCCATCCGTATTCACGACAGGGACGTACAGAGCACAATGTTCAAACACCTTGGCTTTACCCCTGAAGAAGCACAGGCCCAATTCGGCTTTCTTATGGACGCCTTTCAGTACGGCGCTCCACCACATGGAGGTATCGCCTTTGGTTTAGACCGATTGGTATCTATTTTGGGGGGACAGGAAACGATAAGGGACTTCATTGCTTTTCCAAAGAACAACAGCGGACGTGATGTTATGATCGATGCTCCAGCAGCTATTGACCAGGAGCAACTTCATGAACTAAAGCTCAAATTAGATATTGAAGCGTAATAAAAGTTAATCCCGCATTGGTGCGGGATTTTTCATATTTTAGATAGCAAACCTGTATAATGCCCACTAAACTACAAAGACTATCTACCAAATTTCTAAAGTGGCGATATAAAAATATCTCCAACAAGACTTTTACGCACATTATGAGTGTTTTGGTGGGACTTTTGGCAGGCTTGGCCTCGGTCACCCTTAAAAACATCGTGTACTTTATTGAGGTTTCCCTAGAGCAAGGTATTTTGATATCGAGCAACAGCCTGTACTTTATTTTACCTATCATCGGACTTACCTTGGTCTATCTCTACGTTAAGTACATTCACAAAGAGCAGCTACAACATGCTGTTTCTTCCATTCTCTTTTCGCTTTCCAAAAAAAAGGGAATCATCAAATCTAAACACATTTACACCCAACTCATTGCAGCCCCTCTCACCATTGGCTTCGGGGGCTCTACAGGATTATTGGGACCCGCTGTAGCTTCAGGCGCGGCCATCAGCTCTAACATCGGGCGTTTTTTCCATATTAATGCCAAAACCCGATCGCTCTTGATCGCATGTGCGTCGGCCGGTGCCATAGCTTCCATATTCCAATCGCCCATTGCGGCCATTGTTTTTGCGGTAGAGGTCTTTAGTCTTGATTTTACCATGCTATCTATGCTCCCCCTTTTGCTCGCGTCGATATCTGGGGTGCTCACCTCTTATTTCTTTTTGGGAAATGAGGTCCTTTTTAACTTTACCCTATCGGAAAACTTTGAGGTCAAAGACACTTTTTTTTACATCATTTTAGGTATAGGCACCGCCTTTGCATCAATTTACTTCACTCGTATGTATTTTGGTATACAGAAGTTATTCTCCCGTCTAAAAACACCTAAATACAAGTTACTTGTAGGAGGCGTATCAATAGGCATTATGCTCTATTTTATTCCACCCCTCTACGGTGAGGGCTTCAGCTTCATCAATGACCTCTTGCACGGAAACCATATTAAAGCCTTAGGTAAGACGCCCTTTGATTCATACACCACCAACATCTGGGTGGTCATTGCCCTATTGTTCGGTATCACCATTTTCAAGGCCGTAGCCATGACCACTACCTTGGCAGCCGGTGGCGCAGGGGGCATTTTCATTCCCACTATGGTTATGGGCAGCGCCCTCGGAAATGTCATGGCCAAGGTCATCAATAACTCTGGCATAGGTTTTTCCGTTTCAGAAAGCAACTTTACCTTGATTGGTATGGCCGGACTTATTGCGGGGGTGTTGCACGCCCCATTGACCGCCATTTTTCTGATTGCCGAAATCACTGGAGGGTATGAACTTTTTGTACCGCTGATGATTACAGCTTCCATATCGTATCTCATTACCAGAAATGCCATTGACTATACCATATATACCAAGGAATTGGCCCGAAGTGGATCTTTGTTGACACACAATAAAGACCAATCGGTACTAACTTTGATGAAACTTGACGATGTCATTGAAACTAATTTTAAAACCGTATACCCAGATATGACCTTGGGCGAGATGCTTCATAAATCCGTAGCAAAATCCACTCGTAATATCTTCCCCGTAGTCGACAAAAACAAGGCCTTGGTAGGTATTGTCCTCCTAGACGATATTCGCGAATTTATGTTCGACACCTCACTTTACGAAAACACCAAGGTAGAAACCTTTATGCACAATGCCCCAGAACACATATTCTACGAAAAGGACAGTATGCAAGTGGTAATGAAAAAATTTCAACACAGTGGAGCCTGGAATCTGCCCGTAATCAAAAAAGGACAGTATGCCGGTTTCGTTTCCAAATCAAAATTACTGACGGCTTATCGCAGGGAACTCATTAACTTTACCGGCTAAGCTTCGCTTGCTGTTGCAAAACTTTCTCAATCAAGACTATCAAAATGAAATATCTCATCGTTTGTATTACACTAGCCTGCTTTGGGGCGATTTTTTACGGCTTTTATATTCAAGAGGAAAACTTGGCCCTTGGCCATAAATTTATCGGGTCGGGCACTGTGGGACTCTTTTTGGTGGCCATGCCGCTTTTCTTAATTGTATACAGTAAAGGAAAGCAAATGAAAGACTACATGCTAACCGAGGAAAACATAAAAAAAATGCGTGAAAAAGAAACGGAAAAGACTGATAATCAATAAACTTTGTAGGATTATTTGATATATTTTAAGCCAGCCTAATCAAAAAATTTATAAATTAGATGGAAACTTTTATGAACTAATTTCTTTTAACATGACTGGCACAGTAAAATTTTTCAATGAGTCCAAAGGCTATGGATTCATTACCAACGACGACACAGGGAAGGACATTTTTGTACACGCCACAGCACTTAACGGTACAACTCTTAATGAAGGGGACAAAGTAGAATATGAAGAGGAAGAAGGCCGAAAAGGCATTGTTGCCGCCCAAGTTCAAGTGGTAGGCTAAATATAGATTCAGTTATCATTACAAAGACCCTAGCACCTCCATGTTAGGGTTTTCTGTTTTCAAATACCAATGATAAGACTTCAATTTAGGTTTCTCTTCTGAATAAAAAAGCGCTTGATCAACGCACTGGCCTCTTGCTCAAGAACACCCCCTAGTATTTTCGTTTTCGGATGAAGTTTGGTTCCCATAACCCCGCAGCCCCGCTGTTCATCTTTGGCCCCATAAACTATTCTCGATATTTGGCTCCAATACAGGGCGCCGGCACACATTTGACAAGGCTCCAAGGTCACATAAAGTGTACAGTTCTGCAAATACTTCCCTCCCAAAAAATTGGCCGCTGCGGTAATTGCCTGCATTTCGGCATGGGCCGTAACATCGTTCAATTGTTCGGTAAGGTTGTGCGCCCTAGCGATGATACGGTCTTCAATAACGATTACCGCACCTATGGGCACCTCCCCTTTTTCATAGGCGGCCTCTGCCTCTTGCAGGGCTTTTTTCATGTAATAACTATCATCAAAGGGCTCTAACATGGCAATGGTTTAACACAAATTTATGGCATACTTTATAAAAGATGTATATAATTTACACATATTACGCCCTCTTAGTGCGAAATGGTATCGAACAAACTTTATTTCAGTGCAATACATGATCAAAAAGAATTGGCCTAGCTCACTCAATCACCTATTTTTGCATTTTAAGCCACTATCTTGAAATCACTTTTAGACCATATTACTTATCCCGATGATTTACGCCAGCTTGCCCTGGAGAAATTACCACAGCTTGCCAAGGAACTGAGGGAATTTATAATCGATATCGTTGCCACCAAAGAAGGCCACCTAGGCGCCAGCCTTGGGGTCGTAGAACTTACTATCGCCCTGCACTATGTATTCAACACCCCCCATGACAAGCTTATATGGGATGTGGGCCATCAAGCCTATGGCCATAAGATACTCACAGGAAGAAAAGAAATCTTTGAGACCAATCGCCAATTGGGTGGAATTAGTGGATTTCCCAAACGTTCCGAAAGTGAATATGATGCCTTTGGCACAGGACATAGCTCTACTTCCATATCGGCTATTTTAGGCATGGCCATGGCCTCTCAGCTCAAAAAGAACGATCACATCCAGCACATTGCGGTAATCGGCGATGCCTCCATCGCAAGTGGCATGGCTTTTGAGGCCCTAAACCATCTGGGTTCTACAAATTCAAACGTATTGGTCATCTTAAATGACAATGCCATCGGAATCGACCCCAGTGTAGGAGCATTAAAAAAATATCTGACCAATGTAAAAAAGGGCACGGCCAAGGACGAGAATATCTTTGAGTGCTTAAATTTTCACTATACCGGTCCAATAGATGGGCACGACCTTGAAGCGTTGATCAGCGAATTAAAGCATTTAAAATTGGTAGCAGGGCCAAAATTATTACATGTCATTACCACCAAGGGAAAAGGTCTCAAAAAGGCCGAGGAAAACCAGGTTACCTACCATGCGCCCGGTAAGTTCGACAAACGCACAGGTGAACTCTTAAAGAAGAGTCCAGCGGTCAATGAGCCCCAAAAATATCAAGATGTCTTCGGCCACACCCTAGTAGAGCTTGCCGATAAAAATAAGGCCATAGTTGGAATCACACCGGCTATGCCCACTGGAAGCTCCTTGAAGTACATGATGCAAAAAATGCCGCATAGGGCCTTTGATGTAGGTATTGCCGAGCAACATGCGGTCACCTTGGCCGCGGGTATGGCCGCCGAAGGTCTTATCCCCTTTTGCACTATCTATTCTACTTTCCTACAAAGGGCCTACGACCAGGTCATACACGATGTGGCCCTTCAAAACCTGCCGGTAATCTTTTGTTTGGACCGAGCGGGACTTGTTGGCCAAGATGGAGCAACCCATCACGGAGTGTACGATATTGCCTATTTAAGGTGTATCCCCAACCTGTGTATTTTTGCCCCGATGAACGAAACCGAACTGCGCAATATCATGTATACCGCGCAAATGGGACTATCGCAGCCTATCGCCATAAGATATCCTAGGGGCCAAGGTGTACAAGAAAACTGGCAAACGCCTTTTGAAACCATCGAACTAGGCACGGCCCGCCAACTAAAGAAAGGTTCCACAATTGCGGTGCTGACCCTAGGACACATAGGAAATACCGTAACAGAACTCGTAGATAGAATGGCCGAACGTGAAAAAATAGGCCATTACGATATGCGATTTGTAAAGCCTTTGGATAAAAAAATGCTTGCCAAAATATTCAAACAGTACCAAACTATAGTTACCATTGAAGATGGAAGTAAAATGGGGGGCTTTGGCTCCGCCGTTCTTGAATGGGCCAACGAGTTGGGCCACACCCAAAAGATCAGCATTCTAGGCCTTGACGATGTCTTTATTGAACATGGTACGGTCGAACAACTACACCAGCAAGCAAAAATAGACACACTAAGTATCGAGAAACACTTAAAAATGTTATTAAATGAATAAGCGCCTTACCTTTTTATGTTCCTTTGTTCTTTTCTTTAGCCTCTTCACCTGTTCACTTTTCGGCCAGGTACAAGATTCCATCCCAAGTGAGCGGGAAATTGACCTCGACTCCATGATTATTGACACGACGGTCGTAGATACGGTCGTTATCAGAAAGACACAAAAGCGAATCAAATTCGTGCCCCGTGGCGTTAATTTGATGAACCCGGTGATTTCGTTCAAACGCACCAAAGCGCTAAACAAGAAACCGAACCGATTTAGGGTTCCTTCTTTTTGGACGAACATTAACAAACTAGGGGCGAATTTCAACGAAGTTGCCTTTGTAAACTGGAACGCAGGGGGTAACAACTCCATTGCGGCCTTGGGAAACGCCCGGTTCGAGCGTAATTACAAATTTCGATACATACAGTGGGACAACTATATGGAAATGCGCTATGGCCTGAACGTTCAAGACGAACAGAAACTAAGAAAAACCGACGACGCCTTGCGATTTAGCTCTACTTTCGGCTTTCAGCGCGATACCATTAGCAACTGGTACTACTCGGCTAAAGCGAACTTCAATACCCAATTTTCCAACGGTTACAAATATCCCGATAGAAGCACGCCCATATCGCGCTTTATGGCACCAGGTTATTCCTTCTTGGGTGCAGGAACATCATATATTACAAAAGATCAAAAGTTCAACCTATACATCTCCCCTATTACACAAAAGGCCACATTTGTTCTAGACAAAGAATTGGCGAACAAGGGTGCCTTTGGGGTTAAAAAAGCGGTTCTCGATGCCGACGGAAACGTTATTGAAGAAGGAGAAAAAGTGTTTTTGGAATTCGGCTTTTTAGTAACCAATCAATACGAGACGGAAGTATATAAGAACATGAACTTAAAACACCGCCTCAGCCTCTACACCGACTACCTGCAGAAATTCGGGAATATTGATGTGGACTGGGAGCTAAACTTCGACCTAAAGGTCAACAAATACGTAGTTACCTCAATCGGCACCCATATTATTTATGATGACGACATTCTTTTTGACGAAAAAAAGGATGCCGATGGCAAAATAACCGATTCGGGAGTCCCAAGATTGCAGTTTAAACAGCTGCTCGGCGTGGGTGTTTCCTATGCCTTCTAAAGTTGCTTGCCCATAATTTTGTTATGTATGTGAACCGCCGCACTATCGGAAAGGCTAGCTACATAACAACAAGTATTCAACAGTATATGATACACCGAATCATCGGTATCCCTATAGAATTCAGGCAATGTCTTAAGCATTAGCGCGTCGTAATTCGATGCCCGGTTTTCTTTTTTACGTATCAATGCGTTTATGTAAACATCAAGTATATCGGAAATGATCTTATAACCCGCTATTTCTTTCTCGACAACCTCTTGAGACCTATATATCTTATTGACACTCAAGGCAATAATGTCCTCTATCTGCGCCTTGAACACACTCCGATCTAAAAGACTGGTATCAAATGTACCGTTCAGTATTTCAGCTTCGTGCGCAATAAAAACGGAGATGGCATCCCGAATCAGGGTATTGATAGCCAGTGCCCTTAAATAACTAAGCCGGTCTTCCTTATATTTTAAGGAGTTATATTTTTTGGTATTGATACTATCCTTGACCAATTTGATAAGGTATTCCAAAGCGAAATCTTCGGAAATAAGTCCGAGATTAATACCATCTTCGAAGTCGATGATCGTATAACAGATATCATCTGCTGCTTCCACCAAAAACGTCAATGGATGACGTGAGAACGATATATCTTCTCCATTTCGCGTCTGAATCAGACCCAAGTCTGCCGCAATTTCCTGAAAGGCCGTCTTTTCGGTTTGAAAGAAGCCAAACTTCTTATCGGCAATATGCTTGGTCGGTTTCTTGGGAAGCGATTCTTTCGGGTATTTCATAAAGGCCCCTAACGTGGCATAACTTAGCCGAAGCCCCCCGGCAACCCCTTCCCTCGACTGGGTCAACAATCGAAATCCGTTGGCATTTCCCTCAAAATCTACTATATCACGAAACTCCTTATCAGAAAGAACCGATTGGTATTTTTGTCCGTTGCCCGTAATGAAATACTCTCCGATAGCTTTCTCGCCACTGTGCCCGAAAGGCGGATTACCAATATCGTGGGCCAAGGCCGCTGCCGCTACGATAGCCCCAAAGTCATTAAACCTATAGCCATGGATCTCACTTAAAAACGGATGCTTTTCAAGAATCTTTTTTCCCGCAATACGCCCCAGGCTCCTTCCCACTACGGAAACTTCCAAACTATGTGTCAATCGGGTATGTACAAAATCGGTCTTCGACAGCGGGATTACCTGTGTCTTATCTTGCAAGCTCCTAAAAGCACTTGAAAATATAATTCGGTCATAATCTACCTCAAAACCCAGTCGGGTTTCGTCTTGTTCCTTTCTAAGTCTTTTATGCGTGTCGCCTTGCCGTTTTAGAGAGAGTAAATTTTCCCAGTTCATTGTATGTTTTTAAGTCCCGCAAGTTACATTTTTTCAAGATCAAAACGCTTCAGGGGCTAAAAGAAGCCCCCATTATTTAACCTTAAGGGAATCAACTATTAAACTTTAGATAACCCTATCTTAACACACTGTGGTTTTCTTTGCAAAGAAAATAAGAACCCATGAAAATAGCCGCTTTTTGCTTTATCCTATTCTGCACGTTTAATCTTTCCGCACAAGAAGAAGGGATAATTAAAGGCAACATATTTGACACCGAAATGAACAATGAACCTTTGTTGTTCGCCGATGTCAAGGTCAAAGGTTCGCAAGTAAAGACCCAGACCAATTTTAGGGGGAATTTCGAAATTAACGGACTTGAACCAGGAAGCTATATTTTGAAGGTGAGTTTCCTAGGCTATGAAACACGGGAAATTCCGGTTGAAGTCTCCGCTTCGCATACCGCATATATTTCAGAGGGACTACAGGCCGAATCCATAAGCTTGTCCGATGTGGTTATGGCAGAAGAAAACACCATGCCAAATACAAGCACCTTAGCCTTGGGTATAGAGAAATAAACGGGCAATATTTGTAATAAATAAAAAAAGGGGGACTCACCATGTGAATCCCCCTTTTCCTTATAAAATAGTATATCAGTCTTTTGAAACGACGCCAGATTTTTTCTCCTTGCTGATAACGTTAGCTATTACATTGTTATCGAACTCAACTTCCTTAACGGTACCATCTGCATAAAAATACCATTTACCAGTTCTAACGCCCTTATCGTAAGTGCCTTTTGATATCTTTTGCCCTGCTTCATCAAAACTTACCCACTGACCGTGCAACTTTCCTGCAAGGTCAAAGGTTCCTTTTTGACTTACTTCCCCATTATCGTGAAAATAGGTTGCCTCTACAAGGTTTGTCTCTTTATTAAGTTTTACTTCCTTCTCCTTTTGGGCATAGCCCGCAGTAACCGATAAAGCAAGTGCTAAAAGTATGATTATATTTTTCATGTTATTTGTTTTTTAAGAGGTTTTGTGCTGAATTGCTGATTCAAATATAGGTAAAATTTACATTAAATACACGATTACTTAACATTAAATTTACATTGAAAACGATTTACGCACCAAAATATTGTTTACGAAGGATAACTTCATATAAATATACTGGCCTTCTTCTCTCTAAATCGTAACAAAAACCTTAATTTACCATCGCTTAGGCCTTTAAAAATCAATAGTTTTAAAGAGGTTGGCAAAACATACCGATTTTCACCGTTTTCATGGGACAATTTCAATGCCATAAACAACCGATAAGATCACTTCATAACCTTATTTTAACGTGATTAATAAATTATAATACCAATTTTGTGCACATTTAAATAACGATGGGCGAGAATCTTTACCTTTTCATGATTATAGCATTGGCCGTACTAGCCATCACCGATTTGGTAGTCGGGGTAAGTAACGATGCCGTGAATTTTTTGAACTCGGCAATCGGGTCAAAAGCCATTTCTTTTAGAACGGTCATGATTGTGGCCAGCATAGGTATAGCCTTTGGTGCCATTTCATCAAGCGGAATGATGGAGGTAGCCCGTAAAGGAATTTTCAACCCTGAGCATTTCGTGTTTGCCGAAATCATGATCATTTTTATGGCGGTCATGATTACCGATATTCTCCTTTTAGATTTTTTCAACACTTTGGGCATGCCCACCTCTACCACGGTATCGATCGTTTTTGAGCTTTTAGGGGCAGCGGTAGCCGTATCTTTGGTGAAAATTATGGGAGACGGCGAAGGCGCTTCAAGCCTTTGGATGTACATCAACACCGATAAGGCCACAGAGATTATTCTGGGCATTTTGCTTTCGGTGGTCATAGCCTTTACCGTAGGGGCCTTGGTACAGTTCATATCACGCCTGCTGATTTCGTTCAAATTTGAGAACAAACCAAGCTGGGTAGGTGCCATATTCGGTGGTTTTGCCCTGACCTCGATTATCTACTTTATTCTTGTAAAGGGATTGAAGAGTGCTTCAATTTTAAGCCCTGAAATTCTTGAGACCATAGCCAACAAACAGTTTCTGTTCATTCTAAGCAACTTTGTGGTATGGACTTTACTCTCATGGATGATTACCACCTTAACGCGTATCAACATATATACCATCGTCATTGTCATGGGAACCTTTGCTTTGGCCATGGCATTTGCCGGTAACGACTTGGTGAACTTTATAGGGGTACCCTTGGCCGCCATGGAATCGTATACTTCATGGAGCACTTCCGGAATAGATGCCAATGTATATACCATGGAAGGATTGGCTACTGCCGTCAAAACTCCCCAATACCTATTGCTTTTGTCCGGTATGATCATGGTGGTGACCCTCTGGTTTTCATCAAAGGCCAAAAACGTAGTCAAAACGAGTGTAGACCTATCAAGACAAGATGAAGGTGACGAGCGTTTTCAACCGAATTTCCTCTCGCGTCAAATTGTTAGGTTTTCTATAAAGGCCTCAGAAAATATTGCGGCCCTTATTCCCGATATCATCGTGAGAAAGATGGACACCCGATTTGAGAAGCCCTACGTATACGTTCCCAAAAGCAGGGTTCAAGACCTTCCTGCCTTCGATTTGGTACGGGCTTCCGTCAACTTAATGGTAGCGAGTGTACTTATTTCGCTGGCCACCTCAATGAAACTGCCGCTTTCCACTACATATGTAACCTTTATGGTCGCCATGGGTAGTTCCTTGGCCGATAGGGCCTGGGGTGCTGAAAGTGCCGTATATCGTGTCGCAGGGGTGTTAAATGTAATAGGCGGATGGTTCTTTACGGCCATTAGCGCCTTTACCGCCGCCGCACTTATAGCCTACATCATTCATTTAGGGGGAATATGGGCCATTGGCGTACTATTGATCATTGCATTTTTCCTAATCGGAAAAAACTACCTGACCCACACCAAGAAGATGAAGGAGACCAAATTGGAAGAAAAGCTGGAAAGAGCTGAAAGCAATTCCATCATCGGCGTAATAGAGGAAAGTGCGGCCAACATTTCATTGGCCATAAAAAGAGCCAATAAAATATATACCCAAAGTATCGATGGCCTGGCCAAACACGATATAGAGACCTTGAGAAAAAGCAAGAAGGGAATCTCTAAATTCGATAAAGAGGTAGAAGATCTTCGCGACAATATTTTTTACTTTATCAAAAACCTAGACGAATCCAGTGTTAGCACCAGTAACTTCTATATCGCCATACTAAGCTACCTACAAGACATGACCCAGTCTTTGGAATATATTGCCAAAGCAGGATATAAGCACGTACATAACAACCATAAAAAATTAAGGTTCAACCAAATTAAGGACCTTAAGGAAACCGATGGCTACCTAGACCAGCTATTTACCGATATACAAACGATTTTCGAGACCAAGGATTTCTTAAAGCTTACCGAACTTATCATCGGCAAACAAGAACTCTTCAAGAAGGTAGACATGAAAATCCACAAACAAGTGGAGCGCACCCGTACCGACGAATCAAGCCCTAAAAACACGGCCCTTTATTTCAGCCTGCTCTTAGAGACCAAAGATTTATTGGTGGCCACCATGAACTTGTTGGAGACCTATGATCAACATGCCAACACTAAAATTTAGTCAAAAAATCGACGAACGGTAATTTTTTTTAAAGACGCGTTCACTTCATCGAAAAAAATATACCTTTCCCCTGATTTAGGCGTTAGCACATAAGAATACTAAATCTTATCTAATGCACTTACTACGACAAATCCTACCTGCTGTTTGCTGTATGACCCTATTTTTCTCATGTAGTAAAGATTCGGACACCATAGAAGACGAAACCCTAACGTCACAACTTGACCCAACCGAAAGAGCGGCCGCCAAAAAACTTTACGAAGATTATTATGTAGCCTCAAAAAACGAGGCTTCCGATGTAGCTTGGTCAGGCGATGAACCAAGTTGCAACGCCGGCAGCGTTCCCGAAAATATTAGAACCAAATTGATTATGCGGATCCATTATTTCAGAAAGGCTGTGGGACTCAACAATACCATTACCGAAAACCCTAGCAAAAGTGAAAAATCACAACAGGCCGCATTAATGATGCACGCGAACGGCACTTTGGACCACTCTCCCCCAGAAAGCTGGAAATGTTTTACTGCCGAAGGAAAGGAAGGGGCAGGAAATTCATTGCTGACCTCTACAAAAAATTCTGTGGCCATTGATTCATACATGCGTGACCAAGGATCGGATAACTATCCGGTAGGACATAGACGTTGGTTGCTATGGCCAAGGCTCCAAGAAATCGGAATAGGAAATACCAGTCAGTATAATGCGCTATGGGTTCTTGGCAATCCCGGGACTACCCCTGAAGACGCCCCCGAATTCGTGGCTTGGCCACCAAAAGGCTATTTACCTAAAAACTTGGCCTACCAACGTTGGTCATTCTCAATACCCAAAGCCGATTTCACGCAAACCAGTATCAAAATGAAAACCCTTAGTGGCACAAATATTTCTTTAGAAATCGAGGAACTCGACGACGCCTATGGTGATAGAACTATTGTCTGGAGGCCTGATATAAACGTTTACGATACTATGGAAGACGTCACTTACAAGGTCATTATAGAAAACGTACTAATAGACGACACCCCTCAAGACTACGAATATGAGGTAACCTTGTTCGACCCGGACAACTAGTCCGAAAAAAAGTAAAAAAACCCATACTTTTGTTTTATTTATAACTTCGAAATCGATTTTGAACCTTTAAATCGTATCTTGTTTAAAGAGACACTTTATGGAAACAATTGTTCCTGCCGAAACCAAGCTACTGGCGCAACGTGATTTTGGCATTGCCAAGTTTTGGTTTTACCCTAATTATTTAGTGGGAGAATTTGCAGAAGGCATGCATGTAACTAAAGAGAATGCCCTTCAACCCATTCGTTTCGCCAAACAGTTCTATGGAGACACCCCCATAATCTATATTTCGCACAGACGAAACTCGTATTCCATGGATACTATAGGTTACAAGGAAGTTGTAGACATGTTCCCCAATTTTATAGGCTTTGCCATAGTTTCAAAAAATAAGTACCGACGAATGATCGCCCACCTAGAGAAAATGTTCATTAAAAGACCGATCGGTGTATTTCTTCAGCTAGACGAAGCCTATGCCTGGGCCGAGGAAGAACTAGACAAACACCAAAAGCACTCTTCTCGTCCCTAGTTTTAATAACGCCTACTGATTCGGTCCCAAAACTAGCATCAGCCTTCCTACTTCAGAGATGTCAAGCTTGACTTGAACCTTATCGATATCCCGTTCTTATGTGCGAAAAGGGGCCATAATGCCGTTCGCCAAAGTCGAGTCGCACCCAATTGTTTCACCTAAACCCGCTCTCATGAAAAACCTGTCCTTACTTCTCCTTCTTCTATCCGTGGTACATTCCATATCCGCACAAGATGATCTATTGCTAAAAGATTTTAGGCCCGAAAGCATTTACAATACCTCCAATACCGTAATCGAACGGGCCAAATACCCTGTCATCGATTTTCATGCACACCCCAATGCCGCCACGAAAAAGGAATTGGAAGAATGGGTATCTACCATGAAAGGACACAATATTGAAAAATCGATCATTCTCACCTACTCCACAGGACAACGCTTCGATAGCATCTATGATATGTATGCCCAATACGGTGATCAGTTCGAGCTCTGGTGCGGTTTTGACTACACAGGGTACAATGAGCCCGGATGGACGAAAAAAGCCATTAAAGAGCTTGAAAGGTGCTTTGCCAAGGGCGCAAGAGGTGTGGGCGAATTGGGTGACAAGGGACTAGGACTTTTCTACTCAAAACCCTCTAAGGCTCCTGGGCTGCATATAGACGACCCGCGCCTACAGCCCCTCTTAAAACGGTGCGGCGAATTGGGTATGCCCATAAGCATACATGTTGCCGACCCTTATTGGATGTACTTGCCCATGGACCAAAAGAACGATGGCCTAATGAACGCCTACACCTGGAAAATAGACCGGTCGAAAGAAGGGCTTCTCTCCCATCAAGAACTACTGACTTCTTTATCGAATGCCGTTAAAAATAACCGAGGCACTACCTTTATCGCATGCCACTTGGCCAATTGCAGCCACGACCTTGACATTTTGGGCAAGCTATTGGACGAACACCCCAATTTATACGCAGATATCTCAGCACGATATGCCGAAGTAGCACCGGTACCCAGACGCACGAAACGCTTTTTTGAGAAATATAAAGACCGATTGGTATATGGAACGGATATGGGGATGGACGATACCATGTACCGTACTACCTTTAAAATTCTGGAAAGTGCCGATGAACATTTTTATGCCTGGGATTACTTTTCGTACCATTGGCCTCTGAACGGACTAGACCTCAACGACGAAACCCTCAAAAAAATCTATCATGAAAACGGCCGTAAGCTCATAAAACGATAGGCTAACGATAAAAATTCATTTCATCCATATACTTCCATACCGAATCGGTAAGCAAGGGACGGATATTCTTACCCTCCTTATGGCTTTTGCGAATAAAGGTCGAAGAGATTTCCATGATAGGAGCGTCTACCTTGTGAATCTTGGGATGCCCTTTAAAGCGATGCTCAATTTCCCCTTCCGATATTCTAGGGTACACATATACATCGTAATCGCTCAAAATAACTTCATAGTTTTTCCATTTATGGAAGCCCTTGAGGTTATCCTCCCCCATAATCAGGCAAAATGCATGGTCTGAACCGTATTTCTCGTTCAGATGAACCAAGGTATGGATGGTATAGTTCGGCTGCGGCAAGCCGAATTCTATGTTACTCGGTTTCAACTTCGGGTAGTCTTTTGTAGCCTCGTACACCATCTGGTAGCGGTGATTGTCGGCGAGCAAGGTCTTTTTGGTCTTAAAAGGACTCTGTGGCGTAACCACGAACCAAACCTCATCAAGGTCTGAAAATTCCACCATATGATTGGCAATGACCATATGCCCTATGTGTATGGGGTTGAAGGTGCCGAAATAGAGACCTATTTTTTTCATATTCAAGAACCGGTGACTTTGTTTCTTTAAGCTTACTTCTCAATTTTCGCCCCTACAAAATCAGCCACCAACTCGTGCGCTTCCTTTAAGGCCGTATCAAGGTCGTAATTCTTGATAATTTTATCGAATTGCGGAGCGGTCGCCAACTCTACCGATGCCTTCGCTATTCGCATATTGATTTTATCCTCGCTTTCGGTACTGCGTTTTTTAAGTCGGATCTTAAGTTCATCTACGCTCGGCGGCTTTACAAAAACGGCTAGGGTCTCTTCCGGAAACTTTCGTTTGATACGTAGTCCTCCTGCAACATCTATGTCAAAAATGACATTTTTGCCTTCGGCCCAGAGTCGCTCGATCTCAGATTTTAAGGTACCGTAAAAATTATCGCGGTACACCTCTTCCCATTCGAGAAAATCATCGTTCTTAATATGGTTTTTAAACTCCGAAATCGACATAAAATAATAATGCTCCCCTTGCTTTTCCTTGGCCCTACGCGGCCGTGAGGTGGCCGAAACCGAAAATGCAAGGTTGAGCTCGGGCTGCTCTAACAAATGTCTAACAATGGTTGTTTTACCGCTTCCCGAAGGTGCCGAGAATATAATTAATTTACCGCCTTTCATGAATTGACTGATTTTGAATTGCCTTGCCTAGAGCACGTTAAGCATTTGCTCCTTTATTTTTTCGAGTTCATCTTTCATCTGCACCACCAATTGCTGCATGGGCGCATAATTGGCCTTCGAACCTATGGTATTGATTTCACGCCCGATCTCTTGCGCTATAAAACCGAGTTTTTTACCGTTGGAATCATCAGATTTCAAGGTACTCGTAAAATAATCAAGATGATTGGCCAGACGTACTTTCTCTTCCGTGATATCGTATTTTTCCAAGTAGTAGATGAGTTCTTGTTCAAAACGGTTGGCGTCTAGGTCGGCCTTGAGGTCGCTAACGGCCTTGTTCAATCGTTCACGAACATCGGTCTGACGATCTGGATCCATAACCACGACCTGCTCCAATAGCTGCTGCAAATTCTCAATTCGTTGAAGAAAATCTTTCTCGAGTACCTCTCCCTCTTCGGAGCGAAATTTATTTATCTCCTTTAGGGCCTCTTGAACCGCAAGCTTTATCGATTCATATTCGTTTTCATCGATATCTTCACGTTCCGTCTTTAGGGCATCGGGCATTCTAAGCGCCATGTCAAGCAGCTTTAGGTCGTCGCCGTCGGCGATGGCCTTTAGTTGTTTCATGTAGTTTTTTACGGCAGCCTCGTTCACCTCGGCCGAAGTCTCACCGCTGGTAAGTTCAATATATAGTCCGAAATCCACTTTACCGCGCATCAACGAACTTGCAATAGTCTTGCGTAGCTCTAGCTCTTTTTCACGATATGCGGAAGGCATACGCGCATTTAAATCAAGACTTTTACTGTTTAGGGATTTGAGCTCTACGGTAATTTTTTTTGTCGGAAGCTGTATAACATGCTTACCGAAACCGGTCATGGACTGAATCATAAATTGCTGCGAATTTTGGCAAATATAACGTAATTACAGAAAGTAGAAGCCCCTACCCTCCATTACTGACCACCTTAATCCACTAACATCCCGTCTAAGAAACATGGAGTGATTTCGAAAAATGGCCCTATTGGTTCGAATTGATTCGCACTACAAGTTAAAAAACAGCGAATCCTTCCCCAAAAAGCAAGGCATGTGATATCTAACCTAGAGCTGCTACTATAGTTCCTTGATTTTAATATTCCTGAAAGCCACTTGGTCACCATGGTCTTGCAAACCGATCTTTCCAGTAGTAAATTTTCCGAAATGCTCCCAGTCGGCAAATTTCGATTTTGACACCATTTCCTTCCACATTTCATTTCCAACAGGAAACTCGACAATAGGCTTTCCGTTCATGGCAATGCTTCCTTTTTCCTCTTTATGGTTTATGGTAATGACCATCGTGTTCCATTCCCCTACGGCATTGGTCACATCTTCCGAAGGTGCCACCATATCGTATAGGGATCCCGCTTGGTGGGTAGTACCGTTTTTGGCATCGGGATGTTTCTCGTTATCCAAGACCTGTACTTCAGGACCGGTCTGATATGCTTCCGAAAGTTCAGGGTTTTCACTTACGCCCCAAAAGACCCCGCTGTTACCCCCCTCGGAAATTTTCCATTCCAAAGACAACACAAAATCGGTGTATTCCTTTTCGGTGACCAAATTAAAAGCTTCCCCCTTTTTTCTGTCCTTTGGAGGATAGAAAACCATGGCCCCATCTTCTAATTTCCAATTCTCGGAAACTCCTTCTTTATTGTATTCCTTCCAACCCTCAAACGAAGAACCATCAAAAAGAACCGTCCACTCTTGAACTGGCTCCTCCACTTCGGTCTCGGCTATGGGAGCAGCTTCCATTTCCCCCTGTTTTTTTTCGGTCTTTTCTTTGCATCCAAAAGCGACTACCGCCATAAAAAGGATAAGTAATAGATTCTTCATAGGTCTTGATAATTTATGTATTAGTTTTTCGAAGAGAGAAAAATGTTTCTCTTGCCAAAAGACAAGAGAAAGCATTCTTCATTATTTTAAAAAATAGATGTCCGCAAGTCTGTTTTGGACTAAAGACCCAAAATCTTCTTGAGCATTTCCTTATCTATAGCTGCACCGGCAAAATCGTCAAAGGTCTTTTCCGTAGCTTCGATAATATGGTCTTGAATAAAGACCGCTCCTTCACGGGCCCCTTGTTCAGGGCTCTTAATACAGCATTCCCATTCCATCACGGCCCAAACATCGCAACCGTATTGGGTAAGCTTGGAGAAAATAGTTTTAAAATCGATTTGACCATCGCCCAAAGAACGGTATCTACCGGCACGATCACCCCAATCATTATAACCACCAAAGGCCCCTTTTTTACCTGTTGGGTTGAACTCGGAATCCTTCACGTGAAACGATTTGATGAACTCATGGTAGTGGTCTATATATTCAATATAATCCAATTGTTGCAATACAAAGTGACTTGGGTCGTAAAGGATGTTTACACGCTTATGGTTTCCTGTAGCGGCGAGAAAACGCTCAAAGGTATCCCCATCGTGCAAGTCTTCTCCCGGATGTATTTCGTAACATACATCAACACCTTGTTCGTCAAAATGGTTCAAGATGGGCATCCATCTTTTGGCCAATTCCTCAAAACCCATTTCAACCAGGCCTGCTGGTCGTTGTGGCCATGGGTGCCATGTATGCCAAAGTAGCGCCCCTGAAAAAGTAGCATGGGCATTAAGACCTAACCTTCTACTGGCCGTAGCTGCTTTTTTAACAACGTCTACCGCCCATTCGGTACGGGCTTTCGGGTTGTTCTTTACGGCATCGGGAGCAAAACTGTCGAACATAAGGTCATAAGCCGGATGAACCGCGACCAATTGCCCTTGAAGATGCGTAGAAAGCTCAGTGATCTCAAGGCCGTATGAATTTACTTTTCCCTTAAGCTCGTCACAATAATCCTGGCTTTCGGCAGCCTTGTCCAAGTCTATTAAAAAACTCTCCCATGTAGGTATCTGAATACCCTTGTACCCTAAATCCGCAGCCCATTTACACATGCCGTCCAAGGTATTGAACGGTGCTTTACTGTCTACAAATTGCGCTAAAAATACGCCGGGTCCTTTAATTGTTTTCATACTTCTATTTGTTTGTATTTAGTAACAGGTTTCTTCCTTTTGTATGTCCTTATAAAGAAAAACCCTATATTTAATTCTCGTAAATAGTCAAAGCCGACTTCCCGTAGGAAAGTTATAAATATAGGCATTACATCAGGTTTAAAACAAGAAATACTATTGTGAATAAAGAAGAAATATTCGATGCCATTGTTGTCGGAACAGGAATTAGCGGTGGTTGGGCCGCTAAAGAATTATGTGAGAACGGGTTAAAAACTTTAGTACTTGAACGAGGACCTATGGTGCGGCATATCGAAGATTATCCCACTATGAACGATGACCCTTGGGACTATCCCCTAAAAGGGGAGCTTTCCAAGGCCGATAAAGAAAAATACCACATCCAATCACGAGTAGGCTGGGCCCCAAAGGAAGATGTAAAGCACTTTTTTGTGAACGATCTTGACCATCCCTACGTAGAAACCAAGCGTTTTGACTGGATACGAGGCTATCAAGTCGGCGGACGATCCTTGACTTGGGGCAAACAGAGCTACCGATGGAGCGACCTTGATTTTGAAGCCAATAAAAAAGAAGGTATAGGCGTAGACTGGCCCGTACGCTATAAAGATATTTCACCTTGGTACGATAAGGTGGAAGCATATATTGGGGTTAGTGGTGAAAACCTGGGCCTACCCCACTTGCCCGATGGTATCTTTCAACCTAAAATGGACCTCAACTGTGTTGAAGAGGAATTTAAGGCCTCAGTGGCCGAAAAATTTGACGACGGACGTTTAATTACCATCGGTCGCGCGGCACATATCACCGACCCTGATGCCGATTTTGAAGGCAGGGGAACATGCCAAAATCGAAATAGATGCTGGAGAGGCTGCCCATTCGGGGGCTATTTTAGCAGCAATTCCTCTACCTTGCCCGCTGCGGAACGTACCGGAAATATGACACTACGGCCCAATTCCATCGTATACGAAGTGGTATATGACGACACTACCAAAAAGGCTACTGGCGTTAAGATCATCGATGCCGAAACCAACGAGAAGATTGAATTTAAGGCGAAAGTGATTTTTCTATGTGCCTCATCAATGGCATCGGTCGGGATTCTTTTACAATCAAAGAGCGAGCGTTTCCCCAATGGCTTGGGCAACGACTCCGACGCACTTGGCCGTGGCATTATGGACCATCACTACAAATTGGGCGCCTCGGCAAAAGTAGACGGTTATTTAGATAAGTACTACAAGGGACGAAGACCCAACGGATTCTACATTCCCAGATTCGTCAATTTGAACGACGAAACCAAGCGCGAAGGCTACCTGCGCGGCTTTGGTTACCAAGGAAGTGCCAGCAGGCAAGACTGGTCGGCTTCAATCGGAGAAATGGGATACGGAAAAGACCTTAAAGAATCCATTCTAAAACCTGGTCATTGGCAAATTGGCGTTACGGGTTTCGGCGAGTTTTTACCCTATGACGATAATCGCGTAACCCTTAGCCGAAGCAAAAAAGACAAATGGGGACTACCCCAACTGGATTTTGACGTTGAGTTCAAGGAAAACGAATACAATATGCGCGAGGACATTAAAAAGGAAATCGTTGCCATGTTCAAAGCGGCGGGCTTCAAAGATGTACAGCCTTATGATGAAGTAACCGGTCCCGGCCTGGGCATTCATGAAATGGGAGGTGCACGTATGGGACATAGCCCCAAAACGTCAATAGTGAACAAACACAACCAATTACATACCGTTCCCAATGTATATGTAACCGACGGAGCTTTCATGTCATCGTCAAGTTGTGTCAACCCTTCGTTGACCTATATGGCGTTTACGGCAAGGGCCGCCAACCACGCCGCCGAACAATTAAAGTCCGGAAAACTTTCATGATTATGTATAACGACCGATAAATCAATCTGATATTCTAAAATATCACCTAAAATTGTTCGTTCGTTTGTATATTGTTAACCTAAATTTTTCGCTAATACCGTGAAAAACTAGCTAACCGCAATAACTATATGGAAAACGCTTCAGCCCGAAATTTGTGGGGAGATTACCTTGACAAACATTTAGAACATGCTTTTGTCGATGCCCCACAAGTCGTACATTTCTGCAACAACGAACAGGATGCCAACGAATGCGCGGCATTGGTCAAAAAAGGCATTAAACGTGCCACCTCCCACTCGTTGTTGGGTCTGCAGTACCGCAAACAGCCATTGCCCAAGATTGGCGATTTTATGATCGTAACCAATTGGGAAGGCGAGGCACAGTGCATCGTTAGAACTACCGCAGTAAAGTTAAGGCCCTATTTCAGTATAGACGAGGCCTATGCCCAGCTCGAAGGTGAGGGCGACAAAAGCTTGGCCTATTGGAAAAAGGTGCATTGGGACTACTTTACCAAAGAACTGGCCGCTTTCAACCGCAAGCCCAACGAGAGCATGATCATTGTCTGTCAAGAGTTCGAAAAAATATTCGACCGTTAAACGGTTTTTATAGGGATTGAGGGACTGTGCTATTTTGTGATACCACAGAAGCCTAGTTTATTGTAAAGTTTTTTTACCTTGTACAGTATCAACGTAAACAAACTCTAGCATGCTCAACTCAACTCCCTATAAGCCCTCATTCGGCCTATTTCTTCCGTTTCTTGGTTTATTCCTATCCATTTCTTTACAGGCCCAGGCGCCTAAATGGGAAAATCCCGAATGGGAAAATCCCGAAATATTTCAAATCAACCGTGAAGCCCCAACGGCTTCGTTCTATCGATACAAAACGCCCGAGAATGCACTACAGAACGATAGTTGGGAAAATTCTCCCTTTTACCGCTCATTAAACGGCGATTGGCGCTTTAAGTATGCCGACAATGTTATGGCCCGGCCCCTTGATTTTCAAACGGCCGATTTTGACACTTCCACTTGGAGCACGATTCCAGTGCCTTCCAATTGGGAACTTCAAGGCCACGGCATTCCCATTTACACGAACATCGTCTACCCTTTTCCAAAGAACCCTCCTTTTATTCCCCACGACAAAAACCCCGTAGGAAGCTACAAACGTGATTTTGAAATTTCAGAAGATTGGAACGGCAAGAACATTTACCTGCATTTCGGTGGGGTCAGCGGCGCTATGTATGTTTGGGTCAACGGACAAAAAGTAGGTTACAGCGAGGGCAGCAAGACCCCGGCGGAATTCAACATCACAAAGTACCTTAAAGCAGGCAAAAATACCTTGGCCGTACAAGTACTTCGATGGTCCGATGCCAGCTATATGGAAGACCAAGATTTCTGGAGACTGAGCGGCATTGACCGCAACGTCTATCTGTACGCTACCGAAACCACCACCATTAAAGACTATCGGGCCATAGCCGACCTGGAAAACGACTATAAAGATGGATTACTGAAGCTTAACCTGAAACTAGAAAACACCGGAAAAAAGGCAAAAGGATACAAAGTAGGCGTACAACTTTTAGATGATGGCAAAGTACTTTACTCAGAGGAAAAAGAAGTGGTCTTCAACCAAAATTCGGCCGTAGTCGAATTTGATAAATCCTTAAAAAACATCAAAAGCTGGAACGCCGAAAAACCTAATCTTTACACCCTACTCTTTACCCTTAAAGACAGGAAAGGAAAGGTGACCGAAGCCATAAACTCTAAAATAGGTTTCAGAAAAATTGAAATCAAGAACAATCAATTCTTGGTCAATGGCCAGGCCGTTCTCATTAAAGGGGCCAACCTACATGACCACGATGAAACTACGGGCCATGTTATCAGCAGGGAAGCCACATTAAAAGACATGGAGGTAATGAAACGCAACAACTTAAATGCCATACGCTGCAGCCACTACCCCAAAAACGAGTTTTTCTATCGCATGGCGGACCAATATGGTTTTTACATCGTCGATGAAGTCAATATTGAAACCCATGGCATGGGCACCACCAACCAAGGTCTTGACAACGATGAAGAGGCCAAAACAACACACCCTGCCTATAGGCCTGAATGGAAAGCCATGCATTTAGACCGTACGATGCGCATGTACGAACGCGATAAAAATTTCACTTCTATCGTTACTTGGTCTTTAGGAAATGAGGCAGGTAACGGCGAAAATTTCTTCGCTACTTACGAATGGCTCAAAAAACAAGACGATACGCGCCCCGTTCAATATGAAGGCGCTACCCAGTACGCCAATACCGACATTCAAGCGCCAATGTACGCGACTATAGAACAGACGGTCAAATATGCCGAAAACGACCCTAAAAGGCCCCTTATTCAATGCGAGTACGCCCATGCCATGGGGAATAGCGTTGGCAACCTTCAGGATTACTGGGACGTTATTGAAAAATACGACGTGTTGCAAGGTGGCTTTATTTGGGATTGGGTCGATCAAGGCCTAAAGACCAAAAATGAAGACGGGGTCGAATTCTATGCCTTTGGAGGCGATTTCGGCGCCTCACACCTTCAGCATGACAATAATTTTTGCCTAAACGGATTGGTGAATCCTGACCGTTCGGCACATCCTGCTTTGTACGAGGTAAAAAAGGTATACCAATATGTAAAGTTTAAATCGAACAATCCTAAATCAGGTAAAATCACGATTACCAACAAATATGATTTCACCAATCTTTCAGAATATAATTTCACATGGAAATTGTTCAAAAACGGAATTGAGGTGAAGGCTGGAACTATTACCGATGTAGCAGTAGCTCCGTATGAGTCTAAAGAATTTCAGATTGCCCTACCGGAATTGACCGACGAAAAATCTGAATACTTCTTGAATGTTTACGCATCCACCAAAAATGCCTCGCCACTTGTTCCGCAAGGTTTTACCCTTGCTTATGAACAATTCCAATTGACCGATTACACCCCCAGTGTTTTTGAATTGGAAACCAGTGGACTTTCAGTTACGAATGTAGATGGCACCGTAAAAATTAAAGGAGAAGGATTTGAAGTCGGTTTTAGTAGTAGCGATGGTAGCTTGACCACACTAGATTACGGCCAAGGCAATTTGATCAAAAACGGACCGAGCGTAAACTTCTGGCGTGCGCCGACCGACAATGATTATGGCTACAATATGCCTAAACGTCTAAAGGTCTGGAAAGAGGCTACCGAAACTCAAAACCTGACGAGTTTTCAACTGAACTCCAATGACGGCAAAAAGGTCATTGACGCTGTAAAACTTAGTAAGAATCCGTTTAAAATCAAAAACGATTTACAGCTTACGGCCACTTACAGCCTGCCTTCCGTACAAGGTGAAGCCACGGTGACCTATGCAATCAACAACAAGGGAGAAATTCTAGTGAGTACGGACCTTTCCAACATTAAGGATAGCCTGCCCATCGTGCCCCGTTTTGGAAATAACTTTATCATAGACTCGGCATACGATAATGTGAGCTGGTACGGTAGAGGTCCACATGAAAATTACCAAGACCGGAACACTTCGGCATTGGTAGGTTCATATAATGCAAAAGTAAAGGACTTATATTTTGAGTACATACGTCCACAAGAGAACGGGAACAGAACGGATATCCGTACGGTATCCTTTTTAAACAGGAACGGAAAAGGAATCGAAATTTCCTCACCAAGACTGTTCGGATTCAGTGCCCACAATCAATATAATTCCGACTTTGATGAGGGTATGGAAAAACAACAACGCCACACCTATGACATCCCTCAAAGAGACCTTATCAACATCAATATAGATTATAGCCAAATGGGTGTTGGAGGCGATAACAGCTGGGGACTATTACCACACGAAGAATATCAAATTAAACCAGATAATTTATCTTTTAGTTTTATGATACAACCGGTGAAATAGGAGTTTTTCATCGATTGAACAAGTTTAAAACAAAAACCCCCGAAAGTCAAATGCTTTCGGGGGTTCTTATTTATTGCGGATTTTCTTTAGACTATTTAGTCTTCCAATTCCACCCAAGTATTTCCGTTTTTATTAGACTCTACGGTAGCTTCAATAAAATTCATACCACGAACACCATCGGTCATGGTCGGATACTCACCGCTATCATACTGCTCACCTCTTATCGCTTTGGCTACACCAAGGTAGATATTCGCCATAGAATCAAAAATACCTTCAGGGTGTCCCGGAGGAAGTTTTGTGCCACCTAAAGAAAGCTCGCTGTTATAGGCATGACCTGGCTTATACACCTGCGTAGGTTTGGTATCGCTCAGGACATACAGGTAATTAGGATTCTCTTGCTCCCATCTGAAAGCTCCTTTTTCCCCATATATAGCGATTCCTAGGCCATTTTCCTCACCCGTGGCTACTTGACTACTTCGAATAACCCCTTTAACATGGTCGCTCATTCTGATAAGAACCGTTCCATCAACATCCATCTGGTTGTCCTCATACAAATAATTGAAGTCGCTCAAAATAGACTTGATCTTTAAGCCTGTAGTGTATTCTACCATATTGAAGGCATGTACCCCGATATCTCCTATACAAGAACTGATTCCTGCCTTTTTGGGGTCTAGACGCCAAACCGAAGAACGCTTCTCTTGATCGTGGATTATCTCATTGATCCATCCTTGATAATAAACGGCGTCTACTTTGTGGATCCTTCCCAACTCCCCATTCTTGATCATTTCACGCATTTGGCGTACCATTGGGTAACCGGTATAGGTGTGGGTCAATGCAAAAACGGTACCCGCCTTTTCATGGGCGGCCTGTAGTTTTTTAGCTTCCTCCAATGAGGTGGTCATAGGTTTTTCGCAAATCACGTGAAAACCGTTTTCCAACAGTTTCAATGCCATAGGAAAATGAAGAAAGTTCGGCGTCAACACCGAACAAACCTGAATACGCTCGTCTTCAGGAAGCTTCATTTCTTCTTCGATCATCGTATCAAAATCTTTATAGATACGATCGGTAGGCACGTCAATCTCCTTGGCAAAAGCCATATTTTGCTCAAAATCAGGGTTGAATACCGCTCCTACTATTTGATAGTTGTCATTAATATGCGATGCTACACGATGTAGTACACCTATTAGAGAGTCTCCTCCTCCTCCTAAAATTCCAAGTCTGATTTTTTTTGGCATTTTGTAATCCTTTTAATTAGTAAAAAGTCGCTATTTGAACTTTTTGTGTTCTTTATTTTTTAAGAGTTTGAATTTAATAAAATAACTATGATTTATAGGCTATTTTTTCATTTTTGAACAAAATGGAGAACAGCAGTAGCACTAGAAACGCAAAAGCGGAAGGATACAGCCAAATCGTACTCCAATCGTGTTGTCCGCCATCCATAACATAGGTATCCGTAATGGCTCCGGCTATCCAGAAACCTATGAGCATACCAACGCCATAGGTCGCTAAAGTAATCAGGCCCTGAGCTGCGCTTTTGTATTTTGCCCCTGCTTTACTATCCGTATAAATCTGTCCGGAAACAAAGAAAAAATCGTAACAAACACCATGCAAGGCTATCCCCGTCAGCAACATAAAGACCAGTTCTCCCGTATCGCCAAAGGCGAACATTAGGTATCTAAGCCCCCAGGCCAACATAGCCGCTACAATGGTCATTTTAAAACCGAACCGTTTAAAAAAGAAGGGCAGGAGCAAGAGAAAAAGAATCTCGGAAATTTGCCCAATAGTCATTTTTCCCGCAGGGTTGGCGACTCCGATTTCCCCCAAAAACTGTCCCGCATGCTGATAATAGAAGGCCAAGGGAATACAGATGAATACCGAGGCCAAAAAGAATATCAAGAAATTACGGTCTTTTAATAATGCCAAAGCATCGAGGCCCAGAATATCCGATAGTTTTATTTTTTGTGATTTATCTGCGGTTGGCGGCGTTTTAGGTAAAGTAAAACTAAACACACCCAATATAGCCGATGATACTGAAGCCATTAAAAACGTATTGCGCAAAAACCCTTCGGTAATACCTTCTTGTGAATCCCAATTAAAAAAACTGATGAGCAATCCGGCGGTGATCCATCCTATAGTTCCGAAGACACGCACGAAGGAAAACTCTTTGGCCGGGTCTTTCATCTGATTAAAAGAAACCGAATTCACCAAGGCCAAAGTAGACATATACATAATCATATAAGCGAGCAGAAATGGGAAAAATCCCGAGAAATCGGTCGCTTGGTACATGGCGTACATAAGCGCAGCACCTATTAAGTGCAGCACCCCCAAAATACGTTCCGCATTAAAATACCTATCGGCAATAAGTCCAATAATAAAGGGCGCTAAAATAGCGCCCCAAGATTGTGTCGAATAAGCCAGGGCGATTTCACTGCCTGTAGAGCCTAAACTATTTGGAAGATATATACCCAAGGTCACGAACCAACCACCCCAGATAAAGAATTCCAAAAACATCATTAACGAAAGCTGTGCCTTAATCTTTATAGTCATTGCGAAGCCTTAATTTTTATAGGTCATATAATCCGTTCGAAAGAACTCCAACCCATTCGCCTTGAAATCCACTTCTATAAGGCTTCTATAATAGGCCGACTCATTAATGATATGAAAAAGTAAGTCTTGCACCGTATGGATCAAGAGTTTCCCTTCGGCATCCTCATAATCAATACGTTTGTCAAAATCATCGGTGGCCGAGGTAATCTCAAAGGAATTGCGCTGGTTTTCGTAATGAAGGTCACCCCATGTACCCAAATCGTGCAACTGCCCCAACTGATAGGTAGGTTGCCCCTTACCGATATATTCGTTATAGATATGATGCATGTTCAAAACATCACTAAAGAGTGCTATACTTTTTCGAGGAACACTTTCCAGTGCCGTGCAAGCTTCAATGAGCTTTTTGTTACAGTAGAAATTATAGTCGAACAGCTGATTGAAAAATACTTTCACGGTAACGGATATCTATTTTAAGTTATTTGATTTCTTTTGATGCTTTTAGCAACAGTTCTTTGGTAGCCATAATTCCTTCTTCCTCGCTCAAGCCGTTTCCTTCATATTCGACCCCCACAAAACCCGTATACCCATGGTCTTTTACCATTTGAAGCATTTTCACATAGTCGATTTCGGTTTCATTGCCCTCTGCATCAAAATCATGCGATTTGGCACTTACCGCCTTGGCATAGGGCATCAACTCTTTTACGCCTTTGTATTTATCGTACATAAGCTCACACTCCCGCGTGCCCTTTTTACGGGTAATACAGAAATTCCCGAAATCGGGCAAGGTGCCGCAATTATCCATTGCCACAGCCTTCATGACCTCGGCGTGCATGGCCCCATTGGAAGATAACCCTCCATGGTTTTCTACAAGAATATTAATATTTTTTCCCTTTGCGTAGGTACACAGTTTTGTAAGACCATCTATAGAATTCTTTTTCCACTCTTCTGGGTCATTGCTTCCGCTCAGGTTAACACGAATGGAGTGGCAACCCATTGCAGCTGCGGCATCCACCCATTTTTTGTGTTTTTCTACGGTCTCGTCCCTTTCCTTTTCATCGCTAACGGCCAGGTTGCCTTGGCCATCTATCATGATCAAAACATTCTGCAGCCCATGCTTTTTGGCCTCGGCGTTCGATTTTTCCACAAAAGCCGCCATGGCCTCTTCCGAATAACCTGCATCGGACAGCTCGGGGTTATATAATTGACTGACATATTCCAAACCAGAAAAGCCCCATTTTTTGGCCTTTTCCGCAAACGTATATGGGTCTACCCCATCCTCTCGGACCATTCTATGTATAGACCATTGTGCTAAAGATAATTTAAAGAAAGGTTCTATTTCGACTTCTTCAGTTTCCGATGCAGCCTCTATCTGTTTTTCCTCTTTTTTGGTTCCCTTGCAAGCCGCAAGACCTAAAATTGAGAGGGCCAAACCGGCATTAGAGCTATTTCTTATAAAGTTTCTTCTTTTCATTATTTACGATTAGTTTATTGAATTATAAGGATTTGGAGGCAGATTACCCTTTATTGTACGACCTTAACAAGATGTATAGCGAATAAATGTAGAAAATTAATTTAATATTTAATAAATTTATGGACTAAACAATTTTGTACATGAGCAAATTTTATTACAACGAAGAGCAAGAATCATATGACGCGATTGTAGTAGGTACAGGTATAAGTGGTGGCTGGGCTGCAAAAGAGCTATGTGAAGCCGGACTAAAAACCTTGGTGCTGGAGCGCGGACGTATGGTGAAGCACATCGAAGACTATGAAACTGCGAACATGGACCCCTGGGATTTCCCTAACGGAGGAAAGCCAACAAAAGAGGACATCGCAAAACAACCGAAACAGAACCGAACAGGTTATACGACCAATGCCGCAAGTAAGATGTGGTTCGTAAACGACCTTGAACATCCGTATAACGAAATACAGCGTTTCGACTGGATGCGTGGTTACCACGTTGGTGGACGTTCCTTGCAATGGGGTCGACAGAGTTACCGCTGGAGCGACATCGATTTTGAAGCCAACAAAAACGATGGTATTGCCGTTGATTGGCCGGTTCGATATAAGGATATCGCCCCTTGGTACGCCAAAGTAGAAGATTATATCGGTGTTAGTGGAGAGGCATTGAATTTACCACAATTGCCCGACAGCAACTTTCTTCCCCAAATGGAACTCAACTGCGTTGAAGAGCATTTTAAGGAAAAAGTAGCGGAGTCTTTTGACGGTCGTACCGTAACCGTTGGTAGGGTCGCCCATATCACGGGAACCAAAAACTTCGATGGCCGTTCAAAATGTCAATTTAGAAATAGATGTATAAGAGGCTGTCCTTTTGGAGCATATTTCAGTAGCCTTTCATCGACCTTACCTGCGGCGGAAGCAACAGGAAATATGACCTTGCGCCCTGATTCCATAGTACACGAAGTAATGTACGACCCAGACACAAAACGTGCCACGGGCGTAAAGGTAATCGACAGGGAAAGTAAAGAAGCTTTCGAGTTCAAGGCCAAAGTGATTTTCCTTTGTGCTTCTTCCATAGCTTCCACATCTATATTAATGCAATCAAAATCAGACCGCTTCCCTAATGGTATGGGTAACGATTCCGACCAATTGGGCCGCAACATCATGGACCACCACTTAGGAGTGGGCGCTTCAGGTAAATTCGACGGTTTTGACGATAAATATTACAAGGGCCGCAGACCTAATGGTGTATACATTCCCCGATTCAGAAACTTGGGAGGTGATACCAACAGAAAAGACTACAAGCGTGGCTTCGGCTACCAAGGTGGTGCGAGCAGAGGCAATTGGGAAGAATTAATTGCCGAACTATCCTACGGAAAAGACCTGAAAGATGCCATTTTAAAACCAGGTGGATGGACCATCGGTATCGGTGGTTTCGGTGAAGTACTGCCGTACGAAGACAACCGTATGACCCTTGATTACGACAAATTGGACAGCTGGGGATTACCGACCGTTACTTTTGACGCAGGATTCAAGGAAAACGAGTTGAACATGCGTAAAGACATGATGGAGTCAGCTATTGAAATGCTTGAAAAAGCAGGTGTAAGGGACGTTAAGGGTCACGACCGCGAAACCGGCCTAGGCCTTGGTATCCACGAAATGGGTACGGCACGTATGGGAAGGGACAGAAAGACCTCCGTATTAAACGGCTATAACCAGATTCACGATGTACCCAATGTTTATGTAACCGACGGATCATTTATGACCTCCGCAAGTTGTGTGAACCCTTCATTAACCTATATGGCTTTTACGGCAAGGGCAGCGAATCACGCCGTAAACGAACTCAAAAAAGGAAATATATAATGGATAGAAGAAAAGCACTCAAGAATATGGGTATGGCCCTCGGTTACACCGTGGCCACCCCCACTCTGATCAGCATTGTCCAAAGTTGTAAGGGCGAGACCGTACTGGAATGGACTCCTGACTTTTTTACAAAGGAACAAGGTGCCGCCTTGACCCAATTGGTAGATATTATCCTACCGAAAACGGATACCCCATCGGCCTCGGAAACCCAAGTACATCTATTTATAGATCGTTTTGCCGACCAGGTTATGGAGAAAGAACAGCAAGACTTCCTTAAAATGTCTATGGACAGGTTTTTAGAAAAGGCCCTCAAAGATTCAGGCAAGGAGAAAGCGGCAGATTTAACCGCCGAAGACCTTGAGCCCGTATTGGCCGATGCCTTAAAAGCTACCAAGGAAGAAGAAGTGAGCAACTTCAAGTCCATCAAACAATACAACGAAGCTATAGCCGAAGGAAAACAGCCCCTTCTTGAAGATGGCATAGCCCGTTTTGCGTTTGCCAACAACCTTAGGGGTATGACCATTTGGGGTTATAAGACCTCAGAGTACGTTGGGGAAAAGGTCTTGGCCTATCTCCCCGTTCCAGGGGAATATATAGGTTGTGCAGATACCAAAGAACTGACCGGCGGAAGAGCGTGGTCGCTCTAAAATAAGTTCTGACATAGAACCATAAAAAGGGCCGATGGTAATCGTAAGTTTACTTTCGGCCCTTTATTTTTTTATATCATCCAATCCATACAAAATGAAAAGAAGAAATTTTATTCAGAAAACGGCCCTTAGCACTGGAGCCCTCTCCATGGCAGGCAGCCTTGCCTACCCTAACCTTAGCAGCACCAAGTCAAAACCCCATAAATTCAACCTAAAATATGCGCCGCATTTGGGCATGTTCAAGGCATTGGCGGGCGATGACCCCATCGATCAGATCAACTTTATGGCCGACCAAGGTTTTACCGCCTTCGAGGACAATGGTATGATGAAACGCGATGTGGCCATGCAGAACAAAATAGGGGAAACCTTGGCCAAAAGAGGAATGACCATGGGCGTATTCGTTATCGACAAAGGCGGTAATATGAAGAACACCCTGGCCGCCGGAAAGCAAGAATATATAGATATCTTTTTAGACGGATGTAAAAGAGCCGTAGAAACCGCAAAACGCGTTAATGCCAAATGGATGACCGTTGTACCCGGTGGCTTTGAAAGAAAACTACCCATTGGCGTACAAGACGGCAACGTTATCGAAGCCCTAAAACGAGGTGCGGAAATCTTAGAACCTCATGGACTCACCATGGTACTGGAGCCCCTATCCGATTCACCCGACCTGTATTTACAGAACTCCGACCAAACCTATATGATATGCAAGGGTGTCGATAGCCCCGCCTGTAAAATTTTGTTCGACATCTACCACATGCAAAAAACCGAAGGGCATCTTATCCATAATATGGGACTCACCTGGGATGAAATAGCCTACATCCAAATTGGGGATAACCCAGGGAGAAAAGAGCCTACAACCGGTGAAATCAACTACAAAAACGTATTCAAATGGATATACGAAAAAGGGTTTGACGGCGTATTGGGCATGGAACACGGAAATTCTAAAGAAGGTAAGGCCGGTGAGCAAGCCGTAATCGATGCCTACAAACAAGAAGATTCATTTTTATAGAACAAACAGCGAACAATATTTACCGCAGCCCTGCCTTTGATCAAGGTGGGGCTGTTTTCTTTATAGGCCCAAATTTGTTAAAAAAATGCACTTTAACGGCAGTAAAAAAAGCCAATTGTGCATTTCAACGAGTTTTTTGACCTTTTTCGACCTAGAACATACTAAAGCTATAAGATAGCTAAAAAGTCGAACGTTGTCCCTGTATGGCTTCATACATCTACTTACTCATCACCTACGCAGCTCTCATGCTAATGTCAAAAGTGGCATTTTACTACTTTAACAAGAAGCAATCGAAAAAACTCACTCGTGCCGACGAGCCAGTTCAAAAAGAAAACCCACAAATCGTGTATTCGGCCGATCGTGCCATGGGCACAAGTCAAATTCGTCTATAAATGCCGCATATTTAAACGAATTGCTAAATTTTTGCCAAAAAAAGGCATTTTCGACAGTTTTATGTAATCTTTTTAATGATTTCCGTACGTATATAGTATAGAATCATTTTGGGGGCAACATGGACAAATACATCATTATACTCATCGTTTATATAGCTGCATATCTTTTATCGGTAGTAGCTAGACCTTATTTAGAAAAATAATAACTTTTAGTTATTTTTTTAAAAGGCGGGCCTAGCCTTGACCCGGCAACAAGTGCATATACAAGATTTCACCCTCTAACCTTCCTCCTCCTTTACAGAAATCAAGCCTTTAGCAAGCTTTAGAGAGCACTCCAAAGATTTTACAGGCCTTACCTCCAGAAAACAAGAAACCCCGGCCGAAAGCCGGGGTTATTCAATATATCTTCTGTTAAGCCTAGGAGCCGCACATTAAACAATCATCGTCCGCCTGCCCTTCTTTGGCACGAGCGATCATTTCTTTCATTTCTTGTGGTGTCATAGGTTGAATATCCAACTCCTGCTCCTGTGTAACCGGAGTAGCCTTCACTTCCATTTCCGCAGCAGCTTCAACAGGTGGTGTTGTTGCCGCAGCTTCCGCCTCGGCAGCCACACTGACCGGTGCCGCTTTTTTCTTGCTGTTATCCAAGGTAAACTTGATCGCATCTACGGCCGCCTTGGTACGTAAATAGTACATTCCTGTTTTTAGGCCGCTTTTCCATGCGTAAAAGTGCATTGAAGTCAATTTGGCGTAGTTCGCATTCTCCATGAACAAGTTCAACGACTGGCTCTGATCAATGAAATAACCTCTCTGACGGCTCATATCGATAATATCTTTCATACTAAGCTCCCATACCGTCTTATAAAGGTCCCTGATGTCTTGGGGAATAGTCTCTATATGCTGTATAGAACCGTTGGCCCTCATAAGCTCTTGCTTCATATTCTCGTTCCAAAGGCCCAAGTTCACCAAGTCTTCCAATAGGTGCTTGTTCACTACGATAAACTCTCCAGAAAGCACCCTTCTCGTATAAATATTGGAGGTATAAGGCTCGAAACACTCGTTATTCCCTAAAATCTGTGAAGTGGAAGCCGTAGGCATAGGCGCCACAAGCAAAGAGTTGCGAACACCGTTCTTTTTTACTTCTTTGCGAAGTTTTTCCCAATCCCATCTTCCGGAAAGTTCTTCGTCTTTTACCCCCCAAAGGTTATGCTGAAATTCCCCTTGCGATATTGGTGACCCTTCGAAGGTAGAATACGGACCTTCTTCCTTGGCCATTTCCATAGAAGCGGTAACGGCCGCAAAATAAAGGGTCTCAAAGATTTCCTGGTTTAATTTTTTGGCCTCATCGCTAGTAAACGGCAAGCGCAACATAATAAACGCATCGGCAAGCCCCTGTACGCCCAGCCCGATAGGTCTGTGCCTCATATTGGAGTTTTCGGCCTCCTTAACGGGATAGTAATTTCTATCAATGACCTTGTTCAAGTTTCGGGTCACCCTTTTGGTAACCTTGAACAACTCTTTATGGTCAAAACTTCCGTTCTTAACGAACATTGGCAATGCAATGGATGCCAAGTTACATACGGCCACCTCGTCCGGTGAGGTATATTCCATTATTTCAGTACATAAGTTGGACGAGCGTATGGTACCCAAGTTTTTCTGGTTACTTTTTCTGTTGGCCGCATCTTTGTATAGCATATAAGGCGTTCCGGTCTCGATTTGGGACTCCAATATTTTCTCCCAAAGTTCACGGGCCTTTACGGTCTTTCTTCCCTTGCCCTCAGCTTCGTACTTAAGGTACAATTCCTCGAACTCTTCACTGTGGTGCGTAAACAATCCCGGACATTCGTTCGGACACATCAATGTCCATTCCTCATTCGCCTCTACCCTTCTCATGAAGAGATCGGAAATCCACATCGCATAAAAGAGATCACGCGCACGCATCTCTTCTTTACCATGGTTCTTTTTCAAATCTAAAAAGGCATAGATATCGGCATGCCAAGGCTCCATATAGATAGCGAAACTCCCTTTACGCTTTCCTCCGCCTTGATCCACATATCGTGCCGTGTCGTTAAACACTTGAAGCATGGGTACGATTCCATTGGATGTTCCATTCGTTCCCGCGATATAAGAGCCTGTAGCACGTACATTATGAATAGAAAGGCCTATACCCCCGGCCGACTGCGAAATCTTCGCCGTTTGCTTTAATGTATCGTAGATACCATCAATGCTATCGTCTTTCATAGCCAATAAGAAGCAAGAAGACATTTGTGGTTTTGGGGTACCCGAATTAAAAAGCGTTGGCGTGGCATGGGTAAAGTACTTTTTAGACATGAGCTCATAGGTCTCGATGGCGGCATCAAGGTCGTTAAGGTGAATCCCCACGGAAACACGCATAAGCATATGCTGCGGACGCTCGGCAATCTTACCGTTAATCTTCAGGAGATAAGAGCGCTCCAAAGTCTTAAAGCCAAAATAGTCATATCCGAAATCCCTGTTGTAAATGATGGTCGAATCGAGTCTTTCGGAATTTTCGGAAATAACCTTATATACTTCGTCCGACAGTAATGGCGCCTTTTTATTGGTACGTGGGTTAACATACTCATAAAGGTCCTTCATTGTCTCGGAGAAGGACTTTTTAGTGTTTTTATGAAGGTTAGAGACCGATATACGGGCGGCCAATTTAGCGTAATCAGGATGGGTAGTGGTCATCGTTGCCGCAATCTCGGCCGCCAGATTATCGAGCTCAGAAGTGGTAACCCCATCATAAAGTCCTTCTATGACACGCATAGCGACCTTTAAGGGATCGACAAGGCCATTTAGGCCGTAACACAATTTTCTAACTCGGGCCGTGATCTTATCGAACATGACCATTTCTTTTCTGCCGTCTCTTTTGATTACAAACATTTAACTACGTTTTAGTGAGGTATTATTTTGGTTTGATTAGGTCTAACTGTTAAAGATTTTAACAGTTTCAAAATTGGGAACAAAGAACCCTTTATAGCTAAGAGCCTTTGGTTTTAAACTATTTAAAAATCTGCGTCGAAGCTTATTTTCTGCGCGTCATCATCCTTTTCTTTGTTCAAAACACCCGCTTTTTGGTATTCGGAAACGCGTTTCTCAAAGAAATTGGTCTTTCCTTGTAGGGAAATCATATCCATAAAGTCAAACGGATTGGTAGCGTTGTAAACCTTATCACATTCCAACTCGACAAGAAGCCGATCCGTTACAAACTCTAGGTATTGGGTCATTAACTTGGAGTTCATCCCGATTAAGCTTGCAGGAAGCGACTCGGTAATAAACTCACGCTCAATATCTAATGCATCGGTCAAAATTTGGGTGATGCGTTCTTTAGGCACTTTATTGACCAGGTGCTTGTTGTGCAAGTGCACGGCATAATCGCAATGCATACCTTCATCCCTGGAAATCAATTCATTTGAAAAGGTAAGTCCCGGCATCAACCCTCTTTTTTTCAACCAAAAGATAGAGCAGAAAGCCCCTGAGAAAAAGATACCTTCAACCGCTGCAAAAGCAATCAACCTTTCTGCAAAACTTGGAGACTCGATCCAGTTCAATGCCCAATCCGCCTTTTTCTTGATGGCCGGAAAATTTTCTATCGCCCTAAAGAGAAGGGCTTTTTCCTTTTCGTCCTTCACATAGGTATCGATCAGAAGCGAATAGGTTTCAGAGTGAATATTCTCCATCATAATCTGAAAACCATAGAAAAATTTTGCTTCGGCGTATTGCACTTCGCTTACAAAGTTCTCGGCCAAATTTTCGTTAACGATGCCATCGGAAGCCGCAAAAAAGGCCAATATATGTTTAATGAAGTACCGCTCATCTTCACTCAATTTATTGTCCCAATCGTTTTGGTCTTCATGTAAATCAATTTCCTCCGCTGTCCAAAAACAAGCCTCGCATTTTTTGTACCATTCCCACAAATCGTGATGTTTGATAGGAAAGATTACAAAGCGGTCGTTATTCTCTTCCAAAATAGGCTCTAGGGCTGCGGACATATCAAAGCGGTTTTAAAAAATTCGTGTATTGGGAAGAAAAGTCTTCCTTTGTGATGGAATAACAAAGATGGCAAAAAACCGCCAAAATATATGGGCTGTTTCATCATTTTGGCTACAAAGTTTTTAACACGAATTGTTGAAATGTAGCCTCGCATTGTATATACACTGACCTTCGCAACAAATACCCCTTACAACAAATTTGATGTAGAAATCGAACAAAAAAAATTAAACCAAAAAGTATATAAAAACATACTTTTTGGTTTAATTTTTAGAAGGCCATGGTCGACCAAGACCGCTACCCCTAATTTATTCTATACCCTTCAAAGAAACTGCCAAAACCATCGATGCGGGAATCTAGGCCGGCACTGTAATTACGCATTTCTACGTAGACCTCTTGCCCGGCGTTTAACTTAAAAATTCCGCTTACCTCGGTATCCACGGTGTCTCCGTCGACCGTTGACCCATCTAACCAATTATTTTGGATATTGAATTTAATCCCAAAAAATGCGCTGCTTATGGCATTTGACTGATCTACCCTGGCATGTAGGAAATAATATCCCTCCTCGGGACATACGAACCTTTTTGTGGTTCTATTGAAACTGTCGGTGGTGTCATATATCTTGTTTTCCCATATATCGGCCTCAATTACAGTGTTCCCGTCCAAATCCTTAACGGCAAAACCTGACCCTTTATACTTAAATACTACAGGCTCGCTAATTTTCAAATTTCCATTGGCATCGGCCACCACGTTTCGTTCGCCCGAACCTTGTAAGCTTCGCACCTGTACATCGCCATTGGCTTCAACGGTCAACCTGGGGACGGCCTTGGTCACCAAATGGACTTTTCCGGTGCTATTGCCACTCCCCGTACCAAAATCCATATCCCTGGCTCCCGAAAAAACACCTGAATACCCAATATAACCGTTGGACGTATCGTAACTGACCCAGTTGCGCACATCATCGGTCTCGAGCATTACGGGGTTGGCGGTGGCCCCAACGACATGCAGCTGCGCACTGGGCGAGGCCGTCCCTATTCCCACATCTCCCCCGGTATAGTACACATCGCTCCCGTCTTCTTCCCACAGCGTGCCTCCGCCACCGGCGCCCACCTCGTCGTTACCCGCGACCCATTGTCCCGAACCCGCATCCCATTTGGCCACTTGGCCATCACTGGTTCCGACCAAGCCTTTTATGGCGGAGCCGTTACCTGTCAGTAATCCGTTTTCCGCGGTTACATCCACATAATCACCCAAATCGACCGAGCCGGTACCGTCTTCAATAGTCAGCACATCACCGGTCAAAACCAAGCCTTGATTATCGGTATCTACCAATCCCCCTGATGCGAGTTCTTCTATGGCCGCCTGTGTATTGCTCGCCGCTAGGCCGGTACCCGCATTGTCAAAAGGAACTTCCGAGGCATTTTGGTCATCCGTACCTCCGGGCGGTATTATGGCAGACAAATCTATTGTCGACCCACCGGTTATGCCCAAATCGGTACCCACAAGGCTAATATCTTGAATTTCATTGGTGGGGTCGGCATCAGCATCGGCCCCTCCGCCAGAGGATGCGATTTCATCCAAGGCGTCTTGAACATTCTCGGACACAAGGCCAGACCCAGCATTGCTATAGGGAACTTCCGAAGCATTCTGGGCAACACCCCCTCCGCCGGACAAACGGTTGTCTACATAGGTCTTAACGGCTTTTTGCGTGGGTAGTACCCTATCGCTGTTCTCCGCCAGCCCCTCATCATCCGATATTCCATCAACTTCATTGCCCTGCCTCAAACCCAGGCTTCCCAAAACCTCAAGGTCACCCTTGACCTTAACTCCCCCTGTATTTACATTTTCAATATCCGCCCCGTTCACGGTCCATCTCTTATCTCCAGAAGCCATCGCATAGGGCACCGCCATAAGTTCCGTAGTTCCGGCCTCCGCACCATTGAACGAAACGGTAACAAATGTAGCTTCGCCCCAAGGCAAATTGGCAAAACTACCGGTACTCCTATTGCCACTTCCGATCTGCAAGCTAAAGACCCCGTTGGCATCGGTCGTTACCGAATGGCTTTCTTGGTATTGGACGACCGCATCGGCACTACCAAATTTTAAGGCAATACTAATTTCCATGGTCTCTTGCGCCATTAATTCGTTATCGGAATTACGGGCTACCCCTTGGTAATTGATAAAGTTTTTTTGCTGCGCCTGAACCATTAAGGTTCCCAAGAACAACAATGAAAGCACGGTAAGTATTCGATAGTATTTTCTTTTCATGGCCCTATTCTTTAATCAGTTTATATTCTTTAGTTTCCGAACGGCCCTCCAGGTAGAGTTTTAACACATATACCCCTTTTGCCATATAGGCCATATCAACCTTGTATTCCAACTCGAGCTCGTCGATTTTTTGAGTGAAGACCTGCTGTCCGTTTACGGCAAATAGTTCAATACCGTACACCTCGTTGCGACCTGTAAAAACGGTGACTTCCTCTACCACAGGATTAGGATATACCAAAATATCCAAGGGTTCCTCGCCAGGGGTCATCGGCATGACCCAAATGCCCTTTCCGGCCCAAAAACCTTGATCTACGGAATTGGTTTCCATCAACAAGCCCACCGCAGGCTCGCCTATGGTGAAACTTACGGACATAGTGCTCGTCGCCATGGTTCCGCCCACGTTACTTATTACGCTCCGTTCTATGGACTGGGCAAAAGAGCCGCCCACGCCAAGACACAGCAATACGAGAAGTAGTGTTTTTTTCATTTTCCTACGTTTTAAGATTAATGTTCCTCCAAAGCCAAGGTTAACACCATTGACGAAACATTTTCGTTTCTACCGACAAATACCGTGGTTCCCCTTTTTCCACATACACCGTAAATAAGCGACAAGGGCTAATAGGCGTTCCGCAATATGTCTTGAAGTATCGGCGACTAGGCCTGCCTCGGAACGGCAATGAAAACCATTAGAAGAACTATAGAAGAAAAGCCCTTTTATTCAAAAAAGTTTAGGCATCAAAGTTTTGAAGCACAAAAAGTAGGCCCGTTGACGAAACTATCGCATAATCGATAAAAAAGAAGGCACACCGTATCAACGGTCTACCTTCAATTTTTATGGGATAACGGTCACCCCTTAGACCCCCTTAAACCAAACCTCATATTTCTTTCCTAGAATAGGCGCAGGGCTTTCCTTTCCGTTTAAAGCGTTCATAAGCGCCATCACCCACATATAAAGCAATACAAAAACACCAAGTATGTTTATCAACCATCCCAAAATAGGTATGAGGCCGATAATCCCCAAACACAATCCTGTAATACAAAGTCCGACCGACTGACGAATATGGTACCTGGCAAACTCTTGTTTTTTCTCATTGTTCATCACAAACGCCACGACCAAGCCGATAACGGTAATATAGGCCAGTATGGCAATGGTTTTATCATTTTCATCCGTCGTGGCCGCGGTTTGGGCCGTATCAATTTTGGTCTCTGAATTTTTCATGATTTTTTGTTTTTAAGTGCTATTGAATGAGTTTTACTCGGCCATCTCGGTCAAATCGACCAAATCAAGCTTGTGAACCAAGTCCCAAGTCTCGTCAGGTTGCATTTTATAGGCATTTATCGTTACCAAGAAGCGCTCATCATAGGCGAACATGAGCTGGGTATCGTTGCTCTTTTTTTTATAGGTCTGTTGTGCTTTTATACCCTTGACCTCAACAGTTTGCCTATGCTTGACGGCATCTTCCTCTTCCATATCGAAATTTCCCAGCATTCCATACCCTGCCGCCATCATACTACCGATAGGCCCTGCGCCATCGATTACCGAAACCTTCAACTTTTTCTTATCGTCAAGATTCCCATAGGTCGCCTCGACGGAATTCACTTGATACGCTCCCACCCTTCCGACTTTAAAAGCCGTTCGTTTCATACCCGATAAGTTTTCAGGAAGCCAGCCCTTAAGTTGATCGTTGGTCAGTGGCACAGCATTCTTAAGTTTTTCAATTTTATCTTGAGCTTTCGTCGTCTCATTGACCAACTTAGACGTATTCGATATCTGTTTCTTTGCCTTGCCAAGTTTTTCTTTGGCTTCGCCCAAACAAGAATTCAGCCCGAAAACCATCAGACAAATCCCTAAAATCTTCATTATTGATTTCATAACTCTTCATATTTCGGTTAGAAAAAGGGTACGATTAATCGCACCCATCTTTATCAACATTTTCCTTAGCTTCCTTTATGGCCTTATCATATTCGGCCTTATTGGTGCCGGGCACACAATCGGCCCAACCTTTTAATGCATTAAAATAATCTATGGCGGCCGCCTTGTATTTATTACAATTTTCTGCGGTGGGATTCTCACTATAAGCCTGACCTGCAGCCGATAAGGCCGCAGTTTCATCGAGTATATTTTGTGACCAGACGCCACTGGCACATCCTCCCAAAGGATTTACAGGGTTGTCTTTGCTGCAACTGCACATAAAGGCAATCATCAGTATGGTACATCCGTAAAGAAACATCTCTTTTGTTCTATTTGTTTTCATGGCTTTCCTTGTTTTTGTTATTAATTATTTATGGGTACTTATTTTCGATTATCAATCTTGACACAAATCACCTGAGCTATTGTTCGAATAGTTTAAATTCGACTCCTCAAGGGTTGCAGCAGCCCTTACATATATACCGCACCCACCACTATTGGCCAACAAGGTATTTTGAACCTTCATTTTCCCGGACTTTACATAAAGGGCACTTTTATCGTTACAGCAATACACGTAATTTGAACCGGCATTACTGATTTCGGCGTAATCGATAATATTATTGATACTGTTGGTTTCGGTATGTATCCCTCTCCAATATCCCACACTATTTTCCACACCTCTAAAAATTATATTTTTCTCTGCCGTACCCACGGCATTGAATGAACCGGAATCATACACGCCAAGTCCGGAACCAGAACCAAACTCCATTATCACACCAGGCAAAACACTCAAGGCAGCGGTGATGTCAAGCACCTTATTTTCCGTCAGCCTATAAGGAATATCGGTAGCGGAAATGGTGGTCTCTTCTTTGATCTTACCTCCATCAATGAGTATATAATTTTTGGTATTTCCCGTATAGGAAGAAGTACTTCCATCTAAAAACCGGACAACCGATGGATCTATAAATAGGGGGGGCTCATCATGGGTAGTAATCGTATTTGCAGTGTATTCTTCAAATTCAAAACCATCCTTGGCCACGATACCATATGATTTTCCGTTACTTAAGGTTGAATTGGAGATACTGGCCTTTCCCGAATTAAAGAGAATGGCAGCCTTTTCCCTACAGCAATAGACATAATTTGAGCCGGTATCGGAGAGTTCTAAATAATCTATTTTGTTATTGAGGCTGTTGGTTTCAAAATACAACCCGCGCCAAAAGCCCTTTACAGGAGACTGGCCACGCATAACAACGGGTGCATCTGCATTTCCGTCAACGGTCAGAAACCCATCGCTATACATTCCAATACCACCGTTTTCATTAAAAACGATCTCTGTTCCTGCCTTGATTACCAAACCTGACTTCACATCCAGCACCTTACCTGGCAATAAGTAGGGAACATTTAGTTCATACCATGTAGTCGGATTATTTATTGCAGCTCCAGTAACATTTATAAAATCTTTATCGTTGCCGCTATAATCAGAGCCCATACCATCTAGGTCGGACAATACCTCGGCATTGACTTCAGCCGGATAAGAATCGTGGGTGTCGATTGTTATATTACTATACGATTCAAGCTGTGTACCTGTGGAAGCCATCAGACCTATTTCCTTTCCATTCGTCAAATGCACATTTTTAAGAGCTATTTTAGCTCCTTTTAAGAATAGACTGGCCGCTTGATTACAGCAGTAGACATAATCTGAACCCGCATCTTCAATAGTTACATGCTCTAGTTTATTGTTGACCGATTGTGTTTCGATATGAACACCGCGCCACCATCCTTTAATGTCGCTGTTACCCCGCAGTACAATCGGCTCGTTATCAGTGCCCACAGCATTCAAGGTTCCTTCGTTATAGATGCCCAAACCGGCATTTTCAGCAAATTCGATCACTACCCCCGGCTCGATTGTCAAGGGGGCCGTAACATCGAGAACACATTTTACAATATAGTCTACGGCAGCGGGACCGTTCTTTAAAACCGTCTCCTCCTTTATTTCACAGGAAAGCTCTTGGGTTTCTACAGGGCCGGCGTCAGCAATCGGCGTATATTCGCCTTCCCGAACCCATTTCTGAATATTACCCGCCCCAGATGAGCCAACAGAAATTCTCAGGGTATCATCCTCCCTCAGTTCCATAGTAGCCGAGTAATAGGCAGCATCACTACCGAGTTCCTCATATATATAATTTTCTTGGTCCTCTGGCTTAATGTCTTTCCATTTTATATCTCCAACACCAAAGGTAGAACCGGCCTTATCGACTATTTTACCTTGCCCATCTTTCATCTCTACAATCATTCCGTCGTTCGACGGAAGGCTACTGGCAATTCGAATCCATGAACCTGTTAAATTATCAAGGTTCAATTCTTCCTCTGTTTCTTCCTGGGTATTGGGTTGATCTGGGGCATCATCTTTGGAACATGCTACAAAGAGCAAGACAAAAAGTGCGATATAAACTACATTCTTTGTTTTCATAATCGTATGTTTTTATTGTTTTATACATCCGTTTATACCCTAATTCCAAAAAGGTCAACATCCCCGATAAAAAAAATTTATATTTAAGGGATGTTTACTTTTTAACCAACCGAACACCAATGGAAGACCGGCAGCTTATTTCCCAAATGAAAAAACGGGACAGGAATGCGCTGAAAGATGTTTACACGGGGTATAAATCTGAATTTTTCAGGTTCGCCTCGCGATATACTTCAGATGATGTTGTATTGGAGGATATTTTTCAAGATGCCATAATCGTTTTATACGAGAACGCCCTATCAGGAAAATTAGATGAGTTAAAAAGTAGTCTTAAGACCTATCTTTTTAGCGTAGGAAAGTTTATGATCTTTAAAAAGTTCAGGGATACCAAGGAGTTGACAACAGACGAAGATTACGTTTTCGACCAAAACGAAATTACCGTCATTAACGATGTACATGAAGACGAAGGGCCCAATGAATACCAAAAAAAATTAGTGGAGAATTTTAAGAAACTCGGCGACAAATGCCGTGAAATACTAGAACTGTTTTATTTAGAGGGCCTAAAAATAGATGAAATAATGCGTGTACAAGGCTATGAAAACAAGAACGTAGTGAAAAGCCAAAAATCACGATGCCTCAAATCTTTAAAAGACCTAATTCTTAAGCATAATGGATAACGACACTTTAATTAATGGCTACTTTGAAGGCTCTCTCACCGAGAGTCAAAAAAAGGATTTTGACCATCTCTTAGAAACGGACGTACAGTTTGCCGAGGATTTTAAATTTCAGCGCGAGTTGCAAGAGTCGCTCAAAAAGGAAGAACGCAAAGCCGTGAAACAGATGTTCGCCGCAATGTCGGCTTCTGAACCAAAACAAGAAGCCAAGGTCATTTCTTTACGCCCCTGGCTCGTGGCCGCCTCAATCATCTTTTTGGTCGGTATCGGGTCATGGTTCGTATTCTTCAATACCCACAACTACAGCACCGACGAACTTTACAATGCCAACTTTGTGGCCTATGAAAATGTAGTCCACCCCATTGAGCGAAGTGCAGAACTGGAAGACCTACAGACTAGAGCTTTTACCGCCTATGAAAACGAAGATTATGCCGAGGCCCTTTCATTGTTCAAGACCCTTCAAGAAAAAAACAACGATGGTTATATACAATTCTACGAAGCCATTACCTTGATGCAGCTTCAAAAACACAAAGAAGCGGTGCCACTTTTAGAAAACTACATAGAGGCCGATGGTGAACTCAAAGACCGGGCCATTTGGTACCTGGCCTTATCGGACCTAAAACTGGGCCGTATTGACGAAAGTAAAATACAACTACAAAAATTGGTTTCACAGAACGGTTTTAAGGCAGCTGCCGCCAAACGATTATTGGAAGAATTGGATTAACCCCTGTTTTAAAGGTTTATCTGTGTGCGGCGTTTCCAAAACCAAATTAAGAACACCACCAAGGCCAGTATAGCGGCGCCCCAGTACCACCAAAAAGAATGGTCCGACAAGGGGGATCCGTCACCCGAAACAACAAAGGCCGACCAGTAATAAGGGTGTTTTAAAAGCTCGTCATCAGTACTTTCCAAATACTTCAATTTAGCATCGCGCAAGGCCCTTGTTTTTGATTTTCCTTCGGATAAGCCTTCATAAAAATCCTCCATCAGCCTTACACTGCTCTTGTCGTTTATCTTCCAAAGCGTATTGACCAAAGATTTCGCCCCGGCATAATAAAAACCCTTGGACAAACTAAGCATCCCTTGACCTTTTTGCAGTTTTCCTATACCCGTTTGACAAGCACTCAAGGTAACCATATCGGCATCTAAAGCGATGTTGTACAAGTCTTTTATATATAGGATATTATGCTGCACACTATCTGCCTCTGCACTAAATGCGAGATACGAATAGTCGGGAAAGGCATCGTTCGCCGAAGCATGGGTAGCCAAGTGCAATATATTATAACGCGAAAGGTTCGACTTGAAATAGGACAAGGTGGCCTTTTCGTCTAAAACCACTTCGGTATGGTAAAAACGATCAATTTTAGAAACCTCGTCATCGTTATAGAGTAACCTACCGAATTGCCGCACACCCTGAACCGGTCCTTCTCCGGAGAAGCTCGGCGCAAAAGCCAATACACTATTCGTTTCGGCTTTTCTTTTTGCCTTGAGTTTCATCAGCGAAGCCACCGAATTGGCATATCCGATACTCTTGGTTTTCAAAACATAGTCGTCATTATCACTTAAAAGATCAAAAGGCAAGTAATGCAATACCCCATCGGGAACTATAGTGACCTCTTCACCATCAAAGCCCCGCAAGGGCCGCTCCAGCAGTTTTTCAAAAAGCTGGCCACCGAGTTCCTTGATAGGTTCTTGACCCGTTAAGGAAGGATGGGAGAGCAATCGGTACAATTCTTTTACTTTATTTTGGTCGTCTTGGTCAAATGGGAGCTTTATGAACTTTTCACCCTGACCATGCAACATGATTACGTAAAGCCAATCATCGGCAACGGTATAGGAAACCAATGCCGAGCCATCTTTCAAAACCCTTTTCTTTACGCCGGCCAGATCAAGACGTTCACTCTCGTATTTTAACTCGTAGTATTTAGGAAAGTCGGTTCTCAGTTTTTTCAAAAGACCATAGTACTCTTGTTTCAGGTCGAATAATTGTTCTTGATAGTTGGTAATGGTATCCGTAGCATCGAATAGTTGTTTTTCCAAATGGGTGATGCCTGCCCTCAATTGCACTTCTTTATTCAACAATTGTGGAGGTACGCCACCATATTTTGTCGCTTGGGCATTCCGCAGGGCTTCCAGCAACACAAAGTCTTTGTTTTTTTCCGCGATATTCAACGCAAACCCTATCGTTTTTGACGAAGGATTTCGTTCATAACTCCTATACACTATCGCTAGCATACGGTAAAAAATAGGATAGACCCGTTCGGCCAAAAACTGTTTGTCCAGTTTACTGTCAAATTCACCTTTCAGTGCATCAAAGGTTTTCAAAATGGCGTCACTGGTCCGTAAAGCTTGTTCTTCATAATTGAGCTCGCCGGTTTTCCCCAAAGCCATTTGTAAAAGCTGCAGTTTTATATCGAGCAAATGCAAAAGTTGGATTTTGGAAAAGGTTTGATCGGGACTAGGATTGCTTTCGGAATCGGCAATATGGTTTCCGGCATTTAGAAAAGCGTCTTGAACCGCCTGCAGCCCTTGCTTAAAATCCATGCGCCGTAAATGCAGTTCGGCTATCTTCCCATACGCCTCGGCTATATCTTGGTGCGGTTTGTTGCGTCGGTACTCTTGGTACGACTTCAAGGTCTTTTGATAATAGGACAAGGCCGTTGAGAACTCCTTTTTTCCTAAAAAGGCATCACCATATATCATATCGACTTCCTTTTTAAACGGATTGTCTTCGGGCCTGATGACATTGTTTTCGTTCAAAACCGCTATGGCCGAATCAAAATCTTCTTGATTGATATAGTTCTTGGCCAAGAGCATATAGGTAGACAGAAAGTTATTCTTAAATCTCGGGTTATCGACCTTGGTTTTGTAAAAAATCAAGGCTTCCTGTAACAATCGATTGGCCTCTGTCGTGTTGTTTTGGTCTTCATACACCTGCGACAATAATTTTTTAGTATTAAAACCGACCGACCGGGCATCTTCAATACTATCGCTATACGTTTCTATCAGCCTCAAATCTTGGGTGTAATAAAACTCGGCCTGTTCATATCTCCCCGTGTGCCGGTGTATCAGCCCTAAAAAGCTATAGATGGCGGATAAGGTATCGATATCCAAGGCGGTAAGTTCATTTTGGGGTATCGATTTCAGTTGGCCATAGAGTTCTAAAAAATAATTCTGGGCCGTTACATAGTCTTTAAGCTTATAGTGATAATTTCCCCTGTCAAAAAGCAATCTTTGCTCGTATACCTGTTTTAGTGCAAAACTATCAAGGCGGGCATCACTTTCAAGCAGTGTGCCCATACGCTCCAGATTGTCTCCGTACTGTTCAAGGTCATAAAAATTACTATTGGCATTGATCAAGTAGCTAAGTCCCCCCATCAGCACATCTAAATTATCCTGCGCATCGGCCATAGAAATGACCTTGTCATAATAAAAATAGGCGCTGTCTTTATTGGTGTAATGGTTTTCAAAAGCACGACCGAATGCCTCATCTAACCCGATTGAATCTACTTGGGAGACCCCTTGGGCGATAAAAACAAAGAAAAACCCTATACAGTGTAGATATTTCATAAAATAAAGTCCCTCACAAGATACACAAGGAAGGACTTTAATTGAATTAAAAATTGATTCATTCTTTATAAACGGGCACCTGCAAGACAATTTCTTGACCAAATTTGCGTATATCCGTTTTTTTGATAAGCATGGTAGCATCTCCATTAAAATCTCCCTTAAGCATAATGACCGTTTTGCCATCTTTCAACTTTTGGGGAGAAGAACCCTTAGCCAGCACATTGTTTTTTTTGTCCACCACAATTACCTCGACCCCTTCTAGACCGTCGGTTATTTCAATGCCATTGAAGTCGCTGATATTTATTTTCGGGACACACCCTAATCGAGGGTCGTCAAAACAACCCCTTGGCGGTCTTGGAGGGAACTTGCCCCCCCTCGGCATAACGATACTAACGAGCCCGGTTTTATATTCACTAAGCGCCGATTCTTTTTTTTGGGCCATTTCCAACTTGGCAATCTCGCCCTTGCTCCCTTTGTTAAGGTCAATACCTTCCTTCAACTTCGCAATTTCCTGTCTTACCACTGTAAGGCTCTGTATGGTTCCCAATTTGTAGAGTTCTGCCCCATTCAGGTATTGGGGCTCTTGAAAATGGTAATATCCGAAATTGGTAGCGGTCAACTCTTCTTCCGGAGCTTCTGTTCGAGTACACGACAGGCTCAACAGCATAATCGTGGTCAATAGTACATAGTTCATAGTTTTCATATTTAACAGTTCTGTTTAGGTTAGTTACCCCTGCCGCAAAAAGGTTAACACGAGTATTCATTTTTCATGCTAAATATGATTGTAATTTACCCAGGCCACAATCAATCATGTTCAATCGGTAAATTTTTATGTACCGATGAACCTATTTCTTGTATCAATAGCAAACACCCCTTCTTACCCTTTCTTGAAAAAAGTAATACAATTCGCTCAAAACAAGCGTTTTACAGCAAAGACATAAACATAAAAAAGCCGGAAAAAATAAATTTCCGGCAAAGTTAAATAAGGTATGATACCGCCAAACCGTACGGTTCCTCTAATGTATCAAAATCGATTATTACCAGAAAGGGTGCTGATTCAGGTAGTTCCCCCGAAACCTATAATCGAGCAATCACTTTTCCAACAAGTTGGACGAGTGTTCCCCAAAGTGGTTTCATTAGACGGACAATTCATGTTCTTTATCTTAACACGACGCCTAGAACCGTACCTTTTTGGTTGGCAGTTTCATAAAATTGTAGCTAGTTCCCCATTGATTTTTTGTATATAGTTATGCTTGGTCTATTCTTCTATATTTATGCCCTAAGGCGTACTCATACTTGGCTTATAGCAATCGGGGGGATGGTAAAAATAAGCATTTTCTTTACACCGCGCACTATACACAAGCATATTTGTACATTCTAACTTGATCACTGGTAGAATATTACAAATAACGCTACATGCAAGAAAACTTAGCGTTTCGCAAGCATGTTTTCATAGGTCTCCACCTCTTTTTTGACGGCAGTGAATTTTCTTTTCACCTGAATGATTTGACCCTCAAAATTTTGAAACTGAATATGGATATCACCACTCATAGACAGTCCATTATACTCATTGACCGTAAAGGTGCCGTTGTAGGCAAAAAAAGGCTTTTCGCCCAAATCGTCAACATTGACAAAACCGAACACTCCCTTAAAATCTTGTAGAAAACTCTCTGCATTGGGCCGTACCGTATATTTCTTCAACAAATTGGTGGTATCGGCCGAAGACATTGAAACTAGAATACCCATTACATTTTCGCGCTTATCGGCATTGTTCATCATTAACTCGAGTGTAGTATACAAACGACCATTCTTAGAAGCTATATCATTCATTTCAAATACCATAGGAATGGCCAATGCTTCGTCTACATCGCTCATAGCGGATATCATAGGATAAACCCCGTCTTTATTTTCGGCATTGACAAAACCATTTTCTACCGTTTCACTAGACAGGAACAAGAACGAAAACAATATCCAAAAACTAAATTTACCTGCTCGTATAAAAAATTGAAACAAATCGTTCATATCTATCAATTTTTTGAGGTGAGTACTGACTCTTCCGAAAGCTCATTCATTGTGTTTTCGACAAATTGTTCGTTTCCTAAACGATTCTTGTCAAAATTACTTTTCCCGTCTTGATTGGTATACATTGCTACTATTAGCAGCACTACCAATACCGTGAACATAACAACACACTTTCTCATTGTAATTCTTATTTAGTTCAACCTTACTGCGGTTTGACATCAAACCTTAATGGGGAAACATTAATATCCATCACAATTTCAAGCCTAAATTAGCCTTGACCTTATGAGCTTTACAGGCCTTATGTGTAAATGGTGCTTTTTTCTGTATAAATAGCACTTTGCCTGCTTTTAGGGGGATTTTGGTGTTAACAAAACCCTAATTATGTGGGTAAAATCAATAATCGCGCCAATTTTTAACCTTTAAAACCATATTTACATTTTTTTAGGCCGATTATACGAGAAACCCATCCAACGGCACATCTTTTTTTTAGAAACCACGGTATACCATTAAATTTGATTAATTTACCTTAAAGCTGAATTCTATGTTAGAAGCCGTAATTGTTGATGATGAAATTAAGGCATTGCAAAGCCTATCTTGGGAATTGACCAATTTCAGTGACGAAATTAAGGTCGATGCTTCATTTACCGACCCTTTTGAAGCCCTGAGCTATCTTGAAACACACACTCCCGATTGTCTTTTCTTGGATATTGAAATGCCGACTATGGACGGGTTTCAATTTATCCAAAAGCTTACCAACAAGAACTTTCCGGTGGTCATCACTACGGCCTATAACCAATATGCCATTAAAGCATTGAAAAACGAGGCTATTGATTACCTTTTAAAACCTATAGATACCGACGATCTTAAGGAAACCATTGTCAAAATCAGAAGGTACAACGCCAAAAACTATACGGCCGAGCGGTTAGAGAAATTGCTCTTAAACTTTAATTCTAACGCCAAGCACAAAAAAATAACCTTTAATACCGATGGCAAACTGGTGTTTTTAGACAGCGACGAAATTCTGTATGCCGAATCGGATGGGAACTACAGTACTATTTTCTTGGCCGATGGCCATAAGATCGTACTCACCAAAAAACTGAAAGAAGTCAATGAACTGCTTCCTGCCGATACGTTTTTCAGGATCCACAATTCATACATTATCAACCTTACTAAAATAAAAGAATTCTTAAAGACAGATGGCTATGTAATACTCGAATCGAACCATAAGATTCCCGTTTCCAGGCAAAAAAAATCGGACTTTCTGGATATGCTATAAAACTTAATGCAGTTTCAACGGATACATATTAAAAATTCCCTCATCTTTTATTACCCACCTATGGCCATAAAGGTGATTTGCCTTGTGTTTTTTTCATGTATTACTTTTTGCCAGGCACAATTTGTTCCCTCATCGTTCAAACAAACTGTTGACAGCCTGATCCATGCGGCCCCAGAGACCTATGGGGAAATACACTCCGTACTACAACCCTATAAGAGCGATACCATTTTAATGCGCTACCTGTCCAATACCACTTTAAAGGAGAACTACTTGCCCGGACGCACCTATGCCCTAAATGAATTGGGCAGGGTCTACCGCAACACCTCACAATACACCAAGGCCATAGCATTGCATAAGGAAGCCCTAGAAATAGCCAATTCAACCAATAACATTGAATTTAGGGTCGCCAGCCTAAACGATTTGGGAGTCGTATACCGACGAACCTCATCGATTCGTACGGCCATGGACTACAACAAAGAAGCCCTTGAACTGGCTGAAAGTGTCAAGGAAAAATCAAAAAGTCTAAAAAAGAGCATAAACGTGTCCCTTAACTGTATAGGCAACCTATACATTATGCTGAACCAATACGGGCAGGCCATTGAGTACTTTAAAAGGTCGATGAAACTCGAGTCTGAACTCGGGAACACCTTGGGCATGGCCATCAATTATCAGAATATTGGGGAATGCCAAGAACATCTAGGTGAATTAGACGAAGCCCTCAGCAACTACCGCACTTCATTGGCCTATAACGAAGAAATAAACAGTGATATGGGCCGTGTAATCTGCAAGAACAGCATTGGCCAGATCTACCTGAAGCAAAACCGCATTACCGAAGCATCGAATCTTCTGAGGTCTACCTTGCCACTTGCCGAAAAATTGGGAGATGGCTTTTTGATATCGCCCATTTATACGAACATCGGCTGGTCTCAAATGGCAACGAACAATTTTTCCGGTGCGGAAGAAAACATTCTCGAAGGCCTACGCATAGCCGAAAAGTATAATTTACGGGCAGAAGCGGCCAGGGCCAACCATTTGCTGACGGAACTCTACCAATATATGGGCGATTACAAAAAGGCCTTGACCGCCAATATGAGGGCCTATGAACTCGACGAGGAAGTAGCCAATGAGAGTACCGTACGCTATGTTAACGACATCATCTTTAAATACGATTCGGAAAAAAAGAACAATCAGATACAAAGGCTCGCGCAAAACTACGAAATAGTCCAAATGGAACTTCGAACCAGTCGCACCACCTTGCTTATCGGGGGTATCGCCCTAGCCCTTTTGGCCGGCATATTCTACATATTGTACCGACAATACCAACTAAAGAACGAAAAGAAACTACTCACCCTTGAACAAAGCATGCTCCGAAGCCAGATGAATCCGCATTTTTTGTTCAATTCGTTGAACAGTATAAAACTGTACATCATCAACAATGAACAAAAAAATGCAGTCCACTACCTGAACAAGTTCTCTAAATTGGTACGAAAAATATTGGAAGCTTCATCGATGCGCGAAATTCCCCTTGCCGAAGAGCTCGAGACGGTTGAACTCTACATGAACATTGAAAACATCCGCTTCTCGAATGAAATCGACTTTAAGGTTCGCATCGATGAAGGTGTCGATACGCATACGATAAAAATTCCATCGCTAATTTTACAGCCTTTCTTAGAAAACGCCTTGTGGCACGGCCTTTCGTCAAAAACCGGAAAAAAATCCATCGACCTTCATATTTCAAAAGACCAAGAACAATACATTCACATTTCCATTACGGATAACGGTGTAGGAAGGGAAGCCGCGGAAAAGTTAAAATTGAACAAGATTCTCAAACGCAAGTCGGTCGGAATAGATATTACCAAGGAACGTCTGGCCAATTTCTCAAAAGACTTTCAGAATTCGTTCGAAGTTGAAATCGTAGACCTCTACCATGAAGATGGAACATCGGCAGGCACAAGGATTATTTTACATATTCCTACGGTTTAGTATGCTCTTCGGCCACTTCTTCGAGTTCTTTGTACCAAGCCTCGCCGAACTTACGGATCAGCGCTTCTTTTACAAATTTGTAGATGGGCACTTGCAGCTCTTCCCCTAAAGCACACGCGGGATCACAAATGCTCCATTTATGGTAATTAACTGCGGTCAACTCGGTGTATTCCCTTATACGAATCGGATATAGGTGGCATGACACGGGTTTTTTCCAATTGATCGCGCCATCGTTATACGCCTCTTCAATACCACATTTTGCCGTACCGTTTTCAGAAAACACGACGTAGGCACATTCGCTATCGTTGACCAATGGGGTTTCCCATTCATCATCTTCGCCTTTGATAAACGCACCTTGTTCTTCAATGGCATCTATACCCTCTTTTCTGAGGTAAGGCTTGACCTTACTGTATATGTCCACCAAAATTTCGGTTTCATCTTCATCAAGCGGAGCGCCTGCATTACCGTCAACGCAACATGTACCCTTACAGGCAGAAAGATTACAGACAAATTCGTTCTCTATAATCTCTTCAGATACGATGGTCTTACCCAATTGAAACATAAATACCTATTTAGATATGCAAAGATACTTTTTAAAGGGGGATTTTGACCTAGTAATTTATTTGAAGTTGCATGCCGCTAATCCGTTTTAATAAATGTAATTTTGCCGAAAATTTAAAAGTATGAAGGTACATTTCGATTTTCGGGAAATTGCCACGGCCACAATGATCCTCTTTGCGGTCATCGACATTTTAGGAAGCGTACCTATTATTATAGGCTTACGAAAAAAAGTGGGGCATATCGAGTCAGAAAAGGCGTCGGTGGTATCATTGGTCATCATGATCGCCTTTCTTTTTGTCGGAGAGAAAATACTGAAACTGATCGGCATAGATGTCTACTCCTTTGCCGTTGCGGGATCTTTCATTCTTTTCTTCCTGGCCCTTGAAATGATATTGGGAATTACGCTGTACAAGGAAGACGAGCCCGAAAGTGCCTCGATCGTACCGATTGCATTTCCGCTCATTGCCGGGGCAGGTACCCTTACCGCATTGCTTTCACTAAGGGCCGAATATCATGTTGAAAACATCATTGTTGCCATTACTATAAACACTATTTTTGTATATATCGTTCTGAAATCTTCAAAACGCATTGAAAGTGTTTTGGGTAAAAACGGACTGAATATTATACGAAAGGTCTTTGGTGTTATTCTCTTGGCCATTGCGGTAAAACTGTTCGCCGCCAACATCAACGAGCTTTTCTAGTAGGATAATTGCTTTCGAAAGTTGCCGGAAATATTAAAAAACATACCATGAACAAGACATTCACCTTAATTTTAATCGCATTGGCCGTTGCGCTGATTGCCTACAACGTCACTATTGTCGATTTTCAAGACCCGCTCAATGGAGACAGCACTATAGCCCTTATCGGCATTGTGGCCTCTTTATGTGCCGTGCTGCTACTTTTGATCTTCAGGACGAGCAAAAAGATCCAGAAAAAAATAGAACAGCGAGATTAGTCATTGATTTCAAGGCCTTCCGCCTGTTGCTCTTGCGCTTCGGGCTTGTCTAATTTGAGTACCTCTTGCAGCATTTTATCTTGGGCACTTTTTATTTTTGCATGGATATTGGGCCCGAACAACTGCTCGGCCAAGGCCGCCTTTAAATACAATTTGATACTGCTTTCATACTTGTAGAAGTCCATTCTAAGGTTTCGCCTAATGGAGTAGTCGACAAATTTCTCAAATAGGATATCATCTACCCTAAAGTCTTCTATAAATTCCTTTTCGGTCAACGAGCTATAGCGCTTACGATCGTCATCTAGATGTTCGAATATAAAATAAGAAAGCCAGCCGAAGCTATCCATACTTTCTACCGCTTCCTCTTCATTGGTACCTATTGGAACGAATACGTCGGGAATAATGCCCCCGCCACCATAGACTACCTTGCCCTTGGGCGTAACAAATTTGAGCGAATCGGCTACCTTGATACTATCTACCGAGATCAACTCGCCACTGTGATATCGGTCGGTAAATTTTTGGTAATAGTCTTTATTGCCGTTTTTATACGTCTTTTGAATGCTTCTTCCCGTTGGGGTATAATAACGTGATACGGTCAAACGAACGGCAGAACCATCGCCCAGTTCCATTTCGCGCTGCACCAAGCCCTTTCCAAAAGAACGACGCCCTACAATGGTCCCAATATCGTTGTCTTGCAATGCCCCGGCTATAATTTCACTTGCCGAAGCCGACCTTTCATTGATCAGCACATATACAGGCTTATCTTCAAAACTTCCCTTGCTCGTGGCGTGAATCTTGTTCACTTCCCCTCTTTTGTTCTTTGTAAAGAGTATGAGTTTTCCTTTTTGCAAAAACTCGTCGGCCATCTGTTCGGCCACACCAAGATACCCACCGGGATTATCCCTTAAATCAAGTGTCAACTTGCGAGCCCCCTGCTTTCTGAGTTCCGACAGGGCTTGTTTAAATTCCTTATAGGTAGATTCGGCAAAGCGATTGACCTTTATATAGGCCATATCATCGGTAAGCATAAAATAGGCCTCGACGCTTTTTATGGGTACGATATCGCGTTTTACATTGACCGTAAATACTTTATCCTCTTGCTTTCTGTACACCTGCAATTTTACGGTACTGCCCTTTTCACCTTTGAGCTTTCCTACAATATCATCGTTGCCCAAGTCTTTACCGTACAGCGTATCGTTATCGGCCATTAAGATCCGATCGCCCGCTTTGATTCCTTTTAGATAACTGGGCCCTTTAGGTATGGTTCGTATGACCGAAATGGTATCTTTATAAGGGTAGAAATTGATGCCTATTCCCACAAAATCCCCCTTCATATTCTCCGAAACGCGATCCATCTCATTTTTAGGGATATAGACCGAATGCGGATCTAATTTTTCGAGAATTTGATTTACGGTAACATCAACAATACTATCGGTATCAACATCATCTACATACTCATAGTCGATATAATCGATCAAGCGGTTAAGCTTGTCTTTTTTTGAGTTGGTAGTGAACAGCCTTTCGGGGGTATCGGCAAAATGCAACTTTCCCCCAACAAAAATGCCCAAGGCAAGTGCCGCCGCTATAACCGTTGGCCATATATAGTTTTGCTTTCGCTTCATAAATTAGATTGTCTGGTCTACCTCGACCTCTATTTCGGGCATATGTACCAGTTCGACATTGGCACGTTCTAAAAAATCCAAGCCCGAATTGTCTTTGTAGGCCGTTTTGTATACAACACGTTTTATGCCAGACTGGTGGATCAACTTGCTGCATTCGCGACAGGGCGATAATGTAATATACAGGGTAGCCCCTTCACACGACTGGGTGGAAGACGCCACTTTACTGATGGCATTGGCCTCGGCGTGCAAAACATACCATTTGGTATATCCTTCGTCGTCTTCACAAATATTGTCAAAGCCCGTTGGTGTGCCATTATAACCATCGGAAATGATCATTCTATCCTTTACAATAATGGCGCCTACTTGTTTGCGTTGGCAGTACGACAACTTTCCCCATTCTTGGGCCATACGCAAATAAGCCTTGTCGTATTTGGTCTGTTTTGATTTTTCCATCTAATGCGAAGATACAACACTCTGTATCACTAGCTTTTATCTATTTGTAAGACTACTAAGATACCCGCTTTGAAAAAGACCGACAATAATTGGCGGTTAATTTTTAGTGAAAATAAATTAGTGACTATATCGGAAACGTACGAACCAGCATCGGTATTGTCAAGAGAAGGATTAAAATAGACGTAATACCCACATAGTACACTTTTTTAAGTTTTGCTCCGGAAACAACGGCCCAACCCAATACCAAAACGGACAGAACAACGGTAACCTGTGAAAGTTCAATGCCCGTGGCAAAGCCTAAAAGGGGCACCAACTTGTCGTCTACCTCGGCCATCAACATCCTAAAGTAATTACTGAAACCAAAACCGTGTATCAGACCGAACACAACTGTGGCAATGGCATGCCAGACTATGCTTTTTTGGGCCGTTTGGACCTTGAGATACACCAAATTAAACATAGCCGTAGCCATAATCGTCACGGGAATCAAGAACTCGATAAGGGCTACATCAACCCTAGCGACCCCATAAGCACTCAATGCTAAGGATAGGCAGTGCGCAATGGTGAAGACGGTAGCCAACAAGACCACTTTTTTCCATGTTTTGAATGAGAAGGGAACGGCCAATGCCGCCAAAAAAAGAATATGGTCGTACGCGTTAAAATCAAGTACATGCTCCAGACCCATCTTTATGTAAAACAGAAATTCTTGCATTTTCTACAATTTTATATGACTATGGGAAGAACAAAAATAGCAGGCCTACAAACCTCTTTCGGCCTGAATCTCCTCATAGGCTTTTTGCACTTCCTTAAATTTCTCCTCGGCACCCTTTTTAATGGCCTCATTCTGCGTGTTTACGCGATCGGGGTGATATTTTTTGGCCATCGTACGATATGCCTTCTTTACCTCGTCGTTAGTGGCAGACTTGTCGATCTCAAGAATTTTATAGGCATTGTTGACCGATTTTATGAACATGGCCTTGATGCTTTCAAAATCGCGCAAGTTTACCCTCAAATAACCCGCAATTTCACGGATCTTATCTATCTCCGGATTACTGACGGAACCGTCGGCCTGGGCAATTCCAAAAAGAAAGTGAAGCAACTGCAAGCGAACCTCGTAACGCGTTCTTTGATTTAAAAACGTACAAATACGTTCCGCCGATATCTCGTGTTTTTTGTTGATATCATTGAACGTCCTGAAAATGGCATTGGCCTTATCCTTTCCATAGGTGCTGACAAAATATTGCCGAACATAATCCAATTCACGTTGACTTACCGTACCGTCTGCCTTGATCACAATGGAACACAAAGACAACAAATTGAGCTCAAAATCGGCCGGCGACACTTTCTGTCTCGCCATATCCCCAAAAATGGCCTGCCCCCCTGCACTACCACTTATCTTAAAACCATCGATCAGACTTCCTACCAAGTAGCCCAAAATAGCGCCCGGAAACCGAAAGAAATAATACCCTATGATGGCCGCTAACCATTTGATCATGCCTTTTCTAAATTTGGGCAAAGATATTAAAAGGAGGCAGAACTAAGGCATCAAAAAAGCCGTGAGTCATCTTTGTTTCGGCAAAGAATGCCATTGCCCCACGGCCATAATCCCTCCCAAGATGCTTTTTCTCAAAGGAAACGTTAAGTCTATCAACAAAATGCGACAAATTAAGTATCTTTGTTAACCACATTAAAATTAAAGATTTATGTATCCTCCAGAATTGGTAAAACCTATGAGAGACGACTTGGCTTCCGCCGGGTTTGAAGAATTATATACGGCCGAAGCGGTCGAAAATGCAATTAAAAAAGAAGGTACCACCTTGGTAGTAGTAAACTCCGTGTGCGGTTGTGCAGCGGCCAATGCAAGACCGGCAGCAAAGTTGAGTCTTCGCAATGCCAAAAAGCCCGACCATGCGGTAACTGTCTTTGCAGGTGTAGATATCGAAGCAGTTAATGCGGCAAGAAACCTTATGGTTCCTTTTCCTCCATCATCGCCTAGTATGGCACTTTTTAAAGATGGCGAATTGGTTCATATGATAGAACGCCACCATATTGAAGGTAGACCGGCAGAATTGATTGCCGAAAACCTAATTAGTGCTTACGACGAGTTTTGCTAAGACTTTAATTTATTGCCCTTCCCTCGTAAAAGGGAAATAAAATAAAAAAACCGTTTCACAAAGAAGCGGTTTTTTATTTTTGCACCATGCAAAAGCTATTCGCATATCCGCTTACCTTACTCTACATGATTTTCTTCGGATTGTGTCTGTTGGTGTTTCACCCTATTCAGTGGATCTGCTTCAATCTTTTTGGATACAATGCCCACAGGGCCAGCGTTGCCTTGCTCAACCTCTCGCTAATGCGCTGTACCCATATTCTGGGAACTACCTATTCATTCAAAAACCCCTATAATATTCCCACGGACCGGCCCTTGATCATAGTGCCGAACCACCAGAGCATGCACGACATCCCTCCCATCATCTGGTTCATGCGGAAGCACCACCCTAAATTTGTCAGCAAAAAAGAACTCGGCAGGGGCATTCCTAGTGTTTCCTATAATCTAAGACACGGAGGCTCCGTACTGATCGACAGAAAAGACAGTCGCCAATCACTGACCGAAATCGCCAAGCTCGGACGCTACATAGAAAAGCACAAGCGAAGTGCCGTCATATTCCCCGAGGGCACCCGAAGCCGTACCGGGCACCCCAAACCCTTTAAGGCCACCGGTTTGAAACTTCTTATGAAAAATGCCCCTTCGGCCTTAGTGGTCCCGATAAGCATCAACAATTCATGGAAGATGCTCAAATACGGTAAATTTCCCAACGGTATTGGAAACCATATTAGCTTTCAAGTACACGAACCCATTGAAGTCACTTCTGATTTCGATTCCGTTTTGGCCGAAGCCGAACGGAAAGTCGTATCGGGCGTAACTTCCTTTAAATCATAAGATGAGCGACCCTGAAATTATAGAACAGACCATTGCTTTTGCAAAAGAGACTTTACAAGGGGCCGAAGGCGGTCACGATTGGTTCCATATCCAACGTGTTTTTAAGAACAGCTTGCTTATTGCCAAAGAAGAAAACGTAGACGTTCTTGTCGTTGGTCTTGGCGCCCTTTTACACGATATTGCCGATGCCAAATTCAACAGTGGTGACGAAAGTGTGGGACCAAAACTCGCCCAGCAATTTTTGGCCGAGCTCAAAGTAGACCCAAAAATCGTTGACCACGTGGTCAAGATTATCGAAAATATCAGCTTTAAAAATTCACTTGAATCACAACAGGGCCAAAAATTCGACTCCTTGGAGCTACAAGTGGTGCAAGATGCCGACCGCTTAGATGCCCTAGGTGCCATTGGTATCGCCAGGGCCTTTAATTATGGTGGGTTTAAAAACAGGGAACTCTACAACCCCGATATTGCCCCAAATCTAAAAATGACCAAGGAGGAATATAAAAAATCAAAAGCCCCTACCCTCAACCATTTTTACGAAAAGCTTCTTTTGCTAAAAGACAAAATGAATACGAAAACCGGCAAAAAACTGGCCGAAAGGCGACATCAATTTATGTTGGACTACCTTGAGGAATTCTATAAAGAATGGGACCCACTGGTCGCTACAACACCATTTAACAATGTAAACGCATAGGAAAGCCCTGCATTCCCTTTCTCTTTTACATTTTTTTGTACCTTCAATTCCAGAACCATAATCCAATTATTGAAGATGCAAAGAAGAAAGTTTATCAAGAATGCCGCTGCGGCCTCTACCGTATTTTCCATCGTACCCAGTTTTGTTATGGGCAAGAACCACGTTGCCCCAAGTGACACGCTCTATATGGGCGCCTTTGGAGTAGGAGGGCGAGGAGCAGGAGTAATCAGGGGTTTAAACGACACCGGAAAAGTAAAGTTCGTAACACTATGCGATGTTGATGACCGAAGGGCGGCAGGTACCTACGAGAAATACCCTAAAGCTAAAAAGTACAAAGATTATAGAAAGGTATACGATAAGCATCTTAAGGACATCGATGCCATTATGGTGGCCACTCCCGACCATATGCATGCCTCTATAGCATTACCGTTCATGCGCGCCAAAAAGCACGCTTATGTAGAGAAACCCTTGACGCATAACATCAATGAAGCACGTCTGATGACCAAAGTGGCCCAAGAACACGGAATCGTTACCCAAATGGGAAACCAAGGAGCTTCAAGTGATGGCAGCCGTGAGGCCAAAGAATGGATAGACTCCGGTATTATTGGAAAAGTATACAAAGTAGACTGCTGGACAAACCGCCCCGTATGGCCGCAAGGCGTTCCTGCGCCTACCGAAAAACAACGTGTTCCAAAAGGTCTTGATTGGGACCTTTGGCTAGGTGTAGCCGCACAACGTGATTACAACGCCGCCTACCTTCCCTTTAAATGGAGAGGTTTCTGGGACTTTGGAACCGGAGCCCTTGGCGATATGGGATGCCATATTATGGAAACGCCATTTAGCGTACTTGGCCTAGGTTACCCTACTGAAGCGGAAGCTAGCTGTACTACGAACTGGGTAGGCGATTTTATTGAAGCTGATTATAGCGAATCTTGCCCCGCTTCCTCCATAGTAAGATTAAAATTCAATACGGAACAGCATGGCGATATTGCCTTGAACTGGTACGATGGCGGACTTATGCCCGACCTACCGGATGAATTGGCCGATGGCGAAACTATCGGCGATGGCGGAGGAGGCTCGGTGTTCTATGGAACCAAAGGTATTTTGGTAACAGACACCTATTCCCGAAATGCCCGATTGCTCCCCAGCAAGAACATGGATATGTTCAAAGCGCCCGCACCCTACCTAAAACGAATTGATGGGGATGTAGAAGGCCACCAAAGAAACTTTGTAGAGGGTTGTTTAAACGGAAGCGAAACCTCATCGGACTTTAAAAAGTCAGGACCCTTGACCGAAGCTGTATTAATGGGCAATTTGGCCATTAAGGCATTCCAGTACAAGAAACTGAAAGAAGGTAAAAAACTCGGTGATTGGGATCCTTTCGATTATCCCGGAAGAAGAAAAATCCTATGGGACGGTGCCAACATGAAAGTCACCAACTGGGACTTGGCCAATGAATGGGTAAAGGGCAAGTACCGCAAAGGCTGGGAATTAAAATAGGAAATAAAAAACTTAACAAATAGTAATAAGCGCAATAAGGAAACCTCTCAAAAAGGAATCACTATTGCGCTTCTTCTATTTTACCTGAACCTGATTAAAAGGCGTAACCGGCCGAAAGCTGAAATACGTTGTTCTGGCTATTGCCCCCCGTATACGAATCGCCATTGATGTTGGCAATACCTTTGTTGTACCGAAGGCTGAAAAAGATATGGTCGTTCAGTTTGTACGAAGCCCCAATAGCAAAAGCAACGTCCAACTTATTAAAACGATCATCGTCATCTTCGTTTGTAGCTATCAAAAAGCCCACCAATGGCCCAGCTTCGGCACTAAGTCCCTCTAAAAAGTAATACTTCCCTAAAATCGGCAGGTTGATATAATCTAAATTCAGGTTATTATCTCCAGTACCATAACTCCAATTCGTTCCTTGGGAAGAGAACAAAAGTTCTGGTTGTACCGCCATTTTTTCCGATATAGAAAACTCGGCGACCCCTCCTAAATGAAAACTCACCTTAGTACCCAAACTACCTAGGCCCGAATAGGCGCTTCCGCCTATGGAAGCCACGTTAATACCTCCTTTTACCCCAATACCGAAATCTTGGGCATGGCCAATGGTCAAAGCGAAAAGTGCGGTCAATAAGAATCCTAGTTTTTTCATAATTTACATATTTTATTTAACTGTTTCCCTTGTTAGTGCCGCACAGATAAAAAGGTTAACATGAACTCAAAACAATTTTAACTGCCCATCTTTAAATTGCTCGTGCAATTCATGGTTTAGGGGAGGAAAAGACTTGTTTTTAAAATACGTATGACGCGCCAAACGCATCAAATCATGAATTTGCGTCGCTATCTTGCCCTCGCCCCGACTGCGAATTCCGAAACGACTATCGTTCAACGTGCCCCCGTGACATTCCTCGATTTGATGCAATACCTTATCAGCTTTATCAGGTAAGGTTTTACGGATCCAGTCCGTAAAGACCTCACCTATGGCGCCGTTTAAACGAACTACGGTAAAACCGAATGATTTTGCACCATTGTCGGAAACCGCCTTGGCCAAGTTCATGATTTCATGACTGTTGATTCCAGGAATAATCGGCGCCAGCATGGCGTTTACAGGAATGTTGTTTTCAGATAATACACGAATGGTCTCCAAGCGTTTTTTAATGGTGGTCGTCCTTGGCTCTAGAATGCGTCTTGTTTCCTCAGACAACGAAGTGACCGAAACATTAACGGCAATTAACCGGTCTTTCGCCAGTTCCTTCAGTACATCTAGGTCACGCAGGACCAAAGCGTTCTTGGTAATAATACCAACGGGATGTCTGTATTTCAGGAAGATTTTGAGGCAGGCACGGGTAATTTCAAACTTTTTCTCTGCGGGTTGATAGCAATCCGTATTGCCGGAAAGTACAATGGTCCTCGCTTGCCAGCGCTTGTTTCTCAATTGGGCCTCTAGCAGTTTTGGGGCATCCTTCTTAATTAAGATTTTCCGTTCAAAATCAAGTCCTGCACTATACCCCCAAAACTCATGGGTATTTCGGGCATAGCAATAAATACAACCATGCTCACAACCTTGATAAGGATTCATGGAATAGGCCATTCCCACATCGGGACTGTTGACCTTATTGACTATGGTCTTCGGAAAGATAGGAATGTATTGGGTCTTGTTCTTATCGGCTTCTTCTCCTTCTATCCGACAAAATTCAAGAAAATCATCTCGGGTTTCATAAATGTTCTGAAGAAATTTATTGGGCACATTCTGTTGTGCACCCCTCCCTTTAATATAGGATTTGGATTTCAATATAATTGGATTTACTCCAAATTTATGGAATAAATCCAATTATTGTTTATCCTTGTCCCTATTTAACAGTTACTTCCACCAATTGCTTTTTGGTACCGCGCTTGGCGTAGAACAACAGGTGATTTGAAGCCTCGCCAACAAAGGGCCTTGACACCATAATGGGCAATCGCACCTCTTTATCGTCTACCAATTTTTTATAGGAAAGGTCTCCTTCGGCATCTACCTTAATGACAAACATATTGGGGTTTCTGCTAAATCCTTGTTTGAACAGGATACGTTCTTTGCTCATTTTCTGTGGATTTTCCCCCGAATTGATAAAGAAGTACATGTCTTCCCCATGACCATACGCCGTGTAGGAAGCATAAGAGGCATCTCCTTGGGTCACCTCGGCCTTATTGATGTTACGGGCCCACTCCATTGTACCGGAGGCATCGAGTTTGGCCAATACAATATCGTTGTAATGGTAGCGATCTACTTTTTTGGTAGCCCCGGTACCGATATCTTCTCCCGCCGTTACAAAATACTCCTCGGCACTAAAGAGAATATCGTTGTTGGGGGTTATGTGCACACTCTTAAAAATAAGGTTCTTGATTTCCGCATCGACCTCACGACCGAATTTATCGAGCATAAACTGATCTGAAAACGGATTGTATTTTTTGGCCTTGATCACCAAAGAATTGGCATCTAAATTAAAATAGACCAAACCGTTGTACCGATTGTCTTTTCTATCGGCATAGAAACCGACAACTTTGAGGTCATTGCCCAACAATACCGGCTTCAACGATTCGGGAAATCTTCCGGCATCGGCAAATTCTTGGGTTTTGCTTCCTCCTTTGACCACACGCACCAGCTCATACTGAAACCTTCTTTCTTTGACATCGAACCTTCTTTTCTTGAAAAAAGCCTTCCCCATCAAATACAGTTCCTTAAGATCTTTGGACACCGCAATATTTTCGAAGGCATAGTTCTTTTCCTCTATATAATTGCTAAAGTCATAATCTAACTGAAGTTTTAAGTCGGTTCCGAAAAGATAAATATGGTATTTCTCATTTTTCCCTTCACGATGGTGCACGGTAACGGCAAAAGCCGATCGATCATCGGTAAAATGCGTGGCCGTGGAAAAACCGTTGCCAAAGCTCCGGTTGTACTTATTGACCGCAAGTGGGTTCAAAACCTCTTTGGAAGGAATGGAAAGCAGTTTTCTTTCGGTAAAGTTAAACTCGTCTAAGGGACTCTGGTGTACCACATAGTTATAGGCTTCGTCATTATGGTCGTACACCAATTCCAACAAATAAAGCTGACCGTTCTTTACAAAGCCGTCGACCATATGTTTGCCGGCATATTTGTAATTGTAGTCCGCCACCAAATTTAAATCGGTATCGTATACCTCGATAAAATGGCCCTTGGGCCTCAAGGGCATGCCGCCGAAATAGGTACGCACCAATACGGTCTGTTCTTGGGCGGAACGGTCGATTGTCAATACGGTAGAATATTTATACCTATCGGAATAATTCTCGCCAAGTCTATAGTCAACAGGAATCTCCTGTGCTTTTGAAAAAGTTAGGGCTGCCAAAAACAGCAGTACGGTCAAGCTTCTTCGCGTTCGCATAAGTAGGTTTTAATAAGTAGGGTTAAGGGGATATGCTACTCTCCAGGAAAATCGGCCTTCCGCTTTTCCAAAAAGGCGGAGGTACCTTCCTTAAAGTCCTCGGTTCCAAAACAGGCACCGAAAGCCTTTATTTCTTCGTCATATCCGTTACTGTTCTTAAAACCCGCATTTACCGCTTTTATTGCATAACTCAAGGCAACGGGTGAGTTATTCGATATCTTGCTCGCCAGCTTTTGGCAGAACTCGATCAATTGTTCTTGAGAAACGACATGGTTTACCAATCCGTAACCCAAGGCACGATCGACATCGATCATACTGGCGGTCATAATGAGTTCCATTGCCCTGCCCTTTCCGATAAGTTGTGGCAAACGCTGGGTTCCCCCATACCCTGGAATAACACCGAGTGACACCTCGGGAAGGCCCATTCTTGCGTTGTGGCTAGCCACCCTAAAGTGACAGGCCATGGCCAACTCCAATCCCCCTCCCAAGGCAAAACCGTTAACTGCGGCAATTACCGGTTTCGAAAGGTTTTCCACAAAATCGAAAAGTAGTTTATGACCCTTGGCCGACAACTTACCTCCCTCCTTTTCTGAAAAATCCGCAAATTCGGAAATATCGGCTCCTGCAACAAATGCCTTTTCCCCACTTCCCGTTAAAATTATGACTTTGACCCCTTTATCTTTTTCCAAGGCCTCGAACGCATCGTGCAGCTCTTGAATGGTCTCGCGGTTCAGGGCATTCAGTTTTGTAGGGCGATTAATGGTTACTATCGCCGTTGCCTCCTTATCATTTACCAAGATGTTATTGAATTTCATGAAGTGGGTTTTTGAGTGTTATGCTTGTTTAAAATTTCATTTTTTCGCTACAGCACCAAGGTTATTTTACCTGCGGGAATTTAACCGTAAATACCGTTCCTTTTCCGGGTTTTGAGGTAAATCCGATATAGCCGTTATAGGTTTCGACTATATTTTTGACCATGCCCAGGCCTAGGCCCATTCCACTTGATTTTGTGGTAAACTTTGGTTCGAATATTTTCTCCTTGAAGCCGTCTTCAATACCTATACCGTTATCTGCCACACTAATTTCAGCATATTTTCCATCTGAGACCACCGAGACCAAAATTCGGGGCGCTTCTACTTCCGGAACGGCCTGAATGGCATTTTTCACCAAATTGGTCACCACACGTATCAACTGGGTGCGGTCTAATTTCGTGATAATTTCTTCCTCCTGAGAAATAAAATGAATGTAATCTTCATTAAAAATATCCAAGGCCAAGCGTACTATTTCAACGATGTTCACCGTTTCGTTCTGCTGGGCAGGCATTTCGGCAAAGTTGGAAAAGGCCGAGGCTATACTGCTCATGGTATCGATTTGCTGTATTAGCGATTTTGAAAACTCGGCCACCTTGCTAGCAATGTTAGGATCTTTAGGGTCGAACTTGCGTTCGAAACTCTGTACCGTTAAGCGCATCGGGGTCAACGGATTCTTTATTTCATGGGCCACCTGCTTGGCCATCTCACGCCAGGCCTGCTCCCTTTCACTACGCGCCAATTTTACAGCACTTTGTTCCAGCTCATCTATCATGGCATTATAGGCCGTAACCAACTTCTCAATTTCCTCGCTGGGGTTGTCGATCAATATTTTTTGGTTTCTTTTCCGCAGCTCGGTCTTGCCCAACATATCTGAAATCGTCTGGAGCGAACGGGTAATATATGTAGATATAAAATAGGCCAAGCCAATGGCAATAAGCAACATCAGAAAATAAACCCCGGCCAAACGCAGCAAGAACTCCCTGAGTTCCATATTGTTGAACGAATCGTCTTCGTAATAGGGCAAGTTTAAAATACCAATCGGTTTAAACCGTTTGTCATTGATATAAGTATAGGAAGCCTTATAGTTGTCTCCGGCCAAGGCTTTTTGGTCTACGAAGCGTTTGGTCGGACTGGTCTCCAAACGCTCTAGGATATAAGGGTCTAAACAATTGGCTATCGAGTCTACCTCAAATATGGCACGGGAGCTTTTGATCAATTGCCCGTCTAGGTCGTATATGTTGAGCCTTTGGTTCTGGACATTGGCGATTTGATAAATCTCTTCGTTGAAAATCATTCCCAAGTTTTCCGTAGTAACCGGATAAGTTGTCTTCTTCAGCACGTAATCAACGCTTTGGCGTACCTGTTCCTCTTTACGCTCCAATCGGTCCCTGTGGTAATCTTCCGATTGTTCCTTATACTGATACACGGTAACGCCGGCAATCAGAATAGAAGCTACGACCACAAGTAGGATCATAGATAAGAAGATGCGCGACCTTAGCGATAGTTTTGTAAACAAAAGTCTGGAGTTTATATCAAAGGTAGCAAATATCACGCCATTCTATACACAATTTCAGGCCCGTAAAACGACTCCCCCGACCTGGGTCTTATAGAATTTACATCCCTATGCTTTCGGATTTTTAGCCCTGATACGCTTATACAACCGAATACCGAGCATCAACAAAATACCAAGTACGATAATGCCAACCACACCGAATACCCAATTAAAGGCATTCTTCAATATCACCAAGAAGACTATGGCGAACAAAATAAGGGTGGCCCCTTCATTGAATATACGCATGAACTTTGAACTGTACTTGACCTCATCGCGTTGCAGCTGCTTAAAAATTTGGTGCGTCTTCAGGTGGTATACAATCAACAAAAGCACAAAGGCGAGCTTTACGTGCATCCAAGGTTGCTGTAACCATGCCGGGACCAAAATCAATAACCATACGGCAAAACATACGGCCAATACGGCCGAGGGCCAGGTTATAATATACCAAAGGCGTTTGGCCATAAGCTGCAACTGCTTGGTCAGAATTTCCCTTTCGGGCGATGCTTTTTCCGAGGCTTCGATATGATAGATAAATAATCGAGGTATATAGAAAAGACCTGCGAACCATGTAATCACAAAAATCAGATGTAAGGCTTTAACGTATTCGTACAAAGGGCAGGGATTTAGTATTATCGACCAAAGTTAGGCAAAACTGCAAACACCGTTCATATAAGCATACAAGGTTTTTACATTAGGTTAGGTACCGCACCAAGCCCAAACCATAAGAAGGGAAGTTTTGTCAAGGCCGTGAAAAATATACAGTGGCAAAAAACACCTTATACCCCCCAATAAACTTCGGGAATGCTTATTTTAGTTCTGCCCGAACCCAAAATATAGACGCTTTGAAAATAGAGAACAAAAAATTGGCTCCTGATGACCTGCTCACCCTCCATAAGGCCAAGCAAAAAATGGAGCAAATCGGCTGGGCCATGCAAGGCCTCAACAAAATGGGCAACCTTATAGAAAGCCGCATTCAACTCCTTCCCCAAAAGCAACGTGACCGAATACAGCAAATTACCTACAAAGTGCTGCACACGGTGGTGAAGAGCAATCTGATCTCAATGGACAAAAACGCCAAAACCACGCCTTCGAACAAATTGTACAAGGCATTGGTGACCTCATCGGGCGCCATAGGAGGGGCCCTAGGCGTAACGGCCTTTGCGGTCGACCTTACACTGGCCACCAAGCTTATGATGCGTTCCATTATGGATATTGCCCGTAGTGAAGGCGAAGACCTGAACTCCCTCGATTCGCAATTAGCCTGCCTACAGGTTTTTGCCTTAGGAGGAAAAAGCAAACACGACGACCACCTTGACACCGGATATTACGCCACAAGAATAGCGATTAGCTCCACTGTTAAAGGAGCTAGTGGAATTGCCGGAAAAACACTGACCTCTCTTTTAAACACAACAGGAAACCCGCTTCTTCAATTGATTGCACAGGTCGCATCCCGTTTTAGTGTACAGGTCTCGGAAAAGTTCGTGGCACAAGCCATACCTATTGTAGGGGCGGCCGGTGGCGCTACGATCAACCTGGCATTTATCGACCACTTTCAAAATATGGCCCATGCCCATTTTAGTATCAGGCGGTTAGAGCGCAAATACGGGGAAGACCAAATTCGGTTAGCCTATGAAGAACTATCGATTACAAAAATTTAACACCGTATCGTCTTCTTGTGAAATTTCATTACATTTAGGTCTCAACCAATTGTAACACTATGAAAAACCCAGTTCCCGTTTTCTTGAAAAACACCTGTACGATTACAGCCCTACTCCTGTTTTTATGCGCGACCCTTAGCTTACAAGCACAGGACTTTCTATACGGCGATGCCCTCCCCGATGCCCCACAACTGGCGGAAAGGGGCGATTATACCGTTGGCGTACGCACCCTTGAGCTGATCCATAAGGACCAGGTCGATATCTTAAATTCAAAAGGAGGAAAAGACCCTTTGTACGACCGACCGCTCACCATAGAGGTTTGGTACCCTTCAGAAGCTCCTGACAAGAAAGGAAATACGGTAATCTATGAAGATGTAATGGGTACCCGTGGTGATTCTTTACGCCCCTTGATCCCTTTCTCCTTTAAAGGTAAGGCCTATCGTGATGCGACACCCAAGGCCACGACCGAGGGCTATCCCCTAATTGTAGTATCGCACGGCTATGTCGGATCTCGCTACCTGATGACCTATTTGACCGAAAACTTGGCTTCAAAAGGCTACGTTGTGGTCTCCATAGACCATACCGATTCTACCTTTAAAGATGCGAATGCTTTTCAAAGCACCTTGCTCAACCGGGCCAAAGACATCCAATTTGTCATCAATACGATTGCCGATAAGGGAAGCTCCTCGTCAAAGGACCAACTTTCTGGAATGGTAGATTCAGAAAATATAGGTATTGTGGGCTACTCCATGGGAGGTTACGGCGTGCTCAATGTGGCCGGTGCCGGTTATAGCGACGGCCTTACCGCCTTTTTCGGTCAGATGACCGGTGGAAGCACGGCCATATCGGCATTGGCGGCCAGCAACGCATCCTATCAAAAACAAATCGACCCCAGGATCAAGGCCGTAGTCGCCTTTGCCCCTTGGGGAATGGAACGCGGGGTTTGGGATGCCAATGGATTGGGCGGCCTAAAGAAACCCACACTATTTGTTGCGGGTGACCAAGACGACATATCAGGTTACGAAAAAGGAATCAAGGCTATTTACAAGGGAGCGGTCAATGCTGACCGATATTTGCTCACCTATAAGAATGCACGCCATAACGTAGCGCCCAATCCCCCTCCGGCCGAAGCATTACAACCCGGTTTGCATATCGATGAGTATTACCGATACGCAGAACCTTCTTGGGACCAACGCAAGATCAATAACATCAACCAACACTTTCTTACGGCTTTCTTGGGCATCTATCTAAAAAATGCCGATTACAGTGCGTATTTGAGCCTCCCCAAAGAATCGAACGACCAAGATTGGCACGGGTTCAAACCAAGGTCTTCAACAGGTATGCAGTTGTTGCACGCCAAGGCCTCGGAAGCCAACATGAAACAATAGGGACATTGCCCCTATCAGGTCTAAAAAAGAGCTTAAGCTCCCTTGGCGACCAAGGTATTCTTGATTTCCTTTCTCAGATAAAATCCGGTTACTATGGTAGCCAAAACATCCGCTATGGGAAAGGAAAGCCAGACCCCCAGTTCCCCGAAGTAATTCGGTAAAACCAATATAAGCGGGATAAAGAAGAAGCCTTGTCGCGATAGTGTTAGCAGTAAGGCCGGTATGGCCTTTCCGATGGCCTGAAAATAGGCCGCACCTATCAATTGTAAGGCTATAATGGGAGTTGCGGCGAACACCAATCGCATGGCCAAGGGAATATGTTCCAAAACATAGGCATTGGCCGCCAAATCATGTGCCGATTGGCCGGCCCTATCGCTCAAGAACAAAGAGGCTATTTCCTTTGGAAAGCCCATAAGACCGATAAAAACGATAGCCGCCAATAGCGATGCGTATTTGATGGCCGTGTTGATCGACTCTCGTACCCTTTGGTATTTTTTTGCGCCGTAGTTGAAACCGGCAATGGGCAGAAAACCTTGGGTAACCCCGAATATTGGAAATAGGGCAAACATCAGCATACGGCCAACGATGGCATAGACCGCAACCATAGCTTCACCTCCAAGGCCGAACAATATATTGTTCATCAAGAGATAAACCACACTTGTAGTAGCCTGGCGGGACAAGGTCACAAAACCCAAAGAACCTATTTCCTTGATTATGGGCAAATCCAACCGAAAACAGGCCGGTGTCAGTTTCAATTCCGATTTTTTCGATAGAAAAAAGTAAAAGATATAGGCTGCGCAAAGTACATTACCGATAGTGGTGGCCCAAGCCGCACCTTCCATACCCCAATCGAATATATAGATGAATACGTAGTCCATCACAAGATTACCCACAGAAGGAATGATCATGGCGATCATGGCAAACTTTGGTTTTCCTTCGGCACGGATAACCGTGTTTCCCATCATACAAAACGCCAAAAACGGCACCCCGTACAAGACAATGGTATAGTAAATTTTAGCGGGTTCAAAAATCGCTCCTTTTCCTCCGAAAGCCGGTATGAGCGAATCGACATAATAAAGCCCCAGTGCTACCATTGCAACGGTAATCAAAAGGGTTAGGGTAATCTGGTTTCCGAAAGTCTTAATGGCCTTTGCGTAATTGTCCGCCCCAAGCGCCCTAGAGATAATACTCGCACCACCGATGCCGATAGCCATACCCAATGCACCGATAAAAAAGGAAACCGGAAGTACCACATTGATGGCCGCAATGGCAATGGAACCGATCCAGTTGCCCACAAAAATCGAATCGACCAGTATATTGAGCGACATTACCAAGATACCAATAGAAGCAGGTAAAGCCTGTCTCACCAATAGTTTCCCTATTGGCTCCAATCCTAACTGTTCTGCCGATACTTTAGCCATCTATAGTCGATTATCCAATAGGCCAAAGATTTATGCGGGTAAGGCCCCCGTTTCTTGCCAATCTTTGATCCAAGAAGCCATAACCTTGACCCAAGAATCACTTTCGTTCAAACAGGGAATATGCTTGTAACCCTCACCACCAGCTTCCTGAAATTGATGTTGGCCCTCCATGGCGATTTCCTCCAAGGTCTCTAAACAATCGGCAACAAAGGCCGGTGTGATAACCGCCAAATTCTTTATTCCTTCCTTAGGAAAACGTTCAAATTCAAAATCGGTATACGGTTTTAACCAAGGGTCGTTCGGAAGACGCGATTGGAACGAGTTACTGACCTTGTCGGCCGGAAGGTTCAAATACGCCTTGACCGATTCGGTGGTATCAAAACACTGATGGCGGTAACAGGTGTTGTGTGCCACGGAATTCGTTTGGCAGCACTTCCCGTCTATTTTGCAATGAAAACGGGTAGGGTCAGACTTACGAATATGTCGTTCGGGAATACCGTGGTACGAAAACAGAATATGATCGTAGTCGAAGCCCTCAAGGCTTTCGGCAATTTTTTCTGAAAGCACACGAATGTACTCGGGATTTTTATAAAAAGGAGGAAGCGTGGTCAGCTTCATGTCGGGGAAAAACCGTTCTTGCTCTTCCATTACCTTAACCACGACCGTTTCATAAGATGACATGGCATAGTGCGGATATAAAGGAACCAACAATACCTCATCTACCCCTTTATCATTCAGCTCTTTCAAGGCATTTTTTATGGTCATACTGCCATAGCGCATTCCCAAAGCTATCGGCATATCGGAATGCTCCTTTAATTTCTCGGTAAATCTTTCCGAAATAACGATCAAAGGGGACCCTTCTTCCCACCATATTTTAGCGTAAGCCTCCGCCGATTTCTTCGGACGGGTCTGCAAAATAATTCCGCGCACCAAGATGTTTCGCAACCAATTGGGCACGTCAATAACACGTTCGTCCATTAAAAACTCGTCGAGATAAGGCTTTACATCTTTTGCCGTGGGACTGTCGGGAGAACCCAAATTGACCAATAAAACTCCTTTCATAGTTTAGCTACGCTTTTTTTTGGTTTCAAGATGCCCATTATGCCTTAAAGAACTTTCGGCTTTGAACAAATATGGCTATCTTCAAGTGCCCGTTTAAAGGGAAAAACCAATAATTTTTACAAAAATACGCCTTGAAACCTATCTAAAGTGCATGTTATCAAAATACTTTTTGATGCAGCTATAGATTCCGTCGATCTTACAAGCGATGTAGATATGCCGATTTGAAAAAACAACCTATTATTACTCTTTGAACGACTTCCTATGATAAATGATTTTTTCAACGAAAACTATCAATCGCTCCTTCTACTTTTAGGAACCCTGACCATCTTGATGGTGGCCTATTTCCTATTGATCAAAGTACTTCGGAAATTGGGGAAAAATCCAAAATATCTCATCCCGCCATCTTCGGTAAAGCAGGTAAGTAAACCTATTTTTCTCATTCTATTTTCCATATTGCTCAGAATGGGTTCCTTAAGGCAATTGCTCAACCTAACCCACCTCGAATTTTATTTTCGAAAGGCCAGCACCCTCCTTTTTATTTTCGCTTTTACATGGCTTGTGATCAAAGTAATCAAGATCGTCAAGCAACATGTCATGCACACCTACGACATGAATACCACCAATAACCTCAGGGCCCGAAAGGTCGCTACGCAATTCAACATACTGGAGCGCATCGTGATTTTTATCATCATTATTCTTGCGGTGGGTATCGCCCTTATGAGCTTTGACGGCATCCGTGAAATTGGGGTAAGTATATTTGCATCGGCAGGACTTGCAGGGATTATCATTGGTTTTTCCGCCCAAAAAATGATTGGTACTATTCTAGCGGGGATTCAAATCGCCATCGCCCAACCCATTAAATTAGACGATGTTGTTGTGGTCGAAGGCGAATGGGGACGTATAGAGGAAATTATGTTGACCTATGTGGTCGTGAAGATTTGGGACAAAAGGCGACTGATATTGCCGACTACCTATTTTATAGAAACTCCCTTTCAGAACTGGACCAAGTCCTCCGCCGACATTTTAGGTTCCGTTTTTTTATACACCGATTATTCGGTGCCTTTTGATGCCTTACGGGAAGAACTCACCCGGATCCTCAAAAACACAGAGCTTTGGGACGGGGAGGTCAACAATATCCAGGTTACCGATTCTAAGCCCAACCACATTGAAATCAGGGCCCTTATGAGTGCCAAGGATTCTTCCACAGCATGGGACCTTCGTGTCCTCGTTCGCGAAAAATTGATTACCTTCTTACAGCAAAATTACCCTGACAGTCTGGCCCGTACACGCCTGCAAATAGAAAATATGGAGGGCCGGGAAAATACAACCCGCGAATAGTCGTTATACCTTAAAACCAACATTTTTTAACGGTTTGTAGGGATATACCGCGCAAGGCGCTTTTCTATTTTTGTAACAAACGCCAGTTTTTTCGGCGTAAATTGAAGCTATTGCACATACCCCTCATCAAAAAAGCATTTATGCGGTTCGTATCGATTTTTCTATTGCTTATTTCTTTTTCGGTCAAGGCCCAGGAAGAAAACAGTCTCCTTTGGGAAATTTCAGGAAACGGCTTAGAGAAAACATCGTACCTATATGGCACCATGCACGTCAGTAAAAAGATTGCCTTTCGTCTAGACGATGTCTTTTTCGACGCCTTGGACAAAAGTGATATGGTCGCCTTGGAATCGGATCCGGGACTTTGGCTCGAAAAGGAAAACCTCATAGGCGGGAGTCCCTATGGCGCGGAAGCGGGATTTGTAACCAAAGGCTTCTACGCCCGATCGTTTAAAGTGGAAAACCCTAGAAAAGAAGTGTTGGGGGCCTACTTGGCCTACGAAGACCGCATTGTAAACAACATTCTCTATCGCACCAATGAACTTTCTCAAAACTTTGAAGAAGAAACCTATCTTGATATGTTCATTTATCAAGCGGGCAAAAAGTTCAACAAACCCATCATCGCCCTTGAAGATATGGAGGAATCCGCCGCCTTGGTAGGGCGGGCCAGTTTAAACGCCATAAAACAGAAACCCGACGAGTGGCTTCAAAAAAAGATGCAGCAATCCGACCCCATGTTTCTGCTTCAAGATGCCTACAGAACCCGAAACATAGCTTTATTGGACTCTATTGACCATGCCATGTATACCTCGCACTACATGAAGAACATGCTGTACATCCGCAATGCCAACATGGCCGAAAGAATGGATTCCATAATGCAAAAAGGAAAGGTGTTTGCCGGTATCGGTGCAGCACATCTGCCCGGGGAAGAAGGGGTTATTTCACTTTTAAGAAAAAAAGGATATACCGTAAAACCCTTGGTTTCGAAGGCTACTTCCAAAGGAAAGAGACTAAAACTGAAGTTTGAACAGAAGAAAAGAGAAAACCAATACAGCACTTACGGCCCGGAAGACGATTTTTTCAGCGTTGACCTGCCCAACAAATTATATCCGGTTTCCGATATCGGAAAAACTACCTATGTCTCTCCAGACTTGGCCAACGGGAGTTTTGTGGTTATCAACCGCATTCCTACCTATTCTTTTTTAAAGAAGGACGCCCTTTTCTCTTTAGAAGAGATCGACAAGCTGCTATTCGAGAACATTCCCGGAAAAATACTGGAAAAAAAACCGATCAAGAGGGGTCCGTTTGCCGGGCTTGACATCAAAAACTTGTTAAAAAACGGAGACCACCAACGTTATCAGATTTTCGAAACCCCTTTAGAACTGGTCATCATAAAAATGGGCGGGGAAGGCGATTACGTCACCCAATTTTCAGATCGGATTTTCAATAGTCTAGAATTTAGGGCCGATTCCATTCCGGATTCTAAAACGGTTTCCTCGGTCTACGACGATTTTGAAGTACGAATGCCCTCGCTGTACAGCTTTACCAATCGCAGTAGAAACGGTGACCGCTGGATAGAAGGCTATGACTCGATTGCGGACAACTACTACTTTCTCCATAAATCAGTTTTAAACGATTTCAATTTTATCGAAGTAGATACCTTTGAACTCAAGCAAATACAGAAACGCTTTTACCAAGACTTAGAGCTAAAACCCGACTACGGTCCGTTTGAAGGCAGGAAGCTCCTCTCATCGGCCGAAATTGACGCCATCCCTAAAAAACGCCTATATCTTATGACCACCTTGCGCCAGGGCGAATATTACCTTTTAGGCATGGTCGGTCGGACCCAAAAAGAGGCCGATGCATTTTTTGAATCCTTCAAACTCAAAGAAGGCAAAAGCACAAAACCTTTTGAAACCGTTATAGATACCGCCCTATACTTTAGTACAAAAAGCACGGTAAAACCACCTAAATTCGTAGAGAGCAGCACCAAGTATTACAGTGGCGCGCCCCAAGTAAAACCCTATGACCCCTTTTACAAAAAGACGGTCTACCAAAACGAAAATGGGGAAGCCGTGTCCGTAGAACTGAATAAATCGCACGATTTTTTAATGTTCAAGAATATAGATTCGGTCTGGGCCCTGCGTAAAAAGCTATACGCACATAAAAAATACAATATCATTGGAGAAGAGACCAAAACTTCCCCTAAAGGATATCACGAACTGCAAATGATCTTGACCGACACGGCCAGCACTAGGGGCATTTTGGTCAAGAACATCATCAACAACGGACTCCTTTACGAACTAAAGGCCGTAGTGGATACCATGGGTCAACCGAGTGCCTTCGTCAACGAGTTCTTTAACAACTTTGTGCCGAAAGACACCCTAATCGGACGGGATTTGCTTGAAGACAAAGTACCCGAGTTCTTTAAGGCCTTGAGCGAAAATGACAGTATAGCCCTTGACGGATACCGATTTATAAAATTCGAGCCCAAACATGCCGATTTACTCAAAAAGCACATTTCGGAATATGACCTAAACCGGGAAGACCGACACATCCAGCTGTACCTGATTCGGAAATTGGCCCAACTAAAAGGCCTTGACCTTACCGATTTCTACAAAACTTTCTATGCCAAATCATATAATAACTCCACAGCACAGGCCGTGCTCCTTCAAGAAATTGCCAAAAAGACCGATGAGGCCTCCACAAAACTACTGTTAGAATTAATGGAGACCGATTTGCCGTTGCTATCGAACACCTTCAACATCAGTCTTATATTCAAACCTTATAGAGAAAATTTGGAGCTGGCCAAAAAGTTGTACCCCAAACTATTGGATTATAGCTCCATCCCAGAATACAAGGCCCCTATTTTTTCCTTATTGGCCGAATTGCTCACCCAAAATACCATCAAACCCAAATTATACAAAAAGTACAAAACCCAGATTCTAAACGATGCCAAAACCCTTATCAAAAGACAACTGGGAAGCGACCTTGCACATATCAACGATGACTTCTACAAACTGGGTGCGAGTAAGGCCAATACAATTCTGTTAGAAAATTATATCACCTTGCTCTATCCCTTCCATACGGACAAATCGGTGGCACATTTCTTTGACCAACTCGAACTTGTAGAAGAACCTAGCGTACAAGCGACCTACCTTGCCTTATTACTGAAAAACGGGCAGCAGGTATCTCCCGAACGCTTATCGGACCTGGCTTCCGATATAAACGGCAGGCTCCCTTTGTTCAAAAAACTTAAGGAATCGCGAATGCTGCGTTATTTTCCCGCCGACTATAACTCCCAACAGCACTTGGCCGAAGCCCTACTATACGAAGACACAAAATATAACAAGGCTAAAGACTCGGTCGTCTTTACAGCCCATAAAACTTTACAGTTTCAGGGAAAAACATATGTTGGATACTACTTTAAAAAACGCACCAACGAAGATTACGACAAGAATTTCTCCATGCACTTATTGGTCTTTGAAGATGAAAAGGAATTACAGACCCAACCTTTTTATGAAAGTGAAGCCATGCGCATTGAAGATACCGACACCGAAGAAGAGGTCATTGGCTATATCACCGAAGCCTTTGAATTAAAGGACCGAAGACGTGCCGATATCTACAGACCTAATGGTTATGGACTCTTTGGCCATCACGGGTTTTAATTTGTATTTTTATACTATGTCTAGATGTATCTTTTTTTTATGCTGTATTCTAAGCCCTATTCTAGGTATAGCCCAACAAATCACCTGTTCGCCGGCCGATAAGCAAGCCGTAGAGAACAAACTCATTGCTATTGACGGTCTATTGGAAAAGGACTTTGGAAAAACCATTGTGGCCATTGGCAAAACGTTTATGGATACACCCTACGTTGCCAAAACTTTAGAGATCGGAGAAACGGAAACCCTAGTGATCAACCTGCAGGGCCTAGACTGCACCACTTATGTCGAAAACGTCTTGGCCTTTGGCCTTATGCTAAAAAAGCAAAAAACAGGCTTCCATGATTTTACGGAAACCCTTGAAAACATTCGATATAAAGATGGTAAGCTTGATGGCTACGCTTCACGGCTCCATTACTTTTCGGAGTGGATCGCCAATAACGAAAAGAAAGTCTTATTAAGGGATATTACCTCTGAAATTGGCGGGAAGGAAATCACCAAACCCATCAATTTTATGAGTACGCATCGCGACCTTTATCCGTTTTTAAGCGATGATAAGAATTTTGAAAAAGTAAAGGCTTCCGAAAACTACCTTAACCATCAACCGATTTGCATTCTGCCCCAAGATGAAATTGAGGCCAACGAACATTTGATCCAAACCGGAGATATCATCGCCTTGACCACATCCATTAACGGATTGGACGTTACCCATACCGGAATTGCTACACGGGAAAAAGACGGACGCATTCATTTGCTACACGCCTCAACAGGGTCGATGAAAGTAGAGATCTCCGAAAAACCCCTTGCCGAATACCTCAAGAAAATCAAGAAAAATACGGGAATTATGGTGGCTAGACCTACCAAATAATGCCCTTAAGACCCCAACACAAACCGACCGATCAGTTTGTTGTTGGTAAGACAGAACCCAAAATACCCTTCTATTTACCTTTTGACGAAAGTTTAACAACGCTCATCGCCCCGTTGACCGTAGCCGTTTAGGAAAATTCATCACAACACCGACTCTCCGGTCGGTTGTAGCTTTTCGCCCCTTTTAAAGCATTATCGACCCAAACAGTAAATGAGCCCCCCAAGTAAATGTTGTTTAAACTCCGGTTCGTCGTAAGATGCATTGGAATGACCGCCCGCTGTATAGAAAGCCCTTCCCCCATCATAAACATGGTACCAAGAGAACGGATGATACGCACCATTGGTCCCTCCTTTATAAGTAGACTCGTCCAATTGTATCAACGGAGTTATATCGGTATTGATGTCTTTAAAGTTATACCACTCTTCCGTTCGCACCCAATTGCTTGGCAAATGACTAGTAGAACCATGGTTGTGATCGATTACGTTCAAGCTAGCTTCCTGTATGCTAGGGTGACCATTAAAATAAGCACCTACCAGCTTGCCATACCAAGGCCAATCATATTCGGTATCGGTTGCCGCATGTACCCCCATAAAACTACCCCCAGATCGAATGTAATTTTCAAAAGCCTTTTGTTGAACGTCGTTTAAAACATCGCCCGTAGTATTTAAGAAGACCACGGTCTTGTATCGCCTTAAGTTGTTAAGGGTAAAATCGTCTCCATTTTCGGTTTGGTCCACTTCAAAATCATTGGCATCGCCCAAAGCCTTTAAGGTAGCGACCCCTTTATCTATCGAACCATGACGGAAAACGCTCGTTTTGGTAAACACCAAGACCCTGTCCGTTGTTTCAGGTATTGGCAAGGTAGTAACACGAATCGCCTCACTTTGCCGCGATTCATTTTGTGCGGCATCAACGGCCGAAACGGTAAAACCATATAAGGTAGCCGGTGCGAGTCCGTTTATAGATGTGCCCGTAGCGGTAGCCGTCTGGATCTTTTGTCCGTCTTGGTAAATGATATATTCGGTGATACCGATATTATCGGTAGCGGTACTCCATGAAAGGGCAACACTGCCCTCGGTGATATCTTCCGCCCTTAAATCGCCCGGCGCCGAGGGAGGCACGTCATCAACGTACACCTCTGCCTCAGTCGTCACTTTCAAAAGTCCACTTTGTTGAGATTCGTTTTCAGCCACGTCAAAAGCTGAAACGGAAAACGCATATTCCGTTCCGGGGGTCAAGTTCAACACTCGGTACCGCGTCTGGGTTACTGTCGCAAAAAACTCCCCGTTCATATACAACTTATAGCCCGACACGCCCACACTATCCGATGCCTCATCCCAACTCAAATCTATCGCAACCTGACCAATTGTATCGGCAGTCAAAGAGCCTGGCACCGTGGGAGCGGTGGTATCCTCCTCTTCTTGAGCTTCTTCTTTTTCGGTTCTTACGGAAAAGGGCACGCTCGCCGGCGATTCGTTTTCGGCGGCATCTAGTGCCGATATCGTATACACATACTCCGTATCGGCATCAAGCCCCGTTATGGCGTAATGGGTATCAACCACCAATGTTATAGGTTTTCCATCTTGAAAAATTCTATAATTGACCACACCGACACTATCGGTCGATGCCGCCCAATTCAATTTTAAAGAAGAGGACGTAAGGGCTTCTACACTAATATTTTTGGGTACCGTAGGAGCGATCGTATCTTTCGACACCACTCTTTCACTTAAGGTCGTAAAACTTAAGGGATCACTTTTTTCCGATGTATTGCCTGAATTATCATTAGCCACCACCGAAATGGCATATGCCGTATTAGGACTTAGTTCTTTGGCCATATATTCGGGTTCGGGCGTCTTGGCCACAAGAGCTGCATCTAGATAGACCGAATAGCCCGAAATGGGTATGCTATCATTGGTCTCCGACCATGTAAAACTCGCCGTAGTAGCTCCCAATTCGGCAAGGCGTACATCTTTGGGCGCCCTTAATACGATGCTATCGGTTTTGGTATCCTCCAAGGTTTTGACCATAAGAGCTTCACTGCTTTGGGATTCATTTTCGGCAGCATCTAAAGCACTTACCCTAAAATGGTATTCCGTGCCCCCCTCTAAATTATCAAGCAACAAAAGCGTATCACCAACCTTACCGACCAAGGTAGTATCCTTATAGACCGAATAGGAAGTAACTCCCACATTGTCGGTAGCGACCTGCCAGTATAGTTTCAGACCGTTCTTCTTTACCTCGGCCACGCCAAGCCCAACAGGAACGGAAGGCGATATGGTATCTTTCTGCGGAAGCTCTTCGAGAGGAAGCTCGACTTCCACCACATTACTCGGTTTTGAAGCCTTACCGATCAAATCGATCGCCGCCACGCTAAAACTATACGTATCACCGGCATTAAGCTGGGGCACTTGATACCACTTTCTATCAACACTGGCGATTTGGACCGTATCTTGAAACACCCTGTATTCCTTGACCGCCGAGGCATTAATATCTAGGGCCCACTTGAGCCTGACCATATTTGACGATACACTATCGACCGACAGTATTGGCGCCATGAGCACGGAACTATAATCGTTAAGGGTATCGTTTTTTATCAAGGTATCTTCTTGTACGGCCGCCTCGGTAAGCACTTTTATTTTCTCACTGAACTTAGAACTGTTACCTGCGGCATCGGCAGCACGAACGGCGAAAATATACTCGGTAGCTGCCTTCAGGTTTTTGGCATGATAGGTAGTAATAGAATCGCGAGACACCTCAACACTATCTAGATAGACCACGTATTGTACCACCTTAACATTGTCTTTTGAAGCTTGCCACGCCACGGTGACGGAAGAATCGGTAACATGAACAGGTTCTAGGTTTTTGGGAGGATGGGGGGCCTCTACATCGGTTGCCACGGTAACGGCATCGTCACTCTTGTCCTTTTCACAGGCAACAAAGAAGAAATATATACATACAAACAATGCGGAAAGCAGGCCTACAAAGGGTCTTTCTTTCATTTTCAAAGGGAAGTGTTTAAGATGAATTAGCGACTATAGTTTCTCTAAATACAAAATTCAGGAATTTCATCGATAAAAATATGCGTTTTATCGAAGGTTATTAACAAAATCGCCAACATTTGAAATCGGAGCACCGGTTTTAAGGAAGAAGTAAACCCATAAAAATTATCCATTGTTGGCCAAAGCCATCAAATATTTTTTAGGGGTGGTACCGTATTTCTTTTTAAAAGCCGAAATAAAGTGACTTGCCGTGCTATAGCCAACTTTTAGTCCCACTTCATTTACATTGTGCTGACCCGTTTCCAGCATTTTACGGGCATATTCCATTTTATAGTCGAACAAGAAGCTAAACACCGAGTCGCCATATATTTGCTTAAAACCCTCTTTCAATTTTTTGAGCGACAAACCTATTTCTTCGGAAAGTTCCGTAAGCGTAGGTGGTTCCGCCATACGTGCAATGATTATTTCCTTGGCCTTTCGAATACGCCTCACGTTATCTTCATCTACCAAAAACGGACACTGTTCAATATCGGCATCATCACTTTTGTTGAAGTATAAGGAAATCAGCTCGTAAACCTTACCCTTGATATAGAGTTCTTTAATGGAAGGATGAAGATTGTAATTCATCATCTGGCTTAAGATTACAGCTATGGCCGGGCTCACCCCTTCTTGGGCATAGTACTTTTTATCTTTGTTCTCCGCACTTAAAAACGGTATGTAATCCGCCTCTTTCGAAAACAGGGAATGGAACTTCCGGATCGTCATGACTACCGAGACCAACCACGAATTCGGCTCCAATTTCAAATCCATGGGCAAATCGATCTGCGTATTGTAAAGCAGTAATGAATTCTCTTCAGAAACCTCAAGATGGTAATTGCCCTGATTGAATACAAATCGGGCCTTTCCCTTCAAACAAAAATGAAACTGAATATAACTACTGTCGATATCACGCACTACATGTTGGGTTTCAGCGGTATCGTTTTGAATTTTAAGCACATAAAACCCGTCTTCGATAAGCACTTCCTGAAATGAACCTTGAGCGATATTTTTTCCTTCCATATAAAACAAGAATTGGCAGGTTTCTATTTAGAAACGTTCTAAATAGATGCACCGTAAAGCGCAGTGTTTCCTACAAAATTACTGGTTTTCAACGGATTTATATCCATATACAACTAAAAAAACCCTAAACGACACTTATTGTTCCTCTAGCGTTACTTTTATAAGCATAAGCCTCTTATTTTTGTGTGCGCTTTGAAAAGCTTTCATGAAAGATTACCATATTTCAAAAAACAACTCGTTCTATACCATTGGCCTTAGCTACTTAAAAGCTGACGCCGAGGTACGTGGCAAATTCAGCCTAAACGATGCTGCCATGGAGAACATTTTGGTGGAAGCCAAAAAATTGGGCATTGACGGCCTCTTAGTAACTTCCACTTGTAACCGCACCGAACTTAACGGTTTTGCCCAGCACCCCTTTCAACTGATCAAATTACTTTGCGATAACACCTCCGGCTCCGTCGAGGAGTTTCAAGAGGTAGCCTACATCTACAAGAACAACGATGCCATCAATCATCTGTTTCGGGTAGGTACCGGTTTAGATAGCCAGATTTTGGGCGATTTTGAAATCATCAGTCAATTGAGGGCCAGCTTCAACCGCTCTAAAAAATACGGCATTGCAAACCCGTTCGTCGAACGCCTTTGCAATTCGGTCATTCAAGCCAGCAAGCGCATCAAGAACGAAACCGAAATTTCTTCGGGCGCCACATCGGTCTCCTTTGCATCGGTACGCTATATTATGGAGAACGTTGCCGACATCTCGGCGAAGAACATCTTGCTTTTCGGTACGGGTAAAATTGGCCGGAACACCTGTGAGAACCTGATCAAGCATACGAAAAATACACATATTACCCTTATTAACCGTACCAAGGACAAGGCGGAAAAAATTGCGGGTAAATTTCATTTGGTGGTCAAGGATTACGGAGACCTACAAACCGAGATTCGTTCTACCGACGTGCTTATCGTAGCAACAGGTGCGCAATCGCCCACCATATCAAAAGAGCTCATCCATACCAAGAAGCCCCTTTTGATCTTAGACCTTTCCATTCCGAAGAATGTTTCCGACAATGTAGAGGATTTTGACAATGTTACTTTGGTACACTTAGATCAGCTTTCCCGAATTACCGACGACACCTTAGAGCGCAGAAAGCAATTTATTCCCGAAGCGGAAATTATTATAGACGAGGTGAAAGGTGATTTCATCCAATGGCTTGAAACCCGTAAATTCGCCCCCGTCATCAAGGCCTTGAAAAAGAAGCTCAAAACAATGAAAGACGAAGAAATGGACTATCAGTCCAAAAAATTATCGGACTTCAACGAGCAACAGGCCGACGTAATATCCAATAGAATCATTCAAAAAATAACAAAGCAGTTCGCTAATCATCTCAAAGACGACAATGTCGATTCTGACACCAGTCTAGAACTCATTCAAAAAGTCTTCCAACTCGAACTCGACACTCCATGAGCAAGGTCATACGAATCGGTACACGCGATAGCGAATTAGCGCTATGGCAGGCAAATACCGTTAAAAACAAACTTGAAGCTTTAGGTCATAAAACTACATTGGTTCCCGTAAAATCTACAGGAGACTTGGTTCTTGACAAACCACTGTACGAACTGGGCATTACCGGTATTTTTACCAAAACCCTTGACGTGGCCATGCTTAATGGCGATATCGATATAGCCGTACACAGTATGAAAGATGTTCCGACGGCCCTTCCAAAAGGCATCGTACAGGCCGCCGTATTGGAGCGCGCCAACTTTCTTGACATACTGGCCTTTAAAAAGAACGAAGAGTTCATGGGCGAAAGGGATGCTATAATCGCTACCGGAAGCCTTCGCCGAAAGGCACAATGGCTCAACCGCTACCCGACCCATACAGTGGTCGACCTTAGGGGCAACATCAATAGCCGGTACGAAAAACTCGAGAACAACGATTGGAACGGTGCCATTTTTGCCGCCGCCGGGCTTGAACGCATCGGTCTCGAACCCGAAAACACCATTGGCCTCACCTGGATGGTGCCAGCACCCGCACAAGGTGCCATAATGGTCGTAGCCAAAGAAGATGACGAGTTTATTCGCGAAGCCTGTGCCGAAATCAACCATGAGCCAACGGAAATATGTACCAAACTCGAACGTGAGTTCCTTCGTATTTTAGAAGGAGGCTGTTCGGCTCCCATAGGGGCATTGGCGACCATTAGCAAAGAAAACGAAGTAACCCTTAAAGGGGTGCTCCTGACCGTTGATGGCAAGAAAAAACTAGAGGCCGAGTTCACGGCCCCCTTGGGCAAGCATTCCTACTTGGCCAAAGACTGTGCGAACAGCATCCTTAGCCGCGGAGGGAAGTTACTTATGACTTACGCAACGGACATTGTTGAAAACACCAAAATATTTTCAACGAGAACCCTCACCCCTGATCAAATCAACCTTTTTGACCAAGACATCAAGGTGAAATCGGAAGATTTTATCAAAATCAGTCCCAACCGAATTTCCAGTCTTATCCTAAAGAAAGAAATTCAAAACGTAATCATCACGAGCCAGAATACGGTAGAGGCGATTTTAAAAAGCGTATCCCCCGAAGAATTAAAGTTTAAGAATATCTATTGTGTAGGCGGAAAGACCAAACGCATGATCAAGCGTTATATCGGCCCTGTAAAGCACCAAGAAAAAGACGCTAAAAATTTGGCCAATTATTTGGTGGAGTACATGGAAGGAACCGAGGTTACTTATTTCTGTAGCAACCTTAGACTTGACCACCTGCCCACTGTCTTGGCCGAGAACAATATTAAGGTAAGGGAAATCGAAGCCTATACCACCAAACACGCTCCCGCAGAAGTGGAGGATAGTGTTGAAGGTATTATGTTTTACAGCCCCTCGACCATTACCAGCTATTTGCTAAAGAACAGCCCTGACAACAGAGTGGCTTACTGCATTGGGGATACCACGGCCGAGGAGGCAAGAAAACACTTTGAAACGGTTTATGTAGCCAAAATTCCTACGGTAGAGAGCGTTATCGAGTTGGTGAACCAGACCTACGGTAAGGATTAATTTGTTTTACGATTGGAATAAAAAAACGGACTTCCCCTTCTAAGGGAATCAAAATACACCTATGTCACTAAAGAACGACCTTTTTCTTAGGGCCCTAAAGGGCGAAACGGTTGATCGTCCACCGGTTTGGATGATGCGCCAAGCCGGAAGATTTCTTCCCGAGTTTATGGAAATCAGAAAGAAATACGATTTCTTTACGCGCTGCCAGACCCCTGAATTGGCTTCGGAAATTACCGTACAGCCGATTCGCAGGTTCGGTATGGACGCCGCGATTCTTTTTAGCGACATCCTGGTCATACCCCAGGCCATGAATATCGAAGTAGAGATGAAGCCGAACTTTGGCCCCTACCTACCCAACCCTATTCGCTCTCAAAAAGATCTTGATAGCGTTATCGTTCCCGATGTGAACGAGGCTTTGGGCTATGTAATGGACGCCATAAAGCTTACTAAGGAAAAACTGAACAACGAAGTACCTCTAATCGGTTTTGCTGGATCACCCTGGACCATTCTGTGCTATTGTGTACAAGGACAAGGAAGCAAGACCTTCGACAAGGCCAAAGAACTTTGCTTTACCCAACCGGTAGTGGCCCACGAACTTTTACAAAAAATAACGGATACCACCATTGCCTACCTAAAGGCGAAAATCAGGGCCGGCGTAGACGCCGTACAGGTTTTCGATTCTTGGGGCGGTATGTTATCCCCCACCGATTACAATGAGTTTTCTTGGCAGTATATCCAACAGATCATCGACGCCCTAAAAGACGAAAGTCCCGTTATCGTATTCGGTAAAGGTTGCTGGTTCGCCCTAGGCGACATGGCCAAATCGGGAGCGGCCGCTCTTGGTGTAGATTGGACCTGCTCCGCGCGAAACGCACGATACCTCACTGGAGGAAAAGTTACCTTACAGGGTAATTTTGACCCGGCCCGATTGCTCTCTCCTCCTTCCGAAATAAAGAAGATGGTGACGCAAATGATCAATGAATTCGGTAAAGACAGCTATATCGCCAATCTCGGCCATGGTATTTTGCCCAACGTTCCCGTAGAGAACGCAAAAGCTTTTATCGACGCGGTAAAAGAGTGGAAGCCCGTAAGCTAGACCCGCACCGACTATGGAAAACGAAAACACCCAGATTGCCCTTTTCGAACACTTTTCCATAGAACCCATACATGAAAAGTACGCTTGGCGTATGTGCGACTTCGTAACAATAAACACCAAGCGTTTACAGCGCTACTTTCCAAAAACCTTGGCCGCAAACCTAAATCCCACCCTTTCGCAAATCTTTGTGGAAGAAAAGGTACGCGAGTACATGAAAAGGGAGGAGTTTCTTTTTGTGCTAAAAGACAATGAAAGCCGAGCCCTTATCGGACTTGTCTATATCAAGGAACTGGACTGGGAAAAACGACAGGCCGAATTGGCCTACTGCATCGGATATCAATACGAAGGAAAGGGCATCACTTCGCTGGCCGTAGATACCTTATCGAAATACGCCATTAAGGAATTAGGACTCAAGACACTCAACATCATCGCCCATAAAACCAATACAGGTAGTGTAAGAGTTGCCGAAAAATGCGGCTACACATGGCGAAAGCAACTCCCCAAAGAACACACCCCGCCTAATGAAGCCCCTCTTGACATGGAGCTCTATGTGCTTTCGGTATAAAATCGCAGCTTACTAAAATAAACCGCTTTTGTCGAGCATATCGCTTCATAGCTTCCCCCGTAAGTCGTAAATTTACAGCCGATTCGCATAAAACCATTTCTCTTGATGAAAGACAAATTCTTTAGCTACATTCAAAACCTTCAAGATTCGATTACCAACAAACTTGAGGAAATCGATGGTAAAGTCAAGTTCCACGAAGACCTATGGGAGCGGCCGGAAGGTGGCGGTGGACGTACCCGCGTCATCGAGAACGGAGACGTTTTTGAAAAAGGAGGGGTAAATATATCTGCCGTACACGGCGCTTTGCCCAAAAGCATGCAAAGCTACTTTGGTGTTGAAGATGCCGATTTTTATGCCTGTGGATTGAGTTTGGTGCTACACCCGAAAAATCCCATGGTACCCACCGTTCATGCCAATTGGCGGTATTTTGAAATGTACGACAAGGAAGGAAACATTGTAGATCAATGGTTCGGCGGCGGACAAGACCTAACCCCTTACTACCTTTTTGATGAAGATGCCATTCATTTTCATACCGTGTGCAAGGCCGCCTGCGATGCACATGACCCCAATTTCTACTCGACCTACAAGAAGAAATGTGACGATTACTTTTGGAATGCCCACAGAAATGAAGCTCGTGGTATAGGCGGACTCTTTTTCGACTATTGCAAGGCTACCGAAGGGATGGACATGCAGAATTGGTACAATTTCGTAACCGAAGTAGGCAACAGCTTTCTAGAAAGTTATGTACCGATTGTTTTAAAAAGGAAAAATCTGGACTACACCTCTGAACAAAGGGACTGGCAAGAAATCAGAAGAGGACGTTATGTTGAATTCAACTTGGTTCACGATAAAGGCACCTTGTTCGGCCTAAAGACGAACGGGAGAATAGAAAGCATTTTAATGAGTTTGCCTCCCCATGTTCAATGGCGCTACGATCACCAGCCGGAAAGCGGAAGTGAAGAAGAGCGCTTACTCAACATTCTTAAGTCTCCCAAGGACTGGGTATAAATTTGTAAGGCCTCATTATGTCAAAAAAAGGCAAAGAAAAGAACAAGGCCAACAAGGCCAAACACACCAAGCTTCTGAACCGAAAGAAAAACAAGCTCAAATCAGAAAAGCTGAACCGTAAGCAGCGTCTAAAAGAAATCATTTCGCTGAGTAAGCAAAAAGAAAATCGATCCGGGGACCATGAGTAAGCAAAAACCGTTGCGTTTTTTCTTTTCGGGGGTAGTCCATTCTACCACCTACCTCCTTATTTCCCTATGTTTTTTATCGTCTTGCCAGTCGAAAAAAACGAAAAGCGACCTAGACATTGTCTTTACCCAAGACACCCTAAACGTTGGCTACACCTATTGGTGGGAAGAATCAGGCCCCTTCATCGGCTACTGCGGAAAAGAATACGGATTGGTATTTTCTGGTATCGTCACACAAATCGACTCCCCGACCAATGAAGCCGCCCCACTGTATATCTCCCAACGCGGGACCATAGCCATTGAGGAAGTCTATAAGATAAAGCCTTTGGAAAGTCACGGCTACGCCAATCAAAAATACTTTGTTTCCGATTGCTTTAACAACCTAGATGTGTCAGTAGGGGATAAAGTACTGGTGTTCTGCTACGATTATGAAGATCAAATCAGCATCCCAGGACCCAACTCGATTGTCCCAATCAGTGATTTCGACCACCCTTTGGTTCAAGCGACCAAACGGTATATCGATGAAGATGAAGATGGGGCGGCCATAAAAAGGGATTCCAGCCTATGGTCGGCCTATGGTTATGGTAAACAAGTGGACCAGCTGCTACGCTGTAAAGAACATACCGAAGATGCTATTTCCAAGTAATCGTCTTTTCGGAAACCTCCTTAAATTGATAAACCACATGGGCCAAACGCGCCTTTAGCAGTTCCCTTCTACCCGACCGGGTTCGTGTATACAGGAGTTCTGAATCGTCTACGTGCTTCTTCCAAAAGCGATGAAAGCTTAAGGCATCTTCTTTTCGCCTCCCTAAGCTTTGTGGTACTACATAATACTTGCGGATACCCCATTTTTTCTTTAACCCATGGTTGCCGATCAATAAGTACCTCGGATTCTCAACAGGGGCCAGTATTTCGTGCAGCAATTGTACAAATAAATTACATTCGTAATTACTAGCTCCTTTTAGGTAACAAACAAAGGCACCATTGGCCTGCTGTTCGGCCGAAACGGAAACCCTAGAGTCTTCCGTATGGATCTGCCCTGTTTGCATGAGATAGTCTAACAAAGCATTAGCTATCTTCTTGGTCTTCTTAAAAGCGTTTCCGAATAAGAAATACAGCTTTAGGGCCTTATAGGTTTTTGGGGCAAAACCAATGATTATACCCGCCAATAAAAAATACATAAAGGCAAAAACACCCTTGTTCAGTAGCGTTGTTATATTCTTCATCAGAAACTCAGGCAGAAAGAGCCCCAAACCGGCGACCACCTCAATAAGCAGATATTGTGCCGCATCTACCGAACGCATTTTTTTGGCTTTTCTAAAAGGCGTTTTTCCCGCATAGGGTATCTTCACCTCCCTTACCAGCACACTACCCTTATCTATAGCCTCATGCCACCTCCCCTTTAACGTTTCGCGATTTGAGGCCGAATCAACCATGGTTTTGTTCAGTTCGTCAAGCTGGGCTTCCCCACTAAAGAGTTCTGGCAGCTGCAGTCTATCCAGTCCATTTTCAATATAAGCCTCGCCCACTATAGAAACCCCTGAAAAAGCGGTAAACCTCCGCTTTAGTTTTTCCAAGTCCTTACCGCCATCGGTCGCAGTAGGGTCCAAACAAGCCAAGTGCCAAATGTTTCCACTCTTGTCGGGGTCATTGGTATCGGTTCGAATCGCCCTACCCCGCATTTGGTTTGAAGACACAAAAGACCCAACATAAGACGCCAATACCAAGGTATTTATAGCAGGGGCGTCCCAACCTTCCCCCAAAAGGGATTTTGTACCAATGAGTATTTTTATTTTCCCTAACTGAAAAAGCCGGGTGACCACCCCTACAATCCTATTCTTGTGAGTCCCCGAAACCGAAATCTCTACAAAATCGCGATCCGAAGACATGGGTTTCATACCAATGGCCCCATCATCGCCCAACAACGCTTCAAAATCGGCGGTTAGTTTTTTATGAAGCACCACTAGAGAGCCCGTAAGAATGGCCAAATCATCCTTTTGCCCGAATTTTATCCGGAGGTACTGAAAAATAGATACCACTCCCAATTTATTGAGTGGGCGCGTCGCCTCCCCTTTAAATTCTAAAAATTCCTTTCGTATAAAATCAGTAAGTACTACCGCCTTCAAGCGATTGCCTAGCACCTTGTGTTCTTCCTCAAGAATATTATGAATACTTCTCAATTTACTAGAACTACTCGCCAAAGTCCTATAGAGCCGCTCATCTCCAACAAAATTCACCCTTTTCTTTTCGTATACCCCAATACGGGCCAATCGCTTTTCAATCTTATTCAAGATGGACTCGTATGTGATCAACCCTTCACGCTGGACCACCAAGAGCTCTTGCAACAACAACTCTATCCATTCATACGTAAGCGCGGGAAACTCAACCGTTTTCCCCTCAAAACCGAGAAATAGCAATTTCTCTTTATCAATCTGAACCCCTGCGGAATTCAGAAAAATCAAGATGGTCGACAAAAACGAAGGTTTGGCATAAATTTCCTCAAGTCTATCTTCGGTTTCCGCATAAAAGGGATGCTCCAAAAGAAGCTTTTGAAACCCTATATCGGCCTTCAGTTCACTCATAAACCGAATAATATTCTCCCTATACGTGACAATAGATTTTATCTGTGCCTCTGAAGGTTTGGAGAAATACACAAAATCTTGATGCGGACAAAGGTCTCCGTTCTTTATAAGATCAGGTACGGCAATTTCATCATCTATAGGACCACAGAGCTCAAAGTACTTTTCGAGTTCCCCTCCTGAACTATCATAGGGCGGTGTTGCCGTCAACGCGATAACGGTCAAGCCCTTGATTTTCTTTAAGGCCATCAGACATTTATACCATTCGTTTTTTAAATGATGTGCCTCATCCAGCACAATGGTTTTTATACCATTCTTCGTGATGAATTGCAACAGGGAATCCTCTCCGTCGCCAGCAAAACGTTTGCTTAATGCATGTAACGACTGGTAGGTAGAAAAAGTCAAAAGTTGAGGCACCCTAAGATCCATGCTATAATCGGAAAACGAAGGGTCTTTTAAAAAAAACGATACCAATCGGTCTTTCCATTGGTTCCTAATAGTCAGTGTGGGCGCCAAGACCAAGGTGCGCTTATTGACCCTACGCAGCACTTCCAATCCTAAAATGGTCTTTCCTGAGCCAGGAGGGGCCACCACATGCAAATGACTATCCTCTATATGGTCTTCGAAATTATCTAGAAAACCCTGCTGATAGCTACGCCATTCAAACTTAAATTTTAGGAGGTCTATAAGTTGCATCAAGAGTTGGTCCGTTTTCTGTTTTTTAGGAGGATAATAAGTAACTTTGGGTATTCAAAAATAGGCAAAAGTATGTACCCACTTAGAAGAAACCGTAGATTAAGAACAAACGATTCCATCAGACATTTAGTACGCGAAACCATTTTATCTCCCAAGGATTTTCTGGTACCGCTTTTTGTGACGGAAGGCAAGGGCATCAAAGAAGAGATCGCCTCTATGCCGGATTATTACAGATTGAGCCTCGACCTTCTAGAAACCGAGATCAAGGAACTATGGAATATGGGCTTACATGCCGTTTTGCTTTTCGTAAAAGTACCGGACGAGCTCAAGGACAATAAAGGCACCGAGGCCCTCAACGATGACGGACTCATGCAACGTGCCATAAAAACCATAAAAAACGCATGTCCGGACATGTTGGTAATGACCGATGTCGCCATGGACCCCTATTCTTCGTTCGGCCATGATGGTATAGTCGAGAACGGATTGATCCTCAATGATGAAACTTCAGAATTTTTGGCAGAAATGAGCGTTTCCCATGCCTTGGCCGGGGCAGATTTTGTTGCGCCGAGCGATATGATGGACGGCCGTATCCTTTCGATTCGTGAGGCCTTAGAAGATGAAGGCCTTATCAATACCGGAATCATGAGCTACAGTGCCAAATACGCCAGTGCCTTCTATGGCCCCTTTAGAGACGCCTTGGATTCGGCTCCCGTGGATGTCAAGAACGTCCCCAAGAACAAAAAAACCTATCAAATGGATTATGCCAATCGGTTTGAAGCCCTAAAGGAAACCGAAATGGATGTCGATGAAGGAGCGGATATCGTTATGGTAAAACCCGGACTCTGCTACCTAGATATCGTACGTGAAATTCGCAATGAAGTAGATGTACCCGTTGCCGTATACCAAGTAAGCGGCGAGTATGCCATGGTAAAAGCAGCCGCAGAAAAAGGATGGCTAGACCACGATGCCGTAGTAATGGAGCAACTGACCGCCATGAAAAGAGCCGGCGCCAATATCATTGCGACATATTTTGCCAAAGATGCCATTCGCTTGTTAGATTAAACCGACCCACAAAGTGATGCGATCGTGAAACAGCTATATTCCATCTTCCTGATTTTCGCACTAAACGTAATGTTAGCGCAGGAAGACGGACCTATACCCCTTAACTTGGGCAAAGGCGGGGATGTACTCACGTACGCACATCCATCGGAGGTGGGTTTGGACTCTTCCTATATACACTCCGAGGTCTCAAAAATCATAACAAACGGTATAAAAAAGAAGGCCTTTCCGGGTGCCCAAGTATTGGTCGCCAAGAACGGGAAGATTATCTTCCACCAAGCCTATGGCTATCATACTTATGACAGCATTCGGGCCGTTGCTCTGAACGACATTTATGACCTAGCCTCGGTCACCAAAATTACGGCGGCCCTTCCCGCCTTGATGAAACTCGTTGACGAAGGCGTACTCGACCTTGACCAAGCTTTTAGCACCTACTGGAAACCCTGGCGCAAGAGGAAGGACAAACGCGATATTACCCTACGGCAAATCTTGGCGCACCAAGCCGGCCTAGAACCTTATATCGTGCTACTGAACACCGTGCGAAAAAAAAATGGCACCTTAAAAAAACGCTTCGTGAGAACCAAACCAAATCCACGCTTTCGACGACGCGCCTATGATAACATTTATGTTAAAAGCAGATTTATAAAAAAAGCACATCGTCTCATCGACCGATCTCAGGTTTCAGATAAAAAAAGCTATAGATATTCCGGATTGGCCTTCCTTATTTTTCCTGATCTCATACAACAACTAACTGGCCAATCATTCTCCGAGTATTTACAAAGTAATTTCTATGGCCCAATCGGCTTAAATACCGTAAATTTTAATCCTAAGCTAAAATCGTATACGAATTTTATCGTGCCTACCGAGCAAGATTCCACCTTTAGAAAGGCCCTGACACACGCTTGGGTACACGATGAAAACGCAGCCTTGCTGGGTGGGGTGTCGGGCAATGCCGGGCTCTTCGCTTCCGCTACCGATTTGGCCCAACTAATGCAGATATACCTGCAATATGGCGTGTATAACGGCAAACGCTATTTCTCAAAAGCTGTCATCGAGGAATTTACCCGTGTACAATTTCCAGAAAACGATAACCGAAGAGGCTTAGGCTTCGACAAGCCCTTATTGAACAATGCGGAGCTAGCCCTCTCCAAGGCATACCCAGCTCCCGAAGTAAGTCCCGACAGTTTTGGACACAGTGGTTTTACAGGCACTTTCGTATGGGCCGACCCCGAAAACCAATTGGTATATATTTTCCTTTCCAACCGGGTATATCCCTCCCGTTCCCATCGACAGATCTACGACCTCAATATTCGTCCGGCCGTGCAACAGGTTTTCTATCAAGCTAGGCTCGCTATCGAATAAGTGCATTTCGTTTTCTAATAATTGGTATCTTCGTAAGATAAAACCGATTTATGGGCTTACTAATTTTTTACGCTTTCGTATCGATTTTCTTTTCTTTCCTCTGTTCCATTCTTGAAGCTGTGTTACTAAGCATCAACCCCACCTTCGTAAACGTCAAGAAAAAGGATGGAAAAGCCTATGCCTTAATTTTGGAAGAACTAAAGAAGGATGTAGACAAGCCACTAATCGCCATTTTGACCCTTAATACCATTGCCCATACCGTTGGAGCCATTTTAGTAGGGGTACAGGCCAAGGTAGCCTACGCGGAACTGTACGGCACCACCACACGCCGTATATTCGGAATTGCTTTTACCGAAGACCTCATGGTAGGTGTGGTATCTACTTTGATGACCATACTCATTTTGGTAGCCTCGGAAATCATACCTAAAACCATTGGCGCCACCTATTGGCGACAATTGGCCAATTTTACGGCCAAGGCCCTACGTGTTATGGTCGTTGCCTTAAAGTATACGGGACTCTTATGGGTTCTGCAGATCTTTACCAAACTTGTAGGCGGCAAAGGCCACCACGGCAGCGTCTTAAGCCGGGAAGATTTTACCGCCATGACCGATATGGCCCGCGAAGAAGGTGTTTTCGAAAAATCTGAATCGACCATAATAAAAAACCTATTACGTTTTGACCAAGTATTGGTCAAGGATGTAATGACACCAAGGGCCGTGATGAAAATTGCTCCGGAAAGTAAAACAATAGCGGAATTTTTTGCGGACAACCCTAAAATGCGTTTTTCACGTATTCCGGTATATGGCGATAAAATGGACCATATAGACGGTTTTGTGCTGAAGGATACGATTTTGGAGGAAATGGTAAATAACAATGGGAACACGCCTCTTTCAGAAATAAAACGAGAAATTTTAATCACCGAAAGAAATACACCCATACCACGCCTTTTCGATACATTCATTTCCAAAAGAATACATATTGCCCTTGTTGTGGATGAATATGGCTCAGTAAGTGGATTAGTGACTATGGAAGATATTATAGAAACCCTTCTCGGCTTAGAAATAATGGACGAGAGCGACAATGTTGCCGACCTGCAGGAGCTAGCTCGAAAAAATTGGGAAACCCGCGCAAAACGCACTGGAATACTCGACAAGTAGATTTCGGGGCCGTTCCAATGGCCCACCAACACCAAAAATACCACAAGCTATGGAAACCGCCTTTATTCGCACCCCCCTCGGCATAGCCAAACTTGAAGGTGATGCCAATGGCCTGGCTTCCATAATTGTGCTGAATACCGAAGAAAACGTTTCATCCGTCATTCCGAAAAACCTTGAAGCGGCCGTAAGTCAACTGCAAGAATATTTTGCCGGCGAACGGAACAACTTTGATCTTGCGTTAAATCCCACGGGTACCGACTTTCAAAAACGTGTTTGGAAGGCCTTATCAAAAATACCCTACGGCAAAACGGTCTCTTACCTTGAACTTTCCAAGACCTTGGGCGACGTAAAGGCGATTCGGGCAGTAGCTTCCGCCAACGGAAAAAATCCTTTATGGATTATAGTTCCCTGTCACCGTGTCATTGGCACCGATGGCTCCTTAACCGGTTATGCCGGCGGTCTGCACCGGAAAAAATGGCTGCTAGACCATGAAAATCCCGTAAAACAGCAATCGCTCTTTTAAAAAAACCGACCCCCTGGTCCGTTGTTCCAAAAAATTCGCCCGATGCGTTCGCCGTTTGGCCAATCATCGATCAAAACGTATATTTCATTTGCATTCGACCTAACCCAAGAACATTCGCAAAAAAAGAAACCGACGCTAGGGTCGGTTTCTCTTAAAACGGTAAAAAAGACCTTCGGCTTAATTACACCTCGTCTCGCTTAAGTTTGCATCGTCGGAAATGGCATCCGCTTGGGTAATTGAATCATTAAAAAGTATGAATCGATCGATACCATGACCGGAAGACCTCGCTGAGATTTCCATGGTATAGACTCCCGCTTTCGCAAACACCACATAAATATTATGCCCATTATTATCGAAAGTACTGGACTGCCACTTAAAATCGAGATTATTTCCGCTACGGTAAATTTTAAACCATCCGTCTTTTGATGCACCTTCCGGGTTGGGAGTTTTTCCGGTGTCCTTCGGATAGACGATACTGTCGTCCTTCTGGGCATAAAAATCATCGGCATCGTTAAATCGTAGCCACGTATCGTTGTGGTCTGAGCCACTATTTCCCGATTTTACCGCAGATTTCCACAAAAATCGATAGGTACCCGTATTTTTTATCTCAATTTTAAAACTGGTCTTTCCATTACCTGGGCTTCCTAAATACTGATCTCCTTCCCAAACCATATAGCCTTTTCCCGAAAAACTATCACCATCGTCCTTTAGCACCCAACCATCAGGGAACTGTGCATTTTCAAACTCGACATTCACCAAACCGTTCTTTTCCTTAAAAATATAATTGGCAACATCGGTACATGGCGAATTTCCAACTCCCTCGGTTTCGTCAGTCTCATCGCTCTCGTCAGTTTTATAGGTATCATCGGCTTCGTCGACCACATCGATTACATCGGTTTTATCTTCGGAATCATTGTCCATATCGGCATCTTTACTACAAGCCGCCAAGACCGTTAACAATACCAACACAGACAAGCCGCCCATTAATCGGCACCCTGTTTTAAAGCGATTTTTCATCATGATAAATACGTATAATTATAGTTTACAAACCCCAAACGTTACAATTTCAAAAAAAAGTGGACGCGCTTCCATTATTTCGATGAACACCCACCAGGATCAGAAAGGAAGAAGGTGGTATGGGAACAAATTTGGCGGCAAACAGGATTAGTTTGTATATTTCAGTTGCTATTAAACAAAAAATAAGGTGCTATATAAAATCAATCTTGAACACATTCTTTTCCTTGATATCGAAACCGTTCCCGAAGAGCAGAATTTCGAAGCCCTGAACGATGAGAAAAAGGAGCTATGGGAGCAAAAATCAAGATACCAACGCAAGGATGAATTTACCCCCGAAGAGTTTTACGAGCGCGCCGGCATTTGGGCGGAATTCGGCAAAATCGTTTGTATCTCCGTCGGTTACTTCAGATTTGTAGGGGAGAACAAAACTTTTAGAACCACCTCCTTTCACGGTGACGAGGCCACATTATTAAAAGAGTTCAAAAACCTCTTGGACGGTCATTTTAACTCCCCAAGACATTTACTTTGTGGCCATAATGCCAAGGAATTCGACTTTCCCTATATCGCACGTAGAATGATCATACACGGTATACAGTTACCTTACAAACTCAACCTGTTTGGCAAAAAACCTTGGGAAATCCCGCATTTAGACACCATGGAACTGTGGAAGTTCGGCGACTATAAAAACTTTACATCCTTAAAACTATTGGCAAATATATTGGGCATACCGTCGCCCAAACAAGACATTGATGGCAGTATGGTACGCCACGTCTATTACGAAGAAAACGACATCGACCGTATTGTTACCTATTGCGAACTTGATGTGGTCACTACTGCCCAAGTATTCTTGCGCCTACGCGGGGACGACCTTATCGATGAGGCCTACATCAAAAGTATATAGGCGTTATTAAGCGTTATACTTTAGCTGGATATAGACAGGAAAATGATCACTATACCCTCCTAAGTACCTATTCCCAACATAGGTGCGATAGGGCGAACCCATATATTTCCCTTTAAATTCAGTCAAAAAGTGCTCATCAAAAATATTGGCATGGGCAAAACTATGGGTACCTTTTTCAAAATTCAAAAAACTGTGCGAAACCATAATCTGGTCAAACAGCATCCACGACCTCTTATAATTGGCGCTACCCCTATCGGGTGTCAATAATTTTTCCATGGGATTGTAGAGGGTCTTGGTGTCGATAAGCTTTTTGATACTATCCGATTGCGGACCATCATTAAAATCGCCCATAATTATATAGTTTGGCTCGGCCTCATCTTCTTCGATACGTGCCATAAACCGGATCATGGTCTCGGCGGCAATCATCCGCTTGTGCTCGGTAGTGGTATTTCCGCTTCGACGCGACGGCCAATGGTTCACGAATATATGCACTTGTTCGTTATTGAGCTTGCCTTTAACGTAAAGAATATCACGGGTGGTATCCCGTCTTTCATCCTCCTCATAAATCAACACGGCTATCGGTTCGGAGTACAATACCTCAAAATGATCTTTGTGATAAATGAGCCCACAATCAATACCCCTCTCGTCGGGCGAATCGTAATGGACATAATCGTAACTGACGTTGGCCAGAGGCTCGCTCGCTAAAAGGTCTTGCATCACCTGTTCGTTTTCAATTTCGGCCACACCGACCAGGACGGGCGGACTTTGGGTCTCCGTATTCCCGATTTCCGCTATAGTCTTGGCCAATTTGTACAGCTTTTTTTTGTACCTTCTAAGAGACCACTTTTTGCGCCCCTTTGGCGTAAAATCGTCATCAAGGGTTTTAGGGTCGTCTATCGTATCAAATAAATTCTCGAGGTTATAAAAGCTAATGGTGTTTAAATGGCTTCCCTTTTTCTTTCTGAAAAATGAAAAAATCATAAATTTCTCGATTGGAACCTTAAATTTACGAAAATAGCTCGGTCGGTATTACTTAAATTTGCATTTTAGTTTCGATATGTTAGAAAAGAAGACCATAGATCACGAAAAGGCCGTATTAATCGGCATTATAAACCGCGAACAGAGCGAGGGCAAAGTTACCGAGTATCTCGACGAGCTTGAATTTTTAACCTATACCGCAGGTGGCGAGGTAGTTAAACGATTTGTGCAACGCATGGATGTTCCCAACCCCAAGACCCTAATAGGTACCGGTAAGATGGAAGAAGTGGAAGCCTTTGTCAAAGCGAACGATATTGGTTCGGTAATCTTTGATGATGAGCTTACCCCGGCCCAACAGCGAAATATAGAAAAGCTACTACGCTGCAAAATTGTGGACCGTACCAGCCTTATTCTCGATATTTTCGCCCAACGCGCTCAAACGAGCTATGCACGCACCCAAGTGGAGCTGGCCCAATACGAGTACTTATTGCCCCGTTTAACGGGACTTTGGACCCACTTGGAACGCCAACGTGGAGGTATCGGGATGCGCGGACCCGGTGAAACCGAAATTGAAACGGATAGACGTATCGTAAGGGACCGTATTTCTTTATTGAAGAAGAAGCTCCTAAAGATCGATCGACAAATGGAAACCCAACGCGGTAACCGTGGTGCTTTGGTACGTGTGGCACTCGTAGGATATACGAATGTGGGTAAATCTACCCTGATGAACGTTATCAGTAAGAGCGACGTATTTGCGGAAAATAAGCTTTTTGCCACATTAGATACCACAGTGCGCAAGGTTGTTATAGGCAATTTGCCGTTTTTACTCAGTGACACGGTCGGTTTTATCCGCAAACTCCCCACCCAACTTGTGGAAAGTTTTAAAAGTACCCTAGACGAAGTTCGCGAAGCGGATCTTTTGCTACATGTTGTCGATATCTCCCACCCACAGTTTGAAGAGCATATTGAATCGGTAAATAAAATATTGGACGAAATCGATAGTGCCGACAAGAATACTATCATGGTTTTTAACAAAATCGACCTCTACAAACATGCCGAAATAGATGAGGACGATTTGGTTACCGAACGCAGCGAAAGACATTTTACGATTGACGAGTGGAAAAAAACGTGGATGCAGCGTGTGGGCGACAAGGCCCTCTTTATATCGGCCCTGAACAAAGAAAACCTAGACGAGTTCAGAAAAAGGGTCTACGACGAAGTACGCGACATTCATGTGACGCGTTTTCCGTACAACAACTTTTTATACCCCGAACATTTAGACGAGTATTAGAATTTATAGGTTTTTGGCTTACCGTTCGTCGGATATACCGAACCGCTGGTATTTTTCACAACAAGCTGCCTAACGTACACAACAATAATTTAGACAGCTAGGTATTCCGACGTAGGTTTACAGTGTAATTAAGTGATAGTAATGACCCCAAATCGACTCTTGAACTTAACCCCAACAGCTAACAACCCCCAAATGTGTTAACTGACCTAAAAAGACAAACACCAAATTGACCAAATCTACTTGATAAAAACCTCTTTATAGAGGTTTTTTTTATGCCCTTACTTTCATAAAAAATACGCTTTGCCACTAGGGGATGCCGTTCATCGGATATACCGAACCACTGGTATTTTTCACAACAATTTGAGCTGTGTACACAACAATAATTTAGACCACAGGGCAAACCTATGTAGATTTACACTGTAATTAAGTGAGAGTAACGACCCCAAATCAATTCTTGAACTTAACCCCAACAAGTACGAATCCCAAATCCGGACTTGACCTACGAAACGCTTATAAACCGTGACCCCAAATCACGACCAAATCTTACAAGAATACCTACAAAACAAAAAAGCCCGTTCACACGGGCTTTTTTGTTTTTGCATTTAACGCTCTTCTTACCCGAGGGAAGAAATAAGCTGCATTTCATCGAACAAAAGTACATTTTAACGAGTTACACCACAAATTGGGCATGCTTTACAACAAAAATTTAGTGTTCACGACCTTGCCGATTACATTAGTCTTGTATTTGAAATTTAGTGTACGTCCCAAATAAATTACTTAATCAAGGTTTGATTTATTATTGACTGTACAACCAAACTTAACGTATCCTACTTAAAAACAAAACGCCCCGACAAATGTCGGGGCGTTTCGTTTATACTGAAACAAACAATTCTCGATTAGAACGAATAGTTAAGACCGAAAAGGTAGTAACTCTGCAAATCATTATCGATATTATCAAAAGTCGGGGCAGGAGTTGGAACCGGAACGGCGGCCAATGCATTACCCAAAGCCTCTTGCTTATTGTTTCTCAATCCGAATTCAAAACCTACACCAATACCTTTCCAAAGTGTGTAACCAAAAGAGTTGATCCATGTCCAGTTTGAAAGGTCTCCACTCTTATAACTTTGAAATGTAGAGAAATTGGTCTTAAAGTTGATAGCACCCAATTTTTTGGTATAATCCACAACAATCTTAGCACCCGCAGATGATTCGTAAGCCGCATCGTTATCGGCAAAGACAAAGTTGTAGTTCAATGGGTGAATAACCACTACCATATCAGGAATAGGAGTCCATGTAGCACCAACACCAAAATCGAGGTAACCCGGGTCATTGAAATTGTTGATAATAGACGTTCTGTATTCCCCTAAGGCAGAAATTGCAAAGTTCTTGTTCAACTTATACCCGTAGAGGGACACAATGTTAAAAACATCGGTAGTTCCGTTAAATCCTTCTTCGTCTGCAGGGTTATCCTTATCATCGAGTTTTACCCACTGCAAGTTAACATTGGCAGAGTTCTTCCAGAAGAACTTCTCTCTATCTAAATTGGCATATGCGTTTACCGTAACCCCTATGTTTCCAGAAGAGTTGTTCGGTGTTCCTTGCGAATACCAATTGTTGAATTTTGAAAGATTGGCTCCAATGGTACCAAAAGCACCGATTTTCCATCCTGGAAAAGCATCGATTTGACCTTGAAGGGCATCTACCCTAGCCTGTATGGCGCTGATAGAATCTTTTTTAGCGGCCTGTTCCGCTTTTAATTCATCCACTGTTTGAGCAAAACCGAACGAAAATGTCAGAATTGCCATAGATGATAGAAGTAATTTTCTCATGGTTAATGTGTTTATTAGTTAAGACACGCAAAAGTACTAATTGTCACATTTCTTTGAGAAAAAATACTACTTTCTTTTATATAAAGGTACCGAAGAGCAGGCTTCGCCATACATAAGGGACTTAACAACAGGCTGTAACTTGCTTGTTGCTAGAAGGTAAGCATTTGAAGGAACAGGTTTATTGCTACACCCCTTGATGATTACCATCTTATCTTTAAACTCCGAAATTTCCAAATTGGAAAGGGTTTCGGTGTACAAAACGGTCTCCAAATCCTCTAAAGAGCCTTGAACACACTTTTTGGCAAAGGGATGTAGGTGTGTAGCCAATAACATATAAGCCCAACCCGGCACAATGGCATCGGTAGAACAATGTAGGGCCACATAGGCATCTTGATATTGAGACCAATCATGCTCCGCCGCACGGGACCGAAAATCCTTTTCCTTCAAAAGAAGTCCCTCAAACAGCCAGTTCGAAATATCAAAAAGCACACGCCTCCCCTGAACATAATAATCTTCCAAGTTAAACGTAACCAATTTGCTTTCGGCTACCCTATTGATGATTTCGTCAGACATAATCAACTTTTATAATAAGCCTAGTTCCAATTTAGCCTCTTCACTCATCAGATCTTGGGTCCATGGGGGATCAAAGGTAATCTCTACCTCGGCATCGCTTACCAAATCCAAAGATTTCACCTTCTCCTCGACCTCGGCAGGCAGTGACTCCGCAACCGGACAGTTGGGTGAGGTAAGGGTCATTAGAATTTTAACCTCATTTTCTTCGTTCACGAATACATCGTAAATCAACCCTAGTTCATATATATCAACAGGAATTTCAGGGTCGTATATCGTTTTAAGTACGGTTACTATTTTTTCGCCCAATTCTTGGCTATCTACTGCTATTTCTTCGCTCATGTTCCTTAGATTAGTTCTTTTAAAATTCAGGCAGGTCACCCATCGGCCCACTACCTAGTTCAATTGGGTTTGGTACGCCACCGCATACAATTTCAATTGTTTTATCATGCTTACCAGACCATTGGCCCTGGTAGGCGAAAGGTGCTCTTTTAATCCGATTTCATCAATAAAATCGGTATTGGCGTCGATAATATCCTGTGGTTTTTGGTTGCTAAAGGCCCGAATCAAAATAGCGATTATACCTTTCGTTATAATTGCGTCGCTATCAGCGGTGAACACCAATTTATCATCATCGAGTTCCGCATGTACCCATACTTTGCTCTGGCATCCTTTGATGATATTGTCATCGGTCTTATATTTCTCGTCTATGAGCGGCAAGCTCTTGCCCAGCTCGATCATATACTCGTAGCGCTGCATCCAATCATCAAACATTGAAAATTCGTCTACTATTTCGTCTTGTATTTCCTTTATCTGCATTATCGCTATTTTCGGTAAAAATACAACAAGTATCTATGGATTTCAATACTTTAAGAGAATGATAACGCCCTAGGCTATTCCAACATCGCTTTTGCGCGTGCTACAGCCTTGACCAAAGTATTTACCTCATCCTTGGTATTGTAGAAACAAAAACTCGCCCTTACCGTGCCTGGAATCCCGTAAAAATCCATTATAGGCTGGGCACAATGGTGGCCTGTACGCACGGCAACCCCCAGTTTATCTAAAATAGAGCCGATATCATAGGGATGGAGCCCTTCAATATTAAACGATATCACCGAAGTTTTGTCTTTGGCCGTTCCGTAAATTCTAAGTCCCTCTATCTTCAGAAGTTCTTGGGTAGCATATTCAAGCAGACCGTGTTCGTATTCGGCAATTTCGTCAAAACCGATATGGTTCATGTAATCGAGAGCGGCACCAAAGGCGATACCTCCGCAAATATTAGGCGTTCCGGCCTCAAACTTATGTGGCAAATCAGCATAAGTCGTTTTCTCGAAGGTTACTTCGGCAATCATCTCCCCCCCTCCTTGATAGGGTGGTAACTTATTTAGCCATTCTTCCTTTCCGTAGAGCATACCTACACCCGTCGGTCCGCACATTTTGTGGGCAGAAGCTGCGTAAAAATCGACATCCAGTTGTTGCATATCCGCTTTAATATGGGGAGCCGCTTGTGCCCCATCGATTAAAACAGCAGCGCCGACCGCATGTGCCTTATCTATAATTTCCTTGATAGGGTTAATGGTCCCCAATGCGTTCGAAATATGGTTACAGAATACCAGTTTGGTCATATCGGAAAGTAATTCATCATACACCTCCATCAACAACTCACCCTCCATATTCATCGGGATTACCCTTAAAACAGCACCCGTTCTTTCCGCCAACATTTGCCATGGCACGATATTAGAATGGTGCTCCATAGCCGACACCAGTATCTCATCACCTTTTTTCAATAAGGTGGTAAACCCATTGGCAACGATGTTAATACTGTGCGTTGTACCTGAAGTAAATATAATCTCGTATGATTTCCTTGCATTGAAGTGCTTTTGGATTTTCTGTCTAGCTACTTCATACTTATCAGTTGCTTCTTGCGAAAGCGCATGTACCCCCCGATGTATGTTGGCATTGTAATTATGGTAGTAATCTACTATAACATCTATAACCTGTTGTGGGGTTTGAGATGTAGCGGCATTGTCTAAGTATACCAAAGGCTTTCCGTTCACTTCTCTTTTCAGAATGGGAAAATCTTCTCTTATTTTTGTTATATCTAACATAGTCGGTCTTCTTAGATACAAAGATACCCGATCGTAAAAACAAATCGGGTATTAGAGTACTTGAATTTGTATCTGAGGATTAAAACCTAAAACCAACTCCAAATTTTAAATAACCCCGATTATAATCTACTCCTACGTTAGACCCATCATAATCATATGTATCCTTATCATTGATATAATCATATTGAGCTTGTAAAAAAAACCTATCCGTTATATCGTAGGAAAGTCCTAGGTTCAAATTAAACCCACCTGATGACACAGTATTTTCGTACGGTTGACCAGAAACCAATCCATCGTACTTAGATTCAATAATAGCATATCCTAATCCAATACTAGGGTGAAGCTTTTTTATTACCGGTATGTTGAACTCAGCGAAAATTTTAGGCTGTATTAACCAATTAGTTTCGTCAAAATCCATATTAGCTGGACTGACTTGATCATTTATATTTTCTTTAAAAACCCCTGTATTAATACCGGCACCAATTTTTACAATACTTAAATCTAAAAATCGATATTTTATACCAAGATCTATAATGCCTGGCGCATCATTTCCTAATTCATCTCCAATGGATAGTGGATAATTTGCTTCCACACTCCATTTGTAATCCTGAGCAAATAAACTGGCTCCTAGAAAGAAAATTAAAACAGATAAAAAGTAGATTTTTTTCATACGAACGATTCATTAATGATTTATAATTCGGTCGTAAATTTATACGAAAATTCCTTCAAAAAAATAACGACACTATTAAAGTGCCGTTAAAAAAATTCTATGTTTTAAGATAATTTCTTGTTAAGAAATCAAACAATTCTCTTTATAAGTCAAACCCAAGATTAACCCCCAACTTTTTGGCTATCAATTTATTGATTCGCGCTTTAAGTTCAGGGATGCGTACACTCTCCAAAACATTATTGGCAAAGGCATACATTAACAAGGCTCGTGCTTCTTTCTTAGGAATACCACGGGATTGTAAGTAGAACAAAGCGTCTTCATCTAACTGCCCTATGGTACAACCATGGGAGCACTTTACATCGTCGGCAAAAATCTCCAACTGTGGTTTGGTATTGATAGTTGCCTTATCGCTTACCAAAATATTATTGTTCTGTTGAAAGGCATTGGTTTTCTGTGCAATCTTATCTACGATGATCTTACCGTTAAAAACCCCTGTGGAACTATCCCCATAAATACCTTTATAATCTTGGTGACTTTCGCAATTGGGCTCTATATGATGCACTAGGGTGTGGTGGTCAACATGCTGCTTATCTCCCAAAATGGTAACCCCTTTCATGGTAGAATCGATATACTCGCCGTTCTGATAGAAATTGAGGTTATTACGGGTCAATTTGCCCCCAAAAGAAAAGGTGTGGATTTTTACCACGCTCTTGTCTTTTTGATCGATATAGGTGTTGTCTATCAAAGAAGCCGAAGGCGCATCGTTCTGGATTTTATAATAATCGACAATGGCGTTTTTGGCCGCAAAGATCTCGGTAACCGAATTCGTCAAAACTTCATTGGAAGTCAAACTCTGGTGACGTTCTATAATTTGAACTTCGGCGTTTTCTTCAGCAATGACCAAGTTTCTAGGCTGCAACAAAAGGGAAGCCTCATTACCTGTAGCGAAATGAATAATTTCGATAGGCTTTTTAGGCATTTTGTTTTTTGGGATGTATATATACGCCCCTTCCCTACTGAAGGCCGTGTTCAAACTTGTGAGCGATTCGTCTTTAGAGGCTACTTTATTGAAATATACATCAATGACAGGCCTGTACATGGGCTTGGTAAGGGCAGCGCTCATAAGGCAGATATCTACCCCATCATGGGTAGTTTCAGAAAGATAAGAGCTGTAAATACCGTCTACAAAGACAATTTTATACGAATCGACTTCGTGTAAAAAGTACTTTTTAACGTTTTTATACTCAAGGGTATTTTCTTCTCGTGGAAAAATGCTGAAATCTATCTTTTGAAGACTGTTCAAGGAAGTATACTTCCATGCCTCCTCCTTTTTGCTGGGAAAGCCTTTGCGTTCAAAATTCTTCATGGCCTCGGTTCGAACGTCGTGCACGGGGTGCTCGATATCTACGTTGTTTTCGAAGGCCATAAAAGATGATATCAATTTGTCTTTTAAATCCATATTTTCTAATATTTAGCAACAAGCACAAAGTATAAAGTCCTTTGTCCTCTTTACTAGGTACTTCCGTACTATTTTAAACCGCGGTCTCTTGCTTTAACCAATCGTAGCCTTTTTCTTCTAGTTCCAATGCCAATTCCTTTCCTCCGGACTTAACAATTTTACCATTGTGCAGTACGTGGACAAAATCAGGAACGATGTAATCCAACAAACGCTGGTAGTGCGTAATCACTATTACCGCATTGTCTTTACTCTTGAGCTTGTTTACCCCATTGGCCACGATGCGAAGGGCATCGATATCCAAACCTGAATCGGTCTCATCCAAGATGGCCAATTTAGGCTCTAGCATAGCCATTTGAAATATCTCGTTTCTTTTCTTTTCCCCTCCGGAAAAACCTTCGTTCAATGAGCGCGACAAGAACTTACGGTCAATTTCCAAAAGCTCCGATTTTTCACGTATCATCTTCAACATCTCGTTAGCGGGCATATCGGCAAGACCTTTGGCCTTTCTAGATTCGTTTATGGCGGTTTTCATAAAGTTGGTAACGGAAACCCCTGGAATCTCAACAGGATACTGAAAAGAAAGGAAAACCCCTTTATGGGCGCGCTCTTCAGGAGAAGTTTCTTCCAAATCCTCACCTTCCAACATCACGCTGCCTTCAGTTACCTCAAATTCCTCTTTACCTGCAATAACAGATGCCAAGGTACTTTTACCGGAACCATTAGGCCCCATTATGGCATGAACCTCACCGGCTTTCACCTCAAGATTGATCCCCTTTAATATTTCTTTGTCCTCTACACGGGCGTGTAAATTTTCTATTTTAAGCATTTTACGAATCTTATTTATTATTCAAACTATAAACTGCATTTGGCAAGATTAACCTACCGAGCCTTCTAAACTAATTTCCAACAATTTTTGGGCCTCTACGGCAAACTCCATAGGCAACTTGTTCAATACTTCTTTACTGAACCCGTTTACGATCAAGGCTATGGCTTTTTCGGTGTTGATTCCCCTTTGGTTACAATAGAAAATCTGGTCTTCGCCAATTTTACTAGTGGTCGCCTCGTGCTCTATTTGGGCGGTCTTATTCTTCACCTCGATATAGGGAAAGGTATGCGCCCCACATTCGTTGCCCATTAAGAGCGAGTCGCATTGTGAAAAGTTTCGCGCATTCTCCGCACGGCTGTTCACTTGTACAAGCCCCCTATAACTGTTCTGTGATTTTCCGGCCGATATACCTTTGGAGATAATGGTACTACGGGTATTTTTACCCAAGTGTATCATTTTGGTACCGGTATCGGCTTGCTGATAATTATTGGTAACGGCAATGGAGTAGAATTCCCCAATTGAGTTATCGCCTTTCAATATACAAGAAGGATATTTCCAAGTAACGGCGGAACCGGTTTCTACCTGTGTCCAAGAAATCTTAGCGTTTTTCTCGCATAGCCCCCTTTTGGTCACAAAGTTGTAAACGCCCCCTTTTCCTTCCTTATTCCCAGGGAACCAATTTTGTACCGTTGAGTATTTTATCTCGGCGCCATCTAGTGCAATAAGCTCTACGACCGCGGCATGCAATTGATTTTCATCCCTTGACGGTGCCGTACAGCCTTCTAGGTAACTTACATAACTTCCTTCGTCGGCTATGACCAAGGTTCTTTCGAACTGGCCCGTACCCGCTTGGTTGATCCTAAAATAGGTAGATAGCTCCATAGGGCAACGTACGCCTTTTGGAATATAACAGAAAGAACCATCTGAAAATACGGCCGAGTTCAACGCGGCGTAAAAATTATCTTTCTGAGGCACTACCGAACCAATATATTTTTTGACCAATTCGGGGTGCTCTTTGATTGCCTCCGATATGGAACAGAAAATTATCCCTTTTTCGGCCAAGGTCTTTTTAAAGGTAGTGGCCACTGAAACGGAGTCCATAACGATATCCACCGCAACACCTGCCAGCTTCTTTTGTTCGTCGACCGAAATCCCTAATTTTTTAAAGGTGTCCAACAATTCGGGATCCACCTCGTCCAAACTATCGTATTTGGGCTTTTTATTCGGGGCCGAATAGTATGATATGGCCTGAAAGTCGGGCTTCGTATAATTGACGTTCGCCCATTCGGGCTCCACCATTTCTTTCCAATGTTTAAAAGCTTCCAAGCGCCAAAGCGTCATCCATTCGGGCTCTTCCTTCTTTTTTGAAATGGCGATAACGATTTCTTCACTCAATCCTTTCGGAAAGGTGTCGGAATCGATATCCGTATAGAAACCGTACTCGTACTCCTTGGTTTCAAGTTCTTTTTTTAGTTCTTCTTCTGTATATGCCATCTTTTCCTGTTAACCAATTACCCGGAGTAATTGCATAAATATTTCGTTTTTTTGCTTTTCGCCCTATAACGAAAAACTCTCACCACAGCCGCAAGTACGTTGTGCGTTCGGATTGTTGAAGACAAAGCCTTTTCCGTTGAGTCCGCCCGAATATTCCAAAGTGGTGCCCACTAAATAGAGAAAACTCTTTTTATCAACGATAATACGTACTTCGTTATCTTCAAAAACCTTGTCGGTCTCCCCCATTTCCTTGTCGAAATCGAGTTCATACGACAGGCCACTACAGCCCCCGCTCTTGACGCCTACGCGAACAAAGTCCTTAGAGGCATCAAAACCTCCTTCGGTCATCAAGTCGATCACTTTCTTTTTTGCTGTCTCAGATACTTGAATCATAAGCATTTGGATTTAATCTAAATAGTTCACAAATATACAGTATTAGTAGGGTTTTACCATAAGAACTAACATTATTATAACGCATATCTACATAAGCATTTTCTATAGTTGCCTCAAAATTTGCACATTAAGCAAAAGACAGGCTTCCCACCACCAATACACTTATTATATTCTAAAATAAACAAGATTATCGAAGTGTTTTATAAGCTGCCACACTCAAAAAAACCGTTTTTGCGTTACCATAAAGCATTACGACCCTACCAGACTGTGCCCAGAAAGATATTTATTGTACGCTATTGCCTTAAAATTAGGTCTATGAAGATTTTCATTCTTACTTTTGCAAAATGTTAGAAGATAAAAATCCACAACGTACATCTTTGGAGAAATTGGGTGAGTTCGGACTCATTGACCATTTGACCAAAAATTTCGAAATAAAACACAAATCGACCTTAAAAGGGATTGGCGACGATGCCGCGGTCTTTGACCATAAGCAGCAGACGGTATTGACCACCGACTTTTTAATTGAGGGCGTACATTTCGACCTTAGCTATATGCCCCTAAAACACTTGGGCTATAAAGCGGTAATGGTCAACCTTTCCGATGTATACGCCATGAACGCCAAGGCGACCCAAATTACGGTATCCTTAGCCGTTTCGAACCGCTTTCCGTTAGAGGCCCTTGAAGAACTCTATGCGGGTATCGCCCTGGCCTCCAAGGTATATAATGTAGACCTCATCGGAGGCGACACGACCACCTCAACTTCGGGCATGCTTATCAGTATTACGGCCGTAGGCGAGGCTAAAAAAGAGGAAATCACATACCGTAGCGGCGCAAAACCAAACGACCTTCTTGTGGTCAGTGGTGATTTGGGAGCGGCCTATATGGGACTGCAGGTTTTAGAGCGGGAAAAAGAAGTCTTTAAAGTGAACCCGAACAACCAACCTGACCTTTCCCCCTATTCGTACATAGTAGAACGTCAGCTTAAACCGGAAGCGCGAAAAGATATCGCCGAGCTATTGAAGCAACTCGATGTGCTACCGACGGCCATGATAGATATAAGTGACGGACTTTCTTCGGAAATTCTCCACCTCTGCAAAAACAGCAAGGTCGGGTGCAATCTGTTTGAAGAGAAAATTCCATTAGACCCTACCGTAATAACTACATGCGAAGAGTTTAATATAGATAGCACCATGGTCGCCCTTAGCGGAGGCGAAGACTATGAACTCTTATTTACCATTGCTCAAAACGATTTTGACAAGATCAAAGGAAACCCCAACCTGACCGTAATCGGACATATGACCGAACCCAGTGAGGGAGCACACCTGGTTACAAGGGCCAATACCAAAATAGAATTGACCGCCCAAGGCTGGAATTCGTTCAAATCAAACGATTAGACCTTTATGAAAAGGCATAAAAGCACTGTAAAATGGGGACTACGGTTTTCTGTTTTCACCCTAGTTTCACTTTTCTTTTATGCTTGCGCATCGGTACCCAAACTATCGGATGAGACGGAAAGTATGATCAAGGAAGTCTTGCACCAACCCGTGCCCGAAATGGTTAAGGGCCATACCGGTTACGCGATTTCGAACGGATGGAAAGTGTGGTACGAAAGTATTCCTCCCCAAGACCCCAAAAAGGGAAGCATTATTTTGATCATGGGCGCGGCCAATGACGCATTGAGCTGGCCTTCGGACTTTATCTCGAAACTTACTGATGCCGGATATGAGGTAATCCGTTACGACCACAGGGGAACAGGACTGACCGAGCGCCTAAAAAAAACGGACAAGGACTATTCCCTTACCGACATGGCCCACGACCCTATCGCCATTCTCGACAGCCTGAATATAAAAAAGGCTCATATTTTAGGGGTTTCCATGGGAGGTATGATCGCACAAGTGGCCACTATTCAAAATGAAGGGCGATTTGAAAGTTTGACTTCCATAATGTCATCGGCCGATCTCTTCGACAACTCACTACCGACCCCATCTGCCGAAGTACTGCCCAAAATGATCAGTGCAGTACTGAAATACGGTATTTTCGGAGGCAAGAAAAGCCAAATAAAACTACAGTTCGTTCACAAGAAAATCCTAATGGGTGAAGCTACGGGCGATATCGCCAGCCGAGAGCTTGCCGAAGCGGCCCTGTACACCTTAAAGAAGCGCAGCGGATACCATTTTATCGCGGGCAGGCAACACCAGAAAGCTATTGAAGGCTCCGAATCGAGATATACGCCCTTATCAAAACTGAAGATTCCCGTACTGGTCATCCATGGCGAACAAGATCCGGTCATACCTGTTTCCCACGGCAAAAAAATGGCTTCGATCACACCAAATGCCGATAGCCTTTGGGTAGAGAATATGGGCCATGACCTGCCAGAAGCAAAAATGGACCTGATATGTGATAAGATTTTAAGGGGAATGGAAAAGAAATAATACGCTACCTGTTGATTTACTATTAACTACAAACAGATTCCGTGCGATTTAAAAACAAAAAATTCCCGAAAATAAAGGACATACCTAACTTGTACTGTTGTGGGGCGAACGACAGTGGAGAACGAGGCTGTTTCCTAAATTTCCGGAAATAAGTTTAAAATCCCGATACCTTTTAAAGCTCAGGATTTCGGTGCCAAAGCATAGTTAAGCGGCATGCTCTGCTGCCCTATGTCTTTTTTGAAATATATTTTCTAAAGTTTTATTGATGTCTTGCAGTTCTGGGGTAAGCGTCGAGAGGTTACCGCTTACATCCGTTGTTACTTGCTTGCCACAATGGATACATTTATACTCTTTAATGTGTAGGGTTACTTTCTTAGACACCGTGTAATGATGCCCGAATAAACTGCAAAAAAACTTCTTCATGATTGTAGGTTTTAAAACGCATCATCGGTTTTTGGGAAACCGCTTACTGCAAAAATTTGGGTCTAAAATTAAAAGTGTTTCCAATTACTTTATTACATCAACGCACACCTATCTTTTTTTATTGGATGCTATACTATCATTGCACGATTTTTTCGATGAAATACATTTTTTTCGACAAACGGAACACTAAAATGGATGAAGCCATCATTTGTTATCAAGTGAATTTACGGTATCTTTCCACGATTTTATCACTAAAAAAACAACCTCACGATTTAAGGGTATCCGTTCGTCGATTTCGATGAACAACCACCCTTTTTTCGATGAAGTGCCAAGCAAGCAATGGATAGTTAGCCGTGAAGTACCTTAATATTTTTTCTCGATGTATCTTATAAGAAAGGAAACCAAAGAGGTTTTAGTAACCGCATTTGCGCTATTCTCTTTATTCTTTGGGGCCGGCAATCTCATACTACCTCCCTTGTTAGGAAATCAATCGGGGGACCTGTGGTGGCTCGTTGCCTTGGGCTTTTGTGCCTCCGCCGTACTCATTCCCATTATGGGCATTATGGCACACGCCAAACTTCAGGGCACCATATTCGATTTTGGCAAGAAAGTGTCCCCCACCTTTAGCCTTGTCTATTCTTTGTTAATTTACGCCATCTCCATTAGCCTGCCTTCACCACGAACGGCAGCGGTTACCCATGAAATGGCGATCGAACCTTTTTTCAACTCGCCTCCCCTACTCACCAGTATTATCTATTTCTCCCTGGTATTCGTTTTCGTAATCAATCGCTCAAAAATTCTGAATATTCTCGGGAAGCTTTTAACGCCGGCCATTATCCTTATTTTGTTCCTTATAATAGGTACGGCCATTTTTTCCTATAATTTTGCATTTGACGAAACCGTATTTCAAAATCCGTTTTCAGAAGGTATTCTTGAGGGCTATCAGACTTTTGACGCCATAGGTGCCGTAGTAGTGGGCGGCGTGATCATCATTTCGATCAACCTAAGGAAAAAAGAAGCCACCTATGAAGAAAAGAAAGTGCTCATCAGGCGCTCAGGCTGGTTGGCAGGCCTAAGCCTCTTTCTAATTTATGCCGGACTCATTGTTACCGGGGCGCTTATGCACGGTGAATTTAGTGCCGATATTTCACGTACCGCCTTATTGGGCGGAATCAGCACCAAAACCTTGGGCGGCACCGCCAATTGGTTTTTAAGTATTTTGGTCAGTCTTGCCTGCTTTACTACCGCTGTAGGTATAGTAACGGGAACGGCCGATTTTATCAAGTATCGTTTTCACGATTCCCAAACCGTATATTTAACTACGGCCATACTAGGTTGTATTTTAGGAATAGTGATGGGCCAATTTAATGTGGGCTATATAATTGCGGTAGCCCTCCCCGCCCTTATGTTCATCTACCCGATTACCATTGTGCTTATTCTTTTAAATATAGCGCCGGATAAATTGGCTTCCCAAAAAGTGTTTCGGGCAGTGGTACTTACCACCATTATCTTTAGCATTCCCGATTTCTTGGGAAGCATTGGCTTTGCCGAAGCCTTATCGTACGTACAAACGTTCATTCCTTTGAGCACCTATAGCCTAGGATGGGTATTACCGGCAGGGGCGGTTTTTGCAATGGTCAATGTGCTCGATAAAGAACAGACCTAAACTACCCCTGCCGGCTTCACCACTTAAACTATTTTCAGTAAGCTTATTCCGCGATCTCTGGGGAAAGCGCTTTGTAAACGAGTCCTGCCAGTGCGGCACCAACGATCGGGGCCACCCAAAACAACCACAGTTCACCCAAGGCCCAATCGCCCACGAATATCGCCTGGCTCGTACTACGGGCCGGGTTTACCGAAGTATTCGTGACCGGTATACTGATAAGGTGGATCAACGTCAAACAAAGACCGATGGCCAATCCCGCAAAACCTCTTGGCGCCTGTGTATAGGTAGAACCAAGAATTACGAACAAAAAGATAAAGGTCATTACCACCTCGCACACCAAGGCCGCCATCATACTATAGCCTCCCGGGGAGTGTTCGCCATAACCGTTCGCGGCAAAGCCGCCCAATTCAAATCCGGGTTGGCCGGAAGCAATAACATACAAGATACCTGCGCCGGCGATACCGCCCAATACCTGGGCTACGATATAAGGAACCAGGTCCTTTACATCAAAACGGCCACCGATCCAAAGACCAATGGATACCGCGGGATTCAAATGGCAGCCCGAAATATGGCCAATGGCGTAGGCCATGGTCACGACCGTTAGACCAAATGCAAGGGCCACGCCCACAAAGCCAATTCCCAATTCAGGAAAACCTGCAGCCAATACTGCGCTTCCACACCCCCCTAGAACCAACCAAAGGGTACCGATAAATTCTGCTACTAATTTCTTCATTTTGAAATATTTAGTTAATGGTTATACAAAAGTACAACCCTAAGGTAGCAAAATTTTAAGTTTATTTTTGTAAGTTAAAGATTACTTTTTTATTGAACGATTTACTTTTCCCACTTCAATAGAAATTGGATTATTGAGATAAAGGGTTCTCCCCTTCTTAGTCTTTTCTACTTTTTTTAGAGAAGTAGTAAAGGGCATAGGCCACCAAGGCCAAAACTACAAATGGAAGGTAGGTACCTATGGTCAAACCTATTTCATAGGCATTATCCGGGGCCGCTTCGATTTTCTTTTCGATTTCGGAAACATCTTGCCAAAATAGAAACATACCCATACCCTAAAATGATATTTCAAGACTAATAGGGCAATGGTCGCTTCCCATTACCTGATCGTGAATTTCAGCTGATTGAACCTTGGGCCAGATAGATTCACTGACCAAAAAATAATCGATACGCCAACCAACATTACGCCCACGGGCGCCTCCGCGCATACTCCAAAAAGTGTATTTATGAAAGGTGGTCGGGTGCAAGGTTCTAAAACTATCTACCAAGTTCAACTCTTTTAATATAGCATCAAAGCCATCTATCTCTACCTGTGTAAAGCCCGAGGTTTTATTGTAATTGGACTTAGGGTTGGCCAAATCGTTGGCGGTATGGGCCACATTGAAGTCCCCCGTAATTATCAAGGGTTTGCTCTCCGACAACTTTTTAAGATAGGCCGTAAAATCCTTGTCCCATATCGACCTATAATCCAATCGCTTTAGACCACTGCCACTATTGGGCACATATACATTGACCAAATGGAATTCTTCGTACTCTACATGGGTAATCCGCCCTTCGGTATCGTGTTCCTCTTTTCCCATATCGACGGTAAAGGTCAGTGGTTTTTTCTTGGAAAGGATTGCCGTACCGGAATAGCCTTTTTTTTCGGCACTGTTACAAAACAACTCGTAATCGGAAATCCCCGCCAAGGCTTCTTTAACCTGATCGTCTTGGGCCTTGGTTTCCTGAACACAGAACACATCCGCATCAAAACTTGATACAACTTCTTCAAAGCCCTTTTTCACCGAGGCCCTTATTCCATTAACATTCCACGATACTAATTTCATAATGCGGTATTATTGGTTCATCAATTCTTCAATTTCCTCGACTTCAATAGGAATATTGGCCATTAGGTTGAACGGTTCGCCACTCTCTTGGATTACCACATCATCTTCGATACGTATACCCATTTTTTCTTCAGGGATATAGATACCTGGCTCAACGGTAAAGACCATATTGGCTTTCATAGGGGCCTTTAGTTCGCCATAATCATGGGTATTCAATCCGATATGGTGACTGGTACCGTGCATAAAGTACTTTTTATAGGCGGGCCAATCTTTGTTTTCGTTCTGAACATCGGCCTTGTCCAATAGCCCCAAGCCTAAAAGTTCGGAGGTCATCAGTTTTCCGCATTCCACGTGATACTCGGCCCAAATAGTTCCCGGAACAAGCATTTTGGTAGCTTCGTTCTTAACGCGAAGAACCGCTTCGTATACCTCCTTTTGTCGTGGGGTAAACTTTCCGCTTACAGGTATGGTTCGGGTAAGGTCACTAGAATAATTGGCATACTCGGCGGCAACGTCCATTAAAATCAGGTCCCCGCTTTTGCACTGTTGGTTATTTTCAACATAGTGGAGTACATTCGCATTGTTTCCCGATGCGATAATAGGGGAATACGCAAAACCTTTTGAACGGTTTCGAATGAACTCATGCAGCAATTCGGCTTCTATTTCGTACTCCCAAACTCCGGGCTTTACAAACTCAAGCACACGACGGAAGCCTTTTTCCGTAATGTTGCAGGCCGTTTGCATCAACTCGATTTCTTCAGGTTCTTTTACCCCCCGTATCTTTTGTAAGATAGGATTACTTTTGGCCACCTTATGGGCCGGAAACTTGCGTTTACATTCTATAATAAACCGATCTTCGCGGGTTTGGGTCTCGACGGCCTGACGATAGTGCTCGTTGGTATTGAAGTAGATGGTTTCGGCCTCCGTCATTAAATCGAAGAACACTTTATCAAAGTCTTGTAGCCAATAAATGGTTTCAATTCCTGAAACTTCGGTCGCCTTCTCCTTGGTCAGCTTTTCGCCTTCCCAAATGGCTATATGTTCATTGGTTTCACGTACAAAGAGAATTTCACGATGCTTTTTTACCGTTGCATCGGGAAACAAGACCAAAATAGTCTCTTCTTGGTCGGCACCGCTTAGGTAAAAGATATCCCTATGCTGCTCAAAAGGTAAGGTGCTGTCGGCACTAATGGGATATATATCGTTAGAGTTGAAAACGGCAATGCTCTTCGCTTGCATTTCCGCCATGAATTTTTTCCTATTCTTTACAAATAGACTACTCTTTATTTGCTCGTACTTCATATCTATTTTGAATTTGATCAAAATTAATGATTTACGACAACTCTCAAATGGTAAGGCCCCAAAGGTTTGTTAAAACCTTTGGGGCCCCTAATTTAAGTTGGTTATGTTACTTATTTGAAAGTCATCCGTTTCTGTACGAAACTTTAAACCATCATATGAATTTGAAACTTAGGTTGATTATCGTTTCAATTCCTTATTTCCAATAAATTAACAAAATTTTAAGCTCTCCTGCAACAGTATCTCATTTTTTTAACGATTTATTGCCCAACTGATCATTATAAAACGTTTTAACAGATCTACATCTCAGATTTACCGTAAACGACCCTATTTTTATATTTGAGTTTTGCTAACTTTCCTAACTATAGCAAAACTGTTTGCCCATGAAATCGTTTTTCCTTTCCCTTCTCTTTATCTGCCCTTTAATAGGCCTATCTCAAATTACGGCTACCCCAGCGGAAACCAGGGCTCAAGCCTTGGAACTCAAGGCACGTATGGCCAACCGTTCCCTAGTTAAAAACCTTCCACTAAAGAGTATCGGTCCTTCAATAATGAGCGGTCGGGTAGTAGATGTAGACGTTAATCCCGACAATCCCATTGAATTTTACGTAGCCTATGCCAGTGGCGGACTGTGGTACACGAACAACAACGGAACCTCCTTCATTCCGGTAATGGACAGCTCACAAACCCAAAACATCGGTGATATTGCCGTGCATTGGAAAACGCGTACCCTATGGGTCGGCACAGGCGAAAACAACGCCTCAAGATCTTCCTATTCGGGCATCGGCATCTTAAAGTCGACCGACCAAGGCAAGACATGGCAAAATATGGGCCTGCGCGATTCGCACCATATCGGTCGCATCCTTATAAACAATAAAAACCCCGACGAAGTTTTAATCGGTGTTACCGGACACCTGTATTCGCCAAATACCGAAAGGGGCGTCTACAAAACGACCGATGGCGGCAAGACATGGAAGAAAACCCTTTTTATTAGCGATACGGCAGGAATCATCGATTTGGCCCAAGTACCGGGCAATTTCAATATACTGTTTGCGGCCGCATGGGAAAAAGATCGTAAAGCATGGGATTTTTTAGGAAGCGGTAACGACTCGGGCCTGTACAAAAGTATTGACGGAGGAAGCACTTGGACCAAAATATCAAACGAGGGAAGTGGATTCCCGACCGGTTTCGGCGTCGGCCGTATTGGTTTGGCGGTCTATGATGAAAATACAGTCTACGCCCTCCTCGACAATCAATACCACCGCGAGAAAACTGAAGTGCCGAAATCAAAGTCGAACGGACTCACAAAAGAGGACTTCAAATCGATGTCGGCAAACGATTTTGTAAAGCTCGATGACAAAAAACTCAACGCTTTTCTCAAAACCAATGGCTTTCAAGAAAAATACCGTGCCGAGAACATTAAGCAAATGGTACGCAGTGGTGTAGTCGCCCCAATAGATATTACCAAGTATCTGGAAAACGCCAACACTTCCCTTTTTGACACCCCCGTTATCGGTGCAGAGGTGTACAGAAGTGACAACGGAGGAAAAACATGGCAAAAACAGAATGAAGACTATATCGATGGCCTGCTTTATAGCTACGGTTACTATTTTGGTGAAATACGGGTAGCGGCCTATGATGCCAACAAAATATATTTGGGAGGAGTACCCCTTATCCGATCCGACGATGGCGGAAAAACCTATATATCCATTAATGGCGATAACGTTCATGCCGACCACCACGCCTTATGGGTGAACCCCAAAATGCCGGGCCATTTGATCAATGGCAACGATGGGGGCGTCAATATTTCTTATGACGACGGAGCCCATTGGACCAAGAACAACTCCCCTGCAGTAGGACAATTTTACGCCATTAACGTTGACGACCAAAAGCCTTATCACGTCTATGGAGGACTACAGGACAATGGGGTATGGGAAGGACCGCACAATGCCAAGGAAAATTCAAGATGGCACCAGACCGGCGACTACCCTTGGAAGTCCCTTATGGGAGGCGACGGCATGCAGATCCAGATCGACAAGCGCAATCCTAAAATCGTATATACGGGTTACCAATTCGGAAACTACTATCGTATTGACAAAAGTACAGGCAAGCGCCATTACATCCAGCCGAAACATGAATTGGGTGAAGCCCCCTACCGTTTTAATTGGCAAACCCCTATTTTGCTTTCACCACACAACCAAGACATCCTTTACCTAGGCGGCAACAAGCTTCATCGTTCCATGAACCAAGGCGACGATTGGGAAGCCATTTCGCCCGACCTTACCCGAGGCGGTAAAGGAGGCAATGTGGCCTACGGCACCCTAACGGCCCTATCAGAATCTCCCTTTAGCTTTGGATTGCTTTACACCGGAAGTGATGATGGCCTGGTTCACGTATCAAAAAATGCAGGGGGCAGTTGGGAAAACATTTCAAAGAACATCAATATCCCTGAATTCAAAAACCCAAAGCATATTGAAAAAGAGGCCCATCTTTGGGTAAGCCGCGTTATAGCCTCCAAACATAAAAAAGAGCGTGTCTACCTTACACTAAACGGCTACCGCTGGGACGATTTTACGCCTTATGTCTTCAAGAGTGATGATTATGGAAATACTTGGACCTCAATTTCCGGGGGAATTCCAGATGCGCCGGTAAACGTGATCATCGAAGACCCCGAAAACGAAAACCTTTTATTTGTGGGTACGGACAACGGGCTCTATGTTTCCTTTGACCAAGGAAGTTCTTGGGAAAACTTTCAAAACGGGATGCCCAACGTAGCCGTTCATGATCTTGCCATTCAACCCACGGCCAAACACCTTCTGGTGGCCACCCACGGCAGAAGCATTTACAAAGCGGACATTGCCCCTTTACAAAAAATGACGACCGAACTCTTAGCGAAAGACCTACATCTGTTTGAATTGGAAGATATCAAACACCTTAAAAACTGGGGCAACCCAAGCGGTGCATGGGCCAAGGCGAACACGCCCGGCCTAGATATCACCTTTTATAGTGCCCAGCCCCATACGTACGAAGCCATCATTAAAACGGAAGAAGGCTTAGTCGTCAGTGAGACGGAGCTTCAAGCGGACAAAGGATTGAATATTCTCTCCTACGACTTGGCCTTCTCGAAAACGGGTTTAGAGGCATACCTTAAAAAAAACAAAGCCAAAATTGAGGAAGCAAAAGACGGAAAGACCTATTTACCAAAAGGGAAATACACCGTACAGCTCAAAGGCAACCGCACCTCGGAAGAAGCAAGGTTTCAGATCAAATGACACAAATAAAAAAGCTCCGAATCGGAGCTTTTTTTTAAGTAGGTTTTGATTTTTCCGGTGGGGACCGGGATTTCTTGTAAGCTTGCGTAGGTTAAGTAGCGGACTTGGGATTCGTTACTTGTTGGGGTTAAGTTCAAGAATTGATTTGGGGTCGTTACTCTCACTTAATTACAATGTAAATCTACGCCAGTATAGGCTACTATCTAAATTATTGTTGTGAACCGGTCCATCCGTGTTGTGAAAAACACAAGCGGTCAATTTCTTCGACAAAACACCTCTTTATCAAAGCTTTAACTTCTCTATTTCCATAAAAAAAGTCCCTGCGCAAGGCAAGGACTTTATATTACTTTCTATATGCTTTGACCTAGAATCGATTAGGCATGTTGTTCCTCATGCTTACCTTCCTTGATCTCTTCTACCAACTTAGAATTGAAGGCAGGCAAATCGTCAGGGTTCCTACTGGTTACAAAACCTTGGTCTACTACGACCTCTTCATCAACCCAATGGGCACCGGCATTGACCAAATCGTCTTTTATAGAGTGGAAACTGGTCATTTTACGGCCTTTTACCACCTCGGCACTAATGAGCGTCCATGATGCATGACAAATCGCCGCTACGGGCTTCTCTTGCTTAAAAAAATCCCTTACAAAAGTCAATACTTTCCCTTCCCTTCTCAGTTTGTCGGGATTAATGACTCCCCCGGGCAACATCAAGGCATTGTAGTCTTTTGCCGCCACTTGGTCTATAGTCTTATCCACTTTATACGAATTGGACCAATTACCATCGGCCCATCCTTTGATTTCCCCAGATTCCAAGCTTACGATATCCACTTGAAAGCCTTCTTTCTCCATGGCCTCCTTGGGAGATTTCAATTCACTTTCTTCAAATCCATTTGTAGCTAATATGGCTATCCTCTTCATAGGTATAATTTTTAATGATTTATAATTCGTTATACCGCAATTTAGGTGTAAGCATAAGGATAGCTTGACGGAAAACAAATAGATGCTTGCTCTATTGAAGCGACCGTAAATGCTGAAGTACAGCACCCAGACATCTATCCAGTTCCTTTTTTATTTCGGTTTCCCAAAACCGGAATACTTTATACCCCAACCGTTCCAATTCAACATTGACCTCTTCGTCGCGTTGAATGTTCCGCTCTATTTTAGCAATCCAAAACTCACGGTTGGTCTTAACCTTGGGCTTTCGTTCTTCCCAATTATAGCCGTGCCAATATTCCCCATCTATAAATATGACCGTCTTATACTTTTTTAAGGCGATGTCGGGCTTACCGATAAGTTTCTTATAATCGATACGGTAGCGGTAGCCTGCTGCGTACAAGGCTTTACGAAAGGCCAGTTCGGGCTTGGTATTCTTTCCTTTGATCTTGCTCATGATCTTAGAGCGCTTGGCCGTCGTGTAGAAACCCGATTCCTCGTTGAAACGGGGCACTTTAATTCGTTCTTTGGGATAGTCTTTGGGCATGGTTTAAAATAACAAAAAATCCCAAACTCCATAAAGAGAAGTTTGGGATTTTATATTGTTTTAACGGTACCGGATAGGCACTCGTATTTTTATCCTTTTACGGACGCGCTTAAATATTCGCGGTTCATACGGGCGATGTTCTTCAAGGAAATTCCCTTAGGACATTCCACTTCGCACGCACCGGTATTGGTACAGTTTCCGAAACCTTCCAAGTCCATTTGGCGCACCATATTCTGCACACGGTCTACGGCCTCTACCCGTCCTTGGGGCAACAACGCAAACTGCGATACCTTGGCCGAAGTGAACAACATGGCACTTGCATTCTTACAAGCCGCCACACAAGCACCACAACCAATACAGGTTGCCGCATCCATGGCTTCATCGGCATCGTGCTTGTTAATAGGAATAGCATTGGCGTCTACGGTATTTCCTGAAGTGTTCACGGAAATATAGCCACCTGCTTGTTGAATTCTATCAAAAGCACTTCTATCTACCACTAAATCGGTGATTACCGGAAAGGCGGTTGCACGAAACGGTTCAATAACGATCGTATCGCCATCGTTGAATTTTCGCATATGCAATTGACAGGTGGTAACCAAACGGTCAGGCCCATGGGGCTCACCATTAATCTGTAATGAACATGCTCCACAGATACCTTCACGACAATCATGGTCGAATTGTACCGGCTCTTCTCCTTTATTGATCAATTGTTCGTTGAGCACGTCTAACATCTCAAGAAAAGACATATCGCCCTCTATACCTTTTAAGGTATAATCGACTAATTCACCTTTGGTCTTAGCATCTTTTTGACGCCATATTTTTAAATTAAGCTTCATAGCTATCTATTTATAACTTCTTGTCTTCAACTCGATATTTTCGTACACCAACTCTTCCTTGTGCAAGACGGCATCTTTAGGCTCGCCTTTGTACTCCCAAGCGGAAACGAACTTAAAGTTTTCATCGTCACGTAGCGCTTCACCTTCAGGGGTCTGGTATTCTTCCCTAAAGTGACCTCCACAAGATTCGTTTCTAGTAAGGGCATCTTTAGCGAAGAGTTCGCCTAGTTCTAGGAAATCGGCCACACGGCCCGCTTTTTCCAATTCTTGGTTCATTCCATCGGCCTTACCGGGTATTTTTACATTCTCCCAAAAATCGGCCCTTAGGGCGGCAATCTCTTCAATGGCCTCTTGAAGCCCTTTTGCGTTTCTTGCCATACCACATTTATCCCACATGATCTTTCCTAGTTTCTTGTGGTAATAATCTACGGAGTGCTGTCCACTACCCGACATCAATTTTTGCAAACGCTCTTTTACCGCAGCTTCTGTAGCTTCAAACTCGGGCAAGTCGGTAGGTATGGCACCAGTTCTAATATCTTTCGACAAATAATCGCCGATAGTATATGGCAATACGAAATAGCCGTCAGCAAGACCTTGCATCAGTGCCGAAGCCCCCAAACGGTTGGCCCCGTGATCACTAAAGTTCGCCTCGCCCGCACAGTAGCAACCCTCTATGGTAGTCTGTAGGTTATAATCGACCCATAGTCCGCCCATGGTATAGTGAACCGCTGGATATATCATCATTGGAGTTTCATACGGATTCTCGTCAACGATTTTTTCGTACATCTGAAAAAGGTTTCCGTATTTGGCCTCGATGACCTTTTTACCCAAGCGTGTTATTTCTTTCTCATCAGGATTCTTGATACCGTGAGTAAGGGCCTCTTCCTTACCGTAACGTTGAATGGCCGAAGCAAAATCCAAATAAACGGCCTCCCCGGTTTTATTCACTCCGAAACCGGCATCACAACGTTCTTTTGCTGCACGCGATGCCACATCACGAGGCACCAAGTTTCCGAATGCGGGATATCTTCGTTCTAGGTAGTAATCACGATCTTCTTCTTTTAGTTGGACTGGTTTTAACCGACCTTCCCGAATGGCAATGGCATCATCGATACGTTTTGGCACCCAAATCCGTCCATCGTTACGAAGTGATTCCGACATCAGGGTCAACTTAGATTGATGATCTCCGGAAACCGGAATACAGGTTGGGTGAATCTGCGTAAAACATGGGTTCGCGAAAAAGGCTCCCCTACGGTGTGCCCTCCAAGCCGCCATCACATTACTGCCCATAGCATTGGTAGACAAGAAGAATACGTTTCCATATCCCCCTGTAGCCAAAACTACGGCATGTGCCGAATGACGCTCAATTTCGCCGGTAACCAAATTACGGGCAATGATACCCCTTGCTTTTCCGTCGACAAGCACCAAATCCATCATTTCATGACGGTTATACGCTTTGATCTTACCGCGATTGATCTGTCTATTCATTGCGGCATAAGCCCCTAACAATAACTGTTGGCCGGTTTGTCCCTTGGCATAAAAGGTACGCGAAACGAGTACACCACCAAAAGAACGGTTGTCGAGCAATCCGCCGTATTCCCTGGCGAAGGGTACACCTTGTGCCACACATTGATCGATTATGTTGGCCGATTCTTCCGCTAAACGATATACGTTGGCTTCACGCGAACGATAATCGCCCCCTTTTATCGTATCATAAAAGAGTCTATAGGCACTATCGCCATCCCCTTGATAATTCTTCGCCGCATTGATCCCTCCTTGAGCAGCAATGGAGTGAGCCCTACGTGGGGAATCTTGATAACAAAAAGTTTTTACGTTATAGCCCAATTCCGCTAAAGTAGCAGCGGCGGAACCACCTGCAAGTCCGGTACCCACAACGATAATATCAATATTACGCTTGTTGGCGGGGTTTACAAGATTAATGTCGTTTTTATGTTGGGTCCATTTATTGGCCAATGGCCCTTTAGGAACTTTAGAATCCAATATGCCCATAATTAATGTGTTATTGGGTTAAAATGATGGTATAGCGCGATAAATATGAATCCCAAAGGAATAACTATCGCATATATTTTTGTAAAAGTCTGTATGCCGGCCGAATACTTGTTATTGACACCCATAGTTTGAAAAGACGAGGCAAAACCGTGCCATAGGTGTAATGACAAGAGTACAAATGAAATAACATAGATTATAGTACGCGCGAAAGGCTCGAACTTATGTACCGTTTCCTCAAGGTAACGGGTCGGGTCTTCAGGACCCACCTCTATATACTTATAGGTTATCTCATGTATCCAAAAGTCGTACAAGTGCAACCCGAGAAAGGCAAGTACGACCAAGCCCGTGATGATCATGTTTCTCGACATCCAAGAAGCATTGGCACTACCCTTGTATTGTTTGTACTTAATTGCCCTGGCCTTGTTGTTTTTTATCTCCAATGCAATACCCATGGCAAAATGCACTATAACCCCAGCAATCAAAACAGGCTGAAGAATGTACTGGACCAACCCGTTGTAACCCATGAAATGAGACCACTCGTTGAACGTGTCGGGTGCAATTACCGAAGTAATGTTGATAATAAAGTGTTGCAAAAGAAAAAAGACCAAAAAAAGACCCGATAGGGCCATGACCACTTTTCGGGCTATCGAAGATTTTGTCAATCCGCTCATTTTATAATAAGTTGGAGTTAGTTTAAAGACTGTTCACAAAATTAGGGCATAAGCTCGGCTTTAACAAACTTTTGGGCATTTAGTAAAGGTATTTAGAAACGTTTTAAGCAAGCCTTCCCTACCCATGTGCCAAGGCCCGCATAGTCTTTGAACACTATCGGGCCACGCCATGACGTCAGCTACAAAAAAGAAGTCGCCCCTATATTTTTTTCCTTGTCCTTCGTCTTATTGCAATTTTTGACCGATATTCAAGTCGCAAACGACCACTAACCTTCTCTTTTAATTATGGATATTGGCCTACTATCAATGAGTATGAACGTCTATTCAACCCGGCGAATAGCGGATGAAGCCAAAAAGCTGGGACATTATATCGAATGGGTCGACCATACCAAATGCGCCATAAAGATAGGAGCCCACCCGCCCCAGATTATCTTTCGCCAGGAAAACATCATCGATGCCTTTGATGCCATCATACCCCGTATCGGAACAAAGGTCACCCGACATGGGGTCGCCGTTGTCAAACAATTTGAGATGAACCGTGTTTTCAGTACGGCGCACTCCTTGGGCATTTCTAGGGCGCGAAACAAGGCAAGGGCCCTTCAAATCGTAGCCCATAATAAAATTGCCGTACCCGATACCCTATTCTCTATCGACCCCGAAAATATCTCGGCACAAATCGACGCTTTAGGAGGTGCCCCGGTAGTCATCAAATTACAGGAAGGCACCCAAGGTTTAGGGGTGATACTCGCCGAAACCAAAAAATCGGCAAAATCGATCATCGACACCTTCTACAAAATGGAAACCCATATTCTTGTTCAAGAATACATCAAAGAAAGCAATGGCGAAGACATTCGCGTCTTTGTAGTTGGCGATAAGATTGTTGCCGCCATGAAACGCAGCTGTGAGCTCGATGATTTTCGGTCGAACCTACACCGCGGTGGCACCACGCAAACGGTTAAGCTTTCTTCCAAAGAACAGGACATGGCACTAAATGCCGCCAAATACATCGGTCTAGGGGTGGCAGGGGTTGACCTGATCCGCTCAAAAAAAGGCCCTTTACTATTGGAAGTGAACGCCTCTCCCGGATTACAGGGCATTGAATCGGTATCGGGGGTAAACGTTGCCAAAGAAATCATTTTGTTCGTTGAACGTAGTTGCCGCAAAAGAAAACGATAGCCTATATAAAAAGTTACTAGTACCCTATGCACAAAAATAAAACCATAACCATTGGAGGTGAAAGCGTAAAGCCCGGTGAAAACAAGTTGCTGAAAATTCCTATCGACCGTTTGCCCACCGGAACCTTGATCGATATACCTGCATATGTTTTCAATGCCAAAAAACCAGGGCCGACCCTTTTGGTCCAGGCCGGACTACACGGAGACGAGATCAACGGAATTGAAATCGTAAGGCGCATGTTGGCCGAAAAACTATTCCATATTAGTGCAGGCGCCATTATAGCGGTGCCGGTATTGAATATTTTTGGTTTTATCCACTTTTCAAGGGATGTTCCTGACGGGAAGGATGTCAACCGTAGCTTTCCAGGCACCAAATCGGGTTCTATGGCCGGACGTATCGCCTATCATTATATGACTTCCATCCTTAACCAAATCGACTACGGTATCGACCTACATACCGGAGGAAGCCAAAGACACAATTTTCCACAGGTACGCTATACCGAAAAGGATGAAGAGAGCGCAAAACTGGCGGAAATTTTCAATGCCCCAATTTCCTTCCCTTCAAAGTTGATAAAAGGTTCTTTTAGAAATGCCGCCTTCTTGATGAAAAAACCCACTATCGTTTATGAAGCCGGGGAGAGTATGCGGCTTGACGATTACTCCATTCTCGAAGGAATGCAAGGCATTTTAAATATTATGAGCCACTTCGGCATGGCACAGCCCATAGCCCCTCCTTACGTACAACGCAGCAAAACCGCCCATATAGATATCCGGAAATGGCTCAGGGCCCCAACTGCAGGTATGTTCATACCCAAAATATCGAATGGCAGTGAAGTTCACAAAGGACAGATATTGGGCATCGTTTCCGATACCTACGCCAAACATACAAAAACCATCAAGGCACCTTTTGACGGACTCATATTTTGCATCAACCATCAGGCCGTGGTTAACCAAGGAGAGGCTCTTTTTCATGTCGGAAAAAAAACCGTAGAACTTAAACGCCGGTAGCCCTAACCCAGACCCCTTGGTCCAATAAACTTTTAAAAGTCCCAAAACCTACATGCTTTGCGTCTTTGGTCGGTAAAGGCAAACCATTTGCCTGTCGAAACCAAATTTTTACAAAAAAAACGAAAAGAAAAACCGACCTCAAGGTCGGTTAATGGGGAACACGTTTTAAAACAACACCCAAATCCTGTTCTGCATCAATCATAGTCTATGCTATAGTCAACGGGCGGAACGCCTTCAGAATCGGATACAACCGAAAAACTCACCAGTTGCCCATTTTCGTTCCTGACCTCATTTTCATAAGTAAAACCATACTCCCCATATCCGTAGGATATGATGTTCTTCTTGTTTAAAAAGTACAGTTCCGAAGGGTTCAAGTAGTAGGTATTGGCATACCAAAGCAACATGGTCGTAGAAATATCGGCTTCGTGGAAAAGACCTTTTTCCGAATTACTGGTTACAAGTTCCAGCTGGGTTTCGCCAACACCAACTTCCCCTATATTCATATCGGAATCAAAGCCAAGGGTTATAGAAAGGCCCATATCGTAGTTAAGTCGGTATCTATGGTTCGGCACATCGTGCAAGAATTCGGTGTCTTGCTGCGACCCGCCATAAAATACGGCCACGTCGGAAAGAGTATCCGCTCCCGTATAGGTAAAGAACATTTCATACCCAGTCCCATTGGGTACATCTTCAAAAAAAACCGCCATTAGGTTTCCATTCGCATCGTACTGAAATTCAGAAAAAGTATGGTATCTATCACCCCCGGAGTCTCGATACATTTCCAATGTAAGTATCTGTTTTGCCCCGTTATAGGCTATTGTATACGCTACGGTTTGATCGTCGTTGTAATCTATGGTTATCTGGTGCGGAAGTCCGGTCTCCTTTTCGACCCCAGCTTCTTCAATTTTCGATTTATCGTTCTCTTTTGAACACCCTACGATCCAAAATATCAACACGTAAACTAGAAGGGACTTATTTGTATGTAGCTGTTTCATTTTAAATTATTAGTACGACACAGGGTTATTTCGAAAGGCAGAATTATACGGCCGCCCGAAACCTGTACCATGTCCTATTCGACAGTGACCCGGGGCAATAATAGGCGGGTGGGCCCATTTTATTAATCGTAATTTGCATTTGATATTCTACCTCCGAACTGCCCCCATAGGGTCGATGAATCGGGGTCGAACCGTATTATATACCACTGTCCCTGAATACTCGCCCCATCACTGCCATAATTGACCAAGGTTCCTGAATAGAAAGAATGTTCATCATAAGTCGGAACCTCCAATGAATCTGCGACTTCACAAGAAAAGCAAACATGCATTTCAAAAAGATTCCCGTTCAGGGACCACACCCCAACACCTAAGGAACCCTCTTCGTTAATGATCTTTACTTGCAAGGTGCCGTCGGAATTTAGTTTGAGTTGACGGGAAATCACTATGAGTTGGTGAGCATCGCCTTCTTTGTCATTGTTTCGGCCGAAGAGCCAATACGATTCCGACAAGGTACTCTCTACGGTCAAAGAAATTTCAACCCGGTCATTTCCGTTCTCGACCACAACCACTATGGGGGTAGCTCCTACCGCCAAGGCATTGTTCCAAGAAATAATGCCGGAATTTGCGTCGATTGCAATCCCTTCAACCTCATTTTTTAGTGAGAATACACCTGCGTCACCATTCCATTTCACATAGGGTGCCGGGGTTTCGCCCTCGGACCTAAAATCGACATCGAGCGTCTGAAGTCCATAAGAAACATCGATTTGGTGCGAAGCTTCCTTGCTACAGGCCGATAAAAGGAAAAGCGACATTATCAAAAAAAATCCTGTAATCGTTTTTAGTATCATATCTGTACATTTTACTGGTTCGATAACTTCAAAAACCGTCACCAAGGGGTATTGAAGTCCATTGACCGGCATGCTTGTTACCTAATATTGATTTCCCTTAGCCCTGCCCAAGGTCCATCTTGATCAAACCCACCGTTGTAACAAAGGGGGTAAGTGGTTTGCCCGGTCGTATCGAAACTCCCGGGCAATACCGGCCTACCTCCTTGCCGACTATCTTATTTGGGAATACCGAAGTAATCCACGACTTCGTCGTAAGACATTTTAGAATAATCAACAGCGGCCGCTTTTGTAGTGACCCCGCCAATTCCATCGCTCGCTTCCGTCCCTCCGGGGATTAAAACATACCGATAGGTAGAAAATAGGGGCGAACCAATATCAGAAGTCCCATCGGCCGTTGCCAGTCGTATATTGATTTCCTCCAAATCGAAATAGTAATAGTAACTGACCCCTTGATTTCCAAGGTATGGCAAGGCATAGACAGTCCCGTTCGCCGCAACCTTACCGTATACCAAAACGGTTCCATAGTCGACGATTTCTTGACTAAGTCCCGCCACTTCCATAGAGGCGTTTGCGGTAGGAGACATAATGTTATTGTTTACAAAGGGCGAGTCGACCCAACCGGAATAAATAACGTTGGCCGTACCCGGGTCTCCTTTTTCGCCCTGTTCCCCTGTGTCACCCTGTTCACCGGTGTCACCCTGCTCTCCTTGAATACCCTGTTCTCCTTGTGGGCCCTGTGGACCAACGGCTCCATCTTCCCCATCCTTGGAACAGGCGATAATAGATAAGGTCGCCACAAAAACACATAATAATTTAGTTTTCATCATATTATTTTTTAATTAGTTCCACAAAACTAGATTTCACACAAATTCAAGTGTCCTATATTTTACAAATCGCAAAAAACAGGACTCCAAAAAATGTATTGACTATCAGTTATTTACATGTTTTTATTACTAATTGTAATCGATATATGACCTATTGTGTGCCATTTGAAACCATTTATACAAAATATTCCAAAGGAGCATTTTTGAAGGTTTTTTTAAGAGGAGAGAACCCCTATATATGCCATTGGAATACCGAATCACGGATAAGACAAAGAAATTATGATCTTCAGTGCTTTACGCCAACGCCTTTTTTAGCCTTCCCATCCCCCTTTCTGAACCCTGTTGGGGTAAGTCCAGTGTGCTTTTTAAAAACGGAGTAAAAAGTGGACTTAGAATTGAAGCCTGCTTCCAGGCCGATGGAAAGAATGGTATAATCATTATATTTTCGGTCGGCAAGCATATCTTTTGCGTCAAGTACCCAATAATGGTTTATGTGGTCGGAAAAGTTATGTCCGCCCAACTTACTGACCAAATGTGAGAGATAGGTATCACTAATATTTAAAACGTCGGCCATGGCGCCCAGACTCAAGTTGGAATCACGATGTACCCTTTCTTGCGTCAAAAGTCGCACCCACTGCCCAGAATAAACCACCCCGTTGATCAATGGTTTATAATTCTGACTGCTTATACGCTCTAATTTTATGCCCGTGAGCTTGGCTATAAGTTGAAAAATAAGCACATGGCTTTCGGTAAAAAAGTTCTTTTCCGAATGTTCAAAATCAAGAACCCCCAATAAGTCGCCCGATCTCATTATAGGAACGGCCAATTCGGAAAACCTTCTTTTATCGTCCAATATATACCTCGACTCCATAGAAGTATCCGAGAGCAATATGGGCTGTTTGATTTGAGCGACCCGCCCCACAATACCATCGCCCACTTTAATTTTCAAGGGACTCAATATTTGCCGTCCGCAGTATTTTCATTTCTTAATCTCCCAACACGAACGTTCTTGACCGCAAAAAAAGAAAAGACCACTAGAATAGCGACAATTACGATGTGGTAGACGGTCAATCCCATAAGCTTGTATTGAACAATGCGTTTAAAAAAACCGACCGAACAGTTTGCCCATCCCCCGTCAAAAGGATTGGAACCCCTAGTTTTGGCAGTTTATCGATAATCGGCCCATAGAAAACGGGATTGTAATCTGGCGGTCTGTACCACTTACAACCTAGGAACCGACCCAAGGGTCGGTTCCTATAATTTTGCACAGAAAAGGGAAAGCTATCAGATTTTGCCTCAAATGTCAGTGGATTCAAGACTCAAAAAAAGCCTTTTGAACGCGGTCTGCCTACCCAGTATTGAAAACCTATTTAGTGAACTTTCGTGAACTGGTCTGCCCGGCGGTAGGAAAATCGGCAGGAATAGGCTGGCTTACCGCGCCTGTGGCCGCCCATTCGGCTCCTCTAAGCATACTGGTCAAAAAGCCGACACATTCTACCGAATAATCGACATGACCCATGATGTTATGAAAGATACGGCCCTTACCGTACTCTAGGCTCATAAGCGCAGGTTCGTGTCTACCTGTACCCTTGTTTTCCGGATCTGAATACGCGGTTGCCAAAACCTCCATATTCTCCGCAGGGCCACGAAGACTATTATACAACTCATCTTTGGTATGCAACCACACTTTGGGCATACCCTTGGTAATCGGATGGTCTTCATTTCTTATTTGAACCTGATATTCGCTTTGCGGACCATGGGAACCGGCATTTCCAGGACTATTATCCCTAATAAGCTCACCTGCATCATTGTAATACACATAAGGTCCGTCTTTTTCGGTACGATCGCCCCAACCGCCTAAACCGATCATTTGGTTATAGGCTTCCCATTCAGGAAAAGAATTGTCCGCAGCATGGAAAACGACCAATCCGCCTCCTTTTTTTATATACTTTTCAAACTTCTTCTGGGTCTTTTCGGGCCATGGTGCAGCGTTCCATCCAAAATTACAGATGACCACATCGTATTTTGAAAAATCGGGACTATAGTTCGCGTCGGCCACGGGCTTTTCCTTTGCCTCCGTTTTAGGTAAATCTTTTATTGGAAATTCAGCGATAAAGTTATCTCCTTTCCAAGTATATGCCGAACGGGCGACCTCTACGGTAAACAATCCGGTGTTCTCCATTTCCGTTTTCAACATATACGTAATCTTCGGCCATTGATCGTGATTGTTTTGACCATCAACAATAAGTGTTCTTATTTTTTTGGATGAAGCCGTTTGTGAAAAAAGGGTATTTATGGTAAAAACCATGGAAAAAACTAAAACTAGAGTTCGAAAATTGCGCATATCATATGTTTTGGATGCATAAATATAAGGGATCACAATTAAGTTTATTAAAAAAAGAAAAAGTATATGCCCCATAAAGTTGTAAATTGAAATCTTAATTGAACAGTACCGAATGACTTCCTCTAATTTGAGATTTTCATCTAAACTCCCCAAGGCAAAAACCACCATTTTCACTACGGTGGGCAACTTGGCACGAAAGAATAAGGCCATAGACCTTTCCCAAGGCTTTCCAAATTTTGAAATAGACCCCAAACTGAAGGAGTTGGTCACAGATGCCATGGAAAACGGCCATAACCAATATGCCGCCATGCAAGGCTATTATGGTTTAAGGGAAATTATTTCAGAAAAAATAGAAAAACTGCATAAAAGGCTTTACGATCCCGAAAGCGAAATTACCGTTACCGTAGGCGCAACACAGGCCTTGTTTACGGCAATTACCGCCTTCGTAAACCAAGGGGACGAGGTCATTGTAATAAAGCCTGCCTATGATTGTTATGAACCGGCCATACTATTGAACGGGGGAATTCCCGTTTATGTACAACTCGACGCCAATGGCTACGAGATCGACTGGCAAGCCTTGAAAAGCAAGATTTCCGAAAAGACGCGTATGGTCATCATAAATACGCCTCACAACCCGAGCGGACGTATATTTTCAAGGGAAGACATGCTGCAGTTACAGGAAATCCTTAGGCCCACCAATTGCATCTTGGTGAGCGACGAGGTATATGAACATATTATTTTCGATGGAAAGGAACATCAAAGTGCTTCCCGCTTCGACGATTTGGCCCAGCGCAGCTTTGTATGTGCCTCTTTCGGCAAAACTTTTCACGTCACCGGATGGAAAATCGGCTATTGCGCCGCACCTGCCGAATTAATGCAAGAATTTAGGAAAACACACCAATTTGCCGTGTTTTGTGTGGACCACCCCGTGCAAAGGGCAATGGCTTCCTACCTTAAAAACGAGCAAAACTATTTGGGCCTTCCTTCATTTTATCAAGAAAAACGAGATTTGTTCCTAGAAGGATTAAAAGGCTCCAGATTCAAGTACAGACCCTCGGAGGGCACCTACTTTCAACTTTTGGATTACACGCAAATCACGGAAGAAGACGATGAAGCTTTTGCCATACGATTGATCCTTGAGCACAAATTGGCCAGTATACCTATATCGTCCTTTAATGTCGGCAATCGGCAAGACGGTGTATTGCGGTTCTGCTTTGCCAAGAAAAATGAGACCTTAGAAGAGGCCGTTCGCATTCTGCGTTCACTCTAGCAAGCACTATTTCGGCCCGAGACCAAAATATAGCGCATAAAAAAAGCGGCCTTTGGGTGAGCCGCTCTTTTAATTTCTTTTTCAAAACATTTTACAACATAAACAACTTCTTGGTCAGCATTACGATTCCGCTGAAAAAGTCATTTTTATAAACTTGTATTTCTTCTTGTGTGTGATTGATTTGAGCTTCCATAGGTTTTTTATTTGGGCAAAATCGGATTTGGGATGCGATTTTCGATTAATAACAATATAAATATACGAATCACTCTTTAAACGGTAAAAAACTTGTTGTGAAGTGTTCCCACATTGTTGTGAAAGCCAATTTTTATACGCCCTACAACGGAGAAACCCCTTCCTTTAGCCTAAATCGGCATTTCAGGAACAGTGCCTTCCACGATCAAACGGCCTTCGGTAGCCGCCTTAATTTCATCTACGGTCACTCCGGGGGCCCTTTCTACAAGCTTAAAACCAGCGGGCGTTACTTCAAGAACGGCGAGGTTGGTGACAATCTTGGTAACACACCCCACGCCCGTAAGGGGTAGGCTACACCTTTTTAAGAGCTTAGATTCGCCGGCCCTATTGGTATGCATCATGGCTACGATAATATTTTCCGCCGAGGCCACCAAATCCATGGCGCCGCCCATTCCCTTGACCATTTTTCCAGGTATTTTCCAATTGGCAATATCCCCGTTTTCGGCAACTTCCATAGCCCCCAAAATGGTGAGGTCTACATGTTGCCCACGGATCATACCGAAACTCGTGGCCGAATCAAAAAAAGAGGCTCCCGGCAAGGTGGTAATGGTCTGTTTTCCGGCATTGATAATATCGGCATCCTCTTCCCCTTCAAAAGGGAAAGGCCCCATTCCCAAGACGCCGTTCTCACTTTGAAACTCTACATTGATATCATCCCTGACAAAATTTGCGACCAAGGTAGGTATACCAATACCCAAGTTTACGTAGTAACCGTCTTTTACCTCTTGTGCTATTCGCTTGGCGATTCCGTTTTTATCTAACATAACAGTTAATTTGAAATGTGTCAATTTGAAAATTGAACAATTACGATTTTTTACTTGTTGATATAATTTTCGAAACGATCAAAGTCACAGAATTTAAATGAAGTAATTTTCAAAGGGTATACTTATCGCTTCCTAACCGTTCGTTGTTCTATACGCTTTTCATAGTTGCTCCCTTGAAAAATACGTTGTACGAAAATGCCCGGTATGTGAATCTGATTGGGATCTAGCTCACCTGCGGGAACCAACTCCTCCACTTCGGCGACCGTGATCTTCGCGGCCCCGCACATACAAGGATTGAAATTTCGGGCCGTACCTTTAAAGATCAGGTTTCCGGCTTCATCGCCCTTCCAGGCCTTAACAAAGGAAAAATCAGCTTTAAAGGCTTCCTCAAGCACATACATTTTTCCGTTAAATTCTCGGGTTTCCTTGCCTTCGGCGACTTCGGTACCATAGCCGGCTGGGGTATAAAATGCCGGGAAACCAGCTTGCGCGGCACGGCATTTTTCCGCCAAAGTTCCTTGGGGCGTAAGCTCTACTTCGAGTTCACCACTGAGCATCTGACGTTCAAATTCTTCGTTCTCGCCTACGTAAGACGATATCATTTTTTTAATCTGGTGCTTGTGAAGTAAAAGTCCCAATCCAAAATCGTCTACACCGGCATTATTGGAAATACAGGTGATATCCTTGATATTGGAAGCGACCAATTCGGCAATGGCGTTTTCCGGAATCCCGCAGAGACCAAAACCGCCCAACATAAATGTCATGCCGTCTTGAACACCATCTAAGGCTTCTTTAACACTTGCTACTTTCTTAGAGATCATATAATAAGGAATAAAAGATTTCTATTGCAGTCAAGTTACAATTTTTAAACGAAAATTGCCCGTGACTTCTATTGAAAGTCACGGGCAATTTATAAGCTCTAATTTACTTTTATCCTTTAGAAATCTAAATCATCTAAGTCATCGTCTAAACCTCCATCATCGTCGTTTTTTTCACTGTCATCTACCACTTTAGTACAATCAACATTAATAGACATGTTTTCCGGTTTTTCAAAGGCTCCGTCGGAGATACCCAAGTCTTTATTCTCATAATTCTTTTTCATGTACAGTCCCCAAATCGGCAACGCCATAGAGGCACCTTGGCCATAGGCGATCGATTTAAAATGTATAGAACGCTCTTCACCGCCGACCCAAACACCGGTGACAAGGTTTGGTACCATACCCATAAACCAACCATCACTTTGGTTTTGTGTCGTACCCGTTTTACCGGCAATGGGGTTTGTAAACCCGTAAGGATAGCCCGTGATAACCTTTTTGTACACCGTAGAGTTCTTTGCCCCTGAATGTCTTAGACGCGTTCCTGACCCACCATGGGTAACGCCCTCCATAAGGTTTACCATAGCGTAGGCCACATCTTTACTCAACACATCCTTGGTCTCGGGCACATATTCATAAAGCACCGTACCATTCTTATCTTCAATACGGGTTACCATAACCGGTTTAACATACACACCTTGATTTGCGAAAGCACCATATGCCCCAACCATTTCATAAACGTTGGACTCCGGAGTACCCAATGCAATAGAGGGTACTTCTAGGATATCCCCTTTTAGTCCCAAGTTTTTAATAATAGAAACTACCGATCGCGGACCTACCCTATCGATTAATCGCGCCGTTACCGAGTTTATCGAATTTGCTAAAGCATCTTTTAAGGTCATATCCTCACCGGAGAACTTACCATCTGAATTATCTGGGCACCAAGCTTCCATATTTCCATGTTTTCCCGCCTCAATACAATATTGAGTATCCGGTAAGGTTTCACAAGGAGAAAGTCTCAATTGATCTATGGCAGCTGCATACACAAATGGTTTAAAAGTAGAGCCTGCTTGACGCATACCTTGAATAACATTGTCATATTGGAAATGTCTGTAGTCAATACCCCCGACCCATGCCTTAACATGACCTGTTTGCGGTTCCATAGACATCATAGCCGCTCTTAAAAATGTTTTATAATATCTAATGGAATCCAACGGAGTCATGATAGTATCTCGCTCACGACCATCACTATTCCAGTCAAAAACGGTCATCTCCGTTTTTTTGGTGAACGACGCCCGAATATCTTCTTCAGATTTCCCTTCGGCCTTCATCATGCGCCATCTAGAAGAGTTTTTCATGGCTCGCTCTAGAATACGATTAATTTGGGCCTTATCTAGATCCAAAAACGGAGCTGTAGGGTTTCTATCCGGTGTATTTTGATTAAAAAATTCATCCTGAAGATTGGCCATATGCTTCCGTACAGCGTCTTCGGCATTCGCCTGCATACGTGAGTCTATGGTGGTATAAATCTTAAGGCCGTCCAAATAAAGGTTCCATTTGTCCCGACCGCCTTCTAAAGCTGGCTTGGGGTTTTTGGATATCCAATCGTTCATGAAGCCTTGTAAGTACATTCTAAAATAAGTAGCCAAGCCTTCCTTATGCGATTCTGGATTAAAGTTGATATCCATTTTCAGGGCCTGTAACGAATCTTTTTCCTTTTCAGTGATATAACCGTACTTCGCCATTTGGCCTAGCACGGTATTTCTGCGGTTGGCCACCAATTCTTCCCTTCTTATAGGGTTGAAGTATGAGGAGTTTTTAAGCATTCCGACCAAAACGGCAGATTCTTCGACCTTTAGCTCTTGTGGTTCTTTACCAAAGTATATTTTCGCCGCTGATCGAATACCATCGGCATTATTCAAAAAGTCGTACTGGTTCAAGTACATAGCAATAATCTCTTGCTTGGTGTACTGCCTTTCCAATCGAGTGGCCAAGACCCATTCCATCACTTTCTGCTTTATGGTCTCAAACTTGTTCTTTGACCTGACCCCCACAAAAAGCTGTCGTGCCAATTGTTGGGTAATGGTACTAGCCCCCCCTTTTTTTCCTAAATAGACAAAGGCCCTTAGGGTTCCTCGGGCATCGATTCCCGAGTGGTCAAAAAAGCGGGCATCTTCGGTAGCTACCAGGGCATCTACCAAGTTTTGTGGAAGACTGTCATAAGGCACCGGGGTTCTGTTATCGTCTAAATAGAACTTGCCCAATGTTTTTCCGTCTGAAGAAATAATCTCGGTAGCCAGATTGGTCTGGGGATTTTCGAGATATTCATATTCGGGCATGTCGCCCAAAAGGCCCCATGAAGCCGACAAAAATATTAATGCAACCAATAGAATACCTGAAACAACCAGGATCCAGAACCATTTGATATATTTAAAATACCCGGCAGGCTTTTTCTTTTTAACAACTTTGGACATAAGTTATTCGTTACTTTTTTCTATTTCAAATCCAACATCGGTGATTCCTTTCAAATCTTCAATACCGTTTACGCTTCCATTTTTGCGCATGGCGTGCCAAACGCGTAGATTATATACGCCCGAAGAGGGAAAAACGATGTTTTCTTTGTACCATAATTTATTTTCTTTGATACTTCCGTACCCTTTACCCAACCACGAACCATCGGGCAAGGCCATTTCGTACTCCAACGTATCTTTAACGGTTTCTCCCGAGGGAAATTCAAGTTCGGTAATCAAGAATAGGTTATTGTATGGAAAAGTGGCATCGTTACGGACCGTAATGAACATATTGTGCCTTTGCATGGTATCGATTTCAGAGAATGAAAAGTGAATGCTGTCGGTTTTGTTCCAGACGCCGCCTTTTGTGGCCTGAAATTCAGATTTCACCAAATTATCGTTACACGAAACGAGCCCTACGGCAAGGGCCAAAGCTAGCAAGACCCTAGCCATTTTTTTGCTGCCTTTTTTGATTGTTGTTCCTACGACCTCTTTTCTTTTGGGGGTTCGCGTTGTTTCCGCTATTGTTGTTATTGTTCTTCCCACTATTGCTCTTCGCCTTGTTTCTCTTACGGTTTCTGTTCCTAGGTCTTTTCGGCTTATCAAAACGGGTAAGGCTATCTTGGCCCACCACGTTCTCAAACACCTTTTCTTCCTTAACGAAATTATCTACCGTATATTCCTCTAGACTGGCAACTTTTTCTTTCTTTTTATTTTTTTCCAGAATTTCCTGCACTTGTTCCTTGGTCAGGGTATGCCAATTGGAAGGGTCTTCCTTGTATGAAAACCACAACATTCCCTTAAAAATATCGGTCTTTTGGCAGAAGGCGAGTCCTTTTTCGGTGAAAAGTTTGGTGTCTTGTGAAGGAAAATCTTTTAAGGCCTCCAAGTACATATCAAGCTCATAGTTCAGGCAACATTTGAGCTTTCCGCATTGTCCTGCCAATTTTTGGGGATTCAATGACAGTTGTTGATACCGTGCAGCGGAAGTACTGACCGACCTAAAATCGGTCAACCATGTAGAACAACAGAGTTCACGCCCGCACGAACCAATTCCGCCCAAACGTTGGGCCTCTTGGCGGTATCCGATTTGGCGCATCTCGATCCTAATACCGAAGGCTTTCGCCATATCTTTGATCAACTGTCTAAAGTCGACCCGATCTTCCGCCGTATAATAAAACGTGGCCTTTGAACCATCACCTTGAAATTCTACATCGGAGATCTTCATTTGAAGCTTTAGGATGATAGCTATTTCTCGAGCACGTTTTTTTATTTCCTCTTCGCGGTCACGGCATTTTTGCCATTTATCGATATCGTTCTGCGTAGCCTTTCGGTGTATCTTAGGCAGGTCTTTATCTTTATAGTCAACCTTTTTGCGCTTCATTTGCACCTTGACGAGCTCGCCCGTTAAGGTTACCATGCCCACATCGTGGCCCGATGATGCCTGTGTTGCCACAATATCACCAATGGAAAGCGTAAGGTTTTCCGTGTTTCTGAAGAATTCTTTTCTACTGTTCTTAAATCGAACTTCGACGCAATCGAACGGCTTTTCCCCATTGGGAAGCGACATGTTGGAAAGCCAATCAAAGACCGTTAATTTATTACAACCATCGGTACCACAAGTTCCGTTGTTCTTGCAACCACGAGGTTGTCCGTCCTTACCGGTCGAACAACTGCTACAGCCCATATATTATATCTTGGTTTGGCCCAAACGGGGGTTTACGGCCAAATAGGGTTCGTACTAATTTTATATGTAAAGGTACTAATTTTTTAATGTGAACGAAAGTTATCTCAACTTACACGGCTTCTTCGTTTCTTTGCACGACATATGCATATGTTTAAAAAACAGGGAGACGGTCTTTATGGAAAAACCCAGAACACTAAGTAACGCGGTTCTCTACCTCATGAGTATCTCGGCAGGCCTGGTTGCTGCCAACCTCTACTACAACCAACCTTTGTTACACTTGATTTCCATGAGTTTTGAGGTAAGCGAATCGGCGGTGAGCAATGTGGCCCTAGCTACCCAGTTGGGCTATGCCTTCGGTTTACTTTTCGTAGTTCCGCTTGGTGACATGGTAAACAACCATAAAATCTTGAAATTGGATTTTATTTTAATGTTGCTCTCCCTTGTGGCCGCAGGCTTTGCCCCCTCACTATGGTTTCTGGTCATTGCCAGTTTCTTTATAGGATGCACTTCTGCCCTGCCCCAATTATTCGTACCTATGGCCGCCCAATTATCGAATGCCGAAAACAGGGGGCGGGCCATTGGCATCGTTATGAGCGGTTTGCTCATAGGTATTTTGGGAAGCCGTACCATAAGTGGTTTTGTAGGGGAACAGTTCGGATGGCGCAGTATGTATTTTGTGGCGACCCTTATCATGCTCATTCTTTTTATCGTCCTCAAATTTAAACTTCCGAAAATAGAACCGATCTACAAGGGCAATTATGCCGACCTTATGACATCCCTCCTACACTATTTCAAGTCGGAACCCCCGTTGCGACTAGCCGCAGTGCGAGGCGGACTCTCATTTGCCGGACTAAGTGCTTTTTGGACCACCTTGGTCTTTTTGATGGAAGACAACTTCGGTTATGGCAGTGGTATCACCGGAACTTTCGGACTCATTGGGGTAGTTGGGGCCTTGGCAGCCAGTATCGTCGGCAAATTAAGCGATAGGATAAGCAAGAACCTCATCATTATAACTTCTACCGTAATCTTGATCCTTTCTTGGTCGATTTTTATGATTTCGGCACATTCGATCATAGGAATCGTTCTCGGGGTCGTATTTGTCGACCTCGGGCAACAATCGCTTCACATTGCCAATCAGAACATTATATTCTCTAGAAACGAAAGTGCCCGAAACCGGATCAATACTATTTATATGGTCATTTTTTTTCTTGGAGGTGCCTTGGGCACTACCCTAGGAGCCTATGCATGGCAACATTACCAATGGATAGGAGTATCGGTGCTAGGCCTTAGCCTTTCGATACTTAGCCTTATCGCACATTTGATCTATGGTGACAAAAAAATGTAAAGTGAGCCTTTAACGCTTAAACTTCAACACCTCTGAACGGCCTTTTTTAAAGATTTTATTGCTAGCTCCCTTACCCTTACGCAGCTTTTTCTGTTCTTCGTAAGGCAATGCGTGTATTTCTTTACACTTATCGGAACAACAATCATCCATCTTTTTGGCACATTCCTCGCATTGTATAAATAAGAGGTGGCAGGCTTCGTTGGCACAGTTTACATGGGTATCGCAAGGTTTTCCGCATTGGTGGCAATTTGCAATTACATCATCGGTAATGCGTTCACTACGTCGATGGTCAAAAACGAAATTTTTTCCCAAGAACTTATTTTCGAGTTTTTTCTCTTCAACCTGTCGGGCATAGTCGATAATACCGCCCTCCAGCTGATAGACCTGCTTAAAACCTTTGTGCTTGTAATAGGCACTCGCCTTTTCACATCGTATACCGCCTGTGCAGTACATGACCAGCTTTTTGTCTTCCTTATAATCGGCCAGGTCTTTTTCTATAATATCCAAAGAGTCACGAAACGTATCGACGTCAGGAGTTATGGCATTCTTAAAGTGGCCTATCTCGCTTTCGTAGTGGTTTCGCATATCGACCAAAATGGTGTTGGGGTCCTCAATAAGTTCATTGAACTTTTCGGCACCTACGTGAACCCCTTTGTTGGTCACATCAAAGGTACTGTCGTTCAAGCCATCGGCTAGGATTTTCTTTCTAACCTTAATCTTCAGTTTTAAAAACGAAAGGTTGTCTTGTTCAATGGCGATATTAAGCCTTACGTTCTCTAAAAACGTTATGCTATCCAAGTGCTTTTTAAAAGCCTCGAAATTCTCGGCAGGAACCGATAATTGGGCATTTATACCTTCGTGGGCTACGTAAATACGCCCTAGAACCTCAAGTTCGTTCCAGTGTATAAAGAGATGGTTCCTAAAGAGTTGTGGGTTGCCGATTTGTGCATATTTGTAGAAAGAGATCGTCAAGCGCTCTTGTCCGGCTTCCTTAATAAGGGCCGCTCTTTCTTTTGCACTTAAATTATTGTACAGTTGCATTCTATACTAATGTTTTAAGTTTATAAAGATTTTCTAAGGCGGCAAAGATAAGAAATAATGTCAAGTTGTTATGACCCCATACGCCCCGATTAAGTCGGCATGGTAACATCACAAATAAAAAAGAGCCCTGATGTGATATCAAGGCTCTTTATTGGCCACTCCATTTTTTTTCTTTTTCATAGCATCTTTTCAAGTACAAAAAAGGAAATGACCACCAACACTCCTCAACACTTAAACTAGAGAAGTCTATCAAGTATACGTACTTGGTTATGACCATAGACACTATTTCATACAATAGATGCAAAAACAGCTTTTCGGTTGCGTAACACCAAGTACCATAAATCTTTATCGCATAGGCTTAGTCGGCATAACCTATTCAAACTTACACGATTTCAATAAAAATTTTCAAACTTTCACTTCGTCAAAAAAAGCCTTGCGAGTTAATTTTTCTTTTTATAAAATGCAGGCTTTAACTGGCATTATGATAAAAGAAATGCTAATTTAGCATCCCTTAAAAAAAGAAAATATGAGCGCGGAAAAAGAAGCAAAACTAAAAGCCCTTAAATTAACCTTAGATAAATTGGACAAGACTTACGGTAAAGGTGCCGTAATGAAAATGGGCGATAGTGTGGTGGCAGATGTAGAAGTCATTCCTTCAGGCTCATTAGGTCTAGATATAGCTCTCGGCGTTGGCGGATACCCACGCGGAAGGGTCATTGAAATATACGGTCCTGAATCTTCAGGTAAAACGACCTTAACCCTTCATGCCATTGCCGAAGCACAAAAAAACGGTGGTATTGCCGCCTTTATCGATGCGGAACATGCCTTTGACCGTTTCTACGCACAGAAATTAGGTGTCGACATAGACAACTTGATTATATCGCAACCCGATAACGGGGAGCAGGCCTTAGAGATTGCCGATAACCTTATCCGTTCAGGTGCCATCGATATCGTAATCGTGGATTCCGTTGCCGCATTGACTCCAAAAAGTGAAATCGAGGGAGAAATGGGAGACTCTAAAATGGGGCTCCATGCAAGATTGATGTCACAGGCCTTGCGTAAACTGACCGGTTCGATCAGCAAGACCAACTGTACCGTTGTTTTTATCAACCAGTTGCGTGAGAAAATTGGCGTGATGTTCGGAAACCCAGAAACCACTACCGGTGGTAACGCCTTAAAATTCTATGCCTCCGTTAGGTTAGACATTAGAAGGTCTACCCAAATCAAAGATACCGACGGCAGCGTTCAAGGAAACAAGACACGGGTAAAAGTGGTCAAAAACAAAGTAGCCCCGCCATTTAGGACTGCTGAATTCGACATTATGTACGGTGAAGGAATCTCCAAAGTAGGAGAGATCATCGACTTAGGCGTTGAATATGAAATCATCAAGAAGAGCGGATCTTGGTTCAGCTATGGCGACACCAAGTTAGGACAAGGGCGAGATGCGGTTAAATCGTTATTGCTCGACAATCCCGAACTTTTTGAAGAGCTGGATGAAAAAATTCGTGCCGCTATTAATGCCCTTAAGAAATAATTTAGGCCATTAGCCTATTCCCGTTTTACAATTTACGCCTTAAAGAATGGTTGTCAACCCTTTCTTTAAGGCGTATTCTTTTTCAGCCTTTATGTGGTAAACTACGCAACCCTAGCGCCCTTTTTTCATCTTATATGTAAAAATCAAAACCACATGAAGAGAATATATCTAAAGCTACTTACCATAGCTTTCACCCTAGCGATTGCCTCCTGCAGTCTTGACGACGACGGGACCAACTTTCAGTACGCCCCCTTGGAAATAACGGGCGCCAGCTTGCCGGACACTTTTGAACTCGGGCGTGTATACAGCATAGATGTCAAAATCTTAAGACCTGACGATTGTACCTTGGTCGACCGTTTTGACGTAAGCCGTTCGTTTACCGATTCGACCCAGATCAGAACCGTCTCGGCAGTAGGTATTATTTTAGACAAAGAAAAATGCAATACGGTAGATGACGAAGTTCAAGATTCGTTTCAATTTGAAGTGCTTTATGACAAACCCTATGTTTTTAAGTTCTACAAGGGGAACGATGATCAAGGTGAACCTGAATTTTTAGAAATAGAAGTGCCTGTAAGCCAGAAACCTTAATTATCTTTAACCTAAGGAACCGTATGTGCTTTGCACAAAACCCATAAAATCGGTTTTAAAGGCATGTATAACCCCAAGAACACCTTGTAAAATGATGCGACCTTGAGTCTTGAAGAACTCATACATAACTGTAAAAAAGGAAACAGACAGGCACAGGAACAATTGTACCGTGATTATTCACGGGTATTGTTCGGTATCTGCCTGAAGTATTCGCGTAACCGTACAGAAGCCGAAGACAACCTGCATGACAGTTTTATGGTCATCTATGAAAAAATCGGCCAATTCAAGAATAAAGGCTCTTTTGAAGGATGGCTTAAGCGCGTTACCGTAAATACCGTTTTACAAAAATACCGAAAAGAAGAACCCCTTTCCTTGGTGACGGAATACGCCGAGAAAATCGATACGGACGATGAAAACGACTATGAAAGCCTAAGCTTGGACACCTTGCTGAAACACATACAAGAACTGCCGGATAAATACCGGTTAACATTTAACCTTTATGTCCTCGACGGATATACCCATAAAGAAATAAGTGAGCTCTTAGGTACCTCGCCAGGCACATCAAAAAGTAACCTGGCCCGTGCCCGCAACCTACTTAGAGAAAAAATAGCCACGTCTAAAAATAAAGCCATCATTGGAATGTTGCTTCCCTTGCTATTGCAAATATGCACCTGACCGATGAAAAACTATTACATCAAAAGAAAAAACCTTGTACCTAAGGCATTGAATAATGAATAAAAAAAATATAGACGAACTGTTCCAAGAGAAGTTTCGAGACTTCGGCGAAGTGCCGGACAAAAAAGTCTGGAATACCATCGAAGCTTCCTTGAACAAGAAAAAGAAGAAAAGGGTCATTCCCATCTGGTGGAAACTGGGTGGAGCGGCAGCCATCTTAACCGGTGTAGTGCTGGCAATAAACCTCTTTTCCACCCCGACCGATGCCGAAGGCAGTATCACCGACACCAAAACCCACGACAACAAACAGACCGAAGGAATAAAACAAGGTGAAGACAAGGACTTTCAGGAATCGTCCATCAGCAATGAAAATGCGATAACCCATACACAAAACGATTCCGGTTCGGAAGAAGGCGACGTAGAAAACACCGCCCATGATCAGGATGTAGAACACAAGTTAAACACCCTTCCCAAAGAAAATACCAATCGTTCTAAAAATTCAAAAACCAATAGAATTGCCCCTTCGGAACTAACCGAGGCCGGAAACCCAAGTAAAGACAAAACACAGGAGCCCTACAACGCCAAGAAGGAAGCTAGCGACAATAACCTAATAAACCCCGAAGCGGAAAATGCCCTTGCAGGCAGCCCCTCTACCGGTCAGGATACATACGCTTCGGACGATGGAAAAGAAGGGGCAACATCCCCTATCGACCAAGACCAAGAAAAACATCCAGATCCTATTGGTCTTAAACCCTCCGAAGGCATAGTACAGAATGCTATCGAAGACGAATCGCCGAACATCCCCGAAAATCAAGAAGACATTACTGAAAAGAAGTCCATTTTTGATGAAATCGACCCTGAAGAGGAAATTGCAAACAACGACGGGGAAAGCCGCTGGTCCCTTGGGCCGAATATAGCCCCAGTGTACTATGACGCCTTAGGCAACGGATCGCCCGTAAACGCCATTTTCAGCTCCAATTCAAAATCGGGCAGCACCAATATGAGCTACGGCCTCTCAATAGCCTATGCCGTCAACGACAAGCTAAGGGTCCGTTCCGGCGTCAACAAGGTCGATTACGGTTACGACACCCAGGGCGTGGAATTTTCCGGCACCCTACAGGCCGTCGCCTCAGACTTATTGAAAAACATATCATATTCCGGCACTTCGAAAAACGTAGTCTTACAAAGCGAGACTGCCAACATTAAAAATTATGAGGTTTCCGACAATTCCTTTGCTCCTTCCCCAGGGCTCACGGAAAAGCCCGGAGGTCTACGCAACGGGTCGATGGCGCAGCAATTCGGGTATCTGGAGGTGCCCTTAGAGCTAGAGTACGCCCTAATCGACCGAAAGCTAGGACTAAACCTATTGGGCGGTGTAAGTTCGTTGTTTTTGATCGACAATTCAATCTCGCTTTCCTCAGGAGACCTCACCACCGAAATCGGTGAAGCCAACAACGTAAACTCGGTCAATTTCAGCACCAATGTGGGTTTTGGGGTAAACTATAAATTCACTCCCAAAATACGATTGAACATCGAACCCGTTTTCAAATACCAATTGAACACGTTTTCGAATGTTTCCGGAGATTTCAGACCCTTCTCGGTAGGGGTTTACAGCGGCCTGAATTTTATGTTTTAATTCCGCTCATCGACAGGAAGGAAACGTAAAGCCTTTCGCACTAGAACAGCATCAAAAATTTGAACGACTGATGAAGCAAAAATTCCAAATTTTCAAGGCAGCAGCGAACCATCTGAGCTTTACAAAGGCCTCTGAACAATTGTTCATATCGCAACCAGCGGTTTCAAAAGCCATTCGCAGTATTGAAGAAGAGTACAAAACCACCCTTTTTCTTCGCAAGCGGAATTCCATAGAACTCACCGAAGAAGGCAAGGCCTTTTTATTGTATACCAATAGAATATTGGACATACATGCGGAAATGGAGAATCAATTTCTCTATCAAAAGGAACACATCCCCGAAATGATCCAGTTTGGCGCCAGTACTACTTTGGTCAATCATATCGTTCCCAAAATAATTGCCCGCTTCAGAACACAGCACCCACGTACCAATTTTGATATTAAAAGCGGCAACTCTGAAGAAATAGAGGAATATATCTTAAACCAACAATTGGATTTTGGGATTACCGAAGGAAATAACACCAATCGTAAACTACACTATAAAAAGTTTATAAAAGACGAAATCGTACTTGTCACGAACGCCAAGAACAACGGCATCAAACAAAGTGCCATAAGCGTAGACACCTTAGAACAACTACCGATCATAGAACGCGAAATGGGTTCGGGAACACGAGAGATTATTTATGATGCCTTAAAGTCGGTCTATATCAAAAAACTGAACAATGTAGTGACCCTGAACAGCACGGAAGCCATAAAAAACTACCTCAACAACTCCGATGCCTTCGCCTTGCTTTCCATTAGCGCCATTCACGAAGACCTGGTCACCAACAAACTTAAGATCATAGATATTAAAAACCTTACCATAGAACGCTGGTTCTACTTTGTTTCCAGAACCGGTTACCAGTCTCAGGTAATGGACTATTTTGAAAAGTTCGCCCGAAGCAATTATAACTTTTAGTTATTTCACATAGTATTTTAAATTGCTTAAAAGTAATTTGCTGACCCTACTTTTGTATCGTAAAAGAAAAATGATATGAAAGATAGAATCGCGAAAATTACGTTTCTCCTAATGGCCCTTATCGTTTTTAGTGGGTGGGTCAATAGTCCAACCGCCCTACTGCTCGGTTTCGGGTTTACCCTGTTTTTCAACAATCCGTTCAAGGCATACTGCCACAAGGCCATTCACTCGTTTCTCAAGGTTTCGGTAGTTGGGCTCGGTTTTGGCATGTTCATCAAAGAGACCCTAGAAACGGGCAAGGAAGGTTTTATGCTGACTTTTTTATCGATCACCTTGACGGTAGGCCTCGGCTTCCTGCTGACGAAAGCACTAAAACTAGACAAAAAATTAGGCCACCTTATCACATCAGGAACCTCAGTTTGCGGTGGTAGCGCCATTGCGGCCATCTCACCGGTGATCAATGCCAAAAGCAAGGCCATTAGCATTGCATTGGCCGTTGTATTCCTACTTAACTCCATAGCCCTTTTCGTCTTTCCGGCCATAGGCCACTATCTTCACCTGAGCCAACATCAATTCGGACTATGGTGTGCCGTAGCCATTCACGATACGAGTTCGGTTATCGGTGCTTCCATAGGCTACGGTGACGAGGCATTGCGGACCGCCACAACCGTTAAGCTCTCCCGTATGCTCTGGATCGTACCTTTATCCATATTGTCTATGCTCGTTTTTAAGACCAAGGGTGAAAAAGTAAAAATGCCTTACTTCATCTTGCTTTTTATAGGGGCTATAATCGTAAACAGTTATCAGCTTATTCCGGCCATGGCAAGTTTGACCATCGTCTCCATTTCCAAAAAACTTTTGATACTAACCCTGTTTTTAGTAGGCTCTACCCTTTCTATTGAAGATTTACGCGCCACGGGAACAAGGCCTATGGTCTTGGCCGTATTACTCTGGGTCTTCATTTCGGCACTCTCATTGCTCTATATCCTATATTAAAGGCAAGAGGGGCGATATTACAGGCTATAACGGTTATCTTGTTTGCAGTTCTTTCAAGATAACCGTTCGTACTTTCTCCCTTAGGCCCGCCTTGTCGTCTTCGGAAAGGTTCTCGGTTTTGTAAAATGAGTGCACTTTGGCACGGATTCTTCCCGGTCCTCCACTGAAAAAAGAGAAAGAAAATCGCTTTTTGTTATCGTAGAAGGTCATCGGAACGACAGGAATCGTATGGGCTATGGCCATTTTAAAGGCCCCATCCTTAAAGTTGTCCAATAGGACACTTTCATCATCGGGCACTCCCCCTTCAGGAAAAATACAGATGCTCAAGCCTTGGTTCAACCTCTTTTGTGCCCGTCGATAAACGGCGGTTCTGCTCCTCGCATCGCCCCGATCTACCATAATACAGACCCGCTTATAGAAAAACCCGAAAACTGGAATTTTCGCCAGCTCTTTCTTCCCCACAAAAACAAAAGGGTTTTTACTGATGTAAAGCATCAGCATAATATCTAACATACTGGTATGGTTGGCAACGAGCATATAACTCTTTCCCCGCTCCAATCTTTCATCCCAATATACTTTTGGCGGGCAACCCATACCGTACAAAATGGGCAAGGCCCACAGGTTTCTGGCCAACCAAAAAAAGTACGGATACCATTTTTGCGACAAGGTGGTCAACAATAAAAAAGGAAAAAACAAGAAGATGGGTAGGGCTACCAAAATATAGAACCAAATACGGTACAAGGTGTAGCCAATTTTTTTAACTAATCTGGGCATAAAATCAAAAGTAACAATTTTATCAGGTATAATCGATTTCTTTTATCTTTGTGCTCCTTTGAAAATCGACAAATGGCTAGAATCTTAACAGGAATACAGAGTACGGGCATTCCGCACCTAGGAAACATTTTGGGCGCTATTATGCCCGCAATAGACATGGCGCAGGACCCAAAGAACGAATCGTTTTTGTTCATTGCGGACCTACATTCGCTCACACAGATCAAAAATGCGGAAGAACTTCGAAAAAACACCTATGCCATAGCTTCTACTTGGCTGGCTTTCGGACTGGATATTGAAAAGACCGTTTTTTACCGTCAGAGCGATGTCCCACAGACCACCGAGCTCTCTTGGTACCTAAGCTGTTTCTTTCCATATCAACGATTGACCTTGGCACATTCGTTCAAAGACAAGGCGGACCGCCTAGAGGATGTCAATGCCGGACTCTTTACCTATCCGATGTTGATGGCCGCCGATATTCTTCTGTACGATGCCAATATCGTTCCGGTAGGAAAAGACCAAATGCAGCATATTGAAATTACCCGCGACGTGGCTTCGCGTTTTCATGCCCAATTGGGAGAAACCTTCGTACTTCCTGAAGGAAAGGTACAAGAGACCACCATGTACGTTCCTGGAACCGACGGAGAAAAAATGAGCAAGAGCAGGGGCAACTTGATCAACCTTTTCCAGACCGATAAAAAGCTGAGGAAACAGATCATGGGCATACAGACCGACAGCACCCCCATGGAAGACCCAAAAGACCCAACGAAAGACAATGTATTCGCCCTGTACAAATTACTGGCCACTCAAGAACAAATTGAAGAAATGAGTGCCAACTACCTTGCGGGGAACTACGGGTACGGCCATGCCAAACAAGCGCTTTACGAAGTCATTGTCAACAAATTTGGCGATGCCCGGGAAAAATACGAGTACTACATGAACAACACCCAAGAAGTAGACGAAGCATTGGCGATCGGCGCGGAAAAAGCCGGCAAAGTAGCCGATGGGGTACTTCAAAGAGTACGTGAAAAACTAGGATACTAAAATTTAACAAAACCGACCTCAGGGTCGGTTTTGTTTTTATACGGTCTTCCCCATATTCATAAACCTTTCGTCTTGGGGAGGTTTTTTATCGATAACCGTCATTTATACCGATACAGCACCGGCATACACCAACTTTACAGACTCGTTGGTCGGTTGACCCATCATCACAGCTTCCGGTTTTGTTAAATCGCTTCGAACAATTTTCCGGGCAAAGGACGCACAACGCCCTTCATTTCCATATTTAACAAAGTAGAAGAAGCCTTAAAGACAGGTAAGCGACATTCCAAGGCAATACTATCGAGCAATTGCTTTCCATTCTTTTGTAAATAATCATATATCGATTGTTCGTCAGGCTCAAGATCCACGAAGAGCTGTTTTTGAACGGGCTTGGTTTCTTTCTCGGCCACATCCCATCCTAGGAGATATACCAAATCGGCAGCGGAAGTGAGTATATGTGCCTTTTGCTGTTTTATAAGATTGTTACAACCCGAACTGTACTTGTCCTGCGCCCTTCCCGGTACGGCAAAGACCTCGCGATTATAACTGTTGGCAATATCGGCCGTGACCAAACTCCCCCCTCTTTCGGCCGATTCAATGACCACCGTAGCTTCCGTCATACCGGCGATAATGCGGTTTCGTTTTAAAAAATTCTCCCTATCGGGCCGGGTCGTACTGCGAAATTCGGTGTAAAACCCTCCATTCTTCTCTACATCACTGACATACTTGCTATGGGCTTCGGGATAGATTTGGTTGAGGCCATGGGCCAGACATCCTATGGTTTGCAAACCATGTTTGATGGCGGCCTTTTGCGCGGTAATATCCACCCCGTAGGCAAAACCACTTACGATAACGGGATTCAAGGGCGCTATTTCCTCAATAAACTTTTCACAGAAGGCAGTGCCATAACTTGTAATCTTACGAGTGCCCACAATACTGATAAGCCTTCGGCCCTCCAAATTAATATTACCTCTTTTGTAGAGCAATACCGGACTATCGATACAGTGCTTTAGATAGCTGGGATAATCGGCATCTTTAAAATACGAAAAACCAATCTGGTTCTTTTGGATATAACCATATTCGCGTTCTGCGGCTTCTTGATGTTCCCCATCGTGCAAACCTTTTAAGATATGTGTGCCAATACCATCGATCTTTAAGAGATGGTGTCGTTTTTCCTCAAAAACGGCTTGGGCACTACCACAATGCTCAATAAGCTTTTTAATGGTTACATCTCCAATTTTCGGAACACTTTGTAAGCGCAAAATCGCAAGCAATTCATCTGTAATCATTTATACTAGCATCAAAGTTATCCACAAAATACACAAATTATAATGTTAATAAAAAGTGAGGTGGACTCTAGTCTTACCCTATAATTTTTTCCATATTTGCGTCATATGGGATTAGAACGCTATATATCTGAGTTAATGTACAGGTACAACTGTGTAGTTGTGCCAGGCTTCGGTGCTTTTTTAACCGAACAGAAATCTGCTGTCATACATGAGAGCACCAATACTTTTTACCCTCCAGTAAAAACCGTTTCATTCAACCAACAGTTATTGTCTAATGACGGCCTTTTGGTTTCATACGCTGCCGAGGCACAAAATATTTCCTTTGAGGAAATGCTCGGGCAGGTCAACGAAATTGTGACCGAGTGGAAAGCGGAATTAAAAAAAGGCGGTCAATTGCAATTGGCCGATATCGGAACCCTTTGGTTCAGCTCAGAAAATAAAATACAGTTTCAACCCTCCGGAAATGTCAACTACCTGACCTCTTCCTTCGGAATGTCCTCTTTTGTTTCCGCACCGGTAACCCGAGAGGTCTTAAAAGAAGAAGTGTCTCAGTTGGAGGAAAGCATTCCTTTGGCATTTACACCGGAAAAGCGGGAAACCCTGACCCTTCGCCCATACTTAAAGTATGCTGCGGTCGCTTTGATTGCCTTAACATTGGGCGTTACAGGATTTCAGTTTTACAAATCTAACGCGAACAACCAACAGTTAGCTCGCGAAGAAGCCCAAGAACAGGTTTCAAAACGCATTCAAGAAGCCACATTCTTTGATGCACAACCATTAGAACTACCCACGATTACGCTTAAAACTTCCAAAAAAGAAGCGGCCGATAAAGCGGAGAAACGCATGCACCACATTATTGCCGGGGCATTCCGATACCGTACCAACGCCGACAGAAAAATAGAGGAATTAAAGCAGAAGGGATACAATCCATCTTATATAGGAACGAATCCGTTCGGCCTGTACTTGGTGGCCTACGACAGCTTTACCGACCCGAACAAAGCGTTAATGGCCCTTCGTGAAATCAAGCTTACCCAAAAGGATGCTTGGTTAAAATCAAGCCACTAACATTCCTTTAGACTTACGGTTTTACGCCTAAAACGTTCAATAGTCCATCTTTTTTTCAACTTGCCCAAGGCGAAAAGGTTCTGCTATGGAGCCCATTAAAAAAAGTATCTTTGACAAAAAATTGATTTATGCAGGCTAAAAATCCCAGCGATTCTAGAACGATACTGACCGATATGGTACTCCCCAGTGAGACCAACCCCCTTAACAATCTCTTTGGAGGCGAATTATTGGCCCGAATGGACCGTGCCGCAAGTATAGCCGCTCGTCGCCATAGCCGTCGTATTACGGTTACCGCTTCGGTGAACCATGTAGCCTTTAACCAATCCGTGCCCGTAGGAAGCGTTCTCACGGTAGAAGCAGCAGTTTCACGGGCTTTTAAGACCTCTATGGAGGTTTATATCGATGTGTGGATGGAAGATCGTTTTACAGGTGAAAAATCAAAGGCAAACGAAGCCATATACACCTTTGTAGCCGTTGACGATACCGGAAGGCCTACGGTAGTGCCCCCTTTACAACCCGAGACCCAGCTCGAGCAAGAACGCTACGATGGCGCTTTGCGCAGAAAGCAATTAAGCCTTGTCTTGGCTGGAAAAATGAAACCTCACGATGCCACCGAACTAAAGGCATTGTTCATGGAATAACCCTTCTTTAAAAATCGAAATTGTCGGGATCGGGTCCGGTGCGCTCACCTTTATCGAGACTATCTAGATAGTTGATATCCGAATGAGTAAGTTCAAAGTCGAAAATATCGGCATTGGACTTGATCCTATTTTCATGTATCGATTTCGGAATTACCACTATGCCCTTCTGTAGATTGTAGCGCAAAATAATCTGTGCAATGGATTTATTGTATTTGCCGGTCAGCCCATCAAAGACATCGGACTTTGCATCAAAGACCTTTCCGTGCATAAAAGGCGACCAAGATTCGTACTGAACCCCCTTGTCATTGCAAAAATCGATCAGGTCTTGTTGCACCAAATATGGATGGAATTCCATTTGATTGACCATTGGGACAATTTCGGCCGTTTCAAGCAAGTCTTCTAGGTGATGTCGTAAAAAGTTGCTCACACCGATCGCCCGAATACGCTTTTCGCGGTACAACTTCTCCATGGCACGCCAAGTATCCTTGTATTTTCCGGCCACTGGCCAATGAATTAGATACAAATCGAGGTATTCTACCCCCAGACGCTCCAAACTCGCCTCAAAAGCCTTTAAAGTGCTTTCATAGCCCTGATCGGCATTCCATACCTTAGACACCAAGAACACCTCTTCGCGCGCGACATTACTTTGCCGAATTCCCTTGCCAACCCCCTCTTCATTTTTATATATTGCGGCAGTATCAATATGTCTATAACCCAGGTTCAAAGCCGTTTTAACCGCATCAACCACATCTTGGTCATTATCGGCCAAATACGTTCCCAAGCCTAAATAAGGGATTTCTACCCCATTGTTTAATGCAAATGTGCCCTGTAAGTCTGTTATCTTCTTCATATCATTCCTATAATTGATACACCCACTCCTCTGGATTGAGCTTGGAAGTGTTCTGGTGTAAGTAAAACTTCAATTTGGTCTGTCCGTTAGACCGATTGGTATAAATCTCGCCCAATTCGGTTTTGGCTTCAACGCGATCTCCCTTCTTAACATAGAGTTTGGAAAGGTTATAATAGGTACTGATAAAGTTACCATGCTTCAATTGCACGGCCTTATTCCCCCCCGGTATAGACAGAATGGCTATAACCTCTCCCCTAAAAATAGCCCTCGCCTTCGCCCCTTGGTCGGTAGTTATGATGACCCCGTTACTCTGGTGTTTTATTCCCGGGTAAATGGCATCGGCATAAACACCGAAACCTTGGCTCTTAAACCCTTTCTCCACCGGCCATATCAAACGGCCCTTATTGGCGGTAAAACTATTGGCAACAATAGCGGCCTCCGGCGTCAATAAGAATTTACTCGGATCATCACTTTTCTTTCCGCTGTCTTTGTTCGACGCGGCGATGGCCTCACGGATCAAACGTTCGATTTGACGATCGATTTGCTTGGCTTGATTTTGTTTATCGCGTATTTGGGCCGCATATTTGGTCTCACTCTTACGAATAGACCCCAAAAGTTCTTGGTGGGCCTTCTTTTCGGCAGTCATGGCCTTCTTTGCCTTCAAGTTCTCGGCCACCAAACGTTCCTTTTCTTTTCGTTGTATGGTAAGTCCCGCATTAAGCTTGCCCAACTCTTCGGTCTTGACCACAATTTTCTCCCCCTGTTTACGCCTAAACTCGGTGTATTGCTTGATATACTGCATCCGCTTAAAGGCTTGATAAAAATTTTCGGAGGAAAGAAGGAACATTAATTTACTCTGCTGGATCTTACTCTGATACCCCTTTTGTATCATCATGGCGTAATCATCCTTGAGCGCTTCCAATTCTTCCCTCAATTTGGTAATGACACGAATATTATCATTGATTTTCTTGTTCAGCAAATTCGATTGTTGATTGGTAACATCGATAAGCTTTTGGCGCACCTTTATCTTATTGTCAAGGGCTTCCATTTGATCGAGAACATTGCCTTTTTTCTTCTTTTGGTCAAAAAGCAAGTAATTGATCTGCTCTATTTCCTTTTGCAACTGTTCGCGTTTGGCCTCTAAGGCCTCCTGCTCTTCGCTTTGGGCACAAAGCGTGCTCCATCCAAATAAACAGAAACCAAGAAAAATAACAAGAAAGTACTTATTACCGCGCATCGTCAGTTAGTGTGATTTCTTTAAAACCTTTCGGTATTTTATATGGAAAGTTCATGGGTTGGTCAAATTCGATATTGCGATATTCGATATCTACCGTATTTCGGTCGGCACCCTCTATGGCCGCAACGGCAATACGTTGGGGAAGAATATATTTTCCTATTTTTTGATAATCGGTATAGTTGACCTGCAGCAATCTTTTCTTTAAGGGTTGCGAGAGCTGTTGTGAGGCCATCTTAAAGTTTTTCGGTTCTATCTGAAAAACGACCTTGAACAATTCCATGGCTTTTTTAGGCTTCAACTGATAATCACCATTAACCACGGTAGCATCGTACTTTGCTTCTTTAAGGTTAAAAAGGGCCTGGCCCATTAGAAGGTTCTGCACCTGCTCAAAATCGAGTTCAGTACCTAAGAACTTGCTCAAATAAGCAAAATCACCATCAAAATACTCGTTCTGCAGTTTGTTGTAGAAAGTAACCCTTCCCGGGGTAATATAAGCCTTGACCATGCCCAAGGGGGCACTCATCCAAATGGCCTTGTCCTTTTCCATACGCAAGCTAACCGAAACCCCTTGTGTCGATTCACCGTCGGAATAATCAATACGCATTTTACCGCTCAAGGTATTGAAATCGGTAGTATTGGCATAATGGTTTTTAACTATGGCCTTCGCCGAAAGATTGCCATCGACCTTTCCATCTGCCAAAACCTTGTTCGACTTACAGGAAAGAGAAAGGGATAGTACAACAAGCGCCATCAAGCGCAAGACAATTCGCAATGGTAAGGCCATAATTTTTGTAACAGTTTAAAACCCGGATTTTATCTTACGAAGATACATATTTGCCTTGACTGAATTGTTAATGGAATTATAAGCATCGGACAGCTCTTGATAAAATTTGTTGGCCAGGGAGATATCGCCCACCAAGTAATCAAGTCCCGCTTCAAGCGTTTCAATGGCTTCGCGTGCCCTTCCTTTCCTGTTTAGGGCAAGTCCTTGGGCGTAATAAAAATAAGGTTGCGAAGGATAACTTTCCAAGGCTTCGGCCGCAACCCGGTCTAAGGCGAGGTAATTCTTGGTTTGAAGCATTCCTTGAATACGGCTTCTATATTGCTCAAAAGACCCCGATTCAGAACCGCCGTCATTGGAGAAGGTAAAGGAACTTTTGCTGGCCGCGGCTTCCTGTGCCTCGATTAAATCGGCCACTTTTATGGAAAGCTGTTGGGTAAAACTAGACTTAGGTGTTTCCTTTAAAACGGACTGTGCCTCCTTGGCCCTTCCCTTCCTGAAGAAAATCAGGGCGAGGTTTTCCTTAAATTTTACATTGTCAAAAGGCAATTGCTCCCTTGAGGAATCTACGGATTTTTGCTGCTTCAACGCGATATCAACGTAAGTATCGACATACCAAGGATTGTCGGGCCGGGCCAAAAGTGCGGCCAAGGCATACTCTTCGGCCACAGGATATTGTTTTTCCTTTAAATAGAGCTTTGCGAGCTCATGGTCTACCACATCGTTTTCGGCGTCGAGCTGTTTGCACTCGAGCATGAGATTAATGGCCCTATCATAGTTCTCGATACCCTTTTGCTTCAGGGCTTCAAAAAATTTCTCTTGAAAGTCGTCCGAATAATCCTCCAAAAAAACTTCGGCACTCTGGTTTTCATCTATAGTGGGCGTTTCTTGGGCATACGCCAATAGGGAGACCCAAAAAAATCCCCCTACAAATAGCAATATAAGCTGTCTCGTTTTCATTTGATACCCAAGGTAAATACTATGTTAGCCCTTGCCTATTTAACACCGGTACTTCCGAATCCACCCTCACCTCTGGCGGTTTCCGATAATTCTTTTACTTCCTCCCATTCGGCGCGTTCGTGTTTGGCAATTACCAATTGCGCGATACGTTCACCATTTTCCACGGTAAAGCTTTCGTTGGAAAGGTTGACCAAGATCACACCAATTTCACCACGATAGTCGGCATCTACCGTGCCCGGGGCATTCAATACGGTAATTCCTTTTTTAGCGGCCAAGCCACTCCTTGGCCTCACTTGGGCCTCAAAACCGACCGGAAGCTCTATAAATAGTCCCGTTTTAATAATGGCGCGCCCTAGAGGTTGTAACGTTACCGATTCGGAAATATTGGCTCTTAGGTCCATTCCCGCAGACGCTCCCGTTTCGTAATGGGGAAGTTCGTGCTGCGATTTGTTGATGATCTTTATTTGCATACTGTGTTTTTGAATGTCAACTATTGGTCTTATCCGCCCATTGCCATCTACGTCCGATGCCTGAAGGCAGATTTAATTCTTCTGTCTAAGGAAAATCTGTGTCAATGTATCCTTTTCAAGCTTATACACCAACCCCAGGAACAACAAAAATAAGATACTCCCCACAATTAAGTTCCTATCGAAAATATAAAAGGACAGTATAGAAAAGAGAATGGAAACCCCCAGATAGAAAACAATTTTTCTAAAATTGTACGGCACCGGATAGCGCGATTTTCCCAAATAGTACGATAGCACCATCATACTACCATAGGCCATGAGCGTTGCAATGGCACTGGCCATATAACCGATATAAGGGATAAAAATATAGTTTACGACGATGGTTATAAGTGCCCCGAAAACAGAAATAAACGCTCCGTAGCGTGTTTTATCGGTCACCTTGTACCAAACCGATAGGTTGTGGTAGATTCCAAGAAAGAAACTGGCCAAAAGTATGATAGGCACGACGGACATGGCTTCCCAATACGCCGGGTTTTTAACAAAAAGCACCTTGAGTACATCGGCGAAAACGACGACCCCCAATAAGATCACACTACCCAATACCACAAAATAATTGGTGATCTGCGCATAGGCCTTTTGCGGGTTTGCCGTACCCGCATGACTAAAAAAGAACGGCTCTATCCCCATACGGAAGGCAGTAGAAAACAAGGTCATGAACAAGGCTAGCTTTACACAGGCGTTGTACATGCCCACCTCTTTATTGGCAATTTCCTCAGGCAAGAGCGCTTCGAGCATTACCCTATCAAAAACTTCGTTAATGGTGAAGGCCACGCCCGCAATCAGTACGGGAATCGCATATTTCATCATTTGCTTCCAAAGCTTGTCATCAAAAGTATAGCGACTGATCAAATAGGGTTTCAGCATCAATAAGAGCGTAACGCCACTGGCGCAAAGGTTGGCTATGATGATATACGAAATTTGAAAATTGGGCCTGTACAAGGCGGCTAGAAGTCCATCTGGATTACTTGCGGCAATACCCGGTAACAGCAGTAAGAAGAACACATTGAGCCCAAAATTGATGACCACGTTCAAAATCTTGACCACGGCATACCTTAACGGCCTTTCATTGGCCCTCAACCACGCAAAGGGTATAATGACCAAGGCATCTAAAGAAAGGATGAACACCACGTACTTAATGTACTTTGGATCTATGCTCAAAAGCCGGGCCATTCCGTCTTGAAAAATCAGGGAAACCACCATAAAGAGCATAGTGGAGGCCAAAATAGAAATCAAGGAGGTAGAAATTACCGTCTCTTTATCGTCCGATTTGCTGTAAAACCTAAAAAACGCCGTTTCCATTCCATAGGCCAAGACCACATTGAACATGGCGAAATAGGCAAAAATCACTGCTAGCTCGCCATATATTTCCGGGGGCATGGCATCGGTATGCACCCTGACCAAAAAGAAGGAAATCATTCTGGGCAATACAGTGGCCAGACCGTAGATAGCCGTTTGCTTGAACAATTTTTTAAGCGGATTCAATAGAGCTGCATTTATATCCAAAAGTACCTATTTAAAGGCATCTAGCAAAGTGAAGTTAAACACGGATGGATTTCTTTTTAACAACGGCGGCTTTTTTTGGTTGAAAGGGAGGCGAAATAAACCAAAAGGGGGCCGTATCCCGCCCTTTAACAAGCTCTGCACAACCAAGCCCCATGCAATGAAAAAAGAACCCGTTTGGTCTTTAAAATAGATATTAGATGGAATATTACAGGGCTCTAAACCGTAACGAACGACACCGCAGTTTCACGTGGCGAGTTCGCTACGGCCCCATATAAAAAAAGAACCCCCACATGACTGTGGGGGTTCTTCTTATATCTATCATTTACTCCGACGAGGTCAAAGCAATGGTTAAGCCTAATTGTTCAAGGCTTCCGCACCACCTACGATCTCTAAGATCTCGTTGGTAATGGCAGCCTGTCTAGCCTTATTATAAGTTAATTTCAATTGGTCCCTCAATTCCGTAGCGTTATCGGTAGCCTTGTGCATTGCTGTCATTCGGGCCCCGTGCTCACTGGCAAAGGAATCACGAATACCTTTGTACAATTGTGTCTTTAACGACTTAGGTATCAACTGCTCTACGATTTCCATTTTTGATGGCTCAAAAACGTAGTCGGTGCTCAAGTTTTCCGCACCGGCCATAGGAACGATCGGCAAAAACTGCTCGGTCATTACAATCTGCGTAGCGGCATTCTTGAATTTGTTATATACGATATCGATACGATCATAATTACCTGAAGTGAATTGCTCCATTAAATCTTCGGCAATAACCGATACCTTATCGAATGTCAAATCTTCGTAAAGGCTACTATGATTGGCAATTACTTTAGATCTTTTGGTCAGGAAATCGTTGGCCTTCTTACCAATGGCAACAAAATCAACCTCTTTACCGGCATAGGTTTCGTTAATCAAAACCGTACACTGTTTTAAGATATTAGAGTTAAAGGCACCGGCCAAGCCCCTATTGGAAGTAATAGCTACTACCAAAACTTTCTTCACCTCTCTATTATCGGCATATTTACTACCAGAATCGGCATCTAAACTTGCACTTAGACCTTGTAACAACTCGGTAAGCTTATCGGCATAAGGTCGCATTGCAGTAATGGCGTCTTGTGCTTTCTTCAACTTTGCAGCCGATACCATTTTCATGGCACTGGTAATCTGCATGGTCGATGATACCGATGCTATTCTGTTTCGTATTTCCTTTAAGTTCGCCATTTGATTCAGTATTTAGTAAGCGGTACAAAGTGTTATTTTGAGGATAACACTTTGTGCCTGCCACTCAGTACTCAGTACTTATTTAACTCTTATATTTACCAGAAAGGTCTTTGGCCACAGCAGTCAAGGTATCGGTTACCTCATCGGTAAGTTTACCGGACTTTAAGGTATCCAATACATCCCTGTGCTTAGCGTTCAAGAATTCCAAATAATCCCTTTCGAATTCCTTTACCTTTTCTACGGGAACATCACGTAACAAGTTTTTAGAACCTGCATAGATGATCGCGATTTGGTTTTCAACGGTATAAGGATCGTTTTGGGCCTGCTTCAAGATCTCAACGTTACGACGTCCTTTTTCAATAACGTTCAACGTAGCGGCGTCCAAATCGGAACCGAACTTGGCAAAAGCTTCCAATTCACGGAACTGGGCTTGATCCAATTTCAATGTACCTGCCACCTTTTTCATTGATTTGATCTGCGCATTACCACCCACACGAGATACCGAAATACCCACGTTGATCGCTGGTCTTACCCCTTGGTTGAATAAATCTTGCTCCAAGAAAATCTGTCCGTCGGTAATCGAGATTACATTCGTAGGAATATAGGCAGAAACGTCACCTGCCTGGGTTTCGATAATAGGAAGGGCCGTTAAAGAACCACCACCTTTTACCATGGGCTTCAACACATCAGGTAAATCGTTCATGTTCTGCGCGATCTTATCATCGTTGATGACCTTAGCGGCACGCTCCAACAATCTAGAGTGAAGGTAGAAAACGTCACCTGGGTAAGCCTCACGTCCTGGTGGTCTTCTCAAAAGAAGGGATACCTCACGGTAGGCTACGGCCTGTTTTGACAAATCATCATAGATGATCAAAGCAGGACGGCCAGTGTCACGGAAATACTCACCGATAGATGCACCTGCAAAAGGAGCATAAACCTGCATTGGCGCAGGGTCGGAAGCATTCGCGGCAACAATGGTAGTATATGCCATGGCCCCTTTATCTTCTAAAGTTTGCGCAATTGCAGCAACGGTAGAAGCTTTTTGGCCAATAGCAACATAGATACAATATACTGGTTCACCAGCATCGTAAAATTCTTTTTGGTTCAAAATGGTATCGATACAAACGGTAGTCTTACCTGTTTGACGGTCACCAATTACAAGCTCCCTTTGACCACGTCCCACAGGGATCATGGCATCGATTGCCTTAATACCGGATTGCATAGGCTCGGTTACCGGCTCCCTAAAGATAACACCGGGTGCCTTACGCTCCAATGGCATTTCGTAAGTTTCACCAGCGATAGGTCCCTTACCGTCTATAGGAGTACCTAGGGTATCTACCACACGGCCAACGATACCTTCACCTACTTTGATAGAAGCAATTCGTTGTGTACGTTTTACGGTAGCACCTTCTCCAATAGCCTTGGAGTGTCCTAAGAGCACCACACCAACGTTATCTTCTTCAAGGTTAAGAACAATTCCTTCAAGGCCGCCTTCGAATTCCACCAATTCGCCGTATTGGGCGTTTGATAGACCGTAGACCCTGGCGATACCATCACCAACCTGTAGTACTGTTCCCACCTCGTCCAATGTGGCGGTGGCTTCAAATCCTGATAATTGTTTCTTTAAAATTGCTGATACCTCAGCGGCTTTTACTCCTGCCATTTTTATAGATATAAGACATGGAACTTAAGAAATTCACCTCAAGTCCTAGTTATTATTATAAACTACTTGAAAACTCTCTTTTTAAATTATTCAATTTATTAGAAATGCTGGCATCATACTGCAAATCGCCAACACGTAAAACAAATCCTCCAATAATACTTTCATCGATTTTGTTTTCGATGGTTACCTCATTACCGGTAATCTGAGCTAATTGCTTAAGCACCTTCTTCTCAAGGTCGGCGCTTAAAGGAACGGCTGTGGTAACATACGCAACACCCTCACCTTTTAAATCTTCGTTAAGAATGATGTACTTTAAGGCAACCTCGTTCAAAATAGATATCCGTTTGTTCGCGGCAAGTGTATTGATCAAACCCAAGGTAATCTGGTCACTACCGTCGAACACGGCCGCCAAGGCTTTCTTTTTGGTCTCCCCGTTCACTACAGGGCTGGCCAACATGGCTCTCAACTCTTTACTATCGGCAATCGTTGCCACAACCGAACGCATGTCTTTCTCGACTGCATCCGTGGCCTTGTTCTGTACCGCTAGGTCTAAAACCGCCTTTGCGTAACGTATTGCTGCTCTAGAATCGCTCATTTTTTATTTTGTTTTATTGTTCTGTCGGCAGACCTTCATCGGCACAACAAAAAGCAATATAGCTACTTAATTCAATTTAACATCGCCCAACATACTTTCCACCAATTTCAATTGCTGGTCTTTGTTGGATAGTTGCTCTTTCAACACCTTCTCTGCAATCTCTACAGAAAGTTCGGCCACTTGGTTTTTGATGTCGGCTACAGCGGCTTTCTTCTCACTCTCGATAGCGGCTTGGGCCTGCTTCAACATTTTGTCGCCTTCCACCTTGGCCTGCTCCTTAGAATCCGCGATCATTTTCTCTTTAATCTCACGGGCTTCCTTCAACATTGCCTCGCGCTCCGCACGGGCTTCCTTCAACAACTTATCGTTATCGGCCTGAAGGTTCTGCATTTCGGCACGGGCTTTTTCAGCGGCGTCCAATGCACCCTTGATTCCTTCTTCACGTTCGTTCAATGAAGTCAAAATCGGTTTCCAGGCAAATTTCACCAATAGGAATATCAAACCTAATAATAATATCGTCTGAACTACGAAAAGGCCTGGTGAGAAATCGTTTATTAAAGTTTCCATATATAATATTACTTTAAAATTCTAAACTAGATTAAAAACATTTCCTGCAACCAACCGTTGCAGGAGAATGTCTTTTGGTTTTGTAGTTCTTATTTTCCTAAGAACAAGGCACCGAATGCCAAACCTTCTAAAAGTGCAGCAATGATAATCATCGCAGTTTGTATTTTTCCGGTTGCTTCTGGCTGACGGGCAATACCTTCCATTGCTTTACCACCAATTTGACCAAGACCGATACCTGCTCCGATTACGATTAAACCAGCTCCAATTAAGTTGTACATAGTAATTGATTTATATAATTAAATTAAAAAACTCTCTTTTAGATGAAATCCCCTCGAACGTCTTCCGCGTCTGGAATCTCATGTCCTGTAGCATCGTGCTCATGATCGTGATCGTGCTCAGCAACGGCCATACCAATAAACAAGGCTGACAACATAGTAAAAATATAGGCCTGTAAAAAGGCGACCAATACTTCAATAAGCGTAATGAAAAACGACAACACCAATGATAGCCCTGTTGCCCCGACTACACCTAAGCTTTCCTTAAGCGTAAACATGATGGCGATCAAACTCATTACTACAATGTGACCTGCAGATATGTTCGCGAACAAACGTACCAACAATGAAAACGGCTTGATCAAAAAAGCACCGGCCAGTTCTATAATCGCAAGAACCGGTCTGATCAAAACAGGAACCCCTGGCATCCACAACATGTGCATCCAGTAATCCTTGTTTCCGCTAAAGGTATAAATGACCAAAGTAAAAATTGCCAAGGCAGCGGTTACGGCCAACTGGCCCGTTACGTTAAAACCTAATGGCGTCAAACCTAAAAGGTTCAAGATCCATATAAAGAAAAACACGGTCAACAGGTAACCTGTGAATTTGCGATATTTTTTCTCGCCGATGTTCGGCTTGGCGATCTCATCCCTAACATAGATTACCAATGGCTCCAATACCCTACCAAAACCGGTAGGTACTTTTTTACTGGCGTATTGTTTTGCCAATGAAGAGAATCCCCAAAGCATAAGAAGACCCACCAACAATATTCCAAAAACACTTTTGGTTATTGAAAAGTCAAGGACTTTGGCGGCATTTTTCGCATGGTGATGCTCATCAAACTGAACTTCGGAAGCTCCTGGGTTCAGTTCATATATTTTACTGTGAAGTTTTACAAATTTAGAACCACCTTTCTCGACAACGACCTTACCGGCATCGTCATGATGAAATTCAGAAGACATGAAAGTTACCAATCCGTTGCTCGACCAAAGGATGACCGGCAAAGGAAAACCAACGTGCTTACGCTCCCCATTATCACTTGTGTATGAAAACAAGTGAAAGTCATGAGCGTCTTTAATGTGGTGTTGGATATATTCACCTACCTCATCTTTTGTGTCTACCGCTCCTTGATCACCTCCCTCGGAGAATGCAAAACCCTGAAGAGAAATGCATAGTGTACAAAGTAATACTAGTGTTCTGATCATTTTTGAAACTTCCTTCATTATTTTTTATCAAAAAATTATGCTCCTGAAATTTTGCGCAAAAGTAGGTAATCTTGCCGTAATACAAACCATTTTTGTCCTTTAAAATTTTGAAACTATTCGCGTTGCAAAATTTTTGAAACAAAAAAGACCTCTAGGCACAAAAAAACAAACACTGGAATCAAAAGTGAAGCTCTATAAAATCTGGGTAAATGCTCATCTCCCATCAGTTGCGGGTAGCACATTGCAGTATATGCGGCAATTTTAAAAACCAAAAGGCCGATATAAACAAAACCCAATTGAACGAAGATTTTTTCGCTTTTGGAGAGTAGACGAAAGGCTATAATCACCGATAAAGAGAAAATGAAATGAAAAATATAGGCTTTTTGAAGCAGGGTATTGAAACCCGAATTGTCATCTGCCAATAAAAATTGATGAAGAAAAAAAGAAGCCGTGCCCACCAAAATGAACACGACTATATATTGTACTAATTGTTTGACCAATGCTACTTATTTAATGTCATCACTTTTTTGATGACGATATACATCGACAAAAATACGGCAAGTAAAGTAATTGTATCTTCTAAAAACGTTTTTTCAAACTTTACATCTAACCAGGCCCCCAAAAGATTGCCTAAATAGATGGTTGCCCCCATTTGTATGGCAATGCCCGAAAAACCGGCCGCTGTTCGTATTAAATTGGAATTATCACGAGGCTTTTGCTGCTTCATTGTTTTTGCTTAGCGGCGACTTAAACCCAGAGGAAGTACTACTGTTCAAGCTCCCCCCTTTACCTTTCATGGTACAAGACGCGTTAAAAGTAGCACCGGGCTCTACCGCCAACTTGGTTACCGACACTGTACCTTCTATTACTGCCGAAGACTTAAGCGACAATAGGTCCGACACCAAAAGCTCTCCGTTGAAGCTTCCCTCTATGTCGGCATTGACACACTCTACCTTACCATGGATGTAGCCATCTTTACCAATAACAACCTTACCTGTTGTCTTTACGTTGCCGTCTAATTTACCGTCAATTCTAAAATCAGCTTCAGATTCGATATCCCCTTTAATTTTTGTGTGCTTGGAGATCCTATTGGGTTGTGCGCCTATTTCGTTCATAGTTCTTGGTTTTTTGTTATCAGAAAACATTGTTTATGGTTTTGGGGTTAAAATTTGACTTTTATACTCTTGTAAGTTTTTATGTACTTGAATAATTTTATAATTGGTAGATAAAATTACAAAATTCTCATTCTCAATACGGTAATCCTTGTTAAATTTTATAAGCTCGGCAAAACCGAGGGCGTAATCTTTAGATTTAAAGCCATGTACGACGACGAATTGGTCTTCTAAAGTATAAATATCTTTTGAAACCTTGTTCTTGTACCTCAAATCGATAATGGCGTCTTCTAATTCTTTCTTTACCCTTTTGGCTATTTCATCATTACTTCTTCTAAAGGGAAATACCACTTTCCAATTACCCGTTCCGGTTGAACCTAGTTCGGTAGAAAATTCCTTTACCGCTAGTTTAGGAAGTTGTTCGGCTACCATGGTCTCCGCTTTTTTCCCTTCCGGATTGTTAGGATAGGTCAATGCCACATAGTTGAGGGCCTCTTCAAACGCCTTAAAACCGTTAAGCCTTCCGATGGCGTTGGCCTTCAACATTTCGAACTTGGGAACTATGGGGTCTCCCGTGTACTTTTCTATATTCTCTTCGGCTCCCGTAATGGTCTTCAAGTATTCTTGCTGTCGATATAGGCGATATAGGGCCGCATAACGTGCCTCTGGGCTATCGGCATCGTCTTCGAGCACCGCTCTCGGGTTTAATATGATTTCGGCATAGCGCGAATCACCATGGTTTTGGAGAATATCTTGTTTCATGGAGGCCAAAAGCGGACTCCCCTCTTCTTCGTATATCTTATACAGGTTGTATTTGGAAGGAAGCACTAAACGCTCCTCAGGATCGGCATCCAAAACCTTTTCGAGTTTTTCGGCCGCCAATAGATTTTCCTTGAACTTCTCCTTGTAGATCAATCCGAGTTGATAATTGGCAAAATTTCGTTCGCCCTTAAGACTATCTATCACTGCTACATCCGTAGGCACTCGGTCCAAATAATAGTCCACAGAAAAGTTTTCCTCATCGGTAACCGTTCCCAAACTATCGTTCGAAACCGTGGCATTACCCGCTACTTCTTGTGGCAAGACTCGTCTTTTATCGCTCCAACGCCAGTCGTCTTCAAGCGTTCTCTTGCCCCATCTCTGAACAAAGTCGTTTTTACCATAGCCCAAACTGGTCAGGTTGTAGAAATAGAATTTTCCCTTGTTCTCTTTTCCGCCTTTGCTCTTTGCAAACTGGGCAAAACCGGCCGCCAATCTTCTTTCCTCTTTCTTGGCCGCAGCCTCTTTTGCCGCCTTGAGCTTCGCGATATGCTCTTCAAAATAAGCCGTACGCTCGGCTAGGGGAAGGTTGTACAAGCTTATGATACTGTCGGTACGATGTGCAATATCCTCATACTTGATAACGTCTTCAAGGTTATCGAGCTTTTTCTTGGTCCTCCTATATCTTTTTGTGTTTTCCTCTAAATTACTAACGACACTGTCGTAGTAGGCCCCCGCCAATTTATATTCGTTTCTATCAAAGTGGTAGACGGCCAGGTTTTCGTAATTGAGCGCGTTCAACTTCGGTTCGTTCTGTGTGGCGCGTAGCGACTTGTTGAAATAGACTACGGCCAAACTATCGTTTTCACGATCGAGGTAGTACTCCGCCATCTGGCGATAAATTTTATCCAAGAACGGGCGGTTCTCACGATTTTCCTGAAGGTCGGTCAGGTATTCCAATATTTCCTCGCTGTTCTCCGAAGTAATTTCGGTATTTCTCAACTTCTGTATTTCGGCATTGATCATATAGACCCTTGGTGACCTACGGTTTAGCTCAATTACCTTATTGAATGCGTAATTGGCACTGTCTTTATGGCCCAACCGATTGTACAATTGTCCTATAATGTAGTAATAACGCCCTTTTTCTGGGTTTTTCTTAGTGTAGTGCGATGCGATCTTTAAGTTTTGAACGGCAGTGTCAAGTACCTTTTCATTGATGTAGGCTTGGGCGATCATAGCCCGTGTATCGGCATATTCTTGGTCGCTGAGCTGTTCATATTTCAAAAGCCGCTTTAGGTTTTTAATGGCCAGTTCCTCGTTTTCGAGGCGAATGTTGACCTTCTCGCGCCAGATATGGGCCTCGTTCAGTTTATCACTGTAGTTGTATTTCTTTATAATGTAGTTGAAGGCCTCAAGTGCCGGCATATAGCGTTGATCAAAATAACGCGCCTTGCCCAAAAGTAAAAAGGCCTCGTCGGTTTGTGGGTTGCGCTCCACATCCTTAATATCCATACTGTGCTTTTGTATGGCCTTGGTCGCCTTTTCTTCGGCAATGATAAAGTTGGGGTTGTTATCTTCGGAATCTAACTTGATATCTTCGGTAACCTCCAAACGTTCAATAGGAAGTATTTCCCAATAGTCATCTTTATAGTTCAGGTTGAGTTCTTCCCTACCTTCATCAAAGGCAATATTGCCATTGTACAAGGTGTTGTACTTGGTATTGAGCGCGTGCCAATTTCGGTTCACGAACGCGTCTTTTTTGGTGGAACACGAATTTAACGCGATACCTCCTAGAACCGTACATAAGATGAGTTTAATGTGAAGTTTCATCTGCTCAAGTCAATCATTGTTTATGGTCAGATGCAATTTGCCCCAAACTGTTTTCATACTTTTTCCGTGTGTAAATGGCAGATTTTTATAATGTTCACCTGCTTACTTAACTCTAACTAAAAAAGAACCGGATTATTATGCAGTTGGTCGATAAAAAGTTAATTGTTCGGACCTTGCGTTGCCCAAAAAAAATAAAATCAGCCACAACCCAAATTCTATTTTCAAGGGATTATCCGCCGCTAACCGCCACTTTCTATTCTCGATTTCGATTTACCGCTTCAAATTGGGCCCTTATTTACTTGCTTTTTGCGCAAAATACGTGAAGTTAAAAAAAAGTGGAAGAAGTCGCTTTTATTTTTTACCGACCCAGTGGTCTGTGATTGCCCTTTTTAAAGATCAGGAGCCCGTTTTATACACTTTAGACGGCAATAGGCAACAACTTATCGATGCATTTGCCTAAGTGCCGAATCGCCAAAAAAACAAGAACCGACCCAAGGGTCGGTTTACGGGTGTAGCATCATAGCGCAGATATTTCATCATGCGGAGCTTCGCTTCCCCCAAAAAACGACTCCAATTCCTTTAAGGTAGCCTCTGAAGTCTCTATATCTTTGACAATTTCCCCTTTGTTCAACACGACAATGCGTTCGCATACCTCCGTCACATGGATTAGGTCATGGCTAGAGACCAGTACGGTGACCCCTTGCTTAGATGCCAAGTCTTTAATTATACCTTTTAATCGTATTTGGGTCGTGGGGTCGAGATTGGCAAAAGGCTCATCTAAGATTACCACATCGGGATTGCCTATAAACGAGGCGACGATTCCGGCTTTCTTTTGATTCCCTTTAGAAAGGTCGCGCAAGTACTTTTTCTGGTTTAGGATCTCGCCGTGAAAGAAATCGTCAAAATTCATCAATAGCGTATCCACATCGGCCTTATTTTGGTTACGCAATTCGCCGATAAAATAAAAGTATTCCTCAGGGGTCAGGTAACCGATCAAAAAGCTCTCATCTATAAAAGCCGAGGTAAAAGGCTTCCATGCTTCGCTCTGGTCTACTTGCATCCCATGGTTTACTATATGTCCCGTAGTGGGTTGGATCAGATCTAATAAAAGGCTGAAAAAAGTAGTCTTGCCAGCACCGTTGTTCCCTACAAGTCCAAAACTCTGTCCTTTGGGTATATCAAGCTGTTCGATATTCAATACGGTTTTACCAAGATACTTCTTGGTGAGATTCTGTACGGTAAGCATAGATTCGATATAAAGTTCCTGTTTCGTTTAAAGCGTCATAAAGTAAATTGGGATTTAGCTGTTCCGCTCCTTAAAGCCGGCAATCATCACATATTTTTTCTTCCTGTAGGCCCTAGTAATTTGGTCCAGCAATATATTTCTTAGGGAAAAACCTATAATTCCAAGGAGACAAAGGGCAATTATGGCCGCTTCAAAGGAGACGAAAAAGGACAATAGCCCATAAATCGCCATAGGCATTCCAAATAGCGGGAGGGCTACCAAAAACTGGGTTGCACTCGTTCCCTGCATATTACTAAGGGCACTTTTGGTCAAATCGATACGCTTTTTGTTCATAGACCCAAAGAAAAGGATCACCGGAACGTTGACACCTAGATTGTACAAGGCACAACTAAGATTTATGGCCAAGGAGTCCCACCCAAAATAAACATAGGGAATAGAGAGCAAAAACATAATTCCGATACTAACCGAAATCAGGGCCGCCTTAGACTCCAGGTATTTTCTTAGGGGAATGTTCTGCGACATCATCATACTGTAATAAGCGCTGTCCCAAGCCGGAATAAACTGCCCGAAGTTCATTAAAAACACCCCGGTCATAAAAATGCCGACAAAAACCAACATTCCAGACTGCATACCAAAGTCTTCCATAGTATAGAAGACCAATCCGTAAAAGGCCATTCCCAATGACACAAAGACCTGTGACCTCGTCCGCTTGTTTCGCCAAATGAGTTTTAGGTCCAACTGCAAAAAGGGCGCTATGGCTCCGAAACGGCGGGTCCATGCCAACTCCGAAGAACTTGCCTCTGCCATTTCCTTTTTTAGGGAGACATCTAAAAAAATGCGTTTCCTTAGATAGGAATAATTGATAAAATAGGACAATGCCGCAAGACCCAAGGGAAGCATGGCATAAAACGGATTTTCATAAAGGGCGTAAAATAATCCTCCGCCATAGGCCCTTATGGGGAGGAGTTGAAAATAATCCAAACCGTAGCAAGCCAACAAAAGCGTGCCGACCACGATCAAAGCCTTATCACTCTTATTTATGATAAAATTGATGTAGTTGACACTCAACACGATTCCTATAATCCCCAGCATCCAAAACGAAACGTTCAGAAGGGCATAGCCTTTTATAAGAAGGACCACCCCAAAGGGCACAAAGAAAAACAGGGCTAAAAAATTATAGAAAGAAACCGCCGAACGGCCTAGAATGTAATGTGCAATACTGCTTTTTTTTATAGGAATGACCAGAAACGGCTTGATATCCATAACCGGAAGCTTTTGCATAAAATACCGTAGAAACAGTTCGGCGAGTACCCAATACACTAGATATTGGCTTAAGATGGCAAGCGGATCCGTATCGGGAAAGATCTTTTCTAAAGCAAAGAACAATGTGGACCCCAAGACGGACAACATACCCAAAAAGTACAGCGCGAAAAAGCCCATCATTATTTTCACCCCAAGGCTTTTGCCTAAAGATGAAGACCTAAAGAAGGATTTCCACTGCAGCCAACTGAAACTTTTAAACATAAGAAAGGGGTTACCTGTTCGGTAAGTTAGTATTTAAAGCGATAGGGTTTGTTACAAGCCATTACAATAATTTATATTCAGGATAAGTCTTCCCTAGCAATTCATCAGCCTTTGATGGAATAACGAAAATGGTAACATAAGAAAGAATAAGGGTAAGAACAATGCCTAGGGCAAAAGCCATTAGCACCCAAAAATTATCCATGGGAACCCTATCTCTTATATAACCCATATTAAGGGTTAGGGGTAGAAGGTTTATCATATGGATTAAATTTCCATAGGAATAGATTACGTCTTTAAGCATCCATTTTTTACCATATTTTTTCGCTTCCAATTCATTATCCCTTCTGCTTTTGAAAGCCGAGTAAAAGACGGTCAGAACTATTAGAAAAAAAATCGCTATTACCGCGTTATACCGAAACACAAGCGGAATAAAAAGAAGTAAGGTCGTTATGAACAAGACCAAACCAAATATGAGTCCTATTTTAGGCCATCTGAAGAACTCTTTATAAAACCCCCATAGGATATGGCGGTATTTTTTTCGTATGGCTTGGCCCTTTTTATCTATGACATCTTGAAAACCGGCGACCCCAAACTTTTTAAATTCTAAACAACAGGCCTCGTTAAAACTGAGTTTCGGGTGACGTTTCCACTGCTCTTCTATACCATTGGCCAAGTGGTCGACCAATTCGGTCTGCAGATCGTAGTGCTCTACAAAATGTATCCGGGTAAACTTATAGAGTTCTTGTATTTGATTTTGGGTCAGGCCTACCATAACACTCAATTATTGTATAATTTGCTTTCGTAAACAGACGAAGCATCGCTTATTATGTTTTGAATTTAAAGCATCAATCAATGCTCCAATTCGGATTCACTAATTGCTGCATACTACGGATAAACTCCTCCAGTTCGGCCAAACGGTTTACGGTTTCCTTTTCTCCTGCTTCGGTCAGTTTATAATATTTGCGCAAACGGTTGTCGACCTTGGCCACTTCAACATCGAGCAGGCCTTCCGCCTCAAGCTTGTGAAGCGCCGGGTAAAGCGCCCCTTCGGTTATGTGAAGTTCGCCCTTGGTAAGGGCCTTCACTTTTTGGGTAATTTCATAACCATACATTTTTCCCTGTTCTTCCAACAGTTTTAAAATAATGGTGTTCAGACTTCCTTTATAAAGTTTTGAATTTGCCATTACTTCAAATATATACATAAATACCTTATGCATAAGATATTTATGTATTCTTTTTTTCATCTTTTCCGTTTCAATTGGCTATTTCAATGCTTATTTTCGCGTTTACATTAGACCCAAAAAATTAATAATGGTGCATTTTCATTCCTTGACCGTAAAACATATCAAACCGCTCACGCCTAGTTCCGTGGCCATAACTTTTAGCTTACCTAAAGATCTTATACAAGCCTTCGATTTTATTCCCGGGCAGTATATTACCATTAAAACCGAGCTGAAGGGAAAAGAAATTAGAAGAGCCTATTCGCTATGCTCTTCGCCCAAAAGCGATTCTATCACCATTGGGGTCAAAAAAGTAGACAAGGGCGGATTCTCAGATTATGCGAATACCAAACTTAAGGTCGGCGATATACTTGAGGTCATGCCTCCCGAAGGTAGATTTACCTTTCAACCTACCGGGAAGCCCAAGAATATAGCCGCTTTTGCAGCCGGTAGCGGTATTACCCCGATCATGAGCATTGCCAAGGCGGTATTGGCCGACAACCCCAACAATAAGTTCGTGCTGGTATATGGAAACAAGTCGTATAAAGAGACCATGTTCTATACCGATTTGGCAAAACTGGAATTGGACTATGCAGGCCGATTCAATGTATATTTCATTACCAGCCAGACCCAAGAGGACGACTCCCTTTTCGGACGCATTGATGTCTCAACCGTTAACTATGCCCTTAAGAACAAGCATAAGGATGTAAATTTTGACGGCTATTACCTTTGTGGCCCCGAGGCCATGATCCATTTGGTTTCAGATACCTTGCAAGAAAATAAGGTTCCAAAAGACAAAATACACTTTGAACTTTTTACCTCCACCGAAATTTTAGATGAAATGCCGGTGCAGGCCGAAGGCAAAACCGAGGTTTCCGTAGTGGTCGATGACGAAGAGTTCACCTTGACCATGGATAAAAAGGAAATCGTTCTCGATGCCGTTCTAAAACAGAATATCGATGCCCCCTACTCTTGTCAGGGCGGTGTTTGTAGTAGCTGTATAGCACGAGTGACCGAAGGCAAGGCCGAAATGGTAAAAAATCAGATCCTTACCGATGGGGAAATCGCCGACGGCCTAATTTTAACCTGTCAGGCACACCCAACAACACCAACTTTAAAAATCGATTATGACGATGTTTAAAAAATACATCGCCTAAAAATAAACCGAGCCACAAGCGTACCTTACACTTGTGGCTTTTTCAGTAGTTCCTCTAACCTGCGACAGGTGTTTTCATATCCTACGAGATAGGCCTTCTCTATTCCTTTACGGTCTAATACACCGATTTTTTCGAGTTCCTTGAACTCCATCAACAGATTACAAGCATTGAGTTTTTTGCGGTTGATGGCATAGATCATGAGTCCTGTTACCCTTCCGGTCAATTGCAAGGAATTCTTCAAGGCGTTTTTATTCAGTTCGCCCACCACCGATACATTGCTACCAATGATATAATCCGCTTGGCCCATTATGGGTTCCAAGGGGAAGTTGTTCATGATGCCGCCATCGGCATAAAGTTGCCCTTCCATCTCTACGGGACTAAAAACCGGAGGCAGGGCAGCAGAGGCCAATAGGGGCCGGATCAGTTCACCTTCGGAAAAATATTCAAGATCTCCCTTTTGAAGGTTCGTGGCCACCACGTGCAATTTCTTTTCGAGGGTATCAAAGCTGTTCTGGGGGAAATAGGTCTTGAATACATCAAAATACCTATCGGTATCAATGAAGCCCGGTTTGGCTATGGTCAAGAAATTGTATCGAAACAAGGGAGTTTCCTTAAAAAAGGCCATCATATCCAAAACAGAATTCCCATTAGCGTACAAGGCCCCTACCAAGGCTCCCACGCTACTACCTCCTACTACCTGTGCCGAAAGGCCAAACTCGTTCATCGCTTGTATAAGGCCAATATGCGCCATACCGCGCACCCCTCCGCCCGAAAGCACAAGACCAATTGATTTTGTTTGTATATCGTTCATTGTAGTTTGTCTGAAAGTCGCACTACGAAGGTATTTATTTCAACAGACTATCCATTAATTTTTTATGATAACCCGAAACTACATCATAGCAGTACTTCACGGGGAATCCTTCGCTTTTATCGCAGAGCAGATAGGCTTTAAAAACCTGTTTGTCGTTTTCCCGAACGGTATCGTCTTGGTGTATTTCAAGCCGCGCGTTCAGTTCTTCGCATACAATATCTTCCGGGGCGATGATATAGTGACTTGCCAGTACGTCAAAGGGGTTGAAACCCTCAGCGCCTTGGTCGAGCCATTGTTGCAACCATGCCCTAGAAGCCTTGGCCAACCATTGGTTGCCCTTGTCCCCTTGCTCCAAAAGATCTAAATCTTCGGCTTTTAACCACACCTTGCTCGAAATTTCGAAGGGACAAAGGGTTACCGGCACACCGTGTTCGAACATTACCCGAAAGGCAACATTATCCAAATCAAAATTAAGGTCTTGTGCATGATTGCCCTTATTGCCGATCTTAAAATAATCTTGGGGGGTTCTACGGCCGGCGACAAGCACGACCTCCAAAATTCGGGATTTCAACTCAGGATATTTTAAAAGCAAGAGCCCTATGTTCGTGGCCGGACCGATGGCCATGATGACCATAGGCTGTTTTTTTAGCGCTTCTGCCAAGGCTTCTACCGCTTCGTTACTCTTTACCTCGTTCAAATCTATAGCTTCACCAGCCCCTTTAAAAACCGGTATTTCACCCAAGGCAAAATCTGAAATCATTTGTTGGCTCAGCGGATAGGAGTTTTCGATAAGGGTATTTCCAAAAACGGCACTGATACCACATATTTCAACATTTTCGGCCTTCATCAATTGTAAAACGGCATATCCATCGTCTACATCACAGTAGCCTTCACGCTTATGTCTTGTCATACCTACGGAAAGATCGGTGTCTATCCATACCATTTTCTTCGTCATCACTATCTAATTTTACTATTGTCTTTTAACTCAACTTTTTTAGGGATTATTATCTTAGGCCTCCCCAAAATTCTATTTCATTTTGAACTCCTGTTTGCGGGTCTTGAATAAAATCTTTCTTGTCGTTATAAACGGTTAAGAGCCCGTTTTGCATAAAACCGATTTGGTCGCCCATCAATACGGCCTCCTTTAGGTCGTGGGTCACAAAAAGGGACGTAATATCATATTCCGCGGTCAGTTTTTTGAACAGTTCTTGCATCCGTTGCCTTGTGCCCGTATCTAAACTACCAAAGGGTTCATCCAAGAGTAAAAGGGAGGGATTAGTACTAATGGCCCGCCCAAAGGAAACACGCTGCCGTTGGCCGCCCGAGAGCTGGGTCGGCATTTTTTCGCCCTGCCCCTCAAGTTCAAGGCTATGCAGCATATGCCCTACCTTTTCCTTAATTAAACCTTCCGGTATTTTTTTCAGCCTTAATCCGAAAGCAATATTTTCGTATGCGTTCAAATGTGGAAACAATAAGTCTTCCTGATATAAATAAACGATGTTGCGCTTCTCGGGTCGGGTCTCCGTAATATCCTCACCATCCAACAGGATCTTTCCCGAATCGGGCGATATAAGCCCCCCTATGGTCTTGAGCATGGTGGTCTTGCCACAGCCCGATTTCCCCAAAATACTCAAGGTCTGCTTGGCCCGCAGCGAAAAACTCAGGTCTTTGACCACTTTTTCGGCACCGAAACTTTTTACAATATGCTGAACCTCAAGAAACATCAAACCAATTTTTTAAACACATAACGTTTGTTAAAATACAATAAAACCACGGGTGGAAAAATCAATAGGCAACAACTTAAGGCCCCATAATAATAATTGGCTTCCTTAATGAACATGAACACCTTGATGGTCAGGGTCTGCACTTTTCCGATACCAATGATCGAGGTGAGTCCGTATTCGAACCAAGAAATAAGAAAGGTCTGAAAAAAGCAGATCATCAAAAGGCCTTTGGCCAAGGGCAATACTACTTTTGTATAGGTCTGCCACTTGTTGCCGCCCAAGGTAGCCACCAAATCTTCATAACTCTTTACCTTTTCATTCCAAAAACTACTGAAAAACAGCAGTGCATATGGAAAGGCGATGATAAACTGAGCCACCACTACACCGGTCATATTGCCGAACAGGCCCATCTTTAAAAAGAAAAAACTCAAACACGCCGCAAACACGACCGGCGCCAAGATGTACGGGAAATAAGCCAATAGCGTTAAGGTTCTTTTCTTGGGATGGTAAAAAACCGCTTTACTGATCATAAACCCGGAAGCCGTAGAAAACACCGCCACGGAAAGCGAAATCAATAAGGATGAGAAAAAACTCTCTAGCAGTCCCGTTTCCGAACCAAAAACAGTGACCCAGTTCTTCAATCCAAGGTATGAAGGCCATACTTCGGGAAAGCGCCACTCTGAAGCCAATGATAAAAATACCAGGTACACGAAGGGAAATAGGATCAACAGCACTACCAGGCTCAATACAAAAGGTTTCCAATTAACTCGCATAGGCTCTTTTTCTTTTAGGGAGAAACAAGGCAAGGGCCGCTACCGACACCAATAAGGTGTATAATACGGCCACCACATATCCTTCTGAAATCTTATCCAGGTCATATTGTTTGATTTCCTGAATAATAAGCACCGATAGCATTTGTGGTGATTCTTGTCCTAAAATTAAAGGGACTTCATAGGCGCCCAATAGAAAGATAAAATAGAGCACGATAAGCACCCATGTCTTTCGAATAAGGATAGGAAGAAACACGCGCCGCACCACTTGTCGGCTATTGGCCCCGAGGGATTGTGCCAGTATTGAAAGTTCTTCTATCCGTTCGTTCTTGTACACATTCAAAAAGAGCAGTACAAAAAAGGGCATGACCATAGTAATAAAAGAAAGTATGATTCCGACGGCCAGGCCATCATTGACCAAATCGGGAAACTGCGAAGCCTCGGTAATAAAACCGAGTTTATGACTTATCCGAGCAAAAAAACCGCCCTTGGAAAAAAGTTGAAAGGTAAAGAAGCCCGTAACAATGCCCGGTATGGCCAAGGGCAAATAAATGACGAACGACAAGATCCGTTTTTCCAACTGCCTTCTAAACTTGAGGGTTATCCATAGGGCCCCTCCTACGGAAAGGCTTACGGCCACCAACGCAATTACAACACTATAGCCCAACGATTTAAAAAATGTGCCCGAAGCCAACACCGACTTCCAGAACTGCAGGGTAAAACCGTTGTTCGCCACGCCTATTATACCAAAGCTATACAATAGCGCGTATACAAAGGCTGCAGCAAATGGCAGCACACCAATGACGACAAACAATACTATTCCTATGTTCGGTTTTTTAGTTTTCAATCACCTTTTTTCTAAAATCTTCGTACAAACGTATCATATATTCGGGGGCGGGTTCGGCAATGGCATTGGCCTCCAGTTCCTCTAAGATAGGCCCATATTGGCGTTTACGTGCTTCCAAGAACTTATCTTTCCATTCGAGTTCAAGCTTATCCATGGCCAAAACGGTATTGGAATCCATTCCATTTGCATCTGCCTTTTTAAATTGCGCCTCAGGGGAAAGCAAAAAATTAATGACCTGCATGGCCCCCGCTTTTTGCGGTGAATTATAAAGAATCCCCAAGTAATTTGAGTTTCTTATGGTGCCGTTTTCCCAGGCGTATCCTTTTGTGGTTTTAGGATAGAGACCGTTCAGTACTTTATCTTCTATTCCCCCTTCACTAAATCCATAGGCAATAAGCAATTCCCCGTTGGCGTAAAGCTGGTTCATTTTAGATTGTTCCTTGGGAAAAGTACGTCCTTCCTTCCAAAAATACCGTTTGTTATCGTTGATGAATTTCCAAAGTTTTTCAGATAGCTCCTTGTATTTTTTTTCATCGAACGGGCCATTTAATGCATTCGGACTTCCACCCAATTCTGCCAATAAACTCTTTAAAAGGGTCATTCCTGTAAAATCGTTCGATATGGTAAATGTACCAGGGTGCTCTTTGATGAAATTTTCAAGTTCGGGAATGCTTTTGGGCGGGTTCGGCACCTTCTTATAATCGTATACGATTGCAAATTGATTTATGCTCCACGGGGCTTCCATGCCATTTATAGGCTGCTGAAAATCGGTACTGATGAAACGGTCTTCAAAATTGATCAAAGCGGAGTTGGGAAGCTGTTCTACGAATGGCCCCCATAGGCCGTTTATCTTTCTTAATTGAAAAAAGGTCTCCCCATTGATCCACACCATGTCTACTTGGCCCTCTTCTCTATCGGCTTGTTTTTCGCCCATGACCAACTGCACAATTTCCGGACCTTGCCCTCCGCTGATCTGCAAGTCGATATCATATTTTTCCTTTACGGTAGGAACCACATAATTATTGATATAATCATTAATGGCGGTACTGCCCTGCCACATCATAAAATTGACCGTGGTTCCACGCGCCTCGGACGCAATAGATTCCCAGGTCGCCGTTTTGAGCCGCTCATCGTTCTTTGAGGCTTTCTCCCCGCAGGAAAGCAGTATCGCCCCCAATAATAAACCGACTAGTATATAATTGATTTTCCTCATTTTTTAAACTTCATGGTTATCTGTGGCCCTTAGTCGCTTAATCCGCTGAACCTTTAAAAAACTTCGCTATCATCTTTAATTAATCTTTTTCCCACCAGGATGGGCTGTTGATATTATCCCCGCCGATACGTTCTGCCGCAGCCTTGTAATTGACACTATTGGTCGCTTGCTCGGATTCCGGATATAAATACCGAACGGGATATTTATTGTCATTCAAATTGTCCGGCCCGGGCTTCAGCTTGGGAATGCCCGTTCTGCGTACGTTAAACCACGCTTCATGACCATTGGAAATAAGACTGAGCCACTTTTGGGTCATAATCTTGGTCAAGTTATCGCTACCGTTGAGGGTCACTGCCTCTTGGTCTAGGTACCCTTCTGGAAGCCCCACCTTATAATATTCGAAACTGGCCGCAATACCCGCTCTGTAATAAGCTTCAACATCACCGGTAATATATCCTCTTTCCGCAGCTTCCGCCAAGGCGAATTGAACCTCTGAATACTGCATAAATTGGGCATCTACCGCGTCGGGTACATCCCTAAAAATGGCACCGAACAAAGAAATATCATTTAGGTCGATTCCCTTTTCCGCGATGGTTTCGCGGTCTTGGCCGTTACGCAACCCTTTATATTCAGGTGTGCCCGCATTAACACTGGCCTGTGTTGGTTTGTATAGCACCTCTACCCTTGGGTCGTTCCACAGGGTCAATACCGAATCTACGGTAGTTGTCATACGGTGCTCTTGGTATAATCCCAAAGACGACAAGGCCATAGGGTATTGGTTCGGGGCGGAATTTAAATAGGGCAATACCGCATTGTCGGCATTCGACTGCATCAGTTTGCCAGAACTGGCCAAAGCCTGTATCTCCGAATAATCGCTTAAGCGTTTACTAATGCGCATAAGGTACCTTAAACGCAATGAATTGGCAAAACGTACCCATTTGTTCAGGTCTCCGTTGAACAACACGTCACCATTTATAGTCGCATTGGAATTTTCCAAGGTAGTCGCGGCACGCTCCAAAACGGCGAGAATTCCTCTTTCCGGGTCGGTATAAATACTTTCCTGGGTGTCGTAGGCAGGTGTAAACTGCCCGTCGAGGGCCTTTACGGCTTCGGTGTAGGGCACATCTCCCCATAAATCGGTGAGTTGAGAGAATAAAAAGCTCTGCATAATATCGCCTACGGCATTGTAAGCTTCGTTAGTTCCCGGTAGTTCGCGCATCGATTTGATATCGCTCAGCAATTGAAAAATGATATTCCAATATTCACTGTTCGTTCCCATTTCATAGCGGTCGATCCGTTCAAATTCGACACTGGCGGCAAACTGCTCGATATAATTTGCCAAACGAAACCCTTGATAGAAGGCATTTTGATCCGCTTCAACTGAAATAACGTTCGCCAATAAAAACTGTGGATCTACGTTTTCCGGGGCGTTGGGATTTTCATTGAGTTCCTCGAAATCATCGGTACAAGCACCCAGCAGTCCGATACACCCTATAAAACCCAGTATATATAATTTGTTCATTGTTTTAATTTTTTGATTTCCGCTCATTGTTCCTTCCCTTTAAAAATCAGTTTTAACACTAAAGCCGAAACTTCTTGTGGACGGATATGAAAAGTCTTCCACCCCATAAACGATCCGCTGTTCTTGTAGCGCATTCAGTTCTGGGTCGAAATGCGGGTTTTCGGTAAATAGCAATAAATTACTACCTACCAAGCCCAATTTAATGTTCTGAAAACCGATAGATTTCGACACTTTTTCAGGAAGGTTGTAATACAGGCCAACTTGGCGCAACTTCACATAGGAAGCACTGTAGAGGGCGCTGTCTTCATTTCCTCGATCATAAAAATTATTGTAAAACTGGCTGGCAGGTACAGAAGTGGTATTCGGTACATATTGCGGGTTTTCTACCGTGCCCACGTTCACGACCCCATCGCCGATAATGCCCTCTTCACGGCCGACCAAGGTTTCTTTTAAAACACCGGAAGTACTCCCTAACGCCTTAATACGGGAAACAATGGTTCCGCCCTTTCGCCAATCGAAAAGCACGGTCAAATCGATATTTTTATAGGAAAACCTATTATTGAAACCTAGGGTAAAATCAGGATTGTAATTGCCCAAAAGCCTTAAGTTTCCATCTTGGATCGGAAGTCCGTTGGCACCGTACAGGGTTTTTCCATCGACCTCAACAAAGCCGGTACCGTACATATCGCCTACACGACCATTTTCCCTAGCGATATAAAAAACGGTATTGGAGCCTCCCCCACCGGAAAAAATATCGGCCGTGCCCGTTACAAACTGATCGACCCCATCGGGCAACTTGGTGACTTCACTGCGGTAGGTTGAGAAATTCACCGATGATTGCCACCCGAAATCTTCAGAACGTACCAAGGCGGCACTCGCCAAGGCTTCAAAACCACGGGTTCTCACCTCTCCCCCGTTTACGTTAAAGTTCGCGAAACCACTGGTCTGTGATATGGGCCGTGAGATGATCTGGTCGATACTGGTGTTTTGATACCCGGCCAGGTCCAATTGAAGCTTTCCGTCTAAAAACCAAGCTTCTACACCCGCTTCCAAGGCATTCAAGCGCTCGGGCCTTAGATTGGCATTTTTCAAGACCGTTTCATTGGTCACCCTAAAACTAGAGCCGTAATTTTGGTTGAACACAAAATTCTGCACGTTCTGGTAGGGGTCGGTGTCATTACCTACACTGGCCGCGCTGAACCTCAGGTTTAGATACGATATGGCTTCGGGCAAGGTAAACATGTTGCTCACCACATAACTGAGTCCCGCTGAATAATAGCCAAATGAATTGCTATCATTTGGCAGTGTACTACTCCAGTCGTTTCGGAAAGTGGCATCAAAATAAAGGGAGTTTTTATAAGACAGGTTGCCGCTCGCATACACACTGTTAATGCGTTTACGGAATTTCTGACTGTCGCCCTTTAAAGGAGTCCGTGAATTGGCCAAGGTATAAATGCCCGGAATGGCCAATTGTGAGGCTTCGGAATATTTGTATTGAATATCTTGATCGAAACGATTGCCTCCTACCGATAGGTTGTATTTTACATCTTCATTGATCTTATCGGAATAAGAAAGAAGAAAATCGGTATTCAACTCCCGAAAACGTACATCGTCTTCGCGGTAGGTACCCAAGGGATTCTGGTTGGTACTGACCGCTCGGCGAAACTCCCTTTTATCATCGTAGGTATCGATACCTGCCCGAAGGCTTAAGCGCAATTTATCGGAGATATCGTACGTAGCGGACGCATTACCTAAAATCCGGTTTTTGTTGAAGCTATTGGTGTTCTCAAAAACGGTCAGGTACGGATTGGTCAGCCACAGGTAGTTAAAGTCAAAATGTTGTATTCCCTCTTGACCGGCCTGCCAGTAGTCGCGCAACGATTCGATATTGGTCTGGCGGCCCGTCCAGTTGAACCCATATAGCGGATTTTCATATCCATAGCCCAAATTAGGACGGTTGCCACTACGCGTATTGATATAGTTAAGGAAGGCCTTGACCTTGAGTTTCCCATGTAGCTTTTGGTCGACGCTAATGGCGAGACCGTTTCGTTTTAGGTCCGTATTGGGAACGATGCCGTCGTTCTTCAGGTTACTGTACGACAAGCGTGCACTCCCTTTTTCGCCGCCCGTGCTGATCGAAATATTGTTTTGATAGGTTACGCCCGTTTCAAAGAAATTGCGAACGTTATCGGGCCTTGATACCCAAGGTGTCGGGGTAATCTCGGTAAACGAGCCGTCGGACCGTGTCCTTGAGATGACATCGCCCGCACGAACGGGGTTTCCTTCAATATCAACGGAAGGGCTATCGAACTGGGCGATCAATTGTCCTTGATCCAAACGCGGACCATAACTACTGATTCCCCCGTCGTTTATACCGGCCCCTATTCCATTCTGAAAGGCATACTCGCCATTCGACCCTCCACCGTATTCATTTTGATAATCAGGTAAGGTCAACAAAGTCTCTACGGTCAATGTGCTGTTAATACTTATGCCAAGACCTTTCTTCTTTCTGCCCCTTTTGGTCGTGATGACGACGACACCATTGGCCGCCCGCGCCCCATACAAGGCCGCCGAACCTGCTCCCTTTAAAATGGAAATGGAAGCAATGTCATCAGGACTGATATCGGCGCCCCCATTACCAAAGTCCACTTCTTGAAGTGCACCATCGTTTACTAGGTCACTCGTAATCTGCTCGTTGCTAATGGGCACCCCATCAACCACGAATAAGGGCTGGTTGCTTCCGCCCAAAGAATTCTCGCCACGGATAACGATACGTGAGGAAGACCCCACACCCGATGAGCCATTCGTAATCTGAACACCGGCGACACGACCCGCCAGACTGTTTACCATATTGGTAAGGGGTACTTCGGTAAGCTGTTCGGCCTTAACGGTCGTTACGGCGGAGACCAGTGATTGTTTCTCGCGTTCAATTCCCAAAGCCGTTACCACGATTTCATCGAGCTGTTCTGAAGACAGTTCAAGGATAATTCGGTCGGGCAGGCTTCCGTTGACCGTTTTTATTTCTTTCGTTGTGTAGCCTATAGAGGCAATACTAATGGTAAAATCAGTGGCATCGGTCCGAAGGGTAAAAAAACCCGATTCATCGGTGACTACATAATTATTGGTTCCAAGTTCGTTTACCGTTGCATAGGGTACGGGCAAATTCTCGGTATCCACTAACTTTGCAGTATATGAATTGGCCTGGCCAAAAGCCAAGACCGCACATAGCTGCATAAGCGCTATCATAGCTGTTTTCATTAAAAATCTTATAAGGAAGTTGTTATTTGCTTTTCGAGAGGGAAACCGCCACATTATGGCCGTCTTCTCCCCTTAACCTAAAAATAGGTTTCAACTAGGCTGCTATGAAGGATGCAGGAGGGCCTCTTAAATAAGAAGAAAGCGAATGTTCGTTGGCATATAGCAAAACCGCCCCCTTAAAGGTCCGGTCAGTATAAACAAGCAAATGGGTTAAAATAAAGTCTACGAGGACTGCGTCTTCAGAACTATAGGCAAATTGAAGCAGTTGACGTACGGTATCAATATCCGAAAGTTCCTCAAGGCAATAGGCTCGGGCCCCTTTCGAAAAAGAGCCGTTTAGCATTGTCTTCAACAGATCCGATTGCAACCAAGGTAGGGCCTTGAATTTATCAAGCTCGAAGAATTCGCGGTGCATTCCCAGTAAATAGACCCCTCCATCGGACGAAGGCCCGACGAGCAAATCGTTTTGCTGCATCCGTTCAATGGCCTCAGCAAGAATATCGGAGGTTAAATCGGGCGTATCGTTCCCTATGGATATGACCTTGTCATAGCCTTGATTAAAAAGTCCTTGAAAGGCATTGGCATATCGCTCGCCAAAACTTCGGCCTTTTTGTTGATGCTCATCCACCACAACCACATCGGCGCCGGTTCGGCTGGCCGTAGTCTTGGTAAGTTCGATGAGCATATCAAAAAAACTTTCGGTGGTCTTTTTGCCCCGTTTGCCAAAAAGCGTTTTACGCTCTGCTTCCCGACGTGCGGAAAGAGAGAATATCAATATGGCGGTATTCGTTTTGGCTTGCCCCATTTGCGGAACTTGGTCGTAAAAGTTGAAGAACCTTACTTGAATTCGCCTGCAAGATAGTAAAGAAGTGATGATACTTCTTTTCCGCGTGTGTATTTTCTCACATTATATGGGTTATGAAGTCCAAAACATATCCATTGCTCGACAAAAAGCAAATTTTAAAAGGCCTCGAATGGATTTTCACTCGGCAATCGGCATCAATTTTCCGACTAGCCGGTTTGTAAGCAACTCGATGAATGACCACTTATGCAACGATTTTTACCTTTCATCGAAAAAAATGGTAAAACATCCCCCCATTTCTCACATAGCCCTAATGCCGAAGGTTCTTTGTATGAGACCAATCGGTCGGTTTAACCCAAATCGTGAAATTATGACCAAGAGTTTAAAACGCATGGCTACCATGCAAAGAATGCAAGTAACAGGACTGGAGCTTTTTTACAGAAACGGTTATTACAACACTAGTATTGATGACATATTAAAAGAATTGTCATTGTCAAAAGGAGCTTTCTATTATCATTTTGAATCAAAGGAAGACTTCTTTATTCAAATCATAGAAAATCTTTTGGTCAGAAAAATGTACAGTATGCTCATAGAACCTATCGAAGGGCACGAAAACACCCTGGACCTTATTACGCAGTGTTTTGAGGAAGCTTTGGAAACCGCTGTACACAACGAATTCGACTTTGGATTTGTACTGAGCAATTTTATCAGCGAATTCAATGGCAAGAATGAAACCATAATGAAGCACTTGAACGATATCTTGCGTATTTGGGAAGTGAACTTGGTATCTGCGGTACAACGCGGAAAATTCAACGGATATATAGATAGACACGTAGACAGTGAAGGCGTTGCGGTGTACCTTATGAGCTCGTATATCGGTGTTAGGACCCTAATGGTGGAAACGGCCCCAAGTGCCCGTAAATATCGTTTTATGTCGCAATTACGCCAATACTTTAAATCATTGGAACCTAAAGCGACTACAGCGTAAAACGGTTCAGTCCCTATCTAAAATGAGTTGGAGTTTATCTACAACGGTTTTGGGTAGTATAGTATGCATGGCCTTTTCGTATCCTTCCGGCATTTTATTACCATAGACCGATGTCGGAATCAGGGGATAAGTATTGCGATCGGAACATAGGGCGTTATCCAGATCTTGACCAAAGGGGGAAAAACCGGCGAACGGATGGGTAACCCCCCAAAGCGTAACCACGGGAACGCCATACATGGCGGCAAGGTGCGCATTTCCGCTATCCATTGATAACATGAGGTCTAAATTTGAAATCAGGGCGAGTTCTTCACCAAAAGACAGTTTCCCGACCAGGTTCAAGCAGTTTTTGAACTTCTTCTTAAAGCCTTCAAGCGTTCGCTCTTGATCGGCCCCTCCTCCAAATAGGAAAATAGTATACTTTTCACTTTCATTAAGTTCGGAAACGACTTCCTCCATTAATTCCAAGGGATAGGTTTTACCTTCAAATGCCGCAAAAGGGGCAATACCGATCCATTTTTTTGAATTCGCCCCGATCAGCCCCAGGGTTTTTTCGGATAAGCGCTGTTTAGACAACACCTGTTTTTTCGATACGTCTACGGGAAGTCCCGATTTTACGAATACATCGATGTATCGCTGATGCGTGGTCTTAAGCGGTTTAAAAAATTTTGGATTACCCGATGTCAGGGCCTTCTTTTCAGCCCGGCCCTTATCGATTTGAACAACGGGAATTCCCCCGAACTGAAAATACCTCTTCAAGACCTTGCTCCGCAACACATTGTGCAAGTCGGCAACAGCATCGATTTTCAATTGAAGGAGCTCTTTGTAGAGTTTCCAAAGTCCGAAGACCCCTTTATGCCTTCCCTTTACATCGGCCTCGTACACACTAAGGTTCGGTATGCTTTCGAACATCGGGGCAAAGAACTTTCGGGTAAGTACCGTCACCTTCAGTTTGGGGTGCTGCTGGGTCAAAGCAATAAGCACAGGCACTGTCATGGCCACATCGCCCATGGCAGATAGCCGAATGACCAATATATGTCCCGGTTTATTTTTGACCACGTAGGATAGGGTTCATCTCATCGTCATTGTACATCTTCATCTGCTTGTATACCTTCATGTATTTATCCCCGGCCTCGATATCGGCCAACAATTGGTCGATTGCCATGGAAAGGTCTTTACGCTGTTCGAGCAGTATGTTCAGTTTTTGGGTACATTTTTCAATGTGTTCGGAAGAAGCATCGGTGCGGCCGACCTCTTCTTGCATATGGTAAACTTTCAATGCCAGGATGGATAGACGATCTATGGCCCAAGCCGGACTTTCGGTGTTGATCGTTGCACCCTCCTTCACCTCAACATCTTTGTACTTGTTAAGGAAATAACTATCTATAAATTCGACCAAGTCGGTTCGGTCTTGATTGCTCGCATCAATTTTTCTTTTTAGGACCAAGGCATCGGCAGGAGCGATGTCGGGGTCGCGAATAATATCTTCGTAATGCCATTGTACGGTATCTATCCAGTTCTTACGATAGAGCAAGTGTGCAATATCATCTTTGGGATAAGGGTTTTCGAAAGGTTGATAAACATCGTCTATGACGTGGTACTTTTGAATACTTTCTTCAAAAATTGAGTAGGCGAACTTACTGAACATCTCTTTATAGCTTTAAAGGCAAAGTTATTCATAAATTATTTGATGGCAATGCCCGTTGCCAATACCAAAAAAGGAATTACTACGGCGGCCATAAGTACGATTTCGCGCATGTTCGCCTTTCTGAGCGACTCGACATATTTGGTCATGAACACTACGGATGGAAAAAAGGTGATCATCACCGGATACACGTTATCGGTCAACATAAATACGTTCAGTACAAGGCCTATAACAAAGGAGAAAGCTATTAAACGCATGGTAACCACCTTGCCAAAGCCCGCCTTTCCCAGTTTTAAAAAAGCCAGTAGCCCCGCAACAAAGGTAGCCAAGGCGAAAAGTATCAACTTGAAACTATGCCCCCAATAGGAAAAATAATTTACATCAAATGAAGCCTGAAACGTATAATGATCCACAAAAAATTGTTGATTATTGGCCAGCACAAGCACGCATTCGGTTATCATAACCACGGTAAAAACCCCGGCCAAGGGCACAAGCCAGTTCCTGATATTTTTCGGTTCATAAAAATAGATGGCGGCAAAAACGAGGATCATGTACAACAAGGCCCAATCATAAAAAAGGCTGGCCGCCAGGATCCAAATGGTGGCATCAAAAATCTTAAACTTTATATTTTTCAGGGAACGCAAGCTAATAAGCCTACGTATGGCCAGTAAAAGAAAGAAACTACAGAAGACCGCATTGGAATCGATCAGGGTCTCAGGAAAAATAACGACCAAAAGACCGTAGAAAAGGATGGCATAGGAGTTTAGCCCGGTAACCTTGTTTCGCTTCACTATAAAATTGACGAGAAAAACACTGAAAAACAGTACCGCCAAAATAAAAACATGCCATATCAGGTCAAAGGGTTCGTAAACTCTTTGGAAAAGATAGTAATGGGCGAACCAATAGAAAACAAAAAGAAACGAATAAACGATTATAAAATTTATTGGCTTTGTCTTGCCAAAAATGATTGATATCATCTGAAAACTATCTATTTATAAATGAGACGGCCTGAATATTGCCGGTACGAGCTTACCCTAAAACTTTCCGAAATACCTCTTAAACACTACGACCAACGACAGGTAAAAGAGGGAGCTGCCCGATAGCAACGATTAAAATTTAGAAAGTTTCTCAGCTTTTTTATACTTTTGCACACGTAAATATAGCTAAGATGACATCATTTTTTAAAGGAATAGAGGATTTGTTCGTAAACCACTTGTTTTGGCCACTTGATCAATTGCGTCACATGCACAGCTGGTGGGGCGCCAATACATTGAATTGGATCCTTATGGCCATTTGTTTTGCCGCATTTGTTTATTGGATGCTGCAATTGAAACAATACAGTGACAATGATGAAGAAGACAAATCGATTTCTTCCCATTCATACCTATAAATCCTAGTACCTTATTAGCTTAGGATTTTAAAGACATTGGATTCTTTCTTAAAGATCGAACCCAATGTCTTTTCTATAATTCATCTTATCGAACTTGATTTTTTCGATGTTCTTGTAGGATGTAGCCAAGGCTTCCTTAAAATCGTTGCCATAGGAAGTAATCGCCATTACCCTACCCCCGCTGGTAACCACCTTGCCGTCTTTCAATTGTGTACCTGCATGAAAGACCAATGAATCCTCTACTCCTTCAAAGCCTTTGATCTCTATCCCCTTGGTATATGCTTCGGGATAACCGCCCGAAACCAACATTACGGTCGATGCCGTACGCGGATCGAGCTCTAGATCTATTTCATTGAGCCTTCCTTGGGCCACGGCTTCCAAAACTTCAACCAAGTCATTTTTGATACGCGGGATTACGACTTCGGTCTCGGGATCGCCCATCCGAACATTGTACTCGATAACCTTTGGATCCTCGCCCACCTTGATCAGACCGATAAAGATAAAGCCCTTATACGGCAAATTATCCTTTTTAAGCCCCTCTACGGTCGGTTTTACGATTCGCTCGTGTATCTTATCCATAAAGCTGTCATCTGCGAAAGGAACAGGGGATATGGCCCCCATACCGCCTGTATTCAATCCGGTATCGCCTTCACCTATGCGTTTATAGTCTTTGGCCGTAGGCAAAACCTTGTACCCTTCCCCATCGGTCAAGACAAAGACGCTAAGTTCGATTCCCGATAAAAACTCTTCAATGACCACTGTGGTACTTGCTGCGCCGAATTTAGCATCGACAAGCATGGTCTTTAGTTCTTTCTTGGCCTCTTCAATATCTTCGAGAATGACCACTCCCTTACCCGCTGCCAATCCATCTGCCTTTAGCACATATGGCGCTTGTAGGGTTTCGAGAAAATCATACCCTTGCCGTAAGGTTTCAGAAGTAAAGCTTTGGTAGGCCGCCGTAGGTATGTTATGGCGCATCATGAACTTTTTGGCGAACTCTTTACTGCCTTCAAGTTCGGCACCGGCCTTTTGCGGACCGATAACCGGTATATGCCGAATAGCGGCATCGTTTAAAAAGAAATCATGAACCCCGTTTACCAACGGGTCTTCGGGGCCGACCACGACCAAATCGATATCATTTTCCAAGACCGCTTCCTTAATGGCCTCAAAATCGTTTACCCCAATTGGCAAATTGGTAGCGACTTCGCGTGTACCGGCGTTTCCGGGTGCGACAAAAAGATGGTTCAATTTGGAACTTTGGCTAAGCTTCCATGCCAAGGTGTGCTCACGACCTCCGGCACCTAAAATAAGAATATTCATGTTCTAAGGTTTGCGCAAAAATACGTTTTGAAGTGGAATTAGCACTAAAATGCACAAAATATTCATTTGTTGTGCCAGCTCTATAGAACCTGGCAATGGCAGCCCTAGGAATCACCAGGTTAAACGCCCCTGGAAAACAGAACTGTGGTCACGGTTTTGAACAATATTCGAAAATCGAGTGTTATGGATTTGTTCTTGACATAATACAGGTCGTACTCAAGCTTACGGATCGAGTCTTCAAGGTTTTCCCCGTATTTATATTTTACTTGGGCCCATCCGGTAATTCCCGGTTTGATCAAGTGCCGAACCCCGTAATAAGGTATCATTTCGTTCAATTGGTCTACAAACACCTTACGCTCGGGTCTCGGACCGATAAATTGCATATCGCCATTGATTATGGAAATGATCTGTGGCAACTCGTCAATTCGGAACAACCTCAATATTTTTCCAAAGGGGGTAATTCGCGCATCATTGGCCTTGGCCATGGCCGCACCACTTTTCTCGGCATCGACGACCATTGACCTGAACTTATATATCTTGAATTCCTTACCGTGTAAGCCGACCCGCTTTTGGGTGTAAAATAAGGGGCCCTTATTGAAAAAAAGGTTTAAGAACCAAACTATGGGGATACAAAAGACACAAATGAGCCCCACTACAATAGAGAGTATAAAATTTACACTGAAGGTAAAGATTCTACCTAGGTATCGTATTTTTCGGTTTCTCAACTGCAATATCTCGTAAAAGCTATCATTTCGAGATCTAATGGGCAAAGCTTCGTAAGTATTCTCGTAGAACGAAGTAAATGTTACCACTTCCCTTCCCAACAAAATAGCCCTTAAGAGCATTTTCTCTAAATCTTTGGGCAAGTCGTCATAGCTTCGGAGGTTTATAATGTAGGCATCAATTTTATCGGCTGCCGACATAAACGATGGCTTATTAAAGTAATTGGCGTCATCTAAGGGGTAGGTCAGCTTAACCTTGTAAAAGGTCTTCATCTCATCCCCGTTGATTAATCCGATGTCGTCCTTTACCGTGCCCATTGCATGCCCGTCGTAGATATAAAGCACATTCTTAGTAACGGGAATCACGCTAAATATATTTCTAAAGAACAATCGCCAAAGACCGATCTCTATAGGGGTAAGTACCAAAAAATACAATAAGGGCATTCGCCAAAAACTGACATCGTAAACGATGACCAAGAAGAGGAAGACCGCCAAAACATATAATCCGCTTATATAGAGCGATTGCGAAAAAACCTTCTTGCGATTCGATACTTTCTCAAGATTATAAAATTCTAGAATATACGCTAATACCAAGTAACTAGTTATTCCGAATGAAAAAACAATTACTTTAATGCCCATTAGGATATACTTGGCATCAATAGCATTATTGACAAGTACATTCAACGATGCCAAAATAATAATTAAGTCACCTACAAACAGTATAAACTTTCGTTCTACAGAATTTAAAATGGAAGGCCTAGGCATTTCTTAATAATTTTGAACTACCAAATGTAGCTTTTCAATTTTAAAATGATTGCGGAAACGGTATAAAATATAGATTGTAAGAGGGATAAGCCTTCTACTTCTCGGTAAATTCGCCATTCATATTTAATCAATTTAAACTTATTGGAAGATATTGATTCATTGCCTATTCTGTAAGTAGATAATATCTTGTCTAAGCCATAGGCGTCGGTTTTCTTCAATAATTTCAGCCAAAGTGCATAATCTTGGCGCTTACGAATCTCCGGCATATATTGTTTCCCAAAAAAATCTACATCATACATTGCGGTCAAACAGCCAATAGGGTTTTTGAATAAAGCAGAACGGTAGGTGGTTTTAGATTTTACATTTACAGGTTGATTCAGAGATTCACCCAATTCATTCATTTTGTCATAGGCCGTATACGTAAAATAATAGTTGTTATCCTGCATAAAGGATACTTGCGTCTTTAACTTTTGGGGAAGCCAAGCATCATCACTGTCCAAAAAGGCTATATAACGCCCTTTGGCGGCTTCTATGGCCGTATTTCTTGCTATACCCGCACCACTATTACTCTCTAATTGCAAAAGACGAATTCGTGTGTCGTTTTTCGCATACTCAGATATTATTGCAATACTCTTATCTGTAGAACAGTCATCAACAAGAATATGCTCCCAATTACCGTAGGTTTGGGCGAGTACAGACTCAATACAATGAGTAATATACTTTTCTGAGTTATAGACGGGTGTTATTATACTAACCATTAAAAAAAATTAATTATTCCCCCTTCAGCTTCATCACACAAATTGACCTTACACCGGTATGGACAGAATCAAAACAGATCATATTCCCCAATCTATCCCATCTTGGATGCAAATCACACCTGTAGGTTTCCTTATATTTTAATGGCGAAAAAAAGGAGCCTAACACTTTTTTCTCTTGCTCAGCGACATCCAAGAGAAATAATTGTTGCATCCTGGACCTGTTAGGATAGGTGTCAGATACTATCAACCCGTTATTATTACAAAACTGAGGGTGACCATCTGAGTTAAATTCATCAGGATTTAGAATCGCAACATCTTCCGACTTATCCGTAAAAATAGTGTAAGCATCACCATATTTTTTTGTTGAAGCATAGGCTAAAATCTTATTCCCCCCAAACCACGTTAAGTGAGAGACCATCCCATTGCTATTGAGGAGATAAAGGTCTTTCCCTTCCAAATCACTTGTCAGTAGCCTGGTATTAACCCTTTTACTAGAACCTTCTTGCCACCTATGTAGAAATAAAAATCTTTTTGAATCTGGTGAAAATTGTGTGTGGGTCAAAAAGTGATACGCTCCATCCATTGATTCTTCCCTCTTATAATTGGCAATAGTCTTTACAGAAAATAACATCTTAAAGGTGTCCCCTTTGTAATCATAAAGGTAGATTCCACTATCCTCAGGTTCCTGAATAGAAACGTCTTCACCCCTGTCTACATGTTCATACCCATATCCCGGCATTCCAACACCAAGTCGATTGAATGAAAATGAAAGGGCAAACTGTCCACAATTGGAAACTACGCTAACCGGATAGTTAAGGTTTCTGATAACCTTTCCCGTCAAATCAATTATTCTAGCTCCATTGCCCTTTCCGTCCCAAACATTAAAAATAATCTCTTCACTATTTACCCACTGCAACATACTTCCCTGTTGCCAATTCCAAGATGAGGTTACCCCTAATGGCTCGAACGTTTCTAAATCTTCATGGAAATACCCAATTTCAATTTCCCCTTCACTATTGATTGAATTTACATTTTTGATTCGGTGTGCCAAAAGCTTAGAATTGTCATAAGACCATGGAATTTTATCATGAAATCCAAAAAAAAAGCCTTCTCGCTCAATAACATTATTGTCTGTTACTTTCTTGCTTTTAGGAGGAGAGACCATAACCATTATGCCCTGATAGACATCACGAACAAATGATTTCAAAAATGGAAATTTCTTAACCGTATTGTAAACGACCTTCTCGAACTTATTCATTTATTTCTATATTTAAAAAAGCCTTTAATTCCTGAAGAAATACCATTCATAAAGTTGAGCCCAGAATCCTTCATTTCTTTTCTTTTCTTAATACAAAAAACAATAATTATCGCTAATCCTTTTAAACCAAACATCCTTCTAAATACCGCTCCCTTTGCAAAAAGGTGTCCTGCATTTAGCACTCGTCCGGAATTTTCAAAAGGGTGAATTACGATTGTTTCGGGAACATACCCCATTAGCAGTCCTTTTCTATGAGCGTCGAAAAGAAAGATATTGTTCTCACCCGTATTATACTTGGCACCCAGACCGAACTGTTCATCAAATTTTACGTCAGAATTCAACTCACTAACATTCAACACCATATCAATCGACGAAACCTTTAGAAGACTCCTTGCATTATGCTCAAAAGCTTCACTAGCATAATCCTTGAAAAATCCGCCCTCGGGTGTTTCGATCCTAAATGTAAGTATAGCTCGCTTTTTGAACTTTTGAAAAGCCTGTCTTATTCTTTCTTCAAATCCATCAACATATACCACATCATCGTCAGCTACGATTGCATACCCGGACCTAACCTCGTTCAATGCCAAATTCCTACTGACGGACAATCCTTTTGTCTTACTGTTTATGATTTTACAGTGATCTCTCTGAATAGATAACGGCACATCGTTCTTTATCATTTGATTTACGATTACCATATTCAAACTAGTTGAAAGAGGCATGTTTAAAAGGGTGTCGTTCCGTAATATTCCACCGTCAACCGTTGATACCAAGATTGTAATTTTAGTCTCTGACATAGAGCTTATTTAATTTGATATTGACCATAATGTAAGAGACAAGAGGAATCAGAAAAAAAACAGCACTAATTCTATGTCTATAAGCTCCGGAAATATTTGTTTCAAATAAAGCCGGAACAACTAAGAAAATCAAAAACAGCAATAACCAACCCTTCATATATTTTTTATAAAACAGCAGAATCGGTGTAATTAGCACAAAAATAATATAGAATGAATCAATTAATGGAATTAATTTATTCATGGTTACCGTTGGGGAAACCAAAATAGGTAGAGGAGACAGTAAATATTGTAAAACTAAAAACATAACATTCTTAACGTAGTCAAAAGGTCCTGACCAGTTCATCGTAGAATAGCCTTCCGTTCCAAACCTTGCATTGGAAGCGTCACGATAAGATATAAGCCAAGCCATATTAAAGTCCAACTGGTATAAATTTGAAACCACTGTCTTTATACTAAAATTCACAATTACAATTATTACGGCCAACCAAATAAAGTTCTTTAAGGAATAGAGTTTGTTCTTATAACAATACCCCAAGAAAAGGGCGATTACCGAACACACCCCAGTTAGTGGCCTAGTTACAAAAACAAGGGTTAAAACAAAAAGGGCCATTAGCATCGTGCCTTTTTGGGTTACGATATATCTAATCAACAAATAACTAAATATAGCCAAGAACATAAGAGCCATAGACTCCCGTAAAATACTGGCATTAATAATGACTGTGATTGGATAAAACGAAGACAAAACGACAAGTATAGCATAAAACTTTCGCTTATCCACTATTTTGTTGTGGTAAACAAGAAAGGTCTTAAATGCCTTATAAACAAATAGAACGGCAACCTGATAATAGAAAATGTTAAAGACAACAAAAACAAAGGGCCTTTTAAAACAAAGTTGATACTGAAGGAAATTAAGGATAGAATACCCTTTTACACCAAACGAGTAAAAATTGAAATAAGTGCCAAAATCTTGTATTATACTTGCGTATACCACGCTATCAGGTGGGGTTGATTTGAAATTTACCACCTCATTTACAATGAAGAAAAAAAGGGGCCACAAAAAAGAAGCCATAACCAATATACAAACGACAAGGGAATTAAGTTTTTCTCTTTTTAGCAAAACAAAAAACAGTGCAAACAAGAAACAGGAATATACCCCCATCAAGAGCAATCCCAGAGCATCTAAAGCGAAAACCTTATCTAATTCAATCATCTAACCGGTTTTTTCAAATTCAACAAATGCAGTTGAAAAATAAATGCCATATATATTACCCCCATTTCCCGAACTAAGGTGCTTTCGGTCAGGGAAAATAACAGAAAGATTAAAAGTACGCCCAAGAAAAGGAAATCTTTGTATTTAATAAAGAAATAAAAACAAACTAGAACGAATAAAAACAAGACAATTATCCCCAATACTCCGTATCGCAGACCGAACTCGAGAAAATTATTGTGTGCGTTTTTTTCGACTAATTCTTCCTTGTTCGTTTTATCAAGTCGAGACCATATTTGTTCTTTGGTGTCCATACAGAAACGGCCAAAAGGGTTCTCTTCAATAAGCGTAATACTGGTACGCCAAATATGAATTCGCTCAGAAGCGGGACTGTTATTGTCTAAAACAAAATTTTTAGAAGCAAAGGTGCGATAATCTACGGTAATCCTATCTTTAATTGACGGTAAGGTATGGTACAACACGGATATCAGAACAACAAACACAAATAAAATACCTCCAACCCATTTCAATTTATTCGCTACAATTAGCCTAACTACAAATAGAACGAATAAAACAACTAAAATTAAATATGCCATCTTAGATGATAACAGCACAAGAAAAGTGAGGTTCAAAGCAAATACCGCTAATGACAGCCCACTAACTTTATTCTCCAATATGCTCCTATACAATCGCTCTAAATTTCCATTAATGGCAACCAAAACGAGCATTGAAACATAACTTGGGTGAAGGTTCAAAACAGATACCAAGGACCGGTGGACAAACAAATTCCACCAATATTTAGGAACATTATGGCTTAAGTCCAAAATAACATCCCCTAAGCATAATACAAATACAATTGCGATAATAACATTCAACGATTCGTACAAAAAGTGAATCGTTCTATTTTCGGAGAAACTCTTTGAACCAAATATGAAGAAAAATAAGGGAACAATAATATTAAGAACTACTACTTGGCCGCTACAATAGTTAACAAGAAAAAAAAGTAACGGCAAAACAAATAAAAACTGCAGAAGAAAAGAGGATGCCTTAAAAGAAACATCTCTTTTTTGTGAAACATAATCAAATATTGAAAAAAGCAGCATTCCCCCAAGGGCTATTCTATTGGGCACTAAGGTTCGCTCCAATAAAAATATGGATAGCACATACAGAAATACGAATAAACGAACGAATCCCTTCCTTAATCCTGGTGTATAGTATTTTTTAAGTTCCGTTTTCAAAAAGAAGGTCTATTCTAATTAATTACTTTGACGAAGAGCGTAATGACGCAAAAAATCAATATTTTACTATTTTGTTTTTAAGAAAAAATCAAGTCTTCTTTTCTCGAGAAAAGACACATCTATATATTGTAGAACATCTTCTTGCTTAATATCAAATGTGGCACACTGCATTAAGAACTTTTCTATTTTCGACGCATTCTCGGCTATCGAATAATTCTGAAAATCAACATTCAAAACCCATTCCGGGTAGCCACTAATTTCAAATGCCGTATCCTTATAAGGGAGGATCAGCGGTAGACAACAAGCCATATATTCCCTAACCTTTAAAGGGCAAGCCTCTTCCATTTTTTTTCTGTTAAGGGCCAACGTTCCTATTGCTGCCGTTGACTTCAATATAATCTTAAGGTACTCTTCCTTGTCTAAAAAGCCGTGTAAAATTACATTTGGGGAAACATCTTTCACATCCCCTTCCTTATAACCTATTAGATTAAAATCAACATGAGGGAGCTCTTTTGCTAGATCCCTTAATATATCAATGCCATGCCATGCCATGCCAGGGGTGCCCAAAAAAACAATACTGGTTTTTTTTGATCCGACAGGAACTTCACTCAATTCATAATTAGATACTTTTAGAGAGTTCGGCACCACTGCCACGGGTAGGCCTTTATATTTTTGGGCGATTTCAGTGGTCACAGCAACTACACCTGAAACACTTTTTAAAAATAAAGAGTCTGTGCACTTAAAATATAGAAACCTAAGATACCTTTTAAGGTTTTCTTTTCGTATCAGATAGTACTCCGATGCAAGATCTGTGTTAATTTCAACTATGAGCTTAAATTTTTCGCCAATCCTACGGTAAAAAGGTTGAAACATACTGTATCTAGCATAAACTACATCAGGATGATAATCATCAAGGACCTTGCGTGCTTTTTTAAAAGATGAAGGTAAGCCTAACCAATCACCAATAACATCCGTAGGAAGCAAGCCTAAACTCTTAACCTTGAACAGTTTTACCATGCCGCTTTTAGCCAATGAAGAAAACGAGGTGCTATCTAGGTCTACTTCACTATCCCCTGTCATTATAATTAGCTTTACTTCATGTCCCATTGACTGCCAAGCTTCAACTTGATTTCTAATTTTATTGATAACCCCATTGTTTTTATAAAGGTTAATTTGAGCGAAATAAGCAATTTTCATATTGAACGGTTTTAGAAGTAGGCACTTTTGGATTAGGACTTGAATTACCTTAATACCCCATTAAGGGAATTTGGGCTAGGTTTTCACTCAATTGATTTAATAATCTTCGCAGGGTTCCCCGCTATGACCAAACGTCCCTGAGGGAAGCTTTTTGTAACAACAGAACCCGCTCCTACAACGGTATGATCTCCAAGGTGGACACCTGGCAATAAAACGGCATTCATACCTATCCAACACTTTTTACCTAAAACAATATCCTTACCTTCTAAATGCTTGTCTAAATCGTTTAAATCGTGGTTCGTTGTTATCAGGCCAACGTTAGGAGCGATATAGCAGCCTTTTCCTAAAATAATTTTGGCCGAAAAATTTTGAAAATAGCAGCCTGGTGATTGAAAATTATTCAAATCGTCTACATGGAAATCTATATTTCTCCAGTTTGAAAGCGTTGAAGTATGGTTCATTGGCCAAGGCACCGATTTATTGAATCTTAGAATTTTTTGCCTCCACATAGCTTGTATCGCCCACTTCCAACCGGTTACATTATTTTCAAAATATCGCCCTTTCAAAAATTTCTTTTTAAAAAATAAAAATATAATAGGTTTTAAGATTACAATAAGAACCTGTATCAACTTGCGCTTCATTAATCAATAGTTTTAATTTTATTGATATACCATGCTGAAATAACGCTATTGATTTTATCCGAAGAACGGTCTTCTTTCTTCATTTCCAATAATAATGGGCGTTTTACCAAGTTCGTTCTATTTATATCCTTTCGGCGCACCTCTTTTAAAACCCCTACAGCTTCAGCTGGTACCAAACGTCTCAAAATATTCTTAGCTTTAGTTTTCAAGCTAGTTTTATTCTTCTCTACTTTATAAAATGAAACATTGAATAGGTTGAAGTATTTTTCAAAAATAGTTTGATTATAAAGTACAGTATTTATCTTATAATTAACAGGTACCGACTTAAAAAATTCTTCGAGACTTCTATCCCATAAAGGCAAATAGTGTTCAAAACCGAAATATTCATAAACTCTAACAGAATTTACAATAAATTTGGCTTGTCGTTCTTTTAATCCCCAATTATCGTCGACCGCATATTCATAATTACAATCTACATTCTTTATGTAATTTAAGTGAGACGGCGTTAATTTTGTTTTTCTGTCAAGTATACAATGTTTCGCAAAAATTCGCTCTATTGTTTTACTCCTATCCTTATTGTTTTCATCAAATTTAGACAAGTGGCTTCCTGCCAGAAAATCCCCAGAATGCCCTGGGATGATTATACTGTCTTCTGAAATTATATTCTTTTCTTTCAGTTCCTTAATCGCAAAAAAGTCTTGCAACAAAAATACTGAAGAGTAATTGGCCGCATAAGAATGATAGCGTTCAAATGCAAGGGAACTTGTATAATCCTTTGGGATAACCTCTTGTGTGTATTCGATAAAGTGCCATTTGTAGCCAAGTTCCTTTGCTACTTTCTTACTAATTAAAACTTCCGGGCTGTATTGTGCACCGTATGTAAAACAAATTACATTTTCAACCCCCCTGCTTTTTAACAAACATGCTATTAACCTAGAATCGTATCCTCCGCTTAAGGGTAAAACCACTTGTTTCTTGCCTATATACAACATCATCCTATCGACAAGCTTTTCCAAAATATTTACTAAGGTACTTTGAAGCTCGGAAAAAGTGGGAGCTAAAAAAACCTCTTTTGTTAAGTAGTCTGTGTAAAATGTTTTCTCAAGTTTTTTATCGGATACAGAATATTTCAAAAACTCACCCGCTTGCACTTGAAAAACATTTTTTAGAAGAGTTTTCTCTCTTATACAATACCCAAAACCCAAAAATTCCCCTTCCGCCCGAGTATCAATACCACTTCCATATTTCTTTTTCAAAACTTCACATGAATCGGAAACATGAAAGGTATTCTCTTCTTGAGTATAAAATACCGGAAACGTCCGGACGGCATCAGTCACAATAAAAAGATCGTCTCCTACATGTAAGATAATAGTATAAGTACCTGTACAAGAAAAAATCTTTTCCCTTAAAGAATTTTCGTCTGTTACTTCAGAACAATAATTCAAGAAATCGATTCCTCTGAGAAGCCTACCCTCCTTAGTAAAAACATACCCTTTGACGTGTACATTACCGCGAGCGGAGGTCTGCCATTCATAGGTTAAATTGTATACTAAATCAATTTTAAGTGACATTTATCGTTGTGACTTTTTTTGAATAAAATAATATCATCCAAGATAGAAAGATATTAAAGATTACACTAACTATTACAAAGTTGACGATACAAGAAAAACCATCAAGTCCGAAAACATAACTTAAAACAATTGCCAAAACTCTAAACAATAGCAGAAAAATTTCTCTAAAAAAGTTCTCCTTTTGTTTCTCTACAATATCAAAAATTACAGAAAGAGGAGAATTACCTATTAACAAAAAGTACCAAGGACACAATAATTGAACATACTTATAAGTTGAGTTCCAATTATCTCCTAGAAACATAGGAATCAAATATGGAGAGAGAACAAATAAAAAGAAAAAAATAAAGGCCGACGCCGTATGGGAGTATACCATTATTTTCTTTGTTACATGGTAGAATCTATCTCTTGAATCTTGATACGTTTTTGCCAACTTGTTTATATATACCGATCTTAAAGAAGCAATTATAAAAGACACGGGCATTGCTACGATTTTAATCGCCATGCTGTATTCTCCCGCGATCTCCTCACCGTAAAACTCCAAGAGCAAAATTATCGGTAGAGCACTAGATATAGCATTCATTAACATATTAGGCATCGAAAAATAAATGAATTTTTGATACCTATTAAAGACACTTTTTATCTCACTCAATTTTAACCGCAAGAAGTCAACTTTGTAAAACCTAAATAGTAATAATGCTATTAGGCCAAAAGAAATAGTATTTCCTATAATCAAGCTTAAATCATGTGTTTTAAATAAACTATATGCGATATAAGTTGTTATTCCATAGGCCAAGGAACTAAATATTTTCGTGAGAGATAATAGCTTGAAATTTCCCAAGAGAGAAATACGTGTTTCATAAACAAACATCACAGTTCTAGAAAAAAGAGCTATAGGAAATAGCAAAGAAATTAAATAGCCATCAACTTTAAAAATAAGAAGCCCTAAGTTTAGTTGAAGCAAATATGACAGCCCTAAGAATATCATAATAACTAAACTTATACACAAGGCGCACAATAAAACCACCCTAAGTATTTTATCGACTTCTTTTTGCTTTTTCGGAACGGCCATTGCGGAGGATAGCCCCATAGACGCAACGACAAATACAATGTTCAGAATTGACAAAAAATTGCCTTGCAGAGCATACGCTTCTTGAGCAAAAATTCTAGCAAATATGGGAATATAAATGAGGTTCAGGAGTTGTGATACAACAACTCCCAAACTCATTTTAAGGGTATTTTTAAAAAAGGCAGAAGAAATTAAACCTTTAATTATTGTTTTAATTTTTCCCAAGCTCCGGTTTATTGCAAAAATTGAATAATCTTATCAATCATTTTTGATCCACTAGCGCCATCACCGTACAAGGTTTCATCCCATTTTTTCGGGAGTTTTTGCAATTCTTCTTTAATTTTCAACAAATCCGTAAATACAAGAACATTTGCGTTGTCTTCCAAGGTTTCCCTCCACTCTGTCTCTTTTCGTATGGTCACGCATTTCTTTTTGAGCCAAAAAGCTTCTTTTTGCATGCCCCCACTATCTGTAATAAGACCATCCGAGTTTTGAAGGTACCCCAGGTTGGAGAAATAGGATTGTGGTTCTATAAAATTGATGTTGGTATAGTCTTCTAGATTTAAACCATAGCTGGAAGCCAAGTTTTTCGTTCTTGGATGAAGTGAAAAAACAACTTTTTTATCCAGTTGTTCAAGAACGTCCAACACATGTTTTAGTCGATCTTTTTCATCGGTGTTATAGGGCCTATGTATGGTTGCATAATAAAAGTTCCTTTCTTTTGGAACATGCTCCCTCAATAAATCGTTTTGGGTTACATATTGCACTAAATCCTTCATTATATCCCCAACTACATGTACTCCTTTTCGAACCCCTTCGTTTTCAAGGTTCTGTACAGAAATAGCACTAGGTACGAACAGTAAGTCTGAAATATGATCGGTAAGCACGCGATTCACCTCTTCGGGCATTTTTTTATTAAAGCTTCTCAAACCCGCTTCGATATGAAACAAAGGAATATGCATTTTTGATGCCACCAATGCACCAGCTAGAGTTGAATTGGTATCGCCATAAACAACCACCCCATTTGGCTTCGTCTCTTCTATGATTTTTTCTATCTCGATCATCATCTTCCCCGTTTGCTCACCGTGGGCACCACTTCCAACATGTAGCGTATAATCGGGCTGGGTCATTTTCAGTTGATTGAAAAAAACCTCACTCATATTTGCATCATAATGTTGCCCCGTATGAATCGTTACCAGTTCAACCTTCCCCTTACAGGCCAGTTCAAATGGAAAATGTTTGATAAACTGGGGCCTCGCTCCAATTATGGCTACTATTTTCATAAAATTTATTTACTATTTCAAAAAACTGTGATACTCCCCCTTCAAACCCACAGGCTTCGAGTTTCGAATATCATGAACAATCTCAATAGCCGTTCGGGCCGCATCTACGCCATAACCCTTGCCCGCGAGTATATCTTTATACACCATGGTGTGAAGGTCCGTAAAACCGCCGCTAAATTCCAATTCCTCGCCATTTATGGTAATAGACCTAAAGGTAGTCTGCCCTTTTTCCTTAATTTCTTTCGGCAAGTACTTTGAACTGATCGAAAGAAACCATTTTACCCTGGCGTTCTCGAACTCCAAATAACCCGCAGCACGGTCGTTTTCGTGCACGTGTACGATATTTTGCTGTACATCTCCGAATATCCAAGAGAGCATGTCATAAAAATGCACCCCTATGTTGGTAGCTATACCCCCTGACTTTGTCTTGTCTCCTTTCCATGAGGTATGGTACCAGTGTCCCCTAGAGGTAAGATAGGTAAGGTCTACTTCAAATTTTGTATCCTTCTTGGCGTTCTTTACTTTCTCCCTCAAGGCAATAATACTGGGGTGTACCCTTAACTGTAAAATGTTGTATATTTTCTTGCCCGTCTTTTCCTCAACATGCTGCAACTTATCTACATTCCAAGGGTTGAGTACCAAGGGTTTTTCACAAATGGCATCGGCACCACTACGCAATGCGAACCGAATATGCGCATCATGAAGATAATTGGGCGAACAGATACTTACATAGTCTAAGTAAGTATCCTTTTCATATTTCAACTTTTCTATATGGCGATCAAAACGCTCGAATTCGACGAAAAAGTCCGCATTGGGAAAATAAGAATCGATTACTCCCACACTATCGCCTTTATCGAAAGCCGTAAGTAAGTTGTTTCCTGTATCCTTAATGGCTTTCATGTGCCTGGGCGCTATATAGCCTGCTGCGCCAATTAGTGCGAAGTTTTTCATCTAAAAGAGTTTATTATGTTTGATGTTATATATTCTATTTCGTCGGTGGTTAAATACGGATTCATGGGAAGGCTCATGACCTCTGAAGCACAAGTCTCGCTAATGGGAAAATCACCCTTTTTGTGTTCTAAATAAGCAAAACATTCTTGTAAATGCATGGGTATCGGATAGTGTACCGCGGTAGGAATACCAGCTTCCTTCAGTTTAGACTGGAGTTCTTCCCGGTTTTTGATTCTAATGGTATACTGTGCCCAGACCGAAGTTCGGTCTTCTTTTATGCTCGGTGTCAATACATGGCCCTTGAGCAATTCGGTGTATTGCTTGGCAACCTGCTGCCTTCTTTCAATATCTTTCCCGTAATGTCGAAGCTTTACGTTCAGGATAGCGGCCTGAAGGTTGTCCAATCGTCCGCCCATACCGATATATTTGTGGGTATAGCGCTTTACCTGTCCGTGTACGCGCATCGCTTTCATTTTCTCGTAAAGCTCCCGGTCTTGTGTAAAGACCGCTCCCCCGTCACCAAAGCATCCCAATGGTTTTGCGGGAAAGAAACTGGTACAGCCAATGGTTGAGGCCGAACAACTTCGTTTTCCCTTGTAAAGGGCCCCAAAGCTCTGTGCGGCATCCTCGATCACCACCAAGTTATGTTTAGCAGCAATGGCGTTGATTTCGTCCATATCGGCCATTTGCCCATATAGCGATACCGGCATAATAGCCTTGGTCTTGTCGGTTATGGCTTTCTCGATTTGAGAAACGTCTATATTGAAGGTTTCTTCATCTATATCGACAAAAACCGGTTTTGCTCCCAAACAGGCAATGGTCTCGGCCGTAGCTATAAAGGTAAAAGGCGTGGTTATGACTTCATCCCCTCCTCGTATGCCCAATGCCATCATACTTAATAACAACGCATCGGTGCCCGATGAGACCCCTAAAGCATAATCGCTTTTTACATATTCTCGCAAAGATGTTTCAAGCTCTTCCGTTTCCTTGCCCAAAATATACCTGGCCGATGACATCACATCTAAAGATACCTGCTCAAATTCGGCGCTATGTTCGTCATACGCCTTGGTCAGGTTGGCAAAATCGATTTTCATATAGGGTCTATGATTTAGTATTATTTTATTCGTATTACACTATTGCCCTCTAACTTGTATTCTTGTCCACTTTCTGGGCATATGGCCAAATGGTCCTCGTTAAATTTTAGACGGTGGCCGTACTCGCTTACCCAACCTATCTGCCTCCCGGGGTTTCCGACAATAAGCGCATAATCGGGTACTTCCTTGGTCACTACCGCACCGGCACCAATAAGACAAAACCTTCCTAAGGCATTGCCACAGACAATGGTAGCATTGGCACCGACCGAAGCTCCTTCCTTTACGAGTGTCTCCTGATAACTATCGCGACGGATAATGGCACTTCTAGGATTGATGATATTCGTAAAGACCATGGATGGCCCTAGAAAAACATCATCCTCACAGATAACGCCCGTGTATATCGATACATTGTTTTGAACTTTAACATTGTTACCGAGCACTACCTGGGGCGAGACTACGACGTTCTGCCCAATATTACACCTTTCCCCTATTTTGCAATCGGACATGATGTGGGAAAAGTGCCATATTTTAGTACCTTCTCCAATGGTACAACCTTCATCGACAACGGCGGTTTCATGGGCAAAAAATGTAGGGGTAGACATATTGGGAAATTTATTCTATTATTTTTTTAAGACACTATACTTAGGCCTTCTAGCAAAAGTACGATAATTCTTCGCTTTCTCAAGCCGCACCTTATCCGCCAGATTATTTTCACTTAGTATTTTTTGTGCGAAACCGTACCAACTTAAACTTTCTTCATCCGTAAAATGGTGAATGCCATAAGTTTCACGGTCTTCTACGACTAAATCCAATACATATCTGGCCAAATTTTCTGCATGGGTCGGGCAACCGACCTGCTCATCGGTCACACTAAGATCAGCTCCTTCTTTGGCTTTTTGAAGAATCGTCTTATAGAAGTTTTTTCCATACTCCGAATAGAGCCAAGACGTTCTTACAATAAAATAGGCACTCATCAAATTTTGAATATGCTGTTCCCCTTCCAACTTAGATGCCCCATAGACATTGATGGGATTCGTTGTATCGGTCACCAAGTATGGAGAACCTTTCTCCCCGTCAAAAACATAGTCCGTTGAAATATGGATCAGTACCGTTTGTTGTTCTTGACAAAGCAACGCCAAGTTCCTAACGCCCTGTGAATTGACTTTAAACGCCTTCTCAGGCTCTTTTTCAGAGTTTTCTACATTGGTATAGGCAGCACAATTGATACAATGGCTAAAGGCCTTATTCGAAAGTTTTTCCGCAATGGATTTTGGATCCGTAATATCTAAATCTTTGGAATCAGCGAATGTAAAGTGTAATTGTGGGTAGTCAGAAGCGATTTTCTGAATACTTTTCCCCAACTGCCCCTTGGCCCCGGTAACGAGTACGGACTTCATTGAAAAAATTCTTTAAAGGTAGGAAGTAACTTGTCTTTTTCAGAAATAATGGGCGACTCTACCGGGCCCTCCCAATCAATTTTTAAATCCTCGTCATTATAGATTATACCACTTTCGGAAGCCAAGTTGTAAAAAGCATCGCACTTATACATAAAGGTGGCCTCTTCGCTCAAGGTCAAAAAACCATGGGCCATACCTTTTGGTATAAAAATAGAGGTTCTATTTTCACTTGACAATATTTGCTTAAAATGCTGTCCGAAAGTAGGACTTTCAGGCCTTAAGTCGACTACCACATCCAATACTTCCCCATGGGCTACCTGCACCAATTTGGCCTGGGCATGAAGCCCTGTCTGCAAATGAAGCCCTCTAAGTACTCCTTTTTTCGATACCGAGATATTATCTTGGACAAATTGGACTTCTTTCCCGATAGCGCTTTCGAATTTTTTCTGTTGATACGATTCAAAAAAGAGACCTCTCTCATCTCTAAATAATCTCGGTTGTATTATAAAACAGCCTTTTAAGCTGGTTTCCGTTATTTTCATATTGCGGTTTTCCGTCGATTATAACTCTAACAAATAGCTGCCGTAACCACTTTTTACCAGCGGTTTGGCCAATTTATGTAGTTGTTCCCGAGAAATATATCCCATCGTATAGGCCACCTCTTCAATGGCTCCCACCTTTAGCCCCTGACGCTCTTCAATTACCTCAACAAATTGCGAGGCCTGCATAAGGGAACTGAAGGTTCCGGTATCTAACCAGGCCGTACCGCGATCTAAGATACTCACCGTCAATTTTTCCTTAGCGAGATACTCTTTATTGATATCGGTAATTTCCAATTCGCCCCTAGGGCTGGGTTTAATGCGCTTTGCTATTTCCAATACCTCATTATCGTAGAAGTAGATGCCTGGAACCGCATAATTAGATTTAGGGTTCTGGGGTTTTTCCTCTATGGAAATTGCCTTTCCGTCCTTATCAAACTCCACTACACCGTAGCGCTTCGGGTCTTGTACGTGATAGCCATAAATAATACCACCATCAGGGTCGTTGTTCGCCTGGAGTAACTTTGCAAGGCCAGAGCCATAAAAAATATTATCGCCTAAAATAAGGGCAACTTTATCGTTCCCTATAAAATCAGCTCCTATAATGAAAGCTTCTGCCAATCCGTTCGGGTTCTCTTGTACGGCATATTGAAAATCACAGCCCAATTGGCTTCCGTCTCCCAATAATTTTTGAAAAAGGCCAATATCCTGTGGGGTCGTTATGATCAAAATTTCTTGAATACCTGCGGACAAAAGGGTGGCCAATGGGTAATATATCATCGGCTTGTCGTAAATGGGCATAAGCTGCTTGCTTACGGCCAATGTAAGGGGATGTAAGCGCGTTCCTGACCCTCCTGCTAAAATGATACCCTTCATACGCTAAACCTTCTGATATTTGTTTATATACCACGAAACCGTCTCCCGAAGTCCGGAATCAAAATCCGATTTCGGTCTCCAATCGAGTTCCGTCTTAATCTTGGTCGCATCTATGGCATATCTGAAATCATGTCCCAAACGATCTTTAACAAAGGTTATCTGTTCCTTATAGCTTCCTCCCTGCCTCGGATGTACTTCGTCTAAAATAGCACATATTTTTTGGGCAATGAAAATATTGTTGTGTTCATTATTCCCTCCAATAACATAGGTTTCTCCTGCTTTCCCTTGGGTAAAGGCGGCATTTATACCCGTACAGTGGTCCAGTACATATAACCAATCCCTAACATTCTTCCCATCTCCATAAATGGGGATTTCCTCTCCCACCAAGGCCTTTCGGATAATGGTCGGAATCAATTTTTCATCGTGCTGTTTAGGCCCGTAATTATTAGAACAATTGCTGGTAACCACATTAAGTCCATAGGTATGAAAATAACTTCTCACCAAAAAATCGGAAGCCGCCTTCGAAGCGCTATAAGGACTATTGGGGGCGTATGCGGTATTTTCATCAAAAAATCCCGATTCCCCTAAACTACCATAGACCTCATCCGTAGAAATATGGTGAAAACGCGAGGTTTCAAAACCGGCCTTCGCACGATTCGCCTTATCCAGCCAATGTTTCCGCGCAGCTTCCAGCAAGGTAAAGGTTCCGTTGATATTGGTCCTAATAAATGCCTCGGGGCCTTCTATTGAATTGTCTACATGAGACTCTGCCGCAAAGTGAATAACATCCGTAATGCGGTCGTTGTTAAAAATTGACCCCACCAAACCGGCATCGCAAATATCGCCCTGAACAAACTTATACCGTTCGTTATTTCTAACTTCTTCGAGATGGTCAAGGTTTCCCGCATAGGTAAGTTTGTCAAGGTTCACGATGGAAACATTGCGATGTTCCTCCAAGAAAAACGGAATGAAGTTGCTTCCTATGAAACCCGCCCCACCTGTTATAAGAATTGTTCTATTAGGCATTTTTGCTTTTCTATAACTGCAACTCTTTAGCTCTCCTGTTCAAGAACCGAATAAAGGATATCACAAAAAACAAAACCACCAAGGCCATAGGCACCAAGAAGAACTTATCGTTAAAAAAAGGCTTTTTAAAGACTTGGGGGTTTCCCATGTTGATAATACTAAGGATTTCTCCTTGATTCGTAAGTTCCGCTTTCTTTTCCTCTATTTCCTTTAAAAAATCGTTCTTTAGGGTCAATAGGGAAGCTATGTTCAAGGCACTTTCGTTTTCCATATAAACCGAACCATTTGCCTTTTCGGAACCCTCCCTCAATAAGGTTTTGGAGTAGTTCTCCAAAAGCTGATCAATTTGAGCAATAAGCCCGGTATTTTTGTCGATCCGCATTTGAGCATTTTCCTTAAATGTCTTTATAACTTTATCATAATAGGCATTGCCGTTAATATAATCCAATATTTTCCGGGCCGCTTCGGTTCCCTTGTCAGCATCGATATACGTAAAGGTCACACGGTGGGCCAAAATACTCTTTTTGGTAAGTTCTGAACGTACAATATCGACGACAAAGCTCTCCTCCTTAAAACTCTCTAAAAGCTCCAGATAACGCAGTTCCTGCTCTTCCTTCTCCTTAGCCTCCTCTAGGTCTGAAATAGGTTGAATATCAATTCGAAACCCTTTTAAGTCTTGTACCGAAATCCCCATTTTTTGAAAGAAGGCCGTGTCTTGACTGTAAATGTTGGACTGTATTTCCGCAATGGCATCGTACACATAATCCGTACTGTCAAAATTGGGTCTTACGATGGTCTCCGATTTCAATTTTTCATTCCCCAGCATGCTCAATACAAAACTAATGACCACGCCCAGCACAATCAGACCGATTAATATGAGTGCATTCCTCTTAAGGTATAAAAACACACGTAAAAAAGCGATTCCCACACGGTTAAAGCCATTCGCAATCATCTTGAGCAACTGCCCCAAATCGATTTCATCAGAGGAAGTAGTACTGTTTGGTTTGTTATCGGTCATCTATTATGAATTAAAAATTTGTTCCAATATTTTCTCGGTTATGAGATAGGTAGGCTTTACCCCTGTAGTTCCTAGGCCGCCCGAGGCCAAGGTACTTCCGGTTTCCAATGGGTTATCGGAGGCATAGTACGCATATCGTACTTTAACATTATCCTGTATGCTTTTACGAATCTTGGAGGCTGATTGTATGGCCTTTTGATAATGAACCCCTTCCATTTCAAGGCCTACCACGTTCCATGTACTTTGGTGAAAAAACTCGAGCACATCCTTGTTTTGAAGGGAAGTACCCAAAACAGTTACCATGGTACCTTCAAAAACCTTAAGTCCGTGTCCTTTAAAATCGTCGGCACACAGTTCGTTTTTGAACGGATAATTGTCTGCCGTACCTTCAAAGATATGGGCCGAAGGAATCATCAAATCTCCTTTTCCTCCTTCAAGAATACCCGCCTTTCCCATCACGGAAATAGAAGCTACATTCAGAAAAACCGGTTCTTTGCCCGGTTCCTTATAAGGCTTCAAGAGTTCATCAATGGTTTCATAGGCTTGTTCGCCAAAGGCATAATCCATTACAAAGATTACCGGCTTTTCCTCTTCTTTTATCCCTTTGGGCAAAGCATAACCACAAGCGTCCGCACTCATTTTTGCCGTATCGAACAACTGTACGTCTATGTTGGTACCTGAAAAATCATCAATAGCGATCATCCCGTTCTTTTTGGCCACTACCGTAACCTTGGCTCTCAGTTCTTCATTTAAGGAAGAGCTTAAGGCTTCATAGATTTTTAAGGATTCCTTTCCGGAAAATTCCTTTTTTAAGGCATTTTTGGCGAATAAGGTATTCATTACACTGTGCATATTCGCACTGATGATATGAATCGGCCGATGTAAGAGTCCGTTCTTTCGCAAGGTTTCCTTAATGGTGTCCGCCCAACGTTCCCCGTGGATATGGTGGCCCAAACGCTCGCGCAATAGCGAACTGAAGGTTATCGCCCTTTTATTACCGGTAATTTCTTCTTCTATGGCCAATTTGCCCAACCAATAAACAATTTCCAAAAAGCGATCGGGTTGTTCTTCGGTGGCAAATTGCTCATGAACCTCCATAATTTCAATGAAGGAGCGGCCTAAGATATTTGCGGTATGTATAACGGCCACCTCTCTTTCTGCCAAACTAAGTTCATCCTTATTGACGGCCTCTTCCAATTTAGACCAATCACGTATCGTACGATCGGTATCTTCGATCAACACCCTTTTACAGATTTTCTCCGACTCAATGAACAGAAACGTAAGGTGGGTCAAAATATCGTAGATATCTGAGCGTCCACGGGTAATTTCGATGTTCATTTGTTCGTCATCGATACGATAACAATTTCTTCGCCGTTTGGGAGGTACTATAGGTACAAAGTGGGATTTGCTATACCCTTCATCTGAGGTCAAATTGATAAATCGGCATTGTTCGATGCCCTTTGGCAAGCGTTCAAGAACATAAATGAGTCCGCTCAACTCGGCCTTTTCTTCAGCTATGGATCCGTATATTTCAGGTCGAAGTTGCAGCAATGCGTTTTTCAACGATTCACCCGATACGCCCGTAGGTTTATAGAAACCACGGTTGAACAGATGGCGCATTGTGATATAGAGGCGTTCAATGGCATTTGTAGATTCTTGAGCCCTCGTATTGTTAGTTGTATTTCCCATAACTAATTTCGTTCAAAATTACAATATTTTTCCCGGTATCGAGAACAAGGTAAATGTTGGTTTTTTCTTTGCTCGATATCCGTCTTCAATTGTTCTTAAGATTAAAAATATGGCAACTATTGCGCCCTACCAAAAAGAAAATATTCTTCTTCGTATTATTTCTTGAAAGAAACCAATCCATCCGCCACTTTACGGTCGTTGGCCAAACGTTGAACCTTGTTCTGCCCCCCCAGTTTTCCAATCGATTTCATATAAGCGTTGAAACCGCCTTCCTTTATTGGTGTGACCTTTAGGGTCTGCAAGATTTTCCCATCGATCAGGTCAAAATAATAACTGTTCTGCTTTTGTAAGGAAACATCTAGAATTTCTATGAACTTCGCCATATCGGTGGGTTCCTTTTCAAATTCCACCAACCATTCGTGATAGGGCAATTGATTGCCCTCGGGAGTAATTTGGGGTGCTACCGTAAACTCGTTTATACTGGCCCCGGTTTCGTTCACCGCCAATTGCATGGCTTCTTCCACTTCTTTCGCGATTACGTGTTCACCAAAGGCCGAGATAAAATGTTTGATTCGCCCAGAAACAATGATTTTATAGGGCTTTAAAGAAATAAACTGAACGGTATCCCCTAAGTTATAGGCCCAAAGACCGGCATCTGTGGAAATAATCATCACGTAGTTCACGTGCAGCTCTACATCTTTGATGGTAATCCGTTCGGGATTCTCATCAAAGAATTCATCGGCCTTAACAAACTCATAGAATATTCCCGAATCCAACAACAAAAGCATCCCCTTTTCATTTTGGGCATCTTGATAGGCAAAGAAGCCTTCACTTGCCGGAAAGAGCTCTATACTATCTACCTTTTTGCCGATCAAACCTTCAAATTTGGCCCGATACGGTTCGTAATTGACCCCTCCGTAAATAAAGAGTTGAAAGTTTTTGAAGAGGTCCCCTATTTTCTGTCCCGACTTACTTTCCAACTTTTCAAAATACATCTGAACCCAAGAGGGTATGCCCGCAATAACGGTCATATCTTCGTTCATGGTCTCTTCGACAATGGTATTTACCTTGGTCTCCCAATCTTCAATACAATTGGTCTCCCAACTGGGGAGGCGGTTTTTCTGGAGATAGTTGGGCACATAGTGAGCCGAAATGCCTGAGAGCCGACCCAATTTGATTCCGTTTTTTTCATCCAGTTCGGGACTCCCTTGTAAAAAAATCATCTTCCCGGTAACAAAATCGGCATTTCCGGTTTCGTCAATATAATTGAGAATGGCATTACGCGATGCGTTTACCTGATGTTTGATGGAAGTATCGGTAATGGGGATATATTTCGCCCCTGAAGTCGTTCCCGAGGTTTTGGCAAAATAAATGGGTTTGCCCGGCCAAAGGATATTTTCCTTGCCTTCTACAACTTCTTGTACATAAGGTTTTAAGGCCTCATAATCACGTATGGGCACCTTTTTCTTAAAATCTTCGTGCGATTTTATGTGCTCAAAACCATGGTCGACACCGAATTTGGTACGCTTCGCCTTTTGAATCAATTCACGAAAGACGGCTTCTTGGGTCGCTACAGGGTTATCTCTCCACTTCGCCGTTTGCTTGGCGATGCGTTTTGCGAAAATTTTTGCTGCAAGTGATTTTATCGACATATGTAAGAATCAAATATCCAGGTTTAGGTGAGCACATCGGCCACGGCACTTCCGTAATTAATTAGGGGTATAAGCTTAAAAATCTATGTAGTCTAAGGGGTTTACCGCATTACCGTTGCTCCATAATTCAAAGTGTAGATGAGGTCCGGTGGTGAATTCGCCGGTATTGCCTACGGAGGCAATCACTTCTCCGGCCCTGACCACTTCGCCTTGCCTTTTATTGAGTGAACCATTGTGCTTGTAAACACTTATGAGTCCGTCTTTATGCTCTAGAATAATGACATAACCTGTATCGGCCGTCCATTCGGAGAAAATTACGGTACCGTTGGCAACTGCTTTTATAGGGGTGTCTTTAGGGGCCGTTACATCAACCGCGTAGTGTTGTTTTTCGGGATCGTAAGCGTTTGATATTTCACCGCTCAAGGGAGGAAATAGTTCGATTTCGGCCCCTGTGGCATTACGCTCGAACAAATTGTATTTATCTTCCAGGGCCACCTCGGCCCTTAATAGCGAATCTTCCTTTATTGGGGTAAGGTCTATACTCGATGGGTCAATTTTAAAACGTTCGCGCAATGAATCCAAATTCACTTCCTGTGATGCCACATCCCCTCGTAAGACCATACGTATACTCTCTAAATATCGATTCGTATTATGTAGGGACGCCACCAAAGAATCGGTTTTATAGGTCAGATCAGTAGCCTGTTTCTTAAGTTTGGTACTCGAGTAGCCCGGTATATATTCCCGCAGCGGCGTAAAGGCAATCAGCAGGGTGGTGAGTGCGATAAGACCAATGGTACAGAGCGAACCCGTAACAAAAACGTTCAGGCGACTCAGCTTGAAAGAGATTTTCTCTTCAAAGGTAGACTCATTAAGAATGACCAAACGGTACTTGTGCAGTAGCTTGCGTTTGATTTCTTTTCTCTTTTTGACTTTTTTCGCCATAAAGCAAATATAAAGGATGGAATCGGATTCTTATACGGTTGCCCGAAATTAATGATTCTTTGAAATACCACGGTCTAGCTTATAATACATTTAAGAAAACTCGGGCATATCTGTTAAAATAATTGCGTTGCCACTACATTTACGGTGATCGGAGTAACTTTTTTAGTATCTTTGAATCTGTTTAAAAACAAAACTATGACAACTTTACAGATATTTTTGGCGATAGGACCATGGCAAATAGCCATCGTCGTGTTGGTGGTTCTTTTATTGTTTGGAGGAAAAAAGATTCCTGAATTGATGCGCGGACTTGGTAGTGGTATAAAAGAATTCAAAGATGCTTCTAAAGAAGACGAGCCCCTAGAAGAAAAGAAAGACTAATTTATTACGACATAATTTTAGTTAGAAACCTTTGCCCAAAGCAGAGGTTTTTTTTGTTCCACAAATATACCATTTAGTATATTTATATTGCAGATTACGGGGAATCACTTGTTCCCTTCGACCTCCCAGACTTGAGAAGGCCTACTCTTCAGGCATCGTTCGTATAGGGTTTCATGCCTCAAAACCAGCATTTCACAACAAAAGAAAGCTCGCGTATAACCTTCACCTGAAATTTACGTTATCAAAGAATAATAGTTAAGGTATCCCCCTATCCAAAATAGCCTTAGCACCTACGTTTTTTAAAAACCCTACATGCCGTATCTTATGGATCGGCAAATTTTTTTTTCAACATACCAAATCATGAAAAAACTAATCGCCGCCTATATTTTTCTAGTGTCGTTCACCTGTATGGCCCAAGAGTTTCAGAATATCGACTCGGAAGAAATCGCACCCCCTTCCGAAACCCCAAGTGTTGATTTTACCCCAGTCTCGGAAGAAAGCTTTTCCGTCACCGAAACGTTTGAAGCGGCTGCCGATCGGCACGGTATTCCCAACCGAACCTTCAGCGACCTTGAAGGTGTTGAAAACGGCTATTACCTCATTTCCGGGGTTTTCACCGATTCTAAAACACTTGACAAAACCGTCAAAAAGTTAAAAAGAAAAGGCTTTGAATCGGCCAACTATATCAAAAACACAAACAATGACCTCAATTACCTCTATATAGCTTATTATCCTTTTGGACTAGAGGCCGTAGATGCATGGGTTTCAAAACTAGACGGTACATACAAAAATGATCTTTGGATATTGGAAATTGAAAACAGTGAAGCTATTGGTGGTGAAGGTATAATGTTCGACGACGAAGCCAAAACTATTGAAAGTGGCATAGCCTCTCTCAAAGACCAACCGGCCATGCCTGTCATTGAAACACGTGAAGACGGGATGTCCGCCGTTACTGAAACCACACCAAAGCGCGGCATCAGTGAATCTTCCGACAAGACCAAACTCATTCAAAGAGCCGATCATTTCTTTGATAAAATGTGGTATGCCGAAGCCGCCGAACTATACGAACAGGCATTGGAAAAAGGTGATAAATACCGATCAAAAGATGTCATCCAAAAAGCGGCCGACGCCTATTATTTCAACACCAATATGGAAAAGGCATACGAATGGTACAACGTACTTTATGAAAACTATGGCGAAGAGATGTCTTCCGAGAATATTTTTAAGTACGCCCATTCCCTAAAAGGCACCGGAAAATTTGCCCGATCCAAACGCCTTATGCGCCTCTACAACAAAAAAGTTAAGGATACCCCTAACGACGCATTGGCGAACAGGGCCCAAGCGAATGAGACCACTTTGGACAACATCCTAAGTTCCAAAAGCGATTTAGAACTCAAAAATTTGGCCATAAATACCCAGTACTCCGATTTTTCCCCAATGTTCCTTGATTCAAATCAGGTGGTTTTTTCCTCCGCCAAAGACTCCTCTATATTTACCTCCCGTAAGTACAAGTGGAACAACCAGCCTTACCTCGACCTGTACGTGGCCAAAATAAACGAAGAGACGAACGACCTAAAGGAAGCCTTAAAGCTTTCCAAAAAAATTAATACCAAATACCATGAAGCCTCGGTTACGTTTTCACCCGATAACAAGACCATGTATTTTACCCGCAACAACTACGGTAAAAAACTCAAGAGGGATAAGAAGGGCATAAACCATTTGAAAATCTACAAATCGATCAAAGTGGACACCGAATGGACCGAAGCGACGGAAGTCTCTTTCAATAGCGATAATTACTCCACGGGCCACCCCGCATTGAGTCCTGACGGCAAGCAGCTTTATTTTGTTTCAGATATGCCAGGTAGCTTGGGCAAAACCGACATCTTTGTTGTAGACGTGCTTGATGACGGCAGTTTCTCCGAGCCCAGAAACTTGGGTCCGAGCATCAATACGGAACAACGCGAAATGTTCCCTTTCTTTAATGGGGAAAAGCTATATTTTTCTTCGGATGGATTAACCGGTCTTGGAGGATTGGACATCTATGAGAGCGCTTACGATCCCGAAAACGGTTTTCAAGAAGTAAAAAATCTCGGACAACCGATAAACAGCAATAAGGATGACTTTTCATATATCGTGAACGAAGCCAACCAACAGGGATATTTTGCCTCGAACCGTGAAGGCGGCAAAGGCGATGACGATATTTATTCGTTCAAACGTTTGACCCTAGAGGAAACACCTGCCAACCATAATGCCATTGCCGGTGTTGTCACCGAACTGGTAACGGGTGAAGTAATGCCCCAGGCCTTGGTCGAGCTTTTAGATGAAAACGGGATAAAACTTAAAGAAACGATTGCCGATGACGAAGGGAATTTCATTTTCGAGGACCTCGACAGCTCAACCAAATACCTTCTTAAAACGGTTGAAGACAAATTTGTAGATAACGAAAGATTGATAGAAACGACGAAAAACGATACCGTAAAAGTCGATATCGCCATGAAACGTCTTGAAGAAATGATTGCCATTGAAGATGGTATCAAGAAAATCAAGACCGAAATGATCTATTTCAATTTTGACAAGTCGCACATCAGACCTGATGCCGCCAAAGAATTGGATAAGCTCGTCAATGTAATGAAGGAATACCCGAGCATGGTCATCAAAATTGAATCGCACACCGATTCAAGGGGTAGCAAAGTATACAACGAATACCTATCCGATAAAAGGGCCAAATCCACTAGGGACTATATCATTTCCCAAGGTATCTCCCCTGAACGTATAGAGAGTGCCATCGGTTACGGTGAGAGCAAGCTTCTTAACGAATGTGACGGATCTACGCCTTGTTCGGAAGCGGACCACGTACTCAACCGAAGATCTGAGTTCATCATTACACATATGTAAAAACCAAAAAATATGGAAAAAGAAACCGCTGCCCTACCAACAGCGGTTTTTTTATGTCTTAAAGACACGGTATACTTTCAACATTAAGAGAAGTTTTTAAGTGACCCTACCCTCATTTACAGATGATAACACCCTAGGTACAGCGACTGTAAAAAGAGTTTGTTAGAATCCTTATGGCTACCCCAAAAACGATTAGTTAAAATAGGTTTTGACATGGAAGCCAAATGTGTCAATACTTGTTTTAAGCGTATTTAAAAGTCGTTTCCTCCCTAATCGAGGTTCTTCTACTATGTCCGGGCGAAAAGACTAGGCAAAAGCCCCTATTTGCCCAAATAAAGCGTTTAGGCACCAAACAAATACGGCCATCTTTGAAGATGGCCGTATTTGCTGTTTTATGTGAGTAAAATCAGTTTTTGACTCCCTCTATTTTAAATGTCTTCAAGATTGCCTCCAATTCAAACAGATCGTTTCTTTTTTCGGTTGCCGGGGCAAATACAAAGCCTTCCAACACCAGTTTCCGATTGTTTTCCTTATCGTTTAAGATGTAGGTAAGAAAGGGTCCTGCCATAGGGAAGTTCTTAATATCCCAAAGGCCTCTTACTTCAACTCCTTTTAAACCACCGATTTCGGCAGGATAAACATAGGGAGCAAATGCAGGCTCGGTGCGCATATGGGTGATCTTGTTGGGCACATCGGGTCCGGGAATGTATAGGGCCCCTATAGAATCACGCATGGCCACAATATCCTTTACCAAGGTAGAATCGTTCGAAAAACTATCGCCGGGCATTTCATATACGGTGATATTGGCGGTGCCTCTTTGTATCTCTCTATCGATCCAAACAAAATTGTCTTCTTGCTTTCCCACCTTGTAAATAGAGGGTATGTTCAGGGAAATACCGAACTTGTCTTTCAATACGGTCTCTTTGCTCAATGAGCGTTCAAACCGTTTTTGGGCCGCCTCGATTTCCATATCCTTAAAAGCGGTGATGATATCATCGGCCTTGGCCTTTACGTTTTCTATTATCTCGTCCTTGCTCGTACCCTTAATAACACCAACACGCTGCGGTGAGGCGTACATATCGGTTTTTACGTGGGCCAGGTTCAGAGAGTCTTCCATCACGTAAAGAATAGATCGTGTATTTCGAATTGATCCCGTGAAAAATTTTGGGGCGACCTGATCAATAGTGAACAAAGGCTCGTCCATAGGCATTCCGACCACGGGAGCCGCAAAGTGTCGCCTTATGGTATCACCCACGCTCCCCTTCCATAGTTCGTTATCTATAACAACGACCATAGAATTGATCGCGCCAACTGAAGATGGCAGGTATTTTTTGCTTTTTGATTCTTTACAAGAAGAAAATAAGAGGGTTAAGAGTAAAAATAATGTTCCAGCTTGTTTCATTTTAAGTTTAGGTTTACGATGAACATTCGCACAATTTCAATTTTGTGCCCGGTTTTAGGTTTTTACCACTAATACCGTTCCATTGTCGTAAATTTTCAACAGAAATTCCTGGATATTTTTTCGAGATGGTCCAGAGTGAGTCCCCGCTCCTTACTGTATGGGTCTTTGTCCCAGATGCGTAGTTTTTTGAAGAAGTCGATGTTTTGGTCGACGCCACCGTTGAACCTGGCATTCTTCTCGGGTAAATGGTAAGGCGCTGGCCAATTCTAAGATTGTTGCTTCTAAGACCGTTCCATTGTTTGATCTGGCTTACGCGCACCCCATAGAGTTCTGCGATACGTCCGAGAAAATCGCCGCTGCGTACCTTGTAGCGAATACGGTTTTCCTCTGCCTCCTTCACCAATTTCGGCAGGGGACTCTCCTCGCTCTCCAATTCTTTTTTTACATGGGCATAAATGGCCTCTTCGTTATGTACAAAACTGCCAATAGCATATTTCGGTAAGCGCAAAACGTGTTTTTTTCCCTCAACATAAGGGATAACGTTCAACTTGTACGAAGGGTTCAAAACGATGAGCTCTTCTTTTCCAACACCCGTAAGTTCGGCTAGCTGATCAAAGGTAATAAGGCTCTTTACATGAACGGTATCGGTTTCAAAATAGGCCCTTTCTACCTGTTGCCCCTTTAGACCGTGCTCTTCGGCATATTCAAACAAGTACATTGTAGCCAAAAAAGCCGGTACGTAACCTGCTGTTTCACGTGGAAGATAGCGACGAATGTTCCAGTAGTTCTTATAGCCCCCTGACCTTCTTATCGCCTTGTTCACGTTACCCGGACCGGAATTGTATGCGGCCAAGGCCAAATCCCAATCCCCATAAATATCATATAATTTCGCTAAGAACTGGCATGCGGCGGTGGTCGATTTAATAGGGTCGCTCCGTTCATCCACAAAACTGTTCACGTTCAGATTATACTGTTTTCCGGTACCGTACATAAATTGCCAAAGACCGGTAGCACCTACACGTGACCTTGCCCGCGGGTTCAATGCGGATTCAACAATGGAAAGGTATTTCATTTCCAAAGGAATATCGTAATTGTCAAGCTCTTGTTCAAACAAAGGAAAGTAGAACTGGCTTACCGTTAGCATGCGTTCCATTAGATCCCTTTTTCTAAAAAGAAAAGATTTGATGACATTTTCCAACGAAGGGTTATAGGCAATATTGAACGGAGTCTTTTGGTTCAATCGCTCCAAACGGGCTTTGAGGGTATCAGTAGGCAATGAGGTCGGATAGGACTTGTCGTAATCCAGCTTTTCAACCTCGTTGAACATCTCTTGTGAGAGGCTTGCGTTGGCGTAAAGTTCCTTCATCCACAGACTATCGTACTTAGCGGCTTCCGGCAAATCACGCAATTTCACTTTTAAGCCGGTACTGTCCTTTAAAAGCACAATGGGACTGTCGTTCAATGCGATACTGTCATGGGCCATTTGCTCCATTTGTTCAATACCGTTCAAATCCATCGCCAAGGTATCGGATACCATACCGACCGTTTCGTCTTGAGGGCCTGTAACAGAATCTCTTTCCTGTTCTTGGGCCACTATAGGCAAAGCCAATACCAGACTTGAGAATATCGTGAGAAAATGTTTTCTGTTCTTTGTCATCAAATGTGTTTATAAAACAAGGCGAATTTATTTATACAAATAGGGTTACAGCATGCCGTAACCCTACTAAAATCGTTCTTTTTTATTGAATAATAAAATTTTTAACCAATAAAGCGGTGGCGCACAGCCTCCCCGTTTATCGATAACGCCTTTACTAGCCCTTTATTGCAGCAATACCGGGTAGTGTTTTTCCTTCTAGGCTTTCTAACATGGCACCTCCACCGGTAGACACATAACTTACCTTGTTCTCAAAACCGAACTGTTTTACGGCCGCAACCGAATCACCTCCACCTACAAGTGAAAATGCCCCATTTTTAGTGGCCTCATCAATAAAATTCCCTACGGCTATGGTTCCTTTTGCAAAACTCTCCATTTCAAAAACACCGATAGGTCCGTTCCACAAAATGGTCTTTGACTTCAAAATGACTTCCTTGAAGATTTCCAAGGTTTTTGGACCGGCGTCCAATCCTTGCCATCCGTCAGGTATTTTAGTGACATCGACTATTTGGGTATTGGCATCATTGGCAAAATCGTCAGCTGCCAAAACATCAACAGGAATATGAACTTCAACGTTCTTTTCCTTGGCCTGCTTTAGAATATCCATTGCCAAGTCCATTTTATCGTCTTCGCAAATGGAGTCCCCAACGTGTCCTCCCTGGGCCTTGATGAAAGTATAGGTCATTCCCCCACCGATAATCAAGTGGTCAACCTTGTCCAAAATATTCTCGATAATGGTAATCTTTGACGAAACCTTAGCTCCCCCTAAAATTGCAAGAACCGGTTTTTCACCCGTTTGCATCACTTTATCGATAGCTTCGATTTCCTTGGCCAATAGTAGTCCAAAACATTTCTCTTCCGGAAAGAACTTGGCTATAATAGTGGTCGATGCGTGGGCCCTGTGTGCCGTACCGAATGCATCGTTGATATAAATGTCTCCCAACTTTGAAAGTTGCTCGGCAAAGGCTTCATCGCCCTTTTCTTCCTCAGCATGAAACCTTAGGTTTTCCAATAACAAAATTTCGCCCGGCTTCAAGTCGGCAACGGCCTTTTCGGCCACCTCACCAACACAGTCGGCTACGAATTTTACGGTTACGCCAATAACATCGGAAACCGTACTGCAGATATGCTGTAAAGACAGATCCGGATTGCTTTGTCCCTTTGGCCTTCCTAAATGGCTCATCAAAACAGCGCTACCGCCATCTTCAAGAACCTTGATAATAGTAGGTTTGGCCGCTTGAATCCGGTTGGAATCGGTCACATTGAAATGCTCGTCCAACGGAACGTTGAAGTCAACGCGAATTAGGGCTTTCTTATTTTCAAAATTAAAGTCGTTTACAGTTTTCATATCATGCAGTTTTAGAGAGTCGCAAATGTAATAAAAAGGATGTTAGACTGGTAACCGAAAACCATTAGACTTATAGATATTAACCATATTTAAGAAGTGGCCCACCTAAGAATGTATGTATTAAAAAAGTTATCTTTGGGCCATGCTGTTCAACACTATTTTAGGGCTATCGCACATTAAGAACCATTTGGCCACTAGCGCAGATGCTGGCCGAATTCCACATGCCCAATTATTCGTAGGGCCCGAAGGCTCGGGAACCTTGCCCATGGCCATTGCCTACGCCCAGTACATCATCTGCGGAAACTCAGGAGGGGAAAACGACGGAAGCAACGAAAGTTGCAACCTAAAATTCGGTTCGCTTTCGCATCCCGATATGCACTTCGCCTTTCCGGTATCGAATTCCGACAAGATAAAGAGCCATGCCGTGAGCGATCATTATATGGAAGAGTGGCGCAAATTCGTAAAAGAACAGCCCTATGGCAACCTTTTCGATTGGTACCAATTGATCGGTATAGAAAAAAAACAAGGCCAGATCGGGGTTGACGAAGCCCAAGATGTGGTTAAAAAGCTCGCCTTGAAATCGTACGAAGGTGGGTACAAGGTCATGTTGATCTGGATGGCCGAAAAAATGAATACCGCGGCCGCCAACAAACTCTTAAAATTAATAGAGGAACCCCCCAATAAAACGGTTTTTATATTGATTGCCGAAGACGAAGAACAAATTATACAGACCATACGTTCACGCTGTCAAGTATTACATTTTCCCCCACTGGCCGAAGAGGCAATGGCCAATGCCCTAGTCGAAAAAGGCGCCCTAAGGGAAGAAGCCTTGCGTATTGCCCATGAGGCAAACGGCAACTTTAACAAGGCCCTTGACCTCATGAACTCCGACTCAGAAGATTTGGTATTTGAAAAATGGTTCGTGCAATGGGTACGTAGCGCCTTTAAGGCGAAGGGCAACAAAAGTGCCATTCAAGACCTGATCATGTGGAGCGAGGAAGTGGCAAAGACCGGGCGCGAGACCCAAAAGAAATTTCTACTCTATTGCCTTGCGGTAATGCGACAGGCCATGCTTATTAATTTCAATGCCGATGAGCTTGCCTTTATGAAGGTTCACGTAGATGGTTTTAGCCTTGAAAAATTTGCTCCCTTTATTCACGAAAACAATATCATCACTATTACACAGGAGTTGGAAGACGCCATATATCATATTGAACGCAACGGAAATTCCAAGATTATCCTTACCGACCTATCGATAAAATTGACACGTCTTTTACACAGAAAAGCGGCCTAGTCTGTGCTATACTACGGAATTTTTGGTAACTTAATAGCAACCAACCGTATAACCAAGCCAGTATGGACACTTTTTTTCACTTTATTACCGAAATATTGATATTGATTTTTCTGATTATCGTCTTTATTCAAAGCGGTATCGACAAAGTATTTGATTGGAAGGGAAACCTCACATGGCTACAAGAGCATTTTTCTGATACACCTCTTCAAAAACTGGTTCCGATCTTATTGGGCACCTTACTCCTAATGGAAATGGCCTCGGGCATCCTCTGCGCCGTTGGCTTATACCAAATGCTAATTATGGGGGAAAGCCACGTTGCCCTATACGGAGGCATATTATCGTGCATAACCTTGCTGATGCTGATGTTCGGTCAGCGTTTGGCCAAGGACTATGAAGGAGCGAAGACCATAGCCGTGTATTTTGTCCCTGCCATCTTTCTGGTATACATCTTACAGAAATAAAAAAAGCGTGCTTAGGGCTATTCCTAAGCACGCTTTTAAGACCCTGAAAGGCCTTATTATTTTTTCTTGTACTTCTCGTTCAGTAAGCTAACAATTTCGCTCGTTAGGTCGTTTGCATCTTTTCCATAAAGCACTGAACCGCCATCGCCGCCACCAAGTATGTAGCTATAGCCATTGGCTTTTCCGTACGCCTTGACTTCTTTCTTTACCTTGCTGATGATACTATCCATCTCGGTCTGCCCTTCTAATTGCAATTGTTGGTCTTCTTGCTGCAATTGCTGCCCGATCATCTGACCTTTTTGCTGCATCAAACCGTACTCTTCTTGCGCCTTTTGCTGCGATAGTTTTTGAGCCTTTATTTGGAAAGCCTGGGCTTCTTGCTGAAAAGCTTGGGAAATACTGTCTCTTTTCTTGGCTAAAGCATCGGCCTTAACTTTAAAATTGGCTTCAACGTCAATCTTTTCTTGATACTCTTCCATCAACTTTACGTTGTCTACAAATCCGATCTTTTCTTGTTGGCAAGAGGCCAATACCAAAATCGCCAATACCCATACTACGTTTTTCATAATTCTGTTTTATTTAAAATCTGCTTTGGTTGCTTCAAACCTGAAATCGAAAAAATTATTTGTGATGAAAGTTTATCGACCCATTCGAAGTTGGGCAAAAATAGAAAAGCTTTTCTAATTCACGAGAACTATTTTTTTTATGTGGACCCAAGACATGGTTCTCCATAAAATCCCTTCCCATCATCAAAATTACAGCAAAAATAGCAGCATAAACAATTCCTATGACATCTACAAGTGAGTATCAGAAAAAGCTATAAAAAACAAGCTTCTCAAATGCGCTCATTTAAACGATTAAAAATGAATCGACCCAATACACGTCAATTGGGTCAAAACGCCATTAAATCGCTCGATAATCAATTCTAACCTTGATTTTAAGGTCTAAGCCTCCTTTTTTAGAATGTATATCAATGAAGATGCCTGTCCGTTGAACAAGGCGAGGATATTCGACCACAGGCCAACACAAAACGCCCTAATAAAGTTTTGCTTGCCTGTTTTATATTTTTCGGAAAGCATGGATACATAGAACGAATCGAACCACATCGGTTTGGTCTTTATCAATTTCATTTGATGCGAAGCAAACTTACCTTCGATAGCTTCACGCGAAAAATGCCACAAATGTCTGGGCACATCATAAGCCGCCCAAAACCCTTTATAGAACTTTGCGTCCTTGGATTTAAAATTTGGAACCGCAACAACAAGAACCCCGTCCGTTTCCAAAAGTGACAATATGGTCTTTATTTGATTATCGAGATCGGGTAAATGTTCAAGGACATGCCAAAGTGTAATGACCTGAAATTTGTTTCCGGCGACAAAAGACAGATCGGAAACCAGTTCCATTTTTTTTTCGCGCGATCTCATGCGCGCATCAAGACTGGGTTCTACCCCATCAACGGACCACCCCCTACTTTGGGCATGCAATAAAAAATCGCCCGTACCGGCACCCACATCTAATAACGTTTTGTTCTTTTTTGCATAACGGCCGATCAGGTTTACTTTATTCCATAAACTAAACTTTTTGACCGCATGGTACATCTTATCCAGAGTAGACTTTCTGGAATCGGTGTGTGAGATATAGGCATCACTCTCATAATATTTTTGAAGATCTTTCGGCTGCGGTTGGGTCACCAACATTTGTAGATCTTCATCTAAAAGCAATTCAAATTCTTCACCGCTAACGGAGAAATCTTTAGTTCTTAAAAATGGTTTCATTTTAGTTCTGCGTGGTAAGATATTCTTTCTTGAGGTAACGAAGATAATTTAAAACAATGGCTCTGGAAAACGATTTTCTACAAAGACCATCCTTGACCAAATTTGGGTATACTTCCATGGCCGTATATCAATTTTCATTTCGAACATTTGTATCACAATCCTGTAAAATTTCATCAGCATTTTTCAAAAACCAAATCTAACCGACATTGTTTTTCGTCGGAACAAAGTTTAAGGCTCCATTCGATTTCCCTACTCCATAAAGTGGAAAAAAATCAATTCTCCCCCCTCCTCTTCAAATGAAACATCGTTATAAGCATTTTCATAATTCAACTCAAACTTGGCACCTACATAATCACAAAATTACTTCTCTTTTTGTTTCGCCAAGGATGAACCTATTCTGTTTTGAAAGCGACCGTTTAAATTCTTTCGCACCGATGACTTGATGTATTTTTTAAGGATGGCCCCATTCGAACAGGAACCCAGGAGGGAAATAAAAGCAGACAAGAAATCCCCCCAAAAAGTAATTTCATTGCTGCAATTTTCAATCTAGTTTTTATCGCCACAAAAATAAAATTCAACACAATTTTCGGCCTAAGAAAAACGTTCATAATACAAGGCCGCCTGGTTTTTAAAACCGCTCGACCCAATAATAGATTTCTCTGGTTCTATTTATTTGTTTTAAAGGCCTTAAATAAAAAACCTCGCCCGATTAAGGCAAGGCCATCTATATCCTCCAACCGATTTTCATTGGTGTCCGGAGGAAACCATCATTGTTCCACGTGGAACAATCAAGAAAATTATCTCCCCAAATACACCAAGAGAACACTTATATCGGAAGGGTTAACCCCACTCACCCGAGCCGCTTGTGCAATGGTAACCGGCTGTATAGAGTTGAGCTTTTCGCGTGCTTCGTACGACAAGGATTTCAACTTTGAATAGTCAAAATTCTTGGGGATTTTTACGCCTTCCAAACGCAATAATTTATCGGCATTATGTTTTTCCTTCTCGATATATCCTGAATATTTCACTTGAATCTCGGCCTGCTCCATCACTTCCCTATCTAGATTATGTTCTTCTACAAACCCGGAAACAGCATCTAATTGAAGCATGTGCTCCATCGTAACTTTGGGTCTAGAAAACACCTTGAACATCTTATCGGATTGTTTCACTAAAGCGGAATTCACACTGTCCAAAATGGGATTAATTTCTTCGGGGCGTACACTTGTTTCCTTAAAAAAACTCACAAAGGCATCGGACTTTTTCTCCTTCTCCTCCATTCGCTTTAAGCGATTTTCCTTCGCCAAACCAATCTCAAAACTACGGGGTGTCAATCTCAAATCGGCATTATCTTGACGCAACAGCGTTCGATATTCAGCCCTGGAAGTAAACATTCGATAAGGCTCTTCGGTACCCTTTGTAATCAAATCATCGATAAGAACCCCGATATAGGCCTCATCCCTTTGTAGTATAAAATCTTCCTTTTCATTGATTTTAAGATGGGCATTTATACCCGCCATCAAGCCTTGGGAAGCTGCCTCTTCATAACCAGTTGTACCGTTAATCTGTCCGGCAAAATATAAATTCTGAACAAGCTTCGTCTCTAGCGTATGCTTCAATTGCGTAGGCGGAAAATAATCGTATTCTATCGCATAGCCCGGTCTAAAGAATTTTACATTCTCGAAGCCTTTTACCGATCGTAAGGCTTTGTATTGAACATCTTCAGGAAGGGATGTAGAAAATCCATTTACGTAGACTTCTACCGTATTCCAACCCTCTGGCTCTACAAAAATTTGATGGCTATCCTTATCCGCAAAACGATTGATTTTATCTTCGATGGAGGGACAATATCTCGGTCCGATACTTTTAATTCTACCATTGAACATGGGAGAACGATCAAAACCTTCACGCAATAAATCGTGAACCAAAGCACTGGTATGCGTCATATGACAATCACGCTGTGTTGTAAGAACCGGTGTATCTAAATAGGAAAATTTTTCAGGAACCACATCTCCTGGTTGGGGTATCATCACCGAATGATCTAAAGAACGGCCATCGACCCTAGGTGGAGTTCCCGTCTTCATTCGACCACTTTCAAAGCCTAAATCAACCAATTGTTCGGTAATACCGGTAGCAGCTTTCTCTCCTGCCCTACCACCTCCAAATTGCTTTTCCCCGATATGGATCAAACCATTTAGAAAAGTTCCATTGGTCAACACCACGGCTTTGGAGCGAATATCTATGCCAAGCGACGTCTTTACCCCGACCACCTTATCCTTTTCAATAAGTAGTCCGCCAACCATTTCCTGATAGAAATCTACATTAGGCGTACGCTCCAATGCCAATCGCCATTCCTCTGCAAATCGCATTCGGTCGTTTTGCGCCCTTGGACTCCACATAGCAGGGCCCTTGGATTTGTTCAGCATCTTAAACTGAATGGCCGATTTATCGGTAATTATTCCGCTATATCCACCCAAGGCATCAATCTCACGTACAATCTGCCCCTTGGCAATACCGCCCATGGCAGGATTACAGGACATCTGCCCAATAGTTTGCAAGTTCATGGTCACCAACAAGGTTTTTGAACCCATATTGGCTGCAGCGGCAGCAGCCTCTGCTCCGGCATGACCTCCACCAACAACAATTACATCATATTCTTCTCCAAACATTCTACACTCTCTTAATTACATGAAACCATGTCAATCCGTTAGAAACGGACGGGCATATTCTTCCTATTGTTCCACGTGGAACATTGCCATTTTTTCTTCTTCCTTAGTACGCATCAAACTGGCTTCCTCATCCGTCTTATCCTTATAGCCGAACAGATGCAACACGCCATGTGCCATAACCCGGCGCAACTCTTCTTCAAATTCGGTGTTTAAATCCTGGGCATTGTCCCTGACCCTATCGACCGAAATAAAAATGTCACCCGCTATGGCTTTATCCTCAGTATAATCAAACGTCAAAATATCGGTATACGTATCGTGCGAAAGATATTTTTGATTCATATCCAAGAGCTCTTCATCAGAACAAAAAATATAATCCAATTGCTCTAAGGAACCCTGTTCGGATTCAATAAGCTGTTCTAACCAACGGCTATATTTTTCTGGGTTCTCCAAAGAAAAATCAGTATTAAAATGAAACTCAATCATTGCTCTTAAAATATTCTTTTACCTTATTTTGAAAATTGTGGCGCAAAGGTAGTGCTTGTCGGTTTAAAATCTCAATTTCATCCCGATAATTCTCTAATACTGAAGGCTTGGAGGTGATAGGATTTTTAAACTGATTGGTATTGGTGTTGCTCTCCCTTTCGGACTTCTTCCCTTGCTTCAAGGTAGCATTCTCCAATTTCAACATTTCGTACTGAATGTTATTTATTTTCGAAAGACTTCGCTGGGTCACCCCGTTTTCCAACAGGTCATTTTCAAAATCTTCCATTTGCTTCACCAGCTTCTGGCCCAACTTCCTGTCGCCGGAATTCATCATATCCTTCAACTGCTGCTCCAACTTCTCCCGCAACATTTGCTGTGTTTTATAAATTTCGTAAATCTCTTTAAGTTCTTCTTCCGAAACTTGGTTAGAGTTCCCGCTCCCCTGTCCACCATTGGCTCCGGACTTCCCACCGTTCTCTCCTTCTCCATTCTTTCCTTGTCCCTTTCCCTTAGGGTCTCCTTGGTCACCACCTTGACCTTTACCCTTCTTCTGGCCTTCTCCTTCTTTACCCTCGCCCTGTTGGCCTTGGCCCTTCCCCTTTTGTCCTTGACCTTGGCCTTCGCTCGGTTTTCCTTGGCCTTCCTTTCCCATGCCTTCCATTTTCTCCTTAAGCTCCTGCTGGCCCTTGATAATATCTGGAAGTTGAAATTCCTCTCCTTCACCCTGCCCTTTACCGGACATCATACTTTCTTGCATATTGTCCAATATCCGAGCTAGAAAATCAGCTAAGCTATTCGATGCCGTAAGTACATATTTTTGATAAGATACACCTTGGTATATTTGATTCTCGGCCACGCTTTCCAAAGTCTTGTCGATATTGTAATACACCTCGGTGATTTGCTCATTTACAAATTCAGAAAGTTCGGCACGACGTAACGACAAGGCAAATAAGCTATCGTCAACATGTTCGAAAAGATCTCGTAATTCTTGTTGCTTACGTATGCTATTCGAAAACTGTGAGGTGTTGGCATCGACTTCCTCCAAATTTTCATACAAGCGCTCTTGCTTAAAACTAAAGGTAACTAGGTTATCTAAAATTTGTCGGAGCATTTCAGCATCTTCGGTAATGGAAGACCCCCCACCTCCAGCGGCCGCCTTAGATAAGGCTTCACTCATTTCCTTCATCTTTTGGGCTGCCGATTTTTGCTTCTTTGTGGCCTTTTCCCCAGACTCTTTCGGTTCTCCGGATTGCCTCTCTTTCTCTAACTTTTCAAGGGCATCCTTAGCTTCTTCCTGATCCTTTTCAACAGCTTCCTTCTTCTGTTGATCCATTTCTATACTCATTGGTTTTTTAAGATCTTGATTGTCCTTTTCCAACTCTTCAAGTTCTTTACCCAACTCGCTAAACTTCTGGTTCAACTTTTCCTGCTCTTCAAGCGATTTGGCTTCTGCCTTTTTTTGTGCTTCTTTTTCTTGTTCTTCGGCCAATTTTTCCAACTCCCTCCCTAACTGGTCCGCCTTTTCCGTAACATAATACCGTTTGGTCAATTCCAATAATTGCTCAAGGTTTCGCTCGCTGTTCTGTTGTTTTTTACCTAGTTCTTCGAGCTTCTTCGCCAGTGATTGCTTATCAATTTTGTCAGCCACCTTATTCAATTCCTCCAGTAATTTTTCATTCTTTTTGGCCTCCATCTCCTGTCGTTCCAATCGCTCTTGCAACAACTGGTTCAACTTATCGTCCTTGTCCCCCTTGTTCAGATTTTCCTTTAACTGCTTCGAAAACTTTTGCATCTGGTTCTCTTGCAGCTGTTGTTTCCTAAGGAAGTCCTTGATTTGATTCTTATCATTAAAATTCAGTTGATTTTTTTCCTTCTGGTTCTCGTTCAATTCCTTTAACTCGGTCTTTTGCTCCTTGAACTTGTTCAGCGATTTATCCAAATTATTAATAATGGCCTGCTGCGATTCCAACTCCTTATTTTTAAGCTGGGCTTCATCCAACAAAGCCAAAGAAAAGACTTGACTCTTACTACTCTTTCCTTTATGGATCGCGTCATTATCGGTGGCCTCAAAATAAAAGCTATAGTCTACCCCAGATTTCAAATCCAATCCCGAGGGGAAGGTATAGTAAAACTGATCAAAATTGGTCTCAGGCATAGATATGGCGATACTTTGTCGGTCTTCAGGCTGGGAAGTCGAATAGCACACGAGTCTCACCTTACTCAACCTATAGTCATCGGAAGCCTCACCCACATAATAGGCCACATTGGGATTCAAGCTATCACGTATCTGCTGTACTTTAATTGTCGGATAGGCATCTCGAATTACCTTGAACTTATATCCCAATCTCTCATAATCACTCACATTACTGTTCGATGTGGTAATCTCATAGGCCAGATCGCGATATATACTTTTAGATAGTTTGAAGAATTGCTTCGACATCGTAAAATCCTGAACGGTGTCTTTGGTCAACAACCGTATCGATTCGGTGTTTTTTCCGATGACCTTCCACGTTACCCTTGTACCTTCCGGAAAGGTAGCGTTGCCCGTACTTTTTAGGGTTTCGGGAGGCATGTTCAAATAACTCGGGTACTGCAAATTTACCTCAAAGTCCTGTACGGTCGGTGTTCTCAATACCTTTAGGGTATATTCCCTAGAACGCACACCATTTGCCGTAAAAGCGAAACTCATATCACCTACCGGCGCATCAAAGGTATACTGGTAACGGCCTCCAAATTCTTGTAAAACCGATTGCTTTCCATCGATTTCAATATAAACCATCTCAGGACGCACTTCCCCCTTGGTCATCACTTCAATGGTCAAGGACTCGGTGTCGAGTACACTCAGGTCATTGGATAAAAGGTGAAAGCTAAAAGGTGCTGGGGGTTCATAGGCCATGTTATAATTTACGACCCGATCCGCAGATCCGAAAAAAGGCCTAAGGTTGCCGGTAAGCCACATTATCAAAATCACAAGTAACGGTATACCCAAGTATTTGAGGTACTTCAGGTTTTCGCGAAAATCCACCGCCTTGGTAAAGGGCACGACCCCCATCTGCTGGCTTCGCTGTTCTATACTGGCCAAAAGCAACTCGGAACGATCCTTGTCCTCGCCCAACTCTATTAGGTTATACAACTTATCTCCTACCTCGGGAAAATGCTTTCCGATCAATACGGAGGCTTCCTTCTTGTCCATTCCCCGCTTTAACCTAAAAAGATAGAACAAAGGCGTTAAAATGTATTTAAACAACAATAACAGTTCCACGGATATACACCCCAACAAAAGCAGCAAACGTCCCGTAGAATTGAGCCAAAGCATGTACTCGATGCCCAAAACCACAAAAAAGAAAAGCAAGCCCAAGGCAATAAACAGCAAAATGCCTTTAACCAGCATCTTGGTATAGTACTTTCTAACGAAAGCGTTGAGCTTGTGAAGTATGTTCTGATAAGCGTTCATAGATTGTAAAGATAAGGAAAAAAGGGCCTGAGCTCTTAGAAGCGGAATAAGGCGAATATAAGCGCGGTTTAAAGCTTATACCTTTGGGAGCTAGGGCGCTTTTTATACCTTTACGGCATAAATATTTTAGCCATGAGCCAAAGAGTACGCGTACGTTTTGCACCCAGCCCTACAGGGCCCTTGCACATCGGTGGTGTCCGCACTGCCCTATTCAATTATTTATTCGCCAAAAAACACGGTGGCGATTTTATATTAAGAATCGAAGACACCGATCAGAACCGCTATGTAGAAGGTGCCGAACAGTATATTATCGATGCCTTGAACTGGTGCGGACTCGCTTTTGACGAAGGTCCGGGATTACAGGGTGACCATGGTCCCTATAGGCAAAGTGAACGCAAACATTTATACAAGGAATACGCGGAAACCCTCATTGCCAAAGGAAAGGCATATTACGCCTTCGATACCTCGGAAAGCCTTGATGCCCACCGCAAAGGTCACGAAGCGGAAGGCAAGACCTTCATATATAATTGGCACAACCGACTGAAACTGGACAATTCTTTATCATTATCGCCAGAGGAAGTCAAAAACCGCTTGGAATCCGGTGAAGACTACGTGGTACGTTTTCTTACCCCTCCAGATGAGAAGTTGCATCTAAAGGACCTTATTCGCGGAACGATTGAAATCGACACCAATATCTTAGACGACAAGGTTCTTTTCAAAAGCGACGGTATGCCCACCTATCATCTCGCCAATATTGTAGATGACCATTTAATGGAAATTACCCATGTCATTCGGGGTGAAGAATGGTTGCCCTCTTTGGCCCTACACCAACAACTCTATGATGCCTTTGGCTGGAAGACCCCTGAATTTGCCCATTTACCGCTCATTATGAAGCCGGTAGGAAAAGGTAAACTCAGCAAACGCGATGGTGAAAAGTTAGGCTTTCCCGTCTTCCCCCTAAGTTGGAAGGAATCGGAAGGCTATAAGGAAGCCGGATATTTTCCGGAAGCAGTTGTAAACTTCTTGGCCCTTTTAGGCTGGAACCCCGGTACCGAACAGGAGATTTTTAGCCTTCAGGAATTAATCGACACCTTTAGCATAGAACGCGTGAACAAATCAGGGGCACGATTTGACCCTGATAAAACCAAGTGGTACAACCAACAATATCTTCAAAATAAAGATGACAAGGAATTGGCCGCTCTTTATGCCGAAATCTTGAAATCAAAGTCGGTGGCAGTCGATGACAAACCCATGGACTATATTGAAAAGGTCGTTGGCCTGATCAAGGAACGCGCCGTATTCGTGTCGGACTTTTGGGATTTATCGGATTATTTCTTCGAAGCCCCAACATCTTACAACGAAAAGGCCGCCAAAAAACAATGGAAGGCCGATACCCCTGACATTTTAAACCGTTTGGTATCAGTACTAGAAAGTATAGAGGACTTTAGCTCGGCACATGTTGAAACTACCGTAAAAGCATGGATTGGAGAAGAAGAACTATCCTTCGGTAAAGTCATGCCGCCCTTGCGCTTGGTCATTGTCGGCGATATGAAAGGTCCTCATTTGTTCGATATCATGGCCATGATCGGAAAAACGGACAGCATCGCCCGTATTCAAAAGGCGATAACGGCTTTAGCATAAATTATATCCACTATATTCCGATAAGGGGCAACGATTGCAAAAACCAATCGTTGCTCCTTTTTTTGTTGGTCCCAACCAAGAATACTAGCGGTGTGTAACAAACTCACGAAAAATACTACATATATATAAAGCATTTCGTAAATTCAGTAATTCAGTAATTCATTAAATCATCTAAATCTAAAATTATGGGCAGTTTTCTCTGGATACCAATTGCATTTTTCGTTATTGTGACCATCCTCTCAGGAGTCTTTATCGTCAAACAACAAACCGCGGTTTTAATTGAAACCTTCGGAAAATTCACTAGTGTCAGACATTCGGGCATTCAATTTAAGATACCCTTCGTTCAACGTATTTCCGCAAGGGTCGGACTTAAAATACAGCAATTGGATGTTATTATTGAGACCAAGACCTTAGATGATGTATTCGTAAAACTCAAGGTTTCGGTGCAATATGTAGTGATAAAGGAAAAGGTATACGACGCCTTCTATAAATTGGAGTACCCGCACGAGCAGATTACCTCCTACGTATTTGATGTAGTCCGTGCAGAAGTGCCAAAAATGAAATTGGACGATGTTTTCGTAAAGAAAGATGATATCGCCATTGCCGTAAAATCGGAGCTACAGGATGCTATGTTGGATTATGGTTACGACATTATTAAAACCTTGGTAACGGATATAGACCCCGATGCCCAGGTAAAGGAAGCCATGAACCGTATCAATGCTTCGGAACGTGAAAAAATAGCCGCCCAATTCGAAGGTGACGCCGCCCGTATCCTTATCGTAGAAAAGGCTAAGGCCGAAGCGGAAAGTAAAAGACTCCAAGGTATGGGTATTGCCGACCAGCGTCGTGAGATAGCACGAGGACTCGAAGAGTCAGTAGAGGTACTGAATAAAGTTGGCATCAACTCGCAAGAAGCCTCGGCCCTTATCGTTGTTACACAGCATTATGACACCCTACAATCCATAGGTGAAGAAACCAACACCAACCTGATCCTGTTGCCTAATTCACCACAAGCGGGTAGTGACATGCTAAACAATATGGTCGCCTCCTTTACGGCAAGTAATATGATCGGCGAGTCGATGAAAAAAACACATAAGAAAAAAGACAGCGAGTCATAAGGTACGGGAGCTTCACCTCCCCTATCCCAATAATTAAAAAATGGCCTTAGGAAATTTATACCTAAGGCCATTCTTTAGTCTAAAGTAATACTAGTTGAACTTCTTCAACAGCTTTTTCGCCACCATGGACAGGGTCAGTTTTTGAATAATTCCGCTAAACCCACCCAACAAATGGCTCGGATATAGACTATTCTTTGTAATCTGTACATGCATCTTAAAATTTTCACGGCCTATCTCCTGCTCCAATTTCAAGATTTTCAAGTCTTGATCGATCTGTTCGAACGTAGTATATTTTTTTGGTATCATATTTCTTCAAAATAAAGTTCGGAAAAACGGGCCATGAGCGGTTTGACCAAGGTACGTCGGAATACAAAAACCAAAATACCCAACAGTATATAAAATCCCCCGACAATAAGAAAACCTAAAGCCGTATCCTCCAATTGGCCACCTAACCAAAAAGCTGCCCCTAGTGACAGGAACAGAAGGGCCAATATTAGCGCCACGGATAGAAAAGCAGCTTGGGCAAAGCCTGTAATTCCTTTCATAAGCAGCTTAAAAGCCTTTAACTTATAAAACTCCCTACTACTATCAAGGTATGACTTGGCGCTTGCCTCGGCTTCTGATATACTTTCCTTTAGTTCCTCAAATGCCATATGCTATTTCTGTAGTTGTGCATTCTTCTTCTTCAGCTCGGCCAATTTAGCTTCCAAAGTCATGATAATATCATCAGCCTTATAGCTCATATTTGAAATGCTATCCTCAAGCTTCTGTTCAAAATCCACTTTCTTGGCCTCGGCAGTTTTCGTCAACTCATCGGTAGCCTGTGATATTCTGTTTGAAATATCCTCTTTGGTCTTTAAGGCATTCTTTTTAATTCTCTTTCTTGTTTTCTCTCCTTTATCAGGTGCATACAAAATTCCCGCTCCTACTCCAACAATTGCCCCAGTCAATACGGCTAATAATATATTTCCACTATCATTTGACATAATCTCAATTTTTTAAATTCATAATACGTTAAATCTGTTCAGAAATATTTTAGGGAAGACCTAAAAAAATTTAACCTCCAACAGATACCATGCAAGTTAGCATGAAGAAATTCTAAAAATTACCTCAATCGAATCTAAAATTGACGTTTAAGTACATTTTAGGTGGACTGACGCCATTTAAGCCGATTTAAAAGCGCCGAATCACCCAACTAAAGCAATCTATAGGGAGAATTTTAAAACAGCCTGAAATCCCACGGAAATAAGTCGTTTTTAATATATATCATCAATACTCATTATACTTTCCATAGAAATTAATTATACCGAGGAAAATGGGTGTTGCGCATAAAAAAACTCCTTAAAAACAAAATTGCCTTTAAAGAGTTTCAACAAGTAATAATATTAAATCTATTTGCTTTGAATTTTTGCCCAAGTATCCCTTAAGCCGACCGTTCTGTTAAAAACCAATTTTTCATCTGAACTATCGGGATCCACACAAAAATAACCCAAACGTTGAAACTGATAACGATCACCTGCTTTGGCCTCGGACAAACTCGGTTCCAAATAACCGGTAATCACTTTCAAAGAATCAGGATTTACAAATTCCATAAAATCTTTGTCCTTATGTGTATCGGGACTCTCATCGGTGAACAAGCGATCGTAAAGACGAACTTCTGCTTTCAAGGCATGGGCCACCGACACCCAATGTAAGGTTCCTTTTACCTTACGAAGGCTTTCCTCGGTTCCACTTCCACTTTTACTCTTAGGGTCATAGGTACATTGCACCTCTATAATATTCCCATCGGTATCTTTTGTACAGCTTTCAGCCTTGATGATATATCCAGATTTCAATCGTACCTCTCCCCCTAATTTTAAACGGAAGAACTTTCGGTTGGCTTCCTCCCTGAAATCTTCCTGCTCAATATAAAGTTCCCTTGAAAAAGGAATCTGCCGTGTACCGGCCGATGCGTCTTCGGGGTTATTTTCGGTATCCAACCACTCTACTTCTCCCTCTGGGTAGTTCGTGATTACCACCTTTAAGGGGTTAAGTACACCCATTACCCTAGGCGCAATTTTATTCAAATGCTCACGAACGTGGAATTCCAAAAGGGAAACATCAATAAGGTTATCACGCTTGGCTATACCAATGGTATCTACAAAATTACGGATAGATTCAGGCGTGTAACCCCGCCTTCTAAGTCCTGATATCGTGCTCATTCTCGGATCGTCCCAACCTTTGACCACCTTCTGCTCAACCAACTGTAGCAGCTTCCGTTTACTCACCACGGTATGGCTTAGGTTACGTCGCGCGAACTCACGTTGCTTAGGTCTAAGCTTTTTGGAGTCCACTACTTGATCCAAAAACCAATCGTAAAGTTCACGGTGCATAGCGAACTCTAGGGTACAAAATGAATGTGAGACCTGTTCGATATAGTCGCTCTCACCGTGGGTCCAATCGTACATCGGATAAATACACCAATCGGTATTTGTTCTGTGATGGGCTTTATGTAACACTCGGTACATTATTGGGTCGCGCATTAACATATTGGAAGATGCCATATCGATTTTCGCCCTTAATACATGTGTGCCTTCGGCAAATTCGCCGGCTTTCATCCTTTCAAAAAGCTCTAAATTCTCCTCAACGGAACGATTTCTATACGGACTCTCGGTTCCGGCTTGTGTGGGTGTACCTTTTTGGGCCGCCATTTCCTCTGATGATTGCTCATCTACATAAGCCTTTCCTTTTTTGATCAACTCAATCGCCCAATCATATAATTGTTGGAAATAATCAGACGCATACCGTTCGGTATCCCATTTAAAACCGAGCCATTCCACATCTCTTTTAATGGCATCTACATACTCTTGTTCTTCCTTTGCCGGGTTGGTATCGTCAAACCTCAAATTTACCGGTGCGTTATACCGCAATCCCAATCCAAAATTCAAACAAATCGAACTTGCATGGCCAATGTGTAGATAGCCATTCGGTTCGGGCGGAAAACGAAAACGTAAATCTTGCTTTGAATAACCATTTTTCAGGTCTTCCTCAACTATGTGTTCGATGAAATTCAACGACTCGACTGCCTCGCTCATAGGGTTATTTTTTAGAGCCACAAAGGTAGTCAAAATGCACTAATCGCACTGCTTTGAATTTGCTTTCATACAAATACTGAGGTTTCACAACACTTTTTTCCCTTGATACAACATTAAATTCAGTGCGCGTGATATATAAGCCATATTTGTTTATAGAATTCCTTGTATCAAACCCAAATTGATCGATGAATTTGTAGTAAACCCAAAACTACGCCTACTTATGAGACAGAAAAGAAATCACATTCCGCGCACAATTTTGATGGCCGTTTTATTGATGGCCACCGTACAACTCTCTGCACAAACGGTTGTTTTACAAGCACCGAAACCTGCAGGAAACCCGAATTTTGGCGACCAGCCCAACGAAAACCAGTGGACGCAAATCTGTGCTGGTAACGCAGGCTTCAACCAATACTTCGCTACGATCGACTGGGCAGGCAACCCGAACAGTGACAACGAATGGATCCTTGAACTCTCAGATTCCAGTGGTAGTTTTTCCAACCCGGTTGAACTAGGGCGCGAATCAAGCAACACCACGGTTAAAAACCCCGGTTTTGAGTTTCAGTTGCCTACAACCGCTAGAGGATCAGGTTACAAAATGAGGGTAAGAAGTACAAGTCCTGCCACAACAGGCCCAGAAACAACCGCTTATTCTATGTACTATTTAGGCTATACATCGAACTTACATATGAGTCCAAATGGAGACGGAACCACCCCTGGTACCGTCGAATCTTGCGGTGGTACCCAAATAACCCTAACGGTCGATAACATTCCGGCCAGCGAATTAAATACCTATCAGTATTCTTGGTACAGAAGCGGAACCAAGTTAGCTGAAACCGGCCCTTCCATAACCACCGATGGCGCAGGTGAATATTTTGTCTTTTTAGATTACGGTGCATGTACGGGTTCTGCCAATACGGAATCGAATCATATTATACTGAACTCAGGAATATCTACGGGAATCGCCATAACGGCCCCGGCAGCAACTTCCTTATGTGCAGGAGATACCGTGGCCCCATTGGAAGCTACCGTACAAAATGCTAGTTATACATATACATGGTATAGAAACGGAACCGAAGTACAGGCTGCCCAAACTGGCGGCTTTACCTATTCTATCGATACCAACGACCCCGCATTTATAGGGGACTATACCGTTGAAGTAAAAGGAGCCGGCATCTGTACCGAAACCTCGGCACCCGTAACCATAACAAACGCCGGTGCCTTTACGGTAACAAGAAACAACAATGCCAATTTAGTGGTGTTGCCTTCGCAGAGCCAAACCTTAAGTGTAACTACCGATGCCAATGCACCGACTTATGAATGGTTCAGAAACAATACACCCATACCAAGTTCCAACAACGCCACGTTAACGGTAACTCAAGCCGGAACGTATCACGTTGCGGTTACACAAACCGGGGGTACGTGTTCATCGACTACCATCAATTCGGAAAAAACCGTAGTGGTAGCACCGACTTCCTTCAAAACGGAAATCAACTATGCGACTTCTTACGAAGCGTGTAGCAGTACGAGCATAGCCTTGACCGCCGATAAGATATATGCCGTTTTAGGCGATGGAAGCGAGGTAGACGTTACTGCCGATGTAGCTTCGTCATTCACCTATCAATGGCAAAAAGACGGTGTAGATGTCACCGGTGAAACCTCACAATCGATCAGCTTGACCGATAGTGACCACAACGGTTCGTACCATGTAAACACCGAACAAGGCGGTATGACCACGGTCTCGAATACCCTACCGGTACAACTAGCTTCAAACCAATCGGTATCAATAACGGCTTCCAGTACGGTATACTGTAGTTCCTCCGATGTAATTACCATTACCACAGATGCCGATCTAACCGATAAGACCTTCGACTGGGAACGTGATGGAACAGTAGTAAACTCTACCGATACTTCCTTAAGCATAACCGAACCTGGGACTTATAGATTGGTCATCAAAAACGGTACTTGTAATCAAGTTTCGAATGAACTTTCCATTACGCCCCTAGATCCAGACCTGATCACTTTAGATGTTGACGGTGATGTTATTTTTCCTGAAGGAAGTTCAAAAACGGTGAACGCTAGTGGAGGTACCGCCTACAGATGGCTCGATGCCAATAATGTAGAGATTAGCAGCTCGTCTTCTGCCACATTCACTACTGAAGGAGACTATCTCCTAATTGCGAATATTGACAATTGTGAAGTAAGCAAACCGATTACCGTATCATACCTAGACCTATTTAATATACCAAACGTTATTACACCTAATGGTGACGGCGCCAACGACCAATGGGTTATTCCTAATTCATATTCGAACAAGTCAGACGTGAACGTCATCATCTACAATGCCAAAGGTGTAGAAGTCTTAAATGCAACCAACTACCAAAATAACTGGCCGGAGTCTTCGGTAAGCTTCGCTAAGCAAAACATGGTATTCTACTATGTCATCAAAAACGCTAGCGAAACTTTGAAACAAGGCACCATAACAGTTATTAGATAATCTAACCACCATGAAATTTGTAAAATACCTTGCACTAACCCTACTAGCTGCCCTGACGTTTGCAAACGTTCAGGCGCAGGAAGACGATCCAGTACTGCTGTATAGTCCAGCATCACAGAATTTGTTGAAATTCAATCGATTCTTGATCAACCCAACGTTTTCGACGGTACAGGAAGATAAATCGTACATCAACCTGCTTCACAGAAACCAATCGGTACAATTTAAGGATAACGACCAAACGTATTTCTTAAGTTATAGCGGTAGGATCGGTGATAGGAGTGGACTAGGGCTTAGCCTTTATACACAGAGTATAGGTCCCGTTTCAAACATTGGGGTTTTGGCCAACTATGCCTACGGTATCAAGTTGAGTGACAAGAGTAATTTTACCTTTGGTGGTAACTTGGCCTACTATAGTACCGGCCTTGATCAAAACAGCATCGATGTTGTAGATGTGAACGATTACCGACTAAACGGTACGGAAGACAGCAATGTGCTTTCGTTTCAACCCGGTTTCAACATTTCCTATGGTAATTTTGACTTCGGTGTTTTTGCAGAGAATCTATTCGATTACAATTTAAAGACCAGCGAATCACTTACCGATTTCGCAGATAAGACCTATTCTAGTCACCTTCAATATACCCATAGTTTCAAAAACGGAGAGGGTATTATGGAAGGCAGTCGTCTAATGCCCATTGCACGAGTGCGGATGAATGGTCAAAACCGGTTTGCTTCCTCGGATGGCGAATCGCAAGACCTCACTTTTGGGGGTGGCGTAATTCTCGATCTACCTAAACTAGGTTGGCTGCAAGGAGGCTATGATAGCTTCTACGGAGCCTCTGCCGGAGCCGGATTTAACATCAACAAAAGACTTTCCTTAGGCTATACTATGGAAAAGGGATTTGGTACGGACTTCGACAACTTGGGGGTTACCCATGAAATCTCCTTCGCGTATTCCTTCACTCCGAACTTGACCGAAGACCGTGTAATGTTAGAGGATGATTATGAGGATAGCTTGGTAGAAGAAGACGAAATCGAAAAGAACAACTTGGTCGACAATGATGAAATAGAAGAGCTCAAACGCAAATTGGCCGAAAACGATGCCATAATCCAAGAGTTGATGTTCCGACAAGATTCATTGGAAGCCGACCGTCAAAAAGACCTTGAACGTCGTTTCAACATGGTCATGAGCATGGTCAGAAACGAAACCAATGGCAAGCGTCCCGACCTGGAAGATCGTGCCGAAAAACTCTTTTTAGGTCAGACCGATAAACCTACGGTAGCTTCAAATACTACGACACAAAACAATAATATACCGAACGGCACAACCGATGCCCTTGCCCAAAATACAGTTCGTCCCACTAGACCAACAGTAGCAAGAGATAAAACCCAAAACCAGCTTACGCGGCCGACCTCCACAGAGAGCAGTAGCAAAACCACTGCCCGTAGTGGTGTAAAAAGCCGAAAATTCAAAGACCTTGATGGCGTAACCGATGGCTACTATGTTGTGGCCAACGTTTACAAAGGAGGTCAATACATGCACAAGTTTATGGACAAACTTCAGCAAGATGGCTTTGAAAGCGACTATATAGACAACCCAAAAAACGGTCTGAAATACGTCTACCTAAAGCGTTATGATACTTGGGATGAAGCCGTAGCGGCACACAATAGCAACATGAACGGAGCCTATGATGGCGATACGTGGATCATGAACGTAGACAATCGCTATTCAAACGAAGCTTATGCCAATAACGTAAACAAGCTAAAAGAAAAATCGGCCAAATACGATACCGATGTCCTACAGACGAAAACCGTAGTAAAAGACCAAGTGGTATCGAACGAGATAACACCAAAAACACATAAAATAGATGGTATCGGCTCAGGCTATTATATCATCGCAAATGTATTTGCCAACCCAAAAAATGCAAATCGTTTTGTAAAACTTCTTAATTCTTACGGGCTTAGTGCCAGTTACTTCATCAATCCTGAAAACAACTGGAGGTATGTATACCTGAAAAGACACCAATCTTGGAACAACGCCCTTTTATCTTATTACACCAACCTAAACGATGCGTACAACGACAAAATGTGGATTATGCGTGTCCGACCAAACCTAATGGCCTAGATGAAATCTAATTTTTTCAAAAAATTATTAGTTGCCAGTATTTTACTATTGGCTTATTCCGGTTTTTCACAAGAGTACAATTCCTTTGAGGTTCGCTACCAAACCAACATTAAGGGAGATCTCACCTTTATTTCAAATAATATTTTGAATAGGGATGGAGGTACCTCAAGCACCGAACCGGAAGACCCGTATAATAATATTTCCACTAGCTGGAGTTCCAACCCGGAAACCGGTGGCTACTTCAATTACAACGATGACAAAAATATGCAGTACATCGATGTAGATGGCGACCCTTCTACATTTAACTCGAGTTCTGCGACATTTTCGTTTCCCAATGCCGATTGTAACCTCATTCGGTACGCAGGTCTATATTGGTCCGCTACCTATCCTAGTGCTACGGCCAATGGTCAGACTTATTGGTGGGGTGCCGTAAACAACAGTATACCCATAGGTCAAGGCCGACAAAACGATTTTAACCAAGTAAAACTTAAGGTTCCTGGCGGTACTTATGTAGATGTAACCGCTGATGAAGTGCTCTTTGATGGTTTCACGAGTGCGGATAACTCGGTTAGAGGCAATAGTCCGTACGCCTGCTATGCAGATGTTACCCATCTCATAACGCCATTGGGCGATCCAACAGGAGAATATACCGTGGCCAATATTAGGGCTACATTAGGTTCATTAAAAGGACAGGGGGGTTCATCCGGTGGTTGGACCCTTGTGATCGTATATGAAAACCCCAATCTAACCGGAAAACTCATCACTACTTTCGATGGGTTTGCGCGCGTTAGGGATACCGATAGGGTAGATATCAACTATTCAGGCTTCAATACCATTCCCGTGGGTCCCGTTAGGGCCAATGTTGGTGCTGCCGCCCTCGAAGGAGATTATAGAATTACCGGAGACCGTCTAAGAATACGTGCCGCTAGCAGTGGTGGGTACACGACCCTGAGTAACGGAACCAACCCATCCAACAACTTCTTTAACAGTAACATTACCCTAAACGCGACCCTGACCACCAACAGAACACCCAACAGTAGAAACACATTGGGTTATGATACGGACATGTTTTATGTCTATAACCCGGCCAACGCCGTAATACCCAATAACGAAACCTCGGCAACGCTCAGGTTCGAGACCAACGGTGACCAGTATTACCCCTTCTTCAACTCCTTTAACATTGAAATCATCGAACCCGATATCGTTCTTGAAAAGCGGGTTGAAGATATTAGCGGTGTCGATATCACAGGGCAAGGTGTAAACTTAGGGCAAACCTTAGATTACGTACTTACCTTCCAAAACACGGGTAACGACAATGCGGTAAACTATACGATCCGTGATGTTTTACCGGTGAACGTAACCCTAGACGAGGCCAACATCACCATGCCTAGCGGTACCACCTATACCTATGACCCCGCAACGCGCGCCGTTGAATTCCGCATTCCCAACAGGTATGTAGAGGTCGGCGACACCCCCGCAAACATTCGTATGCGGGTAAAAGTAGCGGAAAACTGCTTTGATTTTATAGATGCCTGTACCGATCTAATCGAAAACTTGGCCTATTCGACCTACCGTGGAGAAATTAACGATAACCAAATTACCGATGACCCCAGTGTATCTGACTTCGATGATTGTGGTTTTGTTACCCCAGGGGCGACGAACTTTTTGTTAGACGATCTTTCGGACTGTAATTTTAACCGCACCGTACAACTTTGTGGGCTCAATGTTACCCTAGATGCAGGTGACAATTTTGACGACTATATTTGGGTTCGCGATGATAACGAAAACGGCGAGATAGACGCATCCGATACCGTTTTGAACGATGGCGACCCCGACGGAGACCCTAGCACCTTGGTCGTTTCCGACATAGGTACCTACATTGTTGATAAAATCGTAGCCGACCCATGTAAAGGCTTTAAGGAAATCATCGTAGTGGAACGTTTTGGTACTACCCAAACCAACCCTATTGTAGATTATTTCAATGCCTTGAACAGCGATGCAGATCCAACTAACGATATTCAGGGAGAAATTGCCCAATGTAGTATTGATGGTGATCTTTTGCCCAAAATTTTTCTCTGTGGGTCGGGCGATACCCAACCTTTTCAGATAAACATAACCGATGCGCAAAGCCTAACATGGGAGCGTCTTGACGAAGGTAGCTGCTCTAGTGTCACCGATGATTGTGCCAACAAAAACTTGGGTTGTACTTGGAATACCGTTGGAACAGGAAATAACTTTAATGCCACATCTGCAGGTAAATACCGACTTGTCATCAACTACCAACTAGGATGCTTTAGCCGCTTCTATTTTGATGTTTACCAAAACAACCTAGACCTTCTCTTCAATAAGAGGGATATTATTTGTTCTACCGATGGAAACATTACCATCACCAATTTGGGCAGTAATTACGGTTACCAGTTGGTAGACATAACCAACAATTCCATTGTAGTGCCATTTAGCGCCAATAACGGCCCTAGTTTTGACATCTCTACCAATGGGGCCTATAGAGTAGACGTAACGCAATTAGACAGCTCTGGAAACCCTATTCCTGACGCGTGTATTTTCAGTACGCCCGACATAGGTATACTCGACCGAGATTTTCAGGTCGACGTAAGCACGACCCCATCTAATTGTAATGCCCAAGGTATTATAAAAATCGACGTTCTTAATGTAGAGCCTAATTACACCTATGTACTTAGAAGAAGTGATGGAACCCTAATTGACGATGAAACCGCACAATCGGATAACACCCACTCCTTTAATGTAAATGCCGGTGATTATACCATTGAAGTTTCAACTGATGATGGGTGTTCGTTTAGCCAAGACGTAACCGTGGCCAGAACACCTGACCCAACCCTTATCGCACAAACGACAAAAGATATCGGCTGTACGGCTGGAACCATACAACTTACCGGTAGCGGAGGCTTGCCTAGTCCTGGCTATTCTTATGCTATTTGGAGTAAAGACGGCACCAATTTATATGCCGATGTAGCTTCAATACCGGGTGATGCCTATGAAACCGATCCTATTTTTACCTTCGGATGGCGTGACACGAATAGTGACGGTACAGACGAATATTTTGCAGGAGAAGAAGGGGATTATGTTTTTGTAATCGTTGATTCCAACAACTGTTTTGCCTTTTCCAACGAGGTGACCATAAACGATAACGGGGCCATGACCCTTGACTCGATTACCGAGACATCGCCTTCTTGTAGTGGTGATTCAGACGGGGCCCTTACCATAAACACTACGGGCGGTGTCGCTCCATTTGCGTACAGCATCGATGGTGGAACCACTACCCAGGGATCGCCAAACTTCGTAAACCTTATTGCCGGCACCTATGAAGTACTGGTAACCGATTCTTCCGGTTGTAGTTTATCACAAACCGTAGAATTGACCGAGCCCTTCCCATTAAGCGCTTCGGCAGGTGTTTCTCGTGACGCTACCTGTGACCCGAACGGCGCGGAAGTCCGTGTAACCAATGTGGTGGGAGGAACGGGCTCATATCAATATAGCTTTGACGGCGGTGCAACCTATGGCGCCTCAAGTATAGCTGTACTTCCCCCTGGAGACTACACCGTAATCGTAACCGACGGTTCTTGTGAATATCCCATGAACGTAACCGTTGAAGATGAGCCGGCAGAACCGACCGTAACCCTTACTCCCGAGGTTAGCTATGATTGTAACGGAACGGGAACTATTACGGCTACCCCAGATATTGCTACGTACAACTATACTTATGCCTTAGATGGCGTACCCAATTCACCAGACCCCACAAGCAATGTTTTCCTTAATGTTGCTCCTGGCACCTATACGGTGAGCACCAGTTATGTATCTCAGACCCCTCCAACCCCCAGTTTATTGCTTACTGAGGATTTCGGAAGTGGGCCAACCATACCTAGCCCAAACACCAACGGCTATACCTACGAGGATCAAACTACAAACCCTCCTGGCGATGCCAACGAAAACATCAATGACTTTGAATATTCCGTAACGAGTGAAATAGTCGCTCCATTCGGCACATGGATCAATCCTATTGACCATACAACGGGAACAAGAACAGGTCAAGGCCGTTATTTGGTCATGAACGTAGGTACACCTACACCTACCCAAATCATATATTCCAAGGAAATAAACGATATTATTCCAAATCAAGATATAAGCGTAACCTTGTATATCATGAACCTGCTACGTCAGGGCACAAGTGGCCTTGACCCCAATTTGACCATAGAGATCCGAGAGCCCGGAACGGGCACCGTAGTACGCTCGATCACCACGGGAACGATCGCCAAAAACACAGGGGCCGACGATTGGATCGAATTTACGGCAGAACTCAACCCGGGAAGTAATACCACTCTAGATTTTGTAATACGTTCCGAAATACCTGGAAATGGCGGTAACGATTTTGCCCTAGACGACATTGTTATACACCAAGTACCCGAAGTCTGTGAACAGACGGTTGAAACCCCGGTTACCGTGGTTGCCGGTAAGCTTTTCTCAGCAACTATTACAGGTGCTACCGATACGAGTTGTAACGGACTTGACAACGGTTCCATCACCTTTGAAGTAGAGAACTTTAACGCCGCCGGATTTGAGTATTCAATAGACGGTAGTGCTTTTGTAAGCTCCACCACCTCACCGATTACTACTCCTGCCACCCTAAGTTCCGGTTCCCACACCGTGGTGGTCAGAAAGGTAGACGAGCCTAGTTGTTCTAGAACACTGACACATACCATCAATGCTCCGGAAGCCCTAGTGGTTTCGGCATCGATTACCACAGAATTAAGCTGTACCAATGGCGGTGCTACCATTACGGCCAGTGCCACTGGAGGTACCACGGCCTACGAATATCAGTTGGAAGACCAGCTGGGCAACGTTATCGGGAGCTATGATTTTGCGACCAACGGAAACAATACCGTTTTCCCGAACCTTGTTGCAGGCGATTATATCGTACGCGTCAGGGATGACAATACATGTGAAGACGTCATTGATACAGCCCTTACCGTTGCTCCGACAAACCCGATTACTTTCGATGTAACCCCTACGGCTTGTTATACGGGCGGAAATACGGCCTCCATCCAAGTTGATGTTACCGATGGTAACGGAGATTATACCTTCAGTATCAACGGAAACCCATGGATAAGCCCAAGCCCTGCGAACAGTACAACACATACGTTTTCGGGACTATCGAACGGAACATATACCATCAATGTACAAGATGGTTTGGGCTGTACGGGAACACTACAGACCATTACCATCGACCCACAATTGACCGTTAGCGCCACGGCCCCAAGAATTACGGCTTGTGCTACGGATACCGATATCAGCATTTCGGCCTCCGGCGGGGACAATAATTACGTTTATGCGGTAGTGGACAATGGTACCGCCGTAACCGACGGGGACTTTAATACGACCAATCCCGTGACGGTTGCCATCGCCGGCGATTACGATGTGTACGTACGCGACAACAGTGGCGCTGCAGACTACTGCCAGGCCATGTATACCGTAACCGTAACCAAAGACGACCCTATTGCCATAACCGCAACACCAACGGCGGTAAGCTGTTTTGGAAGTTCGGACGGAGCCATTTCAATTACCGTCGATTCAGGAGGAAATGCACCCTTTATGTACAGTATCGATAACGGCGCCACCTATGTACCCGGAAACAACTTCCCGAACCTATCGGCAGGAACCTATCCTGTACGTGTCAGGGACGCCAGCAATTGCGAAACCGTAGCGCAGGATGTAATCGTTACAGAACCGGCCCAATTGGTCGCAGAAGCGGTTATTACACAAAACTATACCTGTCTTGTCGATGGAGAGATCACCGTTGGAAGCATCACCCCAACATCAGGTGGCTCAGGAAACTATCAATACAGCATCAATGGAGGCGCTTGGACGGCCTCTACCACAGGCGGACATACCTTTACCGGTCTAAACGACGGAACGCACAGTATTCGCGTTAGGGATGCCAATGCCACTTCGTGCGGGATTACTTTGGCAGACATTATAATTTTGCCATTGCCCACCGAACCTGCGCTTTCTACTTCCGTAACATACAATTGTGATGGAACAGGAAACATTACGGTATTGCCCAACGACCCTTCATATACCTACAGTATTGACGGAGGAACGGCCCAAACGGCAAACCTATTTAGCAATATCACTTTAGGAAACCATACCATTACCGTTAACTACGGCAGTGATTGTACCGTTGATACTACCGTTATTGTAGAAGACGGTCATGCCTTTGAAGCTAATATTACGGCTTTCGAAAACCTTGACTGTAACGGTGACAACTCAGGTAGCATTACCATAGATGCCAGCAATTACGGGGCAGGCGGATTCGAATATAGCTTGAATGGAGCGGCCTTTGTCGGTCCCTTTAGCGCACCGGAACAAATTACCGGTCTTGCCGCCCAAGCGCACAGTATTGTCGTAAGGGATGTAAACGACCCTGTTGCGGGTTGTACGGTTACCTTAACCCAAACCTTGACGGAGCCCGATGCCCTAGATGCCTCGGCCAGTATCACGGAACAGTTTACCTGTAACAATACCGGCGCTACCATTACGGCCAGTGCCATAGGGGGTACGCCCACCTATGAATACCAGTTGGAAGACGACCTGGGCAACATCATCGGAAGCTATGATTTCGCGACGAACGGCAACAACTCGGTTTTCACGAATATTCCTGCGGGAGACTATATCGTAAGCGTCAGGGACAGTAACAATTGTAGCGATAACATCGATACCCCGATTACCGTAACCGCTCCCTTAGTACCGACCTTTGACGCTACTCCTACAGCTTGTTATTCTGGTACCAACGATGCTTCCATTCAGGTGGATGTTACCGATGGAAACGGCGGATACACTTTCAGTATCAACGGCGGACCCTTTGTGGCTCCAACACCAAGTACCGATGTTACGTACACCTTTAACAACTTATCGAATGGCACCTACACCATAGATGTTAGGGATGCCTTTGGATGTACAGCCGTGCAACAAAGCATTATCATAGACCCACAGCTTGTAGTATCTGTTGACGTTGTTGACATCAATTCGTGCAACGACGGATCGATAACGGTCAACGCCACAGGCGGAAACGGAACATTGGTGTATGCCATTGTACCGGCCGGAGACGACCCATCAGGACTTTATACCACAACCAATACCTTGACCGTAACCAGTGCCATGGCAACCGCTAATCCGGCCGGTTATGATGTCTATGTACTGGATAACAATGGAGCATCACCCTCTTGTTCCTTTGTTCAGGAAGATATTATATTCACTCCTGCCACGCCTTTATCGGTAAGCGGAACGGCCACCGATCCCGAGTGTTTTGACGGACTGGGATCCGTAGATGCCACCGTTACAGGCGGTACGGCCCCATTCACCTATCAACTGGTAGATTTAACCCCAGCGGATGGTATCGATTATGGCAATACGAGCACCAACGTATTTACCCCTTCGCTAACCTTTAACGGTATCGGGGCAGGTGATTACGAAATAAATATTACGGATGACAACGGTTGTACCGTTACCTCAACAACAGTAACGATCAACAATGCCGTGGAAATTACGGCCGATATCATTCCTATACTACCTGCTACATGTGATGATCCTGATCTTAATCTATACGGATTTGAATTTGAGAATATAGTAACTCCAGCTGGAGGTACTGTTGAATATAGTGCGGATGCAGGAGCTACTTGGGAGCTTACCAATGAATTGAGAGGACATGATTCAGGTACGGTAGTATACCCTTCCATTCGAGTTACCCTACCTAGTGGTACCATTTGTCAAAAAGATTTTGATCGATATATCATTCCTTATCCTTTAGATGACTTGGATATTACTTTGGCGGCCGTGGTTGTCAATTGTAACGACCTTCAGGTTCGCGTATTGGGTAGCGAAGGAAACCCGGTTCCTGGCTACGAGTACACCTATAGCGACGATCCGGCGAATTTTGACCCTGCCACCGCTATTTGGACCGCTCCAATCCCTGACGGAACACCTCATATTTTCCAAAATATCGATGCTACCACACCCCAAACCCCAGGCTTGCCCCTTTTGGTTCCTGGAAGAACCTATGTCTTTTATGTTAGGGATGGTTCGGGCTGTGTACGCCAGAGCAACGAAAATGTAAACGAATTGCCCGGTGTCAATCTACCGATTGAGATTACTACGGATATAGTTCCTAGCTGTTTTGGGTCGTCAACAGGTAAAATAACGTTCAACATTAATCCAAATACAGCGCACCCTTTCATGCGCTATGAAATCTATGAGCTTGGCAACCCAACCCCTATAGAGGTCAGTGGACCTGGGCCGGCGGCCAGTAATGTTACCTACGATGACGAAATTGAAATCACCGGTCTTGGCGAAGGGGAATACTATATTCGACTCGTTCAGGTAGATGGAACAAACACCGATGCCTGTATTGGTGGTGGTGAAAATGCCCTTCTTGAAGAATTGGATGCCATCAATGCTACGCCAACGGTTACGCGTGATATTTCCTGTAATCTTCCCGGATTGATTACCATTACCGATGTTACCGGTGGTGGTGGGGCTCCGTACACTTATGATGTTACCGGTCCTGGTGGATTTACCCCCTTGACGGGAACGACTTCGAATCCTATTGAAATTCCAGTAAATTCCCCAGCAGGAAGCTATACCGTTACGCTTTATGATCAATATAATTGTTCCGTAACCTTGGCTCCGGTGAATTTAGACCTTTCACCGAACCCGACCATAGACTCGGTTACCCAAGACAACTGTAGCGCTCCTATCGACCTTAGCGTTGTAGGTAGCTCTGCTGCAGGAAACATACGATATGCCATTGTACCGGCAGGAGATCCCGCACCGACAACCTATTTAAACAATGCCGGCTTATTTGAAAATGTAGCCCCAGGTTCATACGATATTTACATTATGGACGGCAATGGTTGTACCAACTCACAATCGGCCTTCGTGGTCAACCCCGTACTTTCGGCCAAAGCAGAGCTTACCAAGGTATTGGATTGTACCGGATCACCCGATGCCCTTATTAGCATTGAAGTATTGGATGGATCGGGAAGCTATGAGTACTCTATAAGCAATACCGCGGGTGTACCGGCAGTTGCACAAACGGCCATCCCGGGTAATCCGTTCGATTATCAAGCACCGGCGGCAGGAGATTATACGATTACCATCTATGATACCAATACACCGAACAGTGCGGCGTGTAACAGGCAATTTGTTGTAAACGTTCCAACCAGGGTCGAGCCTGTAATCGATACCTTTACAGCAACCGATGTTACTTGTTTGGGCAGTTCGGATGGTAGCATTACCATTTCGGCCATAGATAATGCCACGGGGCCATATACCTTTGAAATTACGTCATTTGATGGAACACCGGTGAGCATCCTTCCGGCAACTACCACAAATACCTCGGCTACGTTCACCGGTCTTGCTCCGAATTCAACTACGCTGCCAAGTGGCTATGTAGTTACCGTTAGGGGCAATTCGGCCACGAACAACTGTACTACGGATAGCGCTCCTATTACCATTGCGGAGCCGGCCGACATTGCCGTGACCCTAGATCCCGTTGTAGAGTTTGGCTGTACCACGGCCAACAACCAGAACGATGCAAGCATTTCCGTAGCCAGTGCAACGGGAGGTTCGAACAACTTTGTACGATACGAATTCATTAAAAACGACAACCCCGCCACTGCTGCGGTAGAACCCAATGTTGTGGTTCAGGACGGCTCTAACGACACCTATATCGAAACCGACCTCTTAGGTGGTGCCTATACCATCAACGTATATGACGATAAGGGTTGTGTTGGTACTACCACGGCCATAATAGCTCCTTTTGTAGCCATAAGCAATCCTACGGTAAGCATCGATACCGATGTAAGCTGTAACCCTGGTGATGATGCTGTCGTTTCCATAGGGGTAGATTTAACACCTCCTTCAGGAAGCCCAACACTCGAATATTCCGTAGTAGGTACCGATAATGCCTATAGCCAGCTTGGTCAAACTTCCAATTCATTTAGCGGAATAGGAGTAGGAAACTATGAAGTGACCGTTACCAATACCGATACCGGCTGTTTCGTACAGACTACCTTTGAAATTGAAGATCCAAATACCTTTGAAATCGATGCCACCACGGTCGATGTGGTTTGTCATGGGACAGATGGTTCCGTTAGCTTTACCATAAGCGATAGCACCAAGCCCTATACCGGCGGTTTCACATGGCAAATTTATAATTCACAAGGTACGGTCGACCCAGTCGATGATACCCTCATTGCCTCGGCAACCGGAACCTCGGCCAATGCAGGTCCCACAACACCTTTTGCCATTGGCGCGGGAGAATACCGCGTTGAGGTTACCCAAGATAGCAATCCTTCTTGTGTCGCTTCCGAAATGTTCACCATTGCAGGTCCGAGCGATCCGATCAGCGCAAACCGGGTATTTACCGATATCACTTGCGTACCTGGTAATAATGGAACCATAGAGGTTACCGAGGTTACCGGAGGATGGGGCGGTTATTCGTATCTCATTTTCGATACGGCCGGCCCAGTTATCGACACCAACGATGCTGCAAACTATGTTTCGAATCCAAAAGCAGAAAACCTAAGCGCGGCTACCTACGAGGTTTGGGTTATGGATTCAGAGGGATGCGCACATCAATTGCCCGATGTTACGCTTAACGACCCAACGCCGATTACGGCGGACCTAAGGATAAACCAACCGAATTGTACCGATTTGGAGGGAGAAATAGAGGTTATCAACGTACTTAACGGTCAGGGTAGCAACTATAGTTACCAGTTGCAGATGTACAATACAGGTACTTCTGCTTTTGAAGACCTAAGACCGATACAGACTTCTCCTATATTTGGTGGTTTAGGTGCAGGCGAATACCAAGTGATCGTTAGCGATCAATGGGGTTGTAGCAGTGCCACAAGCGCGAGCATCGACCTACACGAGCCTATTTCACCATTGGCATCCGTGGTTAAGACCATAGATTGCTCCGTTACCGATCCGGGAGGACAGATTACTATTAGCCAAACGGGAGGTTCGGGCAACTTTAGATACGATGTCCAATACCCATCATCGGCCCCTGCTACCGTAGATGATAGCAACACGACCGGTGTGTTTACAGGCCTGACCGAAGTTGGTGACTACGTGTTTACGATTACCGATTTAGATGCCGATCATAGCTGTAGTACTACTATAACCCAAAGATTGGAGCCAGCGGTAATACCTGTAATAGGCGTAGATTCATCTACCAATGTAAGCTGTAACGGCGCTGATGACGGTACAATTTCAGTTAGTGTTACCGACAATGGCGTAGGCCCCTATACCTTTACCATTACGGCGGGACCAGGAAGTACGGCAACATTCCCAATAACTGCTACTTCCTCTACCTCGACCTCCGCTTTCTTTGATGGACTCGAAGGTTCAACGACAGGAATAACCTATACCATTGAAGCCCGTGGTGCCAACAACTGCGCCATAACCACCGATGTTACCATTACCGAACGGGAAGCTATTACCGTAGATCCTATGAGCATTGTTCAGTATGGATGTACGGATGGCAATAACGGAAACAATGCCAGCGTATCGTTTACCAATGCATCGGGAGGTACGGGTACTTATGTAAGATATGTATTCGTACGTGACGGAAGCGTTGTTCAAGACGGTTCCAACACTACCTATTTTGAAACCGACGGTTTAGGCGGTTCATATGAAATAAGGGTATATGACGATGCAGGATGTTCCGCCATCTCGGCCGCGAATACAGTATTGCCTTTTGTAGAAATCAGCGATGCGATCGTAACCACTACCCAAGAAGCGGCTTGTTCGCCATTGAACAACGGTGAAATCGAAGTTGGACTGACCGTTAGCCCTGCTGCGGCAACACCTAACCTAGAGTATACCGTTAACGGAATCAACGTGACCTACACGAACACGATCGCCTCTACCAACAATCCCGAAACCTTTACAGGATTGGAAGTAGGTAACTACAGGGTAACGATCACCAATTTAGATACAGGTTGTGTTATCGAAACGGTACACACCATAGACGACCCAGATGTAATTGAAGTAATAGCCACAAAATTGACGGACGAACAGTGTTTGAACAATGGTGTGGACGACGGTAGCTTTAGTGTCGCTATCAATAATTATACGGGGCCGTATAGCTATCAAGTATATGACGTTAACGATAACCCGGTACCTGGGGCCGCATTCAGTGGAACCGGAGATACCAGTACGCCATTGATCATAACAAACCTTCCTGGAGGAAGCTATTATGTACGTATTGCGGAAACCAACGCGCCATTGTGCGACGACGATTCCAACATCATAACCATATTGGCGCCAAGTGACCCGATTACGGCCACAATAACTGAAGAAGCCAATGTTTCATGTAGCAATGACAAAGGCGAGATACTTGTTGATCCCGTCGGAGGCGAAGGTCCGTATACCATAGTATTGGATAATACCACTACTTCTCAAGTATATACGGAGACCAATGTTGAGGCTTTCATTTTCAGAAACCTATCTGCCGGTGATTTCCATGTAACCGTTACAGACGCCTTTGGTTGTGTGCTTTCTGATAACATCACCCTAATTAGACCTGATGATATCGTGGCCAATATTTCAGCAACGCCCCTATCGTGTTTCAATGGAAATACGGCAAGCGTCCTGGCTACCGTTGACCCTAGAAACATTACGCCTACATACCAGTTCCAGTTGAATACCTATGACGATCTTGCAGGAAGCAACTTGTTGACCACTTCAGTAGGTCGCAGTACCGGTAACTTCAACAATTTGGCTGCTGGTTTCTATAGTGTTATCGTAAGTGACGACGTAGGATGTTCAGTGGAAACCGCTATTGTCGAAATCGTTAATCCAACGGAAGTTGAAGCCCAACTGATAAGAACAAGTCCGTTGACCTGTGCTACCGGTGTTGAATTTGAATTGAGTGCAACAGGAGGAAGCGGAACCTACGAATTCAGTGAAGATAACGTGACATGGACAGCAATGCCCGGAAACAATGTCAATTTACCTCTAAGTGGTATGTTGGGTGCCGGTATTTATCGCTACTATGTTAGGGATGCCGTAAACCTATGTACCGCGGTACAATCAAATTCGATAGAAGAAGATATTATCGAGCCCTTAACACTTACTGTAGATACGACAGCTGCCTTTATTAATTGTAATGGTGATAATACCGCTACGATCTATGCAGAAGCTGATGGAGGTCTTGGTAACTATCAATATGCCCTGTACACCGATGCTACCTTAAGTGTGGCCTCACGTGTGGCCGGACCACAAAGCAATGGTATCTTCAGTAATCTGACAGCAGGCACCTACTATGTAGATGTAACCAGTCAAGACTGTACGACCACTGCGGAAAGTGTGGTTATTACCGAGCCTACGGCCCTTAGCTATACCGATGCGGTTACCAACGTTACCTGTAATGGTGAAGAAAACGGTTCCATTACGGTTACCTTATCGGGTGGTTCAGGAGGATATCAATATGCCATATCTCCAAACCTTAACCAGTTTGATGATAAAAATACCTTTGATAACCTTGCCCCTGGTGATTATACCGTAATAGCACAAGATCAAAACGGTTGTTTTATCCAATTGGAATACACCATTGATCAACCTGCTATAATCGAAGTAACGGCCACCTCAACACCTGAAATTTGTGTTGGCGAAGCCAATGGTACCATCGACCTTACCATCAGTGGTGGTACACCAGGTTATAGCACCCGTATGCATACGGAATCGGATTTTGTACAAGACAGGACGACCTTTACCGGTCTGGCTGAAGGAACATACATCATTTTTGTACGTGACGCCCAAGGCTGTGAAGAGGATATAACCGTAACGGTTGAGCCCGGTGTGAACCTTAACGCATCCGTAGAACCCGTGTATGGTTGTAACGGCAACATTCCGAATAACTATATCAATATTTCCCTTGAAGATACAAGTATTGCCGATCAGGTTCTTTATGGGGTGGATACTATGGATCCCGCAGAAATGCAACTGAATCCATATTTCAGGGACTTGTCTCCTGGTACGCACTATGTAGCCATATCACATGCCAATGGTTGTATTGTTACCTATGATGTAGAAATTGAAGATTACCAACCATTGAACATTACCCTAGAGCAATCCAATATCAATGAGATAACGGCCAACGTTTCTGGAGGTAGGGGTACATACACCATCACTTTTGATGGCAAAAACAATGGTTCAGATAATACTTACTATATCACTCGTACCGATACATACGTAGTTACCGCTACGGACGAAAACGGTTGTGAGGTGATGGCCACCATTGATATGGAGTTCATTGATCTTGATATTCCCAACTTCTTTACCCCAAATGGAGATGGGCTAAATCAGACCTGGAAACCTAAAAATGATGAAGGCTTCCCACAGATACTAACCGTCATATTTGATCGTTATGGTAGGGAGGTGTACCGAATGGGTCTTGGTGATCCAGGATGGGACGGTCTTTACAAACAAAAAGAACTCCCTTCCGGTGATTACTGGTATGTTATCAAACTCAACGGAGAGAACGATGACAGGGAATTCGTTGGACACTTTACCCTATATCGCTAAATAAAAAACTTAACCTACAACCTACAGTACCATGCGCAAATTTATATGGACCTTGCTGCTCTTATCGGGCATTACAACCGCGAGAGGCCAGGAGCTCAATTCGCCCCAACTCTCTCAATATTTGGCAGATAACCCATTTGTTCTCTCTCCGGTCTATGCCGGTATCGGAGATCATGTAAAAATCAGGCTTAACGGTCTTACCCAGTGGGTAGGTATTAAAGATGCCCCACAGACCCAATCTTTGGCAGCAGATATGCGTTTAGGCGAACAATCTGGTTTAGGACTGTTCTTGTACAACGATAAAAACGGCTATACGAAACAACAGGGGGCAAGGGTTTCTTTTGCACACCACTTGACCCTTGATAGATACGATGACGAATTTCTATCATTCGGTATTTCGTATAACTTTAACCAGTTTAGAATAGATGTCGATAAGTTTGTAGATGCCAACCTGGATCCCGGGGTTATCAACAACCGCCAGACCAGTAACCATAACTTTGATGTAGGTGCTTTGTACCGATACGGTAAATTCTATATCAGTGCCAACGCTTCTAACCTTTTAGGTAAAGATCCCAGTAATTTTACCTTTAATGTGGACGAACCTAACGAACTAAGAAACTACTATGTATATACCGGTTACCGTTATAGGAAAAACAAGAACAGTGACCTGGAAATAGAACCCTCTTTATTGTTCAAAATGTTCGAAAGTGATGGTCGATCGGAAACCGATTTAAACCTAAAATTCAGATGGTACAATTTTGAGGACTATTTTTATGCAGGTGTGAACTATCGTTTCCTAAATGACCAGATCGGTAGTCCGCTCTATATTGCACCCTTTGCCGGTCTAAAAAAGAACAATTTCTATTTTGGTTACTCGTATCAAATCATTCTTAATGAGATTATTACCTACAGTACAGGTACCCATGTAGTTACCATTGGTGTAGACTTGTTTCAAGGGCTTAGTAACTGTCGTTGTACGTATTAATAAAAAACATAGCAACAGTTTTCAACTTGAACATATTTCTAAAAATTACATCTTAGCTTTTTATCCTTATTTGGCCTGTTTCAATTAAGTTTGCAGAAATAAATTTTATTTTGGATAAGGTTAAGGTTAATAACATAAGGGTATATGCCCACCATGGTTGTTTGGCGGAAGAAACCGCTATAGGTAGTGAATATTTGGTCAATGTTGCCGTAGATGCCGACCTAAGCAAGGCATCGGTTTCCGACAAGTTATCCGATACGGTAGATTACGTTCACATCAACCGAATTGTAAAGGAGGAAATGAAAATTCCCTCCAAACTTTTAGAGCATATCGGTAAACGGATCTTAGATCGAATATTTAAGGAAATAGCCATCGTTCAAAAAGCGGAGGTGGAGGTTTCAAAAATCAACCCTCCCATAGGTGGTGACGTTGAAAAGGTGACCATCGTTTTGAAGCAAAAACGAAAAAAATAGTTTTTTTAAGCGCTTTTAACATCATCCTAAACAACTGTAAATCTTTACCCTTACCCGTTTCCTTGCACTTTGTAAGTAGAACCGGTGAAAAAAAAGTAAAGTAAAAATAACATTTCCATCAAAAAAACTATCTTTGCACCTGCAAATGGCATCGTGGCCGAGTGGCTAGGCAGAGCTCTGCAAAAGCTTGTACAGCAGTTCGAATCTGCTCGATGCCTCAACAAAAAACCTTCGTATTTTACGAAGGTTTTTTTGTTTCCATTAGTGTGCCATATCTTCTATAATCGAAATGACACCGGTTTCTGCTATAATTTTTCAATACGCTCGATGCCGTTTTCAATATTGAACCGGTCTTTTGGTAAGAAGCCTTTGACTATAAGTACAATTCCGCATATGATAAGGATAATACCTATGCCCTTTTTTATAAGATAAATTCTATTGATCGTTAGCTTTTTCTTCAATTGTTTCGCCAGGAGAATTTTAAAGATATCGGTTACAAAATAAGCCCCGACCATGGTAGAAAAGAATACGATGATACGATTGGGATCATTATTCAGGCTCGGTCCGACCACAATGATAATCCCCAGCCAAAAAACAAGTACACCAATGTTGATAAAATTGAGCAGAAAACCTTTGACGAAGAGCCCCAAGTAATCACTTTTTTTGACTTTGATGCTCGTATCGACCTGTTTAGGAGGTTTTTTAAAAATGGTGGTAATCCCATAAACCAGAAGAATCACGCCCCCAAAGACATAGAGTCCGGGTTGGTTACTCAAATTTTCTAGAAGTTGAAAACTACTGAAATAGGCGATAACAAGAAAAAGGCCATCGGCAAGAATAACGCCGAAATCAAAAACGATTGCGGCCCTAAACCCCTTAATGGCACTAGTTTCAAGAAGCACAAAAAACACAGGCCCGATCATAAAGCTCAATAAAAAGCCTAATGGAACTGCTGCCTGAATGTCTTCCCACATGCGTTTTCTGCGTATTATAATTAATCGTTCGGGTACGGTGCAATCATTGACGCTATTGGTCTAAACGACAATGTTCATCATACAAAACTACGGGATTACAACAGGAATGAAAAAATTACATTCGAATTACCTTACCTCCAAAAACCGTTTTCTCATCCATTTTTGTTGGATTTCCATAAACCAGTACTTCTCCACCTGCCTTTACCGTAGCCTTTACATAGTCTGAGGCAAAGATTTCGGCCCTCGATCCCGCATTTACGTTAATGGTTGAAAACTTTGTCTTGAACTCCTTCCCTTCATAGATACCACCGGTATTAATGGCTACGTCCTGCAAATTTGAAGAGCCCTTGGTGACTATAACCCCACCTGTAACCGTCTTTATCAACATTTGTTCAACTTCTGCCTTGATGTCGAGCTCACCACCCTCTTGGGCCTTTAATTCAAGAACCTCTTGTTTTATAGACTGTTCACTTATGATGCGGGCATCTTCGTTAACGTCTATAACTACCAAGTTTTCGGTATAGTACAACTCTACAAAAGTGCGGTAACCACTAAAGATCTTTCCTATTTGCATTCGGATCTTAAGCACCCCATCGTTATTAACAATGGCCACCTTGTTGATATTCTCACCGGTTATGATCGCTTTGTTCACATCTGATTTTATCAGTTTAACCGATAGACCATCAAACGCCTTGACCTCAGTAAACTTCGTAAGGTCTTGTGTCATTTTTTCCCCTTGGGCCTCAAGTAAATTTTGCCCGAGTACAAAAACGACAAGCCACACAAATTTTTTCATGATGTACCTTTTAGGTTTATTATCGTTCAAAAACAAAATCCATTCAAAGAAATGGACTATCCCTCATGTTTTCCCAGCAGTGAAAAATCGAGATGGCGTTTGACCAAATCGGTATTTTTAACCATAACTACGACTTCATCGCCTAACTGATAGGTTTTCTTTGTTTTTTCACCTACAATAGCGTACTCCTTTTCATCAAAGGTATAATAATCATCTTTTATATCGCTTATCCTGACCATGCCCTCACATTTATTGGCAATGATCTCGACGTAAACGCCCCATTCGGTGACCCCGCTGATTACCCCCACAAACTCTTGGTCTTGGTGGTCTTGCATAAACTTGATCTGCATGTATTTGATCGAATCGCGTTCAGCGCTAGAGGCCAAGTACTCCATATCCGACGAATGCTTACATTTCTGTTCGTAAACCTCTTCTTTGGCCGAATCGCCCCCATCTAGGTAATGTTGCAACAAACGGTGCACCATGACATCGGGATATCTTCTGATCGGCGAAGTAAAATGGGTATAGTAATCAAATGCCAAACCATAGTGCCCAATATTTTGGGTCGTATAGATGGCCTTGCTCATACTACGTATGGTCAGCGTATCGACCAAATTCTGTTCCTTCTTGCCCTTAACGTCGCTCAAGAGCTGGTTTAGAGAGGCACTAATGGACTTTTTATCTTGAAAGTCGATCTTATGCCCGAACCTTGATATCAAGCCGTTAAGCGCGATTAATTTATCTTCGTCCGGATCATCGTGGATACGATATACGAAGGTTTTTTTCGGTTTTTGTTTTCCGATAAACTCGGCCACCTTTCTATTGGCCAGTAGCATAAATTCTTCGATCAATTTATTGGCATCCTTAGATTCCTTAAAGAAGACTCCTATAGGCTCGCTATTTTCGTTCAGATTAAAACGTACTTCTACCTTATCGAAAGAAATAGCCCCTTGTTGCATACGTTTATCACGCATAATTTTTGCGAGACGGTCCATCTCCAGGGTCGCCTTAACTACATCATCGGAAACCGAATAGGCCTCTTCGCGTATAGAAATATCCTCAGGGATATGGCCTTCGCCGGTTTCTATAATATGTTGGGCTTCCTCATAGGCAAAACGTTCGTTCGAATTGATGACCGTTCGACCGAACCATTGGTTCTTTATCTGTGCCTTTTTATCGATTTCGAAAATTGCCGAAAAAGTATATTTTTCTTCATTCGGCCTTAGGGAACAGGCATTGTTCGACAAGACTTCCGGAAGCATGGGTACCACTCGATCCACCAAATAGACCGACGTAGCCCTTTCATAAGCTTCATCATCTAAAATGGTATCGGGTTCAAGGTAATGCGAGACATCGGCAATGTGGATACCGATTTCATAATTGCCATTCTCTAGCACTTCAAAGGAAAGGGCATCATCAAAATCCTTGGCATCCTTGGGATCGATAGTAAAGGTCAATGTATCTCTCATATCCCTTCTTTTGGCAATCTCCTCTTCCTTTATGGAAGTATCTATCTTATCGGCAAAATGTTCTACTTCCTCAGGAAAATCGTAGGGAAGTCCGTATTCGGCCAAAATAGCGTGAATTTCGGTATTGTGTTCCCCGGGTTTTCCGAGAACCTCGGTAATTTTTCCGGTAGGGGAATCGTCTCCATCAGGCCAACTTTCGAATTTTACGACTACTTTGTCACCATCGTTGGCATCCTTTATCTGGCCTTTCGGGACAAAGAAATCGGTATACATCCTAAAATCGGTAGGACGGACAAAGGCAAAGGTCTTCTGCAGATCGACTATACCGACAAACTCGGTTTTCTTACGTTCCAATACTTTGGTAACCTCACCTTCCAGCTTCTTTCCTTTTCTTCTAGGAAAGATATATACCTCAACGGTATCGCCGTGAAAGGCCTTGTTTACTTTATTGTACGGAACGAATACGTCATCGTCTAGACCTTCTATAACGATATAGGCATTCCCACGTCCGGTAAGGTCAACCGTACCGACACTGTATTTTTTAGTACTAGAGGCGATAGCCTTGTAACTTCCTTTGGCTTCTTCCTGTATTCTATTCTTTTCTTTGAGCTGCCCTAACCTTTTTATCAATTGGTTCCGGTCTTGAGTGTTATCTAGACCAAGTAAGGCGGCCATTTGTTTATAATTAAAGCTCTTCTGAGGTTCTTTTTCAAGAATAGTGAAGATACCTTTGGTTATCTCGTTGTTTTTATGGTTACGAGATTGTTTTTTCTTTTTTGACATTAACTGTTTTTATTTGAACGTAAATTACGAATTATAATCGACTACCCTTTATTGTTCCCCTCATCTTGATCTAAAACAAGGTTATCAACAAGTATATTATAATTTCTTTTTCTTTTAAATTTTTAAAAAATAAAATGGTGGTTATGATAGCTTGTTAATAGTGCTCATAAAATTATGGGAAAAAATTTGCTGTGAACGTGTTTAAGAAGTTGTTGACAATCTATACAATTATCATTTATCGGAAAACCAATGCAATAGAATAATTATCCATAATCGTTCATAAGGTTTATCAACATAAATTTTTTAATAAGTAAACGTAAATTTAATGTTAATTAGAGTAGATAAGATTTTAATAGCGGATTATAAAAAGAGGAAAAATATATTTCTCATTTCACGAATAGTTTTGTAGAGTACTATTCCAACGAGAAATCAAAATTTAAGATCTAATTTCTATTGTAAGGTTATTAACAATAAATACACCTTTTAACAATGACAAATTAACAACGTACATCCCTTGTAATAAAACTTATGTTGTGAGTGTATCATAAATTGTGGTGAATCAGTTCTATTTGTACCTTTACGCCTAAAATCAAAGGTTTTTTAATAGGGACATACCTCTATATATAATGTCAAACCATTCGTCCCATATAAGAAGTAAGATACAATGAAAATAGCTATTGGTAACGATCACGCAGGTACAGATTATAAATTGGCCATTGTTGGGCTGTTAAAATCTATGAGTATAGAGATAACGAATTATGGTACCGATACTATCGATAGCGTAGACTATGCCGATTTTGTACATCCTGTGGCGACCGATGTTCATAACGACGATGTTGATTTTGGTATCATTATATGTGGAAGCGGTAACGGCGCTTCAATGACGGCCAATAAGCATCAAAAAGTACGTTGCGCCTTGTGTTGGACAAAAGAGATCGTTCAACTAAGTAGGGAACATAACGATGCCAATATATTGAGTATTCCTGCACGTTTTGTTTCATTGCCCCAGGCATTGGAAATGGTAAAGACATTTTTAGATACGCCTTTTGAAGGCGGTAGGCACGAAAGAAGAATAGAAAAAATTCCTTGTAGTTAAAAAGGTAAAGCCCTACTTTTATAAGAGGGTTTACCAATTACCTTTCAATCGACCACCACACCAGTTTAGATACCATGGGCCTATAACGTGCAATGCACTTTATGACCTTGCCATTACCGTTAAGACAAGTGTTAATTTATTTTTGAGACGAAATGGGAAACTTACATGATCGTTCCCACGGCCATTCGCATTCCGATTTAAAGGGAAGAAACCTAATCATATCTATTTTCCTGAACCTGTTGATAACGGTTTGTCAAGTTATTGGGGGCCTCGTTTCAGGTAGTTTGTCCTTGCTTTCGGATGCCTTGCACAATTTTAGTGATGTACTTTCTCTTATCGTTAGTTATATCGCTACGTTGCTAGCCAAAAAAGAGGCCTCTACCAATAGAACTTTCGGCTATAAACGCGCCGAGATCATTGCTGCCTTTATCAATGCGGCTACATTGATCGTAGTGGCCATTATTTTAATCAAAGAAGCTTCGGAACGTTTTTTGCAACCCCAAAAGGTAGAATCGGACCTGGTTATTTGGCTTTCGTTATTGGGTATTGCCGCCAATGGTTTTAGTGTACTGTTGTTGAAAAAAGATTCACAGAGCAGTATGAACATGAAATCTGCCTATTTGCATCTGTTAACGGATATGTTGGCTTCCGTAGCGGTACTTATCGGTGGCTTGGTAATGAAATTTTATGAAGTATATTGGGTAGATGCGGCCTTAACCCTGGTGATTGCCCTTTACCTGATTTTTGTAGGGTATGATTTATTAAAGGAATCGACCCGGGTCTTAATGCTCTTTACACCTAATACCATTCAGGTTCGGCAAATTGTCGAAGAGGTAGGCATGATCGATTCGGTGAAGAATATACATCATATTCATATCTGGCAATTAAATGAAAATGAGGTACACCTAGAGGCGCATGTAGATTTCAAGGAAGACATCAAGCTTTCAGAGTTTGACAAGGTTTTAGGGCAAATAGAGGAAATTGTATATCACAAATTCGGTATCAACCACGTTACTATACAGCCTGAATACGGTAAGAGTGATAGCAAACAGATAATAGTTCAAGATTGATAGAATGAAAATACATATAAAATCGTTTGAAGAACTAACGACAACGGAGCTTTATGAGCTACTTAAGATAAGAAGCGAAATATTCGTTGTTGAACAAGATTGCGTGTATTTGGATATCGACGGCAAAGACCAGAAGGCCCTGCACGTCATAGGAAAGAGAAACAATGAAATTGTAGCGTATACACGTATTTTTAAAGGGGGGGATTATTTTGAAGAGGCCAGTATCGGTAGGGTAGTGGTCAAGGCTTCAGAAAGAAAATACGGCTACGGAAAAGAAATCGTTAAGGCTTCAATACATGCCATAGAAGATCATTTTAAGGAAAGGCGTATAAAGGTATCGGCACAATTGTACCTTGAACGTTTTTATCACACCTTAGGCTTCAATCAAATAGGCGATGGTTATCTCGAAGATGGTATACCCCATATTGCAATGATCAGAAATAAGTAAGGTCCGTTTATACGGACCTTTTATTTTTATAATTACAAAATGTACGATTAAATACGAATAGGTTCTTTGTTGGTAAGGTTGATATCTTCCAACATATTATCGGTGAACTTGTAGTGTCCCTTGGTGGTAATGATGCGGAACCGGTTCGAGTTCATTCGACTTAAAGTATCCAAGAAAAGCCATTTGGTTTTTAAGAGTCTTGGTTTAGATGATTTAAGGCTAATTTCAAAGTAATATTTTCTACCGTTCTTAAGGGCTACGATATCTGGTGTAATCTTTGAATCGCTTCCTTTTCTAACATAGGATTTAGGAGTTTCGTACCCCTCTATATCCGCTTTAATATCTTCAAAGCCCGTAGCTTCGAGATGATTGATCGACTTCTCTAAAAATTCCTTGTTTTCTGACTTTTCTGTTGTTACCATAAAGGATAAGATAGTAAAATTTTGCACAAAAACAAGTTTTTAGTATTGATTAACAGCATTTTAAGAGCTTAAGACCACTTATCAATTTTTATAGTACTATTTGTCAAAACCGACCAAATAGTCTGTTAGCGATTGGTCCGCTTGGGAAATAGAAGATTCTCAACCGATAAAAAGAAGCTTTCAATCGGCGTAAACCTATACTGCTGTATATATTCATGTGTTTGCCCAATTTACCGACCAAGCGGTCTGTAAAAGTTTTAGGCCAGTCTTTTGGCCACACCGGATTCCTCTAAAAAATCGAGTTTCAAAATAAGGTTTAAAGGCCTTTCCGCCTTGTTTTTGGTTGACGAAAATAGATATCCTTCGCTTCTATGGTGTAGCATATCCAGTTTTATTTTGCCGTGCAGCTTTTGGCGCAATAAGGCATACTTTTTTATGGAGGCCGCGGTAATGGAACGGCGCTTCAAAAGGGCAATGAGTTTTTGCCGGTTTACCAAGGTGATTTTACATGAGGTAAAAGTGTTCGGGGCATCGGCATAAATAGAAGTGATCAAAGCATAGAAATCCGTTTTCTTTGAGGCATCGAATAACCAACCTTTCTTTAATGAACCTTTCTTTTCATAGCTCAGTTCAAAGGCAAAGGTGGGCAGGTTTTCATTGACATAATCGAGCTGTGCCTTTTCGTCTATAAAAAATTGCTTTCCATTGGTTTTATGCGTAAAGATGAGGTCTATACCTTTCAATTGGCGTCTTAGATCGCTTACCCGCTCAAAAGTGTAATGTTTAAGGTAGTGTTTGTAATAGCGGTCCAGTAAAATATAAAGCCTTTGTTCCCGCTCTAGATCCGATTTGAAATTACTCTGAGTGGACATATTACATTGATGGATGTAATTTTTAAGGGATTAAACTTCAATTTTATCCGCTAGGGCTTCGGCTATTTTTTCAACAACGCCGACAACCAGGGCATTGCCCATAAAAAAAGCCCGTTTGGTATCGCTTATGCCCTCTAAAAGGGTGTGATTGTCAGGAAACATATTCAGGCGTTCGAGTTCTATGGGCGTTAAGCGTCTCAATCCCTTTTTGGTCTGTACCACATGCTTGAAACGAGAAGGCGATTTTCCGCCCTCTCCGGTAATGATCGTCCTTGAAGCATTGTCCAATGCATCGGGAAATATCATTCCCCCTTCGCTGTAGTTATAAGTAAAACCTGATTTGGCCGTTCGTACTTCCTTTTTGGCCCCTTTTAAGTATTCCCATTTAGGATAGTCCTCTTCGGGAATGAAAAAGGCTTCGGTGACTTCCCCGTTTTGAAGCACATCGCCCAAAACGGTACGTTTGCCATCGTAGCTAGGTGCCGTTTTTACGGTAAAGACCTTTCCGTCGATAAATACCCCAGAGTTTTGAAAAGGGGAAAGTCCTTCTCCCAAATTAAAATTCTCCGAAATATGTACCAAATCTCCCTCGATTTCGAAGGAAGTGGGCTTTTGTACCGTTTGTTGAACGGGAAAAGCAGCAGGCATCGTTCCCGATGTATGTACCCAATCGGCGGCATCCGATTTTTTGAGGGCATTATAAAGGGGGGTTGATTTGTGGTAGCCCAAGAAAAAAATACGTCTACGGCGTTGGGGCATACCATAATCCGCAGCGTTTATCACGCGCCATTCGACGGCATAGCCCAGGTCGTCCAAACTTTTCAACATAATGGCAAAATCACGGCCACGTTGGGCGGAAGGTGATTTTAACAGGCGGTCTACATTTTCAAGAAATAAGTACTTGGGTGGGTTTTTCTTTTCAGACAATATGCGGTGTATGCTCCACCAGAGGACCCCTTTTTTACCGATCAGCCCTTTAGAATTTTGTAAAGTGGTCGCTACCGAGTAATCTTGGCAGGGAAAACCACCTACCAAAAGGTCGGCATCGGGAATGGCGTCGGTAGGTACTTCGGCTATATCTTTGTTGCAATGGTTCGCCTTACCGAAGCGGGCCTCATAAACGATAGAGGCATGTTGCGTTTTTGTAGAAGGTTCCCATTGGTTGCTCCAGACCACCTCGTATTGTCCGGTTTTTTCGAGTCCGAGGCGGAATCCCCCGACCCCTGCAAAAAGTTCTATTGCCTTGAGTTTGCTCATTTGCGATAAAATTACATAATTTCACGAAGAGACTGTTTCAAAATAGCCTCTAATGCAACGAAAAAATGATAATAAATTTAAGAATGAAGGGATATAAGATAGGTGGTTTGATCATTGGTTTTTTAGTATTGTTTTTGGTTTCCTGTACCGAAAAAAGCAAGAAGGAAGCCAAACTTTTAAAGACCATTTCCGAAATACGGGAGGAATATGCACCGGATAAAAGAACCGCACTTTTTGATGTACACGTTTTTACCGATACCGAAAAATATATATTAAAAGGGGAAAGCAACCTGCCGGAAGCTATAGGGAAATTAAGGGCCACCTTAAAGGCAGAAAACATTACCTATACCGATGCCATAGAAATATTGCCTTCAAAGGAACTCGGGAAAAAGACATGGGCCGTTGTCAATATCTCGGTGGCCAATCTTAGGAGCAAGCCCAAACATTCTGCAGAATTGGCCACACAGGCTACCTTGGGTACCCCGGTAAAGGTTTTTAAGAAAGACGATGACTGGTATTATATTCAAACTCCCGATAAATATCTGTCTTGGGTCGATGCAGGGGGAATTGTTTTGATGGATAAAAGCCAGGCTGAAAACTGGAAAAGCAAGGACAAACTTATTTATACCGCAACGGCAGGATATTCGTATCAGGATGCCGAGGAGGGACAACGGGTTTCCGACTTGGTTGCCGGTGATATTTTGGAAATGATAGGGGAGACCGAAGAATTTTTTGAAGTGCAATATCCCGATGGAAGAAAAGCTTTTGTAAGCAAAGAAGAATCGGAACCGTACCAAAGCTGGTTGGAAAAGTTGGAACCTACCCAAGAAAGCCTTGTCGCCACCTCAAAAACCCTAATGGGGGTGCCGTATTTATGGGGAGGGACCTCGACTAAGGGAATGGACTGTAGCGGTTTTACCAAAACTATCTTTTTCCTTAACGGAATGGTCATTCCCAGAGATGCTTCACAGCAGGTACATACAGGTAAAGCCGTTGATTCTGTAAAGAATTTTGATAAGCTACAAAAAGGCGATTTGTTGTTCTTTGGAAAAAAAGCAACGGATTCGTCCCCTGAAAAAGTAGTACATGTAGGTATGTGGATCGGCAATAATGAATTTATTCACGCCTCGGAGATGGTACGCATTAGCAGTATGGATAAAAATGCCGATAACTATGACGAGTTCAACCACGACCGTTATCTACGCTCAAAACGCATCTTAAAGGAAAATGATGATGCCTTAATTAGTTTGGTTAAAAACCCTGTTTTTAAGGATTAATGTTCGTTATGGGCACGAGCATGATGCTGGCGCAAGCGTCATGCTTGTGCCAATGGCTATGGATGGTTTTACTTAGCACCAGTATGAGGCATACCTTAGCGGGCGGTATGAGCAGGTATGAAATAGAAGCTTAATGGCCCGTCCCAATTTTAACGGTAGAAACAATGGTTTCCATATCTTCAAGGCTCTGATGAATACTTACATAAGCGTCCAATTGGAGCAGTCCATCATAATCAATAGGTTCTCCGTTATCTAATTTTGAAACAACGGTTTCTCCAACGGAACACGTACATTTTTTGAGCGTGATAGCAATATTATCTTTTTCATCACCACTACTGTACCTAATGTAAGCAGGATGTTCATCCGTATTGGAATCGACTAATTTTACCAATACGTTTGTCGTGCCATCATCTCCTTCCGTAAAGGTTACTGTACCGGTAACATTGAAACCTTCCGTGGCTTCAAGTTGATATACTGTGCTTCGTAAGGCCTCTTCATGATCATCATCTTTGTTACAAGCCACTGATAAAACCACAATTACAAATAAAGACAGAAGTGATATATACTTTTTCATTCTACAGTTTATAGATTTTAATTACTTTTTTTCGACCCTTTTAAATACATAATAGGCCACCCAAAAAAAGATGCTAATGTAGATATTAAAATATTACGGAAATTAAGAAATTAAGAAAAAATAGGGATTGAAAAAATAATTTACGTTCGTAGCGAAACCCTTGCCTAAAATAGCGGGTTCTTTCTTAATATTCTCTTGGTGATGTGTTTAACACTCCCCATGGTTTTGTCTATTCGTCTTCAAAAGAACATACCCGCCCTTCGGGAACTGCCTTCAAAGGGGTGTTTTTTACTTAACACGGGCATGATGTTCGTGCTAGCGGGGACAATTTACTTTTCTTGTAGAACACCTTCTTTATAGTGCTTAACGGTTTTTGATTGCCCTGTTTCATCATAGTAACACCATTCCCCTTCCTTTTTACCGTTTTTATAACTCCCTTCTTCCCTTAGAATGCCTGATTTATAATAGAAATCTTTAAATCTGCCATCCCCGTTTAGTCCAAAATTGGTATTATAGAGCATGTTTCCATTGGTATCATAAACCTTATATACTCCGAACAAAAGGCCATTCTTGAAGTTTTCGGTCTTTATCAATTTATTCTTGAAGGTGGTTTTCCAAAGACCATTTTTATAACCTTTTACAAAAGACCCGAGTTGATTAAAATCGGTTTTCAGCCCTTTGAAAGGAGTGTTGGGAATATCATTTCCTTCCCCGTCATAATCTTGCTTTCTCTCTTTTTCTTTTCGAATCGATATAGAATATTTCCCCCCTAGAGCCTTTCCTTTTGGGGAACAATATTTCAATTTACCATCAACATTTTTTGCAATTATATCGAGGGAACCGATAGGAGTAGTTATTGGTTCCATTTTTTTTTGGGCAGACAACAACGTCATTGTACTGAAATAAACAAGTAATAAATATCTCATATTTATGGATTAGCGTAAAACTTTAAGACTTCTTCCTGCAATACCTTCCATTGAAACTTCCAAAAGCTTATACGGTCATCTGAATAGTCCATCAGATTTTCAGTACTTTTCTTATCAAATTTATAAGGGTTTCGATAGTGCGAATTTAAATAGCCTCGATACTTAGCATAATCTTCCTGATAATATCGCCATAGCTCCGATATTTCATTTTTAGGATCGTTGTTTGCTAACATAGAATTCATTTGATTATCAACAGCTATAATGTATTCATTCATTGCATGAATATCAGTTTCAGGAACATCATCACTCCCTTTAAAAGAATGCTCTAAGCCAGCAACGTGGGCAATTTCATGCGCAAAAGTAGTAAGAGAATTTAAATTTGAGAGATAAATAGCCAGCTGTCTGGCATCCACATCCCTTAAATTGCCTTCTCCGCCTGCATCTTCTTTTTTTAATGGATTTAAGAAAACGACCATATCCTTTTTGTTCGCTTTATTAGGGTGTTGTTTTTGAAATTCTTCAAACAATTTATCAAGAACAGCATCTCCTTTAAATATGCACCCTTCATCTAAAATAAGGTCATCGGCTATCCATTTATTTTCATCGATGACTATATCATAAACTTTGCCAATGGTACATTGTAATAGGGCTTGGTTCAACGATCGCTTGTTTAGATATGTTTCCAAATTTTGTAAATCGCCTTCTATGTTACTATTCTTATTCCCAAAGCCATTTACACCATCTATTGTGTCCTCTATAGTTTTGGCGTCGTTAGCAGCTATTCCTTTTCTTAATACACGCACTGGAGTAATATTAAAATGCAATTTTTTATGGTGCGCATTTTTATAAACATTCAATTTACCAACAATTTCATCATCCCTGTTTAAAATGTCTATACTTACGTCATTAGTTAAGGGCTGATCACAAAAGACAGTGATAACATCGTTATCTTTGGTATCCTGTAAGGTCATTTGTTCAGGCTCAAATCGGATACCACTTTTTGCCTTGAACTTTATAATATCGTCTTCTGTAGGCGTACCTATGTTAGTATGGTTTTCCGGTTCGATCAGAACAAGTTTAAGCTTAACACCTTCTTGATTGGGAAACATACTCAACCAAGGCACGAAATATTCCTCGCCCTCAATTTCAGTAGGCGTATATTCATTCTTCAACTTATCATAATCGGCGCAACTATTTTTATAATCTGAACGCATCCAATCAAAACCAAATTCTCCAGAATAGTCATCCGGTCTTTCTAAGATCGCAAAGAATCTTATATCATTCACTATAACGTCCAAAGTTTTGGTTTGGCCCATTACTTCTAGCTTAAACGAATTCTTTCCCATTACTTTAGCTTTTGTCTTACTACTTCCAATTCGATTTTTTCTTTATTTTTTGAAATGGTCAAATCTTTTAATGTATCGTTCTCTAAAACCACTCCTTTATACATAAAATCTACAGTAGGGTCGTTCAAACCAATCGTCATGGTTTCCCCAATCATATCTTGGGTAATTATATTCAAGGTAATCGTTTCCCCTATCCTTGACTTCTCTATGCGATTACCATCTTTATCCGTTATATAGTAATCTTTAATGGTGGGTACCGTCTTTGGTTCGGCAATTTGAACCTGCTCGTCTTTTATTGCCAAATCAGATAATTTCCACCATTTTTCGAAGACCATATCTCCAATACGCAGGATTCCAGGAGAAAAAACATATTGATCAGTGGTAACCTTACCGCAAGTTCCATCATAATTTCGTCGATAGTTTACTATATACGTGTCAAAAAATTCATAATCCACCAACTTGGCCATACCACCCCTTTTGTAAAAACGTATATACCCCTCACACATGGTGTCGGGTGAAAGGGCAAGACCTAAGAGATCTGTGGCGCCGTCAGCTTCTATCGTAAGGCTGAATACCCCTCCCATTGGCAAGGATGCAGGTTTAAAATTATCGGAATCAACTTGTTGGTAAAACTGTATATTCGTATCCAATACATTAATTATCCGACTGTTGATAAATAGTTTAGCAAGAAAACTCATTAATTTATCTCTTTATTTTCTGAATTTAAAGTACAGTTTTCCTATTTAAACTAAGATGAATTATAACTGTATTCGTCAAAATACAAATTCAGAAGCCTTTTTCTTTAGGAAAAACGTCTTATCGATTATTGGTTGACCGAATCTTTTCTGTGTTTTTGGCGGGGTAGTAGTGGTGTTACTCTCTTAAACAACAGAATCTTTGCGGGATGTTATACTACCTCCGAATGTATTGCCCAAAGCTCCTTTTACGTTCGCCATGTATTTACTCAATATTCACTCCCCATATTTTTATCTTTTCGGCTGTAAAGAAACATCCTCCGCCCTTCGGGCACTCCTTTTCAAAGGGGGGATTTATTTAAAATACCGCTGCAATATTTGCGTAACGGAGGCTTTGTACGAGCTTCCAAAAAGGTTGAGGTGTACTAAGAGATAGTAGAGTTGGTAGAGGTCGTTCCTTTCGTTTTCATGGCCTACAGGCCTAAAATGTTCTTGATAGGCACTATAGAAAGAAGGGCCAAAACCTCCAAAGAGCCGGGTCATGGCCAAATCTACTTCGTGATGGCCGTAATACACCGCCGGATCTATTAAATAGGGAGTTCCGTTTTGTGAGATCAAGTAATTTCCGCTCCATAAATCACCATGTAGCAAAGAAGGTTTTGCGTTTGGAAATAGATTTTGACAAGATTGTAGCAGCTTGTCTTCCGTAGGGATTTCGCCATCATTTAGCTTACCCATTTCTTTTGCCAGTTGCAATTGGGGCATAAGTCGTTCCTGCACATAAAATTCGCCCCATTGCATGTGGTTTGAATTAGATTGGATGAGGTTGCCGATAAAGTTGTCGGTAGAAAATCCAAATTCGTTTTGGGTCGTATGGTGATGTAGGGCCGCCAGTTGATGGCCCAAAAGTTCAAAGTCGGTTTCTGTGGGGCGTTTGGGTTCGATATAGTCCATTACCAAAAACCCGCCTTTTTCAAGGGACTCACAGAGTAGAATCTTCGGTACGCCTATGGTTTTGGATTGGGCAATAGCCTCCAAGCCCAATTTTTCGGCCTTGAACAGCTCATAACCGTTTTTCCCATGATTGATTTTACAAAAGAAACGCTCCGTTTCGGTTTCTAGGAGATAGGCCTCTGAAATATCACCTCCGGAAACGGATTGAATCCGGTCAATATTCACACAGAGCAAATACGCGATATGTTCCTTTAGGTGCTTATCCACGCCGCTAAGTTAATACTATCGATTGATTTGCGCCGTTGGAGCAAGCTTCAGGCTTGTGGCACATCCGTATAATTTCTCGTCTTTCAAAGGGGACGTCATACCCCGGATATTACTCCAAGGCAAAAGCGATGATCGTATTTCCCTTTTTCGTTCCCAATTTTTCGCCCCCACAGGCCAGGGCAATAAATTGTTTTCCGTTTACTTCGTACATCGCCGGGGTGGCAAAGGCCGGGGCGGGCAGTTGGTATTCCCATAACTTGACGCCCGTATGTTTGTCGAAAACCCTAAAATAACCATCGCGCGTAGCGGCTATAAATAGGAGTCCGTTTTCCGTAACCACGGGCCCGCCGTAGTTCTCGGTCCCTGTCCCGGTGATGCCTTTTTTTAGGAGTTCGGGAGATTCGCCTAAGGCAATGGACCATATATACTCTCCGGTATTTAAATCGATGGCGTGCATGCTTCCCCATGGGGGATTTAGGGCCGGCAGGCCGTTTTTATCCAAAAATTTGTTGTAGCCCATATGTTTGTAGGGCGTGCGGTATCCTTTTTCGGCATTCGTGTTTTCCGCAAGGTTATGTTTGATTTCCTGGTTGAACAAAAAACGGATAAGGGCGTCTTTTTCCTTTGGCATCAATTGGGGAAAACCCGTCATCATACCTTTACCATGGGTAATAATCGAAGCAACCTCATCTGCCGATTTACGGAGTTCAATATCTACCAATGAAGGAAATCCGCTCGCGGCCAGTCCCTTTCTATCTTCTTGATGGCAGCTTACGCAATATTGGGTATAGGTAGCCTCGCCCAAGGGCAGGGTTTCTAGCTTGGTGTCGTTTAGGCCCATTTGCATGATCCAGGGCATCTCGTTTGAATTCACGTAAATAATCCCTTCTTCGGGGTCTGCCGCCGTTCCGCCCCATTCCGCCGCTCCGTCGTAACCGGGCAAGAGCAAGGTGGGCTCCAAACTTGGCGGGGCATAGATGCGCTTGTCCAGTTTCCGTAAAATGGCCCTGAGCGAATCGGGGTTTTCGGCATAGGGACTCACATTGTTTTCGGTGATGTCGGTAGATTGTCGTGCAAAGGGTTTTGGTTTTACGGGTATGGGTTGGCTAGGCCATGCTTCTTCTCCTTTCAAAGTGGAGGCCGGTACAGGCACTTCTTCGATATCAAAAAGGGGTTCGCCCGTTTTTCGGTCAAATACGTACACATAGCCTTGTTTGGTCACTTGGGCGACGGCGGCAATTTTTTTCCCTTCCCGCTCTACCGTTAAAAGATTGGGCGGGGCAGGGGGGTCGCGGTCCCAGAGGTCGTGATGGGTAAATTGAAAGTGCCATAGCCTTTGGCCCGTATTTGCATCCAAGGCGAGCAGGCAGTCGGAATAGAGGTTACTTCCTTTGCGGGCTCCCCCGTAAAAATCGGGGGCGGCGGAACCTATAGGGGCATAGATAATTTCGAGTTCCTTGTCTACGGCCATACCGGCCCAATTATTTGCCGCACCGACCTCGTCGCTTCGATAGGCGTTTTCTTCCCAAGTATCATAGCCTTCCTCCCCAGGATGCGGAATGGTATGGAAAACCCATTCCACGGCCCCTGTAATTACGTTGAAGGCCATAAGGTTTCCCGGAGCGGCCCCAGCGCCTTCGGAGAGCCGAAGCGGCATTACAATAAGGTTTTTGAAGATGCTTCCGGGGGTGTTGGATATTACAAACTTTTCCCGTGCGCTTTCGGGCATTCCCGAACGCAGGTCGATTTTGCCCTTATCGCCAAAAGTGGGTACGGGCTTTCCCGTAAGGGCATCCAAGGCATAGAGATGGGGTCCGCGGGTACAAAGGATCCGTTTGTCATCGCCCTCTTCCCAATACGACACCCCCCTGCTGGTAGAGTGCCACACTTGTATGGAATCGCCAAACTGCCAAATTTCCTTGCCTGTTTCGGCATTTAGGGCCACTACCCGTAGCGCTGCGGTAACCCCGTACAAGATACTGTCTACGACCAAGGGGTTCATCTGCATCTGGCCCCAATCCTTGGCTTCATAGGTCCAGGCCACTTTTAGGTCTTTGACATTTTCCTTGTTTATTTGGGATAGCGTAGTGTAGTGGCTACGACCCGGGTCGCCCAGATACGACGACCAAGTCGTATAGGCCTTATGGGCCTGCCCTTTTTCGGTGTCTGATCGACAACTGAAAAGCACGCTTCCCAAAACAGTGCACAACACGGGTAAAACTAATTTTTTTAAAGACATCTAGAAGAAAGTATAGCTCCCCTAAATGTAGTCAAAAACTGAAAACTAGATTGTTACCAATTGAATTCTACGGTTTCATTGGGTTTTAAAGTAAGTTTCTTCTGCTTTGTGCCGTGCTTTAAAACAGTAGACCCTCCGGTAACGGAATGTATTTTTACCTGGGTAGGCACTTTGTTGTTCCAAGTAATGGCCACTTCAAAATTTCCACGCGCTTTCAAGCCCTCGACGGAACCATTGGCCCAAACATCGGGCAAAGCGGGTAAAAGGCGAATCTCTTGCAAAGTGGACTGTACCAACATTTCCACTACAGCAGCGGCACCACCAAAATTCCCGTCGATTTGGAAAGGGGGGTGTGCATCAAACAGGTTCGGATAAGTTCCGCCTCCTTTTTCATAGGAAGCCCTTACACCATCTGGGGCCACATAACGTAGCAGCTCACGATATTGTTTGTATGCACGGTTTCCGTCGAGCAAGCGGGCCCAAAGATTAATACGCCATCCTTTTGACCACCCCGTAGTTTCGTCGCCCTTAATGTTCAAAGTGGTCCTTGTAGCATCCGCTAATTCGGGAGTTTTTTCCGGACTGATATGATGCCCTGGGTAAAGGCCGTACAAGTGTGATTGATGGCGATGCTTGGGGTCTACGTCTTCCCAATCGTGGTACCATTCCTGTAAATTACCTTTTTTTCCCACTTGATAGGGATAGAGCTTGGCCAGGGCCTTTTCCAGCTGGGTCCTGAACGCTGCGTCGGTTTTTAAGGTTTCAGAGGCGGCTATGGTCTGTTGAAAGCATTCCCTGATCATGGCAAGGTCCGATGTGGAACCGTACAAGGTAGCGCCTTGATATCCGTCTGGGGTGATGAACTTATTTTCTGGTGATGTTCCGGGCGAAGTCACCAAGTTTCCATCTTTATCTTCTACGAGCCACTCCAAACAAAATTCAGCAGCTCCCTTCAGGAGGGGATAAGCTCTGTTTTTTAGAAAATCCAAGTCTTGGGAAAAAGTGTAGTGTTCCCATAAATGCGAGCTTAACCATGTTCCGCCCATATTCCAATTGGCCCAGTTGATTCCGCCTTGACCAAAATCGCCCACAGGGTTGCTCATCGCCCAAATATCCGAATTATGGCATGCGGCCCATCCACCGGCACCGTAAAAGGTCTTCGCGGTAATTTTCCCTGTTTGGGCTATATTTTCTATAAAGCCCAGCATAGGCTGGTGCATTTCGGAAAGATTGGCATTTTCGGCCAACCAATAGTTTTCCTCGGCATTGATATTGAGGGTGTAGTTACTGCTCCATGGCGGTCTGATGTAGGGGTTCCAAATCCCTTGTAAATTGGCAGGTACATTCGGTGTTCTAGAGCTGGAAATCAACAAATACCGTCCATATTGAAAATAGAGCACTTCAAGATTTTTGTCTTCCTCCCCTTTTGCGTAGCGTTTTAGGCGCTCGTCGGTAGGCAAGTCTTCCGCAGTGCTTTTTCCAAGGTCTAAATGCACCCGGTTAAAGTATTTTTGATGGTCTTTCAGGTGGGCTTCAAACAAGGCGTCAAAGGGCTTTGAACTAGCTTTGGAGAGTTGTGAACTTGCCATTGCTTTATGGTCGAGACCTTCGGTGGCCGGGTTTTTGTCAAATCCGTTAAAACTCGTGGCTATGGAAACATAAACAACAGCTTCGGTGGCGTCTTTTAGGGCTACCGTATTGTCCGTGCCGATGAGTTTTCCATCAGTGTGCTTTATTCTGAAGAGTGAGGTAAAACGCGTGCCCCTATTCGGGTCAAATTGCACCGGATTGGGCATTTTTCCGCGATAACTGGGCTCTACGTGATAGGGGGCATAGCCGTTCACTTCTAAGGTAGGGCCATTGGTGGCAAGCTCATATTTGAGCAAACTGTTGAATCCGATATTAAAATTAAGGGCCCCTTTTTTACTGCTCTTTAGCCGAATGACCATGGCTTGGTCGGCATGTGAAATAAAGTATTCGCGCGTAAAAGTGACGCCATCGACCTTGTAGGTCACCGTAGACAGTGCTTTTTCGAGTTCAAGCTGGCGGTGATAGGATTGGGGCTGGTTTTTGTGTTCAAAATTGAGGTATACCGTACCCAAGGGCATGTATGATTGTGAGAAACTCCCCTGTAATTTGCTTTGCAAGGAATCTGCCAGTTTGTAATTCTCGTTTTTTAGGGCCTCGCGAATGGCGGGAAGGTTTTTGTACGCTTCCGGATTCATATACGGGTCTACGGGTTCGCCGCTCCACAGGGTGGCATCGTTCAAATAAATGGAATCTGTGGCAACACCTCCAAAGATAGAAGCACCGGCCTTTCCGTTGCCCAGAACCAAGGTTTCCTCAAAATGTTCGGCCGGTCGGTCGAACCAAAGCGTATGGGCCGATTGAGATGAGAGTAGGTTTACCGACACCAAGGAAAACAAAACGGGAAGTACTGAGGCTATTTTCAGCGAATAAGCGAACGGTTTTATCATGAAAATGAAGGTATATAAAATTAGACCTTAGCAAGATAGCAGCAATTAGTAAATGACAATGGTATTATTTTTTCTAAATTAGGGCAAATTTCAACCCAAGAGTCCCGATTTATCACGTTAGGGCAAAATATTCCCCTGAGGGTGAAATTCTAACTTGATCCGACCAGCCTATGTCTCAATTAGCCGAAAATGTATCGAAGCGTCTTTTTTCCTTGGATGTTTTTAGAGGTCTTACCATGTTTCTATTGATTGCGGAAGCAGCAGGTTTTCACCATAACTTTTCTGAATTGACCGAAGGCACGGCCTTTTCCGGCTTAGCGGATCAATTGCACCACCATCCGTGGAACGGACTCCGGTTTTGGGATTTGATCCAGCCCTTTTTTATGTTTATCGTAGGGGTGGCCATGCCCTTCTCTTTGCGAAAACGACTGGCCTCGGGAGATAAAAAAGGGGTGACCAAACACATTTTACGGCGTTGTTTTTTACTGTTCGCCTTCGGGGCGCTCCTGCATTGCGTATACAGTCATGCCTTGGTTTGGGAACTGTGGAACGTGTTGGTACAGTTGGCCTTCACCATCTTGATCGCCTATGCGGTAATGAACCTTTCGAATAAGACACAGATAGGCATATCTGTGGGGTTGCTTGTGCTTACCGAAGTGTTGTATCGCGCTTATAACCCTGAAGCGCCCTATGTGCAGAACCATGAGAGTTTTGGTGCGTATGTCGATATGCTGGTCATGGGGCAGGTAAATGATGGCTATTGGGTGTTCGTAAACTTTATACCGACGGCGGCACATACCATTTGGGGGGTTATTTGCGGAAAGGTCTTATTGTCGCACATCCCTTCAACCCAAAAGATCAAACCTTTTTTGATTTGGGGAGCGGTTTTGGTGGTTCTTGGGTTTGCTATGGATTTTGTCGGCATCACACCGATAGTTAAACGTATTGCTACTAGCTCTTTTACCTTGGCATCGGGAGGCATCGCCATTTTGACCCTAAGCCTTTTCTACTGGCTTATCGACATAAAAGGATATCAAAATAATTGGCTGAAAATTTTCTCGGTAGTAGGCACTAATTCCATTTTTATCTACCTATTCGCCGAAACGGTAGGGGCACAATGGTTTCGGGGCTTTGGAACAATTTGGACGGAAGGCCTGTTGGCGCCCATTGGGGTTTCAGAAAAAGTCATTATGGTCATCAACGCCTTGTTTGTACTGTACATCTTTTGGTACATTACCTACTTTTTAGACAAGCACAAGGTCTACTTTAAAGTTTAAAACTCATATCTCAAATATAATTTTACTCAATACGCATACTATGAATCGCACTAAAATTGCCCTTTTTATTTCTTGTATGGCCCTAATGGCCTGTAACTCTACTAAAACAACGGTTACCGACGGGGGCTGGGAAGATATGTTCAACGGAAAAAATTTGGATGGATGGACCACCAAAATACACCATTACGAAACCGGCGATAATTTTGGTGATACCTTTCGGGCCGAAGACGGTATGATCAAGGTACGTTATGATAAATACGACGGTGATTTTAACGATAGGTTCGGGCATTTGTATTATGACAAGCCCTACTCGTATTTTCACCTTTCCCTTGAATATCGTTTTGTAGGTGAGCTGCATCCGGGTGCACCGGTTTTTACCGTGATGAACAGTGGTGTCATGTACCATTCACAGGATCCGCGTACCATGTTAAAGGAGCAGAACTGGCCCATATCCGTTGAGATGCAATTTTTGGGTGGTGTGAATGAGGGCGAAGAAAGGCCAACGGGCAATATGTGCTCGCCGGGCACTGAAATCGTTTATCAGGGCGAACTCTACCCGAGCCACTGTTTGAGCTCTTCTTCCAAAACCTATTACGGAGACCAATGGGTAAAGGCCGAATTGATCGTAAGGGGCGATTCTTTGGTAACGCACATTATAAACGGGGAAGTTGTTTTAGAATATACAAAACCTCAGATCGGCGGGGGTACGGTAGAGGGTTATGACCCCAAGGTAAAAATTGATGGTAAGCTGTTAAAAGAGGGAATGATTGCCTTACAGAGTGAAGGGCAGCCTATAGATTTCAGGAATATCAAGATCAAGAACCTGAAACCCTGATATTTCAGAAATTATTTTTCGTACAGTTCAAGGGGAAGTCCATCGGGATCGGCAAAGAAGGTGAATTTACGACCAGTAAATTCGTCGGTTCTGATGGGCTCGACGCTTATGCCTTGGTCTGACAGCCTTTTACTTTCCTGGGCAACATCGTCTACCTCAAAGGCCAAGTGGCGCAAACCTTGGGCCTCGGGCCTAGAAGGACGTTTTGGCGGGTCGGGAAAGGAAAAGAGTTCAATGATGTACTCCCCATTGAGGGCGAGGTCTAATTTGTACGACTGCCTTGCTTCCCTAAATACTTCGCTAAGAATCTCCAGGCCTAGAATATCTACATAAAAATGCTTTGATTTTTGATAGTCGGAGCAGATGATCGCAATATGGTGGATCTTGTTCAAGGCCATGGTCGAATGATTTGGAGTACAATTATTTTAAGATGCTCCAATATTTACTTTCGTTACTCAAAAGTTCGGTAGCGGCCAAGATGGCCTCATCGTTCTTAAGGTAATAGTCGTAAAGACCTTCGCGGTAGAAATAGCGTTTGACGATTTCATCTTCCAGCTTGTTCTTTATTTCGTTTTGGTAGTCTTCCAAGGCCGTGATCTTGCTTTTTTCAATATCGAGCAAAAGCTTTTTAAAATCGTTTTCTATGGCGTCGTTAAAAATAACCTCTTCGCGGTTGGTCATGGCCGTCTTCAGGGTTTTTTCGGTCTTGGTCTCAAAGGAAAAATCGCTTTTCGAGACGAAGTTTTTAAAGTCCTGATAGTCGCTATCGGAAAATTTGAACGTGTTTACATCGTTCACTTGGTGCTCGTAGAAATATTTAGTGGCATAGTCGAAGATGACGTTGTTTTGCAAGAGGGCCATGGTCAATTCGTTGGCCTTTGTAGCGGCTATTTCAATATCGGGCAGTACACCGCCACCATCTTGAACCTTGCGTCCGTTTCGGGTGGTAAAATCATGAATATCGGTTTTTTTAACGGCGTTGCCGTCCTTGTCCCTGTTCCAATAATCAAGCGATTGGATGCATCTTCCCGAAGGGGTGTAATAGCGGCTAATGGTGACCTTTAGTTGGGTGCCATAGGTCAGTTTCAAGGGGCGCTGTACCAAGCCTTTTCCAAAGCTACGGGCTCCCATGATCACGGCACGGTCAAGATCTTGGAGTCCGCCCGAAACGATTTCACTCGCCGAGGCACTACTTCCGTTTACGAGTACTACCAAGGGGATTTCCATATCCACAGGCTTGTTCTTCGTCTTGTATTCCCTATTGAATTTTTTGACCTTTGATTTGGTGGTCACGATCAATTCCCCTTTGTCAACGAAGAGATTGGTGACATTGATGGCTTCGGAAAGCAATCCTCCGGGGTTGTCCCTAAGGTCCAATATAATTTTTTCGGCACCTTTACCCTTGAGGTCTAAAAGGGCGGCCTTGGTTTCGCTTGAAGCCTTGGCGTTGAATTTAGAAAGAACGATATAGCCGGTTTTGTCATCTACCATCTTATAGAAGGGTACCGCATCTACTTCAACGGCGGCACGTGTTATGGTGGCCACCTTGGTCTCGCCCTGTCTTTTAAAGGTAACTTCGACCGAAGTATTGTTGGCCCCTTTTAGAAGCTCGCTGGCGTTATCGTCAAAATCGGAAACCTTAATGGCGCCGATCTTGATAATTTCATCACCGGCCTTGAGTCCGGCTTTGTCGGCAGGGTAGCCCTTATACGGCTCTATGATCAATAGTCGGTCTTTGAACGAGCGTACTAGGGCGCCTATTCCCGAGTATTCCCCCGCATTGTTGATACGGTATGTCTCTACGTCTTGTTCGTTTAGAAATTTGGTGTAGGGATCGAGGTCGTCTAACATGTTCTTTATAGCCGTATCCATCAACTCTGCAGGGTTAGTCTCGTCTACATAGTTCATGTTAAGCTCTTTAAAGAGGGTAGTGAAAATTTCGATTTGTTTGGCAATCTCGAAGAAATCACTTTTTACAAACCCACTACCTATTACCAGAATAAGCACGGCAAAGGTGGAAACCAGCAGTTTTTTGCCGAAAAATTTTTTCATGTTACTTGTCGTTTGTGAGGGTTTTGGTTCTTAAAACCCATAAATTCTTGTTGTTTGGACGCCTTTTACGATTCATTTTTAGCTACAAACCGTTGAAGCAAGGCTTTCATGCTTCGCTCGGTAGAGGCATATGAAGGCATATCTTTACCAAGGTATAAAAATAAAAACGCAAAAGAGCCTTCCGTATTGTTAAGAATGTCGGGTTTGTTCAAACGGTAACTTTCACGTAATAAGCGCTTGATGCGATTGCGTTTCACGGCACTTTTAAAGTTCTTTTTAGGTACGGCCATACCGGCCTTAAAACGGACTTCATCGTTAAAAGGGGTGGGTAGGTATATGAGTTTTATCGGATAGACGGAAACGGACTTCCCCTCGGCGAACAAGCGTTCGATAAGCTTTTTGCTTTTCAGCTTTTCTTTTTTTGGGAAAGTGAAGTTCGACATCTACCTATGTTTAAAAAGTCGCCCCCTGGGAAGAGGGGGCGATTACAAATTTAATTCTTGAAATGGAAAGTAGTGTATATTATGGCGTTTTTTGCCAAACATTGTCTTCCAAGTCGATATCGGCCATTAATTGTGAAGGGTCGATCACTACTGCTTTTACGTTTTCAAGCGGTTTGTCGAAAGTGAAGCTGTAGTTGGACTGCGCCCATGGCCAATCTTCTAATACCGTTCGGTTTATTTGTGGATAAGGATTTTCCTTTTCCCCACGCATCATCCGCAATGGCGCGTAAAAGGTCTCTTTTGTTCCATCTTCATATATCACTAGGATATCTATAGGCATAGGCATGGCCCCTTTACGGACCAGGGAAACTTCGGTTTTGCCCTCCTTGTCCTTAACATCGGTAATACCGTAATCTATGGTGTTGGTCGTCTGTGTCCAGTCGGTTAGATACCAATCGAGTTCCATGCCCGAGACTTTTTCGGCGGTACGTTTGATATCGTTGGGTGTGGGATGCTTGAACTTGAAATCTTCATAATATTTGCGAAGGGTTTCCATCAATTTATCCTGACCGATAACATAGCCCAATTGCGATAAGAAAATAGACCCTTTGCTGTAAGCGGCTATTCCGTAGGCAAAGTTGAGGTCGTAACGATCGGCATGGGTGGTCTGGGGTTGTTCTTTACCGGAATTTACCAAGCTGTAATAGCCTTTGTAGGTACCTTCAAAAGGATTTTCCTTGTTCTCTTGCATGACTTCGTTCATGGCCAAGGAAGAGATAAAGGTTGTAAAGCCTTCGTCCATCCATTCGTGTTTCGATTCGTTGGAGGCCAAGATGTGTTGAAACCAGGAGTGTGCCATTTCATGGGCCGTAACCCCGACCAAGCTTCCAAATTTTCTTTCACCGGTAATCAATGTGGCCATGGCGTACTCCATACCACCGTCACCGCCTTGTATCACGGAATACTGCTCGTATGGGTATTCGCCTATGTTCTTGTTGAAAAACTTCATGAGCTCCGCTGTTTTGGGCTGAAGTTTTTTCCAGTTGTCTATAATCTCTTTATTGTCTTTGTACAAAAAGTGAAGCGTAGGTCCGTTTTCTACTTGAAGGGTATCGTGTATATAATCGGGGTCTGCCGCCCACATAAAATCGTGTACCATCGGTGCCTTAAAGTGCCATGTAAGGGTCTTGCCTTTCTGTTTTTTCACTTTGGTACCGGGAGCTTCATAGCCGTGACCGATTTCTTGAGGGTTTTGCAGGTAGCCAGTTCCTCCCACTACGTACTTTTTGTCTAGGGTCAGCTTTACGTCAAAATCGCCCCAAACGCCGTGAAATTCACGTGCAATGTAGGGGTCGGCATGCCATCCTTCAAAATCGTATTCGGCTAATTTCGGATACCATTGGCTCATAGATAGGGCTACACCTTCGGCACTGTTTCTTCCGGCCCTTCGGACCTGTAACGGAACCTGTCCCTTGAATTCCATTTCAAAGGTGGTCTTTCCGCCAGGAGGTATCGGTTGGGCCAATTCGACCACTAAAATCGTTTCCTCCTCCACAAAATCGACTTTAACACCGTCTTGGGTGAGCGAGTTTACGTGCAAATAACCGATTTCACTTTCCTTTAGGCTGGCAATACGGCTCTTTTTTTGATCATCGGTCATTCTACCGTCGGGATCCGGAATGCTCTGTAGTCGCATGTCCATTTCACTTCCCGGCTGAAATGCGTTGAAAAACAGGTGGTAGTATACGCGACTAAGCTCGTCTGGGGAGTTGTTGGTATAGACCAGTTTTTGTGTACCGGTATATTGAAAGTTGTCAACGTTCATATCAACTTCCATGGTATAATCCACGTGCTGTTGCCAATATGAACCGTTTTGCGCAACCGCCGCTTGCCCCAATAAGAGCATTACGGCGGCTATTCCTTTAAAGAAGTGTTTCATACTAATTATAATTTAATTTTGCCTTTTGCCACGTTATCGGCCATAATCAAGGCGTTGTAGGCATTTACGATTTTACCGGAGGTCGAAACCTTGTCCAAGCTTGCGGTTTTGGCCGCATCACCTCCCAAAATCACCTTTACCCTTGGAGCCAAACCAGATTCCATGATAATGTGTTTTACTTGGGAAGCGGTCAATTTAGGATAGTAAGAACGAATTAAGGCCGCAACACCGGCAACGGCGGGAGCCGCCATTGAGGTTCCTCCTTGAAAATCATATGAATTGTCGGGCATAGTTGAATAGATTTCGTCACCAGGGGCAAAAACGTCAACATTAACAGCTCCGTAATTTGAGAATGAAGCAAGCATTTCCGATCCGTATTTTGAAGACAATGCGCCTACGGTCAATACGTTATCGGCAATTTCAGGACCGTTGTCCACTTGGTCGTTCGGAAAGTTGGGATTTGCGGGATCGTCTAGGTCGGCACCTTCGTTACCGGCGGCATGAACAAAAAGCACATCGTTGTCGGCTGCGTATTTAATGGCGTCGTAAACCCATTCGGCCTTTGGGCTAAATCCTTTTCCGAAACTACCGTTAATAACCTTGGCGCCGTTGTCTACCGCATAACGGATGCCCAAGGCGATATCTTTGTCGTATTCATCACCGTTAGGTACCGCGCGAATACTCATAATGGCCACATTGTTGGCCACTCCGTTGGCCCCTTTGCCATTGTTGCGCTTGGCGGCGATAATACCTGCTACGTGCGTTCCATGGCTTTCGTCTTCTACCCTGTTTTTAGGATTTCCGTTTCCATAGCCCAAATCGGTAATGTCGTAGGGATCGTCTCCCACTACCTCACGGCCATTGAAATCAACGTTGTAGTTGTAGTTCAATTGATCGGAAAAATACTTGATGCCCCCTTCGATTTGCTCTAAAACTTCAGGAATGCTGTCTTCGTAAGTGAGCATTTGTGTCAAGATCCCAATATTCTGCTGCATGGTCTCATCTTTGGGCTCGATAGCGGCAAGGTCTTTTTTGGTATAAGTCTCCTTACCCAATTCTTTTTTAACGGCATCATCGGCGTTTTTGACCGCTTGGTAGATTTGCTCGTACTGCTGTTTTTGTTGACCGGCCTTGGCGTATTCGCTGTCTACTTTAGCTTTGGCCTTGGCCTGCAATGAGGCATCGCCCAATTTCAATTTTACGATACGGGTTGCTTCCAGTTGTTCGTTGTACGACTCGCCTAAAAAGTTATATCCGTGGATATCATCGATGTATCCATTTTTATCGTTGTCTATACCATCACCGGCTTTTTCGCCTCTGTTGGTCCATAGAACGTCCTTTAAATCCTCATGGTCTAAGTCCATGCCAGAATCAAGTACGGCAACGATGACCGTTTCGCCTTTTTTATTTTTTATGATTTCGGCGTAGGCCTTGTCAACACTCATACCGGGAATGGTATCCGCTACAAGGTCTAGATGGCCCCAGTTTTTTTTCTGGGCATCGGTTAAATCGGATATTTTTAAGGGAGTGGTATCAATGTTCGCAATTGGGGTAGATACCAAGGCTGTTGAACCACAGCCCATAAGCAAAAGACCGGCGGATAAGCCTAATAAGGGTCTTGAAAAGAAAGGTGTCATATAGTTATATAAAGTTTAGTGTTTAATTGTTTTATCCATTTTTCGGGGTCAAATACATCAAAATAAGTGGATTACCATTGGAAAGCAAATTATTATTTTAACAGAATTGCTAGCAAAGGTAATATTTGGCACAATTTTTTAACCCAATCGTAATCTTTTTATGATTTTTTTATAGAGAATTTTACTGGGTTATTGTTTTTTTATGGGGTCAATATTGCCGGTCTCCCCATAAAATTTATCGCGGGCAATATGAGCCCCCAAGACATGTTTACAAATTTATTGAGCTCGTCTATGCTAGTGGAATCAGGGACGGATGCGTTTTCGTATACGATTATAATCCGTAGCAAATGCTTGAAGCCTTGGGTAAACGAGGGGTGAATTAGCCAAAAATTGACTCAAAACGGAACGTTTCGTTTAACCGTGCCCCTTTTTCGGTAGCCTTTAGGGTACAGATCTCGTTATGGGCATCATGTTCAAAGAATAGATAGTAGTCGTTGGCAATGGCATCGTTCAAAAAAGCTTCCTTTTCGGTCAAGGTCAAAAGGGGCCGTGTGTCGTAGCCCATGACATAAGGCAAGGGAATATGCCCGACCGTAGGAAGCAAATCGGCCACAAAGACCAATTCCTTTCCTTTATAAGATATATGGGGCAACATCTGCTTATCGGTATGGCCGTCTACAAAATGTACCTTAAAACCAAGTTCAGGAAGCATTTGATAGGTGTCGGAGGTTCTTTCAATAAACTTTAACTGACCGCTCTCTTGCATGGGCAGTAGGTTTTCCTTTAAAAAAGAGGCCTTTTCACGGGCATTGGGTTTTGTTGCCCATAGCCAATGGTCTTCGTTTGTCCAAAATGTGGCATTTTTAAAAGCGGGCTCGTAACCCGTTCTATCCTTATTCCATTGGATGCAGCCCCCACAATGGTCGAAATGTAAATGTGTTAAAAAGACATCGGTGATGTCATCGCGGTGAAAACCTAATTTCTGTAGTGAAGCGTCAACGGAATGATTGCCCCATCGGTTGTAATAGCTAAAGAATTTCTCCGATTGCTTTTGGCCCATACCGGTATCCACCAGGATCAACCTATTACCTTCTTCTATGAGCAGGCTGCGCGCGGCAATGTCAATTTGATTGTTGGCATCGGCAGGATTGGTACGTTGCCAAATAGTTTTGGGCACTACGCCGAACATGGCTCCGCCGTCGAGCTTAAAGTTTCCGGTTTCTATGGGATATAGTGTCATCGATCGTGGTTCAGAAGGGGTGCAAATTAAGAAAAGCGTTTATGAAGTACAACAAATGTGTAAATATCGAAAGAAACACCGAAGTAACGGAATCCCATAAAAAATACCGAATATTATATTTTATGGGATACCCATGGCGGACGGCCTTTCGATTTCCCACATTGAGGCTTGGCGAGCCCGTTATACCCGCTTAGGCGGATTATTGGATATAGATTACACGCTCTCCGGGTTTTATGGTGTCGTTGTAGTGAAATGGTCGCTTAACCCCGTGCCCATCAAGAATCAATATGGGTAGCACCTCCTTGTCTTTTGAGTTTTTCTTTACCCAGTCCCTAGGGGTCATCTCTTTGTCGACCTTTTCTTCCTTTTCCTCAAAATCACCGGCCGAAATCTTGTACGACCAAGCGGCCATATCGGTTTTGTTGGCAAATAGGGAAGAGGCCTCGATGTGGTTCAATAGATTGGGGCCGGCCCCGTTTTCAACCGGGGACATCAGCACGATGCGATTGGGGATATAAAACGAATTATAGGCCAATTGTGCCGAGAGGAGGTTGATTTCACTGTTGCCCGTCAGGGCAATAAAGGTGTGTTTCGAAAGGGCGTCGGCGGTTTCGAAGGCCTCTTCCTTCAGTGCGTTTCCATATATGGCCTTTAGTCCTTGTGCTTGGGCTTCGTTTACATGGTCTTTATTGGAGTCTATAAGGGTAACCTCGCTCTGTTGGGCGAGTTGTTTTGAAATGTACAGGCCTAAGGGGTTGGCACCTAGTACCAAGTAGCCTCTTCGGGCATCTTGTTTTACCAGTTCGCCCCGTTTCCTGAGCCAATTGGTGGTCCAGGTGAGTAGTACGGGAACGGTAAGCGTTGTGGAAATAGCCATAAACACCAATATGGAAAAAATCTCTTGGGAAATGATGTTCATCTGCAGTCCGATACCGGCAATAATGATCTCTACGGCGCCCCTTCCGTTCATTCCTGTACCGATAGTAAGTCCTTCGCGCCATCCATAGCCGCTTGGCAGGTAAAATAGGGCCGTTCCTAAAATTTTACCCACAACGGCACCTATGATGATCAATACCAATAGGGCGAGGTCGGTTTGAAAGACCTCCAAGGTAACATGAAAACCGGCCGTAACGAAAAATATGGGGGCCAGGAAACCGATGGAGATATCGTGAAAGACCCCGGTAACCTCTTTGAGCACCGGTCTTGAAAAGACGCCGTCGCGTATAAAGAGTCCGCCCATAAAGGCTCCTAAAATCCCGTGAAGCCCTGCGAGTTCGGCCAATTCGGCAAAACCCAATACGATGATGACCATGATGCTGAAATGGGCCGTACGCCCCGTGAGTTTGATTTTGGTAAGTAATTTTCCTATCAGGGGGAATAGGTAGACACCCGTTAGGCCCGAGAAGGCGAAAAACAGAATGGCCTTGGCCGCCACCCAGCCCAGACCAAGGGCATCGATACTGCCGGCATCGACAAAACCGATAATTCCGGCAAAAATAATCAGTGCCAAGGTATCGGAAATCAGGGCGCCGGCCATTAACACATAGGCTATACGGGTATCTAAAAGCTTAAGGTCTACCAAGATCCTGCTTTTTGTGGCCAAGGAAGTAACGCCTACGGCGATACCGACGAAGAGGCCGGCTATTTCCGTGCCACCAAAGGCCAAAATGGTATAATAGCCCAAGGCAAAAGGCACTACAAACCCACCAATGGCCGCCAGTAGACCGGCCCATGAGGCCTTGCCCAGATCCTTGAAATTAATTTCCATTCCGATATAGGCCATAAGAAAAAGTATTCCTATTTCGGCCAGAATGTTCAGGGCTTCGGAGGTATTGAGAATCCCGAGTATGGCAGGACCAAGTACGATTCCGATAAGGAGTTCGCCCAAAATGGAGGGGAAGCCCATACGTTTAGCCGTTATTCCGCCAATCCAGGCGGCGAACAATACCAATAGCAGGTTTACGATACTAAGTTCTTCCATAGGTTAAATTTATGGGGTTCAGGAAATTAAGATGAAAAAATAACCAATTAAAAATTATCCTGCAAGAGCGCCGAAAAGATAATTCCCAGCCTACTATCGCAAGTTATATGTAGGGCTTTGCTTACAGGGGCTTTTGTGGGTTTTACACGGAGCCTTTTTTAAGATGGGTTCAAGGTTTTTTTTGCTGTAGATGGATTTTTTCTATATTAAAACTTATCTTGCTTCAAATTTTTTTATGGTAGAATTAGCGGGAATAATTATCCTTGGAATTATTGCACAGTGGGTAGCATGGCGATTTAAACTACCGGCCATTTTGCCCCTTATTCTTATAGGGCTATTGGTAGGGCCTATATCTACGTTGTTTACGGAAGACGGGACAAAGTTGATCCGACCTATCTGGAACGAGAAGGAAGGACTCTTCCTCGGTGAAAGCCTTTACCACTTTGTATCATTGGCCATTGGGGTTATCTTGTTCGAGGGAGGACTCACCCTGAAACGTTCTGAGGTGACCAGGGTAGGCCCCGTAATTACCAAGCTGATTACCGTAGGTAGTGCAGTGACCTTCTTTTTGGCAGGTACTGCCGCCCATTTTATTTTTGAGCTAAGTTGGCAAATATCATTTTTGTTTTCGGCCCTTATCATTGTTACCGGGCCAACGGTAATTACCCCTATTCTTAGAAATATTCCTTTAAAGAAAGATCTTTCGGCCATATTGAAGTGGGAGGGTATTCTTATAGATCCCATTGGAGCCCTTGTGGCGGTATTGGTATTTGAGTTCATTAGCATCGGTGAGGGACAAGGGTATACCCAAACCGGCTTATTGGAATTTGTAAAGGTACTGTTGTTGGGCTTTACCTTTGGCTTCACCTTTGCGCACGCCTTGACCTTGGCCATAAAAAGGAACTATGTTCCCCATTATTTGTTGAATGTGGTGTCTTTGTCCGTAGTGCTTTCTGTTTTCGTTATTTCGGAGTTGTTTGCACACGAATCCGGTTTGTTGGCCGTGGTGGTCATGGGGATGGTCATGGGAAATACCCAGCTGCCCAATATTAAGGAATTGCTCTATTTTAAGGAATCTATCAGTATATTGTTGATTTCCATGCTTTTCATACTGCTCTCGGCAAGTATGAATTTGCCCGAACTTGAACTACTGTACAACTATAAAACCCTTATTCTTTTTGCCATAGTGGTGTTTGTCGTAAGGCCCTTGGGCGTATTTTTGAGTACTGCGGGATCCAAGCTCAACTTTAGGGAAAAGCTATTTATCAGTTGGGTAGGTCCTAGGGGTATCGTAGCTGCGGGTATTGCTTCCCTTTTTGGCTCTAAATTGATTTTGAGAGGAGAGCCCGGGGCAGATTACATTACCCCATTGGTCTTTATGATCGTTTTGGGTACCGTTCTGCTCAACGCATCCACGGCGCGCTTCATGGCGAAGTTACTGGGCGTGTTCTTGGAAAAATCGGAAGGCATTGTAATTATCGGTGCGTCAAAAGTATCAAGACTGATCGCCGATTATCTGCATAAGAACAATCGACATGTCGTATTGGTAGATAACAACCAAACCAATATCGAGAAAGCCCAAAAGCTGGGCATAGAAGCCATTACGGCCAATATCTATTCCGATAACCTGACCGATAATATCGAGCTGAACGATGTGGGCTATCTTATGGCCCTTACCGGAAACTCCGATATCAACAAATATGCGGTTGAAAAATTCGGCAGTCAGTTCGGAGAGAACGGTTCGTTCAGGCTGATCGACTCCGATGAAATGAACGATCCGGAGAACAATCCGAAAGAAGGGCTATTTTCACATACGGACGATTTTATCAAACTGACCGAAACGGCCCGCATGTTCCCTATTATCCATGAGATTGAGATAAAGGACAAGGAACACTATGAGGGCCTTATAGAAATTACCAAGGCAGACGATCATGTGGTGCCCATTTTTCTTAAAACCCCTGATGGCGACCTTAAAATCATACCTTCGTTCAGTACGGATTTTGAGGATATCAGCGGAGGATACCGATTGGTGTATTTAGGAAAGATCTTAGAGGTTGACGAAACCGAAGATGAGGTCGAAACCAAGCATCAAGACGAAGAATAACCCCTTATTCTTTCATATGATTCCGTATTAACCTGAAAACGGCAAGGTCTCGTGTACGGTAATGTCGATATCGTCGAGTTGCACTTCACCTTCATAATTGTCGGCGACCAAGCTATAGAAGTGTAGTGCCGACTCCCTTTTTATTTTGTTGACGAGTAGGGTTATGTCTACTTCCCCACTTTCTTGTTGCCAAATAAAGATAGAGTTCTGTTCGGTCGGAATAATGCGGTGTCCCGCCGTAAAATGTGCAATGTAAGTTGTCATTTTCTATGTGCAATAATTTAACAGTACTAAAACTGAATGCAGGTTTAAAAATTGTGCTGTGCAAGAAGTATTTGTAAGAAAAAAATTAATTTCCGCTGTCGGAATGAAGAAAAGACTTGACAACGAAGAAATTATCTTTTTTAGCCATTTATGTCGAATCTATGGAAACAAAAACTTGTATTATTTTCTTACAATAATTAAAAATTGTTTGCGTTTTTGTGGTAATTCAATTTTATTAATATTAACGCATATTACTATGAAAAAAATCGTTTTATTCTTTGCTTTAGCCAGTACCGTTGCCTTTACCAGTTGTTCAAAAGATGAGGATGACACTGATGCAATCGTAGGGACTTGGGTATATGAAGTGAGCGCCACTCCCCAGGGCGGCGAAACGACTACCCGTGAAGATATATGGCTTTTTAAAGCGGACCACAGCGGGGAGTTTAAAAAGACAACGAATGGCGAAATTGATGCGGAGACAAGCTTTAGTTGGACCAAATCCGATGAGGGTTACCAAGTTGACTATAAGGAAGCGGTACGATCCAATGAAGTATTTACCATAGGGGAACTCTTAGGAAAACGTATATTGGAAAAAGGAGGAACTATGGTTGCCACTAAAAAATAAGGCAGAGGCTTTATAAGAAGAAAAAGTCCCTTACGAGTTGAACGTAAGGGACTTTTTTTTAGTCGTTCAGTTTTAAAACGGCCATAAAAGCTTGTTGTGGTATTTCAACGTTACCCACTTGGCGCATACGTTTTTTGCCTTTCTTCTGTTTTTCAAGCAGTTTTCTCTTACGTGAAATATCCCCACCATAACATTTGGCGGTAACATCTTTACGTAAGGCCTTTATGGTTTCCCTAGAAATAATTTTAGCACCGATCGCAGCTTGGATAGGAATATCGAACTGCTGTCTCGGAATCAACTCCTTTAATTTCTCGCACATTTTTTTACCAATGTTCTGGGCATTGTCAAAATGGATAAGTGCCGATAGGGCATCGACAGGCTGTGCGTTCAATAGAATATCTACACGGACCAATTTTGAGGTCCTCATACCGATCGGGGCATAGTCAAAAGAAGCATAGCCTTTTGAAACGGTCTTTAATCGATCATAAAAATCAAAGACGATTTCGGCCAAAGGCATATCGAAGGTAAGTTCAACACGTTCTGTGGTCAGATAGGTCTGATTGGTGATGATTCCCCTTTTCTCGATACAAAGCGACATTACGTTACCGACAAAATCGGCTTTGGTAATGATCGTAGCCTTGATATAAGGTTCTTCTACGCGATCTATGGTCGAAGGGTCGGGAAGGTCCGAAGGGTTGTTTACGATCAATGGCTTTTCGGGATCCTTTCGGGTATAGGCGTGGTAACTAACGTTAGGTACGGTAGTTATTACCGTCATATCGAATTCGCGCTCTAAACGCTCTTGAATGATCTCCATGTGGAGCATGCCCAAGAACCCGCAACGAAAACCAAAACCTAGTGCCGCACTACTTTCGGGTGCGAATACCAACGAGGCATCGTTCAGCTGTAATTTTTCCATGGAAGAACGAAGCTCTTCGAAATCTTCGGTGTCAACAGGATAGATTCCCGCAAAAACCATGGGCTTTACATCTTCAAAACCTGCAATGGGGTTTTTGGTCGGATTGGCCGAATCGGTAATGGTATCGCCCACTTTTACTTCACGGGCATCTTTGATACCTGTAATCAAATAGCCCACATCCCCGGTTTTTATCGACTGTTTTGGATGTTGTGTTAATTTCAAGGTACCTACCTCGTCGGCAAAATAGCTTTTGTCGGTAGCTACGAATTTTATCTTTTGTCCCTTTTTGATCTCTCCGTTGATAACCCTAAAATAAGTCTCTACCCCACGGAAAGGATTATATACCGAGTCAAAGACCAATGCTTGTAGGGCTTCATCGGCATTTCCTTTCGGAGCGGGTACACGTTCAATAATGGCGGAAAGAATTTCCTCAATACCGATACCGGTCTTCGCACTGGCGGGAATTACTTCCTCTGCCGTACAGCCCAAAAGGTCTACGATGTCGTCGGTGACTTCTTCAGGGTTGGCACTGGGCAAGTCTACCTTGTTCAGAACGGGAATGATCTCTAAATCGTTCTCTAAGGCCAAGTATAGGTTCGATATGGTTTGGGCCTGGATACTTTGCGCTGCATCGACGACCAAAAGGGCTCCTTCGCAAGCGGCAATGGAACGCGATACCTCATAAGAGAAATCTACGTGGCCCGGGGTGTCGATCAAGTTGAGCACATATTGCTCACCTTTATAAATATATTCCATTTGTATGGCGTGGCTCTTAATGGTGATACCACGTTCTCGCTCTAGATCCATATTGTCTAGTAACTGTTCCTTTTTTTCTCGGGCAGTTACAGATCCTGTGAAATCTAAAAGACGGTCGGCCAAGGTACTTTTACCGTGGTCGATATGGGCGATAATACAAAAATTTCGAATATTCTTCATTGATGCTGAGCTCATTTCGGTAAGCAACTCCTTATTCATTAAGTAGGCAAAGATACGTTATTTTCGTACTGTTTTGTACAATAACGAAAAAGCAAGCCTAATTGTAGATGTGATCAGGGCAGAACCCGCGGATTTTCAAGGGTATCCTTTACGCTCTTGGGGGCAATGCCCCAGCTTGAGCTGTATTTCATGTTCGTCCATTTACAAGCCAAGGCTTACGTCAGAAGGATTTAGGGGCTGAAATAAGGACTACGGCTGACATTTAATGTAGGCTACGTAGAGCTTTGTAATTTTTAAGGCTACAATTATTGTAGGATTTTACCGAAAATTGTTAGATTTGAGCAAGAATCCTACAGTTTTATGAAGCGTTTTTTATGTCCCTTATTTTTTATGTTCTTTTTTAATGGTGTGCTTTATTCCCAGGAACTAAGCATAACGGGTGTTGTAAACGACGAAGAAGATCACGCGGTTTCTTTTGCCAACATACTTTTGTTGAGTGCTACCGATTCTAGCTTGGTGACAGGAACTTCTACCGATGAAGCGGGCGCCTATGAACTACAAAATATTACGGCTGGCCGTTACCTGATCAAGGCCAGTTATATCGGAAACGAGAGCGATGTAATGGCATTTGATCTCGATACGGACAAAGAGTTGGCTCCATTGGTGTTGGAAGATACCGATCAAAAATTGGACGAGGTGGTGGTCACCTCACAAAAACCGAGGTTGGAAAGAAAAATAGACCGATTGGTTTTTAATGTGGAAAACACGGCCTATGCGGATGGAGACGTCTGGGATGTACTCAAAATAACCCCTAGCGTGATGATCGTAAACGATAAGTTGAGCGTTAAGGGCAGTAACTCGGTAGGACTCTTGATCAACGGGCGAAAAATAAACATTCCCCATGACGATATCGTAAACCTCTTGTCAGGTACTTCCGCTTCCAATGTCGAGAATATTGAAGTCATAACCAATCCACCGGCCAAATACAGTGCGGAAGAAAGTGTGCTTATCAATATTGTGATGAAAAAGAACATAATAGCAGGCTATAACGGTGCGGTTTATAATAAATACGTACAAGGCGTATTGCCGAAGCATACCATAGGCACCGACCATTTTTTTAAGGGGAAGAAAACCCAATTATCCTTCAATTATAATTTTGGACATGACAGAAAGGTGGTCTACTATACCGATATCACCAATTTTCCACAAAATGATGGCTCCCTATCTACCTGGACGGCAGAGCAAGAACATTTGAATCGAAACAAAGAGCACAATTTCTCCCTCTTTTTTGACTACGATATTAGCGAAAAGAGCCGGTTGAGTTTTACGAGCATTACCCTGTGGGAACCCGAGATTGCGCGAGTATACGATACCGATACCGAATTGACCGGCGATAGCCGTTGGTCGAGTTTCGAGACCTTGAACAATGCGGAAAGGGAAAAACTGAACACCTCGTATTACATCGATTACATTCAAGATTTGGGCGAAAATGGCGAGCAATTATCCTTCAATGCCCACTATACCTTTTATGACGAGACCGACGCACAACTACTCAATACGGCTTTTTACAATACGACAGGCGGATTGGCCGGGGAAAACGATTTTACTACCGATGCCTCACAAAAAATCAACCTGTACAGTTTTCAGGGAGACTATGAGGCTCCTTTAGGGGATAACGGAAAAATAGAAACGGGCCTTCGCTATGCGGGAATAGCCTCTAACAGCAGTATTCTGCAAGAAGGCTTCGATCGTGACCAACCGGGTATTGACCCTTCGGCCTCGAGTAATTTCGACTATGACGAGTCTATTTATGCGGCCTATGTTTCCTATTCGGGCAAATGGGACCGTTGGAAGTTAAAGACGGGCCTACGTGCCGAATACGCCCAGACGGAAGGGGAATGGGATATGGAGCCTCAATTCAACGAACGTAAAAATTTTCAGTTGTTCCCTTCCGGATCGATCCAATTTAGTCCCAATGAGAAACACGACCTCAATCTGTATTACTTTAGAAAGATTTCTAGGCCCAGATACAATAGCATCAATCCCTTTCAAACCTTTCAAAGCACCTTTTCTACTATTGAGGGCGACCCAGAACTATTGCCTTCCACCAGATATTATATAGCCACAGGATATACTTATGACAAGTCCTATACGGTAGAATTGTTCTATAAAAGGAAGAAAAACGGACTCGCACAATTGATTTTTCAGAACAATGATAACAACTTGTTGCGCTTTATTTCTTCAAACCTAGACCAAGAATGGGCCTACGGGATAGATTTATCGCTCAATAAAAATTTTACCGATTTTTATAATTGCTATGTCTTGGCCAGTTTTTATAATGAAACCTTCCGTTTTTCCAATTTAAGTACCAATGAGCCGGTAGAACTGGACCAGTTTAGCTGGTTTGTAAGAACGAGCAATAGTTTTTCCCTCTTGAGCGATCGTTCCCTTACGGCCGACCTTAATTTGGTCTATACGGCACCTATGCTTTCGGGCAACTCTAAATTCGATGCCTTCGGGGCATTGAACCTCATGTTCCGTAAGACCTTTTACAATAAGAAGCTGAGCATATCCCTAGGGGTGGAGGATATCTTTAACCAAGGCAACCAGTTCAATACACGAAATTACCAAGACCAGAACGGAACCTCATTGCAAAGAGGGGAAAATAGATTATTGGTTACCGGTCTACGCTACAGGTTCGGAAACTCTAAAATACGCGATAACAAGAAGTCTAAGAGGGTTGATGAACGCAACCGGATCTAAATCTGCGACCTTACTTCGTATCCAAGCTAAAATTACTCAGCATAATTCCGCAAGTACCAAAGCTTATGAGCAGGTAAACACCGGTTAGAATAAAGAAAGTCTTGGCCATTTTTTTCTTTTTGCTTGCCAAACCTACAATGGCCAGAATCAAGAAAATTATAGGAGGCCCTATCATTAGAAATACAAGCGTAATCATACCGTTTCGTTTTGTAGTTGTTCTAAGTACTTTACTTTGTCATCCCTATAAAACAAGTTCATCGTTTCAAAAGGAATGATTTTATAGTCTTTGTTCACGATGTGTACACATGATTTTTTAATGGCACGTACATCAAAGTTATGGGCGTCTATAAACTGCATGATGATAATACGGAAGAGGTTGTCGTAACCGAGTTCCGGGGCATCGATCTCTGGCAAACAGCACATGATGCTCTTTAAGTTATCCGAAGCTTTTTCAACGGAATTACCGGTACTGAAGAGCTCTATCATTTTTCCGTGAAGCGCCTCGTCTTGCTCGTAGATAATGGTGTTCTTGCCCTCGTTCAATAGATCGTCAGGGTTGATGTAGCCGGTAAGCGGACTCACCTCATCGCCCAATTTTAAGGCGTAGGCCATGACCAGGGCGTCGGGGTTGCAGGGTACGGGGATCAGGTCATCGCTTTCAAAAATGGGCGATTGTTCCAAAATCTTTCTCCGTACCTCGGTAAGGGTTATTCGGTTGTCATCTACTTCAAAATTCTCTAGACGGCCCGCAATTTGCGTGGGCTGAAAAGTAACCCCGCGTACGCATTTTTGTTTGAGGGCAAAATCTATGGTATCGCCCATTTCATGGTCGTTCAATCCCTTTTGTAAGGTAACGACGAGCGTAGTCGACAAGTTGAGGCGGTTCAGGTGTTCCAAGGCCTTTAAACGTATATCGGCCAGATCGGCGCCCCGTAGCGTTTGTAGTACCGCATTGTCCAACGAATCGAACTGTAGGTAAATTTCAAAATCGGGGGCATAGCTCGCCAGTCGCTCCGCAAAGGCAAAATCCTTGGCAATTTTAATCCCATTCGTATTTACCATCAAGTGTCTAATGGGCAAGGTCTTGGCGTAATCCAGAATTTCGAAAAATTGGGGATGGATGCTAGGTTCACCTCCGCTAAGCTGTACCACATCGGGCTCGCCCTCGTTCTTGACGATAACGTCGAGCATTTTTTTGATTTCCTCCAAGGAGCGATGCCTTCCATAGGAAGGGGAAGACGAAGCGTAACAGGTAGGGCAGGTAAGGTTACAGCGATCGGTGAGCTCAATTACCGTAAGGCAAGAGTGTTGCTCGTGGTCGGGGCATAGGCCACAGTCATAAGGGCAGCCATAATGCGTTTTGGTATTAAAGGTCTTAGGGTATTCAGAAGCCTTGTTGTAGTTTCTGATGTTTTTATAGTATTCGATATCATCGGCAATAAGCACTTTGCTCCTTCCGTGTTCCCTGCAGTTTTTGAGCATATAGACCTTGTCGTTCTCAAAAATGATCTTGGCATCTACACGCCGTAAACATTGGGGGCAAAGGCTTAGGGTAAAATCATAGTAGGTGTAATCTTTGGTAGGCATAGGCAATTCCTTGACGGATCGTTTTGTAGTAGTACAAAAGACAAATTAAGCATAATATTTGGATGCTGCTGAGCCCAAGAACAAAAAATGTATTGGGTTTCAAGAACTCGATAAAGAAGCGGAAAGAGAAGTAAAGGATCATAAAAATTTTAAAGAGCATGCCGCTTTCCAAGGCTTGGGCCTTGGTTTTTACCCGTTTTAAAAAAACGAAGAGCACGATTAGAAAAAGGACTTCGTAAAGGGCAATGGGATGCCTGCTGAGTCCGTCCCCCAAATCCATCCCCATAAAAAAGGAAGTTTCCTTTCCATAGGTAAATTCCTTGGTCCCCGCTAAAAAGCATCCTATCCTACCGATGATAATACCAAGAACAATAGGCAGGGTAAAGAGGTCTCCCGACGATTGCTTTTCCCCTATGATCCTCTTGACCAATTCCACGCCCAATAGGCCTCCGAACAGCCCGCCCATAATGGTCTTGTTGTTCATGAGTACCATCCACCCCTGTTGGTAATGAACTAGGGGCTCTTCCAAAAAAGCCACGAGCCTGGAAAGTAGCAAGGCCCCAAAAATGGCCCCGATGATTATGGTCAGCCTATTGTTGGAAGAAATGGCGTCGGTGCTGCGTTTACGGGAAAATACATAGTACCTAAAGGCAATGAAAAACGCCAGATATTCGAGAATCAGGTGCATATTCCATTTTATACCGAAGAGTATGGGTTCAAAAGGTAGTGTTAAATCCATAGAACGGGGTAAAGATAGTTATGTTCTGCATTTTAATGCCTTGTAGATTAGTTGTAAATTTGCGGCCATGCCAAAAATAGGAGACATTCAATTGCCTGATTTTCCGTTGCTTCTTGCCCCTATGGAAGATGTAAGCGACCCACCCTTTCGTGCCCTCTGTAAAGAGCAGGGTGCCGACGTGGTGTATACCGAGTTTATTTCTTCGGAAGGATTGATTCGCGATGCCGCGAAAAGTGTAATGAAGTTGGATATCTATGAAAAGGAAAGGCCCGTTGGCATTCAGATTTTCGGGGCCAATCTAGACTCTATGCTGCAATCGGTAGATATTGTAGAGCAATCGAAGCCGGATATCATCGATATCAATTTTGGCTGTCCGGTGAAAAAGGTGGTCAGCAAGGGTGCCGGTGCCGGTATTTTAAAAGATATAGACCTTATGGTATCGCTCACCAAGGCCATGGTGGAGCGCACCAATTTGCCCATTACGGTGAAGACCCGCTTGGGATGGGACCATGATTCCATTAAAATAGTGGAGGTGGCCGAGCGTTTGCAAGACGTTGGCTGCAAGGCCATAGCCATTCATGGTAGGACCCGGGTGCAGATGTATAAGGGCGAGGCCGACTGGAAGCCTATTGCCGAGGTAAAGAACAACCAGCGTATGCATATTCCCGTGTTTGGAAACGGCGATGTAGATTCGCCCGAGGCCGCAATGCGAATGCGTGACGAATATGGACTTGATGGTGCCATGATCGGCCGTGCCAGCATTGGTTACCCCTGGTTTTTCGATGAGGTAAAGCACTATTTCAAAACCGGAAGCCACAAGGCGCCCCCCAGCATGCAAGAACGTGTAGACGCCGCCCGCCGCCATTTGCAAATGGCCATCGACTGGAAGGGCGAAAAATTAGGGGTCTTTGAAACCCGAAGGCATTATACCAATTACTTTAAAGGCATTCCCAACTTTAAGGAATACCGTATGAAGATGGTCACCAGCGACGATTCCGTCGATGTATTTTCGGCCTTTGACGAGGTGCTTGAGAAATTTGGCGACTACCAGTTTACTTCCTAAACCAAGGAAGATTAAATCGCGATCATTTTTTTGGTAATCCGGCTACTCGCAATTTTAGAGGCGATGATCCCCAAAATGAATATGGTACCGAACACGATCAGAACATTGATCCATTGGTATTCTACGGGATAGGCAAGGGAAGGCGTTATTTTCAGCCATCCAAAAGCCAGTTGCGACCAGATCAGCAGTGAAGCGAAGACCACACCTATAAATCCGCCCAAGCCCGTAACCAACACGCCCTGCATAAAATAGATGCGACGCAACTCCTTGAGGGTCGTGCCCAGGCTGTATAGGGTTTTTAGGTTTTGCAGCTTATCTAAGATCATCATAATAATGGCGCCGACGACATTGAACAGGGCAATGCCCAAGACCAGGGTAAAGATGAGATAGGTGGCCAAGTTTTCGGTATTGAGCATGCGGTGCAAGGTGCTATTGAGCTCTTGTCGGTCTTTTAAGACCACTTTGTTTCCGAAAACCGCGGCAATTTTGCTTTTTACCGCGCCCAATTGCGTTACATTTTGCACTTTAAAGTTGACGCCCGATACCTGGTTGGCTTTCTTTTCCAACAGTTGCTGTACCGAAGGCAGATCGGCAAAAACGTATTTTTTATCTAAGTTTTCCTCAACGGAGTATACCCCACTGAGCACCAAGGCCTTTGTTTTTAGCGATTTTTGGGTGAGGGAGCCCTTGCCCGGCTTAAGGGCAAGTACCACCAAGGGGTTTTGGTACTGGTTGATGGTAAGCCCGAGAATGTTGGTGATGCCGATACCGGCCACGGCTTCTTGGCTATTGATCCGCCAAGTACCGTACAAAAGCGTGCTGTCAATACCCGTAACATGGGTGTAATTGGTGTCAATGCCCTTGATAAAGGCAATATGGCCCTTTTCGCGATGTTTGAGGTATACCTTTTCGTCCAGTTCCTTAGAATAGAAGGCAAGGCCTTCGATCTGGGCAAGTTCTGCTTCCTGTTCGGGGGAAACGCTAAAGAATTTGCCCGTTGCGGGCAAGGCTTTTAGGTCGGGGTCAAAGGTATTGCTGAACGAAAGGCTGAACGATTTGAGTCCCGCAAATCCCGAAAGCACGATAAATAGGGCTGCCGAGCCTATAACCGTTACCAAAAAGGTAATGAAGTTTATGACGTTCACCGCATTTTGACTGCTTTTGGAACGCACATAGCGCTTGGCGATGTAAAACGGAAAATTCAACCTTATAGTTTTTTTCTCTTGTCCAAAAGGTCTCTGTTCTCAATAGGGTTCTCTTCGCCCTTAAGCGATTTTTCAATGTTCTCGATATAATCGAGTGAATCGTCTAAAAAGAACAATAACTCGGGCACCCTGCGCAATTGGTGCTTGGTGCGCTGTGCCAATTCGTGCTTGATGAGGGGCTGATTTGATTTTATGCCCTCCATAAGTGCCTTGGCCTCTTTGTTCGGAAAAATACTGATATATACTTTTGCAATGGAGAGGTCGGTGGTCACCGAAACTTTCGTAACCGAAATCAACGTACCTTTTAACCCTCCTTCAATGGCGGCCCTTTGTAGAATATCTACGATATCTTCTTGTATGACCCCCGCAATCTTTTTCTGTCGTTGTGTTTCCATACCGCAAAAATACGGAGAAATAGCGTAAATTAGGGGGATAAACACCGATAGGGACAAAAATCATCGATCATTTGGAAAAAATTGAGCACATCGGCATAGCCGTAAACGATTTGGAGGCGGCCAATGAACGCTTTGGGAAGCTTTTGGGCCAAGACCATTATAAGGTCGAAGAAGTGCCCAGCGAAGGTGTCCGCACCTCGTTTTTTAAGACGGGCGACAGTAAGATAGAACTGTTGGAAGCCACCGACCCAGAGGGTCCGATCGCCCGGTTTTTGAGCAGGAAGGGCGAGGGCGTTCACCATATAGCCTTTGCGGTAGACGATATTGAAAAAGAGATGGAAAGGTTAAGGGGAGAGGGCTTTGTCTTGATTAACGAAAAACCCAAGAAAGGGGCTGACAATAAGCTGGTTGCTTTTCTGCATCCGAAGAGCAGCAATGGGGTGTTGATCGAATTATGTCAAGAAATACGAAAGTAGCCGTTAAAATAGCTTGCACCACCAAAAAATAAGTAGTAATATTGCAGTCCAATTTTTGGTCCTATAGCTCAGTTGGTTAGAGCACCTGACTCATAATCAGGTGGTCCCTGGTTCGAGCCCAGGTGGGACCACGGAAAACCCTTAGAAACACTATGTTTTTAGGGGTTTTTTCATTTGAGGGTGGCAGAAAGGGGGGCATTTTTTTTATATGTCCAAACAATGTTAGTTCTTGGGCTTTAAAAAATGAGCTTATTTCTAGCCTTATTTTGGTAAGTTTGAAAATAAGAAGGTGAAGTATGGAAATTAAACTAACCAACAAGGAAAAACAATATATCTCCGAACAAATGGAATCCGGAAGATACACCAGCCCCAATAAGTTTTTTTCCGAAGTACTTTTGATTCATTCTTTATATTCGAACGAAGAACATACTCTATTAAAAAAACAAATTTTGAAAGGTTGGGATGGACGGAATAGTAAACTTACTATTCAAGATTTGATTAATTTTTACAAAACACATTAAGGTATTTTCTATAAGCTTAAACCCCCACTTTACTTTAGTCTTTATGCTTCTCGTAGAAAGGCTTATAAAAACTCTTTTACAACACAAGCTTTAATCTTTTCAAAAATTTTCTATCAACAATAGCATCAAATAACCATTATATATGAATTTTTGAATTTCAGTGTAATCCCACTATCTTAGAAAGTATAAAATTAAATATCCGAAAGTAACATGGAAAAAGTACTTGATAAGTTAGACCGCCTGGAAAAATCGCTTAATACAAAGTATAATGTGATGTTGGGCATGACGGCTTTTCTTGGAATTGTGATAGTTCTCGGTTCTATTCTAATTGGTCCTATGTGATAGATTTTAGCTATGTTGATGTAATACTTTTTTGCGCATTGTCTTCTGTTATACTTTAAAAACAGAAAAAATGTTTAGTAATAGTCAATCAGGGAGATATAACTATAATTTATTTTTTTTGTAAAAGGTTTTGGGCGAGAAAAAAAGGGCCTTTTGCATAAAGGTTTTACAAAGAATAGATGTTAGGTTTTTCTTTTCTCTGTTTTTAGATATGGTTTCTTATTTTTGATTATAATTATTTACTCCCCCTTAAAAATCCAGTATACACTATATATGGCCAAAGCAGATATTGATTTTGAAAAAGAACTATGGGATGCCGCCAACGAACTTCGTGGTGCGGTTTCCGAGAATAACTATAAGAATTATATTTTACCATTGGTCTTTTTAAAACACCTCAGTGAGCGATTTGATATTGTAAAAGAGGAACTTGAAAACACCTTGAACGAACCAAGTTCCGAGTATTACACTACCAATCATGAGGAAAAAGACTATGTATTGAGCGACCCGGACGAATATCGTTCGCGTAATACGTTTATGATACCGAAAACCGCTTCTTGGCAGTATTTAAAGGATAACGCGGAGCAAGACGATATCAAGGTAAAGGTAGATGACGCTTTTGATACCATCCAAGATTTACTTACCGCCTACAATCCGCAGCTGAACAACCTTCTACCAAGAATATTTGTAAAGAGCGAACTTTCGGCAAAACAAACCGGTGGTATCATCAACCTGCTCTCCCATCCTAAATTCTCGGAAAAGGAAAACCCCGAGAGCGACATTCTAGGCCGTATCTACGAGTATTATATTGGCCGTTTTGCCATGGCAGAAGGTTCTGGTGCGGGGCAATTCTTTACGCCAGGAAGCATTGTACGTCTTTTAGTGGAACTATTGGAACCTTATAAAGGAAGAATCTTTGACCCTGCCTGTGGTAGCGGCGGTATGTTCGTACAGTCATTGAAATTCATTAAGGAACACGGCGGCAATAAGAGCGACATCTCTATTTACGGTCAAGAAATGACGGCCCAAACCCTGCGTTTATGTTTAATGAACCTGTTGCTGCGCAATCTTTCTTTTGATATCAAATTGGGGAATTCTCTGTTAGATGATAAGTTCCCTGATTTAAAGGCCGATTTCGTAATCGCCAACCCTCCTTTTAATGTCAGCAATTGGCACCCTGAGGATCTGCCGGAAAACGACACCAGGCTTTTTGGCCCACGGGAAGAATTCACTACAGATGGCAGTGCCAATTATATGTGGATGCAAACTTTTTGGCACCATCTGAACGACAGGGGTACGGCTGGCGTTGTAATGGCCAATGGCGCCATGACCTCCAACACCAAAGGAGAAAAAAATGTACGGCAATATATGGTAGATAAGGGCATGATTGATTGTATCGTTCGTATGCCCGATAAGCTTTTTTTGACCACTGGCATACCTGCCTGCTTGTTTATTCTTAGCAGAAATCGTGACGGTAAAGATGGCGAGCACCGTGAGCGCATGAACGAAATATTGTTTATAGATGCAGCAAAGATGGGTAAAATGGCCAGCCGTAAACTACGGGTTTTTGAAGATGCCGATATTAAAAAAATTGCAGACGCCTATCATGCGTACCGAACGGTTCCCGAGGCTCTTGAAGGGCGCTCATTGGATCCCTACCAAGATGAGCTTGGCTTCTGTAAGGCAGCCACTGTAGAAGAAGTACAAAAGCAGGATTATAAACTTACTCCTGGCATTTATGTGGGTACGGAGGCCGAAGAAGATGATGGCATCCCTTTTGAAGAAAAGATGGAAACCTTAAAGGCTACTTTGTTGGCGCAGTTTGAAAAAGGAGAGAAATTGAAAAAACAAATAGTAGAGAATTTCGATAAATTTTAAGCAAAGTGTTCATTAAAATCTTTTGTTCATGTTACATGAACATTGTAAAAGAATGAACAAAAATTATAAAATCACATGTCATGGCAGTATTTGAAGATAGCCAAATAGACTATAAAAGTTTAAAGAAGGTCACAGGGAACACTGCTGACTTTTCGAGCCTTGCCGAGACCTGCGTGGCTTTTGCCAATGCCCAAGGAGGAGAGCTTGTTATAGGAATTGAGGACAAGGAAGCTGCCCCGGACAAAAATCAAAAAATATCAACAGACGTAATGAATAAAACGGTAGCTAGGTTAAGAGATCTGACCGATGCCGTTGGTTTTGTTAACCCAGAAATAGTTACCCATAAAAATGGTGGACAGTATTTTAAATTTTCAATTTTTCCAACAACTAGGACAATAGCTACTACATCGAATGGAAAGGTCTTTGTCAGGGTAACAGATAATAGTGTGCCAATTGCTGGTGAGGAACTGACCAATTTAGCGGCTGAAAAGAACGCCTTTCAATGGGAATTGGTTTCCGTTGGGAAAATCACACTAGATCAAGCCGATATTAACGAAGTAACATATTTTGTTGAACAGATTCAAGAATCAAAATTGGTATCTGATTTTATCAAACAGAAGACCACTGAAGAAATATTGGAGCATTATCAATTGATAAATCAAGATGGGTATCTTACCAATCTAGGGACAATTTGGTTGGGTAAAGCATCCCAAAGGGCCCGTTTAAGCTATCCGATAACCGTTCAATACATAGTTTATAATGATTTAGAGGAGAAAATAAGAAAAAAGGATTGGCATTTTCATTTACATAATCCGAAGAAATTATTGTTGGAAATTGAAAAGGAAGCTGTGGAACTAAATTATTCTACAGAAATATCAAGCGGCCTTTTTAGAAAGCAGTTACGAAATTACCCCACAGAGGTTATTAGGGAATTGCTTATCAACGCTATTGCACATAAAAGATATACGCTTTCAGGTGATATTTTTATTGAAGTTTACCCGGATAGAATGGTAATATCTAACCCAGGAGGACTCCCATTGGGTATAACGGCAAATAATATTCTACATGAGCGACAAAGGCGAAACCCACATTTAATTCTCACCCTTCAAGATTTAGGGCTAATGGAAGGCGAAGGATCTGGTTACGATTTAATTTATGAAAAACTAGCTAGGGAGATAAAGCCCTTGCCAATTATTGAGAGTAATTTTAATAAAACTACGGTTACAATCTACTCTGGGGTGGTGAATAAAGAGGCCTTGGAAATTTTAGATTATGTAGCACAGCATTTTAAATTGTCTCAAAAAGAATTTACAGTTTTAGGTATTATAGCGTCTGAAAAGAAAATATTATCGACTCAATTATCCCAGAAATTACAATTGAATACCGAAGATAGGCTGAGTAGTTGGATAGGAAGTCTTCTCGAAAAAAACATATTGATGTCTAGAGGCATTAAAAAAGGAACCGAGTACTTATTGAATCCTGCTTTGTTCGCGCAATCTAAGCTAAATATCACACCTTCTCTAAAAACGATTGATAAAGAGCAATTGAAACATCTGATTATGGAATATTTAAAATATAATGGCGAACGTTCCAAACAAGAAATACATCAACATATTCAAGATGTGGAAATTGATGATGTCCAGAAATGTCTTTATAGCTTAGTAGAATTGAAAAAATTGACTACCACGGGGGCTCGAAGAAATAGAAAATATCTCTTGCATAAAAAAAATAAATAAAAAATAAAATCGAAAATAAAAAACATATAATATTGATTATCAATTAGTTAGTTATTTATTTGTATTGTGTAACATGAAAAAATCTTTACAAACCACAATTGTTAATTGTCAATTGCCCATTGTTAATTGAAAAACATGCCCAAAAACTGGAAAACATATAAGTTTGAAGAACTTTACAATATAGCGTCTGGCTTATCAAAAAGTAGAGATCAGTTCGGATTTGGCCATCCCTTCGTAACATTCAAAGATGTATTTTATAATTGGTTTCTCCCTGAAGAACTTGGAGATTTGGCTAATACAAATGAAAAAGAACAAAAAAAAGGTGGAATAAAAAAAGGAGATATTATTCTAACACGAACAAGTGAAACGCTACATGAACTCGGTATGAGTTCAGTGGCTTTAAAAGACTATCCTAATTCAACGTTCAATGGTTTTTGTAAGCGCCTTAGACAAAAAGATGAATCGAGTATAAAAATAGAACCTGTTTTTATGGCTTATTTTCTTAGGAGCCATTATTTCCGAAATGAAGTTTCTAAATATGCTACAATGACCACTCGGGCAAGTTTAAACATTGCCGCTATCAACTCGCTTTCAATTACCCTGCCACCATTTAATGAACAACAGAAAATAGCTTCTATTTTAAAACCCCTAGACGACAAAATAGAGAACAACCTGGCCATGAACAAAACCCTCGAAGAAATGGCCATGGCATTGTACAAACATTGGTTTGTAGATTTTGGACCCTTCAAAGACGGCAAGTTTATCGACTCTGAATTGGGCAAAATTCCTGAGGGGTGGGAGGTGAAAGGTTTGCTAGAAATTGTAGGTTTACTTACAGGTGGAACACCAAAAACTAAAATTGAGGAATATTGGAATGGTAATATAAAATGGGTTTCAGCAAAGGATTTAGGAAATAATGGTAGTATTTATACAACTGAAACTGAGAGAACAATAACTCCAAAGGGTATTGAAAAAAGTGCAGCTAAAATCCTTCCTGAAGATTCAACTATAATTGTCGCAAGAGGTTCTGTCGGTAAAATGGGAATGCTTGCTCATCCTATGGCAATAAACCAGTCCTGTTTTGGTTTATATCCAAAAGACAATTACTCTCCAGGCATAATATATTTGTTAATTTGCAAGCTCGTAGATAGATTCCAACGTATTTCATATGGTTCTGTTTTCGATACAATTACTACTTCTGCATTTAGCACAACACAAGTGATTTCTCCTCCAAAACAATTGATTGAAGAACTTGGGTTATCAATAGACCCGATGTTTAAAACAATTAAGGAGAACACATTAGAAAATAAAACCTTAGCAAAACTCCGCGACACCCTCCTCCCCAAACTGATTTCAGGCGAAGTACGCCTAAAGGAATTTGAAGAAAAACTAACCGCACCCCTATGAGCCTAAACGAACATACCGCCCAAAATGCGGCCATTGCTTGGCTAAAAGAATTAGGTTATACCCATATACCGGGCAATGCCTTGGACCGCGACCTTAAAAAGGTAGTATTGGAAACGGAGCTCAAGAACTTTCTTAAAACTACCTACCCAGAGGTACCCGAAACGGCACGCAGTGAGGCCTTTGCCCAATTCACCCAACACGAGGGTATGGAGGTCGCATACCGTAACCGCGATTTTCACCGTAAACTCACCCAAGGTTTGGACATCTCCTGGAAAGATGCCCAAGGCAACGAAAAGGCAAAGCACCTGTACCCCATAGATTACGACCACCCCGAAAACAACAATTTTATCGTAGCCGACGAAGTCAGTATCGTTGGCAAAAACAGCCGCCGTACCGACCTTCTTATTTTTATCAATGGGTTGCCGCTCATTGTCTTTGAGTTTAAGAACCCTTTTGATTCTACTGTTGGGGTTGAGAATGCGCATAGGCAACTACATAACTATGTGTTAGATATTCCACAGCTGTTCGATTACAATGCCATTTGTGTGGCATCAGATGGTTTGGAGGCATTACACGGCATGTATTCCTCCGCCTTGGAATGGTTCGCCCCATGGAAAAGTCTGGATGGGGACGATACCGAGCAGAAAGCAGAGCTACAATTAGAGGTGCTTTTGCATGGCCTATTCCCTAAAGAAACGCTATTGGATTACCTACAGCATTTCATTTTTCACGAAGACCATAATGGCAAAATCATAAAAAAGGGAGCCAAGTACCACCAATATTGGGGCATAAGCCGTGCCTTAGAAAGTAGTTTAAAAAACATAAAACCCCATGGCGACGGTCGTTTGGGGGTCATTTGGCATACCCAAGGCTCCGGTAAGAGTATTGGTATGGCCATCTTAACGGGCATCTTACGCCAACGCCCGGAACTGAAGAACCCGACCATTGTAATACAGGTAGACCGTAGCGATCTGGACGAACAATTATATGACAATTTTGTACTCGCCAAAGATTTGGTAGGCGATGTACAGCATGCCAAAAGTACCGACCACCTCAGACGTTTATTGAGTTCCGATGGCGGTGGTGTTATTTTTACCACTATAGAGAAGTTCAGGTTAAAAGAACTAGCGGACGGAAAAGAAGTACAGCACCCTATTTTGAGTGAACGCTTTAATCTTATAGTCATGGCCGACGAGGCGCACCGCACCCAGTACGGATTTGAAAGTGGCGGTTTTGCGCAGAACATTCGCCGGGCCTTGCCCAATGCCTCATTTATTGGTTTTACCGGTACGCCGGTAGATAGTAAGGATGCGGATACCGAACAGGTTTTTGGCCCCACCATTCACACCTACGATATTAAACAAGCCGTAGAAGACGGTGCCACGGTGCCCATTTACTACGAGCCCAAAATGGTACCGCTCAACATAAAGGCGCAATACACCCAAGAATTGGAAGAGGTAGAGGAACAGGCCGAAGATACCACAGTAGGGGTTTGGGCTGCGGTGGAAGATGCGGCAGGTGCCGAGGATCGCGTAAAGACCGTTGCAAAGGATATTTTAGAGCACTTTAACGCACGCACTGCAACATTGGACGGCAAGGCCATGATCGTATGTATGAGCCGCAGAAACTGCGTAAAAATGTACGATGCCTTGACCGCCTTGGAAGGTTGTCCCGAAATTGCCGTGATCATGACCAGCAACCCGGGCAAAGACCCCGTGAGCTGGAATCCCCACATGCGGACCAAAGATGCCATGGAAGCGGTAAAGGCAAGATTCAAGAACCCGGAAGACCCACTTAAAATGGTCATTGTACGCGATATGTGGCTCACTGGTTTTGATGCTCCCTGTGCCCATACCATGTATGTGGACAAGATTATGAAAGGCCATAATTTAATGCAGGCCATTGCCCGTGTCAATCGGGTTTTTGAAGGTAAACCCAATGGATTGGTGGTCGATTTTATCGGTATCTCAGGTTTTCTGGCAGAAGCCACCAAAAAATACACCGGTAGCGGCGGGGCGGGTAAACCCACTTTAGATCTGGATGCAGCGGTGGAATTGTGTTTAGAGCAATTAAGCATAGTCAAATCCTTAGTGGGAGGGTTTGAATTGGATACGATCAATGGGATGCCTGCCACGGAGAAAATGAAGTGGACAACAGATGTCGTAAACAGGTTGTTAAAAGACGATGCCACGACAGAAGGCTATCTCAAGGAAGAACGAAAGTTGAGCGAGTTGATGGCCATGACCAGTTCAGATGAACGGATTTGGGCAATACAGGAAGAGGTGGCCATCCTTCAAAAATTCAGGGAGCAGATACGAAAAATAAAATATCCGCCAGGAGCACAACGCACCAAAAACGACCGTATAAAGGACCTCATCAGCAGGTCTTTGGAATCACAGGCCATTGTAGACTTAGCGGCCATGTACAATCTTGATAAAATCGATATTTCAATTATAGACGACTCTTTCCAAGCTATTGTAAAGGACAAAGGCGCCGAAAACATAAAAATAGAGCTCCTGCGCCGCATTATCAACGATGAGTTGAAAGTGCGTATGAGCAAGAACATCAAAAAAGGACGTAAGCTCAAGGAAGAACTAGAGAAAGTACTGGGCAAATACCATAAGAATAGTTTGGATTCCATCGCCGCAATAAAGCATTTGCTGGATATTGCGAACGACATGAAGGAAGATGATAAGCGAACCAAGGAACTAGGGCTTACCGAAGACGAACTCGCTTTTTACGATCTACTTTCCGCCAATAGTGCCATCTTGAACGAGGCCGGCCCAGTTCAGGATTTGGTACATAACGTGGTAGCGTCCGTAAAGAAAAACCTGCAATTGGACTGGACCAAGAAAGAAGATGCCAAAGCAGCTATTCGCCTGGCAGTCAAAAAAGAACTCCGGGGCAAAGTCCCTTTCTCCGAATTGGACAAGCTACTAAAAGAAGTTATTGAACAGGCCGAAGGGCAGTATGCGGAGTGGCCGTTGCTTGGTTGATATTTTGGAAAAATTTATTCGTAAAATAATTAGGAAAAATAAGTTTAAAAAGAGATTGTAAGATGAGATTATTTTTGTTTTTATTTATGGTCAATACCTTGGCATTTTCGCAAATAGAAGTAGATAATGGCCAAGTCATTTGGCGAAGTATAAGGCAGTACAAGGGTACCTCTGAACAGCTACTGAAACAGCTAAAATCATCTGGCAAATTCTCTTCTCTAGAATTGAATACCAATTCTATTATTGGAAAATTTGCCGATGCCCCCATAAACTATAAAGGTACCACTAGTATGTATCTAATGGCTTCTAATATGATGGGCAGCTTTGTAATTCAATTCAAAGAAGATAGATACCGGATAGCTGCCAAAAACCTGAAGTTTAAAAGCCAGACAAGTGTAGGTATATTTGACGAAGGAAGTATATACGCTATAGAAAAATACGCCCTTAATGGAAATGGTGAATTTAGAAAACGTTTTAAATCAAAAGACGTCCCAATAATTGAAGATAATTTAGCCAAGCTTTTTGAGTTCTCACAAGAAGATGATTGGTAAAAATGGTATGTTTTAATATTTAAGTTGTCACTGAATGTTGGATAGTAACTGTAGATACCCCAAATTTTAGGACAGTAAGTTTAATCATTAAATTTACTGATTTGACACGAGTATAATTCCCGTCAAAACTCAAGACCAAGATGTTCTAGAAGCGCTGAAAAAAGAGAAACCTTCAATGTCGTATTACTTCAACGATGAATCAAGGCCTCCTCTTAGCAAACCTTATCCAACTAACCCCTTTTAGGTGATTTTGTATAGGCGTATAAGGCGAGGTAATTAAAACCTAATACTAGAAGCCCTAAACCTACAATGATGCCCGAATGTATCAAATTCAGTAGGATAAAATTTCTACTGGCCCCTGATAATATAGCATACCAAAGAAAAGGGCAAAACACCCCGACCAGTGCAATGTTTCGCCCCGTTTTTATACCGGCTTTAAACAAGTGTGTTTTATTTTTTGAAGGCTTAGGGCTACTCGGCTGGCCCTTAAGCACATCCTTACATTGCTTTCCTAACAGCGCATACGGACAAGCTTTGACAAGCTTTTTAAAAAAATTGGAGAGTGATTGCATACAAATGGTTTTAGAAGAAAAAGTAAAAGATAAAACCACCGACTATGGCCATGGTCATTACAGAACCCACAAATGCGATTATAGCCTTGGGCTTTAGCATGGAAGAGATAATGGCAATCTCTGGCAAGCTTGCTCCCGTTCCCCCAATGATCAAGGCCATGGCCGCACCCATACTCATCCCCTTGACGATAAGTGCCTTTAGTATGGGAATCGCCATTTCTATTCGTAAATACAGGGGAACACCTATGCCCGCCGCTATGGGTATGGCAAGTGGACTATTGTTTCCGAGATATTTTTCTACCCATGCATCAGGTACGAATACGGCTGAAACCGCACTGATTACCGCACCAAGTAAAACGTAGGGGAAAATTCGCTTGAACAATGCCCAGCCAAAAGTAAAGGCTTCTTTAAGTTTTGGATTCGATTCAGGGCTTGCCCCACAGGCCCCGGTAGAAGGTGGCGGGGTATCTGAACACGGACTTTGAACGGCTCCGCAAGAGGCTGTTGGACCACTTGAGACGGTGGCACAATCCGTAGCGGGTTGGGCCGTACAAGTATTTGTGGCAGCTTTTGAATTTAGATCGATGCGTTTTACGCAGTTTTTAAGAGAGGTCTTTCCGGCAATGCTACCAAAAAATATGGAACCCAAAAAAACGATCAAGAAGTAGACCAAGGCCACTTTCCATCCGAAAACACCAAAAATAAAGCCAACCACAACAAAATTGGCCAATGGGGCAGAAAGCAAAAAGGAAAACACCATGGCGAAAGGGGCTCCCATTTCTATCATTCCCATAGAAACGGGCACCATAGACGCACTGCAGAAAGGAGTAGGGATGCCGAGTAGGGCTCCCATTAATCCACTGTACTTTCCTGTTTTTGATAAGCGTTTTTGAAGTTTTTGCTGGGGTATAAAAGCCCTGATTAAACCGGTAACTATCGATACTAGGGCAATGATAAGTACCAATACTACCCCTACATGTATAAACTCGTCTAATGCTAATTTTAATTTTTCGTTCATGATATTTGTTTTAATAGCGTTATAATATATGCGCCAAATCACATATGTTATGGCAAAAAAAAGCGAATGCTTTAGTTTTCTCTTTATTTAGGGCGTTCTGCCAGTAATATTTTGCATTTGTGTATTTCGTTATTCATCTGCGATTCGGGAATCGTTTTTATGGCTTCTTGAATCAATTGCCTGAATTCGCTCTTGATCGGTGTCAAATAGTAAAACACCCACTTTCCTTCTTTAACCTCTTCTACCAAATTGGCTTTTTTTAATATTTTCAGATGGCGCGATACATTATATTGATATTCGTCCAATACCTCTACAATTTCCGAAACGCAAATCTTTTCATCGATGTTCGTCAGCAGCCAAACAATCTTTAATCGCGTCGCATCCGATAAGGCTTTGAATATATTAATATGCTCGTCCATCTATCTTATTTTTTAACATATGCGTTTTTGCACATGTAAAAATTGGATTCAAATATATAAAAATAAAATAAACGGTCCTCTAAATTTTTTTTATATGGCCTTCGCCCTTTTTTAAAGGTCATAATTTGAATTACTACCGTAAAGAACTCAAAGCTTTCATAGATGAAGGAGAATACAGAAGAATTACCATAATTAACTTTTTCACCGATTTGATACGGACAAAGACGGGAAACTGAATGAAGCAGAGTTCGCCAAAGTTAAACCCGAATATGGTTTTAACGGCCCAGATGCCAATGCAGATAACAAAGTCACGCCAACAGAAGTGGAAGCAGCACACGAAAGGGGACTTCTAGCACGTTCTAATACAAATGACATTTGGCGGATAAGGGTATCTTAAGCGAATAACGTATCTAATTTATAATCAATTCCAGCTTAGTCGTGAACCGCTACGCGTCGACATTCAATTCGGTACTTGATCGAAGTGACAAATCTTATATAAGACCGATTGCGCATATGCATAATAAGAGTAAGAAATGATAAAAAAACTAGGTGTTCTTCTTCTAATAATCTTGGCCACGTTTATAACATATCAGTACTCAAAACCTCCTTTTGAAATTAATAATACGGAAGCAAGGGATATTGATTATAAGGTAAGACCTTTTAGAGATAGTATGTTTATATACACACCCTATAAAATAACCATATTCAATAATCGATTAAGCTCTTTAAAAATAAGTAGTGTTTACGATGGATTACGAGAATATAGACCGAACTTATTATATAATGATGATGGAATGGAATTGGGAACGCTCTTCGGAGAATCCCGCGAACGATTTGAAAATGAACTTTTCCTTTTTAAAATAAAATACAGTAAAACTATTTTTCCTTTTACGAAAAGAGACTTCTACTACTACAAAAAATATACGATTAGTAATAAAAATGATTTGTTTGGGGTAAAAAACATCCCTAAAGATTCCATTTACAAACAACTTGCCGAACAAGACTATAATGTGTCTACAAATAGGCACGGGAACATTATTGATAGCCTATACAAAACCAATGATCAGAAAGTATTTGTTGTTTACTTCTACAATGACTCGGGAGATTTTGAGCCAAAATATGTAAAGACAAAAATAAATAGCAATCAACAGCTTGCGGTTAACATTTCCGATTCCATACAGAACATGAACTTGATGCAAAAAAAAGAGTATTTGTTAAAAGTATTGAAAACAAACCCGTTAACGGGCGACTTTTAAAAAAGACCCGATAGCCGCCTGGCAGGGCTTTTTTTCTACTTGATCAGAAAGGAAAATCGTTAAAACGCTTTTTGGGCCAGCGTTGTTTTCGAACATACCAAAACCGAGGATGCAACGTTCTTTGGAAGGGTCAATTACATTTTTTATTGTAAAAATGGCCCATACATTACTACGACAATAAACCCCAAATCTTATGTTGAAAAGATTATTTAAGAAGAAAACACCTGTTGAACAATACTTGGCCCATTTAGACAGAATTTTTCAAACCGAACCTGAGTTTTTTAAAGGGGATGCCCATACGGATGGGACTCCGGGAGTTACGAATATTGTGTATAGGGATGTTCCTGAAAAAGGAATGATCACGGCAATTACATACGGACTTTCACTAGGGAACCACCCCGACTGGAAACTTGGGCGACCCGAATTGATCATTACGGTCGATTCAAATGATACTTCTTGGACCCAAGTGGCGGGATATGTCGCCGATACCTTGAGAGGAAATTGCCCCTTCTTTTATGGTAACACCATAAACTTTAGGGAAAAAATATCGGACGAATCTGAAATGGATGCCTTTTTGGTTTTTGCACCTTCCATCTTAGAGAGAAAAGACTTTGCCAATATCGAGATCGGCCTAGACTACAAGATCAATATTGCCGGACTTTACCCGATTTATGCCTCTGAAATGGATGTCATTGCTAAAAACGGCGTTCAAAAATTCTGGAAGCATCCGAACTTTGACCTATATAACGTGAATCGAAAAAGAATAACCGAATAGAATTCTACCCGAAAGAGGACAAGGATATTGGCGTGAAAAGGAAATTTGCAAAAAAAAGTAGCGTGGAGCGTTGTCGGACTTTGTTCGAAAAGCTGTTGAACATGCTATTGCTTGGGTGCTCGAAATAGGGAAACTTCCCTATGTCAATACCTTTTTAAGAATGTATATCACTGATGTCTCGGTCACTCGAAGCAATAAAATTTCAACCCACAAAGCCAGTCGAACTTCCAAAACAATATGTGCTTTGTTGATTTGGGGGGCTAGCCTGACAAAAAAGTGCTTTTAGCCTGATACTTAGGGGGTAATAAAGTTGAATCTCTCTAGGGGGTAAGTCATGTTGGTATCCGCTCTAGAAATTTAGATTATATTTGCCGTACTGATTATTAGTAATTTGGATAAAAAACAAACGACTTTAAAAGATATTGCAGCCGAGCTGAAAGTTTCGGTTTCTACCGTTTCAAGGGCGCTGCAAGGTAACCCCCGTATTAGCATAAAAACAAGGGAAAGGGTATTGGAGCTGGCCCAACAATACGGCTACTTTCAAACCAAGTACATCACCCCTTTTTCCGCAAAGAAAATCAATGCCGTAGGCGTAATCGTACCGAGTGTCAAGTACCACCTTTACGCCATGGCCATTTCGGGCATTGAAGAGGTTCTGGAGCGGCACCATATGCAGATTATCATTTGTCAATCGAACGAATCGTACGAGAGGGAAAAGATCTTGGTCAAAGAACTGACCGATATCGGAGTTGCCGGCCTTATTGTAAGCTTGGCCAGTGAGACCAAGCAATACGAGCATTTTGCTACCACCAAAAAGAAAAAGATTCCCTTGGTATTCTTCAACCGCCTTTGCGAAGAGGTGGTGTCGGATAAGGTGATCATCGACAATTTTAAGGCGGCCTATGATGCTACACAACACCTCATTGCCGTAGGCTGTACACGCATAGCATATATTGGCGGACCTGAAAAACTACAGATTAGCGAAACCCGGCTTTCGGGCTATAGGGCGGCCTTGCAAGATGCCCAAATGGCAATAGACGAAAAGCTTATTGAAAACACCGATTTTACACGTGATGGCAACCTGAGTACGGCGCGAAAGCTCTTGTATTCCCCTGACCACCCTGACGGTATCCTTACCTTTAGCGATCAAGTGGCCATTGGTGCCATGATGGCCGCCAAGGAAAGGGGCTTGCGCATGCCCGAGGAACTGGCCATAATCGGGTTTAACAATGAACCGGTAGACCAATTGCTCGAGCCTACCCTTACCAGTATCGACCAACCGAGTTACGAAATGGGCAAAGAATCGGCCCAACTCATTGTAGATCGTATTGCCGATTTTGACAGGGCCGTAACGCGCAAGGTCTTGAAATCGCAATTGGTGATACGGAACTCCACCAATAGAAACCGGTCGTAAAACCCTTACCAAAACACATTTTTTTAAAGCTGTTAGTATTCGCCATCGGTAACGACCAATGGGGCATTCAAATTGTATTGACAATCCATCACCATTCGGTCTAGAGGTGTGCTTATCCGGTTAATGCCGGGCGAAGCCTAGTCTCCATGGTCGGCTGTTGATTTATGAAAGAAATTGAAAAAATGAAACATATACCTTATTCGATATTGGAACTGGCCACCGTGGGCGCAGGAAAGACCCCGAAACAGGTCTTTGATAATAGTCTTGAACTGGCCCAAAAGGCCGAGAGCTTCGGTTACAAGCGTTTTTGGCTGGCCGAACACCACAATATGCTCAGTATTGCCAGTTCGGCTACTGCGGTACTTATGGGGCATATTGCCGGGGGAACGAAAAGTATACGTGTGGGCTCGGGCGGTATTATGCTGCCCAATCACTCCTCACTGCTTATAGCGGAACAGTTCGGCACCTTGGCGTCCTTATACCCAGGGCGCATAGACCTAGGCTTGGGAAGGGCCCCGGGCACCGACCAGCTGACGGCCAACGCCATCCGCCCCGACCGGATGCAGGCCGTCTACCGTTTTCCCGAGGAAATGCATAACATTCAACGGTATTTTTCAAAGGAGAACCAACAGGCAAAAGTTAGGGTGCCCATTGCCGAAGGGCTAGATGTACCTATTTATATATTGGGCTCGAGTACCGATAGTGCCCACCTAGCGGCCAAAGAAGGACTTCCCTATGTGTTTGCGAGCCATTTTGCCCCAGGACAGCTTTTAGAGGCCTTGGACATTTACTACAACAATTTTCAGCCTTCGCAATACCTAAAGGAGCCATATACCATGGCCGGTATCAATGTGGTCGCCGCCGAAACCGACGAAGAGGCTGATACCATATCGACTTCCATGTTGCGATTGATACTAGGGGTGATGACAGGGAAAATCGATTATATGCAGCCCCCGATCAAAATGACGCCCGAATTGAAACAGGTCTCCATAGATCCGGCATTTCAGCGTATGTTAAAGTATGCCTTTGTAGGAAGCAAGGATAGCGTTAGACAAAAAACCAAGGCCTTTATCAAACAGACCGGGGTCAATGAGATCATTGCGGTTTCGCATATTTACCATCAGGAAGATAGAATAAACTCGTTCCGATTGTTTTCCGAGGCAATGAATGAGATCTAAAGGGCTACGGACGAAAAGGAGGTCGGGTTTTGTTCAATAGCGAGAGAATTTGATCGGTTTGGGTCAAGGTAGTTTGAATTGATTACCTTTCTTTGGAAACGGTAAACCGATCAAAAAATGGAGTTGTCGAAAATTCTTTTAGCCGGACTTGTGGGAACCAGCCTTATGACCGCCTTTAGTTATATGGTCGGCAGGTTGTGCGATTCCGATCTCGGAGAACCGAAGCTGCTCAACAAACTTTTGGACCGTTCAAAACGATTGGATGTAGAGGTGGGGCCAGATAGCATTTGGGGCTGGGTGTTTCACTACTTAACGGGCTTTCTCTTTGCGGGGGCCATGGCCTTGTATTTCTGTTTGACGGAAAACGATCCGACCTGGTGGTTGGCCATTGTTCTAGGTTGTGTTTTAGGGCTTTTCGGAGTGCTTTGCTGGATAATCATGCTACGTTTACACAGTTCCCCTCCGGAAATGGATTTAGAGCTTTTCCTATTACAGTTGGTAGGTGCCCATATTATTTTTGGTTTGGGGGCGACCTTGGTATTTCGGTTTTGGGCCTCGTGCTATGGCCTTTAGAAATCGGGGCGACCGGCAGTTTTAGGATTCCTTTTTGTTGACCAGGCCCTTGGTAAACTCGTTAAGGGTCTCTACCTTTTCCTCAAAATCGCCTTTGATCGTCTTTCTGAATTCATTGAGGTTCTTGACCAAGTCATCTATGTTTTCGGGGATGACATCTTCAAAAAATTGCCGTAAGCGCTTGGCCGTAGTCGGTGATTTTCCGTTGGTGGAAATGGCCACTTTTACGTTTCCTTTGGTTACGATCCCTCCCATATAGAAATCACAAAAAGGGGGGTTGTCCGCCACGTTTACCAATATACTCTGTGCCCGACAGTCGTGGTATACCTGTTCGTTTACTTCTACCTTATCGGTAGTGGCTACCACCATGTGCTTATTTTTCAGGAAGCTTTTGTTATAGGCGCTCGTATGCATGGTGATGCCGAATTTCCTCGCCAAAGCAATGGTTTCTTCCCTGAATAGGGGCGAGACCATTTCAACCTGTGCGTTCGGACTCGATTTTAGCAGGAAGCTCAGTTTTTCCAAAGCTACATTTCCGCCACCCACGATCAAAATGTTCAAGTTGGATACTTTTAGAAATACGGGGTACAGTTCATTCCGCTCCATGGTCTTCTTCTTTTTTGGTTTTATAATTGATGGTAACTCTTGTTCCCTCACCGGGTATGGAGTTGATAAACAATCGGCCGTTGATATAGTCTATGCGTTCTTTCATAAAGAAAAGGCCCATTCCGCCCTCGCTGTTGTTCTGGGGCGGGGTGTTGAGAATGGAATCGTCAAAACCCTTTCCGTCGTCATCGATGACCACGCTTAAAATATGGTCTTTGTAATTGATGGTAATCAAAATATAATTGGCCTCGGCGTATTTGATGGCATTGTTGACGGCTTCTTGAACGACACGGTATACGTTGGTTTCCGCCAAAGAATCGAATCGGATGTTGTCATCGGTCTTATTGTCGAAAAGAATGGTCTTTCCTGTCAGTTTTGAAAGTTCTACCGTCATTTTATGAAGGGCAGGAAAAATACCATGGTCGTCCAGTTCCGGAGGGGTAAGGTTGAAGGTGGCCGTACGTACGCCCTTGATCAGGTCTGAGGTCAATGACTTCAGGTAGGCTATTTTTTCCACCGTTTTTTCCTTGTTCTCAGGGTCGATGGATTCAATATTGAATTTAAGGGCGGTCAACATTTGTCCGATACCATCGTGAATGTCTTTGGCGATCCGTTTGCGCTCTTCCTCCTGTCCCTCGACAATTTGGCTGGCCTGTACTTTTTTCTGTAACATTCGGGCCTCAAAGTTCTGTTGGGTCAGCTGCTCGACCTTTATGCTGTTTTCCTTGCGTTCGGTAATATCGGAACACAGAATAAGAATACTCTGCTGTCGGCTAGATTGGTGCATGGGTACAATGGACATGTCGAGCCAAAAGTGTGCTCCCTTGACCGTTGTGATCTTTATTTCCTCACTACGGATGACATTTTTTCGGTTGCTCTTGAGTACTTCGCGAAGGTAGGCTTGTTGGCCTATGTCCGCCGTCAATATTTCGGAAAGGGGCTTGTTCAGTTCGTTTTGGTCAATCCCTAAGAGGTTCAGGAACTTTTTACTGATGAAGACAACGCTACCATCGCTTCTTGCACTGGCAAAGAGGGCCGCATTGTCTATTACAAAATTCAATTCTTGAAGCTCTTGTAGCGATTTTTCCTTTTCGGCATAGAGTTGCTCGATTTCCTTGGCACGGGCCTCTGAGTTGGCCTGATTTTGCACCAGCTGGGCAATGGTCTTACGTATTTGGATCGATAGGGGCCTAAAAACGAAGCCTATTTCGAGTACGAGGATCAAGAGCGAGAAGGCCAGGAGTAAAAGCTCTTTACGTTTTAGGTTTTGTAATTTTTCCTTACTGTTCTGGTCATAGGCATTTACAATGGTGTCCATCAACCTTAGAAAGGAGCGCTCATTTTTCAACAGTACGGAAATTTCCTTTCCTAGCGCCTCCTTGGCTAGGCTATCCTTGGCTGCCAGGCGTAATATGTTCTCTGCGGCCTTGGCCATGGCCGAATAATGGGGTTCTATTTCATGGAAGTGGGCAATGATGTTTTTATCCCTTTCCGGGGGGAGTCCCAGTTCGGCATCTCCAGCTTGTAGGCCTTCTTGGGAAGCCTTCCAAACGGTAAGCGTTTTCTTGATTTCGGAGGTGATTAAGCTGCGTTTTTCATTGGAAGTGGGCATCTCTTTCAAGAGCAGGGCCTCTTTGACCAATTTTTGGCTATTGGCACGTTGTCGGCCCGCCAGGTTGATAACACGGGAATCGCTCAATTGCGTGTTCAGATGGAATTGTATCAGGATTTGGGCGACAATAATGGTCACGGCAATGCCTGCCAAAGCCAAAAGATACCATTTTCTGATACTCAGAAACGTCTCTGAATCAAGAGGCAATTTTTTTTTATCTTTTGGCATAGGTCTATTTCTTGTTCCTGTAGGCCCAGCTTAGCCCTTGATCGCTTTTGAAACCAGTTGCAATGCCGGTTTTGAAAGCGGAAGCTTTAATGCGGCCTGGTGGCCTGCTTCAGACATTTTGCGCCAGGTCTTCTGAAGAATGTCTATCACCTTTTCCTCTTGGTGCTCGGCCGAAAAGGGTTCAAAGTAATACTGTAGAAAAACCAGACAGACCACGTCTTCCAAAGTCTGGGTCTCTTGGTTCTTTTTGAGTTGTTTTTTTTCCAGCAAGAAGGTCACCTTATCTATGGTTTCCTGGTCGTACCCCACTTCCTTCAATATTGCCGAGGCTTTTTCGGCGTGAAATGTTTTAAGGTCTTGACGCCATTTCAAATAGCCCGCACGGTTCATTTCGTATGCGTCACGGGGAATTTCCCAGCGGCAAATATGCTGGCACCTTGCGGTCAGCTGTAGGGCCTCGGAGGCGTTGGGCGCAAAATCGTTCAACTTCTCCGTCATACGAAGGGCATAAAGCAATTCCTTAGGGTATGTTTTTCCCGAAGGCACGGTTTCTGTATGGGGATCTTGTTCATTCGCCTTGTCGAACAAAGAAAAGGCTTGCTGTAATTTATCGGGCGATGCCATAGACTTATTTTTTGCCCTAATATACGAATACCGTGCAACCTATGGTACTTCAATTTGTAGGGAAACAAGTCTGGACCCTAAAGTTATAAATCACACCTAGCGTCCGTCGGTCTATTCCATAAAGCCAACGTAGACGGTTTCATCCTCTACCTTAACGGGATAGGTCGCGATGGCATCGAGGCTTCCGTTGAGGTTTTCCCCTGTTTTTAATGAAAAGGTGTTTTTGTGAAGGGGGCACGCAATCTTGGGGTGCCTATCTTCTTCCCCGATCATACCACGGGAAAGCACCATTTCCATTTTATGCGGACATAAGTTTTGACAGGCATACCACTGGCCTTGACGCGTAAAATTGAAAACGGCGATCTGTTTGTCTTTGTATTTGATGCAGGCTCCTCCGTTTTTTGGGAATTTATGTACAGGTCCGGCCTTGAACCAGACCTTTACTTCTTCGGTTGTTACGCTTTCGTATGTGCTTAGATTTGCGATCATAATGTTGTGTTTTTGTTTGGGATACTATTGAACCGATGCCGCTCAAAGCCGATGGGGCGGAAGCATCATTTCATTTTTTAGGCCCATTCCTTAGGCATTTTTTGCTCTCGTAAGGATACGAACTCAATATTGTCATCGGTTTCGTCAGAGTTGATAAAGTGGGTGTAGCGTTCCCTTATTTCGGGAGTCTCTACGGCCTCTTTCCATTCGCATTTATAGGTGTCGACAAACTTCTGCATATCGGCGTCCAATTCTTCTGCAATGCCTAGGGAATCGTTGATGACTACATTCTTAAGATAGGTAATGCCCCCTTCTAGTTTTTCAAGCCATGCGGCGGTTCTTGTAAGTGGCGGTGCCGTTTTGATATAGAACATCATAAAGCGGTCTACATATTTTATGGCAGTCTCCTTGTCCACTTTTTCGGCCAGTAATTCGGCATGTCTTGGGTTGGCGCCACCGTTCCCGCCGACGTATACGTTCCATCCGCCTTCAACGGCGATAAAACCAAAATCTTTACCACGGGCTTCGGCACATTCGCGAATACAGCCCGAGACACCACCTTTAAATTTGTGGGGGGAGCGTATACCCTTGTACCTGTTCTCTATTTCGATGGCAAAACTCACACTTTCATCCATACCGTAGCGGCACCAGGTAGAACCGACGCAACTTTTCACGGTCCGCAGCGATTTTCCATAGGCTTGGCCGGTCTCAAAACCTTCGGCGATAAGCTCTTCCCAAATCAAGGGTAGTTCGTGCAGTTTGGCGCCGAACATATCGATGCGTTGTCCTCCCGTAATCTTGGTATATAAGTCGTATTTTTTGGCGATTCGTCCCATGGCCATGAGTTGTTTTGGGGATATTTCCCCTCCGGCCACCCTAGGTACAACGGAATAGGTCCCGTTTCGCTGTATGTTGGCCAAATAACGGTCGTTACTATCTTGAATGGTTTCTTGGCGGTTGGCCGTTTCATTGTAGATGCTGGCAAAAATAGAGGCGGCTAACGGTTTACAGACTTCACAGCCATGGCCTTTCCCCACCTCGTCCAACAATTGGTCGTAATCTGTGATCTCCCTGAGTTTTACGATATCAAAAAGCTCTTGTCTGGAGTAATCGAAATGCTCACAGATGTTTTCCTTTACCGTTTTCCCCAAGGTCTTTAGGCTTTCCTTTACCAAATCGGCCACCATGGGTTTACACCCTCCGCAGCCCGTAGTGGCCTTCGTGGCCTTGGCGACGGCCTTTACGGTTTCGTTGCCATCGTCGATTACCGAACAACAGACGGCTCCCTTGGTTACGGCCTCGCAAGAACAGATAACGGCCGTGTCGGGCAGGTCCATGGCACTTCCGAAGGCAGAACCGCCTTCGCCCCTTGCGCCAACAATAAGCTCTTCGGCATTGTCGGGCAAAGGGATGTTGTTGAGGTACATCTGGTGAAGAATGCTGTAATCGGCGGCATCACCTACCATGATCCCTCCCAACAGGGTTTTTCCATCATGGCTTACGTTAATTCTTTTATATAGGCCTTTGGTCTTATTTTCATAGATAATGGAGAGCCCTTTGTCCGCAGGCATATACGGTACCCCAAAACTGGCAACATCTACCCCAATAAGTTTTAGTTTGGTAGACATGTCTATTTCCGCCCTCATTATAACCTCATGGCTTTCTACGATTTGGTTGACCGCCACTTCTGCCATTTCATAACCGGGCGCTACCAGGCCATATATCATTTGGTTGTATAGGGCCACTTCGCCAATGGCAAAGATAGAGGGGTCAGAGGTCTGCATTCTGTCGTTTACCACGATACCGCCACGAACGCCCATTTCAAGGTTACAGGTTCTTCCGAGTTCGTCCCTTGGCCGTATTCCGGCCGAAATGACCAGCATATCCACTTCAAGGGTGTCGTCTTCGCCAAAATCCATTCCCGTTATGGCGCCGTTGCCCAGAATCCGGTTGGTAGCCTTTCCCGAGTGGACGTTGATACCCATATTTTCTAAGGTAAGTTGTAGCACATTGCTACTTCGGGAGTCGAGCTGTCTCGGCATCAATTTTGGGGCATATTCCACGACGTGGGGTTCTAATCCCATATCCATTACGGCTTTGCCCGCTTCAAGACCTAGGAGTCCCCCACCTAAAATGGCCGCTCGTCCGTTGGTCTTCTTTGACTTTATCTTTTCGGCATAATCGAGCATGGCTTCCAGGTCCTCTATGGTTCGGTATACGAAGACCCCTTCTTTTTCAACGCCGTTTATAGGGGGCACAAAAGGGCTGGAACCCGTAGCGAGTACCAAGTAGTCGTACGTATAGGTTTTATCGCTTCCGGTAGTTACCGTCTTTGTCTTGCGATGGATGTCGGTAATACGTTCGTTTACGATGAGTTCTATTTTGTTTTCGGTATACCAGTCCATGGGGGCAAGTTCCAATGCCTTTGCATCTCGGTTTCCAAAGAATTCACTGAGATGCACGCGGTCATAGGCGGCTCTTGGTTCCTCACCGAAAACGATGACCTTAAAATTTTCAGATTCTTTGCGGGCGGCGAATTTTTCACAGAACTTATATCCGACCATGCCGTTTCCGACAACAATAATAGTTTTCATAGGCTTCGATTTTAAACTACTTAGCAATATTACGTATAAATACGTACACTACATCAAATTTTATCGAAATAATTACGTAGTTTTGTTGAGGAATTACCAAAAGAAGCTTATAAAATCATTAGGGATGAAAATTGAAAAAGAAGCAAAAGTTACATTGATAGGAGCTGGCCCAGGTAGCTCAGACCTAATAACAGTTAGGGGTTTGAAGGCTTTGAAGGCTGCCGATGTCGTATTGTACGATGCCTTGATAGGGGAAGAGCTGTTACGTCAGATGGATACCCGTATTCCGAAAATATACGTAGGAAAACGATGTGGACAACATGCGTTTACCCAAGATGATATTAACGTTCTCATTGTGGAAAAAGCCTTTGAACATGGTCATGTGGTCCGCTTAAAAGGCGGTGACCCCTTTGTTTTTGGACGTGCCCACGAAGAAATAGACTATGTGGAATCTTTTGGTATACCTGTAACGGTGGTCCCAGGCGTATCAAGTGCCATTGCCGTTCCGTCCGGTCAGGGCATACCCATGACGCGTAGAGGGGTGAGTAGTAGTTTTTGGGTGATGACGGCTACCAAAAGGGACGGCTCCTTCTCCGAAGATTTAAAGTTTGCCTCACAGTCTTCTGCCACTATGGTTATACTAATGGGGGTTAGGAAACTCGCCGAGATTTCGGCCGAGGTAAGTAAATATAGGGGTTCCTTAACGCCGATGGCGGTCATTCAAAATGGTACCATGCAGAATGAATCCTGTATAGTGGGGACATTGGGGGATGTGGCATCGGCTATTTCCGATATCGATACTTCCAAACCGGGTATCATTGTAATTGGCGATGTGGTTGCCGAGCATCCTTCCTTTTTTGAGGAAGAGGTTCAGCGTGTGCTTCATTCGAGTCTCTAGGAACGGCAATTGCGCCGGGTGCGTATTCCTTGATATAATAGGTATCATCGCCCTATAAAATACTTGTACTAAGTGTTTTGTAGGGCGGTTTTTTTGTTTCGAATCCGATTTCTTCAATTTTCATAGATCTTTTTTTACGATATCTGATTTTTAGCCTCATTTAGTTTACATCCTCATAAAAATACGTAGTATTCATATCCTTTTTTAAAATATACGTACTACTACGTATATTAATACGTAGTTTTGGTTATCCTTAAACCTAAAACATTAGTATTATGGAAACACAAACTAAAAAAGCGACTACCTTAAAACTGACCGATCTAAAAAGTATGCCTATCCGTACATTTTGGATTACTTCAATAGCCTTCTTTATTTGTTTTTTCGCATGGTTCGGTATTGTACCCTTTATGCCTGACGTGGTAAAGGACTTGGGACTTACTCCCGATCAAAAATGGAACTCGATCATATTGGCGGTAACAGGAACCGTATTCGCACGTTTACTAATCGGTAAGCTTTGCGATAAGTACGGACCACGCCTATGTTATACCTATCTATTGGTTTTGGGCGCCATACCCGTTATACTTCTCGGTTTTGTACAGACGCCGACCCAATTTTTGATTTGCCGTCTATTTATCGGCTTTATTGGAGCATCTTTTGTTATTACGCAGTTTCATACTTCTATAATGTTTGCCCCTAATATTGTCGGTACGGCTAACGCCACATCTGCGGGTTGGGGAAATTTAGGTGGTGGAGCCAACCGTTTAGGGATGCCTTTAATTGCGGCGGCAGTTGTTAGTTTTGGTGTTGCCGATGAAATAGCTTGGCGCTATTCAATGGTAATAGCTGGTGTGATTGCTATGCTAATGGGCGTGGTGTATTACTTTTTTACACAAGACACTCCCGAAGGTAATTTTGCACAATTAAAGAAAGAAGGCAGAATGCCAACCATTAAAAAAGATGAAGAAGGCTTTTTAAGTGTCCTAAAAGATTATAGGGTTTGGATTCTTTTTGTTGTTTATGGAGCATCTTTTGGTATAGAGCTTACGGTTTATGGAACAATGGATGATTACCTTCAGAATACCTTTGGAATTTCTAGGTCAATGGCGGGTAATTTAGTGCTTTCATTTGCCTTAATGAATATTTTCGCCCGTACATTGGGCGGCTTTTTTGGAGATAGATTCGGAAGGTTAAAAGGCCTTCGTGGTAGGGTTCTTTTTTTAACCATGATTCTTGCTGTAGAAGGGGTAATGTTGACAATTTTTTCAACTACCACAAGCATTGCTTTCGGTATGATTTTCTTGATATTATTTAGTCTTTCGGTACAAATGGCGGAAGGCGCAACTTTCTCCGTGGTTCCTTTTATAAATAAAAAAGCGATTGGCTCTATTTCCGGTATCGTAGGTGCAGGAGGAAACGTGGGGGCATTTATGGCTGCCATGTTTTTAAAATCAAAATCTTCAGTTGCTGAGACGGCAGCATTGGCTACGAATTCCAATTTGGGAGAAGAGGCTATGAAAGCTGCGCAAGCGGCAGCAGCTTCTGGTGCTGTTTCAAGTGGTTATTTCGTAATTGGCGGTTTCGTTGCTGTCACTGCACTAGTGACCTTAGCCATTAAATTCTCTACTGCCGATGAAAAAGCGGTAAAAGAAGAGTTAAAAGTTGAATTAGCGTACGCAGCAGATAAATAAAATTGTGGTAGACTATGATTTCAATCTCAAATAAAACAAGTGGATTAACCGATGATGTAAATTTGGTGAATACCGCTTGCGTGGCTTGTTCTAATGAATACTGCTTGATAAAGAGAAACATGAAATCTTCGGTTGGTTCTACTTTTGTCAAACAACGCAAGGAGATACGTTGTAAAAAGGGACAACAATTCATTATGGAAGGTGCCGCAGTAACTGGCCTTTTCTTTGTGTTAAAAGGGAAGGTTAAAGTACTGCGCACAGGACTTCATGGTAAAGAACAAATTGTGCGTTTTGCTAAAGAAGGCGAAATTATTGGTCATAGGGGGTTTGGAACAGAAGAATCTTATACTATAAGTGCTGTTGCCCTAGAAGATTGCACGTTATGTTATTTTTCCAAAGAAAATCTGCAAGAGGTATTGCGAACGGAACCCACATTTACTTATGATCTCATGTTATTCTATGCAAACGAACTGAATAAAAGTGAAGCCAAGGTAAAGACGCTTTCACAAATGAGTGTTCGGGAAAGGGTTATAGATACCCTGTTGTATGTTCACAGAAAATTCGGACAGCAACATAATTTTATATCCGTATTATTAAGACGGAGGGAGTATGCCGATTATGCCGGCACTACTGAAGAGCAGGTAATCCGTGTTTTTTCGGCCCTGAAAAAAGAAGAACTTATCGTAACCAAAGGTAAGCATATAGGTATTAACGATACCTCACTTTTGCAGCAGGAAATATCCGAACACAACTTCTATCTAGATAGTTAAGTCTCATTCCACCTTACGCTTTATCACATTTTTTAATAAGTAGCAATACGTATCTATAAGTATATAGGTGCGTGTATTTGAATGCCCTGCTATTGTTTGTGTTACCTGAACAACCTGTTTTTTCGCAGGTATTGGTATGGTGTAAAAAGAGGAAACAACCTATTGTATCCCATATGTGAAAAAGTTAATTACGTATACATTTGTCAAAAGTAAGTATTAATACGTAGTTAAATTAAAAACCATACTATTATGAAAACCATTTTTACAAAAGCATCATTACTAGCAACTATAGCTGCAGTAGTTATGGCTTGTGGAGGAAAAGAAACAAAAAAGACAAATGCAGCCGCTACGGAAGATGCGGTCGCTTCAAAAACAAAACAACTAGATATTGAAAAACCACAACTTACGTTCGGTTTTATCAAACTAACGGATATGGCACCTCTAGCCATTGCAAAGGAAAAAGGATTCTTTGAAGATGAAGGCCTCTTTGTTTCCGTTGAAGCACAATCCAACTGGAAAAATGTTTTAGACCGTGTTATTGATGGTCAATTAGATGGCTCGCACATGTTGGCAGGCCAGCCTATTGCCGCTGGAGCCGGTTTTGGAAGACAGGCTGAATTGGTGACTCCTTTTTCAATGGATTTAAACGGAAATGGAATTACAGTTTCTAACGATGTTTGGTCTAAAATGAAGCCCAATGTACCCGTTGGTGCAGATGGTAAACCAGTGCATCCTATTAAAGCAGATGCTTTAAAACCCGTAATTACGGAATACAAAAACAGCGGTAAGCCTTTTAAAATGGGAATGGTATTTCCTGTTTCAACACACAATTATGAAATACGTTATTGGTTAGCTGCTGCCGGAATTCACCCAGGTATGTATACGGCCGATAATGTTCAAGGTCAAATAGATGCTGAGGTTTTACTATCTGTTACACCTCCGCCACAAATGCCGGCCACTTTAGAATCTGGTACTATTTATGGCTACTGTGTAGGTGAGCCTTGGAATCAACAAGCTGTTTTTAAAGGTATTGGTGTACCTGTAGTAACCAACTATGATATCTGGAAAAACAACCCTGAAAAGGTATTTGTAATGACGAAGAAATTCGTAACGGATAACCCAAATACTGCAATTGCAGTTACCAAAGCAATGATTCGTGCAGGAAAATGGTTAGATGAACCATCAAATAGAGCAGAAGCAGTAAAAATTCTTTCCATGTCTCAGTACGTTGGTGCACCAGAAGAGGTATTAGCCAATTCTATGACGGGTACTTTTGAATTTGAAAAAGGGGATAAAAGGGATATGCCAGATTTCAATGTGTTCTACAAGTACAATGCTACCTATCCTTTCTACTCAGATGGTATTTGGTTCTTGACACAAATGCGCAGATGGGGACAAATTCCTGAAACAAAAACTACGGAATGGTATAGCGAAACGATCAAAGAGATTTATCGTCCTGACATCTGGAAAAAAGCAGCAGACTTGCTAGTTGCCGAAGGACAAATTCCTGCAACGGATGTTCCTGAAACGGATGGCTTTAAACCAGCAACAACAGATTTCATTGACGGTACCTCTTATGATGCAAAAGACCCTATTGGTTACATCAATAGTTTCTCAATCGGAAACAAAGATTAAGGTTTACAGTACAATTTATCGAAGCAAAAGCATACTATCATGGAACAAGACATCACATTAAAAAAAGAAGGACAAGGCCTAGCGTTTTTAAAACCTTTGGTAGCCAAAGTTACTCCTAAGTTTCAAAAGGGAGGTTTATTATCATGGCTTAAAAAATCGGGCATTACCTTACTATCTATCCTATTATTTTTAGGGCTCTGGCACATGGGTTCTAAAGCATTATATAATAAAGAGGCGAATTACAAGATCGAAAAAGCATTGACAGAACAAGGTCAGGCAGCTGCCGACGCAGAACGTGATTGTATCGCTTCCGGCGATAGTAGTTGCCAGCCTAATACTTTGCCGTCTCCTACCCAGGTTTGGGCGTCGTTGCAAACTTTAATTGCAGATCATAAGGTGATTAATGCAGATAAAGCCGCTTTTAATGAAAAGATGGCCGCAACAAACGCCAAATTAGTAACACAAGGTAAAAATGCTATTGTTTATACCGGTCGTGCCTCGTTTGTTGATATTGTGCTTACAAGTATAAAAACGGTTTTTGCAGGTTTCTTATTGGCCCTTTTAATTGCGGTACCTATTGGTGTTGTAATAGGTTTGAGTCCATCATTACGGAGTGCTTTTAATTGGTTCATACAAATCTTTAAACCGGTTTCTCCTGTAGTTTGGTACTTGCTTGTATTCATGATCGTAAAAACTTTGTATATCGGTGATAGCTCTGATAATGCTTTTGTGATTTCATTTATAAGTGTAGGCCTGTGTGCCATGTGGGCCACTTTGGTTAACACGGCAATGGGTGTCTCCTCCGTAGATAAAGATTACATCAATGTAGCAAAGGTTCTAAAACTAGGAACTTTTCAAAAAATATTTAAAGTGATTTTACCATCATCATTACCGTTAATATTTACTGGGTTACGAATTACGCTTTCGGTCGCTTGGATGGTATTGATTGCTATTGAACTGTTAGCACAAAGTCAAGGTTTAGGCTTATTCGTTTGGGAGGAATTCCAAAACGGAGCTAACGATTCCAACGCGAAGATTATCGTTGCCATGTTTGTCATTGGTATTATCGGTTTTCTATTGGACAGAATTATGTTAAGTGTTCAGAATATGGTGTCTTTCAACAAAAACGAAGGAGTATAACCTGACCTAAAAAAATAGAAGATGGCATACTTAGAATTAAATAACGTCTACAAATCCTACGGAGAAGGAGATAACCGAACGGATGTACTATCCAACATTAACCTTTCTATAGAAGAAGGGGAGTTTGTAGCCATTGTAGGTTTTACAGGCAGTGGAAAAACAACCTTGGTAAACTTAATTAACGGCCTATTAAAACCCACAAGTGGCGAGGTTTTATTTAAAGGAGAACCGGTAGTTGATACCAGTCATGAACGAGGGGTGATTTTTCAAAACTATTCTTTGTTACCGTGGTTAACCGTTGGGCAGAACGTATATATGGCGGTTAAGGAGGCTTTTCCAAAAGAAAAGAAAGCTTTTCTAATGAAAAGAGTAAAGGATTATGTGGGGATGGTAAGTTTAACACCGGCCATTAATAAAAGACCCAAAGAATTATCCGGAGGAATGCGCCAACGTGTTGCGGTTGCAAGGGCCTTAGCGATGAATCCGGAAATGATAATCATGGATGAGCCTTTAGGCGCTTTAGATGCTTTGACTCGAGGAAATTTACAAGATGAAATATTGAATATCTGGAGCCAAGACAAGCGTACCGCTTTATTGATTACCAATGACGTGGATGAGGGTATTTATATGGCAGATAGAATTATCCCTTTAAAACCGGGTCCCAATGCAACTTTAGGTCCGGAATTTAAAATTGATATTGAACGACCTCGTGATAAAACCGCAATGAATGACAATCCTAATTTCAAAAAGACTAGAAATGCCATCATAGAATATTTAATGGATATTGGTGAGGCGCGTAAATCGGTTTCTAACGAAATCTATGAACTTCCTGATATAGCACCTAAAAGTTTTGTGGCCTAATAAAAAAATAACCTATGAGCACAGAAACCATACTTAACAAAGGCACAACGCAGAACGGAATTGTATTCCCTTCAAAAGTGATGCTTGATTTATCTAAGCTAAAGAAAGTGTACCCTACACCTAAAGGTGACTATGTGGTACTGGAAAATCTAAACCTTCAGATTATGAAGGAAGAATTTGTGACCATCATCGGGCATTCGGGCTGTGGAAAAACTACGATGCTTTCTATGATTGCAGGCTTGAATCCTATTTCTGGTGGAAACATTGCCGTTCTAGGAAACCCTGTTAAAGGGCCGGGACCAGATCGTGGCGTTATTTTTCAATCTCCCAGTTTAATGCCTTGGATGACCGCTTTGGAAAATGTGCTTTTAGGCGTGAACCAGGTATTTCCTCATGCTACCAAAGCACAACGCAAAGATATTGCCAAATACTACTTACATAAGGTAGGCCTTGATGGTGCTTTTGATAAAAAAGCTATTGAATTGTCACAAGGTATGCAGCAACGTGTTGGTATTGCAAGAGCTTTTGCAATCAAGCCTAAAGTGCTGTTGTTGGATGAGCCTTTTGGAATGCTTGATTCTTTAACCCGAGGAGAATTGCAAGATATTTTAATTGAAATCTGGAACAAAGAGAAAATTACTGCGGTGATGATTACCCATGATGTGGACGAGGCTATTTTCTTGGCCGATCGCGTCGTAATGATGACCAGTGGGCCAAGGGCAAAAATCGGGGATATTCTTGACATCGAATTTGAAAGACCGCGTACTCGAAAGTCGGTATTAGAACATGACGACTACTACACCTATAGAAAACATTTGATTGACTTTTTAGAACATTAAACCATAACAACAAACTTTTTTAATATACCTAGATTATGAAAAGACAGTACACATTAATAACCCTACTAGCCCTATCGATTCAGTTTGCTACGGCACAATTTGAACTCGATGGGGAGTTTAAGCCCCGTACCGAATACCGTAATGGTTTCGGTAGTATTATTCCAGATGCTGCAGATGCGGGCTTTGGAATCGCTACGCGATTACGTTTGAACGCGGGCTATCAAACGGAAGCGTTTAAATTTTATATGAGTCTTCAAGACGTTATGGTTTGGGGAGAAAACAGACAATTAAAACCTGAGGACAGTAATAATTCGTTTTCTGTTTTTCAAGCATGGGCAGATATCAAATTAAGTGAAGGGTTCTCTACAAAAATAGGTCGCCAAATGCTTGTGTATGATGACCAAAGAATTCTTGGTGGAGTTGACTGGGCTATGCAAGCACGTAATCATGATGCAGCTTTGTTAAGGTACAGTAAAGGAAAGTTAATGATAGATCTTGGTCTGGCTTTTAATCAAGATTTTACGGCTACCACTGCAAATCCGGGAGGATTTCAGTCTGCAGGTACGGCTTATAATACCACGGGATTCTTCTCGTATAAAAGTATGCAGTACTTATACTTAAAACATAAAGGAGAAGCCTTTTCTATTAGCGGTCTCATATTGAACAACGGTTTCCAGAATTTTACAGGCGAAGCAGATGCACTTGTAGCGGATGGTGTTAGCAATTTAATTACTTTAGGTACGCATTTAGACTATAAAAAAGGAAGTTTTGGAGCTGCATTTAATGGGTATTTGCAAACCGGGGAGCGCCAAAATAGTGTAGATGTTAGCGGGGCATATCTTTTAGGGTTAGACCTAAGCTATAAAGTATCAAAAGGTGTTTCTTTAGGGCTTGGAGCTGAGATTATTAGCGGAAACGATGCAAGCACCACAGATAAGACAGAAGCTTTCTTTCCATTATACGGAACCAATCATAAATTCAATGGGTTTATGGATTATTTCTACGTAGGTAATCATGCCAACTCAATAGGACTTACAGATATTCATGCTAGTGCCAAATTTGCATTAGGTGAAACTTCTAGCTTATTGGTGAAAGTCTTGAATTTTAGTGGGGAACAAGAATTGGGAAGTGGTGAAAAATCACTTGGCACCGAAGTTGACTTGGTTTTTGCCAAAAACTTCAAAGGATACGGATTGGCCATAGGGTATTCGCAAATGTTTGCTAGTGATGGCATGTACGAATTAAAGGGAATTACCGAAGATGCTGCCGCTAGTGTTCAAAACTGGGCATGGGTGCAATTGACCATGAAACCTAAGTTCTTAAACACGGCAAAAGAATAGTTCATATTTATAAAGATGCTTCGATAGGGCCGTTACGACCTTTTTGTTGTAGCGGTTCTTTTGTTTTTAAATGGATCGAGGCCAGGTATAATGGCTTGTGCATCGCTCTTTATAAAAAACCGATTATATTTGTACGTATAATTACGCATATTTTGGACCAAACAACAAGTATCATTTTAGCGGACGACCATTCTTTGGTTCGAGACGGCATTAGGGCTTTACTGGAAAGTGAATCTGATTTAAAGGTTATCAGTGAAGCTTCCGACGGTATCGAAGCGATTGAAATGGTGAATAAAAAAAAGCCGGACCTGTTGATCATCGATATCCGAATGCCACGGATGACCGGTATAGAGGCCGTTGAAAAGCTAAGTGCCCAAAATTCGCCCGTAAAGTGTATTATTCTTTCCATGCACGACTCTGAAGAGTATATTTTACAATCAGTGAAAGCTGGCGCACGCGGATACCTCTTGAAGGATACGGGTAAAACGGAATTCATCAAGGCCATTCATACGGTACGTGAAGGAGGTAAATACTATAGTGGCGATATTTCAAATGTTTTGGTCAATAGTTTGTTGAGTTCTACGGCCCCGGCAGTTGAACGTCCTAAAAAGGCGACGCCGACCAGCAATCCGTTTGACCTGACCAACAAAGAGCTTCAGGTGTTGGAGTTGGTGTTATCCGGTTTAACGAACAAACAGATTTCCGAAAAACTAAAGAACAGTAAGCGTACTGTAGAAACCCACCGCTTTAACCTGATGCGTAAAATGGAAGTCAAGAATCTCATCGACCTTTCAAAAAAAGCGCAGCAGTATAATTTGGTATAGTACCGCTGTTTTAAACTTGCCCAGTAGTCTTGCCGAATATGGATTGCGCCATTTTTTATCATATTTATCCCTTAGGGCTTCTCGGTGCTGATAGAAGCAATAATTTCACGGCCGCTCCGGTTAATCGGTTTTCGGAGCTTCATATATGGCTGGAGCATATGGTAGATCTAGGGTGCAACGCACTTTATATCGGTCCGGTGTTTGAATCATCAACCCATGGCTACGATACTAGGGACTATTATAAGGTTGACCGTAGATTGGGCGACGATACTGCGTTAATCGCTTTCGTAGAGAAGGCCCATGAGTTGGGTATACAAGTGGTTTTGGACGGCGTGTTCAACCATGTGGGAAGGGATTTCTTCGCTTTTAAAGACCTTCAGGAATGGGGGAAGCACTCAAAATATACCGAATGGTTTTCAAATGTGAATTTTAGGAAACGTAGTCCCCTAAAAGATCCCTTTACCTATGATACTTGGGCAGGTCACTATGAATTGGTAAAATTGAACCTTGCCAACAAGGAAGTGCGTGACTACCTCTTTGGGGCCGTTAAAAAGTGGATAGACACTTATAAGATCGATGGCCTGCGTTTGGACACTGCAGATGTATTGGATTTCGACTTTATGAAAGAACTGGCCCTTTTTTGTAAAAGGGAAAACCCCAACTTCTGGTTAATGGGAGAGGTGGTACATGGCGATTACAATCGGTGGGTAAATCCCTTTATGTTAGATTCCGTTACCAATTATGATTATCATACCCCTATTTATGAAAGCTTCAATCTAAAGGATTTCGGTAAAATATCCGAAACGGTGGAAGAAGATTTCGGTCCTAAGGGAGTTTATAAAAATCGGGCCCTCTATTCCTTTGTAGACAATCACGATGTTGACCGGGCCGCCAGTAGCTTGAAGAAACCTGAGCATTTATTTCCATTGTACCTTCTACTGTTTACGTTGCCAGGAATACCAGCTATTTACTACGGAAGCGAGTGGGGCTTTGAAGGGAGGAAATCTCTCCATAGTGATGAATTATTGCGTCCATCGGTAAAACGGAATGACCTCGGGAAGCTGGCCAAGCATCCAAAATTATTAGGGGCCATAAAGCAATTTATAGTGGCACGTAAAAGTAGCGAAGCCTTGGTTAAAGGCTCCTACCAGACTTTGTTGGTCACCGGGCAATACTATGCTTTCTCTAGAAAAAGTGATAACAAGACGGTCGTAGTCGTCGTTAATGCTTCAAACAGGTCGGCACGTATACACATCCCCTTTAAGGAACCGTCAGCAATGGTCCTTACGGATTTGCTCAGTCCGGAATATAGCCTTACGTCTGACAAAACAGGACTTTATGTTGAAGTTCCTCCATGTTGGGGCCGCATCTTGTGCCATTGATCGAAAACTAGTGAAAAGCGGCTTTTTTTGTTGATGTACGATTAAAACCTCAAACTATTACGAAAAAAACACTACGTATAAATACGTAATTTTCTAACTTGCTGTATCGAATTTTGGTGCTTGGTACCAGAAAGGAAAAAGCAATGTTAAAAAAGAAAACACATAAGACCGTTTGTTCCTATTGTGGCGTAGGTTGCGGTATACTGGTAGATGTAGACCATAAAGGAAAGATAGAGGTAGACGGTGATCCGGAATATCCTTCCAATAAGGGCATGCTCTGCTCTAAGGGGAGAAACCTGAATTATGTTGCCCAAGATACCAGTGACCGGATTATGCATCCGGAAATGCGATGGAGTAGGAACCATCCCCTGCAAAAAGTAAGCTGGGATACGGCTTTTGAGCGTGCCGCCGCCGTTTTTAAAAGTATCATTGCCAAACACGGACCCGATAGTGTCGGTTTCTACGTGTCAGGGCAATGCCTTACCGAAGAATACTATTTGGTGAATAAGATTACCAAGGGCTTTATAGGAACGAACAATGTAGATACCAACAGTCGCCTATGTATGAGTTCTGCGGTTGTGGGCTATAAAAAAGCCTTGGGCGAAGACTCCGTACCCATTTCCTATGAAGATATAGAACTGGCCGATTGTTTTTTGATCGCCGGAGCCAACCCCGCCTGGTGCCACCCTATTCTTTATAGACGCCTGGAGAAACATAAAGAAGAGAACCCCAACGTAAAGATTATAGTTGTAGACCCCCGAAAAACACAGACTTGTGCCTCGGCCGATTTGCATTTACAAATCCTTCCGGGTACCGATGTCATTCTTTTCAATGCCATAGCGAGATGGCTCATCGAAAAGAAAAAAATAGATAAGAATTTCATTAAAAAACATACTTCCAATTTCGATGCGTGTAAAGAGAGTGCCTTTACGCTTTCACTTCGCCAAGCGGCCGAAAAATGTGGAGTGCCCATTGCCGATATCCGAAAGGCGGCCCAGTATATTGGCGATGCCAATAAGTTTATCAGCATGTGGACGATGGGACTCAATCAAAGCGTGATCGGGGTGTCAAAAAACGTGTCTTTGTTGAACCTGTCCTTGTTAACGGGACAAATAGGAAAACCTGGTTGTGGGCCATTTTCGCTAACAGGCCAGCCCAACGCTATGGGCGGTCGTGAAGTAGGGGGCATGGCAAGCCTTTTGGCAGCGCATAAAGATTTGGGCAATCCGCAGCACCGGAAGGAAGTCTCCGATTTTTGGGGAGGGAAGGAAATCAAATCCGAACCGGGCTATACCGCAACGGAAATGTTCGATGCCCTGGAGAGCGGGAAATTAAAGGCAATTTGGATTATTTGTACGAATCCCGCAGTGAGTATGCCCAACGTAAAGAAGGTTGAAAAAGCGCTTAAAAACGCGGCATTTGTAGTCGTTCAAGATATTAGTCATAATTCCGAAACCACAAAATTTGCCGATCTTCTATTGCCTGCGGCAGGCTGGTTGGAAAAGGAAGGTACCATGACGAATTCTGAAAGACGCATCAGTTATTTGCCCAAAGTTATCGATGCTCCGGGAGAGGCCTTGCCCGACGCCGAAATTCTTTGGCGCTTTGCCCAGGCCATGGGTTACGAAGGTTTTGATTATAACAATGCTAGCGAAGTGTATGACGAGCACTGTCTTTTGACCAAAGGTACCAACATAGATATTACGGGTCTATCTCACGAACGCCTGAAAAATGAAGGAAGTTTCCAATGGCCGGTTCCCCACAAAACCCATCCGGGTACGCCGCGCTTGTTTACGGATTTCAACTTTCATACCAACGATAAAAGGGCCCACTTTAATGCGCCACAGAGTCTCTACAATAAATCTGAGGAAACCGATATTGATTTTCCTTTGGTATTGAATACAGGAAGGGTAAGAGATCAATGGCATACCCGAACCAAAACCGGAAAAGTAAAACGTTTGCTGACCCATATTCCGCAACCCTACCTAGAGATGAACAAGGTAGACGCCTATCTGCGAAAGTTAAAAGAAGGGGATGTCGCGGTCATTAAGAGTAGAAGGGGCGAAGTACAGGTGAAGGTAAAGATCAATTTTGATATTCGCGAACGCGTTGTTTTTCTGCCGATGCACTGGGGGAAAGTATTGAACAATGATTTTGGTAGGGCCAATAACCTTACCAACGACCTCGTTGACCCAGTCTCCAAAGAACCCGATTTTAAATACTGTGCCGTTCAGGTTGAGAAGTTTGTAAAACCTGTTCAGAAAATCATTGTTGTCGGGGCCGGTGCGGCCGCGTATCGTTTTATTCAGTCGTATCGGGAAAAAAATAAAAAGGACGAATTGCATGTGTTTTCCAAGGAGAAAGACCCTTTTTACAATCGGGTTCTGTTGCCTGAATATGTAAGTGATGAGCTTTCTTGGGAAGCTTTGGAGAAGCTAAAGTCAGGAGAATTACAAAAGCTGAACGTGAACTTGCACTCAGGGATTGGGATCAGTGATGTAAATACATCGATGAAGCAGGTTACCGATAGTGACGGATTGATTCATTCGTATGATTTGCTCATAATGGCCACAGGAAGCCGTGCCTTTGTGCCCAGTGAGGTACAAATAGACCTTCCCGGTCGTTTTACCATGCGTGAACGCGGCGATGCCGATAAATTGAAGCAATACCTACAAAAAACAGGACTTCCGGCAAACGAACAACATGTAGTGATTGTCGGTGGCGGTTTGCTAGGTTTGGAGTTGGCCGCCGCACTTAAAAAGATAGACATCAATATAAGCATCGTACAAAGGGCACCACGCCTTATGGAACGTCAGTTGGATAGTGTGGCTAGTCGTCTTTTGGCCGAAGATGTTTTCGAAAGAAACATCAACCTGTATTTTGATAGTGAGGTAAGTACTGTTTTTGAGGAAAAAGAGAATCCGTTTCGCTTACTGGTGAACCTAAAAACAGGAAGAACCATTCAATGTAATGCCATTGTTTACGCTATAGGAACAAGGCCCAATATTGAATTGGCAAAAAAAGCCGATTTGAATACCAGACGTGGGGTAATTGTCAATTCATACTTACAGACCAGCGACCCATCTATTTTTGCCTTGGGTGAAATAGCGGAGTTCAATAACTCGCTTTTCGGAATAACATCGGCTGCGGAACAACAGGCAGATATTGCCGCCAACTATATTTTAGGCGATTATGGCAGCATTTATAACGGCTCCGTCCTTATGAATATCCTGAAGTTCGAAAATCTTGACCTCTGTAGTATCGGTATGGTAAATGCGCCTTCGGGAGATAGTAGTTACGAAGAGATTATTTTGATGGATGTCAGCAAGCGCTTCTACAAAAAATGCATCGTTAAAGACGATACGTTAAAAGGAGCCATATTAATGGGCGATAAGAATGAGTTCGCCGAGTTTAAACGTCTGATAGAGGAAGAAATTGAACTATCGGAGAAGCGAAACGAGTTGCTTAGGGGAGCAACGACCGCTATTCCTTTAAAAGGAAAAATGGTCTGTTCTTGCAGCCAAGTGGGTGAAGGCAATATTATTGATGCTATAGCCGGTGGTTGCTCCGAATTTAACGCATTGTGTTCGGAAACCGGGGCAGGATTAGGCTGTGGTAGCTGTAAACCGGAAGTAAAGGCCATAATGAACAAACAACTACAATTAGCAAATTAAAAAATCGGGATTATGAACGATGATCTGCACCGTATATTGATAAAAGGAGGGGTTACCTCACCAGGGGAGCTTAAGGATATTATTGGTCTGTTGGAAACTGCCGGACTGAGCGAAGTCTACTTCGGGTCCAGACAAGATTTGCTCTTTCCGCTAAAGGGCGTAGAAGAAGGCCAGTTGGAGCATATATCAAAGTTCAACACCAATATCATTACCGAAAGGCTATACCAGAATATCGTAAGCTCGTATGTTTCTGCCGATATTTTTGATATGACCCATTGGTTAAAAGGTTCTACCTATCTCTATATTTTAGAGGGGTTTGATTTTCTGCCCAAACTAAAAATAAATATCACCGACCCCAAACAAAGATTGGTTCCGCTCTTTAGTGGTAACCTGAATTTTATAGCTTCGGAGAACGAAGACTATTGGTATTTGAACGTTAAACTGCCCCATTGGGAAAAAGCGGCCTATTATCCTGTTTTGATATATAGTTGGGATATTACTGCCGTTTCCAAGGCCATTGAACGTATTTACGAAGATATTCAAGATGTAGAAGAACTGTTTTTTGTCCTGAACAGAAACCTGGATACCAACAACAAGACCATAGAAAAAGAGCTAAAAGTTCCCTACCTGACCTTCCCTTATTATGAAGGTATGAACCGTATGGGACTTGATCAATATTGGTTGGGCCTGTATTGGCGAAACAACAGATATGATCTTTCCTTCCTTAAGGAATTTTGTGGATTTTGCCTTGACAATAGCATAGGGAAGATTTGTATTACCCCATGGAAATCGTTCATCGTAAAAGGGATACAAAAACAGAGCAGGCAGGCATTAGAACGGTTTTTGGGGCAATGGGGGATAAATGTGAGGCATTCGCAGTTGGAAATGAATTGGCACCTTCCTGTAGACGATAATGAGGCTTTGGAACTCAAAAAGTTCTTGGTACGTAGTTTTGACCAGAACGATATTAGTACATACGGATTAACGTTTGGCATTAGCAACGATGTGGGCAAGCGGTCTCATTTTGCATCGGTCATAATCGAAAAAAACAGTTCGCCTACGATTGTAAAAGACTTTGACGTGCGCCCCACGTACAACGTACTCCACTTTGAAAATTTTGACCCCAATACCCAAAAATATTTGGCCTACGCCCAAGATGTAGATAAAATCGAGTTGCCAGGTCTGTTGATGGAACTCAGTAAAAAGTATTTTGACCAACTAGGTAGAGAGGTAGAAAAAACTGAAGCGCCAAAAAAGGCTATAGAGCAAGAGACAAAGACTATTCATCAATGTCAATCGTGCTTTACGGTCTACGACCCCCTCTATGGCGATTCAATAGCCGAAATTTCTGTAGGTACGGCGTTTGAAGATTTGCCTGAAACCTATGTTTGCTCGGTCTGTGAAGCTCCTAAATCTCAATTCGAAAAAGCCGAACTAAAATTCTCAAGCTGATTTTTGCTACATTTGGATAAACCTAAACATCATTCCAAATGAACAAAAAATATATGGTCTTATGGGGTTGTGTTCTACTATTCACGGCTTGTAAGAACCATTCCGATAAAAAAACGGAAGTAGCAGATCCGGTAGACCAGATAACCATTCAGAAGCCCACTATGAAATGGGAGCAAGTTGCGTCCGTAGATGGTAGTAAGCCCGTGGCACGCCATGAGGCGGCATTTGTGAGGGTAGGTGATAAATTCTATTTATTGGGAGGAAGGGATATTCGTCCTGTGAGCATATATGATACAAAGACCCAGACATGGTCGGAAGGAGCAAAACCACCTATTGAAATTCATCATTTTCAACCCGTAACCTATCAAAATAAAATATACCTAATTGCGGCTTTAACAGGCAAATATCCTGCAGAAACCCCCACGGAGCATATCTATATCTATGACCCGGCCACGGACAAATGGTCGAAAGGGGATGAAATTCCTGAGGAAAGAAGACGGGGTTCTACGGGAAATGTACTGTACGAAGGCAAAATTTATATTTCCTGCGGAATAAAGAACGGCCATATAGGAGACCATAAAAAATGGTTGGACCGTTACGACCCCAGTACGGGTGAATGGGAAGTACTGGCAGATGCCCCTCGTGCAAGGGATCATTTTCAGGCGGTTTTAGCGGATGGAAAAATTTATGTCCCTGCTGGGAGGAATTCGGGTATTGATCCGAATTCTGTTTTTGGGGGCACCATAGGCGAGGTTGATGTCTATGATATAAAAAGTGACACTTGGGAGACTTTACCGGAACATATTCCTACTCCGAGAGCAGGCAATGCCGCTGCACTTTATAATAATGAATTGATAGTTGTTGGAGGTGAATCTACAACGCAGGAAAAAGCACATGCTGAAGTTGAGGTTTTGGATTTGAACACACATAAATGGCATACGCTTCCCACTATGGTAGAGGGCAGACACGGTAGTGGCTTAGTGCTTTTTAAAGATGATTTATATATAGCTTCAGGATGTGGAAGTAGAGGAGGTTCTCCTGAACTCACTACAATGGAGAAGTTTGGTGTAGAAGATTGATTTTCAGACGTGTAATTTTAAAATTATTTTTTACATCGTGACCAAAAACATATTACATTTGATAGGGTATTTGCCCACATCAAACTGTAAAAATGGATTTAAGGGACGGGGTGAAAACCGCAGAAAACAAGGTGTCTTCCGAGACCAAAAAACTAAGTGAATTTGTTAGGGACAAAAGGAATTCGCTAGTTGATCGTTTGGAGTCGTATGAAGATATTATAAATCTCGAGGTGGGCGATACGGGCCTACATCGTGCCAAAGCCTTCGAACGTGAGTTTGATATTCGCCAGCTTTATATCAAGTACGAAGGTGATAATCCTACCGGCACCCAAAAAGACCGAATTGCTTTTGCACAAATCTACGATGCCCTCCGAAGGGAGTTTGAAATGGTGTCTTTGGCTACTTGCGGCAACTACGGGGTTGCGGTGGCCTTGGCGGCTAACTTGGCGGGTATTGCTTGTAGAATTTATATTCCCGAGAGTTTTCATACCGATCGTGTGGTGGAGATGGAATTACTGGGGGCAGAGATCGTTCGTAGGCCGGGCAGTTATGAAGACGTTGTAAAGGAAAGCAGTGAATTGGCAAAAACCCATGATTGGTACGATGCCAACCCGGGCGGGGCGAATACGCCTTTACAGATTAGTGCATACTCCCAGATTGCAACGGAAATTTTCGAAGATTTGGGAGATGCGCCCAAGTATTGTGCCGTTCCCGTTTCCAACGGAACCTTGTTCGCAGGAATCTATCGTGGTTTCGTTAGTTTGTACAAGAGAGGGAAAACTTCTAGAATACCCAAAATGGTAGCGGCCTCATCCTCTAGAAAAAACCCGATCATTCAATCGTTTTTGCAGGGATTGGACCATTGCAAGGATTTGAATCCCGATACGATTAAAGAGACCAAATACAATGAGCCGCTCATCAACTGGCACAGTTTTGATGGGGAGGAAGCGCTGTATGCCTTAAGGGAATCCGATGGCGAAGCCTACAATATCAGTGATAAAAAATTAAAGGACATGACGGCTTTATTGGCCAAGAAAGAGGGTTTTCGCATTTTACCGGCATCAACTGCAGGACTTATAGCATTGCTGGAACTTGATGAAAAAATGAATTTTGAACCAGACCGTTTTGTTGCGGTGCTGACAGCAAAAAATTAATACGAAGAGAATGAAAAAATCAATTGATGGAAAGGCCCTGGTGTATTGCGATGGGGCTTTCAATACCCCTAATGGAAAAACAGCACACGGCTTGGTTCGTTTTACCGAACGTTACGATATTGTGGGCGTATTGGATGCAAATTATGCTTCAAGGGATGCGGGCGAAGTACTTGATGGAAAAGCCAATGGTATTCCCATTTTTGCAACGATAGACGACGCCATTGAAACCTTGGGCGCTTCGGGAAATACCCCTGGGTCGCTGGTTATCGGTTTGGCTCCCGATGGCGGAAGATTGCCACAAGAAGCAAAGGCTACCATTTCCAAAGCCTTGGAAATGGGCTGGAATGTAGATAGCGGACTGCACGACTTTTTGACCAACGATACCGCATTGATGGCAATCGCCGCTAAACATAATTGTCGGGTACGTGATGTACGTAAAACACCGGATAGGGATAAACTCCATTTTTTTACAGGGGAAATAGAAAAGGTAGATTGTCTGAAACTAGCCATTTTAGGAACGGATTCCGCACTGGGAAAACGCACTACGGCTTGGTTATTGGTCCACGGTCTAAGGGATGCCGGTCAGAAGGCAGAAATGATAGGGACCGGGCAGACCGCTTGGATGCAAGGGGCAAAATACAGTATGGTAATGGACAGCTGCATCAACGATTTTGTCTCGGGTGAGATTGAACATGCCGTTGTGAGCGCGTATAAAAATGAAGACCCCGATGTTATCGTTATTGAGGGTCAGGGAAGTCTTATGAACCCGGCCTACCCAGGTGGTTTTGAGATTTTGGCAGCGGGAAGGCCTGATTATGTCATATTGCAACACGCCCCAAAGCGATTGGAATATGATGGGTTTCCAGGCTATAAAATGCACTCCTTGACCGAACAGATCAATGCCATTGAAGTGATTTCGGGCAAAAAGGTAATAGCCATTACCGTAAACCATGAAGAAATGGAGGAAGAGGAGATTTTAGAGGCGTGCAAACAAATTACCTTAGAAACAAAACTCCCTGCCTTTGATGTCTTGAAATATGGCACCAAAGAATTGGTGGCCTTGGTAAAGGAAAGAATGATATGAAAATAACCAATGTATCTTACGAGCGACTTGACCTTAAGCTCTCCATTCCCTATACCATTGCTTACGAAACCATTGATCATACGGTAAATTTTATCCTTAAAATAGAGACCGATACGGCCATTGTTGGCTACGGTTGTGGAGCTCCCGATAAGATAGTGACGGGAGAGCATCCTAAAGAAGTAGAGGCGGCCTTAAAAGACATTATCCTTCCTTATTTAAAAGGCAAGGACCCTTTTACCTACGCCTTTATTCTTAAAGACCTTAAAAAGCTCTTAGGGCGCAAGTCATCTTCTTTGGCCATGGTAGATATGGCGCTTTTCGATGTCGTTTCAAAGAAGGCCGATGTGCCACTGTATAAGTTTCTAGGCGGTTACCGACAGAGCATTCCAACAAGTATAACGATTGGTATATTATCTTTGGAAGAGACCATGGCGCAGGCCAAGGAGTTTGTGCAACAGGGTTTTTCTATCCTTAAGGTTAAAGGAGGCCATAGCTTAGCGGAAGACATTGAAAAAATGACCTTGTTACACGAAAAATTTCCCGAGGTGACTTTTCGCTTCGATGGAAACCAAGGGTATTCGGTGGTAGATTCGGTGGCATTTGTAAAGGCGACCAGCCAAATAGGTATCGAAATTTTTGAACAGCCCACGAAGCAGGAAAGGGAAGAACGCCTAGGTCAGGTCATGGATCAGATCGACATTCCGCTAATGGCCGATGAAAGTTTAAAAACCCTGACCGATGTATTCCGGCTGGCCCAGAATGAAAGGGTAGATATGGTAAATATCAAGTTGATGAAGGTAGGGGGCATTTTTGAGGGAATGCACATCAATTCCGTAGCCAAATCGGCAGGTATTGAAACCATGGTGGGCTGTAACGACGAATGTGCCTTGGGAATTTCGGCAGGACTTCATTTTGCACTCTCCCGACCCAATATAGGTTACGCCGATCTAGACGGGCATTTAGATGTGGTAGACGACCCTTTTAAAGGCTTGTTCTTACTGGAAAAAGGGGTGTTATACCCGTCCGATGTCCCGGGCTTGGGAAAAATAAATTGGTAATCGACTATTTTTCCTTGGTCTCTTGAATGGAATAATCTCTTCGAAAAGGAATAAACAAGGGGTCTACATCCTTGGTTTCTCCGACTACCGATTCGATTTCCCTTTTCAAATAGTTCAAATGGGCAATGGTCAGCCTATCGGTCATTACCGGGATGGTTCGCTTTATTTTGCTTTGCAGGTTGATAAGGTTGTCAAGGGCCAAGGAACGTACGTCGGTATTGGCGGTGTAACCTTCCGATAATTTGGCCAAGATACCTTCGACCAGACCTTCCGCTTCATCGGGTTTGTAAAGGGTAATAAGGTTGGAAACGTATGATTTTTGCAGTTTTCTACGGTAGGCGTTGGTTTGATAGAAAACGTTCATATCCCCCCAGACCAACTGGTTCAAATCGTCCATATATTCCTGGGGATGATAGGGATCTTCGTCTTCGTAGCGCTCGGCAATAAAGGTCATTCGACTCAAACGGCTGCCGCCCAAAAGGTTCATCATGACGCTTTCCATGGTCTTGGTTACCGATTCTTTCGATTGGGGAGACTGAATGGCGTTCAATATATCGTTCCGCAACAACCATTTCGGTTCCTTAAAGATATAATTGCTCAAAAACACCAAGGCCTGTTTTTGCTTTTGCTTTTCAACCGGACGGTAGACTTCTCCTTCTTCACCCATGGTCTTCGGGGTAACATAGATGCCCCCAATGTTTTTCGCTACGTGAAAAATATAATCGCTATACTGCCCTACGAGGTCCTTATAGATTTGATCGAGGTTGGCGTAGTCATCGCTACTTTTTTCCTGCGTCCATTTTTTTAGATAGGGCGCAATACGCTGTAAGTTCAGAATGCCGTACATACTGGCTTGCATGGCATCGTCACCAAGGTCTTCGGTCTGTGACCTAGGGTCGAAATCACGGCCTTCGCCACCGAACCAAAGTCTTGGGTTGGCCGAAACACTGTCGACTACCATTTGGCTCAAAAGTTCTTTTTCTTCCTTTAACGACAAATCATCCGCAAACCTTGAATAGCCCCATTGTATGGCCCATTTATCGTAATCGCCGATGCGGGGCATTAGATCTTCCGCAGGAATACTGTCTTCAGGTTGCGCTACGTAATTGAAACGGGCATAGTCCATGATCGAACTGGTATGTCCGTTCTTAAGTAAAAATTCCGCATCGCGTAATTTCTCTACGGGCGTTGCCGAGCTGGCGCCCATATTGTGTCTCAATCCTAACGTATGTCCGACCTCGTGGGAAGCGACAAAACGGATAAGATTTCCCATAAGTTCGGTGTCGTATTCCATTTTTCTTGCGCGCTCGTCTACGGCACCTGCCTGAACCATGTACCAACTGTGCAATAGGCTCATCAGGTTGTGGTACCACCCAATATGGCTCTCTAATATTTCACCGCTTCTGGGGTCGACAATATTGGGGCCGTATGCATTTTTGGAAGGAGAGGCAAAATAGCGTAAAACGGAAAAGCGGGAATCTTCCAGGCTCATGCTTTTGTCGTTCTCTGGCCAAGGTTTGCCGATGATGGCGTTTTTAAATCCGGCCTGTTCGAAAGCCACTTGCCAATCGTTGATTCCTTGTATCAGGAAAGGCCTCCACTTCTTAGGGGTGGCCGGGTCGATATAATAAACGATTGGTTTTTTCGGCTCTACCAATTCGCCGCGCTTCCATTTCAATGAATCTTCAGGCTTGGGTTCTAGTCTCCATCTGTGAATGTAGGTATTGCGGTCGACCTGTTGCTGGTCGTCGCCGTATTCCAAGTACGAACTGGCAAAATAGCCTACGCGGGCATCGTACAGTCTTTTTCTCATGGGCTCCTTCGGAAGCAAGATAAAAGAGTTGTTGATTTCCAAGGTGACGACTCCTGCAAGAATGGCCGCAGGAAGTTCCTTTCTTTTATTGGAACCCGATTTGGCCTTATAGGTCTTAACGGTCTTGATTTCCGTATTTACGGGAAATGAATTGATTTCCTTTATATATGATTTGTCTTTTTCAAGCGAGGTAAGCTTGTAATCGTCTTTTTGGTCACTACTAAGGGCCAAGAGCGGATTTTCGCTATTGATGAAATCGGTAACCTCTATTACATGCGATTGTCGGTCTTCATTGGTCGCCTTAATCGGGAAGGCTTCAAGAATGGGGGTAATGTTGGAATTGTTGACCGCCTTTGATATGGCATCGTCTTCACTGGCAGCGCTTACCAAGGTAGAAATACGAAGAAAAATATTGTTTGAAGGTCCCCTTTCAAAGGTAATGGTGTTCTCTGAAATTTTTTCACCACCGTAGTTTCCCGCACCTGAAGGGGTTTTTATGAATCGGGTCACGACCAGCATCTCACGTTTGAAAAGACTATCGGGTATTTCAAAATAATACTTGTCCCCTATTTTGTGAACATCAAAAAGTCCGTTGTTGGTATCGGCTTCACTGGTAATCAATCGGTCATAGGCCTTGGCACTGGTCGAGGCAAAGCTTTCGACCTTCCCTTTTTTATTTGATTTTCGGGCTACGCCTATGGAGCTGCATGATACAGCAAACAATAGCAAGCCTATATATGTAAAAAGTTGTTTCATTGCTATAAAAATTTACCGTCCCCTATAATTGGGAATTATAGGTGTTCGTCGGTATTTGCCCCTTAAAATCTGCCCGCGATGGGTCTTCGTATAAGTAGCGAACGCATCAGCGTATACTTTTAGTATGGTTTTGGCCGGGTCTTGGTCGCTTTTAACAGAAAATTGTACTGAACTTAAGTGGTTTACGCCCGTAATGATAAATATATACGACCATCCCAGCAAAAAAGACGAGTTCAATATACAATTCTGCCAGCTTGATATCAATTTAAATTTGAAAAAGCGTAGGCGATATGCTTTTAAGGGTAGAATGAAGCCGAAATCGTTAAACCGTATTAGCGTATCAGGATCATTATGGCCCCAAGGGCCGTAAGTACCAAAATCATCTTTCGGTAGAAATCCTCTTTAATGATCTTCACCAAACGTATGCCCAAGAAGACCCCTAAAATAATACCCGGTATCAGTTTCAGGTCGAATAAAAGGGTTTCAACGGTTATGGTCTCCCAAACAAAGATGTGCAGGGGTAATTTGAGTACATTGATAATAAGGAATAGCCAAGCGGCCGTTCCGATAAACTCATTTTTGGGTACCCGCATGGCCAAAAAGTAGATATTGCTGAAGGCCCCACCTAAATTACCGATCATGGTAGTGATGCCGGCAACGGTTCCTACAAGGCCCGCAAAGAGCCAATGCGTTGGTACGGATTTCGATTTACGCCTGTCCCACCAATACATCATAATGACGCTGACCAAGATGATAATGGCCATGGCAATTTTAAATACGGCTTCATCCAAGTCGTTTCCAATTAATACGCCGCAAACGATACCGACCAGGATCCACGGCAAGAACTTCACGATATGTGACCATCTGGTGTGGCGGTTGTAATAAATAACGGCAAAAATATCGCCCACGACCAGTAGCGGAACTACGATGCCCGTAGATGCCTTGGCGCTAAAGGCAAGGGCCATAAGGGTTACATTAACGATTGCAATTCCCTTAATACCAGCCTTTGAGAGTCCGATAACGATGGCGGCCGTAAATGCAAGGGCCCAAGCGGTAAGCGTAATGTCGAAAGAAGTGGTTAAAAACACAAGAAGAGGTTTGATTGATAAACAGCAAAAGTATTCTAAAAAAACAATATCTTTAACGATTCACCGAAAACCCTTAATTATTAATGGAGTTATCTACATTAGACTACAGTTTTATCATTGTTTTTTTTACAATTGTTCTTGGTATAGGTTTTTATGTTTCTAAAAAGTCGGGTAAAGATTCTTCGGAATTTTTTCTTTCGGGACGAACCATGCCTTGGTGGTTGTTGGGGCTGTCAATGGTTGCGACTACCTTTTCTACCGATACACCCAATTTGGTGACCGATATCGTTAGAACCAATGGCGTGTCGGGCAACTGGGTCTGGTGGGCGTTTTTGATTACGGGGCTTTTAACGGTTTTTGTCTATGCTAAACTTTGGCGTAGGTCAAATGTCAATACCGATTTAGAGTTTTATGAAATGCGCTATGGCGGTAAACCCGCTAGTTTTTTGAGAAAGTTTAGGGCCATTTATTTAGGGGCCCTTTTTAATATAATCACAATGGCTTCGGTTACCTTGGCGGCCATTAAGATCGGGGGTATTATGCTAGGCTTGGAACCATGGGAAACCGTGGTCGGAGCGGGTTTGATTACCGTTACTTTTAGCGCCCTAGGTGGTTTTAAAGGAGTGGTTTATACCGATTTTCTTTTGTTCTTCGTGGCTATGGCAGGAGCAATAGGCGCCGCGTATTATTTGGTGAACATTCCCGAAGTAGGCGGTATCGAGGCATTGATGGCCCACGAAAATGTAATGAACAAGCTTGATATCGTACCTGACTTTAGCAATAGAAAGGCGTTGATAACCCTCTTTATAATTCCTTTGGCCGTACAATGGTGGTCCTCTTGGTATCCAGGTGCGGAACCCGGTGGTGGGGGATATATCGCCCAACGTATGTTGGCGGCAAAAGATGAGAACCATGCTATCGGTGCCACTTTCTTTTTTAATATCATGCACTATGCCCTAAGGCCTTGGCCTTGGATTTTGGTAGCCTTGGCCTCATTGGTCGTATATCCTGATATTGCCAGTATCCACGAAGCCTTCCCGAATATTGCCGAAGACAAGTTGGGGCAAGATTTGGCATATTCCGCTATGTTGACCAAATTGCCGAGCGGACTCCTTGGGGTGGTTCTGGCTTCCTTGATCGCGGCTTATATGAGTACCATTTCAACCCAGCTAAACTGGGGGTCCTCCTATATTGTGTTTGATTTTTATAAGCAACAGGTAAATCCTAATGCTACGGAAAAGCAAATGGTGGCCGTGGGAAGAATCTCTACGGTGGTGCTTATGGTTCTCAGTGCAGGTTTGGCATTGGCCCTTGAAAACGCACTACAGATATTTGATATATTGTTGACTTTTGGTGCAGGTACGGGACTCATTTTTATCTTGCGTTGGTTCTGGTGGCGAATTAATGCATGGAGTGAGATTACCGCTATGTTCGCTTCCGGGATTATATCTATATTATTGAAGACAACGGCCTTAGGTCCTTTACTGTTTGCAGAAACGACCGGGGTTTTTCCAGATTGGGCCGAGTATCCCTTTGTGGTAGTGCTTACTACTACCATTTGGTTAACAGCGACCTTTATGACACAACCCGAATCGAAAGATACCCTTCGTTCTTTCTACAAGCGTATTCAACCCGGTGGTCCAGGATGGGCTAAAGTGGTCGATGAGGCCGAAGTGGACGGGGAAGTCATCAAGAAAGAAAATGAAAAGTGGAGTGTACCTCAAGGTATCACTGCAATGGTTCTTGGTTGTGTGTTGATCTATACCATTATGTTCGCGACGGGTTATTGGATCTATGGAAGAACCGAGTCCGCACTATGGCTTACCGGAATAGCCGTAGTATCCGGTATCTTGCTTATAAGGGCATGGGGCAAGATGAAAGAAAATATTCTGTAACCTCATAAAAAAAACAGGGGAAGCGTTCTAAAGCGCTTCCTCCAAGAAAATTTTAAACACCGCGTTTTTCTTGATCTCGACAATAGAGGTCGATTTGATTTCTTTTTTATTGCCTTCGGCATCAATGGTGTAGGCGCTATAGGGGATTTCTTCGCCTTCCGCAAATACCTTTATTTGGTAAATGGTCCGCGCTCCTTCCTCTAGCTCGGTATAACTGTATGTATCGAGACTTTGTCCGTATTCTTTTTCGGCATTGGTGCCATGCCTTAGCTTGAAGGTCACATGGTCGGCAGTGAAGCCTTGCGAGTTTACAAATGATAGTCCGGTTTCATTCGATATTTTGGCCTCTCCGTTTATAAGGTCGGGTTCCTTTTCGTCTTTTGAGCAACTTAGGGTCATCGACGCGAAAACAGTGCATAGTAGGTATACAAAGTACTTTTTCATAATGGCAGGTTTAGGGAGTGATTTGGGACTCCTGATTAGTGTAGATGTATGGGCAACATCTTATGAATCAACGCTGGTTGTTCGCTCTTATTGTGTTTTGGCCGATGGGTCGGTGCTCCTAATTTAGCGGGTTTAGTGGTTACATCTAGTTTTCCATATCACGTATACCAATTATGGGAAACCTGCGTTATCATCTATCCAAACCCAACAAAACCTGCCTCTGCCATGAGATTTCTTCGCATTTTGCTCGTAGTTTGTGCCCTGTCCGTTTTTTCCGTCCAAGGCCAAGAAAACACCAAATTGGAAACCCATTGGCAATACCTCTTTCAAAATCGGCAGTCTGAGGCACTCTCAAAGTTCGAAAAGAAGAAACAGAAAACCCTACAAGAAATACTCACTAGGGAAATTATTAAGAACGAGAACGGCATCTTCGCCAATGATGAAGGCTTTATAGAAAAAGTCAGTTCCTTTCCCGATTATGAATACTATCTCTATGCCCTTTGGAACCATAATTTCTTCTTTGATACCTATCTCAGCACGGGTTTTAACGGAAAAAACGTAAGGAACATAAATGAGCTAAAACTTGATGCGATCCAAAACCCAACGGTAAAGGAATCGCTTCGGTACCTAAAATCGGCCGTGGCCCAACATTCCGATGACTGGGAAACCTACTATCAAATAAATGCTGAAATACCCGCGATCAAAGCATGGCAATTCTGTGGTAGTTTTGAAAATTTGAATGGCAGTGGACTTGACACGGAATACGGTCCTGAAAAATATGCCGTGTCCCAAAATGATTTTAATGCCAACAGCAATGGTTTTATAAACTGGTATGAAATCGATGAACGTAAAAAGGAAGCCTACCAGTATTACTCGAACCATAGCGAATACGGAGGAGGGGTCAATTATGCCCAAACATTCATTTACAATCCATCGGATAGAAAAGTGGTAGTGCGCTTGGGCAGCTCGTCTTTTTCAAAACTCTGGTTGAACGATGTACTGATCTATGAGAATACTAATGACGGCATTACCGACTTAGATGCGTATAACGTTTTGGTCAACCTTCCAAAAGGCAATAACCGACTTTTAGTAAAAAATGCGGATACGAACGGCATTGCCTATTTTATTGTTAGGATTACCGACGAAGAAGGTCGCCCTATCAGTGATTTGACATATAGCGCCAAGCCGAGCGATTACCAAAAAAGTACCTTGGCTAGAATCGCCCCGCAACCGGTAGACCATCCGATAGAAGCTTTTTTTAAGAAGAGATTAGAGGCAAGCCCCAACGATTTTATGAACAAGCTATGCCTGATCAACGCCTATTTGCGTAATTCAAAGTACAACGAGGCCAAGGCTTTGTTGCAGCCTTTGCTGGCAGCATACCCGCAAAGTTCGTTTTTGCGAAAGTACCTGATCGAAAGCTACTCTAAGGAAAACGATTACGTCTCGGCCAAAGAGGTGCAGAAGAATATTCAAAACGATGACGAAAATTATTATTTGTCGTATGTATACCAATTTGAAGATTCGCGTGAATTATTCAAGCTTCCCTTGGTTGAGTTTGAAAAATTTGTAAACGATTTTTCGGCCTCTACGGATATGGATGTTTTAAAGGAATCGGCCCAATTGTTATTGCATATTAGAAAAGAAGATAAGGGTGCCGTAAAGCAGAGTCTAAAGGAAATTACAGAAAAGCACCGTGACCAATTGGGCGTAGTAAAGGCCTATATCGGAATATACTCGGGCTATTTGAACGAAGACGACAAGGCTATTGAACTGCTTGAAAACATAAACGCCAGCTATTTTGATTACGCCGCCCTGAAGACCCTGGCCAGTTTTTACAATAAGCAAAACCGAAAAGACGAGGCCTTGTCCCTGTTTGAAAATAGATATGACCTGGTCGCCCATGATAATATCTATCTCTCAGATTATATAGCCTATCTGCACGAATATAAAAAGTATGAAGCGTCATTGCCCTATATTGACCAGATGCTCAAGAACTTTCCGTATTCCTTTGTTGCCATGGAATTAAAAGGAACGGCATTGGAACAGTCTGGCCGCAAAAAGGAAGCCTTGACCTGGTATAAAAAGTCATTGAAGCACAATAGCGCCAACGCCGCGCTCCGTAAAAAAATCGACGACCTTTCGAACGCCAAAGACTATTTGGAAGAATTTGCCACCCCAAATATTTACGAGTTTATGGCCGAGAACAGGAGCAGGGGCGTTAAAGGTCATTATGGGTTTAATTATTTGTTAGATGAAAGCCTGTTGCAACTCTATCCTGAAGGGGGAGGCAAATCAAGAACCCGTTATGTGGTGGAAGTCACCAGTGACAGTGGAATAGAATCGTTGAAGGAAGTAAACTTGGGGCTTTCGGGAAATTACCACATCACGAAATCCGAAATCGTAAAGCCGAACAAAAAAATCGTTCCGGCATCGAGGAGCGGTTCAAACCTTGTTTTCAATAACCTTGAGATCGGCGATATTCTCTATGTCGATTACGAAAGTAGTTATGCCAATAGCGGACGCTTTTATAAAGACCATGTCGATTATTTTCAATTCGATTCCTATCACCCTATTTACAAGAACAGTTTAAAGGTGTTGGTACCCAAGGGTAAAGAGTTTATAAGCAAGACCCTAAACGGAGAGGTGCCCTACCGCACCGAAGAGGTAGATGACTATGTCTACCATGAGTGGGAAACCACGGGTCAAGAAGAATTGGAGCCCGAAGAGAACTTTATGCCCAGCCTTGGCGATATTGCCAGGTATGTGCATGTAAGTACCATTGGTTCCTGGGATGATATAGCCCATTGGTATTCTGATTTGGTGCGACCGCAAATGGTGGTCAATTCAGATGTTCAGGAGGCCTTCGACAAAATCTTTCCAAGGGGAAGTGCATCCCTAACCGACGACGAAAAGGCTTCAAGGATCTACTACTATATTATGGAGAACTTCAGTTATAGCTATGTAGGTTTTAGGCAGAGCGGATACGTGCCACAACGGCCAGCGAAAACTATAAAGTCCAAACTGGGCGATTGTAAGGATTTTTCCACCCTCTACGTGACCTTGGCCCAAATGGCCGGGTTAAAGGCCCACTTGGTTTTAGTGCTGACTTCAGATTACGGGGAAAAAACCATGACCTTGCCCAGTCAAGATTTCAACCACTGTATCGCCAAGGTGTTTATAGAGGGCAAGCCCCAGTACTTGGAGCTAACGGACAACAATATGCCCTATAGGGCCATACCTACCAGTTTAGAGCATGCGACCGCTTTAGATATACCTAATAAATGGGTAAAGGACGTCAAAAGCGGTATTTACAAGCTAGACGATATTGCCCATATCGCCACGGAACTTGAAAGTAAAATGGAATACAACATAGGTGAGGGGAGACATCAGTTACGGATAGAATCTATTTTAAAGGGAAGCATCAATTCGCATTATGCGGCTATTTTTAAGGAGAAGAACTATGAGGTCATACGAAAGAGCCTTGCCGATGATTTTAAAAGTAGGATTTCGGAAGACTTCACCTTCGATAGTATTCACGACATTCATTATGAACTGCGTTCCCCGGTATTAAAATATGTGTCAGATCTTACCGTAAACGAAAAGTTCGATGAAATTGGCAGTATGAAGGTATTTCGTATTCCGGCCGTGAACAATGCCTATAATACTTCGATCATACAAGATGATGAGCGGGCCTTTCCCATAGATTATCTATTGTATGAGAATGCCGACACCTACAAATCGAGTTATGTGATCAAATTGGAGGAGGGTCAGCGCTTTGTTGAAATTCCTGAAAGTGCCGATTACAGTTTTAAAAAGCATCGTTTCAAAATCGATTACGATTTGGTCAAAGACAATGAACTACATATTTCCATAGAGGCAAATACCCCTAAAGTACGTATTGCCGCAAGTGACTACAAAGCCTTTAAGGCCTATGTAAAAGCGGCTTTGGATGCCAAGCAGCAACTGATCGGTTTTAAAAAGGACAAAAAGGGCACCAAGGTGAGCTTTTCGGAGAAAAAATAGTTTAAGCCTCGTTTCGGTGAGACATGAGCTTGGCTACATACTTGCCGATAACATCGAACTCAAGGTTGACCACCGTGCCGATTTGGTACGACTTAAATCGGGTGTGCTCGTAGGTGTAGGGAATAATGGCAACACTAAAACTGTTCTTGCCTGAATTTACGACAGTAAGGCTCGTGCCGTCAATAGTAATGGAGCCTTTTTCTATGGTAGGGTTTCCGGTAGCGGCATCGTATTCGAAGGTAAAGAACCAACTTCCGTCTTTTTCCTCAATGGCCGTACAGGTTCCGGTCTGGTCAACATGGCCCTGAACGATATGGCCGTCTAGGCGCGAACCCAAAATCATGGCGCGTTCCAAGTTTACCTTTTCGCCTACCTTTAATTCCCCTAAATTCGTTTTTTGTAGGGTCTCGTCAATGGCGGTTACGGTATAGGTGTTTTCATCTAATGAAACTACGGTAAGGCAGACGCCGTTATGCGCTACGCTCTGGTCAATTTTGAGTTCTGGGGCCAAAGAAGATTTTACCGTTATGTGAAGGTTTCCGCCTTCATGTTGTAATTGCTGTATTTCGCCCAAAGTTTCGATAATGCCCGTAAACATGTTCCGTTAAATTTAAGTAGTTTTGTACCCTATATGATTAGGCAAAGGTAAAGAATAAGATGCAGGAAGAAGGAAAAATTAGACTCGGTATTTCAATAGGCGATTTGAACGGAATAGGTTGCGAGGTCGTACTCAAGACCTTTGAAGATGCCCGTATGCTCGATTTTTGCACCCCGGTTATCTTTGCTTCGAACAAAACCATTTCTTTTCAGAAAAAGGAATTGGGGCTCGATATCAACTATCACGGTGTAAGTGATGCCTCAAAAGCGGTGGACGGCAAGATAAACGTGGTAAATGTCTGGAAGGAGGTTCCTAAAATCAAATTCGGCGAAGCCACCCCAGAAGCCGGTAAGTTCGCCATTGCATCTTTACGTGCGGCGGTCGAGGCATTGAAAAACGACAGCATAGACGTTTTGGTTACGGCCCCGATCAATAAGAACAATATTCAGGCCGATGATTTTAAGTTTCCCGGACATACCGATTTCTTGGCGCAAGAGCTGGAAGGGGAGAGCTTGATGTTCATGGTCACCGACGATCTTAAGGTGGGCTTGCTTACCGATCACCTTGCGGTAAAAGATGTTTCTGCCGCAATCAACCCGATTTTAATTCGGGATAAAGTGCGCACCATAGAAAAATCACTTCAGATGGATTTTGGCATACGTGCGCCTAAAATAGCTTTGTTGGGCATTAACCCGCATAGTGGCGATAACGGCGTTATCGGCAAAGAAGACGATGAGGTGTTGAAGCCGGTCATTAAAGAAATGTCAGATGCGGGCCATTTGGTTTTCGGGCCTTACTCGGCCGATAGCTTTTTCGGTTCCGATGCCTATAAGAGTTTTGATGCCATATTGGCCGCATATCACGACCAAGGGCTTATCCCTTTTAAAACCTTGTCGTTTGGCAAGGGGGTCAACTATACGGCAGGCCTTTCAAAGGTGCGGACTTCCCCCGATCACGGTACGGCCTACGAGATTGCCGGAAAAGGAGAGGCCGACCCCAGCTCCTTCAAAGAAGCGGTGTTTACCGCCTTGCATATATTTAAGAACAGAAAAGAGTACCAAGAGCTTACTGCAAACCCCTTGCAAAAGCAGCGAATTCGCCGTTAAAATTGGGTTTTTGCCGTATACAAGCCGCTAAAATTCAATAAATGGGCTAAAAGATAGGCGAACTTCTTGAAATCCAATTAAAAAAGCGTTGGAATTTTACTAAAAAATAGTATCTTTGCACCCGCCTTTAATCAGGCGGTATATTAAAATCAGTGTTGAAATGATGAAGCAAAAGGAGTTTTACATTCCTTTCTCGGGGTTAGGACAAGGAAAACACGAATTTGAGTATACGATTAACAACCCGTTCTTTGAATCTTTTGGGTACGACGAATTCAACGCCGCCGACATCGATTTGCATGTGGTCTTGAATAAAATGAGCACTATGCTCGAGTTTGAGATGAAAGCCCAAGGCACGGTTAATGTAAATTGCGACCTGACCAACGAACCTTTTGATCAGCCTATTGGGGCAGATTTGGAATTAGTGGTCAAGTTCGGGAGTGAGTTTAATGACGAAGATGATGAGATTTTGATTATTCCCCATGGAGAACATCAGGTCAATATTGCGCAATACGTATACGAAATGTTAGTGTTGGCCGTACCACAAAAAAGAATTCACCCAGGGGTTTTAGATGGTACGTTGCAGTCGGAAGCTTTAAAAAAGCTAGAAGAATTGCAGCCCAAGGAAGAGAAAAAAGAGAGTGATCCCAGATGGGACGAATTAAAGAAACTGTTAACGGATAAATAAGTTTTAAATGGCACATCCTAAGAGAAAAATATCGAAAACCAGAAGGGATAAAAGAAGAACCCACTATAAAGCGGTAGCGCCAACTTTGGCAAAAGACCCTACCACTGGCGAGATGCACCTGTTTCACAGAGCACACTGGCATGAAGGTAAGCTTTATTACAAAGGTCAGGTTTTAATTGACAAGACTGAAGAAGCCGAAGCATAAATGTCTCCGGTTATCTTATAATGAATTCACGACTCCCGTATTTTATGACGGGAGTTTTTTATTTCTAGTACTCAAATCTCAAAAACGCTTAGTTTTAAAACAAAAATTCGTAAAAATTGATTAATTTTCACCAATTTTGAGGCATTTTTGAAGGTTTCTGATATCAAATCAACTTTAAGATGAGTAAAACAACAGCAGCGATTACAGCTGTAGGAGGATATGTTCCTAATTTTGTTCTAACCAATAAAATGCTGGAAGATATGGTAGAGACAAATGATGAATGGATCGTCTCTAGAACGGGGATTAAAGAAAGAAGGGTGCTGAAACCCGAAGAAGGTCAGGGTACTTCGTACTTGGCCATAAAAGCCGCTGAAGATCTTATCAAAAGAAAGAATATTGATCCAAAAGAAATAGACCTTGTTATTGTTGCCACGGCCACACCTGATAGTATGGTGGCATCGACCGCAGCGTTTGTAGCATCTAAAATAGGTGCCGTTGATGCGTATGCCTACGATCTTTTGGCCGCCTGCTCGAGTTTTTTGTTCGGTATGTCTACCGCGGCAAGCTATATTGAATCGGGAAGGTATAAAAAAGTACTATTGATCGGGGCTGATAAAATGTCGTCGATCATAGATTATACGGATCGAACCACTTGTATTATTTTTGGCGATGGTGCCGGTGCGGCGTTGTTCGAACCGAACGAGGATGGTTTTGGTCTGCAAGACGAATACTTGAGGGCCGATGGTTCGGGAAGACAATATTTGGGCATGGATGCCGGAGGTTCCCTAATGCCGGCTACGGAAGAAACCGTTAAGAACAGAAAACACTTTATCTATCAAGATGGTAGAACGGTGTTTAAGTTTGCCGTTTCGAATATGGCCGATGTTGCCGAAAAAATAATGAAAAGGAACGACCTTGAGCATACCGATGTTTCTTGGTTGGTGCCCCATCAGGCGAATAAAAGAATTATTGATGCTACGGCCAATAGAATGGGGCTCGACAATTCTAAAGTGCTAATGAACATAGAAAAATACGGGAATACCACATCGGCTACCCTGCCTTTGTTATTGTCCGATTTTGAAAGTAAATTGAAAAAAGGTGACAACCTTGTTTTTGCCGCTTTTGGAGGCGGTTTTACATGGGGTTCCATCTACCTAAAATGGGCCTACTAATAAAATACCGATCATTTAAATAAAATCAAATTCCATGGATATTAAAGAAATTCAAACCCTGATCAAATTTGTTGCAAAGTCGGGAGCCAGTGAAGTAAAGTTAGAGATGGAGGATTTAAAAATTACCATCAAGACCGGTTCTTCCGATTCTGGAAACGAAACGACTTACGTACAACAAATCCCAATGGCGCAGCCTCAAATGATGGCTTCCCCCCAACCGCCTGTGCAGAGCATTGAAGCAGGTTCGACCGATAAAAAGGCCGAGAAAAAGGAAGACGATTCAAAGTATATTACTATCAAATCACCTATCATAGGTACTTTTTATAGAAAGCCATCACCAGATAAGAGCCCCTTTGTAGAGGTGGGCAGTACTATCGGTAAAGGTGATGTCCTCTGTGTTATAGAGGCCATGAAACTTTTCAACGATATAGAGTCAGAGGTTTCAGGTAAAATTGTGAAGATTTTGGTTGAAGATTCCTCTCCGGTAGAATTCGACCAGCCCTTGTTTTTGGTAGATCCTTCATAAATGTAAATTCTGAATCCCAAATTATTGTCCCCGAACCGGGATTGCATTTTTGGTACTTGGATTTTAGAATTTAAATTGAAAAAGTATGTTCAAAAAAATATTGATTGCAAATAGGGGAGAGATTGCGCTTCGGGTTATACGTACCTGTAAGGAAATGGGTATAAAAACCGTTGCCGTCTACTCTAAGGCAGATGAAGAAAGTTTGCATGTGCGCTTTGCGGATGAGGCTGTCTGTATAGGTCCGGCCCCGAGTAGTGAGTCGTACCTTAAAATACCGAATATTATTGCGGCGGCTGAAATTACCAATGCCGATGCCATTCACCCAGGTTATGGTTTTCTTTCGGAAAACTCTAAGTTTTCTAAAATTTGTGCCGAACACGATATAAAGTTTATCGGTGCTTCCGGAGAGCATATTGACCGTATGGGAGATAAGTCTTCCGCCAAAAAAACCATGAAAGAGGCCGGTGTACCTACCGTGCCTGGATCCGATGGTCTTTTGAAAGATGTTGCCGACGCTAAAAAGATTGCCAAAAAAATGGGCTATCCCGTTATGATAAAGGCAACCGCAGGTGGTGGAGGAAAAGGTATGCGTGCCGTTTGGAAAGAAGAGGAAATGGAAGACCTCTTTGAAAGTGCCGTTCAAGAAGCTACGGCTGCTTTCGGTAACGGGGGTATGTATATGGAAAAATTGATCGAAGAACCAAGGCATATTGAAATCCAGATTGTAGGAGACCAATATGGTAAGGCCTGTCACCTTTCTGAAAGGGATTGTTCCATTCAACGTAGGCACCAAAAGCTGACCGAAGAAACGCCTTCTCCGTTTATGACCGACAAGCTTCGTGAAGATATGGGCAAAGCGGCCGTAAAGGCAGCCGAGTACATCAAATACGAAGGTGCGGGTACCATTGAGTTTTTGGTAGATAAACACCGGAACTTCTACTTTATGGAGATGAATACCCGTATTCAGGTAGAGCATCCTATTACCGAGCAAGTTATCGATTACGATTTGATCCGTGAGCAGATCTTGGTAGCGGGCGGCGTGCCGATCTCAGGTAAAAACTACCTGCCGAAATTACATTCTATAGAGTGTAGGATCAATGCCGAAGACCCGTATAACAACTTTAGGCCTTCTCCAGGTAGAATAACTACCTTGCATATTCCAGGTGGCCACGGTGTTCGTATGGATACCCATGTGTACAGCGGATACAGCATTCCTCCGAACTATGACTCCATGATCGCCAAACTGATAACCACGGCGCAAACCCGTGAAGAGGCTATCAATAAAATGAAAAGGGCGCTTGACGAATTCGTAATCGAAGGCGTGAAAACGACCATTCCTTTTCACAGACAATTAATGGATCATCCTGATTATTTGGCCGGTAACTATACCACCAAATTTATGGAAGACTTTAAAATGGATCCTCCCCCAGCGGAATAATCCATATTCTATAAAAAAAAAGACCGTGATCACATCACGGTCTTTTTTTGGTTTTATCCTTTAATTAAAAGTGGTAAAATCTTTTAAGGGAGCGGTAACCATCTGCATCAAATGTAACTACTCTTGTAAAGTCGGGACTCGCAATAATCTTATTATATTGCTCAAGGGTTACACTACCGCTCAAGCTTACTTCATTTGCACCACCAATTTGATTTACGAAGTAGTTCTTTATCTCAATACCTCCAATCTTCAATTGGTATATGTCGTAATCTTCCGCCTCACTTATTAAATTGTTTTCAAACTTTACAACAAATTGTAAGGGTGTTGTTTCGTGTTCCGGTCCATAAAGTACAACACTCTCAATGTTGGCAGTAGTAGGACTGTACTCGGTTACGCGTACTTGAAGATTTTCATTATCGCTTTTTGAGTAGTACATGGTTCCATTCCAATCGGTATCCCAGCCAAGTTCAAACTGTAAATTGTACGTTTTATTGGTTTCTGGTACATCTTCTGAATCAAAATTATAGGTAATTGAACCATCCTGATTTATACCGAATGCCCCAGTAAACTTTTCACCGTCTAAGTAAAAGTTTACCTCATTCAATCCACCCTTGTCGTATAGATTTGGTATGGTGAATATACGTTTTGGTTCATTGGTCTCTTGCTCTATGGTAAAGGTAGCCGGGGGAGCGGGATCAGTGCTTATTTCCAAGGTATTACTAAAGGTTCTGCCTCCTTTGCGGTCAGTAGCCCTTACTTGTACCTTGTAAGTGGTGTTGGCCTGTAGACCATTTTGTCTGGCGCCACCGCTTCCTATGGTTACCGTTCCTCCATACTTCTCTTCGGTAGCATTCACATCATCTATAAATAGTTCATATTTTAAACTACCATCGTTATCAGGGTCTTCCGATTCGCCCACGTCTATTAGAAATGAATAAAAGGTGGTTTCCAAAAGGGTTATGTCAAAAGCTGTCGGAGGTGCGTTGTAGAGCGTCTTAAATTGAAACTCTTTCACTCCTAATTCCTTTCCGTCTTGCTTGGCCACTATCTTACCCTGATATTCGGTATCGTTTTCCAGCACGAAAAATTCGTATTTTTTATAGGTTAAATCGCTTTCGCGTAGTTCGTCCATAAAATAGAGGTCGTACTTGATTTCCCCTGAATTACTGGAAGTATAAGACCATGAAATTTTTGCATTGGTATATTTTGCATAATCTAAGGTAATGTTTAGGTTGGCATCTACCTTGGCCTTGTCCGTGGTGTTGAAGTTCAATTTTTTCTCATTGCGGTTGCCTTCTGGGTCGGTTGCGATGAGTTTCACTTCGTAGTTGGTCTTGCTTTCGAGTCCCGTTAGGTTGTAACTGTTTGTGCTAAGCCCTTCTACAATTGAAGAATTGTTCAGGTAAAGCGCATAGGATACAACACTTCCTTCAGGGTCTATGGCGGTGGTCCAATTTATTTCGGCCGTAGTGGCCGAAACTTCGCCTAGGCTTAGTTCAAAATCTTTTGGAGAAAGGTTGCCGTTTTCGTCTTTTGAACACGAAGAGAGGGCAAGCACCGCTATCAATAAAAGTGTGAACACTTTATTTTTCTTTGGGTACTTTAGGGGAACAAATTTGAGCATATGTTTATTTTTAGAATATTTTAACGAAGCTATGGTCTATATATTTCGATGGCGTGCGCTAAATAAGCTATTTAAAAACCAAGTAATTTTGTAACTAATCTTAACTGTCTTGAAACTAAGTTATTGGGAGTATAACACCTGGTTGACCGATATCGACTTTACCATTGTTGGCAGTGGTATCGTAGGGCTTAACTGTGCCCTGCGACTTCGTGAGCGATTTCCAAAAGCGAAAATATTGATTTTGGAAAAAGGCTTTTTGCCCCAAGGGGCCAGCACCAAAAATGCCGGTTTTGCCTGTTTCGGGAGTATTTCCGAGGTTATGGCCGATTTGGGGAGCCACAGCGAACAAGAGGTGATAGACCTCGTGGCCCAACGTTGGAAAGGCATAGGCTTGCTCCGAAAGAAACTCGGGGATCAAAGTATCGATTTTCAAGTGAACGGCGGACATGAACTGTTTCTCGATTCGGCCGATGCGCTCTATCTCGACTGTGCGGAACGGCTTCCTGAAATCAACAAACTCTTGCAATCGGTCTATGGGGCCGATGCCTTTCACTTGGGGCCCAATACGTTCGGCTTCCATAAAGTGAAGAAAAAATACATTACCAATAGCTTCGAAGGGCAATTGCACACCGGTAAAATGATGAACGGACTATTGCGCTTGGTACAGGCGGCAGGGGTTCTCCAATTGAACTCCATCACCGTAGAGGATTTCTCGGGAAAAGCATCGGGCGTGCACGTAAAGACCGACAGGTTTGAGTTTGTAACCCGTAAGTTGTTTATTGCCACCAATGGTTTTGCCGCCCAATTGTTGAACGAGGAAGTTCAACCGGCCAGGGCACAAGTATTGATTACCGAGCCTATCGCCGGTCTTCATATTAAGGGGACTTTTCATTTCGATGAGGGCTATTATTATTTCAGGAATATCGATGACCGTATTTTGTTCGGGGGAGGAAGGAATCTCGACCTAAAAGGTGAGGAAACCGACCGGTTCGCTTGTACGCCACGCATTCAAGAACGTCTGGAAATGCTGCTTAAAGAAGTCATCTTGCCCGATACACCCCATAAGGTTGCCCAAAGGTGGAGCGGGATCATGGGCACGGGGCCACAGAAGAAACCGATTGTTAAAGCGATTTCCGACCATGTTTATTGCGGACTGCGTTTGGGAGGGATGGGAATAGCCATAGGAAGCGCCGTAGGGGCAGAGTTGGCCGACTTGACCCAATAGGCCGTTACCCAAAAGAACCGTCTTTAAAACCGAAAAAATGTCTTTTTCTAGGGAATTGGTTTTTCGTTTTGTCAACATGGTTAGAATTGCTACTTTAACTACTTCCAAGTAATTTCTCCTTGATTTATGAAAGACAAGAAACACCTCCGCAGTAGTGAATGGTTTGGCGGAAAGGACAAAATGGGCTTCGTACATCGCTCATGGTTAAGAAACCAAGGTTATCCCGACGATTATTTTAAAGACAAACCCGTAATAGGCATCTGTAATACCTGGTCTGAACTCACTCCTTGTAACGGACATCTGCGCGATTTTGCCGAAGTGGTCAAAAGGGGAATTTTGGAAGCCGGCGGTTTTCCTATGGAGTTTCCGGTCATGTCTTTGGGCGAAACCATTATGAGGCCAACCTCAATGCTGTTCCGTAACTTGGCCAGTATGGATACCGAAGAATCGATACGCGCCAATCCGCTTGATGGCATCGTTCTATTGACGGGCTGCGATAAAACCACGCCCAGTACCGTAATGGGGGCCTGTAGCGTTGACCTGCCTACTATTGTCGTACCTGGCGGACCCATGCTCAGCGGAAGGTTTCGCGGTGAGAAAATGGGGTCGGGAAGTATGAATTGGATGATCAAGGAAAAACGCAGTGTAGATGGTTTTACCGATGATGATTTTACGGAGGCGGAAGTCTGTGTGGCACGGAGTATCGGGCATTGTAATACGATGGGAACGGCCTCTACTATGGCTACTATGGTGGAAGCCTTAGGGTTGACCTTACCCGGGTTTTCGTCCATTCCCGCTGCCGATTCGAGAAAAAAGTTGTTTGCCCAGCTCTCGGGAAGGCGAATCGTAGAGATGGTAAAAGAAGATTTGACCTTGTCTAAAATATTGACCCGACAAGCCTTCGAAAATGCCATAGTGACCAATGCCGCGGTCGGCGGGTCTACTAACCTCATTATCCATTTGACGGCCATAGCGGGACGGATTGGGGTGGACTTAAACCTTGAGGATTTCGATACCTTGGGAAGTAAGGTTCCCCTTTTGGTCAATATGAAACCTTCAGGGAAGCACTTAATGGAAGACTTCTTTTATGCGGGCGGAATTTCCGTAGTGTTGAAGGAACTAAGTAAAAAATTACATGCCGATGCATTGACCGTAAACGGAAAGTATATTACCGAAAACTATACCCAGGCCGTCTGCTATGATGACGATGTGATCGGGACCATGGAAAAACCCTTTCAGCAAGAAGCGGGCATAGCCGTACTCAAGGGGAACCTGTGCGAAGATGGTGCGGTCATAAAACCATCGGCGGCCTCAAAGGAATTGATGAAGCATTCGGGTAGGGCCGTGGTTTTTGAGAGTATGGAAGACTACCATACCCGAATAGACGACCCTGATCTTGATATTGACAAAAACAGCGTTATCGTATTAAAAGGTGTGGGGCCAAAAGGTTATCCCGGTATGCCCGAAGTGGGTAACGTAGACCTTCCAAAAAAACTATTGATGCAAGGGGTTACCGATATGGTGCGTATTTCCGATGGGAGGATGAGCGGAACGGCGGCAGGAACCGTTATTCTACACGTTTCCCCTGAATCTACCGTGGGCGGTACACTGGCTTTGGTGCAAAATGGCGATTGGATCACACTCGATGTCGAGAACAGAAAGCTTCATTTAGACATTTCAGGGGAGGAATTGGCAAAACGTAAGGCGGCTTGGAAAGCGCCCGAACCCTTGGCGGATAGGGGCTATGTAAAAATGTACATAGACCATGTGGAGCAGGCGCACAAAGGGGCCGACCTAGACTTCTTGGTCGGTGGTTCGGGGTCTAAGGTGGATAGGGATTTACATTAAGCCATATGATAAGCAAAGAAGAACTCTACCGGTTTTGTAGCACTTTCGTAGCCGAGCGTATCGCTAGGATCCAAAAAAACATTGAAGACATTCAAACGTCGTTGACCTCAGAAACCAAAAGTAGTGCGGGAGACAAGCATGAAACAGGGCGTGCCATGTTGCAGCTGGAACGTGAAAAACTCGGGCAGCAGCTGGCGGAAGCCGAAAAAATGAAGCAGGTAATGTCTAAAGTTCCCAAAGACGGGAATACCGCCACCGTCGGCCTAGGCAGTTGGGTGGTCACGGCAAGGGCCGATTACTTTTTGGCGATTTCCGCAGGGGAGTTTAAAACCCGGCAAAAAAGCGTCTATTGTATTTCTGCGGCTACGCCGATCGCTAAATTGCTTTTCGGAAAACAAATCGGGGATGCCGTGGTTTTTAACGGGCAAGACCTAAAGATTGTAGATATAAAATAATCACGGCACGAATAAGGGAAATGCTAGCCCATGCCCTTCATTGATGCCAAGGTGGCCGACCAAACGATTACCGAAGAAAGAAAAATACCTATGGTATTGGCCCAAAAGGCTTTCGTTTTCTCGATTTTAAAGAGGTATGAGGCAATACTTCCGGCATATACGCCTGTACCGGGCATAGGAATCATCACAAAAAATATAAGGCCCCAAAAGCCGTAACGTTTTATTTTGTCGCCCGAACCGGTCTTGGCCTTTCGTGCAACGAATATGGCCGATTTCTTATAAAAGCCCCAACGCAAAAAATAGCGGTTGATCTTCTCAAGAAAGAAGAGCATTAACGGAAATACAAGCACATTGGCGGCAAAACAAAAAAGAAATACGAGATAGATATTAAGACCATTGAGCAACCCATAGGGTATACCTACCTTGGCTTCCCCAAAGGGGGAAAGGCTCCATAATATGGCAATGATAAAATCTATAATCACAATAATTTTTTTTAGAGGGCTAAACTACTAATCCACGGGATTTAAGCATCATTTGAACTCATAAATAATTCCAAAAATTGCATTGTGGCAAGATAGGTGGTCAAGTTTAACAATTTTTAACTATTCGACGTATGGTGCCATATTGTCTATAAGGGTTTGCGAATATAATTCAATACAATAATCCGGCTTTCTCAAGCTAACACTTTCTAAACTAGGATGCCTTGTTTTTCTGTTAATATGCACCTTTTTTATAGGGTGTAAAATCGAAAATGGAGATATGGCCCTTGATGATGATGAAGAAAACAATAATGCCCGGGCCAAAGTGATCAAATTTGATGACAATCACTTAGTTGGTAGCGTTATACATGGGAAAAGGGAACCCGTTCAGGCTCCCTTTTTTATACTTATAAGTTCGTAGAACCCCCTGATGTTCCGCAAATTACTTAACAAGAATAGTATTGTCGGTAGCGGTTGGGTTCATGGGACAGAAATACACATACTCCCCGGCTTCCAAAACTGTGGGTTTAGACAATTGGGTTTTTCCGGTAGCTACCACTTCGGTAACATAAGCGGTTTGAATATGGTTTTCCGGCTTGCTGATATCTTCGCCCTTTTTAACCAAAACAAAACCGACATCGTGTCCAACATCTTTGTTGGCAATTTCAAAGATATAAGTCCCCGGGCTAACCGTAAGTTGCTTTTGGGTAAACTCCCCTGGAGTTTGTTCCAAGGCAATTGTCTTGACCTCTTTTTTGCTCATTTCATTTTGGGCATTTGCTGAAAATGCTAGGGTAAAAACCAATACTACTGCTGTTATTATATTTTTCATAATTTTTAATTTTTGTCCTTTGTTTGTTTTAAAAAGACGGTTGCTTGTAAAAAATGTGTAAATCAAATATCATAGGAGGCCCTAGGTGATATGGTATTGCCTAGGGCTTGTTTTTAAGCTTCTACGGCCTCTAAGGGTGCGGCTACGGGAAAGTCTACGGGAACATCGGTGGTTTTGTGCAGATAGTTAGAGATGGTTTTGTCGCCCACCAATACTATGGTGTCTACTAGGTTCTCTTTCGTCCATCCTGCATTTAAGAACTTTTCAACTACGGCCCCATCGGCTGCACCTCGGTTTTCCGTGACGTCTTTGGCAAAATTGGCCAAGGCGTCGAGTTTATGGTCAAAAGAAGCTTTTCCGGCCCTAAGTTCAAGAATTTCCGAATCACTGAAGCCGTTCATTTTTCCGATTGCGGTGTGTGCTGCAAGACAGTAACTACAATCGTTCACCTGGCTTACGGCTAGGTTTACCACTTCTTTTTGCTTGGCGGTCAAGGAAGTCTTGGCACTGCTCAATGCCAGGTAATTGGCCAAAGCGTTTTCCGAATAGGCATAAGTGGCATAAAGATTAGGTACAAAGCCTACCGCTTTTTCTAGATTATCGAATATGGCTTGGTTGTTTGAACTTACTTCTTCTCTTGTGGGTACGTTAAATTTGCTCATAATTTGTGACAGTTATATCATATGCCCGAACTGTTGTTTTTTCGCTACGGGCAATGACTGTTAATACGATGTTGTTTTAATATTTTATGTAGGGTCTTTCGGCATCACAATAAAAATCGTGATGTTGTTTTTGCTCACAATGGGTTTGCACATCTACGGTTTGTAGTTGTCTAGTGGGCCGAGAGAAAATCTCGATAAGGTTAAAAAGTGATATATGTTTTAGTTTCATCTTGCGTTGTTTTTAATTACAAGGCAAAGATGCGAATGAAAGAGGGGCAGGTGTTAGGAGCGATTGCCCGACCGCTTGTACAAATTTCCCTTTACAGGGCTATTTCTGGTGTTTCTCGGTATTGTGAGGGGGAACATCCCGTCATTTTCTTGAAAAACCGACTAAAATGGGCCGGGTCGTTAAAACCAAGGTCATAGGCTATTTCTTGGTTTTGCTTGTCGGTAAAATGGATCAATCGCTTTGCTTCAAGGGCCAGGCGTTCAAGAATAATTTGTTGTGGCGATTTTTGATTGTATATGGAAAAGAGGTTCGACAGCGTTTTCGGACTCTTAAAAAGAAGTTCGGCATAATCGCTTACCTTTCTTTTGGTCTTGTAATGGGTATCTACCAATACGTTGAACTTTCTTATAATTTCTACTTGGTCGTTGTTCAGCTTCTTTACGATAAGTTGCTCTTTGGCCAAGCGCGTACAAATAATGATCAATCGTTTTAAAAGCATTTGAAGCATATCGCCCTGTATGGCGTCAGGGGTGGAAAACTCATCTTGAAACACCTCGTATAGGGTGTCGAATTTTCGTTTTTGTTCTTTGGGAATGGAAATTATGGGAAGGTCTTGGGTGCCGAAAAATAGTATGCCGTTGCAAGACACTTCGTGGTCATGGTCATTGATGCAGTAAAATTCCCGATTAAAATGAAAGGCGGTCAAAGGTAATTCCGTTTTTTCATAGGAAACATGTTGCAGGTATGTGGTGGTGACCAATTGATTGGGCAATAGCTCTACAGGTATGCCGTCAACATGGAGTTCAAGGGAGGCTTGATTTCTATTCCACAGCATATAAATGTTCCCCGATTTTACCGAAAATTGCTTTTCATGCGCTTTGATGTCATCGGTAAACCCTAAATGCGATCCTATTTTGGTATCGTTGAACTCGAATTTCATACACGGTAAATAGATTGATTCTAGCTTTTGGTCTGTCTATAGGATAAAAACTTACGAAAGGCGACCAGTGTTAAACATTTGTTGTAATTTGTTAAACAAAATAGCTTTTTGTACTATTGAGTCCTAAGTAAAGAAAGGAAGTAATTATATCTTTTGAAAAATGAAAGCGTACGATAAGGCGGCAAAAAAGTATTACGGCTCTTTAGATTTAGCACCTTTGCCCTTGTTGTCTTGGGATGTACATGCGACTCATGTTCGCGTACTGTGTGAAACCGGTAATGCCTTGGTCGATTTGTGCCAGTTTGCCGAAATGAATCGCTGGGCCTATTCAAAATTGAAGGATTTGGTTTTGGGGGAAGACCAAGTAGTCGTAATTACCGACCCCCAATTGAGTATAGTCCATACGACTCCCAATATAAATACAATGACGGGTTATCGACCCGATGAAATTATAGGGAAAACCCCTAAGATGTTCCAGGGGAAAGATACCGACAGGCAGGTCCTTTTAAAAATAAGAACGGCCATAGAAAGGAAAAAACCCTTCAAGGCCGTTGTTCTTAATTATAGGAAAGATGGCAGTGCGTATTCATGTCAAATACAGGCAGAACCTGTTTTCGACAAAGCCGGCCAACTCGTGAATTTCATTGCGTACGAAAGGGAGGTGGCCTAAAAGCTTCCCTCCTTCGAACCTTGAAATTACACTTATTCTATTTCTGTCACCCTTAGCGTGTTGACCATACCTTTGTCTTTGATCGGCATTGCCGCCAAACTGATAAGCATATCTCCAGTTTCTAAAAGGCCTTTATCACATGCCATTTTGTTCACGTCTTCGATCGTTTGATCGGTAGATACGTATTTGTCATAATAAAAGGCACGCACGCCCCATAAAAGGTTCAATTGCGTAAGTATACGTTTGTTTGAGGTAAACACCAAAATGTGTGCACTAGGTCGCCAAGCCGAGATTTGAAAGGCCGTATACCCACTATTGGTCAATGTAGAGATGGCCTTGGCCTTGATTTCATTGGCCATAATTGCGGCATGGTAACAAATCGACTTTGTAATATATCTTTTTGTACGGATATGTGGTGGATCGTGTGGTACTTGAATAAGTTCAGAGCTTTCTACACTTTGAAGGATACTGCTCATTTTTTCGATAACCTGTACCGGGTAATTCCCCACTGAGGTTTCCCCAGAGAGCATCACGGCATCGGCACCGTCCATTACGGAGTTGGCTACATCGTTCACCTCTGCACGTGTCGGTGTAAGGCTGGTAATCATCGTTTCCATCATTTGGGTGGCGATTATTACGGGGATACGGGCTTTTTTGGCCCTAAGCACCAATTGTTTCTGAATTAATGGAACCTCTTGGGCAGGAACTTCAACACCTAAGTCGCCACGGGCTACCATTAGTCCGTCGCAATAGGCAACGATTTTGTCTATGTTTTCAACGGCTTCCGGTTTTTCGATTTTCGCGATGATCGGAATTTTTACGTCTGTATGTTCTTTAATGATCGCTTGAAGATCAATAAGGTCTTGGCTAAAACGGACGAAGGAAAGCGCGATCCAATCGACATTTTGCGAAATGGCAAAAATGGCATCTTTTACGTCTTTTTCGGTCAAGGCGGGTAAAGAGATATTTGTATTGGGAAGGTTTACGCCTTTTTTAGACCGCAAAGGTCCTCCTTGTATAACCTTGGTTTTTACTTGCTCCTTTCCGTCAGTGGTTATGACTTCGAACATCAACTTTCCGTCGTCTAACAAAATACGCTCACCGGGCTTGACGTCTTGAGGAAAAGCATCATAGTTCATATATACCCTTTCGGCGGTACCTTCAAAAGGTTCGCCCGTAACAAAGGTAATTTCGTCTCCAGGGGCTACAACGACTTCACTGGCCATAACACCGACCCTAAGTTTCGGGCCTTGTAAATCGGCCAGAATAGAGGTGTTTCTACCTGTTTCTTCATTGAGTTCCCTAATCATTTTTATACGTTCGGTAACGTCGTTATAATCGGCATGTGAAAAATTAATGCGAAAGACATCTACGCCGGCTTCCATCATATCTCTCAGCACTTCCTTTTTGCTCGTGGCCGGCCCTAGGGTGGCAACGATTTTTGTCTTTTTGTTACTTGGCATTGATTAAAAAATTAAATTGTTCTTAGATTTGAGTTTGTCGGTTTCTATGGCGTAAGCCGTAATAATCTTGGGTATGTTCTGTAGTGTTTTCACAAGGTTTTCCATATTGATGAATCCATCTTGTTCGATTTTTAAAAAGTAATCTACATCTCGATGTTCAGGAACCATGTGAAAAGTTGTGAACGAGGGCTCGTTTTGAAAAAGCCCATTTCTTTCCGCGGTGTCCTCTACAAAACCATTGTTGGTAAACAATGTCCAATACCTATCGTTAATGTCGTCTTTCCATTCGAAAATTGGAACGCTAACATGCCCCGAAAGGTCAAGGTCTTTACGACATCTCTTAAATTGTGTTTTCAACCCGAGATTAAGGGCGTAGGCCAAGGCGTAATCTTCAAGGCTGCTGTGCAAGGCAACTAAATCGAATGTATCTTCGTAAAAGTCGTTCGTAATTTTATGTACTGCTACCATAAGGCACAAAGTGGTAAAGATAATATTAATACCGTACAACGCCTAAATCAAGAAAGAGTAAAATTGGTTTTGAACAAACTATAACATTTTGGTTACATTAAACCACAATTTATGACTTGTCCATCTTGTCTTGAAGGGCGTAATAGGCCCTTTTTGAGGCGCGTTCTTCCGCTTTCTTTTTAGAGGTGGCCCTTGCTTTTGCAACAACATTGTCCGCAATGGTGAGTTTTACGGCAAAATGTTTTAAAGTGTCGTTTCCGGTGTCTTCGTAAACATCAAAATCAAATGATTTTTTCTGTTTCTGACACCATTCGATAATCAGGCTCTTATAGCTAATGACCTGTCCCTCCAATTGTTCGATATCGACGTACGGGGCAATTACTTTTCGATGAATGAACTTTTCACAGAACTTATACCCCCGATCGAGGTAAATGGCCCCGACCAAGGCTTCAAAAACATTGCCATGTATGTTTTCCCCAAAATGCGATTTTGGGATACGGCTTTTTACGAAATGGATCAGGCCCAGATCTTTTCCCAGTTCGTTCAGGTGTTTTCTACTCACTATTTTCGATCGCATCTTGGTGAGGTAGCCCTCGTCGCCTTCGGGTACCTTGTCGTACAGGTGCTTTGAAATTATAGTGCCCAACATAGAATCGCCCAAAAATTCAAGGCGTTCATAGTTCAATGGGTTGCCGTCTTCGTCTTTTTCGTTGGCCGAGCGGTGTAGAAATGCTTTTTTGTACACCGAAATATCTTTGGGCTTGAACCCTAATATTTTGGTCATCCCTCCAAAAAAATCCCCATCCTCTTTAGAATGGGAATTGAATATATTGGAAGGAAATCGCATAATAGACTACTCGCTAAATTTTTTGAAAATTACGCAAGCATTGTGTCCGCCAAACCCAAAAGTATTGCTCAAGGCAACATTTACTTCGCGTTTTTGCGCCTTGTTCAATGTGAGGTTCAGTTTGGGGTCAATATTTTCATCTACCGTGCTGTGGTTTATAGTCGGTGGTACCAGACTGTGTTCCATGGCCAAAATGGATGCAATGGCCTCAATGGCTCCGGCGGCACCTAGTAGGTGACCGGTCATCGATTTGGTAGAGTTGATATTGATGTTCGGGGCATGGTCGCCAAAGACCTCACTAATGGCCTTTAGTTCCGCTACGTCACCAAGAGGGGTAGAAGTACCATGGGTATTGATGGCATCTACATCTTCGGGCTTTAGTCCGGCATCCCTTAAACAGTTTTTCATTACTTGAACTACCCCTATTCCGTCAGGATGTGGAGCGGTCATATGGTAGGCATCGCTTGATAGTCCGCCTCCGGCAACTTCTGCATATATTTTTGCCCCACGTGCTTTGGCGTGCTCGTATTCTTCAAGAATCAGAGCTCCTGCGCCTTCACCCAGAACGAATCCGTCGCGAGTAGCATCAAATGGCCTAGAGGCCGTTTCGGGACTTTCGTTACGGGTCGATAATGCGTGCATGGCACCGAAACCGCCCATACCTGCTATGGTAACCGCCGCTTCACTACCCCCGGTAACTACTACGTCACAATGGCCCAAGCGAATATAGTTGAGCGCATCGATCATAGCGTTGGCCGATGAGGCACAAGCTGAAACCGTAGTGTAGTTAGGCCCCATAAAACCATGTTTGATAGAAATATGCCCTGGGGCGATATCAGCTATCATTTTAGGTATGAAGAAGGGGTTGAATCTTGGGGTACCATCACCTTGGGCAAAATTAATTACCTCGTTTTGAAAGGTTTCAAGACCGCCGATACCGGCGCCCCAAATGACGCCAACGCGAAATTTGTCTACTTGTTCTAGGTTTAATCCTGAATCGGCTATCGCTTCATCGGAAGAGACCAAGGCGTATTGCGCGAATCTGTCCAATTTTCTCGCCTCCTTGCGATCAAAATGATCTAGAGGGTTGAAATTCTTGAGTTCACAGGCAAATTTCACCTTAAATTTTTCGGTATCGTAGTAGGTAACGGGAGCAGAACCGCTCTTTCCGTTTTTAAGACCTTCCCAATATTCATCAATATTGTTACCAATGGGAGTCAACGCACCCAACCCGGTAACCACAACTCGCTTTAATTGCATTGAACCTAATTTTTGGTTTACTTAGTAAGTCAAGCGTAAATTAAAAAAATTATCCATGCGATAAAGGTTACCACATGGATAATTTTGAATCTCGTTCAAGAAATCATAAAGATTACTTCGCTTCTTCTATATAGCTAATGGCCTGGCCAACTGTTGCGATGTTCTCAGCTTGATCGTCGGGGATTTGAATATCAAATTCTTTCTCGAATTCCATGATCAACTCCACGGTATCCAATGAGTCTGCCCCTAGGTCGTTAGTAAAGCTAGCTTCCGTTACTACTTCGTTTTCATCCACACCTAATTTATCAACGATGATAGCTTTTACTCTTGATGCAATGTCTGACATAATAATATTGTTTTTAAAAAATTAAATTGATGGCAAAAATAAAAAACTTTGGACTAAATCCACTATTTGTCGTTAAAATGTCTTGTAATTTATAAAATTTCAGGATAAGAGCGGTATTTTTGATCTAAATAATTCGCTATCAGTAACGTTTAAAGGCTACATGAAAAACATCGTACTATTTGCTTCCGGTTCTGGATCCAATGTTGAAAATATCGTTCGCTACTTTCAAGATAATTCAAAGGTAAACATCAGCGCCGTACTTTCGAACAAAAAAGACGCTAAAGTATTGGATAGGTGCAATAATTTGAAAATCAACGCACTGTATTTTAATCGAAACGCTTTTTATGCCACTGAATGTGTGCTCGATATTTTAAGGGCATTCAATCCCGATCTTATCGTTCTGGCGGGCTTTTTGTGGAAAATACCCGAGAACCTTATCGCTGCCTTTCCCGATAAAATCGTAAATATTCACCCAGCCCTTTTGCCTAAATATGGGGGAAAGGGAATGTACGGAAATAATGTACACGAAGCCGTTCGGGCCAATAATGAGACCGAAACGGGCATTACCATCCACTATGTCAATGAAAATTACGACGAAGGCGCCGTTATTCGGCAAGTAAAAACGTCAGTTTCGACAGATGACACCCCAGAAAGCATTGCACGGAAAGTACATGAGCTTGAATACGAATATTTCCCGAAGGTTATTGCGCAATTGTTAGAGGTAGAATAATGGCGAAAAAGGCAAAATTCTATACGGTTTGGCAAGGAAAAAAACCAGGTATCTACGACTCGTGGTCCGATTGCAAAGCGGCCATCACGGGCTTCAAGGGCGCTCAATATAAGTCTTTTGAGACCTTTGAGCAGGCCAAAAAGGCCTTTAATGGCAATTACAACGATTTTAAAGGAAAGAAAAAAGGGAAACCCGTAATGACTCCCGAACAACTGCAAAGGTTCGGCACTCCCAATTACCATTCCATTTCGGTAGATGCGGCCTCCAGTGGAAACCCTGGGGTCATGGAATATCAAGGGGTCGATACCAAAACGGGCAAAAAACTTTTTAGACAGGGGCCTTTTGCCCAAGGAACGAACAATATTGGGGAGTTCTTGGCCATTGTGCACGGGTTGGCCTTTTTAAAACAGAACAAAAGCGACCGTATTATCTATACCGACTCCCGTACGGCTATGAGCTGGGTGCGTAAAAAGACCTGTAACACCAAATTAAAGGAGACGCCGCAGAACAAAGAACTTTTCGATTTGATCCGAAGGGCCTTGGATTGGTTGAAGAACAACTCGTACCAGACCCCCGTTGTAAAATGGGAAACTAAGGCTTGGGGCGAGATACCTGCCGATTTTGGAAGAAAATAAGCTGTTATTGGTATCGGTGTAAGGTTTAAAATATGCTTTGTGCGGCAATTGAATTGTTAAAAGTGGTTTGGGTTTTTGGGGCTGCATTCTTGTCAGTTGCCGTAGCTGCGGAGCTGAAAAAATCTAAGCTGACCGATCACTGTTTTTTGTAAGGGTATATTTGCACATATTCGCATTACAAAACCGTATATTTGCAGCTAAATTAAAAAACTTACATGGGCAAACTTCTAATCGTGGGCACTGTTGCCTTTGACGAAATTGAAACTCCTTTTGGTAAAACCGATAAAATTTTGGGTGGTGCGGCCACCTTTATTGGTCTTGCCGCTTCACAGTATAACGTAGAATCTGCAATTGTATCGGTCGTAGGTGAAGATCTTCCACAGGCTTACTTAGATGTATTAAAGGCCAAGAACATCGATCTTACTTCCCTGGAAATTGTAAAAGGGGGTAAGACCTTTTATTGGAAAGGAAAGTATCATAACGACCTTAACTCTAGGGATACCTTGGTTACGGAACTAAATACCTTAGCGGACTTTAACCCGGTAGTGCCTGAAGGTTTTAAAGATGCAGATGTGGTAATGTTAGGGAATCTTCATCCAAGCACCCAGTTGAGTGTTATTAATCAGATGAAAGAACGACCAAAGCTAATAGTATTGGATACTATGAACTTTTGGATGGACAATGCCCTACCTGAATTGACCGAGGTCATCAAACATATAGACGTGCTTACCATCAACGATGAAGAAGCACGCCAATTGACCAAGGAATACTCCTTGGTAAAAGCGGCGAAGGTCATCCAGGAAATGGGACCTAAATACTTGGTCATAAAAAAGGGAGAGCACGGAGCACTCTTGTTTCATGAGGGTAAAATTTTCTTTGCCCCGGCCTTGCCCCTAGAAGAGGTTTTTGATCCCACAGGAGCGGGAGATACCTTTGCAGGTGGTTTTTCAGGCTATTTGGCGGCAACGGAAAACCTTTCGTTCAACAATATGAAGAATGCTGTAATACACGGTTCAAATTTGGCATCGTTCTCCGTTGAAAAATTCGGCACCGAGCGTATGCAAGAACTGAAGAAGGACGAAGTGAACAAAAGGCTGCATCAATTTAAGGCCTTGACCCAATTTGATATAGAATTACAATAACGACACGCCCCAAATTTAGGGGCTTTTTTAATATGCAGATTTACAATGAGTGACGCTATCAAACATGAATGTGGTATTTCGGTAATTCGCTTGCTTAAGCCTTTGGAATACTATAAGGAGAAGTACGGTACGGCCTTTTACGGGGTGAACAAAATGTACCTGATGATGGAAAAGCAGCACAACCGAGGCCAAGATGGTGCCGGCTTTGCCAGCATAAAGCTTGATGTTGCACCGGGGGAGCGTTATATGAGCCGGGTGAGGTCAATAGCCCAGCAGCCGATACAAGATATTTTTGCCCAAATCAACGACCGGATCAATAGTACCCTTCAGGAACACCCCGAATATGTTGACGACGTTGCAGCGCAGAAAAAGAACATACCTTATATAGGGGAAGTACTTTTAGGGCACGTGCGCTACGGGACCTTTGGTAAGAATAGTATAGAGAGTGTACACCCTTTCTTAAGGCAGAACAACTGGATGCACCGTAATATTATTGTTGCGGGGAACTTCAACATGACCAATGTTCATGAGTTGTTCGACAATTTGATCCAAATAGGGCAGCACCCTAAGGAAATGGCCGATACGGTAACCGTAATGGAGAAAATCGGTCACTTTTTAGATGATGCCGTTGCCAAGTTGTACAAGCAGATCAAGAAAGAAGGGTACACCAAGCAGGAAGCTTCACCGATTATAGCAGAACGCTTGAAAGTGCATAAAATATTGAGAAGGGCCGCCAAAAACTGGGATGGGGGCTATGCCATGGCCGGTCTTTTGGGCCATGGGGATGCTTTTGTACTCAGGGACCCCGCAGGTATTCGCCCTACCTATTATTACCAAGATGATGAGGTGGTCGTAGTGGCTTCCGAACGTCCGGCGATACAAACCGTTTTTAACGTGCCTTACGAATCGGTCAAGGAATTGGATCCGGGACACGCCATTATTGTCAAAAAAGACGGTACTTCTTCCATAAACCAAATTTTAGAACCTGTAGAGCGAAAGGCCTGTTCTTTTGAACGGATCTATTTTTCTAGGGGAAGCGATAAAGAAATTTATCAAGAACGAAAGAAATTGGGGCGCCTGGTTTTTCCACAAATCCTTAAGGCCATTGACCATGATATAAAGAATACCGTGTTTTCCTATATACCCAATACGGCCGAAACTTCTTTTTTCGGAATGGTGAGGGAAGCACAAAATTACCTGAACAAAAGAAAAGAAGAGCAAATTCTTTCCATTGGTTCAAAAATTACCAGCCAAGAGTTACATGAAATTTTGGAGGTTCGTCCGCGGATCGAGAAAGTGGCCATCAAAGATGCAAAGCTGCGCACTTTTATTACACAAGATAGCAGCCGAGACGATTTGGTGACGCACGTATACGACATTTCATACGGTTCTGTGAAGAAAGGGGACAACCTGGTCATTATAGACGATAGTATCGTTAGGGGAACGACCTTAAAGAAAAGTATACTTCGCATACTCGATAGATTATCGCCCAAAAAGATTATTGTAGTATCGTCGGCACCGCAGATCAGATACCCTGATTGCTATGGTATAGACATGGCCAAGTTAGAAGACTTTATCGCTTTTAGAGCGGCCTTGGCCTTGCACGAAGAGCGCCAGACGATGAATGTTGTAGAAGACATCTATAATAAATGTCTAAAACAGTTAAATACTAAGGATAAAGACGTAATCAATTACGTTAGGGAATTCTATGCACCGTTTACCGCAGATGAGATTTCACAAAAAATCGGAGAGCTGCTCAGTCCTGAAGATATTCGAGCTGAAGTAGAGATCATTTATCAGAGCGTTGAGTCACTTCATGAGGCTTGTCCAAAGAATTTGGGGGACTGGTATTTCACCGGAAACTACCCGACACCAGGGGGCAACCGCGTGGTGAACAAGGCCTTTATCAACTTCTATGAAGGAAAGAACGAAAGGGCATATTAACGATTTGTTTCGATGAAATGCATTTTTTAATGTAGTTCGTCGATCATATAAGCTATTTAGCGTGTTTTTAACTTCTTACAGCTGTTGTGGGACTACATTTGGTCTTGCCATAGCATAAGTAGGTTAAGTTCATGGTAAGATTTGGGGCAAAAAGGTGGAGATTTCTCCACCTTTTTATTTTTACAGACTTTTCTAACCATCTATAAGGTTTTTTACCCTTCACCTGTATTGCGTTTCTATTCACAATATCTCTTTTTTGCTCATTTCGTGTCTTTTATCCGATTTTTATACGGTTCGGCAAAGATGTTTTCACTCGCCTTAACACGGCTGTATATTTGTAGGACCATAGCATAAGTAGGTTAAGTTCATGGTAAGATTTGGGGAAAAAGGCGGAGTTTATCTCCGCCTTTTTATTTTCCAATATTTTCAAAACCATTTTTAACTCCTTCCTCAGATAGTTCTCTTCTCCATAGTATAGCTCCAAAATATTGTAAATAATCCGGATTTTATTGATAAAGAGGTATTTCAGCCACGGTTTTGATCGTTCGTCCGAAACCTTTTTCTTAAGCCTCATAACGCTTTATATTAGTAGGACCATAGCATAAGTAGGTTAAGTTCATGGTAAGATTTGGGGAAAAAGGCGGAGTTTATCTCCGCCTTTTTATTTTTTCAATACATTGGAAACGATTTTAACTCCTTCCTCAGATAGTTCTCTTCTCCTTAGTATAGCTCCAGAACTTTAGAAATAATCCGGGCTTTATTGATAAAGAAGTATTTCAGCCACGGTTTTGATCGTTCGTCCGAAACCTTTTTCTCAAACCTGATAACGCTTTATATTAGTAGGACCATAGCATAAGTAGGTTAAGTTCATGGTAAGATTTGGGGAAAAAAGGTGGAGCTATGCTCCGCCTTTTTTATTATACAAACCCTTGTAAACATCAGACTTGACGGGCTTTTCAGGCGTTTTTGTCAACAATTGGGTTGAAAAAAAACCCCGAAAATAGTTTTTTTATTTCCCACAATACCAGTATTTTAGTATCGCCATAGCATAAGTAGGTTAAGTTTATGGTAAGATTTGGGACGAAAAGGGTGGAGTTTACTCCGCCCTTTTCTATTTTAAATAAGGAACTAAAAAAACCGCTACGATCTAAATCGTAGCGGTTTTTTGTGTTTTACAAGAGTAAATTCTCGGCTGCTTCTTACTTGTTGGCAGCGTAAAGTTCGGCAACTTTATTCCAATTGATAACATTGAAAAAAGCGCTGATGTAATCAGGTCTCTTGTTTTGATAATTTAAGTAGTATGCGTGTTCCCAAACATCAAGACCTAGGATAGGAAATCCGTCACAGCCTGTTTCGGGCATCAAAGGGTTGTCTTGGTTAGGAGTGGAGCACACTTCCAACTTGCCTCCCTTATGTACGCAAAGCCATGCCCAGCCTGAACCAAAACGGGTAGCGGCGGAAGCACTGAATTTTTCCTTGAAAGCCTCAAATGAACCGAAGGCACTGTTGATGGCATCTGCAAGTTCGCCAGATGGTTCTCCACCTCCATTAGGTGACATAACTTCCCAGAAAAGCGAGTGGTTGTAAAAACCGCCTCCATTGTTTCTGACGGCGCTGTTAGACATGTCTAGGTTCTCAAGGATCTCTTCGATCGATTTGCCGGCCAATGCAGTTCCTTCAATAGCACCGTTCAATTTGGTAGTGTAACCATTGTGGTGTTTTGTATGGTGGATTTCCATTGTTCTAGCGTCGATATGTGGTTCCAATGCGTCGTACGCATAGGGTAATTTTGGTAAATCAAAAGCCATTTTTATGTGTTTTTAGATTAAAAATTAACGAAACCAAATTTACAGTTTTTAACATACAAATTCACTAAATAATTTGTTAAGAACCTTTTTAGAATTAGTATTTTGCATAAAAAAGCACTTGCAACACAGCACTTTTAAAATATATAACGCTTCCGCGGGCTCGGGCAAGACCCATACGCTGACCAAAGAGTACCTTAAAATCGTACTCTCGCCAGGAGACCGTTTCAGTAAAATTTTGGCCATAACGTTTACCAATAAAGCGGTAAACGAAATGAAACACCGTATTTTGGACAGTTTGTTCAAATTTGGTCAGGTCAAGGACGAGGCCGGGGCTCCCCCACTTTTTCTTGACCTGATGAAAGAACTTGGTATCGATGCCGCTGAGTTGCGCCAACGTTCTAAGCAGACCTTAAAGGAAATTCTGCACAACTATGCCTTTTTCGATATTTCTACGATCGATAAGTTTACCCACAGGTTGATCCGAACCTTTGCCAAAGATTTAAAATTGCCCCAAAATTTTGAAGTGGTCTTAGATACCGACCTATTGCTCGATGAAGCGGTGGCAAAACTCGTGCACAAAGCGGGAACGGATAAACAGTTGACCCAGGTTTTGTTGGATTTTGCCCTGGAAAAAATTGACGATGATAAGAGTTGGGATATTGCCTATGACCTAGGAAACATAGGTAAGCTGCTCTTTAGGGAAAACCATGCCGAGCACCTGCAGAACCTCAGGGATAAAAATATTGACGATTTTGTGGGCCTGAAAAAAACCTTGCGCTCCAGAATAAAGGCTACTCAAGAAAGCCTTGTAGGCTTTGCTGACCTGGCCCTGCAGTTGATCGAGCAAAACGGATTGGAATTCCCTGATTTTACGAGGTCTTATTTCCCGAAATTCATGGAAAAAATTTCCAGCGGGGATTTGGCTATAGATTTCAACGCGGGGTGGAAGCAGAATTTTGAAGATACCGTACTTTATAATAAGTCTACTGCAGATGCTACAAAAGCCATATTAGATGATTTGCATCCACAGTTCTCTGAAATCTTCAATAAGATAAGGCATACGTTCTATGAGCTTTCCTTTCTGAAAAATGCCTATTCGAACCTAGTACCTTTAACGGTGCTGAACGCCATACAAGGGGAGGTCAAAAATTTACAGAACGAACGCGATCAACTTTCCATTGCGGAGTTCAATACTATTATATCAAAAGAAATAAAAAATCAGCCTGCGCCTTTTATTTATGAGCGTTTGGGTGAAAAATACCGCCATTATTTTGTTGATGAGTTTCAAGATACCTCAACCTTGCAATGGAATAACCTTATCCCTTTGATCGGTCATGCCTTAGAGGGGGAAGACCTGCAAGGAAATAAGGGCTCCTTGTTTTTGGTGGGCGATGCCAAGCAGGCCATTTATCGCTGGCGAGGTGGCCGCGCAGAACAGTTTCTTGATTTGGTCAATAAAACGGCGAGTCCGTTCGCAATCCCTGCCGAAACCGAATCCTTGCCTACCAATTGGCGTAGTTATGATGAGGTGATCAAATTTAATAACGACTTTTTTACCGCCACCAGTCCCTTTTTGAACAATGCCATGTACAATGCCATGTTCGTAGAAGGGAACCAACAGGGTTGTAATTCAAAACAGGGGGGCACCGTACAGCTCAAGTTTATAGATAAAGACGACGATAAGACCAAAGACGAACAGTACTGTGAGGAAGTACTGGCCACTATTGCGGCCGTCATCGAAAAAAAATACGGCTACGAAGACATTTGTATTTTGGTCAGGGGCAATCGGCAAGGGGTCTTGTTGGCCGATTTTCTCACCCAAGAACAAATACCGACCATTTCGTCAGAGAGTCTTTTGCTCAACAGTAGCGATAAGGTGCGTTTTTTGGCCGACCTCATTGGGTATATCGGTAACCCCGAAGACTTGGAAATCGCCTATAACCTACTTACCTTCCTTTCAAAAGGAAGACAAAGCAGGCACCAATACATTTCAGGGCACCTAAAAAGGCTGCCCGAACTGCTTAAAAATGAATTCGGTCTTGATGTAGACGAACTAAAAGAACTTTCGGTCTACGATGGTATGGAACGGGTGATACGCCAATGTAATTTGGTGGAAGGCTCTGACGCCTATGTTACTTTTTTTATGGATTTTGTTCTGGAAACCGAGCAAAAAGAAGGTACGGGCATTCAGGCTTTTTTAAACCTTTGGGAGAAGAAGAAAGGCAAACTCAGTATTTCGGCACCCGATAATATCGATGCGGTTCGTATAATGACCGTTCATAAATCGAAAGGGCTCGAATTTCCGATCGTGATATTTCCTTTTGCCAATGAGAATATCTACAAGCGAATGGATAAAAAGATATGGCTTCCGCTAAATGCCGAAGCTTTTGACGGGTTCGAGGAAATTTTGGTGACCGAGAAAAAAGAGGTTGAGCACTATGGCGAAGAGGCGGCACAGATCTATTCCGAAGAAGAACACAAAATGGAACTTGATGCCCTTAACCTTTTGTATGTAGCATTGACACGGGCCGAAAAGGCACTTTATGTTATATCGGAAAAGGATTTGGCCAAGGGGCAGCATAAAACGGATTATTATTCGGGACTCTTTATTGAATACCTAAAAGGAAAGGGCTTGTGGTCCGATGACGAATTGACCTATGCCTTTGGCGAACTTGAGGAAGCACCGCAAGTGCATCAAACAAAGGCCTTACGGCAAATCGATTATAGCTTTACCCATAAGGATAGGTCCGGGTTTAAGATTTTGACGCGTTCCGGAATGTTGTGGGATACCGATAGGGAAACCGCAATTTCAAAGGGAAACCTTATACATTATATATTAGGATGTATAGAAAGCGAAGAGGATATAGAGGCCGCATTAAACAAGGCGGTTCGGCAAGGTGAAATAGAAAAGCAGGAAATCGAGGAGGTGCGGGGCAAGTTAGAAGGCATCGTAAAACATCCGAAGTTAAATGCCTATTATACAAAAGGTAATACGGTCAAGAACGAAAAGGATATTATTACCGCCGAGGGCCAAGTTGTACGGCCCGATAGAATTGTCATAAACGGAAACCGGGCGACCCTTATCGATTACAAGACCGGTAAGGCCAATCCGAAGTATAAGGAGCAGCTCTATTTCTATGCCGATGCCTTGACCGACATGGGCTATGTTGTAGAAAATAAGATCATTGTCTATATTAATGATGACATAACACCAGAATTCATATAATAGAGGAAAAGATGTACGGAAAAATTCAGGAGCACCTAAAGCAAGAACTGGCGCAGATCAAGGAAGAAGGTCTTTATAAAAGCGAACGGATTATCACGTCGCCACAAGGGGCGGTGATCAAAATTTCAACGGGAGAAGAGGTCATCAACTTCTGTGCGAACAATTATTTGGGACTTTCGTCCCATCCGGAAGTGATACAGGCGGCCAAAGATACCCTTGATAGCCATGGCTTTGGTATGTCGTCGGTACGTTTTATTTGCGGTACCCAAGACATACACAAAGAGCTCGAAAGGAAAATAGCCGATTTTTACGGTACGGAAGATACCATATTATATGCTGCGGCCTTTGATGCCAATGGTGGGGTCTTTGAGCCCTTGTTTACAGCCGAAGATGCCATCATATCCGATGCACTCAACCACGCATCCATTATTGATGGGGTGAGATTGTGCAAGGCCAAACGTTACCGCTATGCCAATAGCGACATGGAAGACCTTGAAAAACAATTGAAGCAGGCCGATGCAGATGGGGCACGGTTCAAGATAATCGTAACGGATGGCGTATTCTCTATGGATGGACTCGTGGCTCCATTGGATCAGATCTGTGACTTGGCGGATCAATACGATGCCCTCGTTATGATAGATGAATGTCATGCAACCGGCTTTATAGGCCCGACCGGAAAAGGTACTTTGGAAGAAAAAGGTGTTATGGGCCGTATCGATATCATTACGGGTACCTTGGGCAAAGCCCTTGGTGGTGCCATGGGCGGATATACTACCGGTAAAAGGGAAATTATAGAAATTCTACGGCAACGTTCTAGACCCTATCTGTTTTCCAATTCTTTGGCGCCCGCTATCGTAGGGGCTTCCATTAAGGTATTCGAACTTCTTGAAAGGGATGCTTCGCTACGCGATAAGGTGCAGGAAAACGCGGCCTATTTCAAGGAAGGAATGAAGAAAGCCGGCTTTGATATTATAGATGGGGAATCGGCAATTGTGCCCGTAATGCTGTATGACGCCAAATTAGCGCAGGAAATGGCGAGTCGTTTGTTAGAAAAAGGAATTTATGTAATAGGATTTTTCTTCCCAGTAGTCCCAAAAGGGAAGGCAAGAATTCGTGTTCAGCTATCTGCTGCCCATGAAATCAAGCATTTAGACCGTGCTATAGAGGCATTTATCGAAGTTGGAAAGGACTTAAAAATCGTTTAAATGCACTATTTACGGCATTAAATGCGTTAAAAAAAATAAGAAATTGATTTTGTTAATAATATTTAACAACTTACATTTGCAGCTAATAAACACTTAAACTTAAAAATTTGAACATGAAACATCTTAGCAAATTATTGGTTGTTGCTGTCCTTATTGTAGGCATCAATAACATACAAGCGCAAGACGAGAATAATCCATGGCAAGTACAATTCGGAGTTAATGCCATAGATGTGTACCCGACAAGCGATGACAATTTCCCGACACAGACTAGTTCTTTCGGTAATGAGCTTATGAACGCTTCGGACCACTGGAATATTCTTCCTTCTATCTCCTATGTTGGTGTGTCAAGATCTGTAGGTGACGGTCTTTCCGTTGGTGTTAGAGGATCTTTGAACAAAATCAGCAAATTAGGTGATATAGGTGTAGACGATCTTTCGCACTACGCTTTAGATGGTACAATTAAATATAACTTCCTTAAGGAAAAAGTTGTAGATCCATTCGTAGAAGTAGGTGGAGGTTATACCTGGGTTGACGAAATTGGTGCTGGTACCGTTAACGGTGGTGTTGGTGTAAACTTCTGGTTTACTGACAACATCGGTCTTACTGTACAGACTGTTTACAAGCACGCTTTCGAAGATTACGGTCGTAAGCACTGGCAACATTTAGCCGGTATCTCTGTTAAGTTTGGTGGTACCGATACTGACGGTGATGGTGTATATGACAAAGATGATGCCTGTCCAGAAGTTGCTGGTCTAGAAGCTTTCAACGGTTGTCCTGATGCTGACGGTGATGGAATTGAAGACAGCAAAGATGCTTGTCCTAACGAAGCTGGTTCTAAAGAAATGAACGGTTGTCCTGATGCTGACGGTGACGGTGTTGCCGATAAAGATGACAAATGTCCTAATGAAGCTGGATTGGCTAACCTAGCAGGTTGTCCTGATGCTGACGGTGACGGTGTTGCCGATGGTGACGATGAGTGTCCTAACGAAGCAGGTCCTGCTGAGAACAAAGGATGCCCATGGCCTGATACTGACGGTGACGGTGTATTGGACAAAGATGACAAATGTCCAGAAGTTGCAGGTACTGTAGCTAACGCTGGTTGTCCTGAAGTTACTGAAGAAGTTCAAAAACAATTGAACGACTACGCTAGAACTATCTTGTTCGATACAGGTAAGTCTTCTATCAAAGCTGAGTCTACTTCTGTAATGGTTGACATCATCACTATCTTGAAAGAGTACCCAACTGCTAAATTTACAGTAGAAGGTCACACTGATAGTGTTGGTAGCAAGAAATTGAACCAAAGCCTTTCTGAATCAAGAGCACTTGCTGTAAAAGAGTTCTTAGTAGAAAAAGGTATCGAAGAGTTCAGATTGTCTGCTATCGGTTACGGTGAAGAAAAGCCAATCGCTTCTAACAACACAAGAAGTGGTAGAAAAGAAAACAGAAGAGTTGAAATCAACTTAGTGAAGTAATTTCTCTCAACTAAATAAATTGAAAAGCCCTGACATTTGTCAGGGCTTTTTTTATTTTTGGCTATGCAGAGTTTTCTAGAGGAAGTAGTCAAAGAAGTTTGGAATAAGCACAGTTCACATGAGCATATCGTTTTTGTGCTGCCGAGCAAGCGTGCGGGTACGTTTCTGAAAAATGCTATTGCCAAATCGGCCGACAGTACCTTTTTTGCCCCTGAGATATACAGTATCGAAACCTTTATCGAACAGGTTTCGGGTTTATCGTATGCTACCAATACCCAGCAACTCTTCATCCTATACAACACCTATCTTAAGGAGTCTTCAAAAGAGAAGGACAGCTTTTATAGTTTCTCCAATTGGGCGCAGACCCTTTTACAAGATTTTAACGAGATCGATCGATATTTAGTTGACGCCAAAAGGCTATTTTCGAATCTTGCCGCCATTCAAGAACTGACACATTGGTCGGTTCAGAAAGAGAAGACCCAAATGATGGAAGATTACCTTCGTTTTTGGCATAATCTCGAATCGCTCTACAGCAATTTTAACGAGGCCCTTTTGTCTTCTGGCCTTGGACATCAGGGTTTGGTATATCGCGAAGCGTATGATAAGTTGGGCGACTATCTCGATGAGAACCCCGGCAAGTTCTTCGTTTTTATTGGGTTCAATGCCTTGAATACGGCGGAAACCAAAATCATACAGCATATACTCGAACATGCCGACTCCGATATCTATTGGGATATTGATTCTTATTTTCTTGAGGATAAGGTACACGATGCAGGCTTTTTTTTAAGACAGCATCTTAAAACATGGCCTTATCTTAAGAACAACGCCTTAAAAGGAGTAAGTTCGTATTACCTTGGCGATAAGAATATCAATATTATCGGTGTGCCGAAAAATGTATCGCAAGCAAAGTATACGGCACACTTACTAGAGGAAATACAGGCCAAACAACCCGCTGATTTAGCCCGTACCGCGGTAGTGTTGGGCGATGAATCCCTTTTGAACCCTGTCTTGAATTCCATACCTGAAAGCATCGAAAGGGTCAATGTTACCATGGGCTATCCTTTGAACAAGATTCCCTTGGCCAGTTTGTTCGACCAGTTCATCAATTTGTATATCAATCGCAACGAACAGGGTTGGTTTTACCAGAACCTTTTGTCGTTTTTGGCGCATCCGTACGTGCAGACCCTTTTGCACGCCGGGAATACGGCCGAAAGGGGGCATTCTATTGAGGAAACTATTAAAAGTAAGAACTGGGTCTATATAAATGCGGATCAGATCAAACAGATAGAAGGGGGCGAAGGAGGGGCTACCCAGCTTCTTTTTCATAAGGAAACACCTTCTCCCAAAGAAATTCTGGAACTCTGTTTACGTATCATCGCGGTCCTTAAAGACCGGCTTCATAACGCTAAGGATGCCCTGGCATTGGAGTATCTTTATAGGTATTTCAATCTGTTCAACCAGCTATCGGACCTGGTTACCAAGTACGAGTTTATAACCGACCTTAAATCTTTATTGGGACTTTACCGTGAGCTATTGTCTTCTGAAACCCTTGACTTTCAAGGGGAGCCTTTAGAAGGCCTACAGGTAATGGGAATGCTCGAAAGCCGTAACCTAGATTTTGAGACCGTAATCATTACTTCGGTCAACGAAGGCATCCTACCTTCGGGAAAATCGAACAACTCTTTTATTCCCTTTGATCTTAAGGTGCAATTGGGCCTTCCTACCTATAAGGAAAAGGATGCGGTTTACACCTATCACTTTTACCGCTTGTTACAAAGGGCTAAAAATGTCTATATCCTTTACAACACCGAACCTGATGTATTGGAAGGCGGTGAGCGCAGTAGGCTTATCAACCAATTGCTGACCGATGAAAATAGAAGCTTGAACATACATGAGAGCGTGGCCTCTCCTGCAATAGTGCCGAAACTGCACGCCTTGGAATCTATAGAAAAAGACGCGGGTTTAATCGAATTGATAAAGGCCCATGCCCTAAGGGGGTTTTCACCGACCTCGCTGAGCAATTATGTACGCAACCCCATTGATTTTTACAAGCGCAATTTACTCGGTATAGACGATGTGTTGGAGGTGGAAGAAACCATAGCCGCCAATACTTTCGGAACTATCGTTCACGATACCTTAGAGGAACTCTATACACCTTTTATAGGAAGCATCTTGACTGAGGAAAAGCTGGTGGATGCTAAAACAAAAGTGGTGGAACTGGTAAAAAAACACTTTGCCAAGACCTATTTGGATGGTGATATTTCGAGGGGGAAGAACCTTATAGCATTTAATGTAGTGCTCCGTTATATCGAGAATTTCATCAATCTTGAAATTGCCGATGTCAAAAAACATCAGATCAAGATCATTGGTTTGGAGGAAAATTTAAAGGTGGCCTTAGACATTGATGGGATTGACTTCCCGATCAACCTAAAAGGAAAACTCGATAGGATCGATGAAGTTGATGGTACCTTGAGGATCATAGACTACAAAACGGGTAGTGTTGAACGGAATCAGTTGGAAATTGTAAATGGTACATCCATTACCTCCGATTACAAGTTCAGTAAAGCGTTTCAGCTGCTGTGCTACGCGGGCATGTATGCATCGGAACACCCAGGGGTGCTTATGGAAGCGGGGATCATATCGTTTAAGAAACTGGGGTCGGGCGTTATGAAGTTCGCTACCAAGGATAAGGCGGGGAACGGGGCTAAAAAGGAAACAAAAATAGGGAAAGAAACCCTTTCCCTATTCTCTACCGAGCTTAGCGCCCTAATTACCGAAATCTGTGATATAAACATTCCCTTCACCGAAAAGGAAGTCTAGCTTATACCATAGGTTTCCTATTTATTTTTTATCCGGTCTTGTAGGTCGTACCTCTATTTTACTTGGCAAGGTACGCGGATGCATTTTCAGCAGGTCATATACAAGTTCGCCAATGTCTTCGGGCTGAATTTTCCAGGCATCCTTTTCATTGGTTTCGTTACCGGCAAAATCGGTCGCCACCGAACCGGGCATAATGGTAGATACCTTGATGTCATACTTGCGCAAATCTAGCATGGCCGCTTGGGTAAAACCGACCACCCCGAATTTTGAGGCGTTATATCCGGCTCCCGAAGCAAAAAAGTTGGTGCCGGCCAAACTCGCCAGGGTAATGTAGTAGCCCTTTGATTTTTTCAAGGCTTCTACCGACGCCTTCAGGGTGTGGAATACACCGCTCAAGTTCGTGTCTATCATTTGGTGCCAGGCATCCTCTTCAAGTTCGTCTACCGGGGCAAAATGGCCTACACCGGCGTTGGCTACGACCACATCTAACTGGCCCCAAGTATCCAATATCTTTTGAACCGCTGCCTTTTCATCGCCATGTTTGGCAACGTTTGATGCCAAGGCTAGAACACGGCCTTCCGCGTCGAGCTGCTTTGCAGCTTCCTGTACGGTTTCAAGCGTGCGTCCACTGATGGCCACTCGGGCCCCTGACTCTAATAATTTGGCGGCTACCCCGTAACCGATTCCCTTTGATCCTCCCGTGATATATACTACTTTATCCTTTACATCCATGTGTTTCGTTTTTTTTATAAAATTAAATCGATTTAAACAGAGAAGAAAGAGAAGGGCGTTATACTTTTCTTAAATGCGAGATCTTGGCCGTTTTAATTCTGAATGTGGTCAATACGATACTATTTGTGCAATTTTAACAGTCGGCTTTGTTAATATTGACTAGTGTTTGTTGCCCTAACGTTGATTGTGTAGTTTTTCTTGCCTATACCAGAATAGTAACCTATTTTAGAGGCAGCAGGTTGTTTCTAGAACCATGGAAAGCCCTGTAAAAGAAAAAAGAAGTTTGAACTACGTTGAAAAACCAATAAAAGTGACCAAATTTTTAGACGATAATTTTTTGCTCGAGAGCAAGCAGGCACAGACCCTCTATCACGAGTATGCCGCCCAGATGCCCATTATCGATTACCACAACCATTTACCGCCTAAAGACCTAGCCGAAAACCGGGTTTTTACGAGTATTACAAAGGCTTGGATCGATGGGGACCATTACAAGTGGAGAGCCATGCGTACCCTAGGTATCGATGAGAAATACATAACGGGCGAGGCTACCGATAAGGAGAAGTTCATGAAATGGGCCCAAGCGGTTCCGCATACGATGCGCAACCCATTGTACCATTGGACGCATCTGGAGTTGTCTCGGTATTTTGGAATTACGGAGACCCTGAACGAAAAGAACGCTTCAGCGGTATACGATGCCACTACGGAAATGCTACAGTCCCAAGACTTTGGTGCCAGGGGGCTTATCACAAAAATGAACGTAGATGTACTTTGTACTACCGAAGACCCGATCGATACACTGGAATATCACCAACAATTGGTGAAAAGCGATTTTAAGACCAAGGTGAGCACGGCCTTTAGGCCCGATAAGGCTATCTTGATCGGTAGCGAAACCTATAATGAATATGTCGATAGTTTGTCAAAGGTTTGCGACACCGAAATTACTACCTATGACGAGCTGTGTGATGCACTTCGGCAACGAATCGAATATTTTAATTTTAACGGTTGTTTCGTGTGCGACCACGGTCTATCGCACCTGTATGCCGAAGATTTTACCGAATCGGAAGTAAAAGCTATTTTCAAACAAAGAAGAGGTGGAAGTCAAGTAAGCCCCTTGGAAGCGGCGAAATTTCAGAGTGCCCTTTTGTTGTTCCTTTCAGAGACTTACCACGAATTTGGTTGGGTACAACAGTTTCATTTGGGGGCCTTGCGTAACAACAATACGAGAATGCTTTCCGAATTGGGTCCCGATACGGGATGGGATTCCATAGGTGATTATAGCCAAGGCGAGAGTCTCTCTAAATTTCTTGATACCCTCGATAGCAAAAATAAACTTACCAAGACCATACTCTATAACTTAAACCCTAGGGACAATGCCTTAATGGCAACCATGACCGGAAACTTTAACGATGGAAGTGTCAAGGGCAAGGTACAATGGGGCTCCGGATGGTGGTTCTTGGATCAAAAGCACGGTATGATCGATCAGATCAACACCTTGTCGAATATGGGACTTATCAGCTGTTTTATCGGGATGCTTACAGACTCAAGAAGTTTCCTTTCCTTTCCTAGGCACGAATATTTCCGTCGGATTCTCTGTAACCTGTTCGGCAATGAAATGGCCAAGGGCGAACTTCCCAACGATATGGAGTGGATCGGTACCATGGTACGGAACATCTGCTACAATAATGCAAAAGAATACTTCGATCTTTAATTAAGAGCTACATGAAACTATATTTAAAAGTTGTTTTTTTCAGCCTAGGTATGCTGTTGGTAAATGGCTGTGGCGAGCTTAGCGGCACCCGTACCTTGCGTTTGGCCCACGGCCTCGATGTCAATCATTCGGTACACAAGGCCATGGTTAAGATGGGTGAGGACCTGAAAAGGGTCTCAGGGGGCAAAATGCGCCTCGAAATTTACCCGAACCAGCAATTGGGTACAGAGCGCCAATGTTTGGAACTCCTGCAAATAGGCAGCTTGGATATGACCAAGGTGTCGGTAGGGACTTTGGAGAACTTCGCGCCAAAAATGAAGGTATTGGGCCTGCCCTTTTTGTTTAGGGACAGGCAACACTCATTCGATGTGTTAGACGGCCCTATTGGGCAGGAACTGTTGAACGACGGTGAGCAATATTGGCTCAAGGGATTGGGGTATTACGATGCCGGAAGCCGTAGTTTCTATACCAAAGACCGCCCCATAAATAGTCCGGAAGACCTTGAAGGTTTAAAGATCAGGGTTATGGAAAGTGTTACGGCCATGGACATGGTAAAAGACCTAGGGGGTTCACCAACGCCCATTTCTTGGGGCGAACTGTATACGGCCCTACAACAAGGTGTTGTCGACGGTGCGGAGAACAACCCGCCTAGCTTCTATCTTTCCCGACATTACGAAGTCTGTAAATTTTATACCCTAGATGAACATACCGTATTGCCCGATGTACTTTTGGCAGGTACCCATTTGTGGGATAGCCTTTCCGAAGAAGAACAAGGCTGGCTCAAGCAGGCCGTTGACGGATCCATCGGTTACCAACGTAAACTATGGGCCGAATCGGAAGAGGAAGCATTGGCCGAGGTAGAAAAGGCAGGGGTTGAAATTATCAGGCCCGATAAAAGTCTCTTTTCCGAAAAAATCAAGGATTCCTTTGACAAGTACAAGGATGACGAGGCCATGTATAAATTGATTCAAGAAATTCAAGCAACCAAATAATATGGAATTACGGAAAAACATAGACAAGGTGTTGGCCTATTTTCTCGTTACGATAATGGGCGTTATGGTGTTAAACGTTCTGTGGCAGGTGTTCAGCCGATTTTTATTGGGCTCTCCGAGCTCCTTTACGGATGAATTGGCCAGGTACCTTATGATTTGGATCGGGATATTGGGTGCGGCATATGTGTCGGGAAAAAACCTGCACGTAGCCATTGATGTTCTGCCAAAACGCTTCAGTGAAAGAACCCAGCGCAAACTACAGCTAGTGGTCCATTGGTTGGTGATACTCTTTAGCCTAGGGGCCTTGGTCATCGGAGGGTCTCGATTGGTGTATATTACGCATGTACTCGACCAGCATTCTCCGGCCTTGCAAGTTCCTTTATCCGTGGTATACTTGGTGATACCCATAAGTGGCTTGCTCATTATCTATTATAAAATATCTGACCTTCTTAACGATTAAGTATTATGGAGTATTTACCAATTTTAGTTTTGGTGCTGAGTTTTGTGGTTTTATTGGCCATTGGAACCCCCGTTGCCTGGAGTATCGCCATATCATCTGTGCTTACCATGTTGGTGAGCATTCCGGTATTACCGGCATTCACAACGGTTTCCCAACGTATAGGGACAGGACTTGACAGTTTTGCGCTTTTGGCGATTCCGCTCTTTATCCTTTCTGGGGAATTGATGAACAAGGGAGGTATCGCACACCGCTTGATCGCCTTTGCGAAGACCCTAGTGGGCGCTTTGCCCGGAGGTTTGGCCTTGATCAACATTGTTTCCGCCATGCTCATGGGGGCCATTGCAGGCTCTTCTATGGCCGCTGCGTCTGCCATGGGAAGTATTTTAGGGCCGGAGATGGAAAGGGAAGGCTATTCCCGTGAATTTGGTGCTGCCGTAAATATAACGGCCGCTACGACCGGTCTTGTCATTCCCCCTAGTAACGTGCTTATCGTCTATTCCTTGGCAAGTGGAGGGGCTTCGATCGCGGCCCTGTTCTTGGCTGGGTATATTCCTGGAATATTGACGGGACTCTTCCTGATGATCGTTGCTTCGTTCTGGGCAAAGAAAAAGGGCTATAAGGTTGGGGAGCGCAGCTCGTTCAAACAGATCTTTAAGACATTTGTCGATGCCCTTCCAAGTCTTTTTATGTTGGTAGTCGTTATTGGCGGTATAGTTGTGGGAGTCTTTACGGCAACCGAAGCTTCGGCCATAGCCGTACTGTACAGTCTGTTGTTGGGACTCTTTTATAAGGAGATTTCATTCGAACGGCTTCCTAAGATTTTATTGGATTCTACCTCTACGACCGCTATTGTCATGCTCTTGATCGGAGCTTCAATGAGTATGTCTTGGGCCTTATCATACGAGAATATTCCCCAAGAAATAAGCTCTGGGCTTTTGGGCATCAGTGACAATAAAATCGTAATACTGCTTATCATCAACTTACTGCTTTTGTTCGTTGGTATTTTTATGGATATGACCCCGGCGGTATTGATCTTTACGCCCATATTCTTGCCGGTGGTAACCAAATTAGGATTAGATCCCGTGCATTTTGGTATTATTATGGTTCTGAACCTTTGTATCGGACTCTGTACGCCGCCCGTGGGCTCAGTGCTCTTTGTGGGGGTCGGTATTGCCAATACTACCATAGAAAAGGTCATAAAACCGCTATTTCCATTGTTTATCGCCATGATAATAGCCCTACTGCTCGTAACCTATATTCCGCAGCTTAGTCTGTGGTTGCCTAGTTTGTTCGATTTGTAGGATGCCCTAGTGTATTGGACCGATTTATGAACGGATTATATTTGTGGGGTGCTCGTATGCACCCCACTCTGATTTTAAGGGTAGCGAGGTAATTTCATGCTTAACACAAGCATAATAAAGCCCTAATCTTAGGGTTACGGTCAGGGCCCGAATAAGACCCATCTTTGCCGTGCAATATCCGGCATACGTTCTTATTTGAATTAGCTTGAATAATATTCAGCCGATGGGGACATCGGTTTTTTTGGTTTTAATGGCTTTCGTGTGTTTTCTTCCTTTTAAGAAATTACCGTACCATTTTCCCGAAGCCTTGATGGTGCGCTTTAAGGTTTGAAAATCGATATGCACCAAACCGAACCGCGGATAATAGCCTTCGGCCCACTCAAAATTGTCGGTAAAGGTCCATACAAAATAACCCGATACTTTTAATCCTTCCGAACGGGCCTTGTGGACCTGTGCGAGATAGTTTTGAAGATAGGAGGTTCGTTGGGTGTCATTGACTTCCCCTTCCTCCATACGGTCTTTAAAGGCGGCTCCATTTTCGGTAATCAAAATCTTGTTTACGCCCTTGTAAGCGTTGAATTTTTTCAACATTTCGTATATGCTGGGCGGGTAAACCTCCCAATCCATTAAGGTCGTTGGGACGTTTCGCTCCGTGGCCTTTACAATTTTAGCCCTTAAATAGGGTACCGTATAGCTGTGGCGAACGACTTCCCGCGTATAGTTTTGAATACCGATAAAATCAAACTCAAAAACGCTGTTCTGGGCGTCTTCGGGTCTTTGGTATTTTTTTATTTTCCGAAGAACGGGTATACTTTCATTAGGGTAACCAAGGCCCAGGCTCGGTTCAATAAACAGTCGGTTTAAAAGCGCATCGGCCTTGTGGGCCGCCTTGATATCCTTTTTGCTTTTGGAGCGAGGTGTAATTTGCGAACAGGAAAAAGTGGTTCCGATTACGGCCTTTGGTACGGTTTTGCGTAATGTCTTTCCGCCCAAGGCCTGACATAGAACGGCGTGGTGTATAGCGGGAAGAAAGTTTTTGAGTCCCTTTTTACCAGGGGCGTGTACGCCTAAAAAATAGCCCGCCCCGGTAAATACCATAGGTTCGTTGAGTACCATCCAATGTTTGACGCGGTCACCGAAATTTTCGGCGCAAATTTGTGCATAGGCTTCGAACCAATGAAGTATTTTTCTATTGGTCCAACCGCCTAGGTCTTCAAGGGCCTGGGGTAGGTCCCAATGGTAGAGCGTGACCCAGGGGGTAATGCCGCACTCGAGACAAAAATCAATGAGGGCGTTATAGAAGTCGATTCCTTTTTGATTCACCTTGCCCGTACCGTCGGGCAGTATTCTCGACCATGATAATGAAAAACGGAAATGGTCGATATTCATTGATTTCATCAGGAGAATATCAGCTTTGTACCTGTTGTAGAAGTCACAAGCGATCTGCCCGTGTTGGTCTTGAAAAATGTTTCCTTTTTTGCTTACGAAGCCATCCCAAATTGATTTTCCCTTTCCATCGGTTTTATAGGCGCCTTCAATCTGATAGGCTGCGGTAGAAACGCCCCAGACAAAATCGGTTCCAAAATCTTCAGCTTGCAAGTCAAATAGGGGAGTCCCACTGGTATGCGTCATTTAAAGAGGTCTGTTTTTTTGAACCGTTAACGATTCTTGTAATACCGATTCTATTATTTCATCGGTAATATCGGGGTAGTGCACATCTAACCTGACTTCGGTGTCTACCCAATCTTTTATCTTGTCAAGATGCTTCATCTTTAGTGATTTGATTACCGGAACCCCCATTTCTTTTAGGGCGGCGGCATTGCACTGCTGTTCATATTGACCTTTCATGGGGATGACCAAAAGTTTCTTCTGCATATGTAAGGCTTCGGCCGGGGTCTCAAAACCTGCGCCGCAAAGCACCCCCTTGCTGCTTGCCATACTTTTTATAAACGCCTCATTGGTAATGGGGCTAATGGTAATATTGTTCGAAAAAATCTCTTTTTGGTTGTGCTTAGAGAATACCTGCCATTTTACAGCCTTTATTTGAGAGAGCATATGGAGGAGTTTCTCATCGCTGTACGAGGGAAGGTAAACGGTGTAGTGTTCTCCCGAGGTGCGGGTAGTGGACCTAACATCTTGTCTGATGATCGGGGTAAATATACGTTCGTCATAAGATTTAAAATGGAATCCGTATTGGGTAGTTGACGGTGCGTATTTTTCGAGTATGATCTTACCTATAGGGTCGTTTTTCTTCGGTTTGGGGGCATAGCGAGATAAAACGGCCGCCTGGTGGCTCAATGCCACACAAGGAAGGTTCTTGGTCTTGCAGGCCCATGCCGAAATGGGTTCAAAATCGTTGATGACCAAATCATATGCCGCCACCGGAACGCTTTTTATTTCCTTCTTTATCCTGGCGGAATTTGTCTTTAGATAGGTGCTCCACATATCAACGCCACCTTTTTTTCCGAATATAAAACTCCATCCGCTTAGCTGGTATTTTACGGGAAAGGGAAGTTTAATATCGGCTTGGGTGCCACTGACCAGTATATCTAGTTCTATATTCTTTTTCATTAAGGCGGGAATGATGTCGCGAGCCCTGCTCAAATGCCCATTTCCCGTGCCTTGTATGGCGTAGAGTACTTTCATCTACCTTGTTTTTTGAGGTGGGTCATTTACTTACTTTTGATGCGACCATATCGTTGAACTCTGACATAAGGCTCTGGAAAAGTTCTTTTTTTTCCAGCATATCAACATGGTCGTTATGGTCTGAATTGTAGGATTGAAGGTACATGTCGTCTTCGTACCTGTATAGCTCCCATTTGCCTTTGGTGTATTCAAGTGCGGTAAGGTTTTCGATCCAATCTCCCGAATTTAAGTAGATTACCGAACCGTTTTCGGTTTCTATGGATTTGATCTCGGGTTGGTGAATATGGCCACATACGACGTAATCAAAATCGTTTTCTATGGCAATATCCGCAGCGGTTTGTTCGAAGTTGTTGATAAACTTTACTGCCGATTTTACACTGTTCTTTATTTTTTTGGACATGGAAACAGGACCCCTTCCAAATTTTTTATAGCAGAAATTTACGGCGCTATTGATGAGTATGAGGGTATCGTATCCAATGGCCCCCAACTTTGCCAACCATTTCGAATGCTGCATGGTAACATCAAAAACATCGCCGTGAAAGATCCAGGCCTGCTTGCCATGTACCGTTAAGACCAGTTTATTGACGATACTGAAGGAGCCAAGCTTAAATCCGGAAAATTTACGCATCATTTCATCATGGTTGCCGGTAATGTAGTGTACCTGTACACCTTTGGCAATCCACTCCATAAGCAATTTTACCACCTTCATGTGCGATTTGGGCCAGTAACGTTTGTTGAACTGCCATATATCTACAATATCGCCGTTGAGCACTACTTGCTTCGGGTTGATAGATTTTAGGTACTTGATAAGTTCTTTGGCATGGCAACCATAGGTGCCAAGGTGTACGTCTGAAATGACAACAATATCAACAGGTCTTTTTTTCATGGTAACGAAGGGGGCTAGGCTTTCTGGGTTTTTTGAATTTTAGGAGGCGAAAAATAGCTTCTAAGTTGCGAAATTAGAATGTGGGCCATAAGGGCGGATAGGTATACCGGAACTATTTTCATACAGAGAAAACAAGTTTCGATAAAGATTGGGTTTTTAGTTGACACGGCCGTAAACTCTAGATTAACAATTTGTTAGTTAATCTTTACGTGTGAAGAGGTGGTTTTTCGACATGAAAAAACCGGTGCATGAGACAAATACACCGGTTTTACTAAACTAACTCAAACTAGACTAACTCAAATAATCACAGGGTAAAATTCGTTTAAACACACTGTTGGGGAGTTAACTTAATATCAAGCTATCATTATGAAAATCATTGTTTCAATCTTTGTTTAAGGATAGGACTTTTCCGGGCATGTTCGGCGCTTCGGTTTTAAGGTCCAAAGCCTTTAGAACCGTTGGTGCTATCTGGTTGCTGTATAGTTGTTTCGGACTTGAGATTTCACCATGGGCGGAAACGCCTTTTCCAAATAAAATCATCCATACCTGTCCGGCACCTTTTATTTTGTCGCCGTGGCTTTTCCAAGTTTCCAAAGGTTGGGTGCCCCTTCCGTGGTCTGTAGTGATTATAAAGAGGGTCTTGTCTTTGTAGAAAGGGTCTTGTTGAGTGAAATCGTACAGGTTTTTGAGCAGGGCGTCGGTGTTATGGGCCGATGTCAAGTAGGCTTCGTAATTGCCGTCATGGGCAAAGTCATCGGTTTCCCCATAGGCGATATAAGTTAATTGGGGGTGGTTTTTCTTCATATGCTCAATAGCATAATAGTGGGTAAATGCATCCAAACGAACGGTGCCCCATGGGCTGGGGACCTTTGGCTGTAGTTCGTTCAAGAATTTTTCGCGCTCGCTGAGCTGATCGCCTTTGGCAATTTCAAATCCGGCATTTACCGGTACCCCGGAACGTTCTTCGTTTACGATGAAAGGAAAAACATCCCAACTGCCAAAAGCGGCGACTTTGTTCTTATAGCGCTCATCCGAATGGGCGATTTCAAGAATGGTGGTGTTGGGATTGGGAATTTTGTCGTTACTGTTTATGCGTTTATCATCGGCCTTTCCGGTCAATATTTCATTGTAGCCCGGATATGAAAACCACATTCGGTTGGTAAGGTCTACCTTACTCCCGAGGTTTCGATTGCCATGTATTTGTCCTTTTTGCGAGAGGGTATTCCAAACAAAGGGCATTAAGGCCTTTCTTCTTTCTTGGGGCGTTGGTTTCCAAAATCGGGATTTCAATGCCGTGGTATCGTGAACGTAGGCGCGGTTTGACACCAAAAGGGGATCCGCTCCGGAAAAGAGTTCTTGCCATCGTAGTCCATCCAAAGTAATCAATATCACTTTTGTATCGCTCTCTTGAGCTTGGGCATTTACAAAAAGAAGTCCAAAAAGACAGAATATCAGTTTTTTCATGGGGTGTTGGTTTTAAAGGTTAAGGTGTTCGACCAGTCGCTCCAATTCAGGTGCTGGTCACGATAACGAACGCGCCAGAAATAGGTTGTGTCTGGCTTTAGTCTTTTAGAAGCTTCATCGGTAAGGTCGTCACCTTCTTGTCTATTTTCAAGATAATACCAATTTTCTGACTGTTTCCAACTATCTAAGATCAAATCTGAAAAATCGGCATTGGTAGCAATTTGCCAATGCGTTGCGGCATGATAGGCTCCCTCAAATGAACTGGCGAAACCGCCGGCTTTAAGTGTGGTTCCGGTAAATGCGATGTTTTCTCCCTTGGGGGAAATGGCTTCGGGCGTTTCGGGCTTGTGGCTTTTGGCGAAAATGGTGATTTCATCGGTCTTTTCGTTGGATCTTGAGATGTTTTCATTGCCCCTGCTTATTCGTTTTAAAGTGAATTTAGGACGGCCCTCGGTGGCATCTACCTCTACCATGACAAAGCCATATTCATCTTGGGTTACGGTAAATTCGTCGTAATCGCGACCCTCAAATTCGCCCCAGTTGTCTATAGCACCACCGGCCGAAGCAACATTTACCCAAAGGTGTTTGTGGTCTTTCGATTGCCCTCGCGAATAGCCATGGGTGTGTCCGAAGAAGTGAATACTGGGTTTGCCGGTTTTTGTGGTGAAATCTTCAAGGAGCTTAATTACTTTTCCGGTAGATTCCTCTTCTCCGGGTATCCATAATTCCGATTTATGCGGATGGTGTAATTGGGCGAATACAAAGTCGATATCGGGGGTTTTGGCGGCTTCTGCCAAAACCTCCTTCAACCAGGTGTATTGTTGTTCTATATCTCGGTAGCCTTCGTTGGAATTCAGGCCGATGATGCGCGTATTGCCATAATCTTTATACCACCAGTGTTCGGCATAGGCAGGTGTTCCATTTTTTGGCAGGCTGAAGTATTTGAAGTAATAGGCCGAATTTTTTTCATGGTTGCCCAGTACGGGGTAAACGGGAACCTCCGAGAACAGTTTTTGTGCCGGGGCAAAGAAGTCGTCTTTCCACTGGTCGTATTTGGTGCCGTTTTCCACAAGGTCGCCAGGCACTAAAACCAATGCGAGGTTATCGGTAAGTTCTTTGCCGTACTCCGTTTTAATATAGGGAAGAATACCCTCGTTTACGATTTCTGAAAACTTATCAGGATTCAAGTGGTCTTTTTGTATATCGCTCATGGCAAGCATATTGAACGATTGGTTGTCGCTTGCAAAAGGGGGAGTCTTGAACTGAAAGATGTCCGATACCGTTTTTCCGGTGCGTACACGGTAAAAATAGGTGGTAAACCTTTTAAGGTTTTCTAGTTGAACTTCGTGTATTCTAGAATCGGTAAAGTTGACGTCGAAGGCTTTGCCCTTTGTTTTTTTTCCCAGTTTCTGGGTCGTGCCCCACTCTACGATACTCTCTTCCCCACTAGAGGTTTGCCACATTATTTTGATGGAATTTGGGGTGGCGTCTTGTAAGTACGGAGATACCAATAAGCTAGATTGGACTTTTTGCCCATGTACTAGCGTAAAGAGCATAAAGGTTAAAATTAAGAGAGGTAAGGTATTTTTCATTTTTTGAGTTGGTTTAAAGGTTTAGCGAAGTAAGGGAATTATCGACAATTTGAATGGCCTCTTTAAGCTTATCTTCGGAAATAGTGAGGGCTGGGGCCAGTTGGAGTACGTTACCGGCCGAGACCTTAAAACTAAGTCCGTTTTTTAGACATTCGTACATAACTTTCTCCGCTTCGTGTATAGCTTTCTTTTTGGTCGTATGGTTCTTTACGAGTTCAATGCCCCAGAGTAGTCCTAAGCCGCGAACATCGCCTATAATATCATGCTTTGCTTGAAGCCTGTTCATTTCTTGGTACATGAAGTCCTTATCTTTTTTCACTTTGCTCAGCAGTCCTTCTTCTTCGATGATTTCTAGGGTTGTCAAAGCTGCAGCAGCTCCAAGGGGGCTCTTTTCATGGGTGTAATGGCCCAAGGAAATATCACTGAATTTATTATAGGAATCACGGGCAACGATGGCGGCCTGAGGAAAGATACCACCTCCAAGGCCTTTTCCCAAACAAAGTATGTCCGGTTCTATGTTGTAATGTTCAAAAGCGAACATTTTTCCGGTCCGGCCCAGGGCTATGGGGATTTCGTCTAAAATCAATAGCACGCCATATCTATCACAAAGTTTGCGGGCTTCTTTCCAAAAAGCTTTGGAGGGAACCTGTACATCGGTATTCCGTACGGTCTCGGCCAAGAAGGCCCCTATATCGCCTTCCTTTGCAAATACATACTCTAGATATTCTAGGCATTTAGATTCGTTGTTTTCATAGATACCACGGTAGGTCACTGGTGGCGGTATACGTTCGACCCCGGGCATCATCGGCCCCATGTGCTCGCGAAAAACAGATTCCCCACCTACGCTTATGGCATCTAAAGAGGCACCGTGAAAGGAATCCCAAAATGAAACTACCTTGAATTTACCGGTGACCGCCCGTGCCAGTTTAAGGGCGATGCCAATGGCGGCACTACCATTGGGGGTCATAAGTGTGCGGTTGAGATCCGATGGCAAAAGCGAGGCCAGTTTCTCGGCAAAATTAATGGCCGTTTCATTGGTATAACGCCGGGTAGAAAAGGTCAGTGATTGCAGTTGTTCGGTAAGGCGCTGTACGAGTTTGGGGTGTGAAAACCCCAACTGATGTACGTTATTGCCATGAAAATCAAGATATTTTTTACCGGAAAGGTTTTCTATATAGGGCCCCTCACAGTTTTTAAGTACGTCGAGACAGGGAGATGATAGGGCTTGGTGAAAAAAATAACGGGCATCTTTTTCAAGGAGGACTTTTGTACTTTCATCGATTGCGTGGTCTAACCAAGCCTGTCTGGCAGGGGTGTAATTAATATCGCCCTCGGTTCTTTTGTTGGGTTTGATTTTTTTATTCGGATGCATAAGGACCGTGTTCTGATACAACTTCCCGCGTTTCTGAAGTATCGTTCAAAATAAATATTCTATAAGATTCCCCTCCTTTTTCAACCCGTAAGACTACGTGGCCGTTTTGACTTTTATATTGGTCAAGTCGCTCTCCGATGACATCTTTGTTGGCTTGCAGCATTGCCGTACTGAAAACATCCCGCTCACCCGGATAGAGTTCCCTAGATGTAATCCGGCGTAAGACTTCTTCGCCCGGATGGTCGCTAGACCAATTTTGTTGTATCCAGACCCGGGGCCTTAAGCTTCGTACGTAAAAGCTATTTTGGGAATCGCGATTGCCATGGTGGTTTAAGGTGGCCACATCAACAGCGCCGATGATAGGGGCAATGTTAGACTCTAATGAAGTAATATCGGTGCCGCCAAAAGCGTCAATACCGCTGATATCCCCTCCGGTAAAATAGTCGAAATCGCCATAACTGATTTTAAGGCAAGTGCTTAAGGGGTTCTCACCAGAATATTCGCCCTTTTTGAACAGTGAAAAGGTTTCGTTTGAACGGCCCGTCCATATGTGGCCGTTAACCGCAATGTTTCGAATATTGAAATCTGGAAAATCTTTGGCTTGTGTTTTAAGGGCGATCTGGTTCACTTGACCCGCTTCAAATATTTTATGTTGGAGTCCGGTGGTCTTTGTTTGATGGGAAATGAACTTCCAGTAGTTTTGAAGCGTGGGAATCATTCCATAGGCATCGTTTTTATTGATTTCCTTTTGGATTTCAGTATCCTTGAGGTCGATAGGAAAATGGCTTCCGCGGTCTAGAAGGGTTTTAATGGGGATGTGGTGGCCTACTTCGGTTATTCCAGTCAGGGCGTAATCCCCTTCTTTTATTAGTTTTCGATTGGCATCCATTTCCCCGAAATGATCATCATGGTAATGGGTGATGAGGGCGTAATCGAGTTGTAGGATTTTGCCTTTTGGAGCGAATTGCCCAATATAGTCAACAATCCATTCCGGAGCCGATTTAGAATTATTAGGTACCCGTTTGGCATTTCTGGCGGAAAGGGTCCGGGCATGGGTCTCAGATAGGTCTCCAGCGTCTATCAAAAGGGTTGTGCCGTCCGGAAGAATGAAAAAAGCGGCATCGCCCCTGCCTGTGTTGATATGGTGTATGTCTAGCATGCCATATTTCCAGGGAGTCAGTTCATTGCCATTTTGCTGGGCACAAACTGTAGTACCCAGCGAAAACAGTGTTATAAAACAAAAATTGAGAAACTTCATTTAATCGGTGGTTAATAAGGGAGGGGTAAGTATTTGTTTGGCAGCATCGCCTTCTTCTACAAAAACATCCAACCAACCATCGCCCCCACCATTGAACCAAAGTACTTTAATGGCGTGCTTGCCTGGTTTTAGGTTGATTTGGCCATCTTTCGTCTTGACACCATGATCCCCATCATTATCCACTATCAGTTGGTTGTCAATAAAGAGTTGGCTTCCATCATCTGAGCGAAGGTAGAACCTATAATTGCTGTTTTCTTTCACCTGGATATACGAGGTGAACCTTACTACGGTATTGCTCTTGACCTTGTCTTTTATTTCATCTGAGGTTATTTCGAAGGTGTTGCCCGTTGCATTTGGTTTTTTTTCGCCCAAGGCAGGTAAAAACAAAAGCTTGTCCATGTAAAAAAGCTCGTATTTTACGGGTTTTGATAGGGTTTTGGGTTGTATTCTGAAAAAGGCCTCTGCTACCGGACTATTAATTTTTCCACCTCTGAACATCGCACTTTTTACTACCGTATTTTGGGTTAGCGGGATAGTCTTTTCGTAAGATTTGGAAGTTTTTGTGGGCAATGAACCGTCAAGCGTATACCGGATCACTCCCGTTACATTGGGGTTTTCGATTTTCAGGGAAGCCTTTTCGACGAAAACTCCGCCCGCTTTTTTATAGCCTTCCGCCTTAGGGGAAATAAGAGGTTCCTTGAACTGCTCAAGAACGGTATAGCCATCTTTTATTTCATGACCTTGAAAGGCCGATATAATAGGTTTTCCTATCCATGCATGTGGAGTTTTGATTCCGAGGGCAAAGGCTACCGTGGCAGCGTTGTCGTATTGGTATACCGGATGGGTGATTTTATGGTTTTGCTTCACCCCTTTTCCCCAAACGATAAACGGAATTTCGATTTCTTTGAGCGATTCGCCTCCGTGGCCTTTCCCCAAGCCTCCGTGGTCGGCACTTACGATGACCAAGGTTTTATCCGCTAAATCGGCCTGTTTTATGGCCGTGATGACTTGTTTCAAAAGGGCATCGGCCTTTTCGACCGATTCGTAATAGTGCGGTGTGCCATGGCCAAATTCGTGACCCGCATGGTCTACATGGTCAAAATGGATGAAGGTCAGTTTTGGTTTTTTACTTTTAATGTAGGCGCTGGCCAAAACAGCCGTTTCGTCTTCCGTTTCCGGGTTCACGTCATAATCAACCGCACTTTTCTCGAACAACCTTCCAAAACCGCCCCAATGATAAATGCTTCCTATTTCAGCGGAGGCTATTTGGTCGTGGGTCAATTGAAAAATGGTCGGAAAGATAAACTCTTCGCTTTGTGTTACCGCCGAAAGGGTAAAATTATCGCGTTCCCAAGCGTTGGAGGTAATACCGTGTTGTTCGGGGCCGGCACCCATGATCATTGAGGCCCAGTTGGAACTTGAACTCGTAGGAAGCACTGCCCTGGCATGCAAGGAATAGGCGCCTTCTTGCATGAGTTTATCAAAAGTCGGGGTATGTGCATTTTGCAGTCCGTCTGGACTCAGTCCGTCAAAACCTATGACCACTACGTGTTCGATGCCGAGGTTTGGTGCTTCTTGTGCCGTTGCGTAGTGGGAACATATTCCACAGAGCGTTAAAACACGAATAAGCGATTTTAGTAGTTTCATTTTTTGGGTGTAAGATTAAAATCAACAAGGAGGGTTGCCCCGATTGCAAGCCGAGGCACCCCCTGTTTTTACAATAAATGTTTTAATAGCGGCTTCCGGTTTCCCACCATCCTTTGGAATTAATGTTATCTCCACCGATGCTTTCAACTGCAGCTTTGTAATTGACCCCGTTGAGTGTTTGTTCGCTAGAAGGATATAAAAATCGAACAGGGTAACGACCTTGGTTCTCGTTGTCAGGTCCGGCCTCGAGTGCAGGTAGACCAGTTCTTCTATAATCGAACCAACCTTGGTAATCGACGTTCCATAGGGCCAGTGTTTTTTGGGTCATTAGCAATTCTACGCTTCCATTGTATGCTACGGAAGGTTGGGCCAAATAAGTATCGATTACGGCATCATCGGTTACGCCCCAGTATTTCATACTTTGTCGGATGCCTTCATTATAAAATGTTTCGGCATCACCTGAAATGAACCCTCTTTCCGCTGCTTCGGCCAAAATAAAATAAACCTCGGAGCTTTTTATAACGAAAGCCTCGGCTTCGGTTCTGGAGAAGTAGAACAATTCAACATCCAATCGGCTAGGGCTATTTGCATCATCGTAAGCCCTGGCATTATCTTGGTTCAGTCCAATGGGTATGCCAACATACTCGCCATTGCTATTGCGGTCAAACCAAATATCCAATCTAGGGTCGTTGAAACGGGTCAGATATTCCAGCCCTGTAGTACACAAACTTTTTTCGTCAAAACCACCGATACGTCCTGTGCTTTCGGGCCAGGAATCTGTATTCGAGGTGCCGCTAAAGGTAAGGGTCGCGTTGTCGTCGTTTGTGGTAATGTAGTTGCCGTCGTTAACAATGGCCTGCATTTCTGCGGATACATCCCTTTGTTTGGAGATGCGCAATAAGTAACGCAATCGCAGGGAATTTGCCAGTTTTCTCCATTTGGAGGCATCCCCATCGTATATCACATCGCCGGTAGCTCCGGTTATGGGTTGACCTTTGGACAAAACCGCATCGGCTTCGGCTAAATCAGCAAGTATACCATTGTAAATAGTTTCTTGGTCATCATATTTGGGGGTAAAAACACCCTCGGATTTACCTACAAGGGCTTCCGTATATGGAACGTTGTTATAAAGATCCGTTAAATTGGCAAAGCAAAGTGCCCTTAACGATAAGGCTATACCTTCATAGGTACTGTTCTTAGTGCCTTCTGTCCTCGATATTTCCAAAATATCGTTCACCTCCGGTAAAATCTGATAAAAGAAGTTCCACAGTCCTTGATCTCCCCATTCAAATTGGCCAAAACCTGGAAAGTTGTTTTTTGCCATGAGCTGGGTAATGGTGTTTCCGTCAGAATACCCTTCTTGGGTCAAGGTACGTACTATTTCAGAAGTAGCCGTAGCCGTAAGCAGATTTGCGCTTACTGCCTCAGGGGCGTTGGGGTTTGAGTTTATTTCTTCAAAATCATCGGTACAACCAAGTAGGTTTAACCCCGTGATAAAAATTATCGCTATTATTTTTGATGTTTTCATCTTGAATTTATTGTGTTGATTAATTCTATTTAGAACTCAATGTTCAAATTAATACCATAGCTTCTTGTGCTAGGCAATGCCATATCTTCTACCCCGGGAACTACGGTGCCTCCTGAAAAAGAGATGGTTTCCGGGTCGACATGGGGGTTTTCCGTCCATAAGGCTAGATTACGGCCAACGAAAGAGATACTGGCCGATGTAATAGGCGATCGGTCAAATAGTTTTTTAGGGAAGTTATAGCCCAACTTGACTTCTCTAAGTTTCACATAAGTAGCATCGTACATTGTGGTTTCTTCGTTACTTCGGTTATATACTGTAGCGTAGTAACTAGAAGCTGGTACATTTATGGTGTTTTCTACGTATACAGGGTTTTCTTCCGTTCCTGTATTTATAACCCCTTCGGCAACAATACCGCTTTCCCTTCCTTCTGTTGTAAAATCCAAGAGGCCTGTAGTGCCGCCAATGGAGACCGTTCTTGAATGGTAAACACCACCTTGCCTCCAGTCGAAGAGCACACCTAAATTAAGGTTCTTGTAGCGGAAGCTATTTTGAAGTCCGACCATAAAATCAGGATTGTAATTGCCTAGGTTTCTAAGCTCACTGTCCCTTGAAGGGAGCCCGGTATCTTGATTGATGATCCATTGGCCAAAATGTGGGCTGTTGGCATCGGTTACTTCAACAAAACCGGTACCATATAAGTCACCCATTTTCTCTCCTACTTCCGCACCTACAATAAGGTAGTTTTCCTTGATTTGATAAAAATCAAGGCCATCGGTAAGTTCCGAAATTTCACCCCTGTTCGAAGTGAAGTTGATATTTGTGTTCCATGCAAAGTTTTTGGTTTTGACCGGAGTGGCGTTCACGGTGATCTCAAGACCTTCATTTTGCACTTTACCGGCGTTGATTACCCTTTGGTTATACCCTGAGGTATTGGAAACGGGAAGGGAAATGATCTGGTTTTCCGTTATGGATCTATATACCGCAATGTCTAGGCCTAAGCGACTACCAAAAAACCTGAGGTCCGTTCCTATTTCGAAAGAATTGGTTCTTTCGGGTTTCAATTCGGGCAACTTTAATTCCGATGGTGAGTTTACCCTTGAAAAACCATTGAAGGTAGTTCCAAATCCGTAGGTGGGCAATAAATTGTAAGGGTCGGTATCATTGCCGACACTTGCCCATCCAGCTCTTAATTTTGCAAAGGAAACGCTTTGAGGAAGGTTGAACATATCCGAAAGAATAAGGCTAAGCCCGGCCGATGGATAAAAATAACTGCTGTTCTCGAGTGGAAGCGTAGAAGACCAGTCGTTTCTGCCCGTTACGTCTAAAAAGAGATAGTCTTTGAAACCTAAATTTGCGAAGGCATATAAGCTGTTTACTTCTTTTTTATCGTCATAGTCGCTAGAAGTGAGTGGTTCTGCAGTGTTCCCAAAGTTGTATATGCCGGGAATAGACAGCGAGTTGGCGGTTATACGTTGGTAGCTACTCTTAAAAGTCCGGTTGTTGCCCCCAAATGAAACCGCGAGGTCGAAATCTTCGTGGAAGGTAGTGTTGTACCCAAGTAAAAAATCCGTGTTCTGCTCAAACGAATAGATATAATCTTCCCTGTATTGGCCTTTAGGAAAGCGCTGTGTTGAATAAGCTCTTTTTCGCATATCGACTTCGTCTGCATAGTCGAACCCGGTTCGGAACATAAAATCTAAACCTTTGGCCAATTTGATGTCTGCGCGCATGTTGGTAATTACACGATCTTTATCAAAACTATTGGTGTTTTCATAGACATTAAAATACGGGTTGTCATGGTAGTTGTAGTTGTAATTGTATTGTTGTACCCCCTCTAAGCCCGGTTGCCAGTAGTTTCGAAGCGAGTTCATGTCTACCTGTTGTCCGAACCAAACCCAGAGGTACATTATGTTTTCCGTACCATAGGAATTTACGGGTCTATTGCCGGAGTTACTGTTTATATAGTTCATGGAGCCCGAAATCTTAAACCATTCTGCAAGTTGGTAGGATCCGTTAAGGGCATAAGAACGTCTATTGTAATCTGTGTTGGGAACTATGCCTTCGCTCTTTAAGTCTGTAAATGACAATCTAAAATTACCGAATTCGTTACCGCCCGTTAGGGCAATGTTATTGCTTATCGTATGGCCGGTTTCAAAGAAGCTTTTGATATTGCCCGGTCTTGATAAAAAGGGTGTAGCGATAATTTCATCTGAAAAAGTGCCATCGGCATTTCGCGGGCGTACATGTACGTCTCCGGCAAGGAGTCCGCTGGTAGTCGGGCTGTCGTGCTGTGCGATCAATTGCCCGTTAAGGGCGGGACCCCAGCTTTCATCAACATGGTCGTTTACACCTCCGGTAATAGAGCGGTTTTGACCGCCGTCTCCAAAAGCGAACTGACCATTGGAGCCTTGGCCGTATTCGTATTGGTATTCAGGAAATGTTAAAATAGATTCAAAAGTGGTATTGTTGGTATATGATACGCCTAGTCCTTTTTTATTCTTGCCCGATTTTGTAGTGATCAGTATAACCCCGTTCGCTCCCCTTGAACCGTAAAGGGCGGTAGCACTTGGCCCTTTCAGTACATTCATGGTCTCGATGTCGTCGGGGTTGATATCCTGTGCGCCATTTCCGTAATCTACTTCCATATTGTTTTCGCTTCCCCGGCTGTTGACGCTGTTGTTGATGGGGATGCCATCAACTACGAATAAAGGTGAATTTGCATTGGGACTTGGGTTCAGGGAACTTTCGCCGCGAATAATTATTTGCGAAGAAGAACCTACACCGGAATTACCGCCAGTAACCTGTACACCGGCCAATTTACCCGACAAAGAGTTGACTACATTGGTTTCCTTTGCTTCGGAAAGATCGTCCCCGGAAACCTTTTGTACCGAATAGGCCAGTTTTTTTGCTTCTCTTTTAATTCCTAAGGCGGTAACTACAACCTCGTCCAATTGTTCTGAGTTGGGTTGTAAAACGATGGTTGCCGTTGTTTTTCCGGAGGTGTTGAATTCGGAGGGGATGTATCCGAGATACGATACTACAAGAATTTCATTCCCTTGAGGTAGCTCTATGCTGAAATTACCGTCAAAATCAGCGGCTACACCGGTAGCGCTTCCCTTGATAACCAAAGAAGCGCCCGGAAGGGGCATGTTGTTTTCGTCGAGTACCGTTCCCGTAAAATTCGTCTGTGAACGGACGGCCATACTGACCATTAAAGTGAATAAGGCTAAAAGAACTGTTCTTTTCATTTTTTTCGTATTTGTAAACTTTGGTTAATTATTACGCAACAAATATCTAATGAACAGGTTAAGCGAAATGTCTTTAAATATTAAGTTATTGCAAGATTTTCGTAGGTGTTATTATAAAAATGTTATCTTAATGTTATTTACAAATAGTCAAATAAACATTTTGTAATTATGACTAAAAATTTGGAATTTTATCACCTAAAAATGTTATCCTATTTTGTGTGTTTAGGTGTCATAAAATCATTTAATAGTATGTTTGTATATTAAGTTTTAGATATGGAAGACTACCTTATTGGTATAGGAAAACGAATTAAGGAAATACGAAAGGAGAACAATAAGACCATTAGCGATATTGCGCGTGTTGCCGAAGTGACCGGTGGTTTGATTTCGCGTATAGAAAACGGGCGTACCATTCCGTCGTTACCTGTGCTGTTGAAAATTATCAATTCACTTGAAGTTGAGGTTACCGACTTTTTCAACGGCATGGCCAAGGTAAACGGCGCCAAATTTATCGTTTCCCGTAAAGAGGATAATTCCAGTATAGAAAAGGAAGCTAATGCCGTTGGTTTTAACTATACCTATATCTTCGGAAAACAACTTTCATCATTAGGGTTTGAAACTGTCTTGTTGGAAGTGCAGCCCAATTCGGAAAGGGAAAAGGTAACTACGGACGCCTATGAGTTCAAATATATGCTCAGTGGGGAGTGCTATTATATAATTGACGAAGAAGAGGTATTGTTGAAAGACGGCGATTCCATTTTCTTTGATGGTCGTATTCCGCATGTTCCTGTCAATCGAAGTGATGCGCCGACCAAGATGTTGGTGGTTTATTTCTTTATATAGAAATCAAAACCCTCGTATAAACAAAACGATCCGTTCCCAGGTTTCCTGGAACGAATCGTTCGTTGTAGCCCTATACCGCTACGGTAGCAACTCAACCTTTTATATAATCGGTGAGTTCCACAAGAGAATGTAAGACATAAGTAGGTTCAGCGGATTTTAATTGTGCAGCGGTATGGGCACCGGTGGTAACACCGACCGTAACCCCACAGTTTGCGTTTTTGCCTTCTTCGATATCAATGATCGAATCGCCGGCCTTCAACACTTTATTGGCATCGCTTACTTCTAGAATTTCCATGGCTTTACTGATCATAGCAGGGTTCGGGCGTCCTTCCAAAACATCGTCCGCCGTAACAAGTGCGTCGTATTGCTCTCCCTTGACCCAGTTCATTTTTTGTAACAACAGCTCGGCTATTGTTTTGTTGTAACCCGTATTAAGGGCTATTTTGATGCCTTGGGCTTTTAGTGTGGCCAATACCTCTTCCACACCTTCAAAGGAAGTCACCTTTAATTCACCGTAGGCTTCGTCTAACAAGTGCTTAAAATCTAAAAAAATAGGTTCTGAGGCTTGGTTTGGTAGATTGCCAATGGCTTGTAAAATATCTTTTATGGCCTGGTGTTTTTCCTTTCCGGCACCATGTTCCAGAACAAAATCTAGTGTTAGTTCATGTCCTGTTTTGTTAATGGCTTTTTGTAGGGTCTTGTAGACGATGTTGTCTTCGTTAACGACCGTACCGGCCATGTCAAATACTGCTAATTCTATGTTATGCATCTTGTAAATTGAATATTGAATTGATATTTTCTTTGGCAAATCCCGCACTACCGGTCATGCCTTTACCGCCTATGCCGGTCACGATATGGATGTTTCGGTCTATGGTCTGTTGGTAAATATCTGCCGATTTGCATTGGGAATAGAGACCGTACCAACGGTTTTGGATTCTATAGGTGGGAAGGTCGAATATTTTTTTGGCTTCTTGAAGAATGAAGTGATCAATGTCCATATTCAAATCCATTCCCAATTCTTCTATGCGGGATGCCGGTGCATATTCATGGGAATCGCCAATTATAACGGAGCCATCGGCAGCTTGCTTAAAAAGAATGTGTACTCCCCATTTTCTTTCAAGGGATTCATGGTTTTCCCTAGCCTTGATGGCCGAATAGGAGGGGCATTCTGAAAAAGCCTCGTAACGACGTATGGAAAGACCGGTTAGAACGGAGCTGGGTAATTTGTAATTGGGTTGTGGTTTGGTCTGCATCATCTGTAATTTTGATACTACAAGGTCGCTTTCGGCAAACCTGTTCGGGTATAAATTTTTAAAATCGCTACCGTTACAAATAATGACCTTGGTGCCCGAAAGGGTGGTATTGTCCGTGCTGTGTACCTGTACCCAGTTCGTAAGGGCATTGCACTCTATGACCGTTTTGTTGAAAAAGATTTCCAGGCCTAATTCTCGAAGATAGTCTTGGAGTCTGCCTATCATCAGTCGGGGTTCAACCATTATCTCTTCGGGAAAAAAGAGTCCCATTTTCACGTAGTCCGTACGCAACCCAGGATATTTTTCAAGGCATTCCCCTTGGGTCAACAATTTTGAAGGATATGCATTGGCAAGGTTTATGGCGTTAAGCTCGAGCAAGAGTTGCGTTTCTTCTTCGTTGGAGGCTATATAGACGCTGCCCTCCTGGCGGACCGATATATCGAATTTCGATTGGATGTTTTTGTAAATGGCTAAGCTTTCGCGTCCGTAAAGTTGCCATTTGGAGTCCATGCCCGAGGGTACTACCTGGCCAAAATTCCGTACCGTGGCGCCTTGGGGCTTTCCGTCTTTTTCAAGCAAGGCCACCTTAAGGCCTTTTTTTATGGCATGGTAGGCATGAAAGGTTCCTAGAATACCTCCGCCAACTACGATCAGGTCATATTTATTCTCCATGGTCATACTATCTGTAGTTCATTGTTTAATGTCTGTTGTTCCTGTCTGTATTTTTTTTTGAAGTAGAGTAATGAGCAAGTGGCCGCGACAAGGCCGATAAAGGCTATGGCATAGGTTCCATAGCTAAAGAACTGTAGCCACGAGACGGAACCTTGGCCGAAATTCTTGTAGAGTAAAACGGCCATGCTTCCTAGGTATCCGAAGGCATCGGCTATATAGATGAGGTATCCTGCATTACCTTCGATCTTAAACGTGGCTATCATCCTGTCAAAAAATATACAATTGAAGGGGACGTAGCAGATGTACAGTCCCAAGCCAATTAGAATCATCCAAAGTACAGGGCCTATGGCCTGGTTTTGAAATAGAAATGTACTGATGCCAATTAATAAGGCGCCGAAAATTAGTAGGTAGTGATAGGTGACAAAGGCGCGGTAGTTGTTCTTTACAAAAGCAAAGAGTCCGATGGACAATAGTACGATTACTGCTACCGGAAGCTCCGAAAGCGTATAGATAGAGGCATTGTCTTCAAAGCCGACGGCGTCCCATATTTCTCGTGAAAAATTATCGCGAAAATCGCGTATGGCCGTAAGGCTGATATAGAAAAGGACAAGAATCAGGATAGGAAAGAAGAAGTTCGACAACACCTTTTTGCGGTCGGCCCGACTCATGGGCTTGCGTTCTTTTCGCAAGATTTTATCTTCTTCCGTAGGTTTTGGAATACGGTCGAGCATTATGGCAAAGATTAAAAAGGGAATGAGAAAGACGGCACCGGTCAAAGCCGGCATCCAAATTTCGGAAGCACCCGTGGCCCGCATCAATAAGAGTCCCGATGATTTTACGGCCCCACTGGAAACAATGAAACTCGAGCAGAGGGTAACTCCCAAAATTTCTGTAAATTTTCTTCCTTCCAGATATGAAAAAACAATACCCCAAATCATTCCTAATGAGAGACCGTTAAAAAACATAAATACAATGTTATAAGGAGGAGGGGCCAGCCCGAAAAGAACCAAACTCAATTCGGCAAGGGATATCATGAGAAGAAGGTAGGGCAGTCTCTTGGTCGCCCGAAGCTCGGAAATAAGCTTAATACCAATGAATTTGGAAAGCATATACCCTAAGACCTGGGTGATTATCAAAATGATTTTATAATCGATACCCATAAAAGAAAGTTGCTCGTAAGTGGCAACGGTAAACGGTTTGCGAAATGCGTACATACAGAAGTAGGTGCCAAAGGAAGCAAAGGTACCATAGGCAAGAAATCGTATGTCTTTGTATTGTATCTTGAAAGTTATCAAAAGTTTACAAATAGTAAATATTGAAATGCAAAATTCAATATAATTTCACTATTTGTAATTTTTTGGGCGTTAAGAAAAGCTTATCGAGTAATTATTTAATTGTGAAGGGAAGGGGGTAAAACGTACTCTTTTTTTGGGGAAGGGGGTTAGTGTTCTGATTTGGTGAAATCGATAGATACGGAACCGTTGACCAATCTATTTTCATTATCAATCCCGCTAAAAACACCATCATGTCTTTCGCTGTCGTCTTTTAAGAAGTAGGTTTTAAAGTAAATATCTACATGGTCAAAGGCTATAATACCTGCAAAATTAAAACTAAAATGTACTACGGAACCTTTATTGAGTAAATCCAGATTATCTTTTTCAAAATAGACATTCTCTGTTTGAACAATCATTCTATAGTTGGTAGGCAAAATTTTAAAATAGAGTTTTTCTTCAAATCCGTTGGGAAAATAGAAAGTCAACATATAGGAGCCCGCAAGGCTTTCGTAAATTGATGCATATGGGCTAGCTTCGGAAATTTCAAGAAAGTGCTTGGGTACTATGCTTTTGTTTACAATTCTTTTGCTCCTGACTTCCATGGCAATGTAAGGGGGGATGGTCGGGTTTTTCGACCGCTCCTCCATGTCTTCCTTAGAATCACATCGTTCAAGAATCGATTGGCCTGCCACGGTATTTGTGTAGATGTCAAAAGTACAGTAGGTGCCTATTAAATACCTTACGTTAGAGGGGTCGGTATGCCCTATGTAATAGATTTCACTGGCTCCCTCCACCAATTTGCCGTCTAACAAGGTTTTGGAATTAATGTGTAAGGTGTCTTCTCTCCGGACTATATTTCCAAAATTGTAATGCTCTTTATTCGTTCCATCTTCTTGAGGGTATACATAGGTATGCTTTATCTTTTTCCAGTTGTTGGATATAATGGTTTCTCCTTTTAGGATAACATCATCCTCCCCATAGTAATAGTTTATGTAATAAAAAGTTTTGTTTGCCTGTTCATCATACAATAGGGCAAGCTGTTTTTTTTCCTTTGATTCTTCTAGCCGGTTTTCATCAAGAAAACTATCAACGGAATCATAACCTAAGTATAAAAGTAGAACGGATTTGTAATATTGGTTGATTTTTATGATCGGTTTTCCCTTTCTAAAGTCCCTAACTTTGTCATAAAGATACTTTCCATTGATAAAATCGCTTCCAATATGTTCTAAGTCTTCTTTAAGGTTTGGCTTCTCAGGATCATAATTTCCATACCCATAGAATTGCATGGATTTCGGTATCTCTTTTATACCATGCTTTTTTTTAAAGGTTTCTTTTAATTGCGCTATCAAAATTTCAAAATACGCAGCGGTGAAGGGCAGACTAAAAAATTCCTGTTTTTTCATGAATTCCGATTTATGTTTTAAAATTATTAAATAAACTTTTAGTAATCGTAAATAATTGATAAGAATATGTGCGAACTACTTTTATCAAACTAATTCAAAGCATATCTAAGCCAGTCACTTATGAAAAAACTACTATTTATTTTAATGTTGATGCCAATCGTAATTTTGGCACAAGAAAAGACGGTAAGCGGCACCGTAAATTTTAACGGAGAGCCTTTGCCGGGGGTAAACATTGTTGAAAAAGGAACAACAAACGGGGTAACCACAGATTTTAATGGAAATTTTGAGATTACATCCGCTATAGGTGCCGTATTGGAGATTTCGTATATCGGCTTTAAAAAACAAGAAGTAACGATAGGAGAGAACGCTAGCATAAACATTGTTATGGAAGAAGATGCACAACAATTAGACAATGTTGTGGTACAGGGCTTTGCCGGTGTAATGGGTAAATCTAGAAAGCGTACAGCTTCAATTCAGACAACTCCAGAATCCGTCACAGCCTTTAATTCTGACGGGATTGAAAAAGCGGGTATAAATAATGTAGCCAACTTTGCCAATTTAGTGCCTAACCTTAAGTTGAGCGAAAGTCAGGCTATCGGGGTAAATTCTTTAGTAATTAGAGGGATACCTCAAATTCGAAATTCTGATGCTCCTGTTGCATTTGTAATAGATGGGGTTACAATAGCAGATCCTAGTCTGTTAAATCAAGAATTGTTTGATTTGGCTTTGATAGAAGTTGTAAAAGGACCACAAGGGGCTCTTTATGGAAAGAACGCTATTGGAGGTGCCATTAATATTTACTCTAAGGAACCTACCAATACCATGCAGAATAAAGTAACCTTGGGTTATGGTAACGGTAATGCAATAACTGGAGGTTTGGTATCATCGGGAGCCGTTAAAAAGGATAAGATTTTTTACCGTCTTTCAACTCAATACAAAAATTTTGACGGCCTGTTAACTAACGAGTTTTTAGATAAAAAAGTAGATTTCAGAAAAGAGTTTACCCTTAGAGGGCAAATGATGTTTAAACTTTCATCACAATTTAAAGCAAGTGTTACGGCTCAATACATTGATTCTAAAGGTGGAGCTACATATTATTCAACAAATCCTAGTTCTGCAGACAATGATTTCTTTGCTGTTGGTTTAGATTATTTGAACCCAAATCCAGAAAAAGGGGATAACGTTATTTCGCAAGATACTTTTGGAGATTCTGAAATGCAGAATTTCTATACCAATGTTAATTTGGAATACAGTTTAGACAATGTAAAACTACAAAGTATTACATCTTATAATAACGTGAAAAGAAAAACAGTTGGTGATTTAGATTTTATCGAAGTTTTTTGGCTCGATCAAGGCGAAACCAATGATACCAAATCTTTTAACCAAGAGCTGCGGTTAACAAATAGAAAAACAGACACAAAATTTGACTGGAGCTTAGGGGGTTTTTATCAAAATATAGAGCGTCCATTTTTTCAAAGTGATTATTTTTTAAGCGATGAATGGGCCGTTACAGATTATGTTGCCACTTTTAAGACCTTGGCAGTTTTTGGTTTCTTTGATTATAAGTTAACAGATAAATTAACTGCTTCGGCAGGTCTGCGTTTTGATAGCGATAGATTTGATTTGGATGATTTGTTAAACGGCCAAACCAATGAGAAAAAAGAGAATGTACTTCAACCTAAAGTCTCCCTGTCTTATCAATCTACAGAAAACGTATTGCTTTATGCAAATTATGGGCGTGGATATCGTGCGGGAGGGTTTAACCCAAAAGTAACCCCACTATTCAATAGGGATTTTAAAGGAGAATTTTCCGATAATTATGAGGTTGGTTTTAAAACGTCTTCTTGGAACAATCGTTTTATCTTGAATGGCTCAGTATTCTTTTCTGACTTTACCAACAGACAACAGTTTGCTATTACTGGTGATGATTTTACACCCGGTAATTTTAATTATGATAAGAGTACTATTGTTGGGTTTGAATTTGACACCAAAACCAGAGTGTCGAAATATTTAGATATTTTGTTCAATTACGGATTCGTGAAATCTAAAATAACTGAAGGCGGATTTACCGGAGGCGAAAGCGGAACCGAAAGAGACCTAAATCAGTTTAATGATAAAAACACCTCCTTGGTTCCTCAAAACAACTTCAATTTAGGTTTGGCGTCAAACATTCCGTTCAATGAGAAAACTACGCTAGATCTTAGCGTGAACTACAACGGAACCGGAAAAATATATTGGGAAGATTCCAATTCGGCAGATTACACATCAGACGCGTATCAACTGTTGGATGCGCAAGCAACAGTATCAATCAACAAAATTAAGTTGTCTTTATGGGCACGTAATATTTTAGATAAAAAGTATTATTTAGAATATTCTGAATCTGGATTTGGTTGGTTAGGAACACCTGCTACAGTTGGAACTACATTTACGTTTAGCTTTTAAAAAGAGATTGATAGGTAATAAACAAAATAAAACTATGAGTAACACATATAATTCAGAAACAGCAAAACTCTCTCAGATAATGATAGTGGAGATGTTTAAAGTGCAACCCGGTGAAACCGTTGCTATAACGGGAGATAATGGTTCAAATAGAGATTTAGCCGATGCTTTGGCGGCAGAGACGAAAGCTGCAGGAGGTAAATCATTAATTTTATGGACCCCAAAAGCGGAACAAGACGGAGAAGCCGGTATGAAAGATTGGCCATCAGAAGTCTTAATAGCTGCTTTGAGCCATGTTGATGTTTGGATTGAATTAAATTCTAAAGTCTTTCTCTATTCAACCATTTGGGAAAAAGCATTTGAGAACAACAAGAAATTGAGATATTTAATTATTGGCGAAAGTTCTATTCCTTCTTTAATACGTACGTTTGTAGGTTTTGAGATTGATATTTTAGAAGAGTTTTTGAATAAAATTAAAGTAATGACTATGAAAGCAAAAGTCATTACCATAACCAGTGCCAATGGCACAAAACTTACTTATGAAACGGATTCTAATTATTCATTTGACATAGATAGTGGAGACTATTCAAAACCCATTTTTGGCACGGCACCGGGTTATGTTAACATTGTGCCTAAAACAAATACCATGAATGGTAACATTGTTTTTGATATGATACAGCATGCAGATGTGTATAACACAGACAATCATTTAGAATTTATAATGAAAGACGGAAGGATTGCTGATGTAAAAGGTGGGTCTGAAGCTGAAAAATACAAGACCTATTTAGCTTCTTTCAATGATCCAAATATGTATAAGATTTCTCATAATATGTTTGGCTTTGGTCCAAATATTAGAAAATTATGTGGGGAAATTGTAGAAGATGAACGTATTTGGGGCGGCGTAGATTTTGGCTTCGGTCATACGAGTCCGATGGATATGCCACCTCTTGGCCAGCCGGCTAAATCTCATTTTGATGGTGTGGTCGCAAAAGTAAGTATCTTTTTAGATGATATCCAAATTGTGGATGACGGTGTCGTTTGCCATCCTGAATTAAAGCCATTAGCGGAAAAATTACTAAACAACTCGTAATGTCAAATGCAGCAGAAGAAGGTGTTGATGATTATTCAAAAACAAAAGTACCTCAAGATAAAACGGTCCATGGTATTCATATAGCTTCTATAATTGTGGGTATAGGTGTAACCTTGCCCACTTTTTTTTTAGGGGCAGAAGTAGCACAATCCATCGGGCTCTCAAAAGCCTTTTGGGTTTTTCTAGGGGTAAACCTTGTCTTAAGTGTGCTTTGCGGCATTACGGCTATTATAGGCAATAGAACAAGATTGTCAACCTATATGCTTTTGCATTTTTCCTTCGGAAAAAAAGGAACCTTGCTCATAAATTTTTTAATAGGAATAACCCTTTTAGGATGGTATGCAGTAACGGTTGAAATATTTGGGGAAGCACTTACCGATGCTTTTAAACACCTTTTGGATATTGATGTACCATTATATGTTAGTATTATTTCAGGAAGTATTTTAATGACACTAACTTCTATTTATGGCTTTACGGTTGTAGAACGTTTTTCGGCAATTGCAGTACCTTTAATGATTGTTTTTCTGGTGTATGTACTTTACGTATGTACAAATGAGAATAGTATTGGGAGTCTGTTGGCTATTGAGGGTAATGGAAACATGACCATTATACAGGCCATTTCTGCTATTGTAGGTATGACCATTTTAACACCGGTTTTGATGCCTGATTTTACTCGCTTTGCCCGTACTGATAAAGATAGTTTAATATCTGTTTTGGCATTAGCATTTGGTTTTCCTTTGATTTTGTTGGCAGGGGCAATTCCTAGTTTGGCAACCGGTGAGATTGATATTATGAAAATAATGATAGGACTAAGTTTAACGGTACCTGCATTTGTGATTTTAATTTTTTCTACATGGACCACAAACACCTCTAATCTATATTCCACTCAACTTACCCTATCTACTGTTTTTAAGAAGCAGAAGTATGCTGTTTTAGGACTTATTGGTAGTTGCGTTGCAACTTTAGTAGCTGTAATTGGTATTGCTACTCATTTTATATCCCTATTAAACGTATTAAGTATTCTAATTCCTCCTATTTCTGCAATTTTTATAGCTGATTTCTTCTTCATTAGAAATCAAGATTATGATCTAAAAGATTTTGATAAATTACCAGCATTTGGTATACCGGCAATTGTTAGTTGGTTGGTGGCCTGTGTAGTAGCTTTTCTAGGTTCTTATGATCATATTACGCTAACAGCTATTTCTTTTTTTGATTCCTTTTTAGTGGCCTTCATCTTATATTTTATCTTAAAAAAAATCTGGAAATAATGCAAATAACCAAATTAGAACCAAATGCTATTTGGCATCATTTTGAAGCCATTAATACTATACCGCGGGCTTCTACAAAAGAACAAGAGATTACAGGGTTTATGGTTGCTTTTGGGAAGTCGTTAAACTTAGAAACTTCTGTTGATGCAATTGGGAACGTTATCATCAAGAAACCGGCCACTAAGCGAAAGCTAGATGCTAGAACCGTTGTTTTACAGGGGCATTTAGATATGGTACATCAAAAGGAGGCGACCTCAAATTTTGATTTTGCAAGCCAAGGCATAGAAATGTTCGTTGATGGAGATTGGGTAAAGGCAAAAGAAACCACATTGGGAGCGGACAACGGGATTGGTGTGGCGGCCATTATGGCGGTATTAACGTCCAATGATATAGAGCACCCGCCAATAGAGGCCTTGTTTACGATTGATGAAGAAATGGGAATGACGGGCGCCATGGCATTGACCAAGGAACAATTGCAAGGTTCCGTTTTGTTGAACTTAGATTCGGAAGAAGACGATGAAATTACCATTGGTTGTGCCGGTGGGGTAGATGTCGCTGTTGATGGATCGTATGATATAAAGCTTCTTGACGCCAAAGAATATTGCCTTAAGGAAATCAAGGTAGGCGGTTTGACCGGGGGTCATTCGGGAGTGGATATTCACCTGAACAGAGCCAATGGCATTTTGGTACTGACCGAATGTTTGGAGTATTTGATTTCACAAACCGACTGTAGGTTGCATAGTGTAGACATTGGAACCTTGACGAACGTAATACCAAGGAACGGTTCGGCAATCATTGCGATCAGGGAAGACAAATATGAACTATTTGCCCAAGCATTGAAAGATATTGAGCAGGAACTTAGACGAAAATACCAAAAGACCGATCCCGATTTGGGCATTGAAGTTTTTAGGTCTGAAAACACTATGGGTGTTTTGGATATTAAGACCCAAAAGAGACTGATCGAGGCGATATTGACCATGCCCAATGGGGTGTATGCCATGACCGAAGGAATAGAAGGTTTGGTACAGACGTCGAACAATATCGCTATTTTGAATGTGGGTCAGGGCAGTTACCATATAGGCTGTCATACACGTAGTTCTGTAGATGGGGAGCGCGACGAACTTGTAAATAAGATAAAAGGTTGTTGTCCTTTTGCCAAAGTCTCTGAAAACGGTCCTTATCCAGGTTGGGAGCCTAAGCCAAATAGCGAATTGTTGGCATTGGCCACACGTTGTTACAAGGAACTGAATGGAGAGTTGCCCGCTATTAAATCGATACATGCCGGTTTAGAGTGTGGAATATTATCGGGCACCTTCCCTAATATGCAAATGATTTCTTTTGGCCCGAATATCTTGGGCGCGCATTCGCCGGAAGAACGGTTACAAATAAGTTCTACCCAGAAATTCTGGAAACTCTTGGTCAAATTACTTAAAGAATTGGATTGATCCATGCATTATGGCCGAGAATAATCAATATACAAACACCAAAGTACAATCTAAAGATTTTACTTCTGGTTGGCTTATTGCATTGCTTATTGCCGGCACAGGGTTAACGCTCCCTATTCTTTATTTGGGGTCTGAAGTTGCGTTGGGCATAGGGTTTAAAGGTGCTTTATGGGCTTTTGGTATAAGTACAGCCGTATTAACGCTAATGTGTCTGGCTACAACTAGAATCGGTAACCGTTCTCGTCTTTCTACTTATATGATACTTCATTTTAGCTTTGGTAGGCAAGGGGCCAAGATTATGAACACCATTTTTGGTATCACTCTTTTGGGCTGGTTTTCCGTAGCCTTGGAATTATTGGCTATAGCGGTCGCAGACACTGCATTCGCTACGTTTTCTGTAGTATTGCCACAGTGGATTATAATCTTGGTAATGGGGGTGTTAATCACCGCAACCACTTTTCGAGGTATACGAAGTTTGGAACGATTGGCAAATATGGCTGTACCGGTACTTACATTGTTTTTAATTTATGTTATTTATGTTTCCTTCGATCAAGGCATGTCTTTTCAGGAGGTCTTGGATTTTGTACCGGAAAATCCGAGTATGACCCTGTTTGAAGCTACTTCCATACTGGTTGGTTCCTCTATTCTTTTTCCTGTGTTAATGGCAGATTTTTCCCGTTTTATATACAATGACAAGCAGAGTATGGTCGCCGTACTGGGTATAACGATCGGTTTCCCCATAGCCTTGATTTTAAGTGCTATTCCTTCGATACAAACAGGCGAAGTGGATATTATAAAAGTTATGCAGGAATTCGGACTGGTATTGCCGGCATTCGCTTTGTTATTGGTTTCTACATGGGTAGGCAACGCCTGTAACCTCTATTCTACAGCGCTCACTTTTTCTACGGTAAAAACGGGTTGGTCCTTTCAAAAAATGACCTTAACATCAAGCGTTCTTGGTATTATCTTTGCCCTACTCGGTTTTTCGAATTATCTGTTCGATTTTCTTAGTTTTCTAGGCGTTTTGGCGCCTGCTATTTCCTCAATCTATATCATCCATTTTTATTGGGTTAAAAAACAACACTACGAGTTGAGCGAAATTGCAGAATGGGAGCCAAAGGCCTTGATCAGTTGGGTTATTAGCTCGGGAATAACCGTGTTTACCTATTTGGACATTTTTCAATTGACCCATGCTTATTTTATTGATTCCTTTCTGCTGGGAGGGTTGACTTATATCCTTTTACAGTGGAAGGAGTTAAGGAAAAACAAAGCCTAAGCCATTCATACCTTTATAATTGACGACTTCTAACAACTCAGGGAACCCTTTAATATTTCTTAATAAAATGTTAATTCAAATATTCTTGATTTCAAGGGGGTTTTTCTGATTGATTCAAGATTATACTTTTTTAAATTGAATTATCATCTTGTTTTTAAGCGAAGTATTGATAAATGTATATCGATTTCATCATATCTGTGAAAATAATTTATCGATATGCTATTTTCTCGGTGAAAGATGTATTTACTTTAAGCTTTATAAGCATACCTACTTTTGTTGCAAATTGAAGAAACGTAGTAAATCAAGGCCCCCATTTTTTAGGTTCCTTGGCTTGCCTTCCCCAATGTTTTTTCACTTTCATTTGGCTTCAACCTATTGAATACATAGGAGTCTATTTTGAGGGGCAATGTCATATCCCCATATTTTAGATTCCGGTAATAACAGTTCAATAGTTGATACTTTTTGGTCCTAATAACTTAAAGAGATGATGCGTATGAAAAAGTCTTTGTTAATCATTCCGTTTTCAGTTTTAATACATTTATGCATTGTTAATGGGGTACTTTACTTCATGACCCCCCTTACATATTTAGAAGGAACCAATGCGCTCTATTATAATTTGGCTTGGCTCATTGCAGCCTTCAGTCTTAATTACTACCCTACGGAAAGAAGGGAAAGGTTTGAGACCAATCTGGGCAAATATTTTAGGTTGCTAGGTATTTTCGGGCTCGCCTATTTTGCGCTTTACGGCTTTAAATCTAATGGAGTTTATGCTTTTGAATACCGTGCTACGGTCTATTTGGTCGTTTGTTTGTTCATAACCGTTTATAGGTCTTTCTTCTATTGGGTTAGGACCAAATATAGATTGTACGGCGGAAACTTTACAAACGTAGTTGTGGTAGGCCGGGATAAAAACCTTAAGAAAATCAGGAAGGTGTTCGATCAACCGGAATTGGGGTATCGGTACAAGGGTTTTTTTGACGACCGCCCTTCTGTGAGTCCCACGTATTTGGGAAAGATGAACGATTGTTTTAAATACGTGCTTGAAAATGATGTTGACTATATCTATTGCGTTACATCGAACCTTTCGAAAAAGGAGCTGGAGTACTTGATTACTTTCGCCGATAACAATTTGAAGAAATTGATGATTATTCCCGATAACAAGGAGATTTTTACACGTTCTATGTCCATTGAACTCTATGACAATATACCGGTTCTCGCAATGCGAAAATCGCCCTTAGAGCTTGAATATGCTCCGATCATAAAAAGAACTTTTGATTTGTTGTTTTCTTCCTTTGTGATTCTTACGGTATTGTCATGGCTTACGCCTATCCTCTTTGTGTTGATGAAATTAGAGTCAAAGGGTCCCTTGTTCTTCAAGCAAAAAAGACATGGGGTCAATAGAAAGCCTTTTTGGTGTTACAAATTTAGGTCTATGACACAGAATGCAGAGTCAGATACCCTTATGGCCACTAAAAACGATATGCGGGTTACCCGTATCGGTAGAATATTACGTAAGACCAGTATTGATGAGTTACCTCAGTTTATCAACGTTTTTCTGGGCAATATGAGTGTGGTTGGCCCAAGGCCGCATATGGAGTCGCACACGGAAATGTACGAGACTTCTATTGATAAGTACCTAGTTCGGCATTTTGTAAAACCGGGCATTACGGGCTTGGCACAAATAAAGGGCTATCGGGGCGAGATTATGAAAAAGGCCGATATTGTCAACCGCATTCGGTTCGATATTTTTTATACCGAGAGCTGGTCTCTCGGGCTTGATTTGAGTATAATTTATTTTACGGTAGTAAATGCCATCCGTGGAGAGGAAAAGGCATATTAGACGGGTTAAGATGATCGGGTTTGAATCGTCCGCCAGCGAAGTATAAAAGGGAACCGCCAATTGTTTTTGGCGGTTTTTTTGAAGTATTATGAAGACCCGGCCCAGCTACGTGATTCGCTTATAGATGATGGATATTTCGGCCTTTCCATGTTTTAGATTCTATTTTTTCAAATATAAAAAGATGCTTAGATAATGTAATTTGCAAACTATGGAATTGTGATTGTTTTGGGGTTTGACATTCAGGGATTTGCAATCTTAAAAGAAAGTTTTTACCTATACTTTTTTGTTGTACATTAAATGAATCTAAACCTTGGTGAATGATTAAACCGGAAATTCCACTTAACGAAGAGTACAGGCTCAAGGCCTTGGAAAGTTTTCATATCCTGAATACCTTGGAAGAGGAAGAATACGATGCCATAACCCATATTGCCGCGGATATCTGTAATACGCCTATGGCCTTGGTCTCCTTGGTAGATTCGAATCGGCAGTGGTTTAAATCGCATTACGGTATCGATGCTACGGAAACGCCGCGTGACCTGGCTTTTTGTGCCCATGCTATTAATGCGCCGGAAGATTTGTTCGTTGTTGAAGATGCGAGCCAAGATGAGCGTTTTCACGATAATCCTTTAGTTACGGGCGGGCCAGGGGTTCAGTTCTATGCCGGGGCACCTTTGACAACGAAGGAGGGGCATTCCATAGGCACCTTATGCGTTATTGATACCAAGGCTAGAGACAACTTCACCGATCGACAAAAGGCTTCCTTAAAGGCATTGGCCAATCAGGTAATGGCCCAATTGGAACTTCGGCGTCAAAACATCCTTCAAAAAAAAATAAATGATGAACTAAGTATAAAGAATGCCCAACTCAAGCATTTTACCTATCGTTTGGCCCATGATTTAAAGACCCCCCTCTTAGATATAAGCGCTTTGGTCGGGTTTATAAAGGAAGATTATCTGCACTTATTTAAGAATACCGAAATTGTTGGGTGGCTCGATACCATAGACAATCGTGTGGGATATATGGATACTTCTTTCAATGGTATTATGAACTACACCAACATCATGAACGATGAAATCGAGTTGCAAGAATTTCACATTGAAACGCAAATCAATGAAATTGTAAAAAAAGCGGGTGGAGCCGCTACTATCGATTTGAAACTTGAAAATTGCGGGCACGAAATAGTTCAGTCTTTAAAAAGTTTCGTTCAGATATTTTTTGAATTGATAATGAATTCCGTAAAGTTCTCGGAACGATCGGTGACCGAACTTCTAATTGCATTCTCAGAAGACAACGAGGGTTATAATTTTACCTACCAAGATAACGGACCGGGCATACCGGAGAAATATTGGGATAAGGTTTTTGTCATGTTCGAGACCTTAAGTTTTGAAAACACTATGGATACAGGCATCGGTCTAGCCACGATCAAGGCTATTGTTGATAAGCTTGGGGGAAAAATAGAGTTAGGCCATAGGCCCGATAAGAGACCGGGGGTCTATTTTTACCTGAGGCTTCCCAAGTGAACATAGGGGTCGACCCAACGTATTCTACATTGTTTTGTACAATGAATGGTTAGAAAACGCTGGGTAAACGTGTTCCCCCTATGCCTTTGGGGCAACTTCTCTCTTGCAACCCGCTATGGGTTGGGTGAATACCCGTACTTCCACAACTATTTTTATCATTCCATTATAGCTTGGAGCCGTCACAAGAATGTAAGGTCGTTTTTTAGTTCAATTTGTTGAGCTTTTACCTAGTTTACTATGGTAGAATCTTTGTTGCTACGAATGGCGGGCAATAGAAATAGACGAAAGAACGCGATTTTTTATGGGTTTACTTAAGTTCATAGGTTACCATAATATCGTAGTAAAACTCACCTGGCGGTCTGTCGTAGTATAGGCTAACCCCATATTGTTTTCCGAAAACGCTTCCATTTTCTTGTACCGATAAAATGTTTCCTAAGTCCTTATTCATGGTTTTGGCAAGAAGCGAGGCTTGTTTATATGATTTGTCAAAGGCCATCTGGGTGATTTTTTCTGCTTCGCGGTCATCGATTTGAATATTTGAGGTCATATTCAGGCTCTGAATAAGGGGCGATTTAATTTTCAAAAACTGTTTCATGTTCTCGGCCGATTTGGTCTTATATTGATAGATAATACCTTCTTTATTGTATCCCATGGTTTCAAAGCCAAAGGTGCCCGGATGCTCTTTTATATCGTTCCAAGACAAGCCGTTATCCTCAATGATTTTTTTAAAATGCGCTCTCATTTGATCGATCTGCATTTTGTTGATGCTTTGGTCCGAATAACTGTCGGTTAGGGAGACGTCCGCTTTAAAAACAGGGTCGGGGTCGATATAGATAGCCCGTGCGCTCACTCTTATCGTATTCGGCTGTTGTTGTGCCATTGATAAGCTGCAAAGGAATAATAGAATTAGTGTTATGCTTTGTGTCTTCATATCTGTTTTTTATGGAAATGTAATTTGGGTGAGGATGTTTTGTTCTTGTACCGTTGCTAGACTTTTGCCTTAAGATGAAAGTCTATTGCCAAGGTTTTGGTAGAAAAAAAGGAGGCCGTTAACAGCCTCCTTATAGAACTGGCTTTATTTGGGAATATTAAAATGTGCCACGATCTCGTCATAGCTCATTTTTGAAAAATCCATAGTTTCCGTCTTGGTAGTCACTCCCCCAATTCCATTTTTAGCTTTAACGCCTCCGGGAATCAACACATAGCGATACGTACCGAACAAAGTCGTCCCTATATTCGAACCGTCTACGGTAGCCAGCCTGATATTGATTATGCCCTCGTCAAAATAGTAATAGTAACTGACCCCTTGGTTGCCCAAATAGGGCAGGGCATACACATTGTTGTTCGAGGTTACCTTACCGTATACCAATACGGTGCCGGTCTCGACGAACTCTTCGCTAAGTCCCGCCACATCTACAGAGCCATTGGCCGTCGACGACTCTATATTACCGTCATCGCCGAGAATAGGCGAATCAAACCAATCGGAATAAATCACATTGGCCGTACCTGTTTCCCCCTGCTCGCCATCGGCACCTGCTTCACCTTGTGGACCCGTCGGCCCTTGTTCCCCTTGTTCACCTTGTGGACCTTGAGGCCCAATATCACCGTCTTCACCATCTTTGGAGCAGGCAATGGTAAGCAATCCGAAGAATGTTAGGAAAAGTACGTTTCTTAAAGTTTTCATAGTAATTGTTTTTTGTTTATAATTCACTTGATTTAATAGAAAGGAATCGTTGATTCCCCTTATTTTTAATTGTTGTTGTTCTCGAATGTCAAAGTGTTCTATTGGCTTGCCAGGGTCGATTTTTTTCGACAAGAAAAATTTCCTTATTAAGGTTACAGGTGCAAACCTAATCGTTAAGTCAAGGGGGGGAGTCCTGTATCTTTTGGATTTAAAAAATCAGGATAATACGCAGCAATCGTTCTTGTACTGCAGTGGGGTAAGGCCCGTATGTTTTTTAAAGGCCGAATAAAAAGCGGATTTGGAATTGAACCCGGCTTCGAGGCCTAAAGAAACGATCGTATAGTGGGCATAGCGGTCAGAATTTAGATTTTGTTTGACATCTGCAATTCTATACTCATTGATAAAATCGATAAAACTTTTGTTCAAAAGACTGTTGACCATACTTGATAGGTAGCATGCGGAAATGCCAAGTGCTTCGGAAACCGAGTTCAAGCTCAGGTTGGGGTTGCGGTACAGCTTTTTGAACCGCATGAGTTCTTCCAATTTTTTAAAGTATTGGTTGGCCTTGGTAAAGTTTTTTTTGGTCTTTAAGTTGAGCGCTTTGATTCTTTGTGCACAAAGTGCGGCAATGATATTCAATAGATGTAGGTGCTTCTCCGTAAAAAACGCTTTTTGCGGATGCTCAGAGTCTATAATGCCGAATAGGGTGTCATTTATAATAATGGGCACGCATATTTCCGAAAGGCGTGATGCATCGTCAACGATATATCTTGGGTCTTTAGAGGTATCGTTGATGATTTCAGCTGATTTTGACATAGCCACACTACCTACGATTCCCTCGCCCAATTCGAGTTTAATCCGATTGTGTATACGCTCATCGAACGGATTTTTAACACCATAAGCGGCATGTTGCGTTAGTTGGCATGTTTCGTAATCGTAAGTGTAAATAACGCAGTCAATGAATCCCAATCGATGGATCACGTTTTTGGTAATATCCCAAAGTATTTCATCAATCGTTTCTTTGGAACTTAAAGAGGTTGAAAAGAAGCTAATGGCCCTGATTTCTTCTAGGGTACTCAATGTGGTGGAATCTTGCATAATCCAAGGGTTTTAAATTTGAGGGGGAAAGGACAAATACCGTTCGGAATATCATAGATGTGAGTTAGGTGGGATTTTGATGATTTTTGATGATGGTAAAATTGGTATAGAAAATGCCTGCTTGAAGCCGTTTGCAACGAAATTACACGCTGTATGGGAACTAGACCTTTAACATTGTTGTCAAAGTCTGGATTATTTGCTCATGATGCAGAATACTGTTGGAGTATTGTTGCCTTATTTAAGATAAGGAAAGGGTTAAGATACTGTTTTATAGGTTTTTATGTGTTTCACTTGGCGGATGGCCAAAAGCTTTTGAAAAGACCCTTGAAAAGTAGGCTGGATCGTCAAAACCGACTTCATATGCCACTTCCGAGACGTTTTTTTGTGAGGTTTTTAGAAGCAAACGGGCTTTTTGAAGCCTTACGGTTTGTATAAACATACTGGTTGATGAACCGGTAAGTGCCTTGAGTTTTCGATGTAGATGGCTTCGGCTAATGCCCAATTCCCTGCAAAGTTCTAAAATGCCGAAACCGCTATTGTCTATATTTTTTTCTATGATACTTCTTACTTTAAGAACAAAAGCATCGGTTTCGATGGCACCTTTTGAATTTTGGCCGTCCCAAAAAACGGGATTGCGATATTTATCGCGTAACACTTCCCTTTGCTGCAGTAGTTGGGCCATACGAATGATAAGTTCCTTTTCATCAAAGGGCTTTTTCAAATAGGCGTCGGCACCAAGTCTTAATCCCTCAAGTTTCGACTGGGCATCTGATTTGGCCGTAAGCATGATTACGGGTATATGATTGGTGACAGGATTCGACTTTATGGCGTGGCAGAGCTCGAATCCGTCTTTTCCGGGCATCATCAAATCGGTTATTACCAAGTCGGGTACGGATTCGAGAACATTTTCCCATCCACTATTACCGGTCTGGCTAAAGTTCAGTCTATACTCTTGGCTTAAAATAGTCTCCAAATACGAACAGATGTCCAAGTTGTCCTCTATGATTTCAATCAAAGGCAGTTGGTCGTCTATGCCCTTGCAGTCTTGGATCGGTTGGTTTCTAACGAGATATTCTTTAGGTTCTTGATCGTATGGAATTTGCTCCGAGGCTTCGTTTAAAATAGGGAGGGTTATTTTAAAACAAGAGCCTACTTGCAGCCTGCTTTCAACCTTGATAGCCCCCTTCATAAGATTCACCAATTCTTTGGTAAACGATAATCCGATACCCGTTCCGGCCAATTGCCCTTTGGCTTGGTAGTACCGGTCGAAAATCAGTTCTGAATCTTCCTTTGAGATACCGATACCATTGTCTTTTACAACAAATTCGGCCTTGTCGTCTTTCTGTGCTATTTGAAGATAGATGTCTCCCTTTATACCCGTGTTTTTAATGGCATTGGAAATCAGGTTAGAGAAAATATGTTTTATTTTCTGGGGGTCGAAATCCATGTAGAGCGTTTCTACTTCGGATAAGAAATGCAAGCGTATTTCTTTTGCGCCGGCCAAGGATTCGAACGAACTCGATATATATTTGAGGTACACGATAATATCGCCGTGCACCATCTCTAGTTCCAATTTTCCCGCATCGAGTTTTGAAAGGTCAAGAATTTGGTTGATAAGATCGTTCAGTTCATTACTGTTTCTACTTATGGTCTTTGCGAAATGGGCTGTTTCTTTATTTCCTTTTTTCCGTAGGGTATTGGCCATACCTGAAATAATGGTCAAAGGTGTTTTTAGTTCATGGGCAACGTTGTTGAAAAAGCTCGTTTTAAAGGAATCGAGCTCTTGAAGTCTGTTTTTTTCCGCCAGATCGAGCTTCCTTTTCAAAAGGTAGCTGTGAACGGCAAAGAGCAAAGATATGAACAGCAATACGTAGGAGGCGTATGCTAGGTTGGTTTTCCACCAAGGCGGGTTGATTACGAATGTCATTCGTATGATGTCGTTGGTAAAATCTAGATCGGGGTTAATGGCGGCCACTTCAAGTCCGTATTCGCCCGGAGGCAAACTATTGAAGGTTACACTGCGCTCATTACCATTGTCTTGCCAAGTGTCGTAGAGGTTGTCTACTTTGTACTTATAGGTCGTTTTTTCGGCCAAATGGTAATTCAGGGTCGTATAGTTGACCGTGACCGAGTTGTTGTTATGGGTTAATACCAAGTCTTTATGTTTCGGAGAAAGCTTTCGTACTTGTTCCTCGCCCGATTTCGAAAGTAATCGCGTGTCAGTAAAAAAGAAGTCGATTTTAGGTCTTTCAAAATCCCTGAAGGCACTGGGGTCAATAATCTCTATGCCATTGTCGGTTCCGAAAAATAAGGAGCCATCGTGGTTTTTGTAGACCGAAGACAGTAGAAAGTTGCTGCTTTTTAAGCCATCTTCCTGACCAAAGAAATTGAAGACACCTGTATTTTGGTTCAGTTGAAAAATACCGTTACCAATGGTGCTGCCCCAGATATTGCCAAAATTATCCTCTACCATGGCCATGATTTTTTCATCTTTTAGCCCGTCTTTTTTGAGGTATCTCTTAATTTCAAAGCTTAGAGGGTCTATGGCGTTCAAACCGGCATCGGTTCCTACCCAGATAGTACCGTCGGAAGCTTCTAGTAAGGAAGTGGTCAAGCGATTGGAAAGACTGTTTTCATTTCCCGGCACATAATTGATGTTTCTAAATGCCGCGGTATCGCCCGATTTCAGTCTTTGGGGATTCTCTAAAAGATAGACGCCCGATTTTAAGGTACAGGCCCATAATCTACCCTTGGAATCGATGAGCAGGTCAATTCTCGGAATGTCCTTTAAAGTAGGAATGTCGGCTATGTCATAGGTTTCAAATCGATCCGAAGCTTTGCGGTAACATACCAGGCTTTCATCGGAAATCATCCATAGATCTCCCGTTTTATCCTCGGTTATAGACCAGCCTCCCTTGAAATATGAAGCTGATAATACTTTTGTTTTGAAGGAAGCGGTATCTATCTCAAATAGGCCATTGCCGATAGCGAAAAGCCTACCGTCATCGGAAAGGTGCATACCGTAGATTTTCTTCGGAAGAATTTCTTGAAGCCTTTTTTTCTTATCCAATGAAAAGAGTCCTTCGTTGGAAGCGATGAGCAAGGTACTGCCCACCTGATAAAACTCGCGTATATCGTTGAGGTTTTTGCCTTCAGGAAGCAGATGGCTCGAATGAAACCTTGAAGTAAAAGTAGAGATGAGCGCCAAGCCTTTGTTGGTGCCTATCCACATATTTTTATGAAGGTCTTCGAAAAAGCTGAGCGCCTGTACGCCCGTCATATCTTTTTCGAACATGCTTTCGTAAGAATGAAATTCTACCGAATCGAGGTTTTCGTCCACGATTGAAATGCCATTTTCCCCACCGATCCAAATTCTATGGTCCGAATCTTCAATAATGGGACTATTGGCAAAAAACAGCGATACCAGGTTGTCGATCTTAAGACGTTTAGAGATGTTGTAGGTTCCGTTTGAACCTTCAAAGACCAATAATGAATTTTTCTCAAGGACTAAAAGCCTATTCTTTGAATCAAAAAAGCTTTTTTCTATGCGTTTCCCCCCATTTTCGAATAGCAGCGTATACGATTGGGTTTGGTCATTATAGGAGTAAACTTCTTTTCGGCCTAGAAAGAAAATTTGGCCCGATCGATTGGTGGTGATATCGATGACTCTTTTCTCAAATATTCGATCAAAGGTATTTTTGTTCTGTCTTTTTAGAAAAAGGCCATCTTCGCTCGCTATATATAAATCTCCTTCTGTAGAAGCGGTCATTTTATTGATCGATGTAATGGTGTCATTTTCGTAGACAAAGGCCTCGTGGGTAAATTCATTTTTCTCTACATCGATTCGGTCGAGGCCTCCATAGGCAACACCAAGCCATAGTTCGTCTTTCGATTTTTTTTCGATGCACTTGACCCAATTGGCTATCGGACTGTTAGAGTCGTCGGGGCTATGGGTATAGCTTTTAAAGGTATAACCATCAAAGCGGTTGAGGCCATATTGGGTGGCTAACCAAATGTAGCCCTTGTCGTCTTGTGTAATATCGGAAATCCAGTTGTTTGAAAGCCCATCACGGGTATCCCACACCTTGGGTTTATACTGTGCACTGGCACTGTATGAGAAAAGTACCAAAAGAACTCCACAAAGCTTAGTAATGAAACGCATAAGGTTTAAATGGCCATGTTATTCAAGATTGCTCCTTTGGTTTGGGTATGTCCTTTAGAAGGCAATCGAATTTATAAAGGTACACAGTTGTTGTATCCCAAGGGTCGATTTTTTGTGTCAATTGCCGTATTTCCGGTGTCAATTGACATGAATTAAGTGTTGCCGGAAAACTCTATTAGTTTCCGCAAGTATAAACACTTTCCGTACCCAAAGCATAACAGGAAAACCAAAAAATACGAGTATAAGTTAAGACCTATGCCCTATTTGGGCAAGCCCGACGACTATATTTTAATATTCTAATTATGGCACATGGCCGATGGGTAGACTATTATTTTTCTGTTTTTTGAAAGGCGGAAAAGTATTGGCTGTCATTTGGTTATCCGCCGACACTTAGATAAACGTAGGGTTTATTTAGGTAGGGCAAAATAACCCAAGATCAATTCTATCGAAATAAAAAAGGCTCCAAGAAATGTATCTTGGAGCCCTGTAATAGCTTGGTGGAGAATACCGGAGTCGAACCGGTGACCTCTTGCCTGCCAGGCAAGCGCTCTAGCCAGCTGAGCTAATCCCCCGTTTTGGCTAGGTGCAAAGGAAATACTTTTTATGAAAGTATCAAAATAGTTGGGCAAGTAATTATCGCAACTTTTTTAATCCTTCTTTACACTGAGTACAAGTACCGGAATACGGGCCGAGAACTCTGATTTAGGTATGGTATTCTTTTCCCAAAGTTTTTTGAAAAACCCTCTTTTGTGCCTAAAAACGCACAATAGGTCCGGATGTTGCGCCTGCATGTGTTCGAGTACGCCTAGGTAGGTCGTTGGGGCCTCGGTCATGGTTATCTGTGAGCTGACATCCATCAATGCCGTGTTGATCCGTAGATCGGCATCGGAGTAACCCGGTGTTTTTACCAAAAGTAGGTTTACCGTAGACCCGAATTTTTTCTTAATGTCCAACAAGGGGTTTAGAATACGGTTTCTTTTGAGTATACCCGATTTAAAGGCGGTCAGAATATTTTTAGGAGGGGCCATTACGCTGCCCTTGGGTACGATCAGGGTTGGGATGTCGGTCTGTTTGATGATTTTCCCCGAGGTATTGCCCAAATACAGCTCTTCGGTAACATCATTACTCCGTGGCGCCATGATGATCAAATCGATGCCCAGTTCCCTGTCGATATCCTTTAGGCCATCGACGATGCCTCCATTGTAGGTGGCAATCTTGATGTTAACACCTTTGGCGTCTATCTTTTCAATGACCTCCTTTAGGCGTTCTTTTCCACTTTCGGCCAGTTTTTGCGGAACATTGGCCAAACTTTTACCGGCCCCTACCGAAACATTGAAAACTTCCATCACATAGACCTGTGAGGAAAACACCGCGGCAAAGTCTACGGCATATTGTAAAGTACGGTGTGCATCGGGTGAAATACCTATAGGTACTAGTATGTGTTTCATATTGTTTTCGGATTTATCGTTTAAATTTACAATTTAATTGGATTTGAAAAAATGATTCGACCCGCTAAGAGATCCGAAATTGGTAAAATTCTGAATTTGACCCAAGCTTGTGCGGCCGCAATGATGGCTAACGGCATTTATCAATGGAACGAGCATTATCCTTCTCGGCAGGCATTTGAGTGCGATGTCGATAGAAAGGAACTGTACGTTTTGGAGGAAGATAACCAAATTATCGGAACTATGGTCATCTCCACTTTTATGGATGAAGAATATAAACCGGTTCGCTGGTTGACGCCTACCGATAAGAATTGCTACATACATCGGGTGGCGGTACATCCTGATTTTCAAGGCAAGGGTTATGCCCAACAACTAATGGGTTTTGCCGAAAACTACGCGCGGGAAAAGGGGTTTTCTTCCCTACGCTTGGATACCTTCAGCCAAAACAAGCGGAATCAACGGTTTTATGAAGCTAGGGGATTTCAACGTTTAGGCGATATTTTCTTTCCGAAACAGAGTGGGCATCCCTTTCATTGTTATGAATTAGTGTTGTAATTTCGCCCCCTTGAAGGCTGAAATCAATTTTAGGTCCATTAATAAATTGGCGATACCTGCTACCGTTGCTGGTATTGCAGAACCCCTATTGTCCATTACCGATACGGCCATTGTGGGGAATATTCCCGTAGACGGACTTGAATCGCTTGCCGCGGCAGGTATTGTCGGCTCCTTTCTTTCGATGTTGATATGGATTTTGGGCCAGACCCGAAGTGCCATATCGGCCATTATTTCCCAGTATTTGGGTGCCGGACGTATCGCTGAGGTAAAGACCTTGCCGGCCCAAGCTATTTTTCTGAATATCGGCTTGAGTATTCTCGTTTTGCTATCCACCATTTTTGTGGTAGAGGATATTTTTCAATTGCTCAATGCTACGGGCAAGATCCTTGACTATTGTGTTTCGTACTATTCCATACGGGTTTGGGGCTTTCCGTTGACCCTTTTCGTTTTTGCCGTCATGGGTATTTTTCGAGGGTTGCAGAATACCTATTACCCGATGTTGATCGCCATTGTCGGGGCCGTTCTCAATGTAGGCCTTGATTTTGCCTTTGTTTACGGAATAGAGGGGCTCATAGAACCTATGTATTTGGAAGGAGCGGCATGGGCGAGCCTTTTGGCGCAGGCTGTTATGGCCATTATGGCTTTTGTCTTGTTGGTGACAAAGACCAATATAAGCCTTCGCTTGAAATTGCCGGTACATGAAGAGTTGGGCAGATTGGTGGTTATGAGCCTCAATCTCTTCGTTCGTGCCTTGGCCTTGAATACCGCATTGATATTGGCGGTGCGTGAAGCAACCGATTTAGGGCCGAAGTTTATTGGCGCCCATACCATTGCCGTTAATATTTGGCTGTTCTCCGCATTTTTTATCGATGGGTACGCCGCAGCCGGAAATATTATGGGAGGTAGGCTCTTGGGAGCAAAAGATTATAAAGGCTTGTGGCAATTGGCAAAGAAAATCGTCTACTACGGTCTATTGGTCAGCGTGGTATTGGTGGTGGCCGGCTTTTTGTTCTATAAGCCGATCGGACTCCTCTTTTCAAAGGAGGCCGTAGTGCTCAATGCATTTTATGCCGTATTTTTTATCGTGATCTTGGGACTGCCCATGAATACTATAGCTTTTGTTTTTGATGGAATTTTTAAGGGGATGGGGGAAATGAAGTACCTTAGAAATACCCTGTTGGCGGCAACTTTCCTCGGGTTTGTACCTGTTGTCTTTTTAGGAAAGTATATGGGTTGGGGACTCTACGGAATCTGGATCGCCTTTACCGTATGGATGGCTATACGGGGCGGGGCCCTGGTCGTTAAGTTTATCAGAAAGTTTCGGCCCCTATTGCAAAACCATTAATTTTGATTGATACCTTTGTTCAACAATTAAATTACAGCTATGGGAACTACCCGGGAAAATGGAAGCCTTTATACCAAAATCGATAATAAGGTCGCTACTATAGAATTTGGTCACCCTGCGAGTAACTCTTTTGTAGCGGAGCTTTTAGATCGGTTGACCCTAGAGTTCAAAAAACTCTCTGAAAACAATGCTATAACGGTTATTGTGCTCAGATCTGAAGGAGACCGCGCTTTCTGTGCGGGTGCATCATTTGACGAACTTATGGCGGTCTCGGATCTAGATGAAGGTAAGGTGTTTTTTAGTGGTTTTGCCCATGTCATCAATGCCATGCGCCAATGTAAAAAGGTAATCGTGGGCCGTGTTCAGGGCAAGACCGTTGGCGGAGGTGTAGGCCTAGCGGCTGCGTGTGACTATGTCTATGCTTCGGAAGCTGCCTCCATACGGTTGTCTGAATTGACTATAGGAATCGCTCCCTTGGTAATAGCCCCAGCTGTAGAAAGAAAGATAGGAACCGCCGCTATTTCTGAACTTTCATTGGCTCCGACCGAATGGAAAAATGCCTATTGGGCACAGGAAAAAGGACTCTTTTCAAAGGTTTTCGACGATATGAGGGAATTGGATAAGGAACTTGATTTTCAGGTACAAAAACTGGCCGAGTACAATCCGGAAGCCCTTGAAGAGTGGAAAAAAGTACTATGGCAGGGTACCGACCATTGGAACGAACTTTTGGTAGAGCGTGCCGCTATTACGGGAAGGCTGGTACTTTCTGAATTTACCCGTAACGCCCTTTCAAAATTCAAAAAATAACAATAACCCACTGTAGTTGACGTTTTACTTTTTTAAATCTCAGTTATGAATATTTTAAATTTCTTGAATGGTGACCTTGTTTTTCCCATTCTCGCCCTTTTTGTAGTGGTTGTCTACTTTGTAAACCGCGTTCGCACAAGAAGAAAGTTCAAGAGGTAGGTTCTACATTTTCAAAATCAACGGGTTTTTAACCAGCCGGTAATGCTAAGGCGTTCCCGTTTTGCGGGCTTCACCTCATGCTCCAAATCGCGACTTTCAAAGATGACCGCCCTGCCCGGAAATGGGTAAACGGTTTTTGGTATTTCGCCATTTTTCCCGTTTAGATAAAGTACCAATTCACCTCCGTGTTCAGGTTGCCAGTCGTCTTCGTTCAGATAACAAACGATGGAGAGCTTTCGTCGGTCATCGTTTTGAAAGGTATCTAAATGTCTTTCGTAGAATTTTCCTTCCGGATATACGGCATAGTGAAATTCCTTCCTTAAAATTCCCAAGAAACAGGTGCGGTTCAGGTAGGAGGCTAAATCGTTGATTTGGTCGAAAAACAAATTTTGGGCGTCGTTGGTATGGCTTTCGTCCATCCAAAGAATAAAATCGCCCCGAATACCGGTCTGTATCACTTCGTTCAGTCGGTTGCCAATGGCCGCTTTTTTGAAGAGGTCGTCCTCGTATTTTTCCAAGAGGTCCGTGCGCAATGCACTTACCGTGCTTTCCGAAAGTAAATCGTCTACAATACTATAGCCGTTTTCCAAGATGTCGGAAATTATCTTTTCGTATTGCGGGTTCACCGCAAAGTCTAGTTGCCCATACAGTTCTTCCACTTAAAACAAAATTAAAAAGCCGGTAAATGTAATCTAAAAACGAATTGGTTTTACAAATTGAATACCTTTGTGGCACAATCATATTTCATGGGTATAATCAGGATCACCAAGCAGTTTAATTTTGAGACCGGCCACGCGCTTTACGGCTACGACGGAAAGTGTAGAAATGTGCACGGCCATAGTTATAAATTATCGGTAACCGTTATCGGTAGGCCCATTACCGATACCTCTCATGTAAAATTGGGTATGGTCATCGATTTCGGTGACCTGAAGAAAATTGTAAAGGAGGAAATTGTAGATCAATTTGACCATGCTACGGTTTTTAATAAAAACACCCCACATGTAGAGTTGGCCAAAGAGCTGACCGATAGGGGGCACAACGTTATCTTGGCCGATTATCAACCGACCAGCGAAAATATGGTCATCGATTTTGCAAAAAGAATAAGGGCAAGGCTTCCTGAAAATATCAGTCTACACTCCTTAAGACTTCAGGAAACCGATACTTCGTTTGCCGAATGGTATGCATCGGATAATCAATAATACTTCTTTAAAAAGGGTATTCGTTATATTTGACCTCAGATGAAAACCATTACCGTTCCACAAGGCAAAAAAGTCTATTTTTCCAGCGACAACCATCTCGGGGCGCCCACTAGGGCCGAAAGTCTTCCGCGCGAAAAAAAATTCGTCGCTTGGTTAGACGCCGTAAAGGAAGATGCCGCTGCCATTTTCTTGATGGGAGATCTTTTTGATTTTTGGATGGAATACAAGACGGTAGTGCCCAAGGGCTTTACCCGTACCTTGGGAAAATTGGCCGAAATATCGGATTCGGGCATACCGATTTATTTCTTTGTAGGAAACCACGATCTCTGGATGAACGGTTATTTTGAGGAAGAACTCAATATACCGGTCTTTCATAAGCCACAGCAATTCAATATAAACGGGGTCTCCTTTTTCGTGGGTCATGGTGATGGCCTTGGTCCTGACGACAAGGGGTACAAACGTATGAAAAAGGTGTTTACCAATCCTTTGGCCAAGTGGCTGTTTCGATGGTTGCACCCAGATATAGGCGTGCGTTTGGCCCAACACCTTTCGGTTAAGAATAAACTGATTTCAGGTGATGACGACGCCCAGTTTTTAGGAGAGGACAAAGAGTGGTTGGTGCAATATGCCAAGCGAAAGTTAGAAACCCGTCATTACGATCACTTCGTCTTTGGACACCGTCACTTGCCCATGGAAATAGAGGTGGGCGAAAATTCAAAATATACCAATCTGGGCGATTGGATCCATTACTACACCTATGCCGTTTTCGATGGCGAAGAGTTAAGCCTTGAAAAATTCGAACTCAAGCATTAGCCTCGTGCTCATCAATATCCTTTTGTAGATCCAGTTTTCTAAAGGAAGGCGAAACTATCGCTGTGGCGCCAACGGTCAGCAAGGTCATGGCGCCGCCAAAGACTACTGCCGTTACCGTGCCCATCAGTTTTGCGGTGAGTCCGCTTTCAAAAGCTCCCAGCTCGTTAGACGAACCTACGAACATCGAGTTGACAGATGCTACGCGTCCTCGCATATTATCGGGGGTTTTAAGCTGCAATATGGTCTGGCGGATGATCATAGAGACCCCGTCTACGGCGCCACTCACGAACAAGGCTATTACCGAAAGCCAGAAATAGGTAGAAAGGCCGAAGACAATCATACAGATACCAAAACCGAATACGGCGAGCAACAGTTTCTTCCCGGCATTCTTATGTAGGGGGAAGCGAGTAGATCCCAACATGGTGAGTGCTGCGCCCACGGCGGGGGCGGCCCGTAGTACCCCAAAACCTTCGGAGCCAACGTTGAGGATGTCTTGTGCGAAAATGGGAAGAAGCGCTACCGCCCCGCCAAAAAGTACGGCGATCATATCTAAGGTCAACGCCCCAAAAACGGCTTTGGTGCTGAACACAAAGCGAAGCCCTTCGCGCAGGCTTTGAAATACGGGCTCTCCAATTTTAGGGTTGAGAATGGGTTTTTTTGAAATCTGGAAGAGGGCTATGAGGGCCATGACCGAAAAACCGAATATCAGGCACATAGACCAGTGAACCCCTATCCAGCTTATGGAGAACCCGGCCAGGGCAGGACCTAAAACCGATGCCAATTGCCAAGTAGTACTGCTCCATGTGGCCGCGTTGGGATATATTTTTTTGGGAACGATCAGGGCAATCAGCGAAAAGATGGTAGGCCCGAGAAAGGATCGTACAATACCGCCAAGGAATACTAAAAAGTAGATGCCGTATAAAATGGTTCCGGTGTCGACCTTTTGGTCAAGGGAGGGCCAGCTGAGCATAAAGAGCCCGAAGCTGATGACCGAGAATCCGAAGATGCATTTGACCAAGAGATTCCGCTTTTCGGTTTGATCTACAATGTGTCCTGCAAAGAGTGCCATCGATACGGCAGGGATGACCTCCATGAGGCCGATGATTCCTAAAGAAAGCGGGTCTTTGGTCATAGAATAGACCTGCCACTCAATAACGATAAACTGCATGGACCAAGCAAATACCATGGCAAAGCGAACCAACAAAAAGATATTGAATTCTTTAAAACGTAGGGCGGCATAAGGATCCATAAAAACGCTTTTTCAAGAGAAATAGGGCGCAAAGGTATTACTATAAACCGACGAAATGTATGTGAATACGTCAATTTTTTTGTGGGGATTCCATTTTGTAAAACCGACTGTTCGGTCGGTGAACTAAGGCGTTGTAATGACCGTAAAATGGAGTTTTATCGATAAACGGTTAGTTTGTAGATGGGAAAAGTACAAAAGAGAGGCAAGCATTGGAAGGGAAGAAATAAAACCGACCGAGTGGTCTGTTGCCCGGTTTAAAGCGTGTTGGCCCAAACATAGAAATCGGTTTTTGTTGGTACTGAAATCGAGTCCGACCTTAGATAAAAGATCGTTAAACGGTAATTTCGATTCGGTTGCCCTCTGGGTCTTTGATAACGCTTTCATAATAGCCGTCTCCTGTAGTTCTTGGTTCACCAGGAACCTGAAATCCGTCAGACCTAAGTTGTTCGGTAATGGCATCTACTTTTTCTTTTGAGCCTACGGAGAGCGCGAAATGAATAAAGCCCAAATGTTCTTCTGTAGAATCTGATGCTTTAGTAATGTCCGGTTTGTGCATAAGCTCCAATCGCGAGCCTTCATCAAAACTTAAAAAGTGAGACGTGAAGTTTTTATTCGGGTTGTGATACCGTTCTCCGCAAACAGCACCAAAGTAATGTTCATAAAAATGACGGGTGGCTTCAAGGTCAGATACCCATATGGCGAGGTGTTCTATTTTCATTGTATGTCTTTTAGTTTCATTTGCAAGCTTACGTTTCCTTGCCATTCATTTTCATCCAAGGAAAAAACGGCACTGAAAGGCTGCCTGTTCGCCACTATGGAAAGCTTGTCGCCCATGTTAAAACCGATGCCCCCTATGGGCCCGATTCCGTTTTGGGTGGCGGCCAATTTTAAATGGGCCCCATCTTCGCCGACGCCTTTGGCGTAGCCTGTATCCTTGAGGTTTTCTGCCATGAATACCGGGGTCATGTTGCCGGGGCCAAAGGGGGCAAATTGTTTGATGATGCGCATGAGCTTTGGGGAAATATCCCTAAAATCGATTTGGGCGTCTACGGAAATTTCCGGAATCAAGAGGTTCGGGTCTATGGTTTCAGCGACTACCTTTTCAAACCGGGCCTTGAATTCTTCGTATTGCGATTCCTGCAGGGTGAGGCCCGCAGCATATTTGTGTCCCCCGAACTGCTCAATACAGTCGGCACAGCCCTGTAGGGCGTTATAAACGTCGAAACCCTTTACCGAGCGGGCCGAAGCGGCCAGTTTCTCGCCACTCTTGGTAAAGACTAGGGTTGGGCGATAATAGGTTTCGGTAAGGCGGGAGGCTACAATGCCGATTACACCCTTATGCCAAGATGCTTTATAGACTACCGAGGTAAAGCGCTCTTCCTCTTTGTTTTCTTGGATCTGTTCTAGGGCTTCTTGGGTAATCTCTTTGTCGAGTCCGCGCCGGTCTTCGTTGAATTTTTCGATTTGGGCGGCAAAAGTCTCCGCTTGGGCCAGATCGGTTTCGGTCAACAGGTTTACGGCATGTTGCCCGTGTTTCATACGGCCCGCCGCATTTATCCGCGGAGCGATCACGAAAACTACATCGGTAATGGTAAGCACCGTTTTCTTGATTTGGTGGATGATCGCCTTAAAACCGGCTCTCGGATTGGTGTTGATTACCTGTAGTCCGTAATAGGCCAAAACCCTGTTTTCTCCCGTAATAGGCACAATGTCGGCGCCAATGGCGGTAGCCACTAGGTCAAGGTAGGGAATCAGGTCGTGAATGGTATGTCCTTGCCTTGAGCCCAAGGCCTGAACGAGCTTGAAGCCTACCCCACAGCCACAAAGTTCGTCGTAGGGGTAAGTGCAATCACCGCGTTTGGGATCGAGAACAGCCACCGCATCGGGAATATGGTCGCCTGGTCTATGGTGGTCGCAAATAATAAAGTCTATTCCTTTTTCTTTGGCGTAGGTTACTTTGTCAATGGCCTTTACCCCACAGTCAAGGGCAACGATCAATGAAAAGCCGTTGTCGTCGGCGAAGTCGATTCCCTTAAATGAAACTCCATATCCTTCGGCATATCTGTCGGGAATATAGGTGGCCACGTTAGGATAGTAACTCAGTAGGTACGACGAAAGTAGGGCCACGGAGGTAGTTCCGTCTACGTCGTAATCGCCATAGACCAAGATGTTCTCGTTATGGGCAATGGCTTTTTCTATACGGGCTACGGCCAAATCCATGTCCTTCATTAAGAAAGGGTCGTGCAAATGGCTCAATTGTGGGCGAAAGAACTTTTTGGCTTCTTCGTAAGAAGAGATTCCCCTTTGTAATAACAATTGGGCCACTAATCCATCAACATGAAGCGCTTGTGCCAATTGGTCGATTTCATCTTGTTGGGGTTTCGGTTTAATGGTCCAGCGCATAGGGTGTATTGTGTGAAAGTTTTAGGTTAAAATCAAGTTCAAGTTTGAAGTGCAAGCTTAAAGTTCAAAGTTCAAGTTCAAGTTCAAAGTTCAAGTTCAAGTTCAAGTTCAAAGTTCAAGTTCAAAGTTCAAGTTCAAAGATCAAAACTCAGGCTCAAGCTCAAGATTTAAGTTCAAGCTCAGGTTCAAAGTTCAAGTTCAAGTTCAAGATTTAAGTCCAAAAGTTAATTTCAAAGCTCAATTTAATATGGATGTGCGATAATATACTAAGAAAATTAACTGTGTTTTTTGTTCCTGATAATGGCGGCAATGATTTTAATTAATTGTTGAACCTCATCTGTCAGGAGATTTCTTTTGGCTTCGTTGCCATACTCTATTTTGTTCAAAATCTTCAAGTTTACCCTAGACTCCTTTAGTTCTTTTAAACAAATACTTGCTTTGTGAACGTAATCTTTGGAGGTGTGCGTGCCTTGGGCTTCACCAAAATTAAGCGCAGAACTTCCGGCCGAACGTAAGAGTTGGTTACCGTAATATTCCCCGGTAAAGTCTTTAGGGAGTTCTCGACAAAAAATAGCAATATCGGCAGCAAAGTTTACCAATCTATCTTCTAAATCATACTTTTTATCGTCCACAATATTAAGCTTATTCTTTAGCTTTCAACTTAAAATTTCAACTTGAACTTGAGCTTAAATCTTGAACTTAAAACTTAATCCTTATGAAAAAAAGTCTTGATTTCCAATTTAGCAAATTGACGGAACATTTCCATAACGCCACAGTATTTCTCGACGGAGAGGTCTACCGCTCTTTGTAATTTTTTCTCGTCAAGGTTTTTTCCGTGGAAGTGGTATTCGATGGTAACGGCGTCGTAGAATTTTGGGTGCTCATCGGTAAGGTTGGCGATGGTCTCTATTTGAAAATCATCGACCTCCAACTTCATTTTTTTGATAAGCGAAGCTACGTCAAGTCCTGAACAACCGGCCAAACCAGATAGCATCAGGGCTTTTGGGCGTAGCCCTTTTCCTTCTCCGCCATCATCGGGGCTTGCATCTATAGTTAAGTTTAGACCTGATGGGTTAGTGCTTTCAAATTGCATGTTGCCCAGCCATTTGGTAGTGATATGATTTGTAGTAGCCATAATTTTTATGTTTTTTGTAAATATCAAAAATACGATTAATTGATAGATTTTAAGGGTCTATCACGGCTTGACTTTTTAAGGGAAGTCAAAACACATCAGTCGTTTCTGCCCTAAGAAAATAACGCGGAAGTAAAGATTTTGGGAAGAAGTATAAATTAGGAAGGTATTAGGCAAGTCTTTAGGTTTAAGTGTTACTCAAAACCACCTGAACCCTTTTCTGTAATTCTTTCACCACTTCCACCTCAAACCAAGGATTCTTTTTAAGCCAAATGCGGTTGCGGGGCGAAGGGTGGGGAAGTGGAAAATACTTGGGCAAGTAGTTGTGGTAGGCCCTTACCGTTTCCGTTAGGTTTTTTTCCTTTCTCTCCTTTAGGTAGTATCCTTGGGCGTAAATGCCGATAACGATAATCAGTTGTAGGTGGGGCATTTGTTGAAAAAGGGCTTCGTGCCAAAGTGGGGCACATTCGGGTCGCGGAGGTAGGTCGCCCGATTTTCCTTTTCCCGGATAACAAAAACCCATAGGGATCAAGGCAAATTTCTTTTCGTCGTAAAACTCATCGTCCGTAACGTTCAGCCATTTTCGCAATTGCCTGCCGCTGGGGTCGTCCCATGGAATTCCGGTTTCGTGGACCTTGGTTCCGGGGGCTTGGCCGATGATCGCAATTTTTGATTGGCTATGTGCGGCTACAATGGGTCTTGGGCCGAGAGGCAAATGCTTACTGCAAACTTCACACGCACGTATTTCAGAAAGCAGTTTTTGCATTTGGTTTATTTTTTCTTCAAGGGGTCTTGTGAAAAGACCAGGCCTTGAAATCCGGTTTGCATAAAGTTCCTGATGTTCTGGTGTCCAGTTCCCTCGGGGTCGTCAAGCACATCGTTAAAGTAGTAGCTTCCAAAGCAGGCCAAAGTCTCTTCTTTGCTCAGTTGTTGGTCTTTGGCGAAGGCAAAAAGCTTGCATGAGCCTGAATTTTGACCTTCGGCATTCTCTAGGGTGCCATTGGTAAAGGCCGAGGGAGTAAAGTGGTAATGTGCTTCGATCACCGACATGGTTTCTGAAAATTCAATGGCTTCCGGGGTAGATTTTAGTTTCTTTATAAACGTATCAATGGTCATCTGCTTTATTTTTTTCCTGCAACAACAATAACAATTTCGCCTTTTGGCGGTTTTTCGGTAAAATGACGTACCAGTTCTTCCGAGGTCCCCCTTAAGGTCTCTTCGTAGAGCTTGGTGAGCTCACGGGAAACGGAAATTTGTCTATCCTCCCCAAAATATTCGGCAAATTGACCAAGGGTCTTTACCAGTTTGTAGGGCGATTCATAGAAAATAATGGTTCGGGTTTCTTCCGCCAATAATTTCAATCGGGTCTGTCTTCCTTTTTTCGGAGGTAGAAATCCTTCGAAAACAAATTTATCGTTCGGTAGGCCGCTATTGACCAGTGCGGGAACAAAGGCGGTAGCCCCGGGCAGGCATTCTACCTCTATGTTTTTTTCAACACAGGCGCGGGTCAGTAAAAAACCGGGGTCAGATATGGCCGGAGTTCCCGCGTCGGAAATTAGGGCAATGGTCTCACCGGTCTGTAAACGCTTGACAATGGTGTCTACGGTCTTGTGCTCATTGTGCATATGGTGACTTTGCATGGGGGTGGCAATTTCAAAGTGCTGTAGCAGCTTTCCGCTTGTTCGTGTGTCTTCTGCCAGAATACAGTCCACTTCCTTCAGAATGCGAATGGCACGCAAGGTCATATCCTCAAGATTACCGATAGGTGTCGGCACCAAATATAATTTTCCCATAGAATTTAAGGTCGTAACTCTCTGCCCATAAAATATGCGCTCAATGTGGCTATAAGCCCGATAAAGGCGAAAAGATAATTATGGCCGTCGGTTATATAATGTGCAAAGAACGCCAAAAGCGTATCAAAAAAGAAACCGGCATAGGCCCATTCTTTAAGCCAAGGCGAGAAATTGCCCCATATGGCTATAAGGCCTAATATTTTAGCGATGGCCAAAGGGTAAATAAGATAGGTGGGATAGTTTAGGTGTTCAAAAAAGCCGGATATCATTTCGTACTGAGTGAAATATTTATATACCGAAAACAGCATTATTCCAGTCAAAACCAAAAGGGCTGACCAGTAAATTGATTGTTGTGTTTTCATGGCGCGGCAATTTTCACCCTAAAATAGATATTTAGGTTGAAAACAGGACTGGTTTTGCCTCAAAAAACGACGTACTGCCCTAAAGAACCCAATGTTTCACCTGTGTCCCGGACAAAATCAAGAAAATTTCCGTTCAATGAACTGCATGAAGCGCTGGGCGTATTCTTCTTTTCCGACCCAGTTGTTGTAATCCGGTTTTACCATGTTTTCTATAAACGATAAGGAACGTTCTTCACTGTCAATGGTGTTCAATTGCGATAAAACACGATTGTAATCTTCCGTACTACCATTAAAAAGATGCTTTACAAAGGCGAGCCTATTGTTTAGGTCGATCTTAAGTTCTTTGGTAGATAGTTTGTCGTTTAAGGACTTGGTGTGCACCTCCTTTTTAGGGGAAGACCCATTGTGGACGGGAACGGCGGGGGTTTGTGGTTCAAAAAGCTCCTTGTCGTTCTTCATATAATCGGGTTTTGACAAGAACTCCTCTAAAACCTCGTCTACGCGCTCTTCATGGTTGGGCATCTCCGATACAATGTCCTTAATGGTATCCATGCCAGGGATGATGATGTCTTCCTCATGTGGGTTGCTCTCGGGTACCGAGGCATTTTCGTTCAGCACGGCATTGGCCATTTTTTCGAATTTCTGTGCAATGACGTTTTTCGATACGTCTATTTCAATATCGTTCAACTTCTCTTCGATGTATTTCAGAACGGCAAGCTTTTCATACAGACCTTTTGCGGCATCGTACATTTTACTAAGGTCCATATCGCGGGACGTAATGATTTCCGTAGATAATTTTCTCAGTTCTTCCTTTAATTTTTTCTTCATCGGTCAATTTTTTTTATTCTCCCGAGTTCGGGTAAAAAAGGTATCTCTATCTTTGTAAAACTATAGTTTAGGACTTAACACGGGGATTTTTTATGGAGTAAAAGAACAACTCGTGATAAGTTCTCTAATAATAAGAACGAAAAGCCCTGTATTTTCGTCTAAAATTACAAAATGTTTCTCGAAAATACTGTTAATCATAAAGAACAATTCGGTTGGATAGAGGTTATCTGCGGATCGATGTTCTCAGGAAAGACCGAAGAACTTATACGTAGGCTAAAACGTGCCCAATTTGCCAAGCAAAAGGTGGAAATCTTTAAGCCTACCGTAGATAATCGCTACGATGAAAGTATGGTGGTGAGCCACGATGCGAACGAAATTAGGTCGACACCGGTACCGGCTGCGGCAAACATTCGCATCTTGGGCGATACTTGCGATGTTATCGGTATAGATGAGGCCCAATTTTTCGATGATGAAATTGTTACGGTCTGTAACGATTTGGCCAATAAGGGGGTGCGTGTCGTAGTGGCCGGACTGGATATGGATTTTAAGGGAAACCCCTTTGGACCTATGCCCGCCCTTATGGCCACGGCAGAATATGTGACCAAGGTGCACGCCATATGCACCCGAACCGGAAATTTGGCAAATTACAGTTATCGAAAATCAAGTAACGATAATCTGGTACTTCTGGGCGAAACCGAAGAATATGAACCCCTAAGCAGGGCGGCATACTACAAGGCAAGGTTGAAGGAAAAGGTAAAGCACCTTAACGTAGATAGCGAAGAAGTGTCTTCAAGCAACAAAGATGCAGATGACAAAAATGGGTGAAACGGTGTTGGAGATCGATCTTTCGGCGCTAGAACACAATTATAGGTTTTTAAGGTCGCGATTGAAGGATACGACCAAATTTTTAGGCGTTGTAAAAGCCTTTGCCTACGGAAGCGATTCGGTGGCCATCGCCAAAAAACTTGAAAGTCTGGGTGCCGATTATCTTGCGGTGGCCTATGTAAAGGAGGGAATCGTTTTAAGGGAGGCGGGCATACGGCTTCCGATATTGGTGCTACACCCATTACCGGTGAGTTTTGATAGACTCTTGGCCTATGAGCTTGAGCCCAACATCTATTCGGTAAAAATACTGGCCGATTTTCTACAGTTTGCCCAAAAACAAGGGTTAAAGCGGTATCCCATACATGTAAAATTCAATACAGGACTGAACAGATTGGGCTTTTCCGAAGCCCAGGTCGATGAATTGGCCCATGTCTTGGAGGGGCGAGATGAGGTAGAGGTAGTTTCGGTATTATCGCATTTAGCGGCCTCCGAAGATTTGAACGAGCGGGAGTTTACCGAACAGCAGATCGCTTCGTTTGAGCGTATTGCCCATGCACTTTTACCGAGGTTGAAAAGAAGGCCTGTACTGCATTTGTTGAATACTTCCGGCATAATCAATTATGATAGGGCACAGTATGACATGGTCCGTAGTGGAATCGGACTTTACGGTTTCGGGAACGAGGCCAGTATAGACAGGCAACTTAAGCCCGTAGCTACGCTAAAGACGGTTATTTCGCAAATCCATACGATTGAAAAGGGTCAAAGTATCGGTTACAATAGGGCGTATAAGGCTGATGAGAACGTGGTTACGGCCACTTTGCCCATTGGGCATGCCGATGGTATAGGAAGGCAATATGGCAATGGAAAGGCCTATGTAACGATCAATGGGCATAAAGCTCCCATTATCGGCAATGTCTGTATGGATATGATTATGGTAGATGTAAGTGGAATCGATTGCCAAGAAGGTGATGAGGTGGTGGTATTTGGGGAACGGCCTACGGCAGAGGAATTTGCCATGGGGGCCAAGACAATTTCCTATGAAATACTTACGGGCATTTCGCAGCGTGTGGAAAGAAAAATTAAAAATTAGCCTTCAGAATTTACAAGTGGTTCTTTTTTTGTTAATTTGCATACTGTAAAACACTAATATATAACCATTAAAAACATTCAATCATGTTAAAGGAGTTCAAGAATTTTATTATGACCGGCAATGTCATCGAGTTTGCCGTTGCCGTTATAATGGCAGGAGCCGTTGGCCTTGTGGTAAACGGGTTTGTCAATGATATCATAATGCCTATTGTAGGTGAGTTTGCGGGAGGTGTTGATTTCGCCAACCTGAAATACATCCTTACACCAACTTCAGGAGTTGAAGGGGAAGCAGGCTTCGTACCTGAAAATGCAATCCGTTACGGTGCATGGATCAACACTATCGTTAACTTGTTGATCGTAGGTTTCGTTATGTTCCTTATCGTTAAGGCCTATAACAAAATGAAAGCTCCGGCTCCAGCACCGGCACCATCAGGTCCTTCTCAAGAAGATCTTTTGATAGAAATCAGGGATTTGCTTAAAAAACAATAAGATAAAGGTCGCCTTTTAAGGCAGACTACCGCTGCACTGCAGTTTCATCTTAAAACCGTCACGGAAGCTTCGCAACTTCTTTGACGGTTCTTTTTTTATTTCAATGTTAAATTTGTAACATTTTGTTAAATAATGATTACACCCGTTTAAAAGGCTTGTCAGGTCAATAGGCTTGCACTACATTTGTGCTTCTAAATTAATTAAAGATGAAAGTAGCCGTTGTAGGTGCCACCGGTATGGTAGGCGAGGTGATGCTCAAAGTGTTGAGCGAACGTAATTTTCCCATTACGGAATTGCTATTGGTCGCTTCTGAGCGTTCGGTAGGAAAGAAACTCTCTTATAAAGATAAAGAATATGCTATTATAGGCTTGGCCGATGCAGTAGCGGCAAAACCTGATATTGCTATCTTTTCCGCTGGAGGTGATACTTCATTGGAATGGGCGCCCAAGTTTGCCGAAGTGGGTACTACGGTTGTAGATAACTCCTCTGCTTGGCGAATGGACCCTACCAAAAAATTGGTGGTTCCTGAAATCAATGCCAACGAGCTGACCAAAGAAGATAAGATCATTGCCAACCCTAACTGCTCAACCATTCAATTGGTAATGGCCTTGGCCCCCTTGCATAAGAAATACAAGATGAAACGCGTCGTTATCTCTACATACCAGTCGGTATCGGGGACAGGCGTAAAGGCGGTACGTCAGTTAGAGAACGAAATGGCCGGTGTACAGGGCGAAATGGCCTATCCTTACCCTATCAACCGAAATGCCTTGCCACATTGTGATGTTTTCTTGGAAAACGGATATACTAAGGAAGAAATGAAATTGGCGCGTGAGCCACAAAAAATATTGGATGACCGAAGTTTTTCAATAAGTGCTACCGCAGTGCGCATACCTACGGCCGGAGGTCACTCCGAATCGGTAAACGTTGAGTTTGAAAACGATTTCGACTTGAATGATGTGAGAAGGTTGTTGAACGATACGCCAGGCGTTACCGTACAGGATAATCCTGATACCAACACCTATCCGATGCCCATCTACGCCCATGATAAAGATGAGGTTTTTGTAGGGCGTCTTCGTAGGGACGAGTCGCAACGAAATACTTTGAATATGTGGATCGTTGCCGATAACCTTCGAAAAGGTGCGGCTACCAATGCGGTTCAAATCGCTGAATACCTGGTGAAAAACCAATTGGTATAAAAATTATATACTTTCTAAATTTTTAGTTAAAACCTATGCTGTGCAATGCCAGCATAGGTTTTTTTATGGTACTTTTAGCGAATTTCAATCGTCAAAGCATGAAGAAATATCTTTTACTTTTAGCATGGGCAGCTGCTATTATGGCCTGTAAATCATTACCAAATAAAGAGCATATTACCGTGAATTACCCAAAGACCCATACATCAGAAACCGTTGATACCTATTTTGGAACTTCCGTAGCGGATCCCTACCGTTGGCTCGAAGATGATATGAGCGAAGAAACCGGAGCTTGGGTCAAGGCCCAAAACGAAGTGACTTTCGGCTATTTGGAAAAAATTCCCTTTCGGAATGCCCTAAAGGAAAGACTGGAAAAGCTATGGAATTACGAAAAGCTGGGGTCTCCGTTCAAGGAAGGGGACTATACCTATTTCTATAAGAATAACGGCTTGCAGAACCAATACGTGCTGTATCGAAAAAAAGAAGATGGGCAAGAGGAAGTTTTCTTGGACCCCAATACTTTTTCAGAAGATGGAACGACCTCTCTTGCGGGATTAAGTTTTACTAAAGACGGTTCCCTAGCGGCCTATCTGATTTCAGAAGGCGGTAGTGATTGGCGTAAGGCCATTGTCATCGACACCGAAAGCAAGCAGGTTGTAGAAGACACCCTTACCGATATCAAGTTTAGCGGAATTTCCTGGAAAGGAAATGAGGGTTTCTATTATTCGAGCTACGATAAACCCGAGGGGAGCGAGCTTTCGGCCAAGACCGACCAACATAAGGTCTACTATCATAAAATGGGAACTTCCCAAAAAGAAGATCAATTGGTATATGGGGGAGTAGCGGCTGAGAAACATAGGTATATTGGTGCTTCGGTAACAGAAGATGAACGTTACCTTGTGATTACGGCTTCGGTATCGACCTCTGGTAACAAGTTGTTCATTAAAGACCTTTCAAAGCCTGAAAGTGGTCTGGTTACGATTGTTGGGGATACCGATTCCGATAACTATATTATTGAGAATGAAGGCTCAAAACTTTATATCGTTACCAATAGGAAGGCCCCGAACAAAAAAATCGTCACCGTTGATGCTGAAAATCCCGGTGAAGGGAATTGGGTAGATTTTATTCCTGAAACGGAGAATGTACTTACTGCCGGTACGGGCGGAGGCTACTTCTTTGCCGAGTATATGGTTGATGCCATCAGTAAAGTATTTCAATACGATTATGACGGTAGGTTGATCCGTGAGGTGAAGCTTCCGGGGGTGGGGAGTGCTTCCGGTTTTGGGGGCAAGAAGGAAAATAAGGAGTTTTATTTTTCCTTTACGAACTATATCATTCCGGGCTCATCCTACAAATACAATGTAGAAACGGGCGAGTATACCTCGTATTGGAAGCCTGATATCGACTTCGATTCCGACGTCTATGAGTCCAATCAGGTGTTTTTTACTTCGAAGGATGGTACAAAGGTACCCATGATCATAACCCATAAAAAGGGATTACAACGCAACGGAAAAAATCCGACCATCTTATATGGTTACGGTGGCTTTAATATCAGTCTAACCCCTGCTTTCAGTATCGCCAATGCCGTTTGGCTGGAGCAGGGCGGGATATATGCCGTGCCCAATTTAAGGGGAGGTGGCGAGTATGGTAAAAAATGGCACGATGCCGGTACTAAAATGCAAAAGCAGAATGTATTTGATGATTTTATTGCTGCTGGGGAATACCTGATCGAGAACGACTATACTTCTTCAGAATACCTTGCCATTCGTGGTGGTAGTAACGGGGGACTGCTTGTTGGGGCTACCATGACCCAAAGACCCGACTTGATGAAGGTGGCCTTGCCGGCCGTAGGGGTCTTGGATATGTTACGCTATCACACCTTTACCGCTGGTGCGGGATGGGCCTATGATTACGGTACGTCGGAGGAGAGTAAAGAGATGTTCGAATACTTAAAGGGCTATTCGCCCGTTCATAACGTGAAGGAAGGGGTGGCCTATCCGGCTACCTTGGTGACTACCGGTGATCACGATGATCGTGTGGTACCGGCCCACAGTTTTAAGTTTGCCGCGGAACTGCAGGCCAAACAAGCTGGAGATAACCCTACCTTGATCCGAATCGAGACCAATGCCGGCCATGGTGCGGGAACACCGGTAAGCAAGACCATTGAACAGTATGCCGATATTTTCGCCTTTACCCTATACAATATGGGATTCGAGAGACTTCCGATGGACGCCGGAAAAGACGTAAAATAGCTAGGAACCAACAAAAATACAGAATAGATTTTTTTTGACTGAAGGTCGTTGAGACAATTGAAGATGAAGATATGTTACAAGTAGATCATGTTTCTTTTAGCTATGTAGACGATATTCCCGTTTTGGAGAATATCAACCTTAAGGTGGCCAAAGGAGAGCATGTATCCATTATTGGTGAAAGTGGCTGCGGAAAGAGTACGCTTTTAAAAATTATTTACGGACTGTTGGATGTTAAAGTAGGCGAAGTCTACTGGAACGATACCCAAGTTTTAGGCCCCCTCCATAACCTGGTGCCGGGCGAACCGTATATGAAGTACCTTTCTCAAGATTTTGACTTAATGCCCTTTACCACGGTAGAGGAAAATATTAGTCAATTTTTGTCGGTTTTTGAGCCTGAGGAGCTTGAAGAACGTACCCTTGAGCTGTTGGAGATGATCGAGATGACCAAATTTGCCAAAACCAAGGTGAAGTTGTTAAGTCGTGGACAACAACAACGTGTCGCCTTGGCCCGTGTGTTGGCGCAAGAGCCCAAGGTTCTCCTTTTAGACGAGCCCTTTAGTAATATCGATAACTTTAGAAAGAACAGTTTAAGACGCAACCTTTTCGGTTACCTAAAGCGGCAAAAAATAACCGTAATCACGGCTACACATGATCATATGGACATGCTTCCGTTTGCCGATAGGGTAGTCGTACTCAAAGATAGGTTCATTGTGGCTAAGGATAGCCCTAAGAACTTATACGAGCATCCTAAAGACCTTTATGTGGCCTCCTTGTTCGGCGAGGCCAATAAAATTCCTATAAACATTGTAAAATCGTATGCCGATACCAAAAGGCGGATAATTGTATATGCACACGAATTTAAGGTTTCCGGAAAATCGGGTTTGGAGTGTGTGGTAAAGGGAGCCTATTATATGGGAGGGCATTATATGATCGTGGGTATCTATGAAGGTGAAGACATCTATTTTCATCATGATAGGCCCCTAGAGGTCGGCAAGGTAATTTTTTTAAATCTTTCGTTGGAAACGATCAACCAACGTATGGCCGATTCTTAAATTATGAACAAGGCCCAACTGATACAAGAGTTAAATTTCAAGGCCGTTCGCAGCAGTGGTGCCGGAGGGCAACATGTAAACAAGGTGTCGACAAAAATAGACCTTAGCTTTTCGCTTGAAGATTCTAATGGACTTACTACTACCGAGAAAGAGCGCATCTATAGAAAAATAGGACATAGGCTTACCAAAGATGGCGTTTTGCAAATGCAATGCGACGAAACCCGAAGTCAGCACAGAAATAAGGAACTGGCCATTGCCCGTTTTTTGACCCTTATGGAAGAGGCCTTAAAGGTCAAAAAGAAACGTCGCAAAACAAAGCCGTCTCGATCTTCCATTGAGAAGCGGTTAAAGCACAAAAAGAAGAACGCCCAAAAAAAGACAAATAGAGGAAAGCCCCAAATCGACTAAAAATCATTGGGGCTTTCTTGTTTGGGGTTGAAAACCCGATTCGTACTAAACATCAACTAATCGTTAGAATTCTTGCTTACCGAATTCACTATCAATGAATTTCGATTTATTCTTGTTTTTATTGAAATTATACGATAGGTTCAACAATACCATATCAACTTCATATACATAGTTCGTGGTCGTATAGAACTCACCTTCTCGGTAGGTCGTAATACGTTGTTCGTTCGTGTCCAATAGGCCCATATCTATATTTTGCCATTGTAATGTAGCCGTTAGACGGTCGTTGAGAAACGACTTTTTAAAGGTCAGGTTGGGCGAATAGAAACGCGAATCTTCCCCTTGTGCCGTAATCCGTTCCGATAGATAGTTAAAGGTGAATTGTAGGGAAGTGGTTTCGGTAAAGTCGTAGGTGCTATTCGCATTTATCGAGTAAACAAAAGAACTACTGTCTATGTTCCGACCGTCGTAGGTGCCGTCAATGGAATAATTGTAGAGGTTGGCCCCAATAAAATTCGACCAGTTTTTGGTGGGTTTTAGCTGTGCGCCTAATTCCAATCCTAATGATTTGGCCTTGCCTACATTAGAGTAGATTCGGTTTAGAATCGTATCGTTGTAGATGGTGTTTACCCTATTCACCAGATTTTTGGTGTCGCGGTAATAGGCCGTTGCAAAAATCGAATTTCCACCGTCGAAGTTTTTACTTATACCTACTTCCAACAAGTCTATAAATTCGGGTTTTAGGGTGGGATCTCCTTGCTCTAAGGTTTCAGAGTGCTCACGTTCCGGAAATGGATTCATCTTAAAAGTAGTCGTGCGTTCAACCCTTTTGCTGTAGGCGGCCTTCAATTTTGTGTTGTTTTCAAAAGTGTATTGAACCGAAGCGGACGGAAACGGTTTTACATAGTCGTAAGCATAGGTCGTATCGATAAGGCCTTGCTTGTCACGAAGGTCAAGTTCGCGGTCCATAGCTTCAATCCGTACGCCTGCGGCATATTCCCATTTATCTTTTGCTCCCGTCAATTGTGCGTAACCCGAATGGATGCTTCTTTGAAGGTCTACTTCACTTGAAAACTCGGGAACAAGTTCAAATGTCCCACCGGTAGTATCATCTTTTCTTTCGTAAACGAAATCACCCGTATGATCGAGGTTCCGGTATTGGTAGCCTGTTTCGAGCTGTCCTATGGCAAAGGGTTTCCAGGCATAATCCAACGATAGGCGAATACCGTTCAATGGGTTGTCGTTGGTGTTGTACTCTTGCTGGTATATGATATTTCTGTCGGGCTCGCCCAAGTTGTCGCTTTCCGTAGGACCGCCCAACAAGGTGTATTCGTATAAGAAGGAGGTCGATAGTTTTGAAGTGTTGTCGAAAATGTGGGAATAGTCAAAGCTTCCCAATACAAAATCACTTTTTCGGGTCCTGAGGTTGTGGTTATAATACTGAAAGGTATAAAGTCGTTCCCCTCCTACCGCGGGGCTTATACCGTGGTTGTCGTAATACACAATATCGGCTAGACGGTCTTTTTTTCTTTTCCCCCCGTAAAAACCCAATGAATACGCATTTTTATCGTCTGGGGCATAGTCTACGGTAAACCTTCCACTGTAGTTGATTTCGTCAAAACTGCGCTCTCCACTGGAAGGAAACTGCGTAAGGGTGTTGTTTATAATGGTGAAAACATCGCCTTCACGTCTTCCGCCCAGGTCGTTACGTTGGTAGTTGGCCCCCATCGAGATGTTCCAATCCCCTTTGCGAATGTTGTAGGTGGCATCGGCCCCGTAGCGCTGGTGCGCCTTATCGTTTCCGTAAGTTTCAATGGAGGGAAGTCCCCCTTTTAGGTTTATTTGGGCAAAGCTGCCATCGGCGGCGCCTTTGCGGGTAATAATGTTCAAAATTCCCGCTTTTCCTTCGGGGTCGTATTTGGCCGAGGGTGCCGTAATCACTTCCACCCGCTCTATGGCATTGGCCGGAAGCTGGTTCAACAAGGTAGAAGCATTGCCCTGCACCGGGTTGCCGTTGAGCAATACCACAAAACCCGTACTTCCGCGAACACTGATTTCGCCCTGTCCGTCAACACTTACCGAAGGTATGTTCTTGACCACGTCGGTAGCACTGCCCCCAAGGCTGTTCTGAAATTTTTTGGTGTCAAAAACCTGTCGGTCTATTTTATTGATCATCGTGGCCCGTTCGCCCTTTACCACCACCTCTTCCAGTTGGGTTCCGCCCATGGTCAGGGCTATGGTGCCGAGGTCGGCTCCCTTCCTGTTTTCCACTACAATATCTTTGATGGTCTTGGTTTCGAAGCCGATAAAGGAAGCTTCAAGGTAGTAGGTGCCGTTTTTAACCTCGTCGATGGTGAAGACCCCATCGAGGTTGGTGATTACCCCTGTGACCAGTTCGCCGCTCTCTTGGTCGAAGAGGGCCGCAGTGGCATATTCCAATGGGTAGTCATTATCCCCGTCCGTTATTTTTCCTGTAATTTGTGCCGATACCGATAGCGGGGCAAGGGCGATTAGCATCAGTAAAAAATGATAAAACTTCATATTCAATAGGTTTGGTAATAATTAGGTGTCGAAATTACCCTTAAGCCCTATTGAATTCTGGTCTGTTTGAAAAATTTAAGGTACGATCGCTACTTTTTTGTACTGTAGCGGGGTTTGGCCGTCATGGCGCTTAAAATATTTGACAAAATGCGAAACATCGGAAAAGTCGAAGTTGTACGCAATTTCGGTAACGGAGAGGTCGGTATAGAGGAGTAAACGCTTGGCCTCTTTTATAATGTGCTCGGCAATTACCGCCGAGGCCGTTTTTTCGTGTTTTTTTCTACACCAGGCGTTAAGGTTCTGCGCCGTGGTATTCAATTGTGAGGCATAATATGCCACATCGTTTTTTAATTTGTTTTCAAGCAATTCGGAAAAACGTTCGTCCAAATCATTGGTAGATAGATCCTCATCAATTTGTACATAGTTCAGAATTTTAGAAAAAAGGGCCTTAAGTACCCCTTCTACCAGAACATCCCTGCTGGAACAATTTTCCTTTATTTCTTTTGAGGCGATTTCAAAGAGCGACTGAATGCTCGAATCATAGGCAGGGTTGATGACCCTTTTGTTTCCTAGCTGCCTTAGTTGTAGGTTGATGTGCTTATCCAAGGTCTTTTCCATAAAACCTTCCTTGATAATGATGACGAAACCTTCGGGCAGGGTATCGATTTCCCAATGGTGCACTTCATCCTTCTTAATTATAAAAATTATGGGGGGTTCAATGGCGTAGCCGGTTTCATCCATGTAGTGTACACCGCTGCCTTTACTGAAATAGACCAGCTCCATATATTTATTATGGCGGTGCGGTTTGGTATATCGCTTGTTGACGTCGAAGGGCTCGATCTTGATATCTTCCAAGGCCGAAATCTTTGAATAGGTATTTATTTTTGTTCGTGTCAAGCGGTAGATTTTTTAGCAATCGAAATTTGGGAATCAAGGACTGTAACTAAGGAGCCCGAGATTTTTGTAATCGTTAAAATGTGAGTTGTAAAGGTAGTGGATCAAAATGCAATCCAATAGTTGAAATGCCGCCGAATACCCAAAGATTCTAATACAAAACGTTTAAAATATAGGTCTTTTGGTTATTTGTTTGAAATTCCGTCAGTTTTGAAGTGAAATGCGCTTCAATTGCTAGAACTCGAACTTCAGTTGAACTGAAATGGATTCCTTGTCCGTTGTTTTTTCTTTTTTCTCCGTATTGAGGTTGGCGAGGGAAATACCGAGCAGGCGTACCGAGTTCTGTAGCTTTTCTTGATACAAAAGTTCCTTGGCCGTTTCCAATATAAGGCTCTTGGAGGATATATAATAAGCAAGGGTCTTGCTTCTGGTATTAAGGGTAAAATCGCTGTATTTGATTTTAAGTGTGACCGTTTTACCGGCAATATTGGCTTTTTTCAAGCGTTTTTCAAGCTCTTCGGCAATATGGTCTAGCCGTTCGAGCATAAATATTTCGCTACTCAGGTTTTCGTTGAAGGTACGTTCGGCTCCTACGGACTTTGGAATACGGTGTGGTTTTACGGGACTGGTATGAATACCGCGGACCACGTTGTAATAGTAGCTTCCGTTTTTTCCGAAATTCCCTTCCAGAAATTCAAGCGTTTTTAGTTTTAGGTCTTTACCGGTAAAGATGCCCAGTTTGTACATTTTTTCGGCAGTGACCTTTCCCACACCGTAAAATTTCCGGATTTCAAGCTCTTCCAGAAACAGCGATACCTCTTCGGGGTTTACGGTTTTTTGTCCGTTGGGTTTGTTGATGTCGCTGGCGACCTTCGCAATGAATTTATTGATGGAAATACCTGCGGAGGCGTTCAGGCCGATAGTGTCGTAGATTTTTTGCCTAATTTCCTTGGCGATCAATGAAGCGGAGGGATTTCCCTTCTTGTTTACGGTAACATCGAGATAGGCTTCGTCCAATGACAGGGGTTCTACCAAATCGGTATACTCGTAGAATATGTTTCTGATTTGATGCGAGATTTCCTTATAACGCTCAAAACGGGGTTTAACAAAAATAAGTCCGGGACAATTACGCTGTGCCAAAACGCTGCTCATGGCACTACGAACCCCGTATTTTCTAGCTTCGTAGCTGGCCGCGGCAACAACGCCCCTTTTTGAGCTTCCGCCAACGGCAATGGGCTTTCCACGTAAGTCAGGATTGTCCAGTTGCTCTACGGAGGCATAAAAGGCATCCATATCCACATGAATAATCTTTCGTAATGGAAAATCGTTTGGCATACAGCAAAATTAGGTTATATTTAGTTGGATGGAAACACAAAGAAAGACAGCAATAATACTTGGGGCCACAGGTCTTACCGGAGGCATTTTGTTACGGCTTTTGTTGGAGGACGACCGGTACGGGAAAGTTAAGTTGTTCTCTCGTTCCAGCACAGGGCTCTCCCATCAAAAAATAGAGGAGCATTTGGGCGATTTGATGCAATTGGAACAATTTGAAGCCGACTTTACGGGTGATGAGGTGTTCTGTTGTATCGGTACCACAAAGTCAAAAACACCGAATAAGGAAGCCTATAGAAAAATCGATTATGGCATTCCCGTAGCGGCCGCCAAGCTTTCTGCCAAAAACGGCATTTCAAGTTTTTTGGTAATGTCCTCTATGGGGGCAAATGCCAAGAGTAACGTTTTCTACAGCCGTCTAAAGGGCGAAATGGAGGAAGCAGTACTTGGTGAAAATATAGAGAACACCTACCTCTTTCGACCTTCGTTGATCGGGGGGAAACGCGAGGAAAAACGAATCGGCGAGTTGTTGTTCAAACAATTGATGAAAGTTGTGAACCTTGTTTTGGCGGGTCCGCTTGAAAAATACCGCTCCATTAAGCCCGAAACCATAGCGAAGGCTATGATACGTGTGGCCAATGGAGCGTATACGACACCTATAATAGAATCCGATAAGATTAAAAAAATAGCTGGGGAGAGTGATTGAAATTGAACGTAAATTTTTGGTCACGTCAAGGGCGTACCAAGGACAGGCCACATTGAAGGAACGAATTGTTCAGGGGTTTTTGAACACGCATCCCGAGCGTACCGTAAGAGTGAGGATCAAGGCCGATTCGGCATTTTTGACCGTAAAGGGAAAATCGAACGAGGCCGGAACTATGCGATTTGAATGGGAAAAGGAAATTCCCGTGCCGGATGCCGAACGGTTATTGTCGATCTGTGAACCAGGGGTTATCGATAAGGTGCGCTACAATGTTCCCGTGGGGCAACATATTTTTGAGGTAGACGAATTTTATGGTGATAATAAGGGCTTGGTCGTGGCCGAAATAGAATTGGCCTCTGAAGACGAGGACTTTGAAAAACCCGAATGGTTAGGGCAAGAGGTGACAGGTGAGGTTAAATACTACAATTCGCAACTGGGTAAAAACCCCTATACATCTTGGTAGGCTTACAATAGAAAGATCGAGTCGTTTTTGTTGAGGTATTCCTTTGTGGCAATACCTCTTAGGTTGTTGATTATGATGTGGTCCAAGAGCTCTTCGGGCGTAAATTGTTCGTAGAAATTCTTGTTTTCGGCATGCACGATGTATTCCATGCGATTGTAATAAAGTTCATAGGTCAGGTCTATATCGACGTCTTTTCTGATTTGTCCTTTCCCCTGTCCGTTTAAAAGTAGATCTTTCACCAGAACGGAAACGTCGTTTTCACGAAAATCGTTGAACAAACGGTACACATTGGGGTAGTACTTTTTTAAACTTCTTAAAAAGGTGGGACTGAAAGATTTAAAGGTATCCAACCCTATCCTATAAATGGCTATTACAGCTCGGATAGGGTCGGATTTTTCCTTTTCTACACATTCGTTTATTTGATACCTTAATTTGTTCAAAAGGGCTACCAAACTTTCTTGAATGATTTCTTCCTTGCCCTTAAAGTTCTCGTATATCGTTTTTTTAGAGATACCGAGTTCATGGGCCAGGTCATCCAAGGTAAAACGCTTGCTTCCAAATTTTGTAAACTTGGAAAGGGCAAATTCTAAAAAGCGGTCCTTATTGAACATGGGTCAATACATTTTAGTGCCATCCACCACCTAGGGAACGGTATAGCTCTACTGTTGCGGATAATTGGGCCAACTTGTTGCTGACCAAGTTAAGTTCCGCGTTCAGGGAGTTTTCCCTTGCGGTCAACAGGTCCAAATAGGTCAGGTATCCACTGTTCAACAATTCTTCTGAATTGCTTTCCGCACGTTTGAGGGCCACTACCTGTTTGGTAACATAGGCTTCTTTTTCAACGGCAGTGTTATAATCGTATAGCGCATCCGACACTTCTTTACCTGCGGTAAGCAGGGTCTTTTTAAAGTTAAGAAGGGCTTGTTCTTGCTGGGCCTTTGCCACTTCGTAGGCGGTTCTGACTTTTCGGCCGTTCAAAATGGGCTGTGTAAGGCCACCAATAAGGTTGGCGAAAATAGAACTGCTGTCGATCCAATTATCGATTTCCAGACTTTGAAAGCCTCCTTGCGCCGATAAGGTAATGGAAGGATAGAAGTTGCTTCTGGCCACATTCGTCAGCTCAAAACTATTTACCAAACCGAATTCGGACTGCATAATATCGGGTCGGTTGCGCAACAACAAGGCGGGTACCCCAAGTTGCATATCGCTGGTCAGTTCTTGGTCGTCCAATGAACTGCGGTCATAGGTTTGTGGTTGTTCTCCCAAAAGAATGCTCAAGGCCGTCTCGGTCTTAAAAAGCGAGTTTTTAAGATCCAACAGTTGGCTTTGGGCGCTGTACAATTGTGCGGCCGTTTGATCCACACCCACTTGGTTCGCCTGCCCTGCCTCTTTAAGGGCGGTAATGGTCTCCAAGCTTCTCATACGGTTTTCAATGGTCTCCACGGTTACGGCAACTTGCTTGTCTAAGGCCAACAATTGGTAATACGTGGTGGCAATTTGCGACACCAGACTGGTTTTAACGGCTTGGTGGGCCGCTACGGTCTGTAGGTAGCTGGCATCGCTTGCCCGTTTGGTGCTTCTTATCTTTCCCCAGATATCGGCTTCCCAAGATAGGGTTCCCGAGGCCTCGAATTGATTATAGGGTTGGGAAAAAATACTTCCGAACTGACCGTTTTCACTGGTTCTTGCCGTTCTTGTCGCGCTTGCGGCACCGTTAATGGTGGGTAGGTAACCTGCCTTCCCTTGTTTTACATAAGCTTCGGCTGCCGAAATGTTTTCCAGCGCAATACGAATGTCAAGGTTGTTCGCTAAACCTCGTTCGATATAGGTCTTTAAATACGAATCCGTAAAAAGGTCCTTATATGATATCGAAGCAAATGACACGCTGTCTTGTGGCAGCTGGTCGGTGCGATATAGGTTTTCGGTCTCGACGGCCGGCCGCTCATAGTTTTTTGCCACAAAACAGGATTGTAGCAAGAGCGGAAGCATGGCTACCAATAAGAATTTATTTATTGCAAATTTCTTCATGATTTCTCTAGTTCTTTGATTCTTCAATAGTTTCTTGCGGCGCACCGGTGATACGCTCCTGGATGGTTTGGAAGATGACATATAGGGCGGGTATTATAAATACACCAAATATGGTTCCTATCAACATACCACCAACAGCACTCATACCGATCGAGCGGTTTCCTACGGCTCCAATACCTGTAGACAATGCCAATGGCATCAGTCCGAAAATAAAGGCGAAGGAGGTCATTAATATGGGCCTAAGTCGTGCTTTTGCACCATCAATGGCCGACTCAAGGATCGACATGCCGTGTTTTCTTCGCTGCAATGCAAATTCTACGATAAGAATGGCATTTTTAGAGAGCAGACCGATCAACATGATCAAGGCGATTTGAAAATATATGTTATTCTCAAGACCTGCCATACTTACAAAGCCAATGGCACCCGCAATGCCTACCGGAAGCGATAATAATATCGAGAAGGGTAGTATATACGATTCGTACTGTGCACTCAATAGGAAGTAAACGAAGATCAAACTCAATATAAAGATGATGGTCGTCTGGCTACCCGCACTGTTTTCCTCCTTGGTAAGTCCCGAATACTCATAAGTATAGTTGTTCGGCAGCACTTGGGCCGTAACTTCTTCAATGGCTTTAATGGCATCACCTGTAGAATAACCAGGGTTCATGGCTCCGTTAATTTTTACGGAACTTAAAAGGTTGAACCTGCTCACTACTTCCGGGCCGTAAATTTTCTTTAATGAAACAAACTGAGATACGGCAACAGATTCACCATTGGCATTGGTGACAAAAATGTGGTTCAACGAATTTTCATTGGCCCTATCTTCGGGTTTTGCCTGGATCATAACACGGTACTGCTTACCGAATTTATTGAAGTCCGTGGTATATAGTCCACCGTAATAGCCTTGCATGGCACTAAAGACATCGGTTACCGCTAAACCGGCCATTTTGGTTTTCTCTACATCTACCTCTACTTCGTATTGAGGGAAGTTGGCGTTGAAATTTGTAATGGCGTATTTTACTTCTGGTCTTGCGTTTATAGCCGCTAAGAATTCATTGGTAACCTTGTTTACGGTTTGCCAATCGTCGGCATCTTTGCTCTGTAGGTTCATCTCAAAACCGGTGGAGTTACCAAAGCCTCGTATACTTGGTGGCGTAAAGAAGAAGATTTTGGCATCTTTTAATCCGGCTGTTTTAGCGAACAGGCTTCCTACTACGGCATTCACCGATTCGGCATCACCTTTACGTTCGCCCCAATCTTTAAGACGGAGAACCGAGAATGCGTAAGAACCACCGTTAACACTGTTCAAAATACTAAATCCGGTAATGTTCATCCTAGCCTTTATGATATCCATAGATTGATAAATGGAATCTAACTGCTTCACGGTCTTTTGTGTCTGCTCTAAAGTAGTACCGGGAGGCATGGTAACATCGGCAAAGACAATGGCCTTATCTTCGTTAGGTATAAAACCGGTAGGTGTCGATTTGAATAACAAAAGTGCTATTACTACAAATATGACAAGAGACAATCCGGTTACCCATTTTCTTTTGGCGATAAATTTCACCGAACCGACATATTTATTGGTTATGGCGTCAAAGCCGGTGTTGAAGGCCGAAAAGAAACGTTTTGTAAGTCCTTTTTTATGTTCTTCCGATGGATTATGGGGCTTTAGTAAAAGCGCAGCCAAAGCAGGGCTCAAGGTTAAGGCGTTTACCGCGGAAATAAGAATGGCAATAGCCAATGTTATACCAAATTGTTGGTAGAACACTCCTGATGAACCGCTGATAAAAGATACCGGAATAAATACGGCCGACATGACCAAGGTAATGGAGATAATGGCACCTGATATTTCTGACATGGCCGATTTAGTCGCCGTTTTGGCATGGGTGGCACCTTCTTCCATTTTGGCGTGTACGGCCTCCACTACCACAATGGCATCATCCACCACAATACCAATGGCCAGAATCATGGCGAACAAGGTCAACATGTTGATGGAATACCCGAATAGGGAGAGGAAGAAGAACGTACCAATAATCGCTACGGGAACGGCAATAGCGGGTATTAAGGTAGATCTAAAGTCTTGTAAGAATAGGAATACTACCAAGAACACCAATAAAAAAGCTTCGATCAATGTCTGTATAACATGTTCTATAGAGGCACTTAAGAAGTCTTTGGTGTTATAAGGAATTACATAGTCCAATCCTTTGGGGAAATCCTTTGAACTTTCCTGTAGAATCGTTTGAATTTCGTCGATAATGGCATTTGCATTCGATCCTGAGGTTTGGAATATACCAACAGCGGTACCGGGCTTGCCCATACCTTCGTTCTTTGTACCATAATTAAAGGCGCCTAACTCTATTTCGGCAACATCTTTAAGCCTTAAAAACTGTCCGTTTTCTTGAGCCTTGATTATGATGTTTTCATATTCAGCTTCATCTGAAAGGCGCCCTTTATATTTTAGTACATATTCGTAGATTCCATCGGCATTTTCCCCGATTTTCCCCGTTGCGGCCTCAAGGTTCTGTTCCCTAAGGGCATTTTGAATATCTGAGGGCATGAGTTTGTACGCCGCCATCTTTTCTGGGTTGAGCCATACGCGCATAGAATAATCCTTAGAACCGAAAACGGTAACGTTACCAACACCTTCGATACGTTGTAATTTCGGTACGATGTTGATTCTAGCGTAGTTCTCAACAAAAGTGGCGTCATAATCTTCGTTATCCGAGAATAGGGAGAAGAACAAAAGGGCACTCGTCTGGGACTTTTGTGTGATAACACCCGTTTGTACTACGGCTTGTGGTAAAACACTGTTGGCCCTGGCAACCCTGTTCTGAACGTTTACCGCAGCAATATCGGGGTCGGTACCCAATTTAAAGAATACGTTGATCGTAGCGGCACCATCGTTACTGGCACTAGAGGTCATGTACAACATGTCTTCAACACCGTTGATCTGCTCTTCCAAAGGAATAACAACACTCTTTAGTACCGTTTCCGCATTTGCACCTGTATAGGTACTCTTAACCTGTACGGTTGGTGGTGCTATTTCTGGATATTCTTCAATGGGCAAGGTCGTTAGGCCTAGTATACCTAGAATAACTATAATAATCGATATCACCGTAGATAGTACGGGACGATCTATAAATTTCTGAAACATTGTTCTTTATTTATGTATTATGATGAATAGCGGATGCTTACTTGACCGGGCTAATGGTCATTCCGTCTTTGATTTTAGTCACACCTTCAAGAACAATGGTAGTTCCCTTTTCAATTCCATTTTCTACAATGTATCCTTTTTGGGTATTGGCAATGATATCTATAGGCATTGTTGTAATGGTGTTATCGTCTTTTAAGACGTAAACCAGTTTTTTTCCTTGTAAATCTATTGTTGCCGCCTGTGGAATTTCATAGGCATTCTTGTAAATGGTTGGAATCTTGATCTTACCGGTGCTACCGCTGCTAAGAATATTATTTTTGTTTTCAAAATCGGCCCTAGCGGTCACACTACCCGTAGTACTGTTGATAATGGTGTTGATCATGGCGATTCTACCGGGCTCTGGGTATTCTTTACCATTGATCATTACAAGCTTTACCTCTGGGGCCTTTTCAAGATCCATTTGGTTTTTATCGTTTTTGGGCATAGATTCCTTCAACTTTAAAAGCTCTTTTTCATTTAGGGAAAAATAGGCGCGAACCTGGCTTATATCGGAAACGGTAGTCAAGGGCTTGCCCATGTTAGAACTTACCAAGGCCCCGGTCTTAAAAGGAATTTCCCCGATATAACCGTCAACAGGACTGGTAATACGTGAATAACTGATATTGGAAGCTACACTTTCGTAGTTGGCCTTGGCCTGTTCCAATTGGGCTTTTGCAGTTTCAAGCTGAACCTCGCTAATGATGTTCTTTTCAACCAAGGGCTTAAGCTTGTTTACTTCTACTTGGGCCACGTTAACCGAAGCCTTGGCAGCATTGGCATCTTGGTTTAAGGTTTGGGTCTCCAATTTGAAAAGCAATTGTCCTTTTTTTATTTTTTGACCTTCCTCTACGTACACGTGTTGAATGAAGCCAGAAACTTTTGGCCAGATTTCTACGTTTTGCTTGCCTTCTAAGGTGGTAGAAAACTCATTGTAAATGGTGATGTCCTGTGGAGTCAACTCACCGACCTTTAAACTCGGGGGAGGAGGGGTGGCACCACCGGCAGGAGGGGTTGGGGTGGTTCCAAAGCAGGAGCTTAGGAGAAGTCCTGCACTTAATAATCCTAATATAGATAGCTTTTTCATTTTTAGATGGATGTTATAATTCTTGTTAAGGTTTTGTTAATTCAGAATGTTCGGTAGTAAGCGAACTAAAATGGTAAAAAAATTATTGTTTTAGGTTTTTCAAATCGGCGATTGTCTTTCTATAAATTTCACGGGTGTCTTCCAGGCATTTCATGTAGATGCGTTTTTTCTCTTTGTTTTCTTCATGTTTTTGTGGGTTGTGGACTTTATTATATTCCGCAACTTTTTCTATCATCTGAGACTCATTCTCTATTTTTTTGAGCGTTTGATTTAACTTCTTGATAAAAAAGGCATCTTTCTCCGCTACTTTAAAATAGCGTTTCCGGTCACCCGATTTGGTGAAATAATTTATAAATCCAGTTTGTTGTAATAAGTTCAATGACGTGGAAATAGAGCTTTTGCTTGCACCTCTTTTGGTCAAGCAGTCGTCAAAAGTGAGGCCTTCTTCCTCGGTTACCACTAAATTTGCAAAGATTCTAGCGGCCAAAGGAGGTAGGGAATATTCAAATTCAAAGTGAACCCCTAGTTCCTCGATCAATATCTGTTTGCATTCTTCTTTGTCCATAATTAAAAAATTGAAAGGGCAAAGGTAGTATTAGTTCGGTGTCAAACAAACCAAAAGAACTTAAATTTTCTAAAAGAGGGTTAAATATTCGTTAAGAGGGGTGGTTTAGCGAGGAAGTATACCTTCTAAATCGATAAGGGGAATGGGTTGTAGATCCCTTTCGTTTATCGTGTTCTTGGGAAATACGAACCGTTTTTCAAAAAGCTTTCCCTCGGCAAAGAAAGTAACGAAAAACTCATTGTCAAGGGCAAGGATGTCTTCTTGTAGCACCTCTATCTTAGCAAAAGACTTGGCTGCAATGAGGCCTAGGCCATGGCGCATGGTCGAAGTTTTGCGTTCGTCGTCATAGCCCTTTGAGACTATAATGGTCATTTCTATGGCGTCGGTACGGTTGTTTAGAATATAGGCGTTCCAGTCTTTGGAGAGAAACTCTTCGTTCCACTCCCGAACAACCGCAACGTGAACGTCTTTGGCAATAGGTATCTCTATATCTTTTTTCACCTAGATAAAATTACAGTGCACTTTTGAACTGTTCAAGGAAGCGAACATCGTTTTCGCTCAACAGGCGAATGTCCGAAATTTGGTGCAAGAGAAGCGCGATACGGTCGATGCCCATTCCGAAAGCAAATCCGGAGTACTCCTTTGAGTCGATTCCGCAATTGTCGAGTACGTTTGGGTCTACCATACCACAGCCCATGATCTCTAGCCATCCAGTGCCTTTGGTCATTTTATAATCGGTTTCGGTTTCTAATCCCCAATACACATCTACCTCGGCGCTGGGCTCGGTAAACGGAAAGTATGAAGGACGTAACCTGATTTTCGATTTTCCGAAAAGTTCGGTAGTAAAATATTGCAGGGTTTGCTTTAGGTCGGCAAAGGAAACATCCTTATCGATATACAAGCCTTCTACCTGATGGAAAAAACAGTGCGAACGCGCGGAAATAGCTTCGTTACGGTATACCCTACCCGGTGATATGGTACGGATTGGGGGGGTGTTGTTTTCCATGTAACGTACTTGAACCGAAGAGGTGTGGGTACGCAACAATATATCGGGATCGGTTTGAATGAAGAAAGTATCCTGCATATCCCTTGCCGGATGGTATTCGGGCAAGTTCAAGGCTGTAAAGTTGTGCCAATCGTCTTCGATTTCTGGGCCTTCGGAAACGTTGAAACCTATTCTTGAGAAAATCTCTATAATTTGGTTCTTGACTATAGATATAGGGTGGCGTGCACCCAGTTCTATGGGTTCGCCCGGCCGTGTCAAATCACCGTAGATGCCTTTTTCGTCGCTTTTGCTTTCAAGGGCGTCACGTAAGGTATTGAGCTTTTCGTTGGCGGCCTGTTTTAACTGGTTTATGGTCTGACCGAATTCTTTTTTCTGCTCATTGGGAACGTTTTTGAATTCTGCGAAGAAATCATTTAACAGTCCCTTTTTACCTAAGTATTTGATACGGAAGCTTTCGAGTTCTTCCTTGTTGGTAGCGGTAAATTTTTCTACCTCTGTAATATGCTTTTTTATGGTATCGATCATGATGTTCGGCTAATGCCGCAAATTTAGGACATTTGCGGCATTACCGAATACATAATTCATCATAAATTGGTCTAAATTCTACAACGCGGCTTCAACTTTCGGTGCTATAGTCTTCTGTTCCAAGTACTGTATACAGTCGTCAAAGGTGTCGAAAATGTGTTCCGTGGGTATTAAATCGGGTATAAGGTCTACCCGTTCCATCATGTAACGCGGTTGCTTCAGTACGTCTACGAACAATACCTCAATTTTTGAGTTGTGCAGGTCGATCAATACGTCTTCTAACGTGTAGAGTCCTGATTGATCCATATACTGCATACGGTCCATACGAATGATTACTGTTGAGGCGCTACGCGGTATTTGGTCGGCCAGTATTTGAAATTCGCTGGTAGATCCAAAGAACAAGGGGCCTTTAAGGTGTTTGATAAAAACCGATTCTTTTAGGTTTTGGGGGAAACGGGCTTCATCTGCCCAACCTTGTTCTTTTTCCAATGATTTTACATCCGAGCGTTCTGCGGTAAGGTCGCCCATCTTCTTCATGAACATTAAGGAAGCTATGACCAGGCCTACACCTACGGCGTATACCAAGTTCCAAACGGAAGAAAGAACCAATACAATAATCATAATCACTACTTCGGAACTGAATTTGATCGGTCCTAGACTCATGTCTTTTGGTAAACTAGGTATCGCTTTCAATCCTTTATAATCCATTACCCCTATACCCACGGTTACAAGAATACCGGCAAGTACGGCGGCAGGTATCTGTGATGCGACCGGACCTAAGGCCAAAAGAACGACCAATAGCAGAACACCGGCCACCATACCGGATAACTTGGTCTTACCACCGGCATTAATGTTGACAACGGTACGGATAGTTGCGCCCGCTCCTGGGATTCCGCCAAATATGGCCGCAATAGTATTTCCTATTCCCTGACCTACCAATTCCTTGTTGGGTTGGTGCTTGGTCTTGGTCATGTTATCGGCCACCACAGAGGTCAATAAGGAGTCGATGGCCCCCAGTAGGGCCAATGTTAAGGCGGTAAAGATGTAAGGGGTTACCGAGTTGAGATCAAAGTTGGTAAAGATGCCGAGGTTGGGTACGGGAAAACCACTTGGAATTTCTTCAATGGGTCTATAGTTCAAGCCGAAACCATAGGCTACGCCGGAAACTACGATAAGTGCTACCAAAGCACTCGGTATGGCGGTAGTTATTTTTTTGAAACCATAAATAATGATAATCGTGGAAAGGGCCAAGATAAACTCTAGCCAATTGATGTTTTGCAAAGCTCTGGGCATAACTTTAAGGGCCCCTAATACGCCTGAAGCTTCACTTTTTGCCAAAGTACTGGCTTCTTTGAGCATTTCCTCTTGGGTTATGGTCTCCGCACGTTTAATGGTCTCCTCGAAATCTTCTAGAACGAGAATGCCCTCCCCGGCTTCCTCCTTTAGAATATTCTCCAATATAAGTTCTTCGGCCATTGGTTTGTACTGATCTACGAACTCTTTATCCTCATTAGGGTAATAGCCTACTGCAGGCAATATCTGGGTAACTAAAATGATAACACCGATAGCGGTCATAAAACCGGAAACTACCGGATACGGAATGTAGCGGATGTATTTTCCTATGCCGAGCACACCAAGGCCGATTTGCATAAGTCCGGCCAATAAAAATACGGTCAAGATGGCGGGTAGCGCCTTTTCGAGACTACCGTCGTTTATGGCGATAATTCCCGCTATGACGACCATACTTACGGCCGTCATGGGAGCTGTAGGGCCTGAAATTTGCGTATTGGTACCGCCAAAAAGGGCGGCAAAAAAACTAATAAAAATAGCGCCGTAGAGTCCGGCACTGGGTCCGAGACCTGAACTTACACCAAAGGCCAATGCCAAGGGAAGGGCAACGATACCTGCCGTTATGCCCCCAAATAGGTCTCCTTTAAAGTTTGAGAAAAGATTTTTCATACAATTACTTTTAATGCTGATGATTAGTATATATTTTGCTTTCGAATGTATGGGCCTGTTCAACGTTTTGGCCCCTACCGAATGATATGGATCAATCTAAATGATAGATTTCCATAATGTTTTTGAGATAGCCTTCAAAGTCTATTTTTAGATCTATCAATTTTCCGGTATGGACGTCAAATATCCATCCGTGTACTTTCAACCCGTGATCGCGAAATGCTTTTTGCACCACGGCCGTTTTGATTAGGTTTACGCATTGTTCCTTTACGTTCAGTTCAACCAACCGATCGTATTTTTTGGTCTCGTCTTCAATGGCGTTGAGTTCTTCTTTATGAAGGCGGTATACATCGCGTATATTACGTAGCCATGGGTTCAAGACACCTAAATCTGCCGACTGCATGGCGGCTTTGACCCCTCCGCAGGCGTAATGTCCACAAACGATGATATGTTTTACTTTCAAGTAATCTACGGCATACTTTACCACCGAGAGAACGTTAAGGTCTATACTGATTACCATATTCGCGATGTTGCGATGCACGAACACCTCGCCCGGCTTGGCGCCCATAACCTCTTCTGCGGTAACTCTACTATCGGAGCACCCGATGTAAAGCAATTCTGGATTTTGGCCTTCGGCCAATTGACCAAAATAGTCTGGATCTGTTGCTAGTTTTTCTTTGATCCATTCTTCGTTGTTCGCAAAAACAGTATCTAGGTTCATATTGTAATTTTTTACAAAATAGCGTTATTTCTACAGTATTATCTGAAAAAGGCCAATACGCCAACATTGGCCTTTTGAAACAAAGAACTCTTTTGGCCCGTGATTATTCGTAAAAGACCACTTCGCCATTGGACAAGTCGTACATGGCACCAATTATCTTGATTTCTCCCGTTTTTTCCATTTCGGCCAAAACCGGACTTTTTTCGCGTACGTTGTCAATGGTCAAGAGCACGTTCTTTTCTGAAACCTTATCTACAAATTCAAGGTTCTTCGAGTTTCTAAGACTTTCGTCGGCCGGCTCCTTTACGGCTTCCACCGCAGGTTCGATCTTGTTGATCAAGGCGGTAAGGTTGCCCAATCTGGCGTGATCACAAGCGCCTTTGATGGCCCCGCAACTGGTGTGGCCCAAAACAACGATCAATTTGGTGCCGGCTAGTTTACAACCGAATTCCATACTGCCCAAAATATCTTCGTTCACGAAATTACCGGCAATACGGATACTGAAAATATCACCTAGGCCCTGATCGAAGACCAATTCCGCGGAAACCCTCGAATCGATACAGCTCAAGATGGTTGCAAAGGGAAATTGCCCTTCACTGGTGTCGTTGACCTGCTCGAGAAGGTTTCTGTTGGCTTTCAGGTTATTTTGAAAGCGTTCGTTGCCCTCTTTTAAAAAATTTAATGCCTTTTCTGGAGTCATTGTGGCTTGTGTCTCCCTTGTATGTGCTTTCATGCTTATCTAATTTAATGCTTTTTCTAATTTGTTTTGATAGTCGAAGGGGCTATATTTTTAGCTTTCGACCGCTATGATGTCGGGTTGGTTCCCGTTTAAATATCGATTGACTTCCTTTTTGCTTTACCAAAGGTACTTGAATACCGAGTGGATGTGTAGTACGATTCTGTTATGAATAATACATTTTTGTCTTAATTCGAGCGCGACTTGTAATCTCAATAGGCCGGGCATAGCTTGTATTTTTCAATGATTTCCAAACCTTTTTTCGATTGAAAAATGATTGACCTGCACTAGGCTGAGGAAAGTATTCGGAGTTGAAAAATCGCTTTCTTCCGCAAGAAGTGTTTTGATATGGTGTTCCCCATAAGATATACCTTCACTTTGAAGAATATGGGAATTTTGATAGTTTTTTACTGGGGCTCCTCCTTCTACCTGTACCGCTGACCTGATTTTAGATTGGTTTAGTGCATTGATTGAAATACCGATTATCGTTCCCGCAATCGATACGGAAAGGAAGGGTAGGTCAGTGATGTTGGCAAGGCCCATACTTAGAGGTATTGCCATAAAAAATGTTGCGATGCTCGGCTGAATATCGCGGCTTGAAATTTTGAACATATATTAATCCGGTCCCCAATATACATCAAGGACAAATTTGTAGTTAATCGAATAGTTTTATCGAGAGGATTAACTCAAATGTTCTGGAGGGGGCAGAAGAATTTCAATAGTGAAATCGATGTAGCCCATAAGGTGATAGTGTCCCATAACAGACTGTTCTGACTGGGCTATTAAAGAAAAATCAAAGTAGTTTTCGTTGACTATTTTTTCCTCAAAGGGAGATTTTTTCCCCATTTCCTGCTGCTCTTCCTCATTGAGGTTGGTTACTATTACAGGATTGTCAACATCTAGCAAAGTTATAACGCTCGGAGCCGTAATGGCAAATAGCCAAAGAGAAAGCAAAAGAAAACGAGCAAAAATTTTCATAGAAGTTTGTAACAAACGCAAATATAACACCAACCTTTTTAATCCTCGTTAAGGAAATATTAAAAATCTTTTAAGATTTTTATGTCCTCAGTCTGAATCCAACCTGTAGTACCGTCAGGAATGCGAATCTTTTTCCAGTCGTTGAGTTCTTCTAGAACATTGACTTTGGTGCCCTCATGTAGTGTAAACGCTTCAAGGCTTCTTTTATTGGGTTCGGATTTTACGCTGGCCTCTTTTGCAAAGACAATGGCGGGGTCGTCGGCCTCGAATTCACTGTGTTGCAAAAAGGCGAACACGACCGAGGTGAGCATGGCTAAAAGCGAGATCATACTGAAAATAAAGGCCAATCGTTTTCTCGAAGAATAGTGAAAATAGTAGAAAGCGATGTACAGCAGTACAAAGAGTATCATAAAAACAATGGAGGCATAGGCCCATTGGTCAAAAGAGAGAATGCCGATCGTACTGTCGTAGATCTTTGTAAGCCCTGTGGCCGGCATACGGTCTATGGCATCTAATGTCATATTTTGGGCATAGCCTAGATTGTTCTTTATTTCGCTATCATTGGGTTTTAGCAAAAGGGCCTTCTCATAATAGTAGATACTCGGGGCAATTTGGTTGAGCTTGTAATAGGCGTTGCCTAAATTGTAATAGAGTTCCGCAGAGTGTTGCCCGTTCTGCAATATCTCTAAGTAGCTGTCTACCGCTCTTTGATATTCGCCCACGTTATAGGCTTCGGTGGCCTGGTCGAACAATGCCTTGTTCTGGCCTGACACCGTAAGGGTCACAAAAGCTATTACTATGAAAAATATCTGTCTCACTTTATTATAATTGTTTATCTAGATGTGAGATTACCTCACTGGCCTTATCGTAATCTTGCTGCATCTGTACCTCTGAAAAAGGACTGTAACGGGCCATTTCGCAATTCTTCAGCAAGGCGATAAAGCCATCGTTCGTAGTGTCATCAACTTGTTTTTCGTTGAGCAAGGTGGCAATTTTATCTTTGCTGAATTCCGATGTCTCTATCTTTAGCTTAGCCTTTAAATAATTGTGCAAGGCCTTCTCGAGGGCGATGTAAAAGCCTTCTTTATTGCCAAGTTCCTTTTTGGCCTTAGAAAGGTATTTCCGTGCAAGTTTGTTCGCTTTACGTACCTTGTTCCCCACGACATCACTGGCGATGGCCTCCCGTTTTTTACCTAGTATTATGGCAATAGGAATCAATATCAACGGTAGTAGTAACCAAAGATAGTATTGGGTGGAACCAAAAAAGAAATTAGATGTTATAGGCGACAGGTTGGGGTTCAGCTTCAGGAAGTTGAATTGGTTCCCGACGGTAACGGCCTGTTTTTGACCTCCTGTCGCAACGGCAGTGCCGATACTTGAATTGGTCGGTCCCTCTTTTACATTGATCAAGATCTCATCGGAGGTAAGGGTCTTGTACGTTTTTGCTTTGGGGTCAAAATAGGTGAACGATATGCTCGGTATAGGGTATTTCCCCTTAAACGAAGGAACGATAGTATAGTTGTTGCTCACCTTGCCCTGTGATCCCGATAGGGTGGTGCGTACGTTCTCGTTGAACTCAGGTTCGTAAACTTCCAATGCGCTGGGTAGGTTCGGCTCGGGAAGTTGAAAGAGCTTTAGGTTTCCCTTACCGCTCACTTCTACCTTCGCCTGTAAGGATTCTGAAGCGTTCAAAGTGGTTTTGTTGGTGCTTACCGAAAAATCAAAACTACCTACGGCACCACTAAAGTTGACCGGCTTCCCTTTTTCGGGCAGTGGCTTTACATTGATGGTGCGTTTTCCCGCAGAAACGGTTTTGTTCGTTTGGGTATAGATACGTCCTCCGAAAAAATCGCGTTTGTTGGTGGGTACGTCTACCGTAACTTCCAGCGAAAGCGGTTCTATTTCCAATTTACCCGATTTCTGGGGATATAATACCACGCGCTTTAATACTACGTAACGGTAGGGTTTGCCCTTGTAGGTGCCATTTTCCGCCACGGGTCTTGAAACCGGAATGTCTTGGCTCCAAAAGTTGTTGTATTTGGGGTTGTCGAGCGGTTGATAGTTCGATACGCTTATGGAAGGACTCACATAAAGTTTGTAGACTACGCTAAGGCCTTCGTTAAGATAGGGGTCCGTTTTAGATACTTCGGCCACAAGATGAAGGCTTTCGTCGGCCACATCGTCTACGGTCATCTCGTCACTGGGCTTGTCAACGGCCGCGGTTACCTCTACCTTTTTGGGAAGGGACTTGTAGGTTTTTCCCGCGATGACAATAGAGGCCTGCTTAATGGTTACGGTTCCCCTAGTGGTGGGTGCCAAAGTGTAGGAGTATGTTTTTGAATAGCTGCGTACCCCATTGATCCATGACGAACTTATCGATTGTGAAGGTCCCATGAGCACCCGGAATCCTTCAAAGTCGGGAGGATTGAAATTGTCACCGTCTTTGTTCATGGTGAAATCGACCCGTAAGCGTTCGTTGATGCCCAGCTTCTCCTTGCTGAGTTTCATTTCAAAGGTAACGGCATCGTCTTGTGCGTTCATCGAAAAAACGACGAGCAGCATAGCGATGATTGCAATCAGATTTCTATGTACAGCGCTTTTTACCAATCTTTTTCGTTTTTAACCTTAACGCCTTTTACTTTTTGGGCGTCTATTTTTTCTTGAACTTTTTTCTCTTCGTTTTGCATGGCCTCCAACAAATTTTGGATCTGTTGTTTGCTTAACTGGTTAGGCCTGGGCTGTTGTTGCTGTTCTTGGGGCTTATCTCCTTGTTCGGGCTGCTTTTTCTGTTCTTCCTTTTCATCGCCTTCACCCTCTTTGTTTTCGTCTTTCTGTTCTTCGTTCTCGTCGCCCTCGTCTCCCTTGTCGCCTTCGTTTTCTTTATCTTGGTCTTGGTTGTCTTCTTTGTTGTCGCCCTCTTTCTTGTCTTCGTTCTGGTCTTTTTGGTCGTTTTTGTCCTGCTGGTCTTTATTATCTTGGTTTTGGTCGTTCTGCTCTTGTTCTTTTTCGAGCATTTTTTTGGCCAAGGCCAGATTGTAACGTGTTTCGTCGTCGGTAGGGTCGTTTCGAAGGGCTTCTTTGTAGGCCTCTATCGCTTTTTGATATTCCTTTCTTTTCATGAACACATTGCCCATGTTGTGGTAGGCGCGGTGTTTGTCTGCCTTGTCCGTAGCGAGTTCACCGGCTTGTTTAAAGCGTCCGAAAGCTTCGCTATAGGTTTCTTTGGCGTAGTAGGCATTTCCTAAATTGTAGGGTGCGGCCGAATTTTCGTCGCTTTTGGCAATGGCCTTTCTATAATCGGCCTCGGCTTCTATAAAATTGTCTTCCGAAAGGGCCTTGTTGGCCTCCCAGGTCAAGTTTCTCGATTCGTCAAGGGCCTTTGCGCGTTCTTTTTCCCCATCCTGTGCAAAAGAAACGAAACCGATGCAGAACAATACCAGTATAAGTGAATGTTTCATCTATTCTATCTCTTTTTCGTTAAACAAATTCAGCTTTGCAAGCCACTTTGTACGTTTCTCTAAAATAAAGACATCTAAAATCAAGAATAAAAGGCCAATGCCTAAGAACCATTGAAACTGGTCTTTGAATTCGGCAAACTGTTTGGCTTCAAATTCCTTTTTGTCCATTTGTAACAGTTGTTCTGTTATTCTTTCTACCGCAGCTTCGGTATTTGTACCGTCTATATACTCTCCGTTGCCTTCTTCGGCAATATCGATGAGTACCTCTTCGTTCAATTTTGTAATGACCACTTCGCCTTGGGCATCCTTTTTAAGGCTCTCGACCACGCCATTGCGTTTTATGGGAATGGGTGCTCCCTTGGCCTTTCCTACGCCGATGGTAAATATGCGGATACCTTCCTCTTCTACTGCTTTTTCTACAGCGTCTTTGGTATTGCCTTCCGAATGGTCCTCGCCATCGGATATAATGAACAATACCCTGTTGGTCTGCTCTTCATCGTTATAGAACGTAGTGGCCAGTTCAATGGCCTCGTTGATGGCCGTTCCTTGGGATGTAAGCATGTCGGTGTTCATGCTTTGCAAGAACATTTTTGCCGCACCGTAATCAGTGGTAATGGGCAATTGGGGAAAGGCTTGCCCGGCATAGGCGATAATACCGATCCGGTCGCTCGCCAATTGGTTTATGATCTCGGATACCAAGCGTTTGGCCTTTTCCAAACGGTTGGGCGCTATGTCTTCGGCCAACATACTCTTAGAGACGTCTACCGCAAAAACGACATCGACACCTTCGCGTTTTACCGTCTCCAATTTCGTGCCAATTTTCGGATTGACCAATCCGAGGGTGATAAAAGTTAGGCCCAAAAGGAAAAACAAAAGCTTAAGGGTCGATTTAAATGTAGATTTGTCAGGTGACAGCCGCTTGAGCAATTGGCTATCGGCAAATTTGTTTTGGGTTCGCTTCTTCCAAAGTTGAACCACAATGAACAAGACGACAATGACCGGTATAACGGTCAGCAAATAAAAGTAAATCTTTTCGTCTAATTGAATCATTCTTGTTCTGTTCGTTTTCTAAAATTCAGTGAGGTACGATGGGGTTTCAAAAGGACGTGCTTAGATAAAACTTCTAAAAAGTGTATTTCTGAGTAGCCATTCGAACACTAACAAGGCTATTGCCAAAAATATCCAAGGCCTAAATTTTTCCTCGTACTTGTAATATTTAAATTCTTCTATTTCGGTTTTTTCAAGCTTGTTGATTTCGTCGTATATAGCTTCTAACTTTTGGTTATCCGTAGCCCTAAAATACTTTCCTCCCGTAACTTTTGCAATATCTTTTAACAAATCTTCGTCGATTTCCACTTGGCGCATACCGTAGCGGAATGAACCATCGCTGTTGTAGGCAATGGGGGAAAGTGCGTTTCCGTTGGTGCCTAGACCTATGGTGTAGGTCTTGATGCCGAATTCCGTGGCCAAGTCGGCGGCGGTCTGCGGTTCAATAAAACCAGAGTTGTTCACCCCGTCGGTGAGCAGGATGATGATTTTACTGGAAGCCTTGCTTTCTTTCAGGCGGTTGACCGATGTGGCCAGTCCCATGCCTATGGCCGTACCGTCGTTCAACTGCCCATATGTAATTTCTTTTAATGCCCTTAAGACGATTGATTTGTCACTGGTAATCGGGGTCTTTGTATAGGCTTCGGCGGCATAGGCAACCAGACCGATACGGTCGTTGGGCCGTTCCTTGATAAATTCGGCCGCTACTTCTTTTAGGGCGGTCAAGCGATTGGGCTTGAGGTCTCTGGCCAACATACTTGATGAGACATCGATGGCCATGACAATGTCGATACCCTTGGTCGTTTTTGTTTTGGTGGAAATATCCTCGGTCTGCGGTCTCGCCATGGCTACTATTACCGCCGTCAAGGCCAGAAGACGTAGAATGAACAACAAAGGTTTTAGTTTAGAAAGAACATCCGTATGGCCAAAACCCTGTATGGTCGGAATCTTTAGAGAGGCTACATGCTCGTTGCGCTTGTAGAAATACCACAAGATGGCCAACGGAAGCAAAAGTAGCAACCAAAAGAATTCCGGATTTGCAAAGGTTACGTTATCCAACATCTATAATTCCGTTTTTACTTCGACCGAACCTAAAATACGATCGACAATTTTTTGTGCATAGGTGTCTCCGTCCAACCAATTTAGAATAACCTGTTGTTGGAAGCCTTTTCCGCCAAATAGCAAAATGGCATATTTTCCGTCTACAAGCTCTTTCGACTGGGGTATGGGGAACTTTCCGCTACCGAAAACCTTAATGCCCTTTACACCGGTCAAGGTGGTGAACTCTTCCTGTTTGGTAATAATGTTCTTTGCACCTTGTTTTTCAAGGTTTTCTATGAATGACTCAATCGATTTGTTGAATTCGGGTTCTACTTCTTGGGTCAAGGTGGTCGAGCTAGCACCAACGGTAAACAAGCTTTCCGTATTACTGTATGAGAACATTTGAAGGTCTTTTATGTTGGCCTTCATTTCTGGACTGAGCTTGGTCTCCTGTCTTTTCAGTACGTGGGGTGTCTCTAGGTTGATCGGTGGATAACCATATGAACTCGCTACCCATTCGCCTTCCAGGAGTTTTTTGGTCGGATGCCCCAAAAGGGTGTCTTTTACATAGGTGAAACCGTAATACGCGGTAACGGCCGATGTGCCGATTACAAGAAGGCCAAAAAGGGCCAAACTGGCATAGACTAATTTTTTCTTCTGCTTCTTCCTTTCGAGTTCCTCCTTGAATTCCTCCTGTTCCATCAATTCTTCTTCCGTGGGTTCAGGTAAGGCCTCATGTGTTTTTATTACGATTTCCTCTATGGCCTTGCGGTCTTGTTCGGCTACGGAACTTTCGGGTTTTGATTTGGCAAATTTTACTAAATCCGCAGTCTGCAGAATGCGTTTGAACTGAAGCAAGGTGTCGTCTTCAATTTGAAGTTCGCCTGCATCTTTAAGTAGCTCAAGTTTATTGATCAGTTCATCGGTAGTACTCTCCAAGGCCGAAACGTGAACATCTTCCTCTAGGTAAGAACGGACAATGTCGGTAAGTTCGGAGTAGTACTGCTTGTACTCGTCTTGAATGATATATCTCGAGTTTTCCAGTTTTTTTAGCTCTAAGAGGGCACGGTCATAAGGGGGTAACAACGCCACTTTCTCCTCCTCGGTCAAGGGCTTTTTCTTAAAAAAGAACCAATATACTAGGGCACCTATAAGCAATAGGCCTAAAAGAACGCCTAGAATCCATAGCCATAGTTTAGCGTTGCTTTTTTCAACCTCCATTAAAGGTTTGATGTCGTACATCTTTTGCGCCAAGGTATCTACCGCTACATTGGCTACATTGATGGTCGTGGTGGAGTCGGTCAAGAAACCGTTGCCGTTAATGTCTATACGTTGGGCCGGTATTTTGTACGATCCCGAATCAAATTGGGTAAGGGCGTAGATTTTTTGCAGGGTCATTCGGTCGTTCTGCCGTGTTGTATCGGTAGCAAAGGCTTCTACGGTTTCCAAGGGCGAAAAGGTCTGGCCTTCGGGAAAAATAACCTGGGCCGTAGTGTCGGCCTCGACGGTAACGGTAAATCTGACCTGTTCGCCAATTTTAATCGACGTGGTATCGACCTCGGTGCTTACCTTGGGGCTTTTTTGGGAGAATGCTGAAAAAGCCATCAACAAAAAGCATAGCAAGGTGAATCGCCTTATGGGCAATAGTTTGTTATTTCTTTGGTTTAGCAAGTAATTTTTTAGCATTAGCCTCTGCGCTTAAAATAGCCCAATAATTTTTTTACATAACTTTCGTCGACCCTACAATCCAACACGCCACAGCCCGATTTCGTGAACGTTTCCTTGAAGTAATTGACACGCTGCCGGTAGTATTCGCCATAGGCCATACGTACTCTTTTAGATTGGGTGTTTACCAATCTTATCTTGCCGGTTTCGGCATCCTGCATTTGTACCATACCTAAATTAGGTATGTTCTCTTCGCGTTCATCAAAAACCCTGATACCCGTAAGGTCGTGCTTGTTCCCTGAGATCTTCAAGGTCTTTTCATAGTCTTCGGCAATAAAGTCGGATAGTACAAAAACAATCGCTTTTTTCTTCATTACGCTGCTCAAAAACTTCAAGGCTTCGGCAACGTTCGTACGATTGCTTTTCGGTTTGAATTCCAACAATTCCCTAATAATCCGCAGCACATGGCTTTTTCCTTTTTTAGGAGGAATATACAGCTCTACTTCATCGGAAAACAGAATGAGTCCTGCTTTGTCGTTGTTCTGAAGGGCGGAGAAGGCCAAGGTGGCCGATATTTCCGTAATTACATCTTTTTTGAACTGATTGGTCGTGCCAAAATGTTCAGAGCCACTTATGTCGACCATAAGCATCATGGTCAGTTCGCGTTCTTCTTCAAAAACCTTGATGTAGGGTTCGTTGTAACGCGCTGTAACGTTCCAATCAATATTTCGTACGTCATCGCCAAATTGGTATTGGCGTACTTCGCTAAAGGTCATACCCCGACCCTTAAAAGTGGAGTGGTATTCCCCACCGAAAATATGATCGGAAAGACGCCGTGTCTTGATCTCGATCTTACGTACTTTTTTAAGTAGCTCTTTCGTATCCATTCTTCAGTAAACAGTTTTCAGCAAGCAGTTTCAGGGGTAGGGACAAAACGTCAAATACTACCGACCACATCTGCCAACTGCCCACTTTTTAGGGTACTTCGATCTCGTTAACGATCTTGTTGATGATTTCTTCGGAAGTAATATTTTCTGCTTCGGCCTCGTAGGTGATACCAATTCTGTGCCTTAACACATCGTGAACCACGGCCCTTACATCTTCGGGGACTACATATCCCCTTCTCTTGATGAAGGCATAGCATTTTGCCGCATTGCCCAGGTTGATACTACCCCTTGGGGAAGCACCGAAGCTGATCAATGGTTTTAAATCGGGCAAATTATATTTTTCTGGGTATCGTGTGGCGAAAACGATATCGAGAATGTATTTCTCTATCTTTTCGTCCATATACACATCACGTACCGCTTTTTGGGCGCTTAGTATCTGTTCTAGGCTTACTACCGGTCTTACCGTTTCGTAGGCTCCTAGAAGATTCTGCCGCATGATCATTTGTTCTTCGTTTAGCTTCGGATAATCGATTACCGTCTTGAGCATAAAACGGTCGACCTGTGCTTCGGGTAAGGGGTAGGTACCTTCTTGCTCTACGGGGTTCTGCGTGGCCATTACCAAAAACGGCTTGTCCAGTATAAAGGTCTCGTCGCCAATGGTGACCTGCTTTTCCTGCATGGCTTCCAAGAGTGCCGATTGTACCTTTGCGGGGGCACGGTTAATTTCATCCGCCAGCACGAAATTTGCGAAAATAGGACCTTTCTTTATCGAAAAGTCGTTTTCCTTCATGTTGTAGATCAAGGTACCGACTACATCGGCAGGCAAAAGGTCGGGCGTAAACTGAATTCTGCTGAAGCTGCCCTTAACTGCCTTTGATAGGGTGTTGATCGCCAAGGTTTTTGCAAGCCCGGGTACACCTTCCAATAAAATGTGGCCTTGACCAAGAAGTCCGATCAGTAAGCGTTCCACCATGTGTTTTTGGCCAACGATTACTTTGTTCATTTCTAATATCAACAGGTCGATAAAAGCGCTCTCCTGAGCAATTTTTTCGTTTACCGCATTAATATCTACCGTAGTATTTTCTTCCATATAACGCTACAAATTTTGGTTTGGGTCGGTTGTTGTTAGAATAGACATGCAAATTGAAAATTTATTAGTTGCTTAGCTGTTAACGATTGGTTAAAAAAAAAGTACGAGCCCTCTTTTTGTGAAGTTTTTAAGGGATTTCTTTTTAATTTAACGCACCTATGCAAAAGAACAAATTTTATTCTAAAGTTATAGCGGGAACTATGACTTGGGGAAGTTGGGGAAAAGGTTTTTCAAAATCGGAAATGATCGAAGTGATGAATCACTGCGTCAATGTAGGAATCACAACTTTTGACCACGCCGATATTTACGGTGGGTATACGACCGAAGAAGATTTCGGGAAGGCCTTTGTCGAAGCTGGAATTTCTAGGGAAAACATCCAGTTGATTTCCAAGTGCGGTATCCAACTCGATGCCGATGCCCGGCCCAACCGGGTGAAGCACTATCAATATGATGCCGAATACATCGTTTGGTCAGCGGAACAATCGCTTAAAAAACTGCGGACCGATTATTTAGACCTTCTTCTCTTGCATAGGCCCAGTCCGTTAATGCGGCCCGATGCCGTGGCAGAGGCCATCGTAAAATTAAAGGATCAAGGAAAGGTCAGGGCCTTTGGGGTGTCTAATTTTTTGTCATCGCAAATAGCTTTGATAGAAACGGAAACGCCCATTGCGGCAAATCAAATAGAGTTTTCGTTGACCCATAACGGGCCCATGTACGACGGTACGCTCGATGATGCATTGGTAAATAAGAGAATGGTCATGTCTTATAGTCCGCTCGGTTCCTTTTTTAGGGAAAAAGATGAGGTGTATAAGCGCGTTTCAAGAGCAATGGAGCCTATGTTGCCCAAATATGGGGCTACTGAAGACCAATTGCTTTTGGCTTGGGTAATGAGGCATCCTTCAAAAGTATACCCGGTAGTAGGTACCACTACAAAACCACGTATATCGGCGGCGATAGAGGCTACAAAAATAGAAATGGAACTGACCGATTGGTTTGTCTTGTTAGAGGCCGCCCAGGGACACGAAGTACCATAAACGAAAAGAATAAAAACCATGAACAAAACTGTATTAATAACCGGAGCCACGAGTGGCATAGGTAGGGCAACGGCAATTCTCTTTGCCGTTCAGGGCTTTAGGCAGGTGCTCTGCGGAAGGAGGCAAGAACGTCTTGATGCCCTTGAGGTTGAGTTGGGCAAAAATTGCGAGGTGCACACGTTGAACTTCGATGTGCGTGATAAAGATGCCGTTTTTGAGGCAATTGGCTCGCTTCCAAAGGAGTTTTCGAAAATAGATGTATTGGTCAACAACGCGGGTAACGCCCATGGTCTTGATCCTATAGACGCAGGTGATATTGACGATTGGGACGCTATGATCGACATTAATGTTAAGGGACTATTGTATGTTTCAAAAGCGATTATTCCGAGCATGGTGGAACGCAAGTCGGGGCATATCATCAATATCGGTTCAACGGCGGGAAAGGAAGTGTATCCCAAAGGAAACGTGTATTGCGCGAGCAAGCATGCCGTAGATGCGCTTACCAAGGGAATGCGCATGGATTTGAACCCCTATGGAATCAAGGTCGGGGGCATTAATCCGGGGGCTGTCGAGACGGAATTTAGCAATGTCCGCTTTAAAGGGGACGATGATAAGGCCGATTCGGTTTATGAAGGCTTTGACCCCTTATTGCCCCAAGATATTGCCGAAATCATACATTTTGTAGTAACCCGGCCCTATCATGTAAATATTGCCGATTTGGTGGTCATGCCAACCGCACAGGCCTCCGCAACTATATTGAACAGGTCGTTATGATCAATAAACGCTTACTTGTAAAAAACCTACTTGCCCACAATGATGAGAATAGTTTTTATGATAAGAAGCGTTTTATAAGCATTGGGGAAAAAGAAGGTAAGGCCAAGTTTTTAAAGCACGTTTGCGCCTTGGCCAACAGCAACCCTAAAAATAATTCTTTTATCGTTATCGGGGTGGAGGATGAAGACAACAAAATTGTAGGGGTCGATTTCTTTGATGACAGTAAGATCCAAAACTTGGTCAATGCCTACCTAGACAATCCTCCCTTGATTTCGTACGAAAACATTCCCTTTCCTAATTTAAAAGAAGGCAAGGTGGTCGGCCTGGTTACTATCAGGTCTAATGGAAAGGTATGCGCCCTGCGCAAAAACATTTGGAAATACTATGGGGGCATGGTCTTTTTCCGGGAAGGGAGTATCAGTATGCCGAAGGCCTATGGAGTAGAATTGAAAGATATCAATTCCGATACGGTGGCCACCATTGAGCAGCACGCCCGTAACAATATTGAACTAACCTTAGATGGTGTAATCGACTTCATCAATAACCGACATAAAAACCTAAGTAGTAACTACAAGGTTTTTAAAGAGCAGTTTGTGGTCTGTTGGGCAGGGAATAAAAAGAAGGTGAAAAATGAGGTTTATTTTTCCAGGGTCGATATTGAGTTGATCAATGAACAGGTGAAACTGTTTTATTCGGCCTTGGATGAAATCCGTATTGCCTATACGGAAGACTCTTTTACTACTGTGGAATATGTACAATTGGGGCTTGGTACAAAGCAAAGATATTTTCCTTTGGAAGAGATGGTCATTCATTTTTTTGATAACGGAACGTACAAAATAGAGAGTAAACTCATCTTTGAGCCCCCGCAATATGATAAGAAGTCACTTTTTCATATCTGGAATGCGAATAATGCCCTTTTGCAAAAAATCCGAAACAATATAAAACTGACGCCTTCCGATAAAATAGACCTCAAGAGTCTGCCCGATACTTATCTTATTTGTTACCTGAACGGTTTTGACGAAGCCAAGAAGCAGATGGAAGCTTCCCGTTCCTTATTGAGAAAAGATTACCCTAAAGTTTATACGGGCATTAAGGAGTCGTTGCGTATCATTAGAAAGGTGACCTACAACTAGCTGTCTATTCCCCGAAAACCATGCTGTTGTCGGGAAGTGAAGGAATGGCCCCGTAACCGGTAGTGGTAATGGCTCCTGCCTTATTGGCCATGGCAACCATTTCGATCAATTGCCCATAATCGGATAGGATGAGGTGTGGGTCTCCTATGTTGGCAATTTGGTACAACAAACAGCCGATAAAGGCATCGCCGGCGCCAGTGGTGTCTATGGCCCTTACTTTTATACTGGGTACTATGGTCTTCTTTTTAGGGGTGCTGACCAAGGTGCCTTCGCTCCCCAAGGTAAGGGTAATAAGGGGTGACCCTATTTCATGTATGGTGTTACAGGCACGTTCAAGGTCGGACTCTCCCGAGATAAGTTGGGCTTCCTCTTTACTGAATTTGCATAAATGCGATTTTTCAATGAAGCGCAAACACTTTTTAACAAAGGTGCTTTCTTCTCCTTTCCAAAGGTCTTTCCTGAAGTTAGGGTCAAAGCTGATGAAGGTGTTTTGGGTCAGGGCATCGAAGAGGTAGCGGTCGTAGGCTTCCTCTAGCCCTCCTCCTAGCAAAGCGGTGGCCGCCCCAAGGTGTATAATGCCATTCTGTAGCTGTTTTTTCAATGTGGGGTCGTATTTCAGCTTCTTGTCGGCACCCCTGCTAAAAACAAAACCGCGTTCCCCATCTTCGGCCAAGGAAACAAATGCCATGGTCGTAAATGTTTTGGAACGCTGCACCAATGAAGTGTCCACTCGATTTTCTTTCAATACGTTCAGCAAAAAGGTTCCGAAGGGGTCATTACCTATGGCTCCTATAAACTGGCTTTTACCCCCTAATTTAGCTATGGTGCAGGCTACGTTGGCGGGAGCTCCTCCCGCTTTTTTCGTGAATTCGGTCGCCTTTGAAAGGTCGTTGCCTTGTTTTATCGCTACAAAATCTATGAGTAATTCTCCAATGCAGTATACGGTTTTCATAGGCGTTCTTGAAGTGATGGGTGTTTAAAAGGGGCTCTCTTGTTTCGTAAAAGTACTTAAATTATAGGGTTTAAGAAGTATCTTGTTTTTTTGATGTGTGTGGCGATTCGAGAATTCATTTGCACAAAAAAGCCACTTCACGAACGAAGTGGCTTTTAGTGAAAATTTCAAGGTCTTGTTGCGATTAGTACCCTGGGTTTTGTGAAATATTCGGATTTTGATCTATTACATTTTGGGGAATAGGGCTCATGTACTGACGTGCTTCGAACTTAGGGGTGAATTTTACCTCTGGCTCGACACTATAGGTCCAAACTCCCGAATTGTCGGATGGTACTGTGTTTCTAATGACCATGTTGTGTCTAGCAACGCCCATTGTTTCTTCTTGTTGCATCCATCTTTTGTTGTCGTAGTAACGCTTGTTTTCAAAACAAAGCTCGACTCTACGCTCAGTGTGTATGGCATCCCTCATTTCATCCTGGCTTAGACCGGCAGGAAGGTCGGGGAGATCGGAACGGTTCCTGATTTTATTGATGGCGTCATACACCGTTTGATCTGGACCGACCGCTTCGTTCTGGGCCTCGGCGTAATTGAGCAAGACTTCGGCGTATCGGTAAAAAAGGTCGTTTTGCCCACTGGCATCATTACCGGGTGCTGCATCGGGATTCAAACGCTTCTTTTGGTAGTATCCTGAATCGCCCACATCGTTTGAGCCCGCAAGGTCTATTTGGTTAAGGTTGATGCCAGCTTCATCAATACGGGTATAGATGGTGTCTTCTTCTGGCATCCAATCCAATTTGTAAGGAGCCCCATCATAAACGATAAAGTCATAAAACCTTTTTTCCCGGTTTTCGTATGGGTTTTGTGGGTCATATCCAGAGGTTGGGTCGGAAATCGGTTTTCCATTTGCCATGGCAAATTGATCTACAACCTCTTGTGTGGGATTGTAATTTCCCCAAGTCATATATTGGTCTAAGACATATGTTGGGCCTCCACGTCTTTCATAGTTAGATCCCATACCTCCAATATTGGCAACAATCTGTCGGTCCCAAATCACCTCGGAGTTATATTCATTAGAGGCTCTCCACAAATTAGGAAGGTCGTCGAACAAGTCGTAAATGCCTTCGTACTCGTCTATGAATTTCTTGTTGGTAGCAGCCGCAGTCGCCCACCTGTTGGGGTCAGCCGTTGCAAAATGCACAAAATTACCTGTATCGGGAAGATAACCGGACCCACTGTTGAATAACGGACTGGCGCCAAATAACTCGATCCACCCTTTCAGGGCTAGGGCAGCGCCCAAAGTAGCTCTTCCCGCATTTTGGTCCCCACTATTGTATTTGATTTCGAGATGGCCGTTGTCAACTATACTGCCTAGCTCGTTAACTATAAAATTGAAGGTCTCTTCAAAAGTGGCCCTAGGGGTTAACAACTCTTCCTCGGTCATTGTATTTCTGTCGAGGGGTTCGGTTAGAATCGGTAGACCGCCTATATGCATGAAAAACTCGCTATAGAAATACGCCCTTAAGAACCTCAATTCATCCGTTCTTTGGTTGTAGTATTCAGGGGTAAAGTTGTCTTTATTGGCCTCCAGTTCTTTTAATCCGGTATTACATTTTCTGACTTTTACGAAAAAACTCTCCCAGGTATATCCGTTGGTAGGTCCGTAAGTCCCTCCCCATGGGCTGGCATTACTTGAACCCGGCGCTTGGCAAATACCTTGTCGCCAGTTAGATGCTGTGTAATAGTGGCTAATGTTATAATCATCCGTATAATAATCCAGTTGCTCGGCAAGCGTACATATGCGAGGTATTTCGCTGTATACGTCATTTACAAAGATATCGGCGTTGCCTTCGGTTTGCCACTGGGTTTGGTCTGTAAGTTTAGACTTGTTTTCGTTTTCTAGAAATTCTTCCGAGTCGCACGAAAAAGATATCGATATAAGCAGGAGGCAGGCTGCTTTTAAATAAGTTATATTATGTAAGTATTTCATGATTTTTATAATTTTTTGATTAGAAGGAAATATTCATTCCAAATGCCAATGATTTCATTATTGGATAGGAATTTTCGCGATCATCGTATCCCAATTCAGGGTCTATAAAATCTAACTTGCTTATCGTTAACAGGTTTTGGCCTGTAAGGGTGAAACCAATTGAAGAAACGTTGAGTTTTTCACTTACACTCTGTGGCAAGGTGTAACCCAAAGACGCGGTCTTTAAACGAAGATAGCTCGTGTCTACCATCCAAAAATCAGAACTCTGAGTGTTGTTAGAGTAGGGAGATGGGGTAGCTCTTGGGTATCTGGCACCTTGGTTATCTGGAGTCCATCTATTATTGAAATATTCATAGGAAGTGTTACTTCCGTTATTCGCAAATGGAGAGGTCAAGAATGTCTGAATATTAATATCTGAACTGGCCGTGCCTTGAAAGAATAAGGATAAATCAAATCCTTTGTAGCTAACAGCGGTATTAAGTCCGTATGTAGTGGAAGGATATACAGGTTTTCCGATTACGGTCTGGTCATTAGAATCAATTTTTCCATCAGGAACACCATCTGGTCCGCTCAAATCCGCATACTTAACATCTCCAGGGTGTAAGTCTCCGAATTGCTCTACGTTATATCCATCGGCTGCGTTTATAATACCATCATTATTGATGTCTTCTGCGGTAGAGAATAGACCTAAAGATTTGTACCCATATGGAGTTCCAAAAGGTCTTCCTACTTTGGTTCTGTTTGGGTTATCACGTTCGGCATCACTTTGGAAAACTTCGATCATGTTATTTTCGGAATAGCTCATGTTGGCGTTTACCGACAACTGCAGGCCGCTGTCCCATTGTTTTAGCGTTCCGATGCTGAATTCAAAACCATCGTTGTTCATTTCCCCCTTGTTTTCTTGAGATAAAGAGAGACCGTATTCAACCGGCAATGTTACTTGAGGCGTTAAAAGCATACCTGTTCGGTCTTCATGGAAATAATCGAATTCTACGTTCAGTAATCCATTGTACATAGTAAGGTCAAAACCAATATCTAGTTTTGTGGAAATCTCCCAGGTAATATTAGGGTTAGGTTCATTTTCAATTTTGGACCCCTGAACTAAAACGCCGTTGCCATAAGCATAAGCATTTCCTCGTAAATCATATCCTGCGAGGTATTGGAAATCAGCAAGCTCGTTATCAATGTAAGGAAGGTTTCCTGATTTACCCCAAGAACCTCTTAGTTTTAAGTTGTTTACGTTGTTTACGTTTTGCATGAATTTCTCTTCTGAGATACGCCATGCTGCGGAAAAGGCGGGAAAATAGCCCCATCTATTTCCTGGCGCAAAAGAATAATGTCCGTCATACCTACCTGAAGCCTCAAAAATATATTTGTTCTTATACGTGTACCCTAAACGGTATACATAGCCAAGTTCAGAGGCTGTGCTTGAAGATCCGGCATTGTCATAATCTAGCTTATCGGAACTACCCAAACTCAACTCGTCTATTTCAATGGCAAAATTATTTCTTCTTGTGTTGAAGTAGTCGCCTTTGGTTTCACGTGCTTCCGCTACGAACAAGGCTGATACCGCATGGTCGCCAAAGGTTCGGTTGTAATTGATGTATCCTTGGTACGTGAACTTTTTGGATCGCTCATTTTTTAATTGAAGCCAAGTATAAGGAGCCCCGTTACCTTCTTGCAAGGAAATGGCTTCTGTGTAGGTGTATGGCTGTTGGGAAAGGTCTATATTGTAATATTTATAGGGAACGTGCCAAAGTTTGTCGTTTCCTTGTTCGTTGTCAAAGCTGAAGACGCCCTTTATACTCAATCCTTCTATAAAAGGCAGTTGTTGTTCTATGTATACGGAACTTAGAAGGGTATTGTCTTCCTCCCTATTATAGCCATCCGAATTAAGGACACCTAGAGGTGAATTGGCTGAAGATTCGCCCCACTTGTCTCCTTCTGGGTAAAGTAAGGTTTGGGTAGGGACGAATTTGTAGAAACTTCGCATTAGGTGGGTCGGTGACTCATCGGCATCGATACCGTCTGTGTTTTCTATCGTACCGAGTAATGACATACCTACTTTGGTATTGGCACTTAGGTTGGCATCTATATTAAGATTGTACGAATATCTTTTGTAGCCTAAGGGTTCAAAAATACCTCCTTGGTCATAATAGCCTAATCCGGCATGGTATTGAATATTGTCGGTTCCACCGCTTATTTCGGCATTGGTAATTTGAATACCTGAGTTTTTCTTGAATATTTCAGGGAAATTGGCATCGGGATACCTGTAAGGGTCTTCTTTGTGCAAAGAGGGGTAATTGGCAATTAAATTTGGGTCGTTGGGAGGCGTAGAACCAGTGGGGTTCAGGTTAAAGTAGCCTTCGTTCTGCAATGCCATATAATCTTGGGCATTTAGCATTTCAGGAAGATAGGTGGGTTTTTGAAAGGCATAAGAGGTGTTGATACTGACCACGGGTTTTCCTGATTTCCCTTTCTTGGTGGTAATTAATATTACACCGTTCGACCCGCCAATACCAAAGGGAGCTACCGCAGCTGCATCCTTTAAAACGGTAATGGTTTCAATAACGTTGGGGTCTATCTGTCCAATATTGTCCCTTCTAATACCGTCTACCACTATTAAAGGTTTATTGTTACCTGTAGTTACAATACCTCTAATATGAATATCAGGATTGTCATTTCCAGGTGTACCGCCATTGGGGCGCATACTTACCCCGGCCATTCTACCCGCCAAGGATTGTGTAATGTTTGCCGCGGGCACCTCTGCGATGTCGGAACCCTTTAGGGTACTGATGGCCCCGGTTACCGTGGCCCTTTTTTGGCTGCTGTAACCTACTACTACAATTTCATCAAGGGCGGCCGCATCTGAGACCATGGTGATGTCGACCGTAGTTTTGTTGGAAATGTCAACTTCTTGGGTCTTATACCCAATGTAGGAAATACTTAGAATGGTGTTTTCTCCATCTGTCTTTATGGTGAAATTACCGTCAAAATCAGATGTCGTACCCGTTGTAGTTCCCTTTAAGACAATACTGGCCCCGGGTAAGGGTGCGCCCATATCATCGTAAATGGTACCCGATATGGTGGGTTGTTGAGGTGAGGTTTCACCTTCGGTGGTTCTGGCATGTGCGCTCAAAATAGTCAGTAAGCAGATTGCTGTAGTGAGCATTTTTTTGGGTCCACTGGCTAAGAATCGAGCCATAGAGGATAGTCGCTCTTTGGTTTTCATGTTGAGAAGAGTTTAGTTGTTGAATGTTCGTGTTAGGGTATAAACCTAGTTAAATTCTTGTTAATTATGAAAATAATCATGCAAAAAATTCCGCTTGGGGCAAAAAATTGCACCTTATTTTACGGGCTTGACAATTCAATTTTATTGGGAAGCGTCCATTTTTGTGCAAAAAAGTGATTGCTTTGGAAGCCACTTTTGTAAGTAAGATGGGGTGTTTTGTGGTATACCCGCCTAAATTGCCCTTCCCTTCTTTGTGCCTTTTCTAGAAATCCACTACCTTATTAAAAAATTTAAAACAGGGTGTAATGGACATATTCAACGAAATAAAAAACAAACTAAGTCATGAGTTTATCGATATCATTGAATGGTTAGACCCGACCAATGATACTATTGTACACCGTTTTGAACGCTATCAGAACGAAATAAAGAACAATGCCAAGCTTATCGTTCGAGAAGGGCAGACCGCGGTATTTATAAATGAAGGCCAGCTGGCCGATGTGTTCAAGCCCGGTACCTACACCCTAAACACGAAGAACCTACCTATATTGACTACCCTGAAAGGTTGGAAATATGGTTTTGACAGCCCTTTCAAGGCTGAGGTCTATTTCGTGAATACCCGTTTGTTCACCGATGAAAAATGGGGGACCAAAAACCCCTTTATGCTGAGCGATGATCGTTTCGGACTAGTGGAAATACGTGCCTTTGGAACCTATAGCTTTAGAATAAGCGATGCGGGGAAATTTGTTGTAGATGTAGTCGGAACGGATGCTAATTTTACGAGTTACGAGATTAATGAGCATTTAAAGAGTTTGATCGTTACCCGTTTTACCGATACGGTCGGCGAGGCCAATTTGCCTATAGAACTCTATGCGGCCAATACGAGCGAATTATCGGAAACCTGTCAAGAGGTGATGCAACCCGAATTCGGAAGGGTCGGTATAGCGTTGGAGCGCTTCTATATTGAAAATGTTTCTATGCCTGAAGAGCTTAAAAAAGAGATTTTCGAGTATAGTAGGTTAGATAAGTTGGATATGGTGAAGCTTTCCCAATTTAAGGCCGCAAAGGCCATGGAAGCCGCGGCGAAAAACGAAGGAGGTACGGCAGGAGCTGGAATGGGCATGGGTATGGGCTTTGTTCTGGCCCAACAAATGGGCAATATGATGGCGCCACAAGGCCAAAACCCCGTCTTTGGAGCGCAAAAAACCGATGCGCCCGCCCCTCCGCCAATGCCTGCCCATACCATGTATTATTACGGACTTAACGGCCAGCAGAGTGGCCCCGTGACTTTTGATAGGCTCAAAGAACTGTTTGCCAATAGAACGATTAACAGGGAAACCTTGGTTTGGAAACAGGGCATGCAAAACTGGACGGCCCTAAAAGACGTGGACGAACTCAAATCTTTTTTGGGAGGTAATACACCTCCACCCCTGCCAACGGCCTAAAACGTCATTTCTTTAGGGTGAACTCTCTTGTTTAGTGGAAATGACCTAAAATACCAATGGAAGATACCAAACGATCCGAACATAAAAAGGCATGCGCCAACTGTGGTGCAGAACTTAAATTCAAGCCAGGTACGCACCAGCTTGTTTGCGAGTATTGCGGGTACGAAGAGTTTATCGAACAGGCCAAAAGCAGCTTAGAGGAACTTGAGTTACAGCATTATTTAAAAGTGGTGGGCGATAACGCCTATACCAAAACCATTGATGTACTGCACTGTAAAAATTGTGGGGCCAATCAGCATGTTCAAGAAAATTATAAATCGCTACAGTGTATCTATTGTAGTGAACCCCTGATTATAGAAGATGTTGAAGAGGAAGGCTGGATACTGCCCATGGCCTTGGTTCCTTTTCAAATCGATGCCCAGAAGGCGAAAGTCTTGTTTAAAAACTGGGTGAACGGTCTTTGGTTCGCCCCGAACAAGTTAAAACGTGCCGCACTCGACCCCGAAGGTCTTCATGGTTTGTACGTGCCCTATTGGACTTTCGATGCCAATCTTTCTGCCCGGTATGAGGGGCAGAGGGGCGATTATTATTACGAAACTCATCGGGTTAAGACGAAGAATGGAACGCAGACCCGGCAGGTTCGAAAAACCCGATGGTCTAGGGCGTCGGGTTCCGTTAATGGTTTTGTAGATGATATCTTGATCAATGCTTCCCAAAAGAAACGACAGGAAATCCCCCCTAAGGTGGCCCAGTGGGACGTAAAGGAGCTGGTAGCCTTCAATTCCAAATACCTCTCGGGCTTTGTAACGGAAAAATATTCGGTTTCCTTAAAGGAAGGGCACCACTTGTCTTTTCAAGAAGCCAAGGAAATAGCATACAGCTGGATCCGTCGTGATATCGGTGGTGATACCCAACGCATTACGCAGTCCGATATCACTTTGACCGATGAAACCTTCAAACACATTCTGCTGCCGGTATATATCAGCTCGTATCGGTACGACAACAAAGAGTATAATTTCTATATTAACGGCCAAACCGGAAAACTCAGTGGTACTCGACCCTATTCTTTTTATAAAATATTTTTTTTGGTACTTTTTATTGTGGTAATCATTGCTATTATTTCGATTTTTGCAAAATGAGAACTTTTGTAGTAGGTGATATTCATTCAGGATTAAAAGGATTAAAACAAGTATTTGAACGGGCGGGTGTAACACCCGACGACCAACTTATTTTTTTGGGCGATTATGTCGACGGGTGGAGCGAAGCTGTCGAAACCGTCGATTTTTTAATTGAATTGGGCAATTCCCACAATTGCATTTTTATACGGGGAAATCACGATGAGCTTTGCTTGGAGTGGTTGCGCGATGGCAAAGACAACCCACTTTGGCTTCAACATGGCGGCGGGGCTACCTTGGCTTCGTACGAGAAGGCCGATGCCCAAACTAAACGGAACCATATTCAGTTCTACGAAGGTTTGAAAAACCATTATGTCGATAGTAATAAACGTTTGTTTTTACATGCAGGATTTACTAACTTGAAGGGGATTGAATACGAGTATTTTAAGCAGACCTTCTATTGGGACCGTACACTGTGGGAACTGGCTCGTTCGCTCAATCCGAAATTGGAGCGGTCTAACCCAGACTACCCCAAACGGTTGACGCACTACAAAGAAATTTTTATTGGCCATACCCCTATTTCCAAAACCACGGTTGCCCAGCCTACAAGGGCCGCCAATGTTTGGAACGTAGATACGGGGGCCGCATTCAAAGGCCCGCTTTCTATGCTCGATATCGATTCGAAAACTATATTTCAAAGCGATCCGGTACATCAGCTATATCCTGGTGAACCCGGAAGAAATTGAAATTAGATATCGTATTTTTATATTTTAATTATATTATTGACGAACTTTGTTAAAAACACACACATATGCCTGAAAAGAATATTCGATTAGAGGTGATGCAGGCGATAGAGCCACAAGTTGAGGGATTTATGGATTCTTTTCTGATTCCCGTAGAAGATATTTGGCAACCTAGTGACTTTTTGCCCGATTCCGAAAGTGAAGGCTTTCTTGAAGAAGTTCGCGAACTTCGGGGCGAGTCTAAGGAACTAGGATACGATTTTTGGGTGACCATGGTTGCCGATACCATAACGGAGGAAGCATTACCGACCTATGAATCTTGGTTGATGGATGTTGAGGGAATTGACCAACACGGACCAAATAAGACAAATGGGTGGTCAAAATGGGTAAGGGCCTGGACGGCTGAAGAAAATCGTCATGGTGATGTACTTAATAAGTACCTCTATCTATCGGGTAGGGTAAATATGAGGGAAATTGAATATACTACCCAGCACCTGATCGCCGATGGTTTTGATATCGGAACCGATAGGGATCCCTACAAAAACTTTGTATATACTTCCTTTCAAGAGTTGGCTACCAACATTTCGCATAAAAGGGTAGGCCAAATGGCAAAGAAAAAAGGAAACGCCCTATTGGGTAAGATGTGTACCATAATTGCAGGCGATGAAATGCGACATCACTTGGCCTATAGGGAGTTTGTAAAAACCATTTTTGGTGAAGACCCCTCGGGTATGATGTTGGCTTTTGCCGATATGATGAAAAAGAAAATTGTTATGCCGGCCCATTTCTTACGTGAATCCGGTGGAACCATAGGTGCGGCTTTTGAAAACTTCTCTAACTGTGCACAACGCCTTGGGGTATATACCGCTCAAGATTATGTGGATATTCTTAGAAAATTGAATGCTTATTGGGAGTTGGAAAAAGTAAGAAGCCTTAATGATGAGGCAGAAAAAGCTCGTGATTACCTGATTAAATTGCCAGAACGATTGGAGCGTATTTCAGAGCGAATGAAATTTCCTGAAGATCAATACCGGTTCAAGTGGGTTGAGGCCAACGGTATGATATAGGTTTTATGGTTCGTCATAAAACAAAATAAGAAAATCCGGTCTATCTCTAGGCCGGATTTTCTTATTAAGTAGGTTTTAACTTGTTGTAGGTCAAGCTCCGATTTGGGATACGTAACTTGTTTTCGGTTAAGCTCTAGGATTGATTTGGGGTCATTACTATCACTTAATTACAATGTAAATCTACCTTGACATTTTCTTTTTTCTAATTATTTGTTGTGAACGGAGCCCAATTTGTTGTGAAAAATATGAGCGGTTCGCTTTCTTCGATAAACGGTATGGTCCGCTTGTTATGGAGCGATATGATGGGGTATAAAAAAACCCCGCATAGCGAGGTTTGGATTTGAAATATAAGGAAGGTTTATAACTTTCCGTGGTCGTGTTCATCTTGCCATTTTGCAAGTTCCGTCCATTTTCCTTCATAGCACATCTTGGCCTGCATTGGCCAAGACGCCGGGTCATGGATCTTGTAGCGATCACCACCGCCTTTTAGAACTTCTTGGCAGCGGGCAACGGAGGTTTCCGAAAGATCCTTCCATGTTTTGATACCCTCGGCATGAAAGAGCCCTTCTATTTTAGGTCCAATGCCCTCTACGACCTTTAGATCGTTTTCTTTTACGGTTTTACCGATTGCCGCTTTTGCCGCAGCAGCGTCGAAGGGAATAAGGATTGGAACGGCGGCCATGGGCGTAGCGCCCAATGAAGATGAAACATCCTTGGTTTCGGGCATGGTGATCAGTTGTTGCTTGCAGGCCTCAAGTTGGGCCCGTAGTCTCGAATTATCGTCATTACAGCGCTTTAACTCGTCAGAATTATCGATAACCTTCGTGTTCGACTTGCCTAAGAGATACCCTAAGATTCCACAAATGATCCCGACAAGAAGTGGGATCAACCAGCACATCATATTTATATTTCCAGATTCCATTTTATTTTAGTTTTAATTATTGATTATTTAATAGATATTACGGTTCTTCTGTTCTTGGCCCTTCCCTCTTCGGTAGCATTACTGGCTATGGGGTCGTTGGGTCCCTTTGATGAGCTTGCTATTCTATCGGCGGCAATCCCGTTTTGAACAAGATAGGCTTTGGCAAAATCGGCCCTACCTTGCCCGAGACGGAGGTTGGTCTGTCTACCTCCCTTGCTATCGGTATATCCCACGATGTTGCATTTGGCATTTTCGACCTTGTCAAGGTACCTTACGATGTCCGCGATTTTTTGGCGCTGTTCTTCGGAAGGATTTATAGAGGCTTCCGCCGTATCAAAATAAAGCACCAAAGGATCTGATGTTATTTTTTCGTAAAGTGCCTTTATTTCATCATCGTCATTACCTGATTTTTCGCTAAAAGCATAGGCAATGGGGCCTTTGAATATGTTGCCGTCGGCTACCATATCGCCCATCAATTTCCCTTGAATGTCGATTTGTGAGGACGGAATTTCAAGTGATGTGAGGTGGTTTTTGACCGAGTTTGCCCGTGCGAGGCCCAAGTTCGGAAAAGCGGTGTTGTTGTCTTCGTCACTTTGGTAATATCCGGTAAGGGTCAATACCTTGTCTTTATGGGTGGCCAAATAGTCCTTTAGGCCCGGGCTGATACCACGGGTAACGTTTTCCGATACCGGTTCTAAAAAACGGGGGCTAGATCGATTAAAGTTATAATTGTCTTGGGTCTCATAGTTAAAGTCGCCGTCACTCAGGGCAAAAGGATATGAACTGGCCTTAGGAGGTGCCGGGGTAGGTGCTACCTCTTGTTTAGCTTCCTCTTGTTGTTGAACCATTGGACTACAATAACTACAGCAGTTGATGTAAAAATAGATACCTACTATTATGGTAATGATGATACCAAGTAGGTATAGGGTTGAACGTTTCATCGTAATGGAGTGTTAAGTGTTTAGACTACAATGTATTAAAAAAAACAAAACAAATGTTAAAACCGACTAATTAATAAGTAAAGTATTACAAAATGCATTTCGGTTTTCGATGAAATACGGTTGTAGAAGGGGAGATATGTTAACCTTTTCTATTTAGGCCACATTAATAGGTGGAAGATAGGGTTGCCGATTGCTATTCCCAACGGATTGACACGGCGACCGATTATACAGGAAATCTAACTAGTTGTGTATCTAATGGATGGGCCTATACATTATTACTTTGGGGACAAGACTTAGATATATACTTTTATAAGGCAGAAAGGATAATTCTAAAACGAGAAGTTATGAAAACTGAAATTATCAAAATAGCGAATTTTATGTGCATGTTCATTGTGTTGGGCACGCAAGCTCTACTCCACGGAAGTTGGAAAATGCCCAAGACCGCAACCGTACGCGGTAATAGGGAAGGAATTAAAGGTATGTAATGAAAAAGGAAAGTGTATACAAAGATGTTTGAGTTAGTCTAGTGTTTAAAAACCCGCTATTTTTTTGCTTGTCTATTCGGGGGAAGGTCAAGTAATTAACGGCGGGTTTTCACATAAACACATTTCACTTCTATAAATCGAATTTGATGCCTTGCGCCAAAGGAAGCTCGGTAGTATAGTTAATGGTATTGGTCTGCCTGCGCATATAGACCTTCCAGGCATCGGAACCTGATTCGCGACCGCCACCGGTTTCTTTTTCCCCTCCAAAAGCACCTCCAATTTCAGCACCTGAAGTACCTATATTTACATTGGCAATACCACAATCGCTACCTGCAACCGATAAGAAGTACTCGGCTTCACGAAGGTTGTTGGTCATAATGGCCGAAGACAGGCCTTGGGCCACGTTGTTTTGAATATCGATGGCGTCTTCAACGCTTCCCGAATATTTCAAAAGGTAAAGTACCGGGGCAAAGGTTTCGTGTTGTACGATTTTAAAATCGGGTTGCGCCTCGGCAATGGCCGGTTTTACATAGCAGCCACTTTCGTAGCCCTCGCCTTCGAGAACACCTCCATCCACAATAATTTTTCCTCCTTCTTCAACTACTTTATCAAGGGCATTTTTATAATGGGCCACCGCATCGGTATCGATTAGTGGGCCTACATGGTTGTTTTCGTCCAATGGGTTGCCGATTCTAAGTTGTTTATAGGCTTCTACAAGGGCCGTCTTGACCTGGTCGTAAATACTTTCGTGAATGATGAGCCTTCTGGTGGAGGTACAGCGTTGACCTGCCGTTCCTACCGCACCGAATACCGCGCCGATTACCGTCATCTTAATATCGGCATCGGGGGTGACGATTATGGCGTTGTTGCCACCCAGTTCCAAGAGCGATTTGCCTAAGCGGGCCGCTACGTTCTGGGCTACGATTTTGCCCATACGGGTAGACCCTGTGGCCGATATCAGGGGGATTCGTGTATCGGTGGTCATCATCTCACCTACGCGGTAGTCACCGTTGATCAGGCAAGAAATACCTTCGGGCAAACCGTTGGCCTTAAAGACCTCTACGGCAATATTTTGACAGGCCACCCCGCATAAGGGTGTTTTTTCAGATGGTTTCCAAACGCAAACATCACCACAGATCCATGCCAAGGCCGTGTTCCATGCCCAAACGGCAACAGGAAAGTTGAAAGCCGAAATAATTCCGACCACACCCAGTGAATGATATTGCTCGTACATTCGGTGACCTGGGCGTTCGGAATGCATGGTAAGACCGTGCAACTGCCTCGAAAGACCTACGGCAAAGTCACAGATGTCGATCATTTCCTGTACTTCTCCCAAGCCTTCTTGGTAGCTTTTTCCCATTTCGTACGATACCAATTTGCCTAAGGCTTCTTTTTTCTCCCTTAACTTTTCTCCAAATTGCCTTACGATTTCACCTCGTTGCGGTGCCGGCTTGCTTCGCCATACCTTAAAGGCCTTGGTCGCGGCGGCCATCACTTGTTCGTAATCTTCTTTAGCGGTCGTCTTGACTTTAGCGATCAGGGCCCCGTCTACTGGCGAGTATGATGAAATAATTTCTCCGGAACCAAAATGTGAGGAGCCTGTTGAGGTACCGTGGTTTATATCCATTACACCTAAATCCTTAAGTGCTTTTTCGATACCGAATTGCGATGCTAAATGTGACATTTTATAACTTTTTATTGCGTTATTGTTATATTTTTTGATAAAGGTACTGCAACTATTCCAGAAAAGTAAATTTTAATCGCATGTATACCGGCTAGGAATGCAATCAAAACTAAGGGACCATTATGCGGCCTAGTTTAGATTAAGATAAGGACAATGGCCAATAGGGCGGGAAGGGCCTGTATGTATAGGATTTTTTTGTCTACCGAATAGGCTCCGTAGATTCCGGCGATAGCAACACAGCTTAGAAAGAAGAGCGCGATGTTTTGTTGCCAGAGTGGGTCGGTTATAAAAAAGGTCCATGCTAATCCAGCGGCGAGAAAACCATTGTAGAGCCCTTGGTTGGCGGCCATGGGTTTGGTGGCCTCAAAGAGTTCGGACGGAAACTTTCTAAAAATATTTTTCCCCTTGGTTGTCCAAGCGAACATTTCAAAATACAGGAAATAAAAGTGTAGGATCGAAATAAAACCAATAAGTATTTTTTCAGCCATAACGCTTCTGTTTTTCTATGTTTGGTTATTAAAAATAACACTAAAGTTGGTGCCGGTACTGTCTGAATTATACGAAAGCTCGGCTGAAATCTGTCGGCAAAGTGCCTTTATGATATCGAAACCTATGCCTTCGGCGTTTTCGATGGCAAAGCCTTCGGGAAGGCCTTTACCGTTATCGCGTATGGTCAATGAGATATTCGATTTGTCTAATTTTTTTACGTCGATACGGAGTTCGTTGTAATTTTTTTTGTCGGGGTAGGCGTGCTTTACCGCGTTGGTCACAAGTTCGGAAATGATCAAGGCCAGCGGAACCGCCTTATCTAGGTCAATCGATATTTCCGGGCAATCGATCTTGTAGCTGAAAGAGGGTGATATTTTATTCTGGTACTCCATAAGGTCTTTCAGGTACTCATGCAGGTTCACGGCCTTTGAATCTTTGTCTTGATAGATTTTTTGATGGGTGAGCGCTATGGCCGATATGCGCGCTTGACTGTCTTCTAAGGCCGTTATGGCCTCTTTGCTTACCAATTTGCGTTTCTGCATGTTGATCAAGCTAGAGGTGATCTGAAGATTGTTCTTTACCCTGTGGTGGATTTCCCGTAACAAGTTTTCCTTTTGTTTGTTCGATTCCTCAAGTTCGGCCGTACGCAATAGTACACGGGCTTCAAGGCGGTCGTTATGATTGTCCCTCCTTCTGGCCAAATGGGCCAAGAGCAGTGTTGTGGCCAGGCCGAGGATAAGAACTACATAAGATTCGAAGACGTGCGGAAAGGAGAGGTACTCTTGTTTGGGCACGAAATGAACGTCCCATTTGCGATCTATTGCATTGATGCTTTTTTTGATAACGGTTTTCTCGTACTGATCTTTATGGGTCTTGCTGGTGTGTACATTTGAAAACAATAAGGTGTCGCCGGCTTCGTGATCGTGGATGCATAGGTTGAATACCTTAATTTCAGATTTTAAGGTTTCGGAAATCAACTTATCCATGCGGTATACTCCAAGAACAATTCCCTTGTTTTCGGGAGATATGGCCGAGCTTACCGATTTTAAGGCAAGGATTCCCCCGACCCCGTCAGCTTCCGAAATCAATTGGATGGGGCCTGAAATGGCAGGTTTGCCGGTTTCTATGGAACGTAAGATGGCCTCTCTTTTTGTACTATCGGAAAAAACGTCGTAACCCAAGACCTGTTTAAATGGTACTACGGGGTTTAAGGTGGTAACCGGGTAATGTACATTATTTGATGTTGTGGGAACGAGCTGACCGCTAGAGTCGATTTGGGTAATCGTTCTATATTCTTCAAATTTTGTCCTCAGCGAGTCTTCGACCTTTGGAGCCCAGGCCAAGGCCTTGATACCGTTGAGTTCTTTGATAAAAGGGTCGGTAAAGCGCTCAAAAAGCTTTTGGGGTATATAGCTTTTATTCTCGTAGAAAAAAGCCATTGACTCGACTACCAAATTTATTTTGTTGAGCTCGTCTTCAAGTTTTATCACCGACTTGGTAACGGCACTGTCTACGGCCGACTTGTTTTGAAGTAGGTACCTGTTATTGATCGAAAAGAAAATAAATAAGGCTAAACTACTTCCGATAAGGAGAACGGCCAAGTATTTTAGAATTTGCAGAGTGGTCATAAGAGGTTGGTATGGGGAATCCTAAAAACTTCGGCGACGCTAATGCCATTACCAAAGAACGACAATTTTATGTTGATAAGCCAACAAAAACGTCAATCATCAGCGATAAATCTCTCATCTACGGGCATTACCGTCCCACAATTGTCGCAAGTGCGAAGTGTTTCAGAGTTGTAAAAATGCTTGAAGTGTTTTAGGAAATCTACTTCAATATCATTGAGTTTAAAGTAAACGTCATAAAGCTTATGGTTGCAATTGTCACAGAACCATAGAAGTCCATCCTCAACATCCATGTCGGCGCGCTTTCTTTCGATGACCAAGCCTATGCTTCCTTCATGGCGAACCGGGGAATGCGGTACTTTTGCGGGGTGTAGGTACATGTCGCCAGGACCGAGCTTCATGGTTTTCTTTTGTCCGTCTTCTTGTATGTGTACTTCTATTTCGCCCTCCAATTGGTAGAAGAGCTCTTCGGTTTCGTTAAAATGATAGTCTTTTCTGGCATTTGGGCCAGCTACTACCATAACAATATAATCACCGGCGTCTTTATACAGGTTTCTATTGCCTACCGGAGGTTTTAGGGTATGTCTGTTTTCATCAATCCAGCGATTGAGGTTGAAGGGAGCTTTTATGGGCATTTTGTTCAAAATTTACGATCACTTCTCCTTCCCAAATAAAATTGAAAATGGGAATAGTGGTTGTTACAATCTCAAATTTATGAAAAAACTCGTCCTTATCCCTATAAATATCAGACGATAATGCTCGTTTAAAGCTGAAAAATCACCTATAAAAGATTTGTGTAAAGTACATTTTGCCATTGCTGCCTTTCTTGACACTTACCGCGGTATGGGTAAACTCCCCTTCTATGGTTCGCTTATGACTGGCACTGCTTAGCCAGCCATCTAAAGCCTGTGAAGCGTTGGCGTAATCCCGACCTACGTTTTCGGCAACAAATTTAGCAGCTTCTTTCGCGGAAATATCCGAAGCCCTAGTACTAAAATTATCGTGGTTAAGGGTGCCTTTGGCAATCATGTAATCGGTATGTGCGTTGGCGTGGGTGTAGGCCACGGCGCTGAACTCCAGTGAGTTTTGTCCAATGGAGACGCGGTGTCCGTTCACGGCTTCCAATAATTCTTTTTCTACTGCTTCGGCAGTCTCGGCCTCGGTAATATTTGTAGTGTCAACAGACTCTTTACTGCAAGAGGCCAAGGTACATACAAATAAAACGAGTGCAGCAAAGTGCATTCTCATTTTCATACAAAGTTCTATTTGTAAGTAGGCGTATTCTAGAAAAGTAGGAAGGAAGAATGGGGTATTCTCGTGTTCTAAACGTGATAAGGGGAGTTATCGTCTGGCTAATATCTAAAATATTATGATTGCTAGGCTCTATAATTTACTCTTTTCGATGAAATACACCCTTCAATTTTGCGTTGTAAGTCAAACCGTACGATAGGCCCGTTATTTGATCTACGGTAGAAATTTTAATTGTTCGGCGAATTTGAAATGCTTGGTACGGTCCTTGTTCAGATGCGACTTAATTCACGGTAAACCGTGATGGATTCCATAATTCTATCCGCTAATTTTGTAAGAAATAGGTTTTTATGAAAATCAACATCCGTTTTTACGTTTTGCTCCTTTTGTTAGGAATCGCTTCTTGTACTTCAAAGAAGGAAGGCGCCCATATGCAATTAGACGATATCAGCAAGTTTCAAGACTATGTTACCCAAGTCTCACATGGAGTTATTTCGGCGCATAGCGATGTTCGCGTGGTACTGACCGAACCTGTAGCGTCTTGGGAGAGCGGAAAGGAGCTTGAACCTGACCTTCTTACCGTGGAACCGAAAGTCAAAGGAAAGATCGTGGCGCTCGATGCACGAACTATTGCCTTTACCCCCAACACCCAATTTGAACAAGACACCGAATACCGTTTTACGCTCGATCTTGAACGTATCAAGAAAGGGCTTCCTGAAGAACTCGAAGAGCTTAATTTTAGCGTAAAAACGTTAAAGCAGCAATTTAATGTTTATACCAACGCCCTTCAGTCTTACTCTTCCTCGTTGCAATATGTAACGGGGCAGCTTCGTATGGCCGATGTTCTTCCTCTGGAAAAAGCAAAACAACTTATAAGCGTAAAACATAATAGTAAGTCCATTCGTGTACGCTTCGACGATGCGGTACAAAAGGGAACCCTGTTCGCTTTCACCATCGATAGTATACAGCGACTTGAAAACGATTCGGAACTTGAGGTAGAGTGGAACGGAGATAAGTTCGATATTGAAAGTAGCGGCAGTAATACCATACGAATACCGGGAAAAAACAACTTTACGGTCTTAGATGCAACCGTAGAAACCGGTGAAAATGCCCGGGTCTTGATCAATTTTTCAGACCCCATAAAAAAAGGACAGAATTTTAAAGGTTTGGTGGTGTTGGAACAGGACGATGATCCCAAATACTCCGTTGACGGCAATACGCTTAGGGTGTATCCGTCCAAAGATATACAGGGTACGGTCAATATCGATGTTTTTGAAGGTATAGAAAGTACGGAGGGCCGTAAACTGAAATCGAAATTTACCGAGCGCGTGGCTTTTGAACGGTTAAAGCCCCAAGTGCGACTGATTTCCAACGGTACCATACTTCCTTCTTCAAATAATCTAAAGATCAATTTTGAAGCGGTAAGCCTGAAATCGATAAAAGTTTCCGTATTTAAGATTTATGAAAATAATGTCTTGCAGTTCCTTCAGGGGAACAATTTAGGGGGGCAGGGCAATTTACGGGCCGTAGCTAGGCCGATTGCACGTAAAAAAATTGTGTTGGACAACGCCGCCGGCCATAGCGAAAAATGGAGAGCCCATGCCATAGACTTAAAAAACTTGATTTCGCCCGAAACGGGTGCCATGTACCGCGTTGAATTCGACTTCGGCCCCGAAGACAGCGCCTTTAAATGCGATAGTACCAATTTTGACCTTTCGTCCGATGAAGAGGAAAATTACGATGAGGAAAGCGAGGACAGCTCGTGGGACAATGTAGAGGATTATTATTATAACGATTACTACTACGATTATAACTGGAACGAACGTGATAACCCTTGCGATCGCTCCTATTACTACAATAAGAAGATCGGGACGAATATTTTGGCTTCCGACATAGGCCTTACCGTTAAAAGGGGAACGAATAAAAGTTACTTTGTAGTGGCAACAAATATTCTGGATGCCATGCCTATGGCCGGGGTAAAGGTCACCTTTTACAACTACCAGCAACAAGCCCTTGGACATGTGATTACCGATGCGGAAGGGAAGTCCATTTACGATGCCGATGCCATGGCCTATTTTGCCGTAGCCGAAAGCAACGGTCAAAAAACCTATGTAAAGCTCAATGATGGCAATACGCTATCGGTAAGTAAGTTCAAAGTGGCCGGAGTGCAATTGCAAAAAGGATTGAAAGGCTTCATTTTTGGCGAACGCGGGGTCTGGAGACCGGGCGATGAAATTTACCTATCCTTTATCTTGAACGACAATGCGAACAAGCTTTCCGCGGGGCACCCCGTTAAATTGGAGCTGTTTGACCCCTACCACAAGGTGGTGCACCGGGAGATGAAGACGAGCGGCCTCAATAATTTCTATCAGTTCAATGTCAAGACCGATGCAAACGCGCCTACGGGAAATTGGATGGCCAAAATATCCGTCGGAGGGGCCTCCTTTAGTAAGACACTAAAAATAGAGACGATAAAACCCAATAGGTTAAAAATAAAGACCGATTTTGACGAGGACCTTCTTAAGGGAGACAAACCTATTTCGGTAGACATGTCGGTCAATTGGTTGCACGGCGCCGTGGCCAAAAACCTCAAGGCCGATATTACGGCAAAGTTCAGCCCTGCCTTAACGGAGTTCGATAAGTTTCCTGGCTATGTTTTTGATGATCCTACCCGCAATTTTTCGGTAGAGGATCAGGTCGTCTTTACCGGTAAGGTAGATGAACAAGGTAAAGCCCGGTTTACGATTGCCCCTCAGCTGAAGAGCAAGGCCCCGGGTATGTTAAAGGCTGCTTTTATTACCAAGGTTTATGAAAACGGAGGCGATTTTAGCACCGATGTCTTTACTAAAAAGTACGCGCCTTACAGCACCTACGTAGGTTTGAACGTGCCCAAGGGAGATAAAAGCAGGGGAATGCTGCTTACCGACACCCCGCATAATTTTGAAATCGTTACCGTTGATGAAAACGGAAAAGCCAAAGCGGTCAAGAACCTGAACGTTACGGTGCACAAGGTCAATTGGCGATGGTGGTGGGATACTTCTGCCGATAACCTGTCGAATTTCAGTAGCAGTCAATACCACGAAAAAGTTTTTGAAAAGACGATAAGCACAGGTTCGAACGGAAAGGCGGAGTTTCAGTTTGAGTTAAAATATCCAGAATGGGGTAGATACCTTGTTTACGTAGAAGACCCGAACGGAGGGCATGCTACCGGAAAAACAGTATATATCGATTGGCCGGGATGGGCCGGAAAATCTAGAAAGACCGACCCTTCGGCCGCAACCATGTTGGTTTTTTCAACCGATAAGGAAACCTACAATGTTGGGGAGTCGGCTACGGTTACCTTTCCGAGTTCCGCCGGTGGCCGGGCCTTGGTTACGGTAGAAAACGGTTCTGAGGTGCTTGAAAGCCTATGGGTAGGGACAACCCAGGGCGAAACCAAGTTTCAGTTGCCGATAGAGGCGGCTTACACGCCTAACATTTATGTGCACATCTCCTTGCTACAACCCCATGCCAGTACGTTGAACGATAGCCCTATTCGATTGTACGGGGTGGTGCCGGTTTCCGTAGAGGATCCCGAAACAAAGCTAAGTCCGGTAATATCAATGCCCGAAGTGCTTAGGCCCGAAGAGACCATCACGGTAAAAGTAGCGGAAAAGAGCAAAAAAGCCATGACCTATAGCATTGCCATTGTCGATGAAGGACTGCTCGACTTAACACGATATCAAACACCGGATCCATGGAATACATTTTATGCGCATGAGGCATTGGGGGTAAAGACCTGGGATGTTTTTGACGAGGTCATAGGTGCGTTCGGGGGCAAGGTCAACCAAGTCTTCGCTATCGGCGGCGACGGGGAACTGGCAGGAGCCAAAAATAAGAAGGCCAACCGCTTTGAGCCCATGGTGGTCCATTTAGGGCCTTTCAGCCTTAAAGAGGGGGAAAGTAAATCGCATCGGATCAAGATTCCGAAATATATAGGTTCGGTACGTACCATGGTCATTGCCGAAAACGAAAAGGCCGAAGCCTATGGTATGGCCGAGAAAACCGTTCCGGTGCGCAAACCTTTAATGGTACTTGCATCTTTGCCCAGAAAGATTACACCAGGTGAAAAAGTGACTTTACCCGTTACGGTTTTTGTTATGGAAGAAAAGGTGAAGAACGTAACCTTAAGGTTGAAGCCCGACCCATCTTTTGTTATTTCGGGGGATGCGCAACAATCGCTTAGCTTTGCCCGGCCCGATGAAAAGATGGCCTATTTTGAACTGAAGGTTGCCGATTTCAAGGGAATAGGAAAAGTAGTGGTGGAAGCTTCCGGAAACGGGGAAAAAGCCTCTTTTGAGATTCCTATCGATGTGGTCAATCCGAACCCGGTAACATCCGACAAGCAAGAAGTAGTGCTGGAAGCGAATTCCTCAAAAAACATTTCCTTGGAAACCTTTGGCATATCTGGAAGCAATTCGGCCCAGATAGAATTTTCTACCCTACCGCCAATGGACTTCAACGGGCGTATGCAATACTTGATACGATACCCACATGGATGTGTCGAACAAGTTACTTCGGCCGCATTTCCGCAACTCTATCTGAACGATATTTTTGATTTGGACGGAAACAAAAAGAAAAGGATCCAACAGAATATCGTACGTGCGGTAAAAACTCTGGGAGGCTATCAAAATGCCACGGGCGGTTTCTCTTATTGGCCCGGTCAGAATTATTCTAACGATTGGGGCACAAGTTATGCCGGCCACTTTTTACTGGAGGCCGAAAAGAAAGGCTATGTTCTTCCCTTGGGTTTTAAATCGAGTTGGCTTCCCTATCAGCAGAACAAGGCCAAACAATGGCGTTCGGGTTCGGGTGCGAGTGCCTTGGCGCAGGCCTATCGCTTATATACCTTGGCCTTGTCGGGTAATGCCGATGTGGCCAGTATGAATCGATTGCGAGAGCAAAACGGCCTGTCGAACGATGCGAAGTTTCGTCTTGCGGCAGCCTATGCCCTTATCGGACAGCATAGTGTGGCCGAAAATATTCTAAAAACGGCCCAAACCAATTTTAACGACCATAAAGGGAATACCTACGGTTCTGAAGATAGAAATCGCGCTATGGCCCTAGAAACCTACGTGCTCTTAGACGAAAAGACAAAATCACATAGCCTTGCCGATGATTTGGCCAAGCGGCTTTCGTCGAATCAATGGATGAGCACCCAAACTACGGCATACAGTTTGATCGCCATGGCCAAATTTGCAAAAATGGTGGGCGGTAAAGGTATAAAAGCGAGCTTGACGGTCAACGGAAAACAGGAAGATGTGAGTACTTCCAAAAGCTTGGCCAATCGTGAAATCGCCATTAAAAAAGGAAGCAACCAGCTCATCCTTGAAAATAAGGAATCGAATACCTTGTTCGTAAGCCTTGTCAACCAAGGGGTACTGCCGGTAGGTGAAGAGAAGGCTATCCAAAGAAACCTAGGGGCGCGGCTAACGTTCAAAGGGAGAAACGGCAATGTTTTAGATGTATCGCAAATAACCCAAGGAACTGATTTTGTTGCGGAGGTGAGCTTGACCAATACTACGGGGCAGGCAATCAAAAACATGGCGCTTACCGAAATATTTCCGAGTGGATGGGAAATTGTAAACACCCGCTTTACCGATTTTGGCGACTTTGCCGATAACCAAGTCACCTATACCGATATTAGGGATGACCGAAGTAACTTCTACTTTGATATGGAAGCCAATGAAACCAAAACGTTCAGGGTACTTTTGAACGCCTCGTATTTAGGACGTTATTATTTGCCCGGTATACAGGCCGAAGCCATGTACGACAACGATTATGTAGTGCGAACCCAAGGTCGATGGGTAGAGGTGGTGCAATAAATGTACCTTCTGAAATTCAACAACAAAAAAAGACCTTCCAGAAGGTCTTTTTTTTGTTTAGGTGCCGTAGTTAGGGGGCTATTTCTTTTTGTATTTCTTTTTATATGTTCCATTTCCTTCATCAAAGGTAAGGGTCAGGATGTCACCTGAAATACTGAATTTGGCAACAGTAATATCTGGGTTGTTTTCGGTACCATAGTCCAATCGTACCTTGCTGTCGAATTGATAGGTCCAAGAGCCCGAGGAATGGGTGCCTTCTATGCACTCATCGCCTGCTGTACTGGCAAAGTGGTATTCATAATCAAAAACATTACCGTTTTTAAAGCGAAGCAGGTCCATACGCGCACATTCATCGGCGGGTTCTTCGCCATTGTCATCGGCATAGGCAATATATGACCAAGTACCCAAAATGTCGCCATCACCTCCGGAGTCATCTTTTTTACATGAAGTAAACATACAGCCTAGGGCTATGGCGAATAGTAAAATCGGTTTTTTCATCTTGTTTCCGTTTGGTGAGGCCTTAAAACGGACCAATTTTTGGGAAATTATATATGAAGACGTCTTTTAGGGGAAATACAGGGTTTTATGGGTGAAGTCGAAATGAAAAATCGATGTCTTGCACACTGTCTAGCCCTAGGCCACATTTGTATTTTTATATTTGAGAGAGGTCATTTAGGCTTCCCAAGTGTTGGAAAAGGTAGCGGAAGGTCAAAAAAATGTTTAATAGCCCGTAATGTATCTCGCATATTTGGGCATGATTTTCTTAAGCAATAAGGCCAAGAACATACTGCCAAATATGAGGGCGGTCCATACCAAGAAATAGGTAGCCCAGGGGTGCGGAATCGGAATTTGGAATTTTGCCTTTAAAACCGTGAATAATTGCAGTACATAACCATGAAGAAAATAGATGGCAAAACTTGTGGAGGCCAATATTGACAATAATTTGTTTTGATTGTTTTCAAAGCGATGTAAGAAAAGCATAAAGAAAACACACAGTATTGACTTTTGAAGTAATATAAGGTCGATGCCATCATATTCAAACGCGTGTTTTTGATAGTTGTCGTACCTGCCGAGCGATGCCTGTAATGCCGCAATCGAGAGAACGATTGTCAGGAGTAGTAGTTCTTTGTTTTTGAGGTTTTTGTAAATAAAGGTTTTGTTCTGTGAACAGAGGATGCCCAATAGATAGGGGGGCGTAAAGTATACCACGGACTGAAGTACGTTAAGTTCGTCTACCGGTCTGTGTATGAGAAGTGCGATTACAAATAATAGAAAGAGTATTGAAAGCTGATAGGTCGGTTTCAGTTCAATAAATTTGATATGGATGGGATACATTATAAATAAACAAACGGCAAAGGGAATGTACCAATAGGCTACCAAGTGTGCACCCGTTATGTAATAGAGGATTGTAGGAATGAGGTATCCGTTTACAAAACCGTCTGATCCTAAAGGGAAATATTGGCCCCAGAAGTTGGGTTCTAGCTGTAATTTGAGGAAGATGGGGACAATCGATAAAATGGTATAGGGAATTAAAAGGCGTCTTAGTTTTTGTGTCAAAAATTGCCTGGTTTTTTCCCTGAGATAAAAAACGTGATGAAACAAAAAGCCTGAAATAAAAATAAAATTTATGGTGCTTCCTGCGGTAAGATTGGCAAATAGGGCTTCCGGGAAGGTGTCGATTTTAATCTCTGAAATAGAATAGCAATGTGCCGAGACAATAAGCAAAATAGAAATCCCCCTATAAATATTGATTGAGTTTAAGTACATAGAAAAGTCGATTGTGGGGGGAGCACATCATGGGTATTGAAAATTCGGTTTTAGATAACTACACTTTCGATTTCTTCGGTTTCTTCCTTTGGTTCAATGGGGCTATCTTCCTTTAAAACCTTCGAAAATACGAAAGCCCCAATTTCTTTAATGGGTCCGTATAATACCGATTCTTGCATGGTCTCATCTTTTACGACCCCGGCAGAATTGTTGACGCGTTCAAAGAATATAAGCAAGGCCCCTAATATCACGGCCACTTTAACCACGCCAAAAATGCCTCCAGCAACTTTGTTAAGTAGTCCTAACATGGCAAAGTTGGCAATTTTGGTCAAGAACTTGCCGGCCAGTTGTACTGCCAATACGATTACGATAAAAGTAATGACAAAGGCGGCAATATTAATGTACCGTTCGTTCCAATCCATGTTTTGTGAAAGGTAGTCGCCGGCGTAATATGAAAAATGAATGGCGCCATAAATTCCCGCAATTAAGGCGACAATAGAGGCAAGTTCCACAAAAAGCCCGTTTTTTAAGCCTTTCCAAAGGCCGTATAAAAGCAGTAATCCTAAAATAATATCCAAGAAACTCATAAGGGTAGTCTTTACACAAAAGTAGTGTTTTGATTCGTACCTTTGTGGGCTACAGCGAAGTAAACAAAAAACGCGAGAATAGATGTCTAGAGATGAAGAATTAAAAGGAAGATGGAGTGCATTGGTAGAGAAGTTGTCGGCCCAGTTCGCCGATGGTGACCCCTTAGAGCTCGATGCCATTATCTATTTGGTTGGCGTACAGGAATTAGGACAGTACCATCGAAAATACAGGAAAGACGACAAATTAGACCTGATGCACATTGCCATCTGTCGTTTGTTGGAGCCCTATGGCTATTATGAATTCGATTATTTTGATGAGGAAGGATGGCCTCACTACCATGTCAAGGAAGAATTGCCGCCTTTGAAAGCGGGGGAACAGGCCGTATTGATGAAGGAAGCCGTTGTCGGCTATTTTCTAGAGAAGGAATACATTGTTTGATGCCTTCGAAAATACGTCCTATAGGCGACTTGTCTTTAGGGGTGCATAAGGGAAGTAAAGGTTTCAAAAGATAGGCCTTCTGTTAGTTTGATGGCGCAAGTACGATTTTAAGAGATGAAAGGTTTGATCCAGTTTTTTAAGAGACACCCCATAAAACTTACCTTGTTGTTTGTGGCTGTGGTGGCGTATTACTTTTGTCTTCCCCGGAACCTCTTTGATGCACCAACGGCCACAGTAGTGGAAAGTAGGCAAGGAAGCTTGTTGGGCGCCCGCATTGCCGACGATGGCCAGTGGCGTTTTCCTGTTGCCGATAGTGTTCCGGAGAAGTTTGAGCAATGTATTTTGCAGTTTGAAGATGCCCATTTTTATGAGCACTTTGGCTTCAATCCGATTTCAATGCTAAAGGCCCTACGGGAGAATGTTGCCCAAGGAAAGGTAGTGAGGGGCGGTAGTACGCTCACCCAACAGGTCGTACGTCTGTCAAGGGGCCAAAAAAAGCGTTCGTATTTTGAAAAGCTTATCGAGTTGGTATTGGCTACCCGCCTAGAAATACGGGAGTCAAAACGGAACATTTTAAAACTCTACTGTGGGCATGCACCTTTTGGGGGCAACGTTGTAGGACTTGAAATGGCGGCGTGGCGGTATTTCGGACTCAGGCCTTATCAGTTGTCTTGGGCGGAAAGCGCAACATTGGCGGTGCTTCCTAACGCCCCAGGCCTTATTTATCCGGGAAGGAATCAAGATCGACTTTTAAAAAAACGCAATCGGCTGCTGAAAAAGCTGTTTGACAATAAGATCATCGATCGAGTTACTTACGACCTTTCCTTACTTGAGCCACTTCCTGCCAAACCTTTTTCCTTGCCCGATAAGGCTCCGCACCTAGTGCAGTATATGTCAAAAATCAATAAGGGAAAACGTATGGTAAGCAGTGTTGATGAAAAATTGCAACAGCATGTGAACGCCATCGTTAAAAAACACCATGCCAACCTCAAGCAAAATCAAGTGCACAATGCTGCGGTAATGGTAGTCGATGTACACACACGTAAGGTTTTGTCATATGTGGGGAATACGCCTACCGATGCTGAGCATCAAAAAGATGTCGATATGGTACGGGCCAACCGCAGTACCGGAAGTGTACTCAAACCATTGTTGTATGCGGCTATGTTAGATGCAGGAGAGCTATTGCCCGATATGTTGGTGGCCGATGTGCCTACCCAAATAGCGGGGTATACCCCTGAGAATTTCAGTGAAAATTATAGTGGGGCGGTCGCGGCCAAAAAAGCGTTGGCACGTTCGTTGAATATACCTGCGGTGCGACTTCTACAAGCGTACGGATTGGAAAAGTTTAGAGACCAACTCGATGTTTTTAAGCTAGGGGGTATAACAAAATCTGCCGACCATTACGGACTTACCCTTATTTTGGGAGGGGCCGAAAGCAATCTGTGGGATCTTTGTAAAACCTATGCGAACTTGGCCGGAACCCTTAACCATTTTAATGCCACATCGAGCGAATATTACACCGGGGAGTTTACCGATTTGGACTTAAAAACCGACGCAACGGTCGATTATGGAAAAAAATCCCTTGAAAAAACGGTTTTCGATGCCGCAAGCATTTACCTCACTTTTGAAGCTATGAAGGAGGTAAACAGGCCCGAGGGCGATGAATCTTGGCAGTTCTTCGATAGTAGCAAGGAAATTGCCTGGAAAACCGGAACGAGTTTCGGTAACAAAGATGCATGGGCCATAGGTGTTACTACCGACCATGTGGTCGGTGTGTGGGTCGGGAATGCCGATGGCGAAGGACGGCCCAACGTAAGCGGTGTTTCAAGTGCCGCTCCACTTATGTTCGATGTTTTTGATGTCTTGCCCCGTAGCCAGTGGTTTCAAAAACCCTTCGACGAGTTTACCGAAATCAACGTATGCGCCGAGAGCGGTTATTTGGCAACCGACCTTTGTCAAGTAAAGCGGATATCTATTCCTAATAAGGAGAATTATGTAAGTTCTTGTCCGTATCATCAAATGGTCCACTTAAATGCCCAACGGCAATTTCAGGTCAACTCTTCATGTGCCGACGTGTCGAATATCGTCTCGGAACCATGGTTTGTGTTGCCTCCCCTAATGGCCTATTATTACCGCTCGGCAAATCCTTCGTATCGCGAGCTACCTCCTTTTCAGGCCAATTGTCGCAATGACGGCGACCCGCCCATGCAGTTTATCTACCCAAAAAACGGAAGTCGTATCACGCTCGCCAAGAATTTTGAGGGGAAGACGAACGAATTGGTCGTAAAATTGGCCCATATAAAAGCGGGCGCCGATGTTTATTGGTATCTCGATGAAACTTTTGTGGGGCAGACCCATACCTTTCATGAAATCGCCCTATTACCCAAGAAAGGCCGTCACAAGATTATGGCCCTAGACGGTTTTGGTAATGAAGTTTTCGTTACCATTACCATTGAATAAAATTCCTACTTTGTAGTTGCGTAATATTCGAGTATATTTATATATCTTTGCTGTGCTACACTATGCTACTATTGTGTGGTTTTGGCTTTAAAACTTTCGCAAATGAAATACATTATATCTCTAGACCAAGGTACCACCAGTTCTCGCGCATTGCTTGTAGACCAAGAAGGCAAGATTCAGGGCATGGTGCAGAAAGAATTCAAACAGATCTTTCCAAAGTCGGGTTGGGTAGAACACGACCCCAAAGAAATTCTTGAAACCCAATTAGGGGTGTTAAAAGAATTGTTGAAGAACGAAGGTGTTGCCGCAAGTGACATTTTGGCCATTGGGATTACCAATCAGCGTGAGACCACAATGGTATGGGACAAAACTACGGGCGAGCCCGTTTATAACGCTATTGTTTGGCAAGATAAACGTACGGCAGATATTTGTGAGCATTTAAAAAAGAGTGGATTATCAGAGCACGTTGGGCAGACTACCGGACTTGTAATTGATTCTTATTTTTCCGGAACCAAGGTAAAGTGGATTTTAGATAATGTAGAAGGGGCACGTGCAAAAGCCGAAAATGGTGATTTGTTAATGGGTACTGTAGATACTTGGTTGGTATGGAATATGACCAATGGTGCAAACCATGTTACAGATTATACCAATGCATCACGTACCATGATTTACGATATCGTAAACCTAAAATGGGACGATAAGATGCTCAGGGCCCTTGGCATTCCAAAATTGATGCTTCCCGAAGTAAAACCATCGGCACATCATTTCGGTGATTATGAAATCGATGGGGTTAAAATTCCGATTGCCGGTATTGCCGGTGATCAACAGGCCGCTTTGTTCGGACAGGCCTGTTTCAATAAGGGGACGGCAAAAAACACCTATGGAACCGGTTGTTTTATGTTGATGAATACAGGGGAAAAACCTCAATTTTCCAAAAACGGACTCCTTACTACCATTGCTTACGGATTGGATGGAAAAGTGAACTATGCACTTGAAGGAAGCATATTTATTGCAGGTGCAGCCATACAGTGGCTTCGCGACGGATTGGAAATTATTAAAGATGCCAAGGAAACAGAAGCGCTTGCCGATTCCGTTGAAGGTGAAAACCCGGTTTATGTGGTTCCCGCTTTTGCAGGTTTGGGAGCGCCCTATTGGGATATGTACGCCAGGGGAGCGGTATTTGGATTGACCAGGGATACGGGTAAGGCACATTTGGCCAAGGCTACTTTAGAATCATTGGCTTACCAGACCAAAGATATTTTAAAAGCGATGGAAGATGATTCTGGAATTCAGTTGAAAAACCTTCGTGTAGATGGTGGTGCTTGTGCCAATAACCATTTAATGCAATTTCAGGCCGATATATTAGATTCTGAGGTTCACCGCCCAGAGGTAATAGAGTCTACAGCTATGGGTGCCGCGTTTTTGGCAGGCATTCAAGTGGGGCTGTGGAAACAAGAAGATGTGGATCAAAATAGACCTATGAACAGAATCTTTAAGCCTACCTTTGACCGCGTAAAACGGAAACGTCTTTACAAAAAATGGAAGCAGGCCGTAGAGCGAACCAAAGGATGGGAAGAACAATAAAAGAAAGACACAGCAGTATAATACCGCAATACAGTAAAAGAATATTATGAAAAATATTAGGTTTTCAAATTTGGATAGGGCAAAAACGATTGCCGAGCTTACCTCCAGCACCTACGATCTTGTCGTTATCGGTGGAGGTATTACAGGCGGGGGGATTGCCCTTGATGCCGCCTCACGTGGACTCAAAGTGGCCTTGGTCGAAAAAGGGGATTTTGCCTCCGGAACCAGTAGTAAATCGACCAAATTGATACATGGCGGACTGCGATATTTAAAGCAATTCGATTTTTGGCTGGTAAAGGAAGTCGGATCTGAACGTGCCATCGTCCATAAACTGGCACCACATTTGGTCCTTCCCGAAAAAATGTTGCTTCCCCTTATTGAAAATGGTTCATACGGTAAGTGGCTGACTTCAATCGGTCTGAAGGTATACGACATTTTGGCCCAGGTAACCGGTGACGATAAGCGTCAAATGCTTGAGAAAAAAGAAGCTTTGAAGCTTGAACCTTTGCTTCCGAAGAAAATATTGAAAGGCGCCGGCTATTATGCCGAATACCGTACCGATGATGCGCGATTGACCATTGAGAATATCAAGTCGAGCCTATTGTTCGGGGCACAGGCCTTAAACTATGCCGCGGTTGAGGATTTTATTTACGAGGATGAAAAAGTAGCGGGGGTTCAAGTAAAAGACGGGGTCTCAGGGGCTACTTTCAATATTAAATCGAAATACGTGATCAGTGCTGCGGGCCCATGGGTCGATGAATTGCGAAGTACCAATAACTCTAAAAAAGGAAAGCAATTACATCTGACCAAAGGGGTGCATTTGGTCTTTCCTAAAAAGAAATTACCGATAAAGCAATCCGTTTATTTTGATGTGCCCGACGGTAGAATGATGTTTGCAATACCGCGCGGTAAGGTGACCTATATCGGTACTACCGATACCAATTACAATAAGGACAAGGATAACGTTCGCACAGACTTGGCCGATGCCATCTATCTCATATCCGCAGTGAACAACATGTTTCCCGATATCAATCTGGAAATGGACGATATTATATCATCGTGGGCAGGTCTGCGTCCCTTGATCCATGAAGAGGGAAAATCGGCTTCCGAACTTTCTAGAAAAGATGAAATATTCACTTCCGATACAGGCCTGATAAGTATTGCCGGAGGTAAGCTTACCGGGTATAGGAAAATGGCGGAAAGGGTCGTTGATCGCATAGCCAAAAGAATGGAAGAAGAAGAGGGTACCGAACTAAAAGAGTGTTATACCGAGAAGATATTTCTTTGTGGCAACGTAGATTTTAAAAAGTTCAAGCATGTTGAAAAATACATCAGTGAAGTTTACGGCCGTATCAAAGGGGATGGTTTTACCAAACACGATGCTTGGTTCTTGGTTACCACCTATGGAAAGCAGACCGAAATGATTCTAGAAAATTACGAAGGTTTTAGCGATACCGATAAATACGTACGTTTGGCAAAGGCCGAACTGCGTTTCTGCATCGACTATGAAATGGTGCAGAATCCCATGGATTTTTTCATTAGAAGAACGGGCCGACTGTACTTTGATATTGATAGCGTGAGAACGCTAATGGAGCCTATTCTGGAAGAATTTAAATCCATTTTTGCCGTAACCGATGAACAACTGGTCTCATGGCGAAAGATTTTGGAAAACGAATTAGACGAGCATTCTAATTTTTCCCTAGATCGTGGATAACCTATTTGGGTAATTTTAAAAATAAGTTGAGTTGGAAATCGGGCCGTAGTTGTAAACTGCGGCCCGATTCTTTTTTACCTTTATCTGGTATGGTTAATCTAATTTATCGGTAAGGCCCTTGAAGACTTTACTGGCACTTTTTCCTTCGTAGAGAACGGCGTATACGGCATCGATAATCGGGGTTTTGACCTTCTTCTTGAAGCTCGATTTCAGTTTGTAGGCACTGGCCGTGGCATAATAGCCCTCGGCTACCATACGCATCTCCATTTGGGCGCTTTTTACGGTGTATCCCTTGCCGATCATATTACCGAACATGCGGTTACGGCTAAAGGTAGAATAACCGGTTACTAACAGGTCTCCCAAATAAGCCGACTCGTTGATGTTGCGGTCTATTTTGTGTATGCGCTTGGTAAAGCGTTTCATCTCCCGAATGGCATTGCTCATGAGTACGCTCTGAAAATTGTCGCCGTAGCCAAGGCCATGGGCTATACCGGCTGCTATGGCATAGATGTTCTTTAGCATGGCCGCGTATTCCGTACCGATGATATCATTGGTGGTCTTGGTCTTGATGTAGCTACTGCTCAGGTTTTTGGCTACAAATTTGGCTTTTTTCGTATCTGCACAGGCTATGGTCAGGTACGATAGACGTTCTAGGGCAACCTCTTCGGCATGGCAAGGCCCGGCAATAACGCCAATGTTCTCAAAGGGTATTCCGTATTTTTTGTGAAAATGCTCGCCCACGATCAATCCTGTTTCGGGTACAATGCCTTTGATGGCCGAAAACACGATTTTATCTTTTAGCGAACCTTTGATTTTTTGCAACTCGCCCTCAAGAAAAGCCGAAGGTATGGCAAATATGAGAATGTCAGAATTGCTGACCGCCTTGTTGATGTCGTCGGTAAGCTCAAGTTTATCGGTGTCAAATGTTACCGATGTTAGATAATTGGGGTTGTGTTTTTGAATGTTGATAAAACCTACGGCATCTGAATTTCGCATGTACCAACCCACTTTTTCTTGGTTCACACAAAGCATTTTTACAATGGCCGTAGCCCAGCTTCCGCCGCCTAATACTGTAAATTTTTTGGTCATGGTGCTATGATAAATGACTTAGTTACTATGGTATGGTTGGTTGTGGGTATTGGGGTTTCACTAGGTACAAAACTAGTTAATTTAAAAATTGAAACCTTAAGTGCTGATTAACAGTTTGTTAAAAAACTTGGCACGGTGATTGATTTTTGAAGTGTGAACTATAATACCAAGATTATGAAAGCAAAACTACTTTTGACCTCCGTACTTATGGGCGTTTTAATGACGTCATGCTACACTGAAGTTATCGTTGAAGATGAATATATAGATGAACCCGTATACAATACAAGTCAAGTGCTACACGCATATGACCTGTGGTATGTTGATATAAACGCTACTAGGGGAAATGGGGAAGTACCTTTTTTACAACGGGCGTTTACGATTTCCTTTGATAGGGGGACCTTGTACGCTAACAATAATATTGTAGGGATAGGAAAGACCGGAAACGGTTTTGGAATCGATGTAGGTTTTTACGATACGGTACGTGGTGCCGTGGAAATCGATCACGATGTAGATGGACAATGGTTTTTAGATGTGTTTGCCGTAAACGGTAATACCATAGAACTCTATGATGCACGCTCCGATACTTCGTATTTTTTAAAGGGATATCAGGTGGGTAACTTTGATTATGACATGGTGTTCTATGATAACATCAACTATTTCTTACAAGAATATGATGCTTGGGAAAAGACATATACAAGTCTTGAAGGTGCCTTGAACGAATTTGACAACGAGAACTTTTTACAGTTTAATCCGGGCTATTTTAGATCGTCGATCGATGCCCCTGGAACACGCTTGGTAGACCTTCAGTGGGATTTTGAAGGGAATTACTCGGTGTATGACATAGAAAACGATGAAACGCTCAAAACTTTAACACTGGACTACCGTTTATCGAGCAATGATTATTTTGAATTGTACGTTATTAATGATAGTACTATCGAGCTGTATCACCCCCGTAGCAAAACGGTTTACGAATTTAGGGGAAGAGGCTATCAACAGTACTTAAAAGCCGGAAAAGGCGCAGTTGAAAAAAAGAGAAAAAAGACTTCCAATCCCATTATGAAGGTGAAAAGAAGTAGAGATATATAAACGTTTTTTGGTTGGTTATTTAGTTAGGAATCGCCCTGGGCAGCAATGCTTGGGGCGGTTCTTTTTTTATAGGATCGGTTTTTCTGTTATATTTCTTACGGGCTATTCTTTGTAAGGAAATAAGCTTAAATAGTAATATTTTGATGTTCAGATATTTATAGTTGTAATTTCTTCAAATGCATTTAATCCCCTAGTCTATGGCTTATAGGGTATTTTGGTGTATTTTTGCCCGCTCAAAATCCTACTGTCGTGAAGAAGTATTTCAATTTATTCGATTTTAAGCAAAAGGTAGATTACAAGACCGAGATTCTATCGGGTCTTACCGTGGCCTTGGCCTTGGTTCCCGAGGCCATTGCATTCGCCCTTATTCCGGGGTTTTCTCCGTTAACGGGTTTATATGCGGCCTTTATTCTTTGTTTGGTAACTTCTATTCTCGGAGGTCGTCCTGGTATGATTTCCGGAGCCACGGGCGCCGTAGCCGTAATTTTTGTCGGATTGATTTTAGAGTTGAAACGCACGTTTCCGGGTATTGAGCCCGAAACCATATTGAACTATGTTTTTGCTACCGTCATCATTGCGGGAGTACTACAGATTCTGGCCGGTGTACTAAGGTTGGGTAAATTCATTCGCTTGGTGCCGCATCCGGTAATGTTTGGATTTGTTAATGGTTTGGCCATTATCATTTTTATGGCACAGTTTCCTAACTTCTATCAAAAGGGTACGGATCAATTGTTGACCGGGCCATCTATGTATATTATGCTAGGACTTACGTTGTTGACCATGGTTATCATTTGGGGTTTTCCAAAGTTGACCAAGGCCATCCCCTCTTCATTGTTGGCCATTGTTGTAGTCTCTGCAATAGTTATCGGTTTTGGCGTTGACACCCTTACCGTGGCCGATACCATGGGTGAAGGAGAAACGATCAAAGGTGGTTTTCCCCCGTTGTCCATTCCCCAATTGCCAATGACGCTTAAAACACTTAGTATAATTTTCCCTTACGCCGCCATTGTTGCAGGTGTTGGCTTGATTGAAAGTTTGTTAACCTTGAATATTATCGATGAAATTACGGATACCAGGGGTAGCGGAAACAAAGAATGCGTTGCCCAAGGAACGGCCAACATCCTTTCCGGTTTCTTGTCAGGAATGGGCGGTTGCGCTATGATCGGTCAGAGTTTGATCAATACCTCTTCAGGAGCTAGGGCACGTTTGTCAGGTATTACTGCAGCGATTATGCTATTGGTTTTTATCATGTTTGGCTCTAGTCTTATCGAACAGTTGCCTATGGCCGCATTGGTCGGGTTAATGTTTATGGTGGCCATTGGTACTTTTGAATGGGCGAGCTTTAAGACTTTTGGAAAGATGCCAAAGTCCGATGTAGTGGTTATGGTCTTGGTAACCTTGATTACCGCCATTACCCACAACTTGGCCATTGCCGTTCTATTAGGTGTGATTATCTCTGCATTGGCCTACTCTTGGGAAAATGCCAAGCGTATTCGGGCTAGGAAATATACCGATGAAAACGGAGTAAAGCACTATGAAATATACGGCCCCTTATTCTTTGGCTCAACGACCTTATTTTCTGAGAAATTCGATATCGCGAACGACCCCAAGGAAGTGGTTATAGACTTCAAGGAAAGCCGTGTGGCCGACATGTCGGGTATAGAGGCCTTGAATAAGATTACCGAACGTTACGCCAAAGCTGGTAAAAAGGTACACCTTCGCCACCTTAGCAAAGATTGTATCCGTCTATTGGCGAACGCCGAAGATATTATCGACGTTAACGTTATGGAGGACCCTACCTACAAGGTTGCCGTTGACAAGCCTGAAATCGAAATCTAATATTTAGAGCGGCCGTGATCTATATGATACGTTGGTGTTTATTCGCCTCCGTAAAGTTTATATACTTCAGAGCCTGCACTTAAGAAAGCCCCTGTTCCGTATACTTCGGTTTTATCGGGCCAAGCTTTTCCTGGGGCTGCGCCAATAGGTTGCACATAGCCTAGCATACCGTCTTTTGTTACATGGCTTACCATGGCGTTCCAGCCTTTTTTTACGGCCGGTTCGTAAGTCTTTTTGTCCAGTATCCCATTGTTGATACCCCATGCCAGGCCGTACACGTAAAAAGATGATCCGCTTGTTTCTGGGGTAGGGTAAAACTCTTGTCCCAACAGGCTCATGGCCCAATGCCCTTCAGAAGTCTGTATCGCAATTAATTTTTCGGCCATTTTTTTATAGATGTCCAAGAAATAGGCGTAGGCTTCACTCTGTGGTTCAAGTTCGTTCATGATATTGACAAGACCGGCAAATACCCAGCCGTTTCCTCTAGACCAAAATACTTTAGTGCCATTGTCCAATTTGTCGAAGTATCGTTCGTCACGGTAATATAGGCTCTCTTCCTTATCAAAAAGAAAATCGGTGGAAGCCTTAAACTCGGAAAGCATGAAATCTAGGTATTTTTCTTCGCCCGTAACCTTATACAATTTAGCCCATACAGGGGGAGACATAAAAAGGGCATCACACCAGTTCCAACGGTCTTGGTGGTATGGGGTAGCCCAATTTAAGACACTTTGTGAGGGGTGGTACATTAAAAAGTTGAATTGCTCTTTGGTAGGGGCAATCATTTTTTCGTCTTTGTATTTTCGATACAGCTCAATATACATTTGACCAACCGTATGGTCGTCTGCGTGGTATTTTCTTCTGTACAATTGCCAGGCGTTTTCTTCACCTATCTTCTTTAGCCATTCGTAATAACTATCGTTGTCTGCCATAGCGGCCCATTTGACCATGCCTACATAGAGTGCGCCATTGGTCCAGTCCAATGGGTGATGTGGCTTCTTATGGTCGCTGTACAATCCGTCAAAGTGGTCAATTTGCCAATCGGCAACACGTTGCATGGTTTCCTTTACTTTCTTTGGCTTTATCTTTTGGGAAAAAGACGTGCCCGTACACGAAAAAATAATAATGGCAGTAAAAAAATGGCGTAGTAGTTTCAATGTAAATGTTTTTTTGGATGGGTTAAGAACCTCTAATATATTCAAAAAAAGTATGCCGTTACCCTAAGATAGAAGGATAACGGCATAATAGTATAAAAAATGTCGACCTTACAGGGTGCGCAAGTATTCCGCAACCGCTCTTGTATCTTCGTCAGAAAGATTTTGGTTCAACATTATGGCGTTGTTGTATTCTTTTAGAAGTGCTTTAGCAATCGGGTCTTCTTTCAACATTTTATCAGGGTTGGCGATCATGTTCATAACCCAAGCCGGACTCCTTCTTTCGTAAACACCTTTTAGTGCTGGGCCTATCAAACGTTTATCGACCATGTGACAAGCCGTACAAACCGCTTTGAACTTGGCTTCACCGGCAGTGGCCAACTCGGCATTGATATCGGCATCAAAGGAAATATCTTTATACGGGCCTACACCTTGGTTGTCCATGTCTACCGGAACACCTTCGGATTTAGCTTCTACCGCTTTGGTTTCGGTTTTGGTACGGTTCATTTCAAAACCGCCCTTTTTTTCTTCTTTTTTTTCTTCGCCACAACTGGCTAGTAGTGCACCTAGTGCCAATACGCTTAATAATTTTTTCATTTTATGCCTTATTTCAATATTCAAGCCTTTATTGTGGCTTTTTGTTTGCGGCACTAATATAGCGAATCACTAAATTTAAACCATGTCTTGCACAAATTTAATTGCTGTTTTTTCGGAGTAATAAAAGTTTGAAGAGCTTACGAAGCCCACATGACCCCCATAATCGGGAAGGTTTAAATACAGATGCCGATTTTTGTTGGCTTCGGCCACCGGATAACATTCCTCGCCCAAAAAAGAATCGTTTTTGGCATTGATGATTAAGGTAGGGATTTTTATGTCGGGCAAGAACTGTCTGCAACTGCATTGTTGGTAATAATCAATGGCGTTTTTAAAACCGTGTGCCCTGCTCGTATAGATGTCGTCAAAGTCTTTTAAGGTTTTAATATTCGTGATATCCTCCATTGATATGTTATTGGGAAACATCTTTTGTTTGGGATATAATTTTTCGACCAAATGTTTTTTGAAACGTTTGGCATAGAGGTAGTTGTTGGGCGATAGGAGCGCTCTGAGCGAGCTGTAAAGGTCACAGGGAACCGACACACCGATTACCGCTTTTAGCTCAGGGGGCAAGTCCCTTGCTTCTCCGGCATATTTTAGGGCCATATTTCCGCCCAGACTAACGCCTTTTATATAAATTTCAGAATAGTTTTTGTTTTTTACGATATGTTGAACAACGGCGTCGAGGTCTTCGGTGGCACCGGAATGGTACGAACGAAACAAGCGGTTGGTTTCACCGCTGCATCCCCTGAAATTTACGGCGCATGCATCGATACCATCTGCATTAAAGGCTTTGGCGCTTCCTGTGATATAGGGGCGTTGGGCATTGCCTTCTAGGCCGTGCAATAGTATCACCACTTTTTCTGAGGCAATTTTGGCATAGCTCCAGTCCAAATCCATAAAATCCCCATCGTCAAGCTCAATGCGTTCTCGGGTTTGCTGTACTCCTTTTATGCGTCTAAAAAGACCGGAATATACTGTAGAGAGATGTCCGTTCTTAAATATAAAGGGGGGATTGTAATGTGAGGTAACTAAAGGCATTTTGGCAAGATATATAAAATGATATTAAGGAAAACGGCCGTGTGAAACTTTATTGTAAATTTAAGCATGTCAAAAATAGCCCAAAAATGTGGTCATTTAAATCAGATCACGGAAGTAAAACAGGCAAAGGCACAGGAATGTGCCAAATGTTTGGAAACCGGAGATAGTTGGGTTCATTTACGTACCTGTCAATCTTGCGGCGTTACACTTTGTTGTGACAGTTCACCCAATCGACACGCCAGCAAGCACGCCCATTCAAGTGGGCACCCCGTAATAAGTAGTGCAGAACCTAACGAAAGATGGCTTTGGTGCTATGAAGATGAACAAATCGCTAGATATTAAATTATGAATGATCCCAGATTTCCGCAATTGCCCCAAAGCCATGTCAATATTTTAAAGGGATATGGGAATATTGAACACTATAACGAAGAAACGGTAGTATTCGATTTAGGCCAACTGAGGTATGATTTCTTTGTTGTACTCGAAGGAGAAATTGCCATACTCAACCCTAACAATGAAAAAAAAGTAATAGTTGTACATGGTAAGAACGAGTTTTCGGGAGATAGTGGAATGTTATCTGATCGCGGAGCGCAGTTTAGGGCCGTTGCCAAAGCGGGTTCGGAGCTTCTTAAGGTGAGTCCCTATAAATTAAAAGAGGCCATAGCCAAACATAGTAATCTAAGTGATTTGCTGCTTAATGCTTTTTTGCAGCGTCAAGATACCATTTTGAACGAGTACGTAGGAGGTATCAAGTTGGTAGGGTCGGGCAACTCAAAAGAGGCCTACGCCATTCGCGATTTTATGGATAAGAACTATATCTGGTATAACTTTTTAGATGTAGATCAAACTTCGGAAGCCAATGATTTGCTCAAAAATTTTGACCTTTCCGAAAAGGATCTGCCTCTTATGATCTGCAACGGAGGCCAGCTTCATATGAAACCTTCCTTAGATGAAGTGGCCCGTTTTTCTGGGGTGTTAATGGATTTTGAAGACAAGATATTCGACCTGTTGGTCATCGGCGCAGGTCCATCGGGCTTGGCGGCCAGTGTCTATGCGGCTTCTGAAGGATTAAGTGTCGTTACCATAGATAGCAATGCCCCGGGAGGCCAGGCCGGAAAGAGCTCTAAAATCGAGAATTATTTGGGATTTCCTACGGGAATATCGGGGCGTGACCTTGCGAATCGGGCCTATGTACAGGCGCAGAAGTTCGGTTGTAATATTTCCATTCCCCATAGGGCGGAAAAAATAGAGCATACGGGCAACCATTTTGTGCTTTCGGCCACTAACGGAAAAGTAATAAAGGCAAAGTCGTTAATGGCGGCTACGGGAGCCAATTATCGGCAATTACCTATTGATGCCATTCAAAAATACGAAGGTAGCGGGGTGTATTATTCCGCTACGGGGATGAACGCATCGGCTTGCAAAAGTGAATTGGTAGGCGTTGTGGGAGGAGGAAATTCGGCGGGTCAGGCTGCATTGTTTCTTGCCGATTATGCCAAAGAGGTACATGTGGTATTACGGGGAGGTGACCTCGGGGCGAAAATGAGCGATTATCTCGTACAGCGCATTGAGGCGGCACCTAATATTTACGTGCAATTGAACGCCCAAGTAACCGAATTGAAAGGAGATCATCATTTGGAATCGCTTGTATTGCGTAAAAAGGATGGCCAGGAAACCGAAATGAACATTACCAACCTGTTTACCTTTATAGGGGCCAAACCATGTACCGAATGGTTGGAGGGCATTGTGGCCACCGATGAAAAAGGTTTTGTTTGTACAGGGCCGGGAATTAATGAAGAAGACCTGTATATGTGCGATATCTACAGCCAACGGAAACCACAGTCCCTAGAGACTAGTATACCGGGTTTTTTCGCGGTGGGCGATGTGCGCAAGGGTTCTGTAAAGCGGGTTGCTTCCGCGGTAGGCGAAGGGTCGATGGCGGTAAGTCAAGTCCATCGGTTTTTGGCCGATTTGAGGGCTAGGGAATCGGCAGGTGTAAAAGCCTGGTCAATAAAATAAGGGACCGCCGAGAGAGTTGATTCCACGAGGGTCCCTTGCAAACTTTTAATTGGTTTTACTTCGGATATTTTTCCAATACCTTTATTTGTTCTTCAATGGCCGATTTGAATTCGCTTTTTAGTTGGGAAATCAACTCTGAAACCGGAAGCGTATTGTCGATCAAGGCCGAACCTTGACCTGCCGACCAAATGGTCTTCCATGCTTTGGCCTCGGTATCGAGCTCTTTCCCAAAATCGATTTTCCTGTCCTTTTTAAGGTCTTCCTCGGTCAGTCCCGCCGCTTTTAGGCTTGCCCCTAGAAAATTGGCATGAACCCCTGAAATGGCAGCCGTATAGACTACGTCATTCGCTCCGGCATCAATGATCATCTTTTTGTATTCGGGAGATGCCTTGCTTTCTTCGGTATTGATAAAGCGCGTGCCCATATAGGCCAAGTCGGCGCCCATTTGTAGTGCAGAGGCAATATCGCGCCCCGTACTGATACATCCTGAAAGAATGATGGTCTTGTGAAAAAATTTCTTTATTTCGGAAACCAATGGCATTGGGTTGGTCGTACCTGCATGCCCGCCTGCACCTGCGGCAACTAGGATCAAGCCATCGACCCCAGCTTCCTGGGCCTTTTCCGCATGACGTTTTTTGATGATATCGTGAAATACGAGTCCGCCATAACTATGAATGGCATCAACCACCTTGGAGACCGCCCCAAGAGAGGTGATGACCAGGGGGACTTTATGTTTTATGCAGAGTCTTACATCGGCCTCGAGCCTTGGGTTGGTCGGGTGTACAATAAGGTTTACGCCATAGGGCGCTGGCTTCTTACCGGTTTCTTTTTCAAAATTTTCAAGTTCGGTTTTGATCTCGATAAGCCACTCTTCAAAACCCTCGCTAGTGCGCTGGTTAAGGGCGGGAAATGTTCCGACAATACCGTTTTTACAACATTCTACAACTAGTTTTGGGCTTGATATCAAAAACATGGGGGCTGCAATGGCTGGCAGCGCCAATTCGTCTATAAATGAAGGTTTAGCACTCATATGTATCGGTATTAGATAGAATTAAATTAGCAGTAAACTTTAAGGCTAGAAATTCCTTTGTTTTTCAAAACTATGGTATTTTTGCTATTCTTATGCATGCATAAGAAATTAATTCGCAAAATATGTATCTAAAAGAGTTTGAAATTCGCTGGAGCGATGTTGACGCAAACCGGCATTTGGCCAATTCTGCTTATCTGAATTTTATGAGCCACACACGGATGAGTTATTTGACCGAAATCGGTTTTAGCCATCGAACACTACTGGAGAGAGAGATCGGTCCGGTGGTTTTTTACGAACATATGTACTACTTCAAAGAGGCTTTTCCCGGTAAGCCCGTAAAGGTTTCCATGGAAATTATGGGAATGAGCGAAGATGCACAGTTCTTTGAATTCCATCATAATTTTTACGATTATAAGGGAAGGAATTTTGCCCATTGTGAAATGATGGGTGCCTGGATCGACCTGAAGACCCGTAAGCTCACCGGTTTGACCAACGATTTGTTGGAAAAATTCAGTGCTATTGAAAAGGCCGAAGGGTTTAAGGTATTGACCAAAGAGGATACTAGAAGGTTCGCTAAGGCTCCAAGGGATTTGGTTTAGGTTTTTTACTGGCCAAGTATACGCCTAAAAATACCAAGCAACCAGCGAGTATTTTAAGTGTCGTAAGTTTGTCCTGCCCTGTGGCCACCGCAAAGAGTATGCCTATTAAGGGTTGAATGTATACAAAGGCACTTAGGGTAGAGGCTTTCAACTGGGTCAAGGCAAAAATGTTGAACAGATAGGTGCAAAATGTAGTTCCTAAAACTACAAATGCAATTTTCCACAAGGCTTCAAAAGGTAGGTTGGGCCAGTCTATGGCCATAAGTTCATGATATCCGAACGGAAGACAGATAAATATGCCGATGGTAAAAAGCCATTTCATAAAGGTAAAGGGGTGGTACTTGGCAATTAAGGTTTTTGCTCCGATCAGGTATGAACCGTAGAATACCGAATTCATAAAAATCAGAAAATTTCCCAAGGGAATATTGGGGGCGTCCGCTCTTAGTTCCGTTCCGAAAAAGATAAGTCCAAGTGCGCCTAAAAGGCCTATCAAGATACCTATCATTTTTTGGGGTATGATTTTTTCCTTGATCAAAACCGCCGAGAGCAATACCACTATAATCGGTGTGGTGGTGATTAAGACAGCGCTATTGATAGGGGTAGATAAAGAAAGGCCCTTGAAGAACACCAGCATATTGAGGCCCATGCCCAAAAGCGCGCAGATGAACATTCTCGGATAATCCTTTTTTTCAATCTTTTCCTTGGGGCCAAAGAAGGAAACGCTCCAAAACAATATTGATGCGCCAATGACCCGCAACATGATAAACCCAAAGGGCTGTACATGGTTCGGCATTACCCCTTTGGCAATCGTATGGTTCAAGGCGTAGATTATGGTTGCGCCGATGGCGGCCAATATGGCTAGTGTGCGCCGGCTCAATGGTGTAAGGCGACTTTGGCTTCTTCAACTGTTTTTTTGCTGTTCCCCACAAAAATTTGCCCGTCTACAATGATGACCGGCCGTTTTAGAAAAGTATAGTGCTTTAGGATCAAATCTTTCAACTCGCTTTCCGAAGGCTGCTTTTCGTGTAGTCCCAGTTGTCGGTAAAGGCGGGCGCGTTTGCTGAACAAGGCTTCGTAGCTTCCGGCAAGTGCTTGCATTTGTTCTACCTGTTCGGGCGTCATGGCCTCCGTTTTGATATCTTGAAGGGCAATGCCATCTAAGGGCGCTAATTCCTTGAGTATTCTTTTACAGGTGTCACAGGTGGAGAGGTAGTAAATCTTTTTCATTCTTCTTAACATAAATTCACTTTGCAAAGAAACCCAATTCAGTTCAATTGTACTATTTTTGGGGCCTACTATTAAAATTCAATTGCCGTGGAGAAAATTTTTGATGTTACTCTAGAGAACAGAAAACGTCTTTATAAGATACTTACCGAAACCCCTAAGGAGCAACTGCTTGAAATACCCAAGGGTTTCAACAATAACGTTTGGTGGAATATTGCCCATACCGTAATCACTACACAAATATTGGTATACAAATTGGGTAAGCTTCAAATGCGGGTTCCCGGTGAGCTTGTTGAAAAGTTTATGAAGGGCACCAAGCCTGACGGAACTGCCACCGAGGAAGAAATGAAGCTTATTGCCGATTTCTTGATCTCTACGGTAGAATGGGCCAAGGAAGACTACGAGGCAGGTCTTTTTCAAGACTACACTACCTATACTACCAGTGCGGGGGTTACCTTAACATCGGCTGAAGATGCACTTACCTTTAACTTGTATCACGAAGGATTGCATGCCGCTGCCATTATCGCCTTGCTCAAAGTGGTAGGAAAGTAATATTTACGATTTGTTTTTGGCCAAATACGGTTTTATTTCTGAGAATGGTAAGGTTAGAACTATGGGGCCATCCGCATAGGACGCCACCTCATAAGGGTTGTATAACAACCTTATGCCTTCTTCGGTAAACCCGATGTTTTCAGGCAAGTGGAATACATCGCTCTCGAACATAAACCCGGTACTATTGATCGGACTGTCTTGGGGGATGTGTTCTTGGTCCCTGAATTTTTGTTCGGCGAACTTTTCAAAATCTTTACGGTCTTGAAAAAGTTGCCAGTTCTCCAGTTCTTTGGCTTTGTGCTTGTCAAAATTCAAAAAACGCTGAGAGCCGTAACCGTGGGCGCCTCCGGTGAAAATATAGGAATTTAGCTCAATGGTAAGAAAGTCGTTGTCTTCATACGACACCTTACCTTCTATATTGGCCTCCCAACGGGTAGCCTCTTCGGGGTATAGCTTTTTAAGCTCCCAATAGCCATTGCTAAAAGATTCAACGGCATCTTTTATCGATGATGCCTCTAGCTCATCGTCGTAGTTTAGGGTTTCAATGATTTCTTCTTTCAGGGCGGTATTGATCGTCTTGGCCATCTTTGAATTCTCAAGGGCTTTTGGAATCTGTATTTCAACCGTCGGACACTCCGAACAGCGTGTCTCATCGAGGTTTAAGGTCTCAAAGGTCAGTTTGTTTTCTTTTTGGCAGCCGACAAATACCAAAAGTAAAATGATATAGGTAACTTGGGTTCTCATAGTGAAATTTAGTTGGGGTAGAATAAAAATAAGCTGGATTGTCCAGCATCAAAGATAATGATAGATTTGAACGAATAAATATAAAAAATGGGCGAAAAAACGTTAAAATTCAACAGTAAGACAATACACGGAGGGCAGCAGCCAGACAAGGCCTATGGCGCCGTTATGCCTCCTATTTATCAAACATCTACCTATGCACAGACCACTCCTGGTGGACATAAGGGCTACGAGTATTCGCGAAGTGCCAACCCCACCCGAACGGCATTGGAGAATTCATTGGCCAGCATTGAGAATGGCACCTATGGTTTGGCCTTTGCAAGTGGCTTGGCGGCTATTGATGCCGTTATAAAATTACTTGGCCCGGGTGATGAGGTGGTTTCAACAAACGACTTATACGGGGGAAGCTACCGATTGTTCAAACAGATATTCGAGAAATATGGCATAAAATTCAATTTTGTCGGCATGCAAGATACCGATACCATCGAAGCGGCCATTACAGGAAATACGAAGTTGATATGGGTCGAGACCCCGACCAACCCTATGATGAATATTATAGATATTAAGGCGGTGGCCGCAGTTGCCAAAAAACACAATGTGTTGTTAGCGGTAGATAATACATTTGCCACACCGTATTTGCAGACTCCCTTGGATTTGGGGGCGGATATCGTTATGCATTCCGCGACCAAATATTTAGGCGGGCATAGCGATGTGGTCGCAGGGGCCTTGGTCGTTAAGAACAAAGAACTGGCAGACCAACTTTATTTCATCCAGAATGCTAGTGGGGCGGTATGTGGACCTATGGATAGCTTTTTGATTTTGAGAGGTATAAAAACATTGCATGTGCGTATGCAGCGCCATTGTGAGAACGGCGAAGCCGTTGCGCGATATTTGGAAAATCATCCCAAAATCGAAAAGGTGTATTGGCCCGGTTTTGAGAGCCACCCCAACCATGAAGTCGCCAAAAGTCAAATGAACGGATACGGGGGCATGATTTCCTTTGTAACAAAGGGCAGTAGTTATGAGGAGGCTATAAAGATAGTTGAGCGGCTTAAATTGTTCACCTTGGCCGAATCCTTGGGAGGGGTGGAGAGTTTGGCAGGACATCCGGCCAGTATGACCCATGCGAGTATACCCAAAGAAGAACGGGAGAAGAGCGGGGTGGTCGATGCTTTGATCCGCTTGAGTGTGGGTATCGAAGATAAGGACGATTTGATAGCCGATTTGGAGCAGGCTATAGGATAAGCGTCACGGGGGATTTTTTGAAAAATCGGCTTTTTTATTCTTAATAATAACATAATTTTACCGAGACTATCAAAATCTAACAAAATAATTCTATAGGACATCTGTTTATGGATTCAAAAATTAAAGACTTCATGGATGAAGTCAAAAAGCGAAACGGACATGAGCCCGAGTTCATTCAAGCGGTGCAAGAGGTTGCTGAGACGGTAATCCCATACATTGCGGAAAATGAAATATACAAGGGCAAAAATATCTTGACCCGAATGGTAGAGCCCGAAAGGCTGATATCGTTTAGGGTGGCATGGGTAGACGATGAAGGTGTTATCCATGTGAACAGGGGATATCGCGTTCAGATGAACTCAGCCATTGGTCCATATAAAGGAGGTTTGCGTTTTCATCCTTCCGTAAATGCCAGTATCTTAAAATTCCTAGCTTTCGAACAGGTGTTCAAGAACAGTCTTACGACCTTGCCTATGGGCGGTGGTAAAGGAGGCTCCGATTTTGACCCGAAGGGCAAGTCAGACGATGAGGTTATGCGCTTTTGCCATGCGTTTATGACGGAGCTTTGCCGTCATATCGGCCCGAATACCGATGTGCCTGCGGGAGATATCGGTGTTGGCGCCCGTGAAATCGGGTTCTTGTTCGGTATGTACAAGAAAATTAGAAATGAGTTTACCGGGGTATTGACGGGAAAGGGACTCTCATGGGGAGGCTCTAGGATCCGTCCGGAAGCTACAGGGTATGGAACCGTATATTTTGCAGAAAGTATGCTCAACACCAAAAATGAAAGTTTTGAAGGTAAAACCGTGGTTATTTCGGGATCCGGTAACGTGGCGCAATACGCGGCGGAAAAAGTGTTGCAGCTAGGCGGTAAGGTGGTTACACTTTCCGATTCTGCCGGGTATATCTACGATCCAGAAGGTATCGATGTCGAGAAATTGGACTATGTAATGGATCTTAAGAACAATAAACGCGGTAGGATTTCGGAATATGTGGAAAAATACAGTGGGGCGCAGTATCATAAGGGTAAGACGCCTTGGAACGTAAAATGTGATATAGCCCTTCCTTGTGCTACCCAGAACGAGTTAACAAAGCACGATGCGGAAGCTTTGTTGAAAAACGGTTGTATCTGCGTGGTCGAGGGAGCCAATATGCCGTGTAATGCGGATGCCGTGCATAAATTCCACGAAGCCAAAATTTTGTTCGCACCAGGCAAGGCTTCTAATGCCGGGGGCGTGGCAACCTCAGGTCTGGAAATGTCGCAAAACTCATTGCGTATCAGCTGGACAAGGGAAGAGGTCGATGAACGACTCCGTGATATCATGAAGGAAATTCACGATTCTTGCATCAAATACGGTAAAGAAGACGATGGCTACTGTAACTATGTAAAAGGCGCGAACATCGCTGGTTTTGTAAAAGTTGCCGATGCCATGTTGGCCCAAGGGGTGATTTAATAGGTAACTTAATAATAGTAAATAGACGAGACCCGTAGCTTTTGAAAGTTACGGGTCTTTTTAGGGTTGACCGTGTTTTCCACTACGTAGATTTTAAAGCTATATTTGTGCTAAACCCTATCACATAAATGCAGCTAACCACCAAAGCTATAGTACTTTCTTCGCTTAAATATGGCGACACGAGCTTGATCGTAAAGGCTTTTACGGTTTCCGATGGGGTAAAACCCTATTTGCTGCGAGGGGTTCTGGCATCTAAAAAGGGAAAATTGAAATCGGCCTATTTTCAACCCTTGACCCAGTTGGAGATTGTTGCCAACCATAGAAATAAGGGAGCCCTCGAAAGTATACGGGAGGCGAAGATACATTATGCGTACCAGACGCTGCATTCCGATATCTCAAAAAATGCCATGACCATGTTTCTCTCTGAAATGTTGGCCAACAGCATTCACGAGGAAGAGCCCAACCCTTCGCTTTTCGAGTTTATAGAGGTAAGCTTGCAATGGCTTGATACACAGGTTGATTTTGCTAATTTCCATATTTACTTTTTGATTCGGCTTACCAAATATTTGGGCTTTTACCCAGATACCGAACAGATGGGCGCAAGTAGTTTTGATTTGCTCGAAGGGGAGTTTACCGATACGCCATCGTTGAACCCTATTCTTAGTGGGGAAAATCTTACCTACTTTAAAACCTTCTTGGGCATAAATTTTGATGGGATACATCATATCAAAATGAATAAAGGCAACCGTCAAGAACTTTTACAATCGCTTGTGCTGTTTTACGAGTTGCATTTACAGGGGTTTAGAAAACCAAAATCCCTGGCCATCTTAAACGAAGTATTCAGCTAGTATGAACAAAGTTCTGTTTTTGCTTATTTTTTTGTGTACCCAAGTTGTCTTTTCCCAAGAGGTAACGGTCTTGGATTTTGATACCCGTGAACCTATTTCCAATGTGGCCATATATAATTACGATCGAACGAAAACGGCATTGACCGACTTTGACGGTAAGGTAGACTTGAAGGTGTTCGGGGTTGACGAACGTATTACCTTTCGGCACTTGAGTTATCAACTCGGAAGAACTACAAAAGCCCAGATACAAAGGCATGGAGACCGATTTTTTTTGAGCATGAAGGCCGAAGAGCTTGATGAGGTGGTGATGTCGGTGTCGAAGTGGGAACAGCAGAAAAAAGATATTCCCAACAAGATTGCGGTCATCAACGCCCGTGATATCGCCTTTACTAACCCACAGACTTCGGCAGACCTGTTGCAAAGCAGTGGAAAGGTATTCGTTCAAAAGAGTCAATTGGGGGGAGGGAGCCCTATGATACGGGGCTTTGCTACCAACCGCTTGTTGTTGTCGGTAGATGGGGTACGTATGAACAATGCCATTTTTAGGGGAGGGAATCTGCAGAATGTAATCTCCATTGACCCATACACCATACAGAACACTGAAGTTATCTTTGGTCCGGGCTCTGTAATTTATGGTAGTGATGCCATAGGCGGGGTAATGAATTTTTATACCAAAAAGGCCGAATTTTCAACCTCCGACAGTCTTTCGTTCTCAGGTGGGGCCAAGTATCGTTTTGCTTCGGCCAATTCTGAGAATACCTTTCATTTCGATTTTAATTTGGGAAAAAGGAAGTGGGCGTTTTTGACCAGTGCTTCCTATAATGATTTTGGTGATTTAAAAATGGGGGCCCACGGTCCGGAATCCTATCTTAGAAAAAACTTTGTCGGCAGCTTGAACGGTACGGATGTCTTGCTTCCTAATGAAAATCCTAAAAAACAAACCCCAACAGGCTATAGTCAACTTAACCTAATGCAAAAAATAGCCTATACACCTAACAATACTTGGGAGCACAAGCTTGGGCTACACTATTCCGAAACCTCCGATTACGCTAGGTACGATCGCTTGATACGCCCGAATAAGGCAGGTGACGGACTTCGGTCGGCGGAATGGTTCTATGGGCCACAAAAATGGTTTATGGGCAATTTGCAGATGAGCAAAAGGGGGAAAGGTATTTTTTACGACGGATTAAAAATAACTACTGCCTACCAACATTTTGAGGAGAGTAGAAATGATCGTGATTTTGGAGATCTGCTACGTTACACCACCGAAGAAAAAGTAGATGCCCTTTCTGCGAATGTCGATTTTGAAAACAAGAAAATCGGAGACCTTCGCTTGTACTATGGAGGGGAATATATCTTCAACAAGGTCGGGTCAACGGGAGAGCAGGTAAATATTGAAACCAAGGAGCTGGTCGAGGGCGCTTCGCGCTATCCCGATGGCGCCACTTGGCAAACCTTGGCCGGTTATGTGAACGGGGAGTATAGGGCAAAGCCTAATTTTACCCTTTTGTCGGGCCTTAGGTACAGTCACGTCTGGATCAATGCCGTTTTCGACAAAACCTTCTACCCCTTCCCTTTCGATGATGCAATGCTTGATAATGGGGCATTGACGGGAAGCATCGGTTTTAGTTGGTTCCCAAAGGCCGATTTACAGATTACCTTGAACGGCTCTACCGGTTTTAGGGCGCCGAACCTTGACGATGTAGGCAAGATATTTGACTCGGAACCTGGGGCGGTAGTGGTGCCCAATCCCGATTTGGAACCGGAGTATGCCTATAACGTGGAACTGGGGGTACAGAAAAACTTTAATGACCGGGTGGTGCTTAAAAGTGCCGCTTTTTATACCTACTTGGTAGATGCATTGGTACGAAGGGACTATAAGTTCAATGGGGAAGATGCCATTATGTACAATGGGGAACTCAGTAGTGTGCAGGCCATACAGAATGCCGCTAAGGCCTATGTATACGGGCTTGAGTTTGGGGCTGAGGTGTTTTTTGGGGATAAGCTCTCGGCCGTGGCCAACCTTACGCTTACGGAGGGTATCGAAGAGGAAGATGACGGTACGGAATCTCCGGGAAGGCATGTGGCACCTACTTTCGGCGATTTGCACTTCATTTACAAAGGCCAGAAGCTAACGGCCGATTTGTTCCTGAATTATAATGGCGAGATTTCCTATGGTGATTTGGCGACTTCCGAAAGAAGTAAAACATATATCTATGCGGTCGATGAAGAGGGCAATCCTTTCTCCCCTTCTTGGTACACCCTCAATTTACGCGCACAGTATGCTATTACCAACGCATTAAAAACTTCCCTTGGAGTTGAAAATATTACGGATCAGCGTTATCGTTCATATTCTTCGGGTATTGTGGCGCCAGGTGTTAGCTTGGTATTGGGAGTCGACTATCGGTTTTAGTGCTGGCCTGTTAAAAAAAAATAAAGCCCCCCGACCAATGGCCAGGGGGCTTTCGTTGTTATATGTATAAGGTATATTAGTTGACGGCAGCCTTGGCTTTGTCAGCAGCACTGTTGGCGGCGTCTTTGGCCTTGTCCGTAGCATCGTTGGCGGCATCTTTAACATCACTGGCAGCTTCATTGGCTTTTTCCTTGATGTCGTCACCAGCTTCTTCAGCTTTTGATTTTAGGTCGTTGGCGGCATCTTCTGCACCAGCTTTGATTTCTTCACCGGCTTCTTCGGCCTGCTCCATAGCTTCGCTACCAGCTTCTTTGGCGTCTTCCATGGCTTCGGTGCCCATTTCTTTGGCATCCTCGCCAGCTTGTTCCATTGCGGCACCAGCTTCGTCGGTAGCGCTTTTTGCTTTGTCTGCGGCGTCTCTACAAGAAACGAAAGAGATACTTAGGGCAAGCATCAAAACGGAACTTAAAATTACTTTTTTCATGATTTTGTGTTTAAAGTTTTTGTTTAATTGTTTTCTGAATATACGTATGAAACGACATTTTAGACGCTATATTTTAACATTTTCTTACAAGCTTGTTTAATACGGCGTATTTCAATTCTTTCAAATCGACTTAATTCGGGTAAAAATTGCTAATTTTGCAGCCTTAAATTAATGCAGTAGAGCCACTTATTATGAAGTTTGCGGAATATAAAGGATTGGATTTGCCCAAAGTAGCTGAAGATATACTCGATTATTGGAAGCAAAACCAGATTTTCGAGAAAAGTATTTCCTCTAGGGAGGGTAAACCTAGTTATGTTTTTTATGAAGGTCCGCCGTCGGCAAACGGTATGCCAGGGATCCACCATGTCATGGCGCGAACGATCAAGGATATCTTTCCGAGGTACAAGACCATGAAGGGTTTTCAAGTGAAGCGTAAGGCCGGTTGGGATACACACGGATTGCCTATTGAACTGGGTGTAGAGAAAGAATTGGGGATAACCAAGGAGGATATCGGTAAAAAAATATCCGTAGAAGAATATAACGCGGCCTGCAAGAAGGCGGTTATGCGCTATACCGATGTGTGGAACCGAATGACCGAACAAGTAGGCTATTGGGTAGACATGAACGACCCATATATTACCTACAAGCCAAAATATATGGAGTCTGTTTGGTGGTTATTGAAGCAGATATACGACAAAGGCTTGATCTATAAGGGGTACACGATACAGCCGTATTCACCTAAGGCGGGTACGGGCTTAAGTTCGCATGAGCTTAACCAACCGGGTACATATCAAGATGTGACCGATACTACGGTAGTGGCACAATTTAAGACGATAGAAGAATCGCTGCCCGATTTTCTCCAGAATGAGGGTGATGTATATTTCTTGGCGTGGACGACCACCCCATGGACACTGCCTTCGAACACCGCGTTGACCGTAGGGCCCAAAATAGATTACGTTTTGGTGGAAACTTATAACCAGTACACTTTTAAGCCCATGAACGTAGTTCTGGCCAAAAGTTTGGTAGGGAAGCAGTTTTCAGGGAAGTTCGAGCAAGTGGAAGCCAAATCCGATTTGTTGGCGTACCAAGCCGGAGATAAGAAAATACCTTTTTACGTAGTAAAGGAATTTGTTGGTAAAGATTTAGTGGGTATTCGATATGAGCAACTCCTTGAGTATGCCCTTCCTTATCAAAACCCTGAAAATGCATTTCGTGTAATTGCCGGTGATTTCGTAACTACGGAAGACGGTACCGGTATTGTACATACGGCCCCTACTTTTGGTGCCGATGATGCCTTGGTGGCCAAACAGGCTGTGCCCGAAGTTCCGCCCCTATTGGTATTGGATGAAAATAAAAATCCGGTTCCATTGGTAGATTTGCAAGGGAAGTTCCGTCCTGAAATGAAAGAGTTCGGGGGCAAATATGTTAAAAACGAATATTATACGGCAGGGGAAGAGCCCGAACGTTCGGTCGATGTGGAAATTGCCATAAAGCTCAAAGAAGAGAACAAAGCATTTAAGGTGGAGAAGTACGTACACAGTTATCCCAACTGCTGGCGTACCGATAAGCCTATTTTATATTACCCCTTAGATTCATGGTTTATTAAGATCAGCGATGTGAAGGATCGTATGTTCGCCTTGAACCAAACCATTAATTGGAAGCCGAAATCTACCGGGGAAGGCCGTTTTGGTAACTGGTTGGCGAATGCCAATGACTGGAACCTTTCTAGGTCTAGGTATTGGGGTATACCACTTCCTATTTGGAGGACCGAAGACGGAAAAGAGGAAATGATCATTGGATCTGTGGCCGAACTGAAGTCGGAAATGGCAAAGGCTGTGGCTGCCGGTGTAATGGAAAAGGATATTTTTGACGATTTCGTGGTTGGTGACCTATCTGACGAAAACTATGAAAAAATAGACCTTCACAAGAATATCGTTGATCAGGTGGTTTTGGTTTCCACTTCGGGCAAACCGATGAAGCGCGAAAGTGATCTGATCGATGTTTGGTTCGATAGTGGTTCCATGCCTTATGCCCAATGGCATTATCCATTTGAAAACAAAGACTTGATCGATGAGGGCAAGACCTATCCTGCCGACTTTATTGCCGAAGGGGTCGACCAGACAAGAGGGTGGTTCTATACCTTACACGCCATAGCTACAATGGTTTTCGATTCCGTAGCCTATAAAAATGTAGTGTCTAACGGACTTGTGTTGGACAAGGAGGGCAAAAAAATGTCAAAGCGCTTGGGCAATGCCGTGGATCCCTTCGATACCATGAACGAACATGGGGCGGATGCTACACGTTGGTACATGATTTCGAATGCGAACCCTTGGGATAATTTAAAGTTCGATACCGAGGGTATCGTTGAGGTGAAGCGCAAATTCTTCGGAACACTTTACAATACCTATTCGTTCTTTGGCCTTTATGCCAATATCGATGCTTTTGATTATTCAGAGGCGGAAATTCCGCTGAACGAAAGACCTGAAATCGACCGGTGGATCTTATCGGAACTACATTCGTTGATTAAAACCGTTGACGAAGCCTATGCCGATTACGAGCCTACCAAGGCTACACGTGCCATTTCAGATTATGTTCAAGAGAATTTGAGCAACTGGTACGTACGCTTGTGTAGAAGACGCTTTTGGAAAGGAAGTTATGAAAAGGATAAGATATCGGCTTACCAGACTTTATATACCTGTTTGGAAACCGTAGCCAAACTTTCGGCACCCGTGGCACCCTTCTTTATGGACCGATTGTACAAAGATTTAACGAATACGACCAAAAAGGAAGCATTTGAAAGTGTACATTTGGCCGAATTCCCGAAGTATGATGAGGCAGTCGTAGATAAGGACCTAGAAAGTAAGATGGAAAAAGCACAGACCATTTCGTCCTTGGTACTCTCGATCCGTCAGAAAGAAAAGATAAAGGTCCGTCAGCCCTTACAAAAGATAATGATACCTGTTCTTGATGAAAATCAAAAGCACGAGATCGAAGCGGTGGCCGATTTGATCATGTCGGAGGTGAACGTAAAGGAAATAGAATTGCTTGATGATGCATCGGGCATTTTAGTGAAGCAAATTAAGCCGAATTTCAAGGTGCTAGGCCCTAAATACGGTAAGGATATGAAGAAAATTGCCCAGGCCGTTGCGCAATTGGGTCAAGATGATATCCAAAAAATTGAGCAGAATGGCGAAATTTCGCTTGACATTGACGATAAAATTATTACATTACAACTGCAAGATGTAGAGATAGCCTCGCAAGATATCGAAGGTTGGTTGGTTGCAAGTTCTGGTACGCTTACCGTAGCGCTGGACGTAACAATCAATCAAGATTTGAGGGAAGAAGGTATAGCTCGAGAGCTTGTAAATAGAATTCAGAACTTGAGAAAAGATTCTGGGTTCGAGGTGACCGATAAGATTGATATCAAGATTCTTAAAGACGGTTTTGTTGAAAAAGCGGTATCGAATAACCTCGGTTATATCAAAACCGAAACGTTGACTGCCGAACTTGTTTTTGAAGAAAGCTTGGATAGGGGGACTGAGGTTGCCTTTGATGAAGTTAAAACTAAATTATTTATTGAAAAACATTAAGATAATGGCAGAAGATTTAAAAGTTAGATATTCGGACAAGGATCTGGCCGAATTCAGGGAGTTGATCGAAGACAAGATCGAGAAGGCTAAGAGTCACTTGGAGTTATTGAAAAGCTCATATATGAACGACGGTAATAATGGTACGGACGATACTTCGCCTACCTTTAAGGCTTTTGAAGAAGGGTCCGAAACCATGAGCAAAGAGGCGAACACCCAATTGGCCATCCGTCAAGAGAAATTTATTAGAGACCTTAAGAATGCGCTTTTGCGTATCGAGAACAAAACATACGGCATTTGTCGGGTTACCGGTAAGCTTATCGCCAAGGAACGTTTGAAGTTGGTTCCCCATGCTACTTTGAGCATCGAGGCGAAGAACATGCAAAAGTAATTTTCTGCTCTGTAAAAATTATCGAACCCACGAGAAGTGTATTCTTGTGGGTTTTTTTATATCTGTACCTATGAGGTTGTTCGTGTTTTTATTTTTGTCCTTCCATCTTTTGTCGGCCCAAAAGGTGGTGAGAAAATCATTGGTAAACAGCGAAATCACCTCAATTAACATTGATGTGACCAATTGCTACAAATTAGCGGTGGAAACGGCACCAGGGGCCGAAATGTCGGTAGAGGCCACCATAGACGGGGAGTACATGAAAGACCTTTTGGTTTCGGTAAAAAAAGAGGGTAACTCTATTATGGTCAGTAGTGGGTTCCAACCCAATTTTCACAATCCTAACGATAAGCTTAGTGCCCATAAAGTGGTTTCAATAGAATTGAAAGTGGTGTTGCCTCAGTACAAATACGTGACCGTGTTCGGTACAAGCTGTAACGTGTTGATGAGTGGAGACTATACGGATCTGAACGTTTCTTTAAACGACGGCCGCTGTGCGCTTTCAAACGTTTCTGAAAACGTGAACGTGCATACCCAAAGCGGGAGCATATTGCTTGCCGCGAAAAGCGGGAATATCCATGTGATTAATAAATACGGTAGTGTTGAAAGGGATAATATTCCCGTTGGGGATACGAAGTATACGCTTACTACCGTTACAGGGGATATTCAAATTACGAAAACCGAATAATATACTTATTTTTGCGGATTCAACTTGTATACGTACCATGAACTTAAAGAAATCGTTGCTCATTATTATAGCTGTTTTAATCATAGATCAGCTGAGCAAAATCTATATCAAGACCAATTTTCAACTGGGCGAGTCGGTTGAGGTTTTCAGTTGGTTCAAAATATTGTTCATTGAGAACTCTGGTGCGGCCTGGGGAGCTAAACTAAGTGATTTCCTTCCTATATCGGAACCTTCCGGTAAGTTGGTGCTGACCGTATTCCGTTTATTTGCCGTTGCCGGAATCGGATATTGGCTGTACGATACCGTACGTAAAAAATCTTCCCAAACACTCGTTCTTGCGGTGTGTCTGATCTTTGCCGGTGCATTGGGCAATATAATAGATTCGGTTTTTTACGGCGTAATATTTAGTGATAGCTATCAACAGCTGGCTACTGCCTTTTCCGATGAGCCTTACGGAAGTCTTTTTTACGGAAAGGTCGTAGATATGCTCTATTTTCCTATGGTAGATACTACCTGGCCTTCATGGGTACCCTATTTGGGCGGGTCTAGTTTTCGCTTCTTTGAACCTGTCTTCAATATTGCCGATATGGCTATAAGTACAGGTGTAGGTATACTTTTGGTATTTAATAAGAAAGCCTTTGGCAAAGCAGGTGATGAGTCTGTAGAAGAAACGGAGTAGTTTTTAAAAAGAATACGTTTTTACGGGCGTTACGCAGTAATCTAAACCCACATCGTTGCTATTGGTGTCCTCTATTAATTCTTCTTCTGGAGAAAACAGGGATAGGCCTATCTTGATGACATCGGGTCGGCATTGGGCTAAAAAGCCATCGTAAAAGCCTTTGCCGTAGCCCACTCGGTTGCCTTTTTTGTCAAAGGCCAGCAAGGGAATGAAAACAACATCGATTTTATTTAGCGGTACCTCAATACCGTCAATGGGTTCGGGTATATTCCAATGGTTTTTCTGGATACGGGTAGAGTCGGTCAGCAGATAGTGTTGTAAAGTTGCGCCATCGGCCATTTTGGGCAAGACGATATTCTTGTCTTTCCCTTGAAGGATAGTCAGAATGAAAGAGGTATCTATTTCCTTATTTTCGGTAATCGGCAAAAAGATATGGTAATAACTGAAAGACCATATCGGCAAGTGGAGTAATGCGTTGGCAATACTTAAACTAGAATCGGAGAGGGATTCTTGATCTAAAGAAGCTCTTTTGGTCTTGTAAAGAGATCGTAAATCGTTCTTAAGCATTGAGCGTAATCTCTTTTGAAATGGGAAACTTCGAGTACGTCTATTCTTTTACAGACACTGCGTAATATATCTTAAAAGATATCATTAAGATAAGATACAGGCCGAGGGTTATGATATATTTATCCATGTGGTATGTGATTTTGATGTTTAAATCTAAATAAAAAAATGATTGAAAACACTTTTAAGTGCAAGTTTTTATCGGTGAAATACATTTTTTAGTGTTTTTTTAACAGAAATGGGTCAAATCATGTGCAACAGTGTGCAAATATTTTCTTAAAACAAACAAAACAAAGAGGTTTCCTACTTTTGCTTCTTACGTTAAAAATAGCCTTAGATGTTTCGTTAAAAAAGCGTAAAAGACCTAGTCCTTTTAATAAAACGTAGTAATTTAACGTGGTAGAACCACGATGGTCTGCCGCTACAATTGATAAACGAATTTATAATGCCCCAAGTACCTATAGACGTACAGCTTAGTACCTTGCCCAAAAGTCCCGGTGTTTATCAATTTTATGATGCTGACGATAAAATATTATATGTAGGAAAAGCAAAAAACCTAAAAAAAAGGGTCTCCTCTTATTTTACCAAAAATCACGAGTACGGTAAGACGAGAGTGCTGGTCAAAAAGATCCGAAGGATCAAGCATATCGTTGTGCCGACCGAATCCGATGCCTTGCTTTTGGAGAACAACCTTATTAAAAAATATAGGCCGAGGTACAACGTCTTGTTGAAAGACGATAAATCGTATCCGTGGATATGTATCAAAAATGAACGCTTCCCCAGAATATTTCCTACGCGGAAAATGATTAAGGATGGAAGTGAATATTTTGGTCCGTATACCAGTATGAAAACGGTTCGGACCTTGCTTGATTTGGTCAAGGGGGTGTATCCCCTGCGAACATGTAACTACGACCTTTCCAAGGAAAAAATAGAGAGTGGCAAGTATAAGGTCTGTCTCGAATACCACCTCGGCAACTGTAAAGGTCCCTGTGAAGGCTTGCAGGATGCCGAAGAGTATCACGCCCAAATTGAGGATATCAGAAAAATCATAAAAGGTGATTTTAAATCATCGTTGAGCTATTTTCGAACGCAAATGAAATCCTTGGCATCGGAAATGAAGTTTGAGGAAGCCCAGCAAGTAAAGGAGAAAATAGAGATACTTGAAAACTATCAGGTGAAATCTACTATTGTTAACCCGAAAATCAATAATGTTGACGTGTTTTCCATTATTTCTGACGAATCCCACGGTTATGTGAATTTCTTGCAATTGTCGCACGGGTCCATAATACGTTCGCATACGCTCGAAATGAAGAAGAAACTCAATGAGACCGATGCGGAGTTGTTGGCCTTGGCCATTATAGAAATCCGCCAGCGGTTTAATTCCCTTTCAAGGGAGATTTATCTGCCGTTTGAAGTGCCGGTCGAGTCTCATCTTAAAGTTACGATACCAAAATTGGGTGATAAGCGGAAAATTTTAGATCTATCGGAGCGGAACGCCAAATTCTATAGGCAAGAACGGTTCAAGCAGATCAAGATCATCGATCCCGATCGGCATACCAACCGTATTATGGCCCAGATGAAAAAGGACCTGCACCTGTCCGCAGAGCCAAGGCATATAGAGTGTTTTGACAATAGCAATATTCAAGGAAGCAATCCTGTGGCCGCCTGTGTAGTCTTTAAGGATGGAAAACCTTCAAAAAAAGATTACCGGCATTTCAATATTAAGACCGTTACGGGGCCCGATGATTTTGCTTCTATGGAGGAAGTGGTTTTTAGGCGCTACAAGCGTTTGTTGGAAGAAGAAGAGCCCTTGCCGCAACTCATTGTTATCGATGGGGGAAAGGGGCAATTGTCGTCGGCCTTGAAAAGTCTCGATGCTTTAGGGCTTAGGGGGACAATTGCGATTATAGGCATTGCCAAGCGTTTAGAGGAGATCTTTTTTCCAGAAGATCCGATTCCGTTGTATCTTGATAAAAAATCGGAAAGCTTAAAAATAATACAACAGCTCAGGAACGAAGCCCACCGTTTTGGTATAACTTTCCATAGGAATAAAAGGAGTAAGGCCGCTATAGATTCCAAGTTGGAAAGTATAGATGGTATCGGGGCAAAAACAGCGGAAGAGCTGTTGAAAAAATTCAAATCGGTAAAACGTATAAAGGAAGCATCCATAGAAAACTTGACCGAAGTGGTGGGTGTGTCTAGGGCCAAAAAAGTTTATGAAGCATTTCATTAAATATTACTGTGGGTTGCGTTTCGTGAGAACATGTATGTTCTTATTATGCCTGTTTTTTGTGGTTGGGCCTGCTATGGCGCAGCCATCAGGGGAAGATGGTATAAAGGTAGGCCTGGTTCTCAGCGGTGGTGGGGCCAAGGGTATGGCACATATCGGCGCGATAAAGGTGATAGAGGAAGCGGGTATAAAAATCGATTATATCGGGGGCACCAGTATGGGGGCTATCGTCGGGTCTTTGTACGCGGCGGGTTATACCGGTGATCAATTGGATTCCATTTTTAGGGCAACGGATTTTACCAACCTGATACAGGACAACCTGCCCCGTAGCGCAAAAACGTTTTATGAAAAGGAAAATTCCGAAAAATATGCAATAACCCTTCCGTTCGATGGATTCAAGGTTTCCGTGCCTCCGGCCTATTCAGGTGGACAGAACGTGTATAACGAACTTGTGAAGTTTTTGTACCCGGTAAGAAATATAACCAAGTTCGACGAGTTGCCGATCCCGTTCGTTTGTATCGCAACCGATGTCGAAACGGGCAATGAGGTTATTTTAAAGGAAGGCTACCTTCCGGAAGCGGTAATGGCAAGCGGAACCTTGCCCTCGCTTTTTGAACCGGCAAAAATTAACGGAAAAGTGTTGATCGACGGTGGGGTGGTCAATAATTACCCTATTGACGAGGTGAAAGAAATGGGGGCCGATATCGTCATAGGGGTCGACGTGCAGCACGGACTCAGAAACCGTGAATCGCTATTGACGGCAACCGAAATCTTATTACAGATAAACAATTATAGAACGGTGCTCGATATGAAGGAAAAGTCTAAAAAGACCGATATTTATATCAAGCCCAACATGAGTGAGTTTTCTATGATGGATTTCGATTTGCACGATGTGCTGATTAAAAGTGGGGAAGATGCGGCGCTCAAAAATATAGATGCCTTAAAAGCATTGGCCGAAAAACAAAAGGAAAAGCCTTCGGAGCGGGCTAAAATTGTGCCTTCGGATACCTTGTCCATAGACCGTTTGATCATTCGTGAAAGTCCTAATTACTCTCGAGGTTACGTAAAGGGTAAGCTTAGGTTCGATACCGATAAGCCTACTACGTTCTCTAAACTTCAGCAAGGGATCAGCAATCTTGCGGCGACCGGAAATTTTCAAACCATTCACTATCAATTACGCGATAATGACGATGAGCGAATAATCGAGCTTGACCTCGACGAAACCAAGACCAAATCGTTTATCCGCCTCGGGGCCCATTACGATAATCTCTATAAGACCGCTGCAATACTCAATTATACAAGGAAAAGCCTGATTACCCGAGATGATGTTTCTTCCTTTGATTTTATTGTAGGCGATAACCTTAGGTACAATCTACAATACTATGTCGATAAGGGGTTTTACTGGAGTTTTGGCTTCAACTCAAGGTTCAATAAGTTTGAAAAGGAGGTTAATTTCGATTTATTGCGCGAAAACTTTGATGTTCAGGCCGGATTGAATGTAAATACCATTAACATGGATGTTACAGATCTTACCAATCAGGTGTATGTCCAAACCGTACTTCGGGAAGAGTTTGCCTTTAGAATGGGCTTGGAACACAAATTTTTAAAATATACCACTAAAACCTTGAGGCGAGATGTAAATTTACCTGCCGGTCAAGACCAAGATGAGCGGACCATATTTGAAAAAAGTAATTTTTACAGTGCTTTTGGGCAGTTGACCTTTGATACGTACAACGATAAATACTTCCCCTCCAAAGGACTGTATTTTGACGGGGATTTCCACTTTTATGTATTGTCTTCCGATTTTAACGACAACTTTAAGGAGTTTTCAATAGCCAAGGCCAGGGCGGGCTTGGCCATACCCTTGATCGGCAATCTGTCTTTGAATACGGAAATTGAGGGAGGTTTTAAATTGGGGACCTCAAATGTCACCTCTTTCGATTTTGTACTTGGGGGTTACGGAACGAACCTTATCAACAACTTTCGGCCCTTTTTCGGCTATGATTTTTTATCGTTGCCCGGAAACGCCTTTGTAAAGGGGTATGGTCGCCTCGACCTTGAGTTTGCGCCCAAAAACCATTTTATGTTCACCGCCAACTATGCCAATGTTGATGATGACCTTTTTAGAACTGGCGAATGGTTTGACCTGCCCATTTATTCGGGGTATGGTGTCGGTTATGGATGGGAGTCTTTTTTAGGTCCGCTACAAGTACACTACACCTGGACCCCAGAGGGTAGTCAGGGGAATTTCTTCTTTAGTTTTGGGTATTGGTTTTGATGAGGTTTGCCGGTCTTTATTATTTTTTGCGATATTTGTAAGTATGTTAGAGCTACGAGTTGATATTACCTCGCACTTGAGGGCTATGTGGTAAGTGAAATGAATTGGGGCGGGTTTCCGCTAAGGGCATTTTATTGCCTTAAAGGCCTTTGGTTATATTATTTCACTTTCATTTAAAAATACGCTTATGTCAACTTTAGATAATACCTCGTTACAATTACCAAAAGAAAACCCGCAGGCAGAAGATTTTCTTCCGTTATTGGGAACCGATTATGTAGAACTATATGTGGGTAACGCCAAACAGGCCGCCCATTATTATATGTCGGCTTGGGGCTTTCAGCCACTAGCGTATGCCGGTCTGGAAACGGGCCTGAAAGACCGTGTCTCTTATGTATTGGAGCAGGGGAAAATACGTTTGATACTTACTTCGCCTTTAAAACCTGGAGGCGAGATCAATAAACATATAGATTCTCACGGTGATGGCGTAAAGGCCATAGCCCTTTGGGTAGATGATGCGCGCCATAGTTTTAATGAGACCGTGAAACGTGGGGCGGAAGCCTATTTTGAGCCTAAGACCTTACAAGATGGGGAAGGGGAGGTTGTACTATCGGGTATTCACACTTATGGGGAAACCGTACATGTTTTCGTAGAACGAAAAAATTATAAAGGGGTATTTATGCCAGGCTTCAAAGCTTGGAAGCCTTATTACCAGCCAACCAACGTAGGCCTGAAGTATGTGGACCATATGGTCGGTAACGTGGGTTGGAACGAAATGAACAAGTGGTGTGAATTCTACGCCAAGGTCATGGGCTTTGCCCAGTTGGTGTCTTTTGACGATAAAGACATATCTACGGAATACACGGCCTTGATGAGCAAGGTTATGAGCAATGGAAACGGTCGTATAAAGTTTCCGATAAACGAACCTGCGGACGGCAGAAAAAAATCACAAATAGAGGAGTATATAGAATTCTATAATGGTGCGGGGGTACAACACATGGCCCTTGCTACGGATAATATTATAGAAACCGTCTCTTCTTTACGTGACCGCGGTATTGAGTTTTTGACCGTACCCGCGAGCTACTATGAAGACGTTTTGGATCGTGTGGGTGAAATTGATGAGGATTTGGTACCGCTTAGTGAGCTGGGGATTCTTATCGATAGGGATGATGAGGGCTACTTGCTTCAGATTTTTACAAAGCCTATTTTGGATCGCCCGACAATGTTCATAGAAATTATTCAACGTAAGGGGGCCAAATCGTTTGGCAAAGGAAATTTTAAAGCCCTTTTTGAAGCGATTGAAAGGGAGCAGGAATCTAGGGGTACCCTGTAAATTCGAAATTTTTCCACGGCCAAACTTTGAGCTTTGAAGGCCGCTATTTTAAGGCATAGCACAGCACAACTTCTTAATGAAATGCCAAAATCCTTGCTGTAAGTAAAAAGAACTGTTAATGTAATAGTTAAAGTAAGTTAAAAGGGTTTGAGGTTTAAAGGTTTGCCTTAAATTTGTTGGCGTAAGGGGTGGTTCCCTTACAACTTTAAGTATTGGTTTTTCATAATTTAAAGTTTGGTTGGTTATTTAGGAAAAGCCCTGACATATAATGTTGGGGCTTTTTTTCTGTATAAAGGGGTCGTTCCTTTGTTTTCGCCCCGAGGAGTTGTTTTATGTAAATTCGGGACCTAGTTTTTAGGTCGCGTCAAAAACTAAATAGTCAGGCATAGCGATACATGCAATACTTTGGAATAAATTTTGTTTAAGTAATTGTGAGTCCGTGATAATATACAAGTGCATTTTGTATTTTTATCGTAATACTATAGCTATGAAAAACGCCTTTGCCCTATTTTTGCTCTTTACTGTTTTTTCTTCCTATTCCCAGCAAAGTAAATCTGCTTTTCAACCCGGTGAGTGGTTGAAGTTTAGAATGCATTACGGTTTTTTGAATGCCAGTTATGCGACCTTGCACTTAAAGACTTCTGATATTGATGGAATTCCGGTATATCACGTCGTAGGAAAGGGCCGAACAACTGGGTTTGCCAGTGTGTTCTTTAAGGTAGACGATACCTATGAAAGTTATTTCGGGAAGGAAGACGGTCGCCCGTATAGGTTCATTCGTAAAATTGACGAAGGTGGTTATACCAAGGATATTGAGATAAATTTCGATTATAAGGAAGATAAAGCTGTCCTGTACGATAAAAAACACAATAAAAAGTATAAATTTGAACTAAAGGACAGTATTCAAGATTTGCTATCTGCCTTCTATTATCTTCGAAACAACTACGAACCAAGCGATTTGGTAGTTGGGGAAGCCATAAAATTGAAAATGTTGTACGATGATGACGGAATTTTCAATTTTAAGCTTAAATATTTGGGAACAGAAATACTTAAAACCAAGTTCGGTAAGGTAGAATGTTATAAATTTAGACCCTTGGTGCAGTCCGGTCGTGTTTTTAAAGAAAGGGAGAGCCTTTCGTTATGGGTTTCGGCAGACGATAATAGGATTCCTATCCGTATACAAGCAGATTTGGCGGTGGGGTCTATTAAAGCCGACCTTGACGGTTATAACGGACTAAAACACCAGTTCAAGATAATAATGGACTAAGCCTGATGAGAGATAAAGAGCGAATAGATTCACAAATTTCAAAACTAGAAGAAAAATATAAAGATTCTGGTCAAGATTTGAGCTCTTATTTAGATGGCCTTTTGTACCAACGTTACCTTACCTATTGGGATTATATCCATCTTGATACGCTGTTAAGTCTACAAGTTCCCCGTACCTACTTTCCCGATGAGGAAATTTTTATCATGTACCATCAGATTACCGAGCTTTATTTTAAGCTTATTTTGCACGAACAAAAGCAGTTGGTAGATGATAAATCACAGAATATTGATTTCTTTATAGAAAAGGCCAGGCGGATCAATAGTTATTTCAAAGCCCTGATTTCTTCTTTCAGTATTATGATCAAAGGTATGGAGCGCGAGCAGTTTCTACAGTATAGAATGGCTTTGTTGCCTGCTAGTGGATTTCAGTCGGCCCAATACCGAATGATCGAGATTTATGCCACGCCTTTAGAAAATTTGGTGCATCACACCCAACGCGACAATTTTTCGTCGGCGAACAGTATAGAGGAACTGTACGAGGAGATATATTGGAAAAAGGGGGCTACGGATTTGGCTACCGGGGAGAAGACCTTGACATTGAAGCAGTTCGAGTACAGATATACGCCGCGATTGATACGAATTGCCAAACAAATAGAAGGAAATACCATATATCAAAAATATCTGCAATTGCCTGAGGGCAAGAAAGATAATAAAGAGCTGATAGATGCGTTAAAGACTTTGGATATGAATGCGAACGTCAACTGGCCTTTGATGCATATGGGCTCTGCCCATCGTTACTTGGCAAAGGACAAAGAGGAAATAGAGGCCACTGGTGGAACCAATTGGAAAAACTATTTGCCGCCAAGTTTTCAAAAAGTCATATTTTTTCCTGAGATATATTCTAAACAAGAGTTAAATGATTGGGGCAAAGAGTGGGTAGACCATATCTTTAACCCAGAAAAGAAACAAACACATTAGCATGCAAAAATATTGGGGCCTTTTTTTAATCGTTTTATTATCCTTATCCTGTAAAGATGATCGGCCAGTCCTTAAGGAGCCGGTCGATAAAGAGTTGGCTGTTGTAGTACCCGAAAAACCCGTAATGAAACAGTTTGGGTTCAATCTAGATGAGTTCACCGTGCAATTGGACACCGTGAAAAATGGTGATAGTTTTGGGGAGCTCATGTTACAGCATAAAGTGGAATACCCCAAGATTGCCAAGATAACCCAAGATTTTAAAGATACTTTCGACGTTCGGAAAATCCGTGTGGGCAAACCCTACCTGATTTTAAAGTCGAAGGATACTACGGAAGCGGCTCAGGTCTTTATTTATGAGAACGATGCGATCAATTATACCGTTGTCGATTTAAGGGATACCGTAAAGGCCTATAAAGACAAAAAGGAAGTTACTTATGTAGAGCGTGAAGCTTCTGGGGTAATTGAAACTTCTTTGTCGCAGGCTATTCTAGATCAAGGGATAGACTATACGGTAACCAATAGCCTTTCTGAAGTGTATGCTTGGACCATTGACTTCTTCCGTCTTCAAAAAGGAGATAAATTCAAGGTAATCTACAAGGAAAAATACATAAACGATTCGATATATGCTGGAGCCGGCCCAATTGAAGCAGCTTATTTTGAGCATAATGGAAGACCGATTTATGCCTTTTCTTACGAGAACGATTCTTTAAAAAACATTCGTGATTATTTTGATGAGGAAGCAAATAATTTAAGAAGGACCTTTTTAAGGGCTCCGGTTCAGTTTAGCCGTATCTCATCGAGGTATAACCTTAAGCGTAGAATAAAATATTACGGAAACCGCATCAGGCCCCATAAGGGAACCGATTATGCTGCGCCTTTAGGAACGCCTATTTTGGCCACTGCCGATGGTACGGTTACGGAATCTACAAGAAGGGGTGGTAACGGTAAGTATGTAAAAATCAGGCATAACGGAACCTACTCTACGCAGTATCTGCACATGAAAAAGCAGAATGTAAAACGTGGTCAGTATGTAAGACAAGGCGATGTGATCGGTTGGATCGGTATGACAGGTAATACCAGTGGTCCACATGTTTGCTATCGTTTCTGGAAAAACGGTAGGCAGGTAGATCCGTTGAAAGAAGAACTTCCTTTGGCAGAGCCTTTGGACGAATCGTTGCAGCCCGAATACTTCGACTACATCGGTCCGATAAAGGATCAACTTGACTGTATGTCTTACCCGGAAATTCCAACGGAAGAAATTATAGAGGCCGAAGATTTGGCGTCGGCAGAAAAATAAGGTCTGTAGAGGTTTTGGTTTAGTTTGAATATGGCTTATTTTCGCCATGGACAATTGCTAACACCTAAAATAAACCAGAATGTCTTTACAGAGCACGAACCCTACGGAAACTCCTATTTGGGAGAAACTTACCCAACACTATACAAACAGTCAGGCGGAAAAGGTAAAAGACCTTTTTGCGTCCGATCCGTCGAGGGCGGAGAAGTTCACTTTAAAGTGGAACGATTTCTTGGTCGACTTTTCAAAAAACAGAATCACGGAGGAAACGATGGAGTTGCTTTTGCAGCTGGCCGAAGAAGTGAATTTGGCCGAGGCGATTAAAAAACAATTCGATGGTGACCTGATCAACCAAACCGAAGGGCGTGCGGTACTACATACGGCATTAAGGGCCAAAAAGTCCGATACCATTCTCGTTGACGGCAAGAATGTTGTAGAGGAGGTCTATCAGGTGAAGGAACATATAAAGGCGTTTACTGATAATGTAATTTCAGGAACAGCCACAGGATATACCGGCAAGGCGTTTACCGATGTCGTAAATATTGGTATTGGTGGGTCTGATTTAGGTCCCGCAATGGTCGTTGAGGCCTTAAAATTCTATAAGAACCACCTGAAACTTCATTTCGTCAGCAATGTAGATGGCGACCATGTCAACGAGGTGTTAAAAGACCTAGATCCAGAGACCACTCTTTTTGTTGTGGTGTCGAAGACCTTTACCACGCAGGAAACCCTCAGTAATGCTACTACCATAAAAAAATGGTTCTTAAAACATGGCAGACAAGAAGATATTGCCAAGCATTTTGCCGCGGTATCTACAAATACCGAGGCCATTGCCGAGTTCGGTATTGCTGCCGAAAATGTATTTCCGATGTGGGATTGGGTCGGTGGCCGTTTTTCCTTATGGAGCGCTGTAGGACTTTCGATTGCTTTGGCAGTGGGTTTTGATCATTTTGATGAGCTGCTATCGGGAGCCAATGAAATGGACGAGCATTTCAAAAACACCGATTTTAAAGATAATATTCCCGTTGTATTGGCGCTATTGAGCGTTTGGTACAATAACTTCTATGGGGCCGAAACCGAGGCCATCATACCCTATGCCCAATATTTGAGTAGGTTTTCCGCCTATTTGCAACAAGGTATAATGGAGAGTAATGGTAAAAGCGTAGATCGCAATGGTAAACGTGTTGGTTATGAAACCGGCACCATTATATGGGGCGAACCGGGAACCAATTCACAACACGCCTTCTTTCAGTTGATCCATCAGGGAACAAAAATCATCCCTGTTGATTTTATTGGTTATAAGAAGTCCTTGCATGGTGATGTGGATCACCACAATAAACTCATGGCCAATTTCTTTGCACAGACCGAGGCGTTAATGAACGGTAAAACCGAAGAGCAGGTGCGTGAAGAGTTGGAAAGTAAGGGAATGAGTGAAAACGAGATGGAAAAATTATCGCCTTTCAAAGTCTTTGAAGGTAACAAGCCCACCAATACAATTCTGATAGACCAATTGACGCCTAAGAGCTTGGGTAGCTTAATTGCGTTGTACGAGCATAAAATATTTGTTCAAGGCGTGATTTGGAATATCTTCAGTTATGATCAATGGGGTGTTGAATTAGGCAAGCAGTTGGCGGGTACAATTTTGAAGGATATTCAAGGTTCGGAAATTGCTGATCATGACGGTTCTACTTTGCAACTTTTAAGATATTTTAAGAGTTAAAATGAAGTTTTCTCAGTTTTTGTAAATGTGGGCGTAACTTCCTGTTTTTAAGGGGTAATTCGTCTTCATATTAGTATATTTGCGAAAAGGTTATTTAACCTTCCCTTAACATTCGTACACCTAAAATGCAGCACTTTTGCAGCAAACTGAAAAAACGTAAAAACAGAACAAATGAAAAAAATGTACTTCGCTTGGGTCGCATTTCTAATGACGACTATCGCATTTTCACAGGGAACCATTACAGGTACTGTTATTGATGGCGAACTTAATGAACCACTTCCAGGGGCTAGTGTTGTTCTGCAAGGAACGACCAACGGAACCTCGACAGATTTTGATGGTCAGTTCAAAATTGAAACGACCAAAAACACAGGAACGCTTCTCGTTTCTTATATTGGATATACATCTAAAAAAGTGGCCTTTACCAGTGCTGGTGATATCGGTCGGATTGTGTTGGAACCAGATGCGGAGCAATTAGGTGAAGTTGTTGTAATTGGTACAGGTATTATCGATTTAGCAAATGATAGAGAAACTCCTATAGCAGTATCTTCTATTCCTGCTAAGCAAATTCAAGAGAAGATTGGGACGCAGGATATTACCATGACAATGGTCAACACTCCATCTGTATACGTCGCTGGACAATCTAGTGGTTATGGGGACTCTCGAATGTCAGTTCGTGGTTTTGGTCAAGATAACACCGCCTTTTTGTTAAATGGACAACCAATAAACGGTATGGAAGATGGATTAATGTACTGGTCTAACTGGTCTGGTCTGGCTGATATAGCGAATGGTGTTCAGATTCAAAGGGGGCTTGGTTCTTCTAAACTAGCAATATCTTCTGTTGGTGGTACAGTTAATTTTGTTACCAAGGCTACTGATAAAAAAGAAGGTGGTTTTGCTTCTTTTGGTATGGCAAATGATAGTTATTATAAAGGTACTTTAGGTTATAGTACAGGAATGAATGAAAATGGTTTTGGAGTAAGTGTTATGTTGAGCCATTGGCAGGGTAACGGGTATAATGATGGTACCGAAGGGTATGGTCAAAATTATTTTATTTCCTTTGGCTATGCCCCAAGTGATCGTCATAATTTGAACTTTTTGTTGACCGGAGCCCCACAATATCATGACCAGAATTACTCAAAACCTATTTCTACATATTTGGAGTATGGACGAAAGTATAATAATAATTATGGTTATCTGGGGGATAAGTTTATTTCTGAGCGTGGTAATTACTATCATAAACCTGTAGCTAATTTAAACTGGGATTTTGATATAAATGATAAATCACAGCTTTCAACAGTTTTATATGCTTCTTGGGGTAGAGGAGGAAGTGTAGGTAATGTTGGTAGCAGAGTGCGTACGGAAGACGGTTATATAAATTGGGGAGCTATAGTCGCTAATAATGAGGCAAGTGCAGATGGATCGTCAACTTATGCTTTGCGTAACTCGGTCAATAATCATTCTTGGTATGGTTTGGTAACCAACTACAATCTTGAATTGAGCGATAATCTTGATTGGAATGTAGGTTTTGATTTGCGTACTTACAAAGGGTCTCACTTTAGGCAAATTCACGATTTGTTAGGTGCTGATTATTTTGAAGATAATGGAAATGTAAGGTATCCTTCTGGAAATCAAATTACAGCAACTTTTAAAGCTAATCCATGGAGCGCGCTTACTAATTATGCGGATGAAGGTGAAAGGTATGCGTGGGATTATGATGAGAGAATTAATTACGGTGGAATATTCACCCAACTTGAGTATGCTGTTGATGATTTCTCATTGTTTGTGCAAGGAGCAGCATCTTCACAGTCACATGTTCGATGGGATAGGTATCAATATGATGAAGCTAACGAAGAGTCTGAGAAAGTGACTAATCCTGGCTTCAATGTAAAAGCGGGAGGAAGCTATAAAATTGATGGGGTTCATAGTATTTATGCAAATACCGGATACTATTCAAGACAACCTTATCATGATAATATTTATCTGAATTTTGGAAATGAGATAAACCCACTTACAGAGAATGAGAAAATATTCGGTTTGGAAGCGGGTTATGGACTACGTCTGAATAATTTCTCTGCTAATATAAACCTATATAGAACTTCTTGGGAAGATAGAGTGGTTACTTCTGCGACTACCGACGATATAACTGGTGAGCAAATCTATACATCTAACTATGGGGTAAAACAGCTGCACTCGGGTATTGAGATAGATGCTAAAGGTCATATCAACCAATTAATGTTGCGAGGGTTTTTATCCATAGGTAATTGGGAATACTCGGGGGATTCAAGAACTGTTGTGAGAGACGAGGATAGAAACCTTTTATCTGAGGTAACTGAAGATGTTGATGGAGGAAAAGTTGGTGATGCTGCTCAATTAACTTTTGGTTTAGGTGCTGATTACCAAATACTGGAGAACTTTTCGGCAGATGCTGATTATAGATTTTATGATAAGCTTTACGCGGATGTAGGTGCTGTCAAAGAGAATTTGGAACTACCTAGTTTTGGTATTCTTGATTTAGGGGCTACCTATAATTTCCCAATAAGTGCAGAAAATAATCTAAGTTTGAGGGTTAATGTTAATAATGCATTGCACAAAATATATATATCTGAACTAACCTCTGCAGATTTGCCAGTTGCGGGTGAGCAAACCTATGATGGGATTGCATTATCTAACTATGCTTATTTTGGTTTAGGTAGAACTTGGAACGTAAGTCTTAGGTATAGCTTTTAATTAAAAAGTAATACGGGATATAACCCTGCCCATCGGCAGGGTTTTTTTATGCTCAAAATTCAGTACATTTAAAGCTTAAAATATAACTACTATGTACGAAATTATTCAAGTTGTTCACTCTTACTTGGCTTATGTTGTTCTTGGCCTTTTATTCTTTGCGGTCGCCAATGCCATAATGGGCTTGGTAGGCAATAAAATGTTTACCATGGAAAAGGACTTGCGCCTAAGTCTTTTTACCTTGATTCTAGCCCATATTCAGCTGTTGATAGGCCTAATCTTATATTTTGTCTCTCCGAGCGGATTACAGGCAATTCAAACCCTTGGTATGGGAGGACTAAACGCTGCGTCACGATTATTGGCAGTAGAGCACCCGTTCATTAACATTATCGCCATTGTCTTGATTACCATAGGTTGGTCACGTCATAAAAAGTTTGTGGAAGGGAATAAAAAATTCAAGAGCATTGCCATTTTCTATGGTTTGGGACTTGTATTGATTCTCAGTCGTATTCCTTGGGGCCAATGGCTCAATTAGTTCCAGGCGAATATCACTTTAAAAACCAACTTAAATTTTATAAAATGAAACACATTACCCTAGCCGTATTGCTGCTTTTTACGTTCACGACCTTTGCTCAAGAAAAAGAACTTTTTAACGGGAAGGACCTTGAGGGATGGACCGTCTATGGCACCGAAAAATGGTATGTAGAAGACGGGCTGTTGATTTGCGAAAGTGGTCCCGATAAACAATATGGTTATTTGGCCACGGATAAGCACTACAAAAATTTTGAGTTGACCTTAGAATTTAAACAAGAGGCAAACGGTAATAGTGGTGTCTTTATTCGCTCAACGGTCGATGGTACCAAGGTAAGCGGTTGGCAGGTAGAGGTAGCTCCTCCTGGGCATAGTACCGGAGGTGTGTACGAATCATACGGTCGTGGCTGGTTGATAAAACCTGAAGCCGAGAAAGATAAAGCCCTGAAAATGGGAGAGTGGAATACCATGAAAATTAGGGTCAATGGAGATACCATTACCTCATGGTTGAACGGTACCGAAATGATTACGCTTACCGATGAGACCATTGGTGCGGGAGAAGGTTCTGTAGCACTTCAGATTCACGATGGTGGTGGTATTAAAGTGAAATGGAGAAATATTAAGATTAAATTACTTCAGTAAAAACGAGTCTACAGGCTTGATTAGATGCTCCGTCGAGAGCGGAATAATCAATTTTTTTTAAGTAGAATAGCATTTGGTCGATGTCTTGAAGGTAGGGTCTTCTAAGGGTGCTTTCAAATACCGGTAAAAATTATTTTTTGCTAGAATCCCTAAAATATTTTCAGACATTAAGACGTTATCCAATAGGTGTAAGCAGAATAAACTTACACCTATTTTAGTTTTTTATGTCAAATTTGTAAAGGAAGGGCAAATGTGAGTTGTTCGGCCTTTATTATTTACTGGCCTTTTTATAAATAACAGATAATTGTAATCTCATTATGAAATCCAATAGTAAAAAATCACCTAAAGGTATTTTGGTTTTATTTTTAGTAATGTTCGTAACGACTATGGCTATTGCCCAGAAGAACGGGGCAAAGACTATAGAGTATGTGCGTACGGCTAAATTTGGGAAGGAAATCGTTTATTACGGGGAAAACAATGAGGTGCTCAATGGTACTTTTAAAATAGCCGAAAGGTCGGGTGCTTACAGTGAAGCCAATTTTATAGATGGAAAACCGGATGGAAAATGGATGGCTTACGATAGTTCTGGGAAACTTGAGTTTTACTCTACTTTTGCTATGGGAGTGGGTCATGGTAAAGGAGAATCATATGCCCAAGATGGTAGCGTACTTAATACATATATGTATAAGAATGGGGAAAATGACGGGGAATGGACCTATCGAAATGCCAAGGGAGTATATAAAATAGAGAATTACAAAGAAGGTTCAAAAGAGGGAAAATGGACAAGTATTACTCGAGATTCTAACGGTAAGGTAACTTCAACGACAACGGAGTATTATAAGGCAAATCAACCAACTGGAAAATGGGAGAGCAAAAATGGAGACGGTAAGAGTATTTGGTTAAAAGTATATACAGGTCCCAAATCATATACCGAAACCAAATATTTTGAAAATGGAAAAGTGCGATCGTTGGAGACTTATGCCGACGGGAAGAGAAACGGTAAACAGGAATCGTACTATGCTAACGGTTTTAAAAAAGAAGAATCCAAATACGATCAAGGTCTCAAGGTCATGGAAAAAAAGTACCATGACAATGGTAAATTGGCCTTTTCCGCTACTTATAATGCTAATGGACCTATTGGGGTTAGGGAGGAATATAATAAGAAAGGGATAAAAACAAGGCATACCCCTTATGTTGACGGACGTTTGCAAGGCGTAGATATTACCTATAATTTCAATACAGGTAACAAATATATTGAAAAAGAATATAAGGTTGACATCGTAGATGGTATCTATAAGGAATATTATCCTAGTGGGGAATTGGCCAAGGAAGGGCAATATGTCAAGGGGCAGCGAGAAGGGAAATGGAAGTATTACAAAGCGGGAAAAGTAACTAGAGAGATTCAATTTGAAAACGGCAGTCAGGTTTCCGAAAAAAGATTTGATTAGCGGCAGTCCCTAATGTCATACATTGAGTACTTTAATGGCCTTTCCGGTTCGTTTTTTTAGGGGTGTAATATCGGTTTGATTAAATATATATAGACCGGAAAATGGTCCGAATACCCGCCCGTATAACTGCCTCCCGAATAGGTCCGTTTCGGATACCCTTTGTATCGACCCTTTTTTGTGACCAGGTAAGGGGCGTTGAAAATCCCTGCTTTCCAAAATTTATAACCTCCTTCCGAAGCTTGCAACAGGTTTTGGGTGAAGAATATCTGGTCAAACAAATTCCATTGGTCCCTATAGGCCAAAGAACCTATTCCTTTTTTGTATAATTTCTCCATGGGGTTGTATAGGTCGTTACCTTTCAGTTGACTGACTTTGCCAACGGTTTTGAGCACTTTTTTGAAGCTGTCGTTGGTCGGATCATCGTTAAAATCGCCCATGCTTATAATTTTGGCATTCGCATCTAGCCGCTGAACCGAATCCATAATGTGTTTGTTGAGTTTGGCGGCGGCCATTCGGTTGGGTCTACTTCTCGCTTCTCCCCCACTACGCGAGGGCCAATGGTTTACGATAAAAAATAGTTGCTCGTCATCCAATAGGCCGCCGACTATGAGTTGGTCCCTAGTATAGTTTCTTTCGCCGTCCTCGTTAGTCAATACCAAACGATGACTTGAAGATGAGGTGGGCAAGAATACCTTTTTTTTGTAGAGTAGGGCAACATCTATACCTCGTTCGTCGGGCGAATCGTAATGTACGACGCCGTAATTTTTTGTAATCAAATTTGGGTGATGTAGCAGGTCTTCTATAACCTTGCGGTTTTCAACTTCACAAACACCGATGATATCTGGTGAAGTCTTACTGATGTTAGATCCAATTTCCGATAGAACCTGGGAAAGGTGGTCAAGTTTCTTTCTATAACGTTCCGGGGTCCATTGGTCTTTTCCTTCGGGTGTGCGGTCGTCATCGAATGTAAGACTGTCGTTTTCGGTGTCGAATAGATTTTCGAGGTTGTAGAATGCAATGGTGCGAATACGGTAGGGTTTGTTTTGCTGTGAATTGGCCAAGAATACGAGCAAAAGAAAAACAAGGGTAATTCTAAATTTCATAGTATCAGCGATATAAAAATTTCAATTAACGAAAAAACAGTGATTATTGTAGGGTATTTTTGTAGGAATTTATAAAATTTTTATATATTGAAAGGGTTTGTGGAATATTAAATCTTGGTTAATGCGATTTTCCTTTGTCGCTTTTTTCATGGTTTTCTGCTATGGCCCCGCATGGGCTCAAACGAGCTTTTCCGTAGAGGGAAAAATTGTCTCCCGTCGGTCGGAATTGCCAATCACCAATGCTAAAATCGGTCTTGAGGGACTTCTGATATCTACCCAAGCGGATGACCAAGGAAGGTTCGGGCTTAAGGTTCCCGACGCAGGCGAATATATTCTAACGATTACGGCCGCCGACTATTCGGTAAAACGGCTTCCTATTTCCATAGAAAATGAAAATATTGATTTAGGAGCACTTTATTTAGAAGAGGATATTCGGGCGGAACAAGCCGATAACCTCATTTCCTTAAGCGATTCCGAGCTGTTGGATGATGAGGTCAACTCTAATTCTTCGGCCTTGCTAAGGGCTACTCGAGATGTATTTCTTAATAGGGCCGCCTTTGATTTTGGACAAGCTTTTTTTCGTGTACGGGGCTATGATTCGCAATACGGAAAAGTGCTTTTGAACGGAATCGAAATGAACAAATTTTACGATGGCAGGCCCCAATGGAATAATTGGGGAGGAATGAACGACGTTACGCGAAACCAACAGTTCTCAAATGGCCTGGAAGTATCCGATTATACTTTTGGAGGTATTTTTGGGAGCACCAATATAGATACACGTCCTTCCGGTTTGCGGCCGGGCACCAGGTTGTCCTCTTCATATTCCAATCGAACCTATGCCGGTCGCCTTATGGCTACTTATACATCGAGACTCCATAAAAATGGCTTGGCCTATACGGTATCGGGTTCGAGAAGATGGGCAAAGGAAGGGTATATAGAAGGGACCTTGTACGATGCTTTTTCGCTTTTTGGCGCTGTGGAATACCAATTCGACCAAGACCATAGCATTGCGCTAACTGCGCTATGGGCTTCAAATCGTAGGGGGCGTTCATCGGCCATTACCCAAGAGGTTTTTGATTTAGGGGGGAGTACATACAACCCTTATTGGGGAGAACAAGACGGTGAGATCCGAAATTCTCGGGAACGTATGATCGCAGAGCCTATACTTATGTTCAACCATTACTTCAGTTCCGATAAGTTTAATTTAAATACGGGCGTTGCCTATCAGTTTGGAACAAATTTTAGAAGTAGATTAGGTTACTTCAACGCCCCGAACCCCGACCCGACATATTATCGCTACCTCCCCAGTTTCTATATTAATAGTCCTATTGGGGCCAATTTCATCAGTGCCCATACGATAAAGGAAGGTTTTTTGAAAAATGCGCAAATCGATTGGGACCTGCTCTATAGTGCGAATGCACAGGGGCAGGCGGCCTATGTGTTGTATGACGATGTTTCCGACGACACTCAATTGAGTTTCAATACCACTGGAAACCTGTCTCTGGCCGATGGGCTTTTTGCTGATTTTGGTGTGAGCTATAAAAATCTGGAATCTCATAATTATGCAAGGATCGACGATTTGCTGGGCGCGGATTATCATATGGATGTCGACCCCTTTTCAAATACCTTGAACGATAGTAATGGTACGGTCGAGAAACGGGAAGATGATGTGTTCGGTTATAACTATCGAATGACGGCCGATGCCCTTGAATCGTTTGTTCAGTTTAGGTATGAGCGTAAAAAATGGAATGCCTTTGCCGCAGCAAAGTATGCCGCTACCCAATACCGTCGTAAGGGATTTTTTCACAATGGGCGCTATCCCGATAGTTCATTGGGGGAGAGTGATGAAATTACATTCAATACCTATGGCCTTAAATCGGGGTTGGCCTATAAATTGACCGGAAGGCACTGGTTTGCCGCACACGGGGCATACCTTGTGAAGCCTCCGGTATTGCAGAATGTTTTTGTCAACCCGCGTGAGAATAATAGTGTCGTACCCGACATTCAGGCTGAAACGAATACGAGTCTTGATCTTAATTATTTTTATCGCCTTCCCCAAATGACCGGTAGGCTTACGGGTTTTTATACCCGCTTTCAAAATACCACCGATGTGAATTTCTTTTTTGTCGATACCGGTGTGGGGTCGGACTTCGTTCAAGAGGTCCTCACGGGGCTTGACAAACTGCATATGGGCGCCGAACTAGGATTGGAGTATAAAGTGTCGTCTTCTGTGAAATTAAGCGCTGTAGCGGCCGTAGGTAAATATGTCTATGCGAGTGACCCGAATGTAACGATCAATTTTGATACCGCGGGCAGGGAAGAGGATCTGATCAACCTAGAAGGTGCCGTGGATTTAGGGGTGGCCAAAATCAAAGATTACAAATTGGCACAGGGGCCGCAACAGGCCTATGCAATAGGTATAGAGTATCGTGACCCGAAATATTGGTGGGTAGGGGCCACAGCAAATTATTTGGCGAACAACTACACCAATATTTCTACGGTTTCCAGAACCCGAAGCTTTTATTTGAACCCTGAAACAAATGAGCCTTTTGTAGATGCTACGGAAGAAAATGTTCATAAGATATTGGCGCAAAAACCCTTGGACAATTTTTATCTTCTGAATCTAGTCGGAGGCAAATCTTGGTTAAAAAACGGAAAATATATCAGTGTTTTTGCCAGCATCAACAATGTATTTGACGGTGTGTTCAGAACAGGTGGGTATGAACAAAGTCGCAATGGGAATTACGGACAGTTCAAACAGGATAATTTGAGTGGCACCCCATCTTTTGCCCCAAAATATTGGTACGGTTACGGTCGCACTTACTTTTTGAATTTAGCGTACAGCTTCTAAAATACAGTAAATGAGAAACACATTTTGTTGGAAGAGGGTGTTTATGGGATTTTCGGCGCTTATGGTCGTATGGCTTGCCGCTTGTGTAAAAAACCGCAGTTATGATGTGCCTCCTGTCGCTTGCCTTTCCAATGTAAAGGCCAATGCCACTTATTCCGAAGTGAAAAATTTGTATAAGGGTGAGACGATCCAGATTCAAGAGGATCTGATCATAGAAGGCTTTGTCGTTTCTTCCGATGCGGCGGGTAATTTTTTTAGTGTATTGTATTTTCAAGACAGTCCCTCAAATCCGACACAGGGCTTTCAAATTGAGATCGACCTCCGTGATTCGCATTTGTTTTATCCGGTAGACAGTAAGATCGGAATCAAATTAAAAGGCTTGTACTTAGGTAAGAGTAAAGATGTGTTCAAATTGGGAGGAAGCTTTATGTCTTTCGGGAATATTTCCGTGGGGAGACTGCCTGCAGCTGTCGTAAATGAACATATTTTTAGGTTTTGTAATGGGGATGCCGTCATCGAACCTACCCAGATTGTTATTTCGGATATAGAAAAAGAACAGACCAATACCTTAGTGACCTTGAACGATGTGGAGTTTGTGGAAAATGTATTGGAGCAGAATTTTGCCGAAGTCGGAGAGGAGACCGAACGTCTTTTAACCGATTGTGCCGATAAGGAGATTGTGGTCTTGAATAGCGGTTTTTCCGATTTTCAGTCAGAGACACTTCCTGATGGTAGGGGTAGATTAACGGGAGTTTTGTTACGTGAGAACGATAGTTATATGATGCGTATCCGGAACTTGGACGATATCGACTTTGATCAGGAACGATGTGCTGAGTTGATAGATGAGTTTACTTCTGAACAAATTCTTATTTCCGAATTGGCCGATCCCGACAATAATGCTTCCGCCCGGTTTGTGGAGCTCTACAACGCTTCCGATGGGGCACTGAGCCTAAAGGGATGGACGTTGGAACGATATACCAATGCAAATACCGAAGTGGGGTCGAAAATCGACTTGTCTCCCTTGACCATAGATGCTGGTGGTTATGTGGTGATTTCCCCTAATGCAGCGGAGTTTAAGTCCGTTTATGGTTTTTCGCCCGATTTGGCCGTAGGTACGAATAGTCCGGCAGATTCAAACGGTGACGACAACCTGCGATTAGTAGATCCCTTTGATACCGTTATTGATGTTTTTGGGGTTGTAGGGGAAGATGGTTCTGGGACCGATCATGAGTTTGAAGATGGCAGGGCCGTACGGAAACCGGAAATCTTAAAGGGTAGTACCACCTACGATTTTAAGGAATGGCACATATTTAACGACTCTGGAGATGCGGGAACAACCCGTCTGCCCCAAAAGGCCCCCGATGATTTTACCCCAAAGAATCAAGGTTGATGGTTGTTAGGGTAGCAGAATACGTACTAGGGTTTCTGCGAAGACCGGTTTAATAAGGTAGTTTTTCTCTAGATTGAAGGTTCTGGCCTTTTCAACATCTTGGTCGCTGATCGATGAGGTCATCATATAAATGGTCGGTTTTTCCTTGTCTTTAGGCCAAATCTCGTTCATCTGCGAGATAAAATCCCAACCGCCCATAACGGGCATGTTTATATCCAATAGAATAAAGGTGGGAAGTTCGGCATCTTCTTCTATCATTTTTTTAAAACCTTCAATAGCCTGAAGGCCGTTTTCATAAATAAGGGGGTCTGGTATAGACTTCATGGATTGTAGCCCCCGTTTGAGGCCGAAAACCGCAATGGCGTCATCGTCTATGATACATATTTTTTTATAATTGCTCATTTTTTGATATGGTTTGGATATGAAAAATAGACTGGTTTTATGTCATACCAAATAACATCAATTGAATCCACCGGTATTCTTGAGAATTTTGTGGAGATCCTCAATAGTGATGGGCTTTAGTATATAATTGTTGACAATGTCATAGTCCTGAATTCTTGCAATATCACGAGGGTCTACAGATGAACTGATTATATAGATTAGGATATCTTCTTGGTTGTTGTTGGGCTTTTCGGTGAAGTGGTCTAAAAATTCCCAACCGTTCATTATGGGCATATTTAGGTCGAGAAAGATGATCGAAGGGAGTTCCTTTCCATTATCCGTTATTTGCTGTAATCCTTCTATGGCGTCTTGCCCATTGTTGTAAACAATAATTTCGTCGCTGAAATCAACCTCTTTCATAATGCGCTTGGTGCCATAGATGAAAATAGGGTCGTCGTCAATAATACAGACACTTCTAATTTTTGTAATGTTCATGGTTCTCAAAATAAAGTTTAAATGTACTGCCTACACCTACTGTGCTTTCGACCTCAATCTTTCCGTTCATGGCTTCTATTTGGTTTTTGGTAATGAACAAACCAATGCCCTTGGCGTCTTTATTGCGATGAAAAGTTTTGTACATGCCAAAGATTTTTTTTTGGTGTCGGGTCAAGTCGATGCCCATCCCGTTGTCTTTGAATGATATTATTATAGCATCGTGAGCTAACTCGGCACTTATTTGTATAAGCGGCTTTCTTTTGGGCGAACTGTATTTGAGCCCATTGGAAATTAGGTTAAGAACAATGCTGTCAAGATACGCCGGTATAGCTTTGATGGTCAAATCCCTAGGTATCTTAAGTTCAAAGGTAGCGTTCTTTTCCTGAATCAATTGACTGAGGTTGTTTTCCACATTTTTAAGCGTGTCGTATAAATTAACGGGCTTCTTTTTTTCATGTGCCCCGATTTTCACTTGTACCACCTCGTTCAAGTGCATTATGGTCTCATTAAGGCTGTCTGACGCGCCTCTTAGCATGGTCAACAGATTCTTCCGTTCCTCATCGTTCTTTTCTTTTGTCAAGAAATTGGTCAACATAGATAAATTGCTTGAGTGCGACCGTAAGTTATGGGAAACGATATGCGCAAAATTTAAGAGTCTCTCATTCTGTTCAGAAGTGATGCTCACCAAACGGGTGAGTTTCTTTTCCGTTCTTATTTGCGGGGTAATATCGGTAACCTGGGAGACATAATGAAGCACTTTTCCGTTCATATCGGTAACCGCTGTTGCCGTTAAGATGCCGTAAACGATATGGCCGTTTTTATGAATATACCTCTTTTCAAGTTTATAGCTTGGTTTCAGGCCGCTGACAATTTGTTTTAACAAATGGACATCGTTTTTGAAATCATCGGGGTGGGTGATTTCTAGAAAACTCATTTGGGTCAATTCGTCCATAGTGTAGCCAAGGCAGTCACATAGGCTCTGGTTGACCTTTTCAAAGGAACCGTCTAATGCCACAATGGCCATACCTGTGTTCGAATGCTCAAATGCGCCGTAAAAAGAATCTTCACTCTCTTTGAGCCTCATTTGGGTATTCTTCAATTCGGTAATGTCATAGTTGGCCCCGACTATTTTTACGACCTTCCCGTTCGAATCTTTTTGCGTTACGCCGATGGCGCGCATATGGCGTATATCGCCGTTGGGCCAAACCGCCCTATATTGGGCGTCTAAATTTTTTGTTCCTGATATGGCCTTGGCAATTTCAATGTCTCCATCCCTTCTATCGTCTGGGTGAATACTATTTTGCCAAGTCTCATAGCTCAGGTCGTTTGGGTTGTACTCTAGTCCAAAAAGCCTGAACATGATGTTGTCCCATACCATGGTCTTTGAAACTAGGTCGTATTCCCAAATGCCAACACCTGCTCCTTGGGTGGCCAAAGCAAGGCGTTCCCTTACTTTTTTAAAACCAAGCTCAATCTTCTTTTTGTGATTGATATCTTGAAAGGTGCCGAATATCCTGACACACTTTCCGTTGGCCATTTCTACCTCGCCCTTGGCCCTTACCCATATTTCGTTTCCCTTAGCGGTAACAAGAATGAGTTCCGTGTCCCAAGGTGTGCCATCGGCAAAAGCGTTTGATATAAGGCGGGTAATCTCTTCCCGATGTATGCCTTCCTTGTAAAAATTGATTCCCGTTTCAATATCGGGTTGAAAATCGTTAGGCACTTCGTGAATTTCTCTAGTGATATCCGTCCAAAAAAGTTGGTTCGTAGACAAGTCAATTTCCCAGCCGCCGATCCGGCCAACGCGTTCAGCCTTTGCTAATATTTCTTCCCGTCGCTTTGCTTCGGTTACGTCTTCCAAGAGTATAATAAGGCCTCCGATCTCTCCGGAGTCATCCGTCCAAGCATTGATTTTCCATTTTAACCACTGAAGCGTACCATCTGGATAGATGAATTTTTGGCCTTCACATACGTTTTTTGCTCCCTTTGATAAGCACTCTTCCAATATCGAGTTGAGGGCCTCTGGTGTACGGGGCAAGACATCAAGGTAATTTTTTCCGGCAATCGAGCTTTGATCTTTACAAAAATCGTTGAGCCAGACCTGGGAATAGGCAACAAAGCATAGCTCGGTATTTAAAATGGCAACTGCGCTAGGGGAGTCTTTTATTAGGGATGTGATTGATAGTGTTTGCAAGTTGGGGGGTTTATGTTAAAAATATGAGCGCTACACTTTGTTGTGAGAATTTACCGTCCCAGTCGATGTCTGTATTCCAACAAGAGTTATGTAGCTATAATCTAAAAAGATACTGAAAAACTTTCTAATCTGTATGAACAAAGCCTGAAAACCTTCAATAGGGGCAAATTCATGTTCTATTAACGCACTGCTTAGTATCTTATTTAATAGTAAAAATCTATGTCAAGATAATTATTTAATATAAAAATTTTATAGTTGTCTTTGTGTTTTAGGTAAATTTACAAATAGAATTGCTTGATTATCAATTTAATCACTCATTATACAACATATATAAACAACAATTAGAACCATGAAGAAAAAACTAACTACATCAGCAGGAGCACCGGTATCTAATAATCAACGATCAAAAACCGCAGGAGAACGAGGTCCGGTAGTCGTTCAAGACTACAAGCTTTTAGAGAAACTTGCACATCAGAATAGGGAAAGAATACCCGAACGTGTAGTGCATGCCAAAGGTTGGGGCGCCATGGGTACCTTCACCGTAACACACGATATATCAAAATATACTTGTGCGAAAATATTTTCCGAGATAGGAAAGAAGACGCCCGTTCTCTCAAGGTTTTCTACCGTGGCCGGAGAAATGGGAGCAGCCGATACCGAACGTGATGTTAGGGGGTTCTCGGTCAAGTTTTATACCGAAGAAGGCAATTGGGACATGGTGGGTAACAATACCCCCGTTTTCTTCTTAAGGGACGGTTATAAATTCCCCGATTTTATCCATACCCAAAAAAGACATCCTAAAACCAATTTGCGTTCGCCGGAAGCCATGTGGGATTATTGGTCACTTTCACCTGAAAGCCTTCATCAAGTAACCATATTGATGTCGGACAGGGGTATCCCTATTACGCCAATGCATATGAATGGCTACGGCTCACACACGTATAGCTTTTGGAACAATGATGGCGAGCGGTTTTGGGTAAAGTTCCATTTCAAGACCCAACAAGGACATAAGCATTATACGAATGAAGAATCGGCGGAAATCATCGGTCAGACCCGGGAAAAGTATCAAGAAGAACTTTTTGGGGCCATTGAAGCGGGCAATTATCCGAAATGGACATTGAAAGTGCAGATTATGCCCGAAGCCGATGCCGAAAAAACACCTTATAACCCTTTCGACCTTACCAAGGTATGGCCACATGCCGATTACCCTTTAATCGAGGTAGGTGAGCTAGAGTTGAACAAGAATCCCGATAATTATTGGCAGTTTGTTGAGAATGCGGCGTATTCGCCCTCTAATGTTGTACCGGGTATAGGCTTTTCTCCCGACAAAGTATTACAGGCCCGTATTTTTAGCTATGCCGATGCACATAGGTATCGTTTGGGAACCCACTACGAGGCACTGCCTGCAAATGCACCTATCAACGAACTGAACCACTATCATAAAGACGGGGCAATGCGCTTTTTTACGAATGATTTTGGTAATCCGGATGCGTATTATGAGCCTAATTCAAAAGGAGGGCCGGAAGAGGTGCCAAGTGCAGAGGAGCCGCCAATGAAAATAAGTGGTGATGTGATGCGATATGAAGAAAACGATACTCTGGGCGACTATAAGCAGCCGGGAGATTTGTTCCGTATGTTCGATGAAGGCCAAAGACAACGTTTGTTCAATAATATTGCTACGGCCATGGAAGGCGTTTCCGAAGAAATAGTGCAACGTCAATTGAAACATTTTTACGCAGCCGACCCAGCCTATGGGGCAGGGGTTGAAAAGGCGCTAAGTGACCAAAAAGGAGGACTCGACCCTAATTCAAATGTAAGGCCCGAAGAGGTCGGGGCATAGTTCCTGAACCGAACGGGGATTTCCAAAATAGAAATCCATTAAAATAACACTAGGGTCACGGCACATACCGTGGCTCTTTTGTTTAAATTTATAAAACGAAAGTTTATGGTTGAATACCATAAGACAAATAAAGACAAGTGAGATTATGAGCGATAGGTTTTTTAATGAAATACGCCTGGGCAACCTAGAAGCGGTAACCCATATGTTAAATGATAATCCCGAATTGGTAGATGCCGTAGATCAAAGGGGCTCTACCCCCCTTATTTTGGCTACGTATTACGATCAAATGGAAATAGCCGAATTGTTGTTGGACAAAGGTGCTAAGATCGATGCCATAGATGGGTCCGGGAACACCGCGCTAATGGGGGTGTGCTTTAAGGGATTTGCGGGCATTGCAGAAATGTTGATCGAAAGAGGGGCGAATGTGAACGAACGGAATTCTATGGGGGCTACCAGCCTTATTTATGCCGCTACCTTCAATCGGCCGGAAATTGCCAAACTCTTGCTGGAACACGGGGCCGATACTACGGCTAAAGATGCTAGGGGCAACACGGCCCATGATCATGCAAAAATGCAAGGTGTGCCCGAATTGATAGAGTTGTTGGCCGCTGAGCTTTAATTTAGGGAGGGAATGAAGCAATTAGAGCAAATTAAACGTATAAAGGCGCTGGCGGAAACGGGACTTGTATATGCCGAAGATGAATACAACCGCGAACGCTATACCGAACTCAAACAGCTTGCCCTTGAACTTTTGGCCTCGGTAGCTGATAAACCTTTGTCGGTTTTAGATGATTTTTATATGCCGGTTACGGATTATCCCACCCCTAAAGTCGATGTACGTGGATTGGTCCTTAACGAGAAAAATCAGATTTTGATGGCCAAGGAAAGTGTAGACGGCAAATGGACCATACCCGGTGGATGGGCGGAGGTGGGTTATTCGCCCTCGGCTTGCATTATGAAGGAGATAGAAGAAGAAACGGGGTTGATTACCAATGTGGTAAGGCTTATGGCCGTTTATGATAAGCAATCGCATCCGCATCCGCCACAGCCTTTTTACGTATATAAACTGTGTTTTTTATGCCGACTTAGCGGGGGCAAGCTTATCCCTGGTTTCGATATGCGTGGGGCCGCTTTTTTTGATATTGACGATTTGCCCGAAATATCAAAAGACCGTATTTTGGTTTCCCAACTTAAACAATTGCACGCCATGGCAATTGAAAATAAAACGGAAGTGTATTTTGATTGATGTTTTCTATGGATAAACTATTGAAGGTAGCCTTGGTACAAACCGCACTGGTATGGGAAGACCCCCGTGCGAATCGATTGGAACTGGAAAAGAAATTAGGGGGGCTTGCTTCAGATGTTGACCTGATTGTGCTTCCTGAGATGTTTACCACCGGTTTTACCATGAATCCGCAGCACATAGGAAAAGAAGAAGGGCCCAAGACCCTTGATTGGATGAAAACGATGGCGCGACAAAAAAACGCCGCCATCACCGGTAGTTTGGTGTACTTCGATAATGCAGTCTATACCAACCGACTCTTCTTTGTAGAACCTGATGGTACAACTTCGGTCTATGATAAACGGCACACCTTTACCCTTGCGGGGGAAGATAAGGTGTACCATGCGGGCAATGAACGTTTATTGGTGCGTTATAAAGGATTTAGAATATGCCCGTTGATCTGTTATGATCTCCGTTTTCCCGTATGGGCCAGAAATACCGAAGACTATGATGTATTGCTCTATGTTGCCAATTGGCCGGAGCCTCGAATCAATGCGTGGGATGCTTTGTTAAAAGCACGGTCTATAGAAAATATGGCCTATTGCATTGGTGTAAATAGAATCGGGGCTGATGATTCGGGACATCAATACCCAGGGCATTCTGTGGTTCTTGACGGTTTGGGACAAGAGATGGTGTTTAGCACAACTGAAGAAGTCGTGACCGTTACCTTGTCGAAAAAACATATTAAGGAAGTTCGCGACAAACTAAAGTTCTTGAACGATAGGGATTCTTTTATTCTGGAAGAATAAAGGTTTGTTCCATTTCCCAATTGGCCCTTACCTCAATAATGTCGGGGTAGTAACTAATTTTTTCGGGTTGTCGTTTTTTAAGAAAATTACCGGTATCCCATTTCCCGTTACCGTTGGCATCAAAAATGACCCGAATTAGGTATTTAGCGGGTTCAAGGTGGTTGAATTCAAAAACTTTTGGCTCGGTGGCTATAATTTCCCTTTTTAAGACGCCTTTTTCGTCGGTCAACTGAACGATTAAAGGGTAGTCTCCTCCTGTGATATTAAACCTCAAGTTTCCGTAATCGGCATAGCTTCCTGTAGATAGGTAATATGATATGGTGTCATTCGACTGTCCGAATAAATCGCTGATGGCCCCGGGAAGAAGGTCCAATTGGTAGCTTTGGTTCGGTTCAATGGTAAAATCGATATCTATTTTATTCTCTACCGTGTCTAACTCGGTTTTGAAATTGACGGCAAGTGAATCTTGGTCCGTCATGAAAAATAGGGTTGAGTCGATTGTGGTGATAGGGGTATTGGCGGCAATGTAGAAAGGGTCGCTGAAATTGAGTGTGCCGTTCTGATTGGGGCGCAACTGTAAAGAGTCAACACCTACTTTTCGACTCTTTACGGTAAAGGTGTCTATTACTTTTAATTTTTCGTTGGTGGCCGTAAACACGATAGAATCCATTTCATAGGGCGTAAACCAAAAATTAAGGGTGTCTTTGTTTTTTTCCTTTAATATTTTGGTCTTTACGGTATCGGGCAAGACGGTTAAGGGCTTGATCTCGACCCCGGAGGCATCCCCGTAATAACCGAAAATGATACGGTTTTTGGCCACTAAACTCGGTACGGACATACTGTAGTTGGGTACTTCCTTAAACAGGGTCAACACATAGGTAGAATCTGTGGGAAGGGTGATCGTGTCTTGAAGAAAGGCTATTTTGTCTACGTTTTGATCGAAGATGTTATTTTTTGCCTCGTCTTTTAGGGCAAATAGTTTGTACTGTCCTTCCTTTAGGTTTTTCAATCTAAAAATAACGGCACTGTCCAAGGTATTGGTGATGTAGTTGGGCGGTTTTTTAAAGATGGTAGAATCGGTATAGGCCGTATCGATTTTGTAGAGCATCACACTGATGAACTCGTCCGCTTTTTTCTTAAAGGCATCTTTTACCGCACCCGTAAGGGCAAGGGAATCGATATAGTCTCCCGTGGAAAAAACATAGGTTAGAAAACTACTGGGATTGCCTTCGTTGTTGTCTTGAATACTTTGACCGAAATTTAAGGTGTAGGTGGTGTTTTCGTGTAAGGTGTCCTTGAATTTTATCTCAACATATTTACTGGCCCCGCCCTGTGGTGTTATGTCGGGTTGGTATTTTAGCGGAGGCGAGACGATCAATTGTTCCTGAATATCCTTTAACTTGATGAATTCATCAAAATAAAGACGAATACGACTGGCCTTAAAGTTGGTAGTCATACTGTCGGGCTCCGTCTTGGTAAGCGTAGGTGGGGTAATATCTTTCGGGCCACCGCTCGGGCTACCTCTTCGCGCGCACTGCCATAATACCGCAACGATTAAAAATAAAAATAAAAAAGACACAAAACGACGCACCATATTGCTCAACTATGACACAAAGAAACAACTAATTTTTCTTAATTCCATAACTTGTGTACTACGGCCATACTGGCTACGTACAAGGTGGTTCCCGGCGCTTTGGCCAATGCCCGGGCGCACAGTTCCATAGTGGCGCCGGTGGTGATTACGTCGTCTACCAACAGAATATGTTTGTTCTTGATGAATTCAATATCGGTTACCGTGTAAAGCATCTTGTCGCTTTGCCATCTCCCGATTCTACTTTTTTTAGTCTGGGTTTTGGTGTTTGCGGATTTGACCAAAATATGGTCGACATAGGCCGTTTTAAGGTGAAAGGCCAATCGCTTGGCGAAGGAGGCAACCTGGTTATAGCCGCGTTTCTTTAGTTTTTTTCGATGTAGTGGAACAGGTATGACCATGTCGATGGTATCGGTGAGCTCGTGGTTGTCTTTCAAGATTTGCCCGTACCAATCCCCGAGAAATGTGCCTATTTGCTCTTGATTTCTGTACTTTAGGTAGTGAATCAGTTCGCGGACGATGCCCCTGTTTGAGAAAAAAAGCATAGAACTGGCCTTTTTTATGTTAATTCTACCGTAAAATATACGGTCTACGGGGTTTTCATCGTTAAAAGAATAATCGGTAAGCGGCAAATCGTTTCGGCAAATGGTACAGAGGAGTTGCTCTCCTCCGTATAAATGAGCATTACATCCAAAACAGACCCGTGGAGCTAAGATTGAATTGATATCATTTAGTATATTTGTTAACATTTTAAACTTCAATTTCTTAGCCAAACCAAGCTTACCATAAAAGCCCAACACGCCCCAATGGACGTTCAAGATACTAAATTCAACTATAAAATAATACTTACTGCATTGGTTGCCGTTATAATAGGCATTTTGATAGCCTTTTATTACAGCTATGCCCAATCAAGAAGTCAAATTGCCTTTTTGGAGCAAGAAAAGGAACTGCTTGTAAAAGATTTGACCTTAATGAAGACCGACGTAGATCGGCTTTCGGCACTTAACGAGGTCAACGAAATAGAACTGGAAAGCTCTAAATATAGGGTGCAACAATTGTTGGATTCTGTTGGGAGGTTAAACTTTACGGTAGAGAAGCTAAGGGAGTACAAAAGCGAACTTAGGCGCTTAGAGGCCAAGAACGATAGCCTGAAGTTAAAGAACAACTTCTTGAAATATAACAACATGGTGTTGTCCGAGAAGTATCAAGAAACCAAAAAACAGATAGAGTTACTGCGCGGAAAGAGCAGTTCTTTGGCCGAGGCCGAGGCCATGCAGCGCAAAAAAATAACCGAACTGAACAAAGAACTTAAGGCGAAGCGATATTTGGCCTTGAACAATCCCGAAGGAAGCGGTTTTCGCTTGCGTTCGGGCAAACCCATAAAGACCAACAAGGCCTCCTTGATCGAAAAATTACGCGGCTGCGTTACTGTAGCGCCCGATGGCAATGAGCCTAATTCGGAAAAAGTCATCTATTTCCAGTTTTTGGATCCCAATATGCGCGTACTGGAAGATAATGCCAATACCATTTCGGTCAACGGAAACATTTACAGCAAGAGGGTGCAGTTTTTATTCAGTGGCGAAGAGACCAATATTTGCGACTTTATTACGCTTCCTCAAGGCTCTCTGAAGGAAGGGGTCTATAGGCTGAATATTTTTGAAAATCAAAAACTCCTCACTTCATCCGAATTTGAGCTAAAATAAATTTTCTGACATTGGGCTAATATCCTATTTTTGCCGCATGGCAAAACAAGAAGACGATTTTAAGAAAGTAATATCCCATGCAAAGGAGTATGGGTACGTATTTCAATCAAGTGAGATTTACGACGGACTTAGTGCCGTTTACGATTACGCACAAAACGGTGCGGAACTCAAAAAAAATATAAGGGAGTATTGGTGGAAAGCCATGGTTCAGCTCAACGACAATATTGTCGGGATCGATGCGGCCATATTTATGCACCCCACTACTTGGAAGGCTTCAGGACACGTTGATGCTTTCAACGACCCATTGATCGATAACAAAGACTCCAAAAAAAGGTATCGTGCCGATGTATTGGTTGAAGACCATGTGGCAAAAATCGAGGCCAAAATAGAAAAAGAGGTGGCTAAGGCGGCCAAACGCTTTGGCGATAAGTTTGACAAGGAACAGTTTTTGGCTACCAACCAAAGGGTAGTCGATTACCAAGAGCAGGCCACTGCCATTTTGAAAAGATTGGGCAGGTCTCTCGAAAACGAAGACCTTGCCGATGTTAAGAAGTTGATAGAGGAATTGGATATTGCCTGCCCTATGTCAGGTTCAAAGAACTGGACCGAGGTAAAACAGTTTAACCTTATGTTCGGTACAAAATTAGGGGCAACGGCAGACAGCGCCATGGATCTGTACCTTCGCCCCGAAACCGCACAGGGTATTTTTGTCAACTTTTTGAACGTTCAGAAAACCGGACGGATGAAAATTCCTTTTGGAATCGCACAAACCGGAAAAGCCTTCCGAAACGAAATTGTTGCCCGTCAGTTTATATTCCGCATGCGTGAATTTGAACAAATGGAAATGCAATATTTCATTAAACCGGGTACGCAGCAAGAGTGGTACGAAAAGTGGAAGGAGAATAGAATGAAGTGGCACCTTTCATTAGGTCTTGGTGAAGATAACTATCGTTTTCACGATCACGAAAAATTGGCCCACTACGCCGATGCCGCTGCAGATATAGAATTCCGTTTTCCATTCGGGTTCAAAGAACTGGAGGGAATTCACTCACGAACCGATTTCGACTTGTCTAGCCATGAGAAATTCTCAGGAAAGAAACTTCAGTATTTTGACCCGGAAACAAGGGAAAGCTATGTGCCTTATGTGCTAGAGACTTCCATAGGTCTTGATCGTATGTTCTTGGCGGTCTTTTCAAACTCTTTGGTCGAGGAAGAACTCGAGAACGGATCAACTAGAACCGTACTTAAGCTTCCTGCGGTCTTGGCACCGACCAAAGCGGCTATCTTGCCATTGGTAAAAAAAGATGGTCTTCCCGAAGTGGCCCACGAAATTATTGAAGACCTGAAATGGGATTTTAACGTCACTTACGATGAAAAGGATGCGGTAGGACGTCGTTATAGGAGACAAGATGCCAATGGTACTCCTTTTTGTATTACCGTCGATCACCAGACCTTGGAAGACCGAACGGTTACCATTCGTCATCGTGATTCTATGGAACAAGAACGTGTGTCCATTTCTAGCTTAAAAGAAATTATTCATAAAGCCGTAGATATGAAGACCTGGCTTATGAAAATGCAGAAACTCTAGAGTTTCAGCTTAAGGTTAAGGCCCCCGTACCAATTTCTTCCGTTTCCAGGGTAGAAGTATCGGGGCTCCCTTCCTCCAAAACCGGTAGCGTTTATAAGTACCGATTGGGCATATGCGGTATCGAAGATATTGTTCACGCCCAAGTTTAGGCCTAGGTCCAAACGGTCTGAAAGCTGCCTTCTATAGCCTATTTTCATATGTGCTAGTTGAAAAGGGGCACTGTATAGGGTGTTGGCGTCCGTCAATGAAATTTTATCCACATACTGGTAGGTCGTGTTCCAGAAGAAGCCGTTCTTGAGCTGAATTTGCAAGCCAGAACTAATTCGGTGTTTTGGTACGCCGGTCAAGGGGTTTCCCGAATAATCATTGTCGCCGTCAATGAATTCCATAAAACTAAAATCGCTGAGCGTATAGTTGAAAAATGGGCGTAGACGTATCTGGCGACCTAGTTCTATGGTGTAGTTCAACTCTGTGTCGATACCTTGGTGTCGGGTACTTCCGGCATTTTTTCCAATATATTGGTCTTCGCCAATGCGTTGGTCTACCAATAAGTTTTTTATGTTCATACGGTAGAGGGCTATATTGATGTAGAGTTTCTTTTTTAAGAAATAAGTATCTCCGCCCACTTCATAGTTTGTACCCGTCTCTTGGGCAATATCTGGGTTGATAACTCCATCCGGGGTCAGTGATTTTTCTAAACTGGGGTTCGAGAACCCTTTACTTATATTGGCAAATATATTTAAGCCTGAGGGGAGGCGATAGTTTAGGTTTAGGTTAGGGAGGGCAATGGTATTGAAATCTCGTTTTGCACTTTTGTTTTGGCTTCCTAGGTTGAACTTATCGCGAAAATCGTAATGGGTCTTGTTGATATTCAGGCCGAATTGGGCCTTAAAAGCTTCCGAAAGGGCCAGTGTGAGCGTTCCGAATACGTTGAATTGCCTTCTGAACTCTTTGTTGTCGCTAATGCGGCTTCCTTCTAGGCTTCCCTTACCGTTGTTTTCCTCGTATAAATTTTCAATTGTGGCCCACTGGTATTCATCTTTGTAAAGCTCTCCTCCAAAAGTGTATTCGGCTGGGCGCCGAAGGAGGTCGAATGTTCCATAAAATCGGGTTCTGAAACCATAGCCGTTCGTAATTTCATCTAGAATATTGAACGGTCTGGGTTCGTAGTGGTCGAGATAGGTGTAGAAGATGCTAGTACTGTTTTTGAGATGGGGGCTGAGGTCATGGGTGTACGACAGGCCTGCCAAGGTGTATTTGTTGGCTTCGTAGCCTTGGGCGGCATTCCAAGTGAAATCGGCTTGTTTGGGATTTGTTTCAAAGGCCGTTTGGCCCAATGAACTTGGAATTTCGGCGGAATAATCGATATGGTTCAGTAAGACGGAAATCTTTTGGTTCGGTTTGATTTTATAGGAAGCGTTTAAAAGGATACCGTCTCTTTCGAAGGCATTGTTTTCACGATAGCCATCGTTTTCCATATGTCCATATTGTAACTGAAGGGAAAGTTTGGAATCGGTATGTGAAAATTTGAGGTTGTCTTTTAGAAGTCCGTAAGAGCCCACGGTAAGTTTGTTGTTCAAGAAAGTGATATCGGCGTCGCTTTCTTCGGAAACAAGTATGATGGCACCTCCAAGCCCTGCGCCATAAGCCGTGCCCTTGGGCCCTTTTATAACTTCAATGGCCTCTAGGTTTTCAAGGTCGTAGGCTTCAATGGTAGAGGCTCCTGTGCCATTGGTAATGGGAATATCGTTGTAGTAGAGGTGTAGCTTGTCCGTACCGAATTGTGAGCGGGCGCCAATGCCCCTAATAGTAATCCTATTGGTATTGAGGGCTCCGGAAAGAACAAAGACCCCGGGAATTTGATTGATGGCCGACACCATGTCTACCGGACTGTAATTTTGAAAGGTTTTTGGTCCGATCAAGCTGGAGGCTACTATGCCTGTGGCGTTCTTGACGGTGAGGGTATCGGTCAGTACAATTTCATCAAGTATCGTAACACGGTCTTTTTGAACGTCGTCTTGTGCGTGAATATGAAGAGGTAAAAGGAAGGAAAGGAAAACAAAAAAGAGATGCTTCATAAAGGCTTTTGTTGTGGGAAAAGTAAAAATAGGAAACTTAGCGGCCATCTTTGTCAACAATGTGTATTTTCGTAAAAAGCATACCTGTGAAAATAATTTCTTATAACGTAAATGGCATTCGAGCCGCATTGAACAAAGGTTTTTTAGATTGGCTGCAAGCCGTAGATCCCGATGTAGTCTGTCTACAGGAAATCAAGGCCATGGAAGAACAATTGGACCTTTCGCTTTTTGAGGAGGCGGGCTATAGTAATAACTACTGGTTCAGTGCCCAGAAAAAAGGTTATAGTGGTACTGCGATTTTATCAAAGAAACAGCCTGATGCGGTTCAGAAAGGGACAGGTATCGATTATATGGATTTTGAGGGGCGCAATATCAGGGCCGATTTTGGGGATATATCCATCATGAGCATGTATTTGCCCTCGGGGACCAACTTGGCGCGTTTGGAACATAAACTCATGTATATGGCCGACTTTCGGAAATATACCGATGAACTTAGAAAGACCCACCCGAACCTTATTGTTTTGGGTGATTATAATGTCTGTCATCAGGCCATAGACATTCATGATCCGGTGCGCAATAAGAATGTTTCGGGCTTTTTGCCAGTCGAGCGTGAGTGGATCGGTAATTTTATGGATAGCGGTTTTATCGACAGTTTTCGTCATTTTAATAAGGAACCCGATAATTATACCTGGTGGAGTTACCGCGCCAATGCGAGGAACAACAATAAAGGGTGGAGGTTAGATTACGGAATGGTGGCCGAACCTTTGAAAGATAGGCTAAAGCGCTCCGTGATACTTTCAGAGGCAAAACACAGTGATCATTGCCCCATTTTGGTCGAGGTGGAAACGCCCTGATGGGGGGCTTTTAGGTCTACTAAGGAAGACTGTGTGTATTCGAATTTTCGGAAACATGCGATTCGCTTTGTTTGCTAACCTATGAATTGCTTAAATTTGAGACTTTTTCAATCAATACCCCAAAGAATACATGGAATATACTACTTTGCCCCACACCGATATTGAGGTCAGTAAAATTTGTCTCGGCACTATGACCTGGGGCAACCAGAATACGGAAGCGGAAGGTCATGAGCAGATGGATTTTGCCTTGGATAAAGGGGTCAATTTTTTTGATACGGCCGAATTGTACCCGGTTCCTGCGCACCCAGACCGTCATTCCGATACCGAAAAGATCATCGGTACCTGGTTTAAGAAAAATGGCAATCGCGATAAGGTGATTTTAGGAACCAAAATTGCCGGAAAGGCCGATTTTACGAAATTTATCAGAACCACAGGCTTTACACCTGACTCCATCCGTAGTGCGGTCGATGCCAGTTTAGAGCGTCTTCAGACCGATTATATCGACCTTTATCAACTGCATTGGCCGGAAAGGAATACCAATTACTTTGGAAAAAGAGGGTATACGCACGATGTTTCCGACCATTGGGAAGATAACATTCACCAAGTTCTTGAGACCTTGCGAGATTTGATACGCGAAGGAAAGATCAGGCAGGTCGGGATTTCGAACGAAACGCCATGGGGAACCATGCGTTTTTTAACCGAAAGCAAGGTGCATGCCAGTTTGCCTAGGGCGATTACCATTCAAAACCCCTATAGCCTGTTGAACCGTCAATTCGAAGTGGGACTGTCGGAAATATCCATTCGCGAGAAAGTCGGACTTTTGGCTTATTCCCCTTTGGGTTTTGGTACCTTGTCAGGAAAATATTTGGGAGGTATGCAGCCGGCCACGGCAAGAATTACCTTGTTCCCCAATTATAAGCGGTATAGTAGCGAGCAGGCGGTAAGGGCCACTGAAAAATATCATAAACTGGCCCAAGAACACGGGCTCTCAATGGCACAAATGGCTTTGGCTTTTGTAAATACACGACCGTTCGTTACCAGTACCATCATCGGTGCTACCTCAATAGAGCAGTTAGACCAAAATATAGCAAGTATAGACTTGACCCTAAGTGAAGAGGTGCTCAAGGGCATAGATGAAATACATAACGCCATACCCAATCCGGCACCCTAAACCGTAATTATGTTTTTTTTAAAAGTAGGCCTCGGGCAATTGATCGTAATCGTTGCGGTAATCTTGATTATCTTGGTTACTGCCCGTATACTCCGCGATAAGCGATAGAGGAAGATATAGTTTCGGGATTAGCCGAACAAAGCGCTGACCATGTCTTCGATTTTTGAAACGAGATGGATTTCGATTTTCGTGTTTTTCAGGGTGATTTTGTTATTCTTGGAGACATAAATTGATGTGAAGCCAAGTTTTTCCGCTTCCGAAATCCGTTGGTTGACCCGTTGTACGGGCCGTATCTCGCCTGCAAGTCCTACTTCCGCAGCAAAGCACACCCCTTTTTCAATGGGTATATCCTCGTTGCTCGATAGTATGGCGGCGATGACCGCAAGGTCTATGGCGGGGTCGTCTACAGATATCCCTCCGGTAATATTCAAAAAGACATCTTTCGCCCCCAATTTGAATCCGGCCCTTTTTTCAAGTACAGCCAATAGCATATTGAGCCGTTTGGCGTTATAGCCCGTGGTAGAGCGCTGAGGCGTACCGTAGACGGCCGTACTCACCAAGGCTTGTATTTCTATCATCAGGGGGCGCATACCCTCTACGGTGGAGGCTATGGCCGTTCCGCTTAATCCTTCGTCGTTTTTGGAAATCAATATTTCGGAAGGGTTGTTGACCTGTCTGAGTCCTCCTCCCTGCATTTCGTAGATGCCTAGCTCGGCCGTTGACCCGAAGCGGTTCTTCAGGGCCCTAAGAATGCGGTATACGTAGTTGCGGTCACCTTCAAACTGCAATACGGTGTCGACCATGTGTTCCAGGATCTTTGGTCCCGCAATAGAGCCGTCTTTGGTAATGTGGCCAATTAAAATGACGGGGGTGTTGGTTTCTTTGGCAAACTTGATGAGTTCAGCGGTGCATTCACGTACCTGCGATATGCTTCCTGCGGCCGATTCTATATAATCGGAATGAAGGGTTTGAATGGAATCGATGACGACAATGTCGGGTTCGGTGGCCTCTATTTGCCTGAAAATGTTCTGGGTCTTGGTTTCTGTTAAAATGAAACAGGTTTCGCTATTGGGGTGGATCCTATCCGCCCGCATTTTGATTTGTTTTTGGCTTTCTTCCCCTGAAACATAAAGCGTTCTGTACGGAAGTTTTAGTGCGATCTGCAAAAGCAAAGTACTTTTACCTACGCCGGGTTCGCCTCCCAGTAAAACCAATGCCCCTGGAACGAGCCCCCCTCCAAGAACACGGTTGAATTCTAGGTCAAAAGTGTTTAGGCGAAGCTCCTTGTTCGTGCTTATTTCGTTGACACGTAAGGGTTTAGCTATTTTTGAAACAGTTGTAGTGTTTGCCTTCCAGCTTGTTTTTTCTTCCTTTTGAATGACTTCCTCAACTACGGTATTCCATTCTTTACAAGCGGAACATTGTCCCACCCATTTGGCGTACTGAGTGCCGCAGTTCTGGCAGAAAAAGGCTGTTTTTGTTTTGGCCATACTTAGTTTTTAAGTTGGCCTTAAAGGTAAAACTTTGTTTGATATTTGCGGGGTGTACCTTGTTGTTATTTAGTATCCGAAATCAGCCTTCAAGGCATCGATTTTTTCCAAGGCCATCTCTTTGGTCAAGAAATCTATTTCATCCATGGCAAAGGCCTTTTCAAAGGTTTTGAACGCTTTTTTGGGTTCGCCGATCTGCTCGTAGTATTCACCCTCAAAATAGAAGCCCATCATGGTTTCCGGAAACTCTTTTTTACAAAGATCGGCAAGAGGTTTTAAGGATTCTACGTCTTCCTTTTTTCGGCATGCGGCGTATATGGCCATGATGTCGTTAAGGTCTACTGTTTTTTTGAATCCGAATAAATCTTCTATGCTTTGATACTTGGTCTCTAGATATTGAAATGCAGGATCTTCGGAAGTCAATATTTGCGTTTTATACTCTTTTGGACTAATAGGCTTGAACATGCCGAAAATGTTGTCGAATGCTTTTCCTAGTCCGTAAGTGGCTATAGAAATATGGTCGGCACCTTCGTATTGTAGAAAAGTGTAATGGAGCGATTCTTTGTCAATGGCCTTAATGGCCTTGTCCATTTGAAGAATGCGCGGGGTGTTTTCGTTTTTCTCGGTTTCGACTATTAGCTGATAGAATATCTGTTTGTCAAAAGAGGCCAAGCGAGCGGGCACCCTAGTTTCCATTTCGGGGGCCAAGTCGGGAGATATGTTTATATAGGCGTTGAAGAGGGAACTCTCTTTAAATAACCAGTAGTTGGTGAAATTGGCCGTAATATCATATCCGACGATCATTTTGAACGGGGCTGTGCTATAGGTGAGGTCGAGGAAGGGTATCATTTCCATCCCCAAAAACTCAAAGAAATTCTTGGCTTTTTCAGAAGGGAGTCCGGTGTCGGGTTCATAGGCGCAATCGTCAAGGCGAATGCTCTTCTTGCCTTGTTGTATACCTACAATGATACTGGCGGGCATACCGTGGAATTTATTGTAAAACTTAGCGTTGGCCACTACCTGGTCGAACAGGTATTCGCCATCCAGTACCACGATTAGGGGGTATTTTTTTTCTTTGTCGTAATCTTCTGGAATGTAGTATTTTACATCTCTTCGTTCTTGTAGTTTGAACGATTCGAAAATCTCTTGGGTAACCTGGGCATTCAGGCTAGCGCATAGTAGGAATGCAAAAAAAGTAAGTTTGCGTAACATGGTTTAGTTTTTGGGTACAACGAAACCTTATCGGTTTCTGTTGAATAACGGTAATACCAGAAAAGATATTGCCCCAAAAACTACGATCATGAGAGTTTGTGCGATCCACATAATCCAACCGAAGGCATCGCCCGATACGGCGCTGATGCCAAAAATGGCCAATGCACTGCTCACGGCAATGGGGTAAAGGCCTATACCGCCATTGGTGGCGGTCATTGCGAAGGAGCCCGCTACAAAAGCAACCATAAGTTGGCTCAGTGATAAATGTATGGTTTCGGGCACGGTAAATTTAATTACCCACAGCATACCGACATAACAAGCCCAAATGAAAAGGGTGTGGAATACGAAGGCCCACTTTTTTTTCATTTTAAAGATGCTAAAAACACCTTCCATCAGTCCCTTGATAAAGCCTTTGATCTTCAGGGCGATCCTATGTGATGATTTTTTGATGAAAATAAAAAAGAGAACCAGTCCGAACAGTCCCGCGCCCATTAAAAGCAGCAGTCCTTTTAAGTTAAATCCTTTGTTTTGTAAAAAGCCTAGAATGCTGTCGGTCTGTAAGAGTAAGGTGAGGCCAATAAGCATTAACAGCATGATGACATCTATGACCCGTTCGGTTACAATGGTGCCAAAGCCTTTTTCGAAGGGTACGTCCTCGTAAGTGGTCAAGGCGGTGGCCCGAAGGATTTCCCCGGTTCTGGGGATGCCTAAATTTGCAAAATAGGCCATTAGGATAATAAAAATGTTATTGATGATTTTGGGCTTGTACCCCAAGGGCTCCAGTAGGTAATTCCAACGTACGGCACGGGAAATATGCCCGAGTATGCCGAGTACGATTGAAATGCCGACCCAGAAAAGGTCCGCGTCCTTAATGTAATATAATATCTGCTCCCTGTCTTCTGGTGAAGTCTTGTAGTAAGAGTACCAAACTAAAAAAACTCCCAAGGCTATTGGGAGTACTGTTTTTAGTGTTTTTTTGAGTTTTTGGTTCAAGTCTACTTCAACAAATTAGTCTCTTCATTGGGGAAAACCAACGCGGGGTTGAACGTTTTGGCTTCTTCGATATCCATACGTGCATACGTAATCAGAATAAGTATGTCGCCTACGGCTACCTTTCTGGCCGCGGCCCCGTTCAGTGTAAGTTCTCCACTGTTTCGTGGGCCCGGTATGGCGTAGGTCTCTAGGCGTTCGCCATTGTTGTTGTTGACGATCTGTACTTTTTCGCCACGAATAATATTGGCGGCATCCATCAAATCTTCATCAATAGTTATGCTGCCGATATAGTTCAGGTCGGCCCCGGTAACTTTTACACGGTGTATTTTAGATTTTACAACTTCTATTTGCATGTGACAAAGATAATTAATTATAGGGCAATATTGTCTATAAGTCGGACTCCGCCAGCATAAACGGCGATAAATGCCCTATATTTTAGGTTTTCGTTTTTTATTGTAATCGGACGTAGCGTGTTTACATCGGTTATTTCTATGTATTCCAGTTCTAGGTCTTCGTGTTGGTCAAATTCTTTCTTGACCCAATCCACTACATAACCAGCACTTTTCGTGCCAAATTTTTCCTTGGCAGCAAGTAGGGTGCTGTAGATGAACGATGCCTTTTGTCGCAATTCGGGCGATAACCTTTCATTGCGCGAACTCATGGCCAGTCCGCTAGGTTCCCTGACAATCGGGCAGCCTATGATTTCTACGGGTATTTGTTGCTGTTCGACCAGTTTTCTGATAATCTGTAGCTGCTGGAAATCTTTTTCGCCAAAATAGGCGCGATCGGGTTTTACGAGCAAAAGAAGTGCCTCTACTATAGTGCCTACGCCATTAAAATGGTCTTCTCTAAAGGCACCTTCCATAACTTGGTCCAATCCTTCAAAATCATAAGTCTTGGCTTTGACGTTCTTATCGTAGACTTCTTCGGCCGATGGGGCGAATATGATGATGTTTTCGGAGGTAGCTGACAGTAGGTCGAGGTCGGCCTGCAGCGTTTGTGGATATTTTTCTAGGTCTTCTTTGTTGTTGAACTGGGTGGGGTTTACAAAGATGCTCACCACCACGGTCTCATTTTCGGCAATGGCCTGTTCGACCAATGATACATGACCTTTGTGGAGTGCTCCCATGGTAGGAACCAATGCTAAACGGTTCGTTTTTGGGAGTGCTGAAACGTGCTCGGTCAGCTCTTTTTTCGTTTTGAATACCAACATAGGTTTGTTTTAAAAGCGAGCAAACTTACTATAATTACGGCTAATGTGCATAATTTTTGTAATTTTGCACGCACGTTGCACCAAATACATAAAACATTGCAAATATGAATGGTAAAAAGATATTGTTCGTATCATCGGAGTTGGTACCCTATCTTCCGGAGAACGAAGTTTCCCTAATGTCTTATGAAACGCCAAGGATGGTCAACAGCAATGGTGGCCAAATTCGCATATTCATGCCTCGGTACGGAAATATTAATGAGCGAAGGCATCAACTTCACGAAGTTATACGTCTGTCAGGGATGAATCTTGTGATCAACGATATCGATATGCCGCTTATTATAAAAGTCGCTTCCATACCGAGAGAGCGTATTCAGGTGTATTTCATAGACAATGACGAATACTTCAAGCGAAAGGCGACCTTTACCGATGCTGAAGGCACTTTGTTTCCAGATAATGATCAGCGCGCCATCTTTTTTGCAAAGGGTGTAGTTGAGACCGTCAAGAAATTGAATTGGTCTCCCGATATTATCCATGTCCATGGTTGGATGGCTTCTTTATTGCCATTGTACCTAAAGAAATACTATGCAGACGAACCTTTGTTCAATGCCAGTAAAATTGTGACATCGGTATATGGTAAGTCCTTTGAGGGCGAGCTTGATTCCGACATGATCAAAAAAGTGGCTTTTGACGGTATTGCCGAAGAAAGTATAGCTCCGCTAAAAACTCCTACATATAATAATTTGTTAAAGGTTGCTGTAGATCATTCCGATGCCATTATTTTAGCGGCGGAAGATATTCCAGAAGATTTACAAAGCCATATATCCAACCTTGAAAAACCTGTGTTGCCGTACGTTACCCTTCAAGAATTTGAAGAGGCATACGCCAATTTTTATAACACTGAAGTTTTAAATTAGCCCGAATGATTTTTTTGAACAGATTGAAGCTCCCTGCGCTGGCAGTAATAGTATTTGTCACCATTTTTGCATCATGTGAAGAAGACTTGACAACCATCGGCTCGGGCGTAGTCGGGGGTGAACCGTTCAAAAATAATAAGGCTAGCTACGATGTCTTTGCCTATAATAAAAAAATAAAGGCCGTATCTGCGAACCGGTTGGCCATTTACCAATTAGGTGTATACGATGATCCCCTTTATGGGAAAACCGAGGCAAGTGTGACCTCTCAAGTGTTATTGCCCAGTGCGAACCCTATTTTTGGTTCGTATACCCAGGAACAAGAAGAAGAGGAGAATCCGAGTTCCGTTTTGCAGATTCCCGAAAATGAAACGATCGATTCGGTGTATCTTTATATTCCTTTTTTGACCAACCCTTCAGGTGATGCCGATTTAGACGGACTTATAGATGCATTGGATAAAGATCCAACGGATCCCAATAGCGATACCGATGGTGGTGGTCTTACCGATAACCAGGAAAAAACAAAAGGTTCGAACCCGTTAGACCCCAATGATGACGAAGACGATGCCGATTTTGTAAAGGACCAGTTTCGTAAGGCTTTCGATTTGGACAGTATTTACGTAGGTGGAAAACTGTACGATGAATTGGAAGATCCGGTGCCTAGCTTTAACCTGAAAGTGCAGCGGTCTACATTTTTTATGCGAGACCTGGATCCTTCGGCTAATTTTGAGGAAGCGCAAGAGTATTATTCAAGTCAGGAATTTGCGCCGACTTTTGTTGATGAAGTGATTTATGATAGTGCCGAGTCGGAACCTATCGTGGTCAGTTCAAAGCAGATTCAATTGAAGAAGCGAGACGATGAATCAACTGAAGATGTTGATGAATCTACCCAGTATAGTTATTTGTCGCCTGGTATCCGCGTGGCTTTGGACAAAGATTTTTTCCAGGAAAATATCTTGGATAAGGAAGGGTCGACCGAACTCTTCAGTCAAAGCAATTTTAAGGAGTTTTTACGAGGCTTGCATTTTTCGGTTTCCGGAGTGGAGAGCGATGTTATGTTCTTGTTCAACATAAGGGCGGCGAACATTACAATTTCCTATAGTTATGATAGTGCCGATTCCGAGGGGAATGTTACTCCTCAGGGTAAGCAAAAAGACGTTGTCTTGGGCTTTGTAAGGGAATCGTATAGTTCTCAGGGCCAGCTTACCGGAATAGATGGTAATGCGGTGAATACTTTCGTTAATGAGGCCTATCCTACTGAAATAGCGGAAAGTCTTGATACGGGCGAAAATGCATCGAAGATTTATTTAAAGGGTGGAGCGGGTAGTTTTGCCGAAATCAAATTGTTCGATAGTGCAGGTAGTCGCGAGGTAATCGATGAGATCAAGTCTAAAAATTGGATTATCAATGAGGCCAATCTTGTATTTCATGTGGCCGATGATAATCTAGGGGAAGAGCCTAGCCGACTTTATTTGTACAATATGGATACCAATACCGGACTGCCTTTGTCGGCTAGTGATGCTGATGGTCAATCTGCTGAATATGACGGGTATTTGGTCAAATCGAATTCAGATGGGAGTTCTACGTATACGATAAATATTACCACCTACCTTAATAGTTTGGTGTCGGGCAGTGCCGAGAATGTGAGCTTGGGACTTACCGCTACGGCCAATGCGTTTATTACGGCAACTGGCAATGCAATGCTAGAGAATGGTGGCGAACAACAATTACCCGTGGCAAATACCTTGACACCTTTGGGTACCGTTCTTTACGGTAGCTCAGTCGACGGTGCTGACTCCGATAAGAAATTGGAGCTTGAAATTTTCTATACTGAAACCAACTAATTGTTTTTAAGTCGACTACGATAACAATAACTCGTGAGTTTGTTGATATGGGGCATGCTTTTTGCTTTATCATACCAATTAACGATAAATTACGTTTTATAGGAGTATTCTGAGGGGATTTGGGCAGCATCCATTACATTTGCGCCGAAGTATATGTATTTCCCCAACTTTAATTAACTTAGATAGTATGTGTGGAATAGTAGGTTATATAGGTCATAGAGAGGCTTATCCGATTATAGTAAAAGGTTTGCAACGTCTTGAATATAGAGGTTATGACAGTGCCGGTGTTGCAATCTTTGACGGCGAAAAAATAAACTTGGCTAAGACCAAGGGTAAGGTGGAAGACCTTAAGAAAAAGGCGGAAAGTACCATTTCATTGAAAGGAAATCTAGGTATAGGTCATACACGTTGGGCTACCCATGGGGTACCCAACGACATCAACTCCCACCCACATTATTCCAATTCGGGTGATTTGGTAATCATTCACAACGGAATTATCGAAAACTACGAATCGGTAAAGAAGGAGCTCACCAAAAGGGGCTACACTTTTGAATCGGATACCGATACCGAAGTTTTGATCAACCTGATCGAAGAGGTGCAAAAAACCGAAGGTGTTAAACTGGGTCAAGCGGTTCAGATTGCGTTGAACGAAGTGGTTGGCGCATACGCCATTGCCGTTTTTGACAAAAAGAAGCCCGATGAAATCGTGGTGGCCAAATTGGGAAGTCCATTGGCAATAGGTGTTGGTGACAATGAGTTTTTCATTGCTTCCGATGCTTCACCCTTTATCGAGTTTACCAACAATGCCGTATACCTTGAAGATGAGGAGATGGCAATTATTCGATTGGGAAAGGAAATCAAACTTCGTAAAATAAAGAATGACGCCGTAGCGTATCCGAATATTCTTGAGTTGAAAATGAACCTCGAGGAAATTGAAAAGGGAGGTTACGATCATTTTATGTTAAAGGAAATTTACGAGCAACCAAGAGCTATTTTAGATACGTATAGAGGAAGGTTACGTGCATCGCAGGGTCTTATAAAGATGGCGGGTATTGACCAAAACCTTGAGAAGTTCATGAATGCCAATCGCATCATTATTGTGGCGTGCGGTACCTCATGGCATGCAGGTTTAGTGGCCGAATACATTTTTGAAGATTTGGCAAGGATTCCTGTTGAGGTCGAATATGCTTCTGAGTTCAGATATAGAAATCCGGTGATTACCGATAAGGACATTCTTATTGCCATATCACAATCGGGAGAGACGGCAGATACCTTGGCCGCCATTAAATTGGCTAAAGAAAAGGGAGCCTTTGTTTTCGGTGTATGTAATGTAGTAGGTTCTTCTATTGCACGAGAGACCGATGCGGGTGCTTATACCCATGCCGGTCCTGAAATCGGGGTGGCTTCAACTAAGGCTTTTACGACCCAGATCACGGTACTTACCTTATTGGCCTTGAAATTGGCGAAAGAAAAAGGAGTGTTTTCCGAGTCTAGGTTCCATGAGTTTTTGACCGAGCTTGAGACCATTCCGGCTAAAGTAGAGAAGGTTTTGGAGAGCAACGCCCTTATAGAGATTATTGCCGATGTGTATAAAGATTCTACCAACTGCCTCTATTTAGGTAGGGGGTATAATTTCCCAGTGGCCTTGGAAGGAGCGTTGAAACTTAAGGAAATTAGTTATATCCATGCCGAGGGGTATCCAGCCGCAGAAATGAAACATGGACCTATCGCGTTGATTGATGATCAAATGCCGGTTTTCGTTATTGCTACTAAAAAAGGGCATTATGAAAAGGTGGTCAGTAATATTCAAGAGATAAAGTCGAGAAAAGGAAAGATAATCGCCATAGTTACTGAAGGTGATACGCAGGTGACCGAACTCGCCGATCATGTGGTAGAAGTTCCAGAGACCCTTGAAAGTCTTTCTCCCTTATTGAACACCATTCCATTGCAATTATTGTCTTATCATATTGCCGTTATGCGTGGCTGTAATGTAGATCAGCCTAGAAACTTGGCAAAATCGGTTACTGTAGAGTAGGCGCTTAAAACCATATAATTATCAGCATTTAACAGGCCTTGACGTACGTCAAGGCCTGTTTGTTTTGGTAAATATGTAATTTCAAGGGGTGTTTTTTAGCAAATATATACTATGCATGCATAATTTTTTTCATTTTATGATTATTGGTCGAAAAAAAAATGTAACTTCGGGTTACTAACATATTTAACTTAAACTTAACATGAGAGCAATACTATTTTTAGCCTTGCTGTTGGCGACTAGCTTTGGATTTTCGCAAACGACGGTAAACGGAAAAGTGGTAGATCAGAACAGTCAACCCGTACCAGGGGCCAATATCGTTATCGAAGGAAAGGCGATTGGTGCCACAACGGATTTTGACGGAAATTTTAGCTTACAAACCTCTGAAGTACCCCCTTTTCAGTTAAGAATTACGAGTATCGGATATTCCGATGTTACTGAGGAAGTCACCTCGAACAATCAAACCTTGACCATTGTAATTAATGAGTCGCAAACATTTTTGGATGAAGTGGTTATTTCTGCTTCAAGAACGCCCGAGCGTATTTTTGAATCTCCGGTTACAGTAGAAAGAATTGGAGTTTCTGAAATAAAGAACGGTACTGCCGCAGATTTTTATGGAGGTCTTGAGAATCTAAAAGGAGTTGATGTTAACACCAACAGTTTAACCTTTAAATCTGTCAATACAAGAGGGTTTGCGTCTTTTGCCAATACGCGTTTTATGCAGTTGGTAGATGGTATGGACAACTCAACACCGGCATTGAACTTCCCTATCGGGAACTTGGTGGGTTTAGTTGAACCTGATGTTTTAAGTGTTGAATTATTACCGGGAGCATCATCTGCACTTTATGGGGCAAACGCCTTTAACGGTATTTTGTTTATGCGAAGTAAAAATCCTTTTGATTATGAGGGTATCAGTGTATCCATCAAACGAGGGATAACTTCCCAAGAAGCTGCCGGTGACAATGCGTACACCGATGTCGGTATTAGGGCTGCATATAAATTCAGTGATAAATTTGCGGGAAAAGTCAATTTCGGATATTTGAAGGGAACCGACTGGGCGGCGAATAATATAGATGATAAGAATACACCGGGAGGTACAAGGGATAACTTGAACTATGACGGTGTTAATGTATATGGAGATGAGGTTGCTACAAACATTAAGGATGTTGCGCTTACTTTAGAGGGCTTAGGCATCTTGCCTGCCGGTGCCAATGCCTTGGTTCCTTCGGAAATCGTAAGTAGAACGGGTTATGATGAAGGTGATCTTACCCAGTATAATGCAGAAAGTATAAAGGCCGATTGGGGTTTATATTATAGACCGATTGAAGATAACAGTTTGGAGATTTCTTACGTAGGTAAGGTGGGTACAGGTACTACTATTTACCAAGGTACCAATAGATATAATATTGATGGATTTTTTCAAGAACAACATAAGTTTGAAGTCAAGAATGACAATTTTTTCGTAAGAGGGTATTTAGTTGGTGATAAGGCTGGAGATTCTTATGATATGGTGTTCACCGGTATCAATATTAACCAGATTTGGAAAGATAATAATACTTGGTTCGGAGAATATACAGGGGCCTATGTTCAAGCAACCTTGGCAGGGGCTACAGATGCCGAGGCGCATGCTGCAGGTAGGGCACAAGCGGAGTCGGGAAGATACTTGCCCGGTACCCCTGAATTTGAAGCGGCCTTCAATAAAGTTATTAAAGACCCGGATTTGAGCAAGGGGTCCCAGTTTTACGACCAATCTAAATATTATCATGCAGATGGTAATTATAACTTCAGTCATTTGATTGATTGGGCGGAAATTCAAGTCGGTGGTTCTTTTAGGGAGTATAGTTTAAATTCCTTAGGTACGATTTACACCGATATAGATGGCCCAATTGATTACTCCGAATTTGGAATTTACTCGCAGGTTCAAAAGACCTTGCCTTTTGAAGGGGAAAAAAGTTTGAAGCTAACGGGATCTATCCGTTATGATAAGTCTGAGTTCTTTGACGGATTTTATTCGCCAAGATTGTCCGCTGGTTATACCATCAGTAGAAACCATAACATTAGGGCTTCTGCCCAAACCGGATTTAGAAACCCGACTACCCAAGATCTTTTTATTGGTCTAGATGCGGGAAGGGCCATTCTGGTGGGGTCTGCGCCGGAGAATTTGAATCGATATTCAAGAGATTACGATATCAGCGCTACCGGGCAACTTCAGTATCAACAACCATCATCGATTACGCAAACTGGTGCGGCAGCATATAATAATTCGTACTCTGCGGCTTCTGTAGCGGCTTTGGGTGAAACAGGGGATCCTTCGGTTCTGGAAATTGCCAATCCCGATTTAGTTAAACCTGAAAAAGTTACTTCTTTTGAAATTGGATATAGAGGTAAAGTTGATAAGTTGGTAATTGATTTCAGTACATACTATAACACATACAAAGATTTTATTTCCCAAGAAGTTGTGGTTTCCCCTTTCTACGGAGAAGTTGGGGATGGGGGACTCTCTGTCGCGGCAATAGCCAATGGAGATTACCAACCATACAGTACGTATACCAATACTGATGCCGATGTTAGTTCATACGGCGCTTCTTTAGGTCTTAATATGAAAGTATTTGGCGACTATAATTTAGGAGGTAGTTATACCTATACAAAATTAGATTTTGACCGTGATGCCAATCCAGATGTAATGCTGAATTTCAACACTCCGGAGCACAAGTTCAAGGCGTCTTTTGGAAATGAGCAATTATTTAAAAATTTCGGATTTAACGTGTCGTACAGATTCAGTGATGATTATTTCTGGGAAGCTACTTTTGGTAACGGTGTTATTCCAGAATTTCATGTAGTCGATGCACAAATCAATTATGAAGTTCCAAGTATTAAATCCTCTTTTAAATTAGGGGGTACAAACCTAACCGGTAAAGAGTACTACACTGCATTCGGTACCGGACATATCGGGTCTATGTACTACTTGTCTTGGACAATTAATAATTAATTTTTTAATCTAAAGTCGAAATGAAAAACTTAAAATATATATACATCTCTTTGGGTATCTTGGCTTTTACGGCCTGTAATGATCCTGAAGATGTTGACCTTGAGCCAGAAGTAATAGCGGAAGCGCCCGTTGAATTAAATGCGGGTTCAGCGGATTTTTCAACTTATGTTTCCTTAGGGAATTCCTTAACCGCAGGTTTTACGGACAATGCCCTTTTCAAAGCGGGTCAGGCCAACTCTTTTCCGAATTTGTTATCGACCAAGTTTGCCTTGGTAGGTGGCGGTTCTTTTACGCAGCCCTTGATGAACGACAACGTTGGGGGGCTTTTGGCTGGAGGGGCCCAATTGGAAGGTTTTGATCCAAGATTGGTTTTTTTTAGTGGAAATGACGAGCAATCTGCTGGTCCTGTTCCCTTGGCATTTTTAAATAGTGAGGCAACTGTTACTACAGATATTATTTTAAACAACCCAACAGGTCCTTTTAATAATTTAGGGGTTCCTGGGGCAAAGAGTTTTCATTTATTGGCTACCGGTTACGGTAATGCCGCAAATTTGGAAGCCGAGTTGGCCAATCCTTATTTTGTTAGAATGACAGGTGCTACGCCAGATGCCAAGGTTTTGGAATTGGCCATGGCGCAATCACCTACCTTTTTTAGTCTGTGGATCGGTAATAATGATGTATTGGGTTATGCGCTTTCGGGCGGTGACGGTAGCAATCCTATTACCGATAAGGCCACTTTTGATTCGGCCATAGGGGCCTTGGTGACCACATTGACTTCCGGCGGGGCGAAAGGTGTGATGGCGAATATTCCCTATGTTACCTCTATTCCCCATTTTACGACCGTTCCCCATGATCCTATAGATCCGAATGAGAATGATTTTGCGGAGCAAGTGCCGACATTGAATAGGGTTTACGGTGCCTTGAACCAAGTGTATGATGCTCTTGGTGAAACCGAGCGAATGGTTGTTTTTTCAGATTCCTTAAATAATGCGGTAGTTATAAAAGATGAAGCCCTTGCTGATATATCGGCGCAAATTACCGGGGCCTTTAACGCCAATCCGAATTTTCCAATATTCGTTCAGGGCTTAGGTTTGCCTGAGGCGGCAGCACCTTTGGTGGCTACGCTCTTAGGAAATGCCTATGGACAGACAAGGCCTGCTACCGAAAACGATTTGTTAGTGTTGTCAAGTAGCCAGGTAATCGGAAAGGTTAACCAAGAATCTTTTGCTGCCCTTTCTGCTGAAAATCTTCCACCGGCAGTGGCCGGTCAGTTTTCTGTGGAGGGTATAACGCTTCCTTTAGCCGATAAGTGGGTTTTGACGCCTGAAGAACAAGATGAGATCAAGGCGGCAACCGATGAGTTCAATGCTACGCTTTCGTCGGCGGCCTCAGGAGCTGGTTTGGCCTTTGTCGATGCGAACCGATTATTGCAAGACCTGGCGCAAGGTGGGGTTACCGATGGGGATTTTACCCTTACGGCCAACTTGGTCACCGGCGGGGGCTTTTCCTTAGATGGAGTGCACCTTACGGCTAGGGGCTATGCCTTAATGGCCAATGAATTTATGAAAGCGATTGATGCTACTTACGGATCTAACTTTGAAGCTTCGGGTTCATTGTTCAATATTGGAAACTATCCAACAAATTATTCACCTGCATTGCAGTAGATGTTGTTTTTGTAACATTTTATAGGGCGCCTTATCAAGGCGCCTTTTTTTATGCGAAAAAAGAACAAAAAGTAGTTTTCAATTCGAGTTGAAAAACATACCTTTGCAGCCTGAAAAACACGGCTGTATAAAGGTGTTTTTCAATACAGTAAGTAATTTGAATTCATAAACTAATAAAGTAATGTCAAAAGTTACAGGTAAAGTTTCCCAGATTATTGGGCCGGTAGTCGATGTGGAATTCCAATCGGGAGATGCCCTTCCAAAAATATACGATTCTCTGGAAATCGCTGGTAAAGATGGTTCTAAACTAGTTTTAGAAGTGCAATCCCACGTTGGTGAAAATACAGTAAGAACAATCTCCATGGATTCTACTGATGGTCTAAGTAGAGGAACAGATGTGCTTTCGACAGGTAGCGCAATTCAAATGCCGGTCGGTGATGATGTATATGGTCGTCTTTTTAATGTGATCGGTGATGCTATCGATGGTTTGGGCGATTTGCCTAAATCAGGTAAAGATGGTCTTCCAATTCACAGGGAAGCACCAAAATTTGAAGATCTTTCCACTTCTACAGAAGTTCTTTTCACTGGTATCAAGGTTATCGATTTGATCGAGCCTTATGCAAAAGGTGGTAAGATCGGTTTGTTCGGTGGTGCCGGTGTGGGTAAGACCGTATTGATTCAGGAATTGATCAACAACATCGCCAAAGGCCACGGTGGTCTTTCTGTATTTGCAGGTGTTGGTGAACGTACCCGTGAAGGAAACGATTTGCTTCGTGAGATGTTGGAATCGGGTATTATTAAATACGGTGACGACTTCTTGCATTCAATGGAAGATGGCGGATGGGACCTTTCCAAAGTGGACAAAAAGGCCATGAAAGACTCAAAAGCAACCTTCGTGTTCGGTCAGATGAACGAACCACCAGGAGCACGTGCCCGTGTGGCATTGTCAGGTTTGACCATTGCCGAGTATTTCCGTGATGGTGCCGGGGAAGGCCAAGGTAAAGACGTACTTTTCTTTGTAGATAATATTTTCCGCTTTACACAGGCAGGTTCAGAGGTGTCGGCCCTTTTAGGTCGTATGCCGTCTGCAGTGGGTTACCAACCAACTTTGGCAACAGAGATGGGTGCCATGCAAGAGCGTATTACATCGACCAAAAGAGGTTCTATTACATCTGTACAGGCGGTTTACGTACCTGCGGATGATTTAACGGATCCGGCTCCGGCAACAACGTTTGCCCACTTGGATGCTACAACGGTACTTTCACGTAAGATTGCGGAATTGGGTATTTACCCAGCGGTGGATCCATTGGATTCAACTTCCCGTATCTTAACGGCGGATATTTTAGGTAACGATCATTATAACTGTGCACAACGTGTAAAAGAGTTGTTGCAACGTTATAAAGAGCTACAGGATATTATCGCCATTCTTGGTATGGAAGAACTTTCAGAAGAGGATAAATTGGCGGTAGGACGTGCAAGACGTGTTCAGCGTTTCCTTTCACAGCCTTTCCACGTAGCGGAACAGTTTACCGGTATACCAGGGGTATTGGTTGATATTAAAGAAACCATCAAAGGATTCAATATGATTATGGACGGTGAATTAGACCACCTTCCTGAGTCGGCTTTCAACCTAAAAGGAACCATCGAAGAAGCTATCGAAGCCGGTGAGAAAATGTTAGCTGAAGCTTAATTAGTACAAGTACATAGTATTTAGTATCCTATACTAACTACTTATTACTAACTACTCAATACTATAAGGATGTATTTAGAAATTGTATCACCAGAAGCCACATTATTTTCAGGCGAGGTAACGTCGGTAACCGTACCTGGGGTAAATGGGGAGTTCCAGATTTTGAACAATCACGCACCCATCGTTTCCTTGCTTCAAGAAGGTAGTGTTCGTGTTGAGGGAAATATAACAATAGATGAAGCGTACGCCTCTAAGTTCTCTAAAGACGCTAGTGGAAAGGTCATTCTTCCCATAGCTAGTGGAACTGTTGAAATGAGTGATAATCGGGTAATTGTATTGGCCGATTAAAAAGCGCAATCATATTATAATTTCTAAAAGCCGTACTTAATTGTGCGGCTTTTTTTTGTTTTGGCATGAATGAAAAATGAATGGAATCGTTCCAGAAGGCAATCATGCATTTTACAATAGTGTTGGCCGCTTACGGCAGTTTAAAAAATTAAAAAGCCCAAAGGATAAGTTTTGGGCTTTTTCTATGGGGATTTATAATTGATGTGGTTTTATTTGATAATCACTTTTCTTAAGGTTTTTCCATAGGGGGTTTCAAGTAATACGGCATAGACGCCTGCGGGAAACCCCGAAAGGTCAAAAGGAATGTTGTACGATGATTCCCCACGATCTTTTTTAGAGGCTATAAGCGCATTATTTGCCAAGCTGAATACTTTGATACTGATGTTGCCCCTTTCGGAGAGTGTAACGTCTGCAGTGAACTCACCGCTACTGGGGTTCGGGTATACGATAAACTCATCGATAAGTTTTTTACCGTTTTCGGTATTTTCCTTTTTAATTGTGGCGTCGGCCTCCAACACAATTATTTTTTTAGTCTGTTGTGCCCAGCAGTCGCCTCTTGAGGTTATGATTCCTATCTCGTATTCACCAGGTTGATCGAACCTAAACTCCGCCTCATCGTTATCGGTCTTCAATATGGTCGCCTCATCAGGTAGTATCCATTCCGATTTATCGGGCAGGGGATAGCTGATATCAACGGCAACGACCGTTTCGTTGACAAATACTTGGGTAGAAGCCGCAAATTCGGCATCTATTTCTTCGGGACTTACATCTACCCTTACGCTTCCTTCTGCCGAGCAACCTGTTGGTGTCGATACCCTGACCGTATATGTACCGCTCTCCACCAAGCTTACCTTGGCTTCATTGCTCGTAAACCCATTATCGGATGACCAAGTGTAAGATGCTTGCCCATCTTCCACACTGGCATCTAAAACTAATTCTTGACCTGCACATAGGGTGCGGTTTTCCCCAAGGTCTACCTTTAGGGGTAAGGGGTCTTCAAGAATATAGGTCCGGGTTAAAGGGCCGTCACCAAATCCGTCTATGGTTACCGTGTAACTTCCCGCACCAAGGTTTTCAATATTGCTAGTGGTGGCCCCGGTACTCCATTCGTAGGTAAACACGCCATTGCCTTTGTTTACCAAAATGGAAATACTACCGTTGGTATCGCCATGGCAGCTAGGCCGTACAATAGTCTCCTCTACGATGTCGGGCTGGGTAATCTCATACGTTTCGCTTATAGAGCAGTTGTTATCGTCGGAAATAGATACTAGGTAAAAACCGGCAGATAGCCCGGAAATAGTCTCTTGGTCACCGATAGGGCTATTGTCGGATAAGCGTAGCCAGCTGATGTCGAATGGAAATGCACCACCATCAAGTTGTAGGGAGATGCTACCGTCATTGGCTTGGTATTCAGAGGTATGGGTTATATTGGTGTCTGTGATCTGCAAGGGGTCAGGTGCTGGTTTTACTATAGCCGTAGTCGTAGCGGAACAACCATTATCGTCGACTACCTCAAGGATATACTCCCCTGCCGTTACTCCGACTAGGTTCTGATTGCTTTCCCCATTGCTCCATATATAGATGTACGGGGGCGTGCCCCCTTCAACTTTTACGGTCACGGCACCTGTTGCCTCTCCATCACAAAGTATATCAGTGGTGTCTTCTATAGAAACCTCTAGCAGGTCAGGTTCGGCAATGGAAATAGGATTAGAGTCCTTAATTATACCATTGGCATCGGTTACCCTTAAAAAATAGGTTCCTGCGCTTAGGTCCCCCAAGATTGGTGATTTTTCGTTTAATAGATTGTCGGAGCCGAGAGAGCTTTGGTACCATTCAAGGGTGTAGGGCTCGACCCCTCCTTCGATACGGGCCATGATTTCGCCGTAGTCATCGCCATGGCACAATAAGAATTCGGTTTGTTCAAGAACGACGGTCAGTTCTCCGGGTTCTAAAATCTCAAAGTTTTCTTGAAGGGTACACCCGTTACTGTCCGATACTGTAACGGTATAGGAGCCTTCCATTAGGTTATTGATGTCTTTGGTGGTCGTTCCATTTATACCAGGGCCTGTCCAGTTATAGCTGAAAGGAGGTGTTCCGCCTGTGAATACCGGGGATATGGCCCCATCACTCCGACCGGCGGCACTTATGTGAACGACGATGGTATTATCGGAATCCCACGTTATTATTGGGTATTGGTCAACGGTAACATCGGTCTGGACGAATTCACATCCATTGCCATCGCGTACTATAACGGTATAATTACCTGCGGGAACATTTTCGAACAGGGGAGAGTTTTGAAAGGAATTGCCGTTGTCGATACTATAGGTATAGTCTTGCAAGGCTCCGGGCGTACCCCCCGTAACGTTAGAGATACTAATCGTACCCCTATCGATACCGGAACAGGTAGAAGAGCTGGCGACATCGGCCATTAGGGTACTCGGAGCGACGAGTTCAATGATAGTACTCTCTAGGGGTGTTGGCACGGATGGATCTTTTAGGAAAAGTTGATACTCTCCGGGTGGCAGATCGGAGATGGTATTTTGGTCGACCAGCACGTCGTATAGTGAGCCGTTGCGCCACCATTCGAAGGTAATGGGCGTATTACCGATAACATCGGCTCTTATAGAACCGTCATTGGAAGCGGAACAAGTTATCTGGTTTTCAATTTCCACATTGTTTATGGCCAAGGGACCGGGTTCCGTAATTTCAATCGACAAGGTGGCGGATGTACAGGAATTGGCGTCGGAGACGGTTACTTCGTAGAATCCTGCGGTAAGTCCGCTTATATTTTGAGTGTTACTAGAGAACGAGGTGTTGTTAGGTCCTGTTCCTATCCAATTAAAGGTGTATTCTTCATTAGGATCGATTTCCGGTAGTCCTCCCGAGACGTTAATGACTATGGAGCCATCGTTACCTCCGTTTGAGCTAACATTCATGTGTGCATCGGTATTTTCCGAGACTATAATTTCGGAAGGCTCTTCTACGAGGAAGGAGTCTAGCAATGGAGTGGCCTCACACTGGGTATCCTTGTCCCGCAAGTATAGGTCGTACACCCCTCCCGTAGCGATGGGGATGGTAAAATTGACCAAATCTTGCCAATCGTCATAGGCATCGAGCTTGTATTCATAGTTTGTCGCACCCGATACGGCCACGAGAATACTTCCATCTTGGGCACCGAAACAACTAATAGGTGTAATCGACGTATTTCCTTGATCTATAACAACTGCTACAGGGGCTTCAAGTTCGATGGAAGTGCTAACGTAGCCTGAAGCATCGTCAAAATCAGTAAAACCATCGGAGGCGACTTTTAGAACATACGTCCCTGGTTCGGTTAAGTTGTTAAGCGAAATTTGAGGGGAAGAAGTCGTTTGTGTTGCGGAAACGCTACCATTAATGGTCCATTGGTAGTTATAAGGGGTTAGACCGCCGGAAACCGTTACTGCTATGGAAGCTTGGTCGCCAGAGCACGACATAGGGAAAGATTCGACCGTTTCAATGGTTGGGGGAGGAGATGCGGTAACAATGGTATTGTCGGAGGTTTCGGTGCATCCATTGCCGTCGGTGATTACGATTCTATAAGTGCCGATTTCCAGACCGGAAAATTGGGCACTTTTATTAATTGAATTATGCAAAAAATCAGGGTTTGCGACCACTTCAAAACTCGAGGTGGACGTATTCAGTTTTTCGAGTTGAAAGATATAATTCGGTACTCCACCTTCGTAGTTTAAGGTAATGAAATAATCGGGACCTCCGGCAGAGGGAGCAACACCTGCCTTTGTCTCCAAAATTTCCAAATTGGGGATAGCGGCATTTATTTTGGTATCTAAAAGTATGCTTTTACTGGGGCAATCATTTATGGAATAGATGGCTTGTATGCTAACTGTTTGCTCCGTGTCGGTAGGGGTGATTTCCGCCTCGTCCCCAGTTACCTCAAACCAATCACCGGCACCATTAAGTTGGTATCTATAGGAGTAGGTACCACCTCCGTTTAAATTATTTCCCCCTACTGCCGAGAATTTTATGACGGCATTGGGATTGTCGCATGAGGCTTGGGTTATGGTGGCCGAGGGGATGATTTCGGAGGGTTGGTTGATGGTGAATGATCCTGATTTTGGATAGAGTTCACCACTTTTTACGGTTACATCGTCACCCTCATATTTTACTTCTTGGTATAAAATATAATAGGATTCTTCTCCCAAGATTTTACCGGAGTTTCCTCTGTAACTCCCATCTGTGGTATTTAGCTCTAAGGGGCCGACCTGATTCGGACTACTACCATTGCTGAACCTTACATTGGCAACGGCTTGCGGAAACTGTGCGGTATTTGGATTTTCGTTTTTTTCTTCTCCCTGGGGAAAGGAAGAAGAATTCCCTTGATATATAAAATATCGCATTTCATAACCTTCCTGTACATCAGATTTAAAATTTAAGGTGACACTACCATTTGTTCTATCGTAGCATTCAGCATCGGTTGTTTCTATGGGGTTCGTCTCTCTTAGTTCTATGGAGCAATTTTTTACCTCAATATCGAAATTTTGAGTGTAGGAGCTATTGTTAAAAACGATGTATCTTAGTTGAAGGTTTTTGTTAATGAAATTTTGCGAACTTGTGCCAAAAATCTCTTCGATAGTTTTATTTAAGGGAAATAAGGATGAAAATTTTGGTATTTTTTCCCATTTTGAACCATTCAAATATTCCCAAACTATATCTGCGTTTTCTAAATTTTGAGAACCTCCATTGTATGGGGAGAACAAGATCTCTTCGGGACATACAACCCCCCCCTTATTTAAACTCATGTGAGGTAAGAACACTGCGGTATAATTGACAGGTATGGTTAGTGTTCTTGGACATGTAATGGGGTTTGGGCCTTCATAGTCTAAAATAAACGTATCAAAGAATTTTAATTTGGCACTGGATTCTATTGGATCATACCATCTGAAACCTCCGCAAGGACCTCCGCATCCATAACTAGGGTCGTCATCATAGCCTTCTTGAAATGAAATTGTTACATCTACGGAGGAAGAAGTGATATTATATTTTCCAGTTGAATGAGAGATATTGTATTTTGTTGTATAATCACCTATTCTACAATCAATATCAATGGGAATACGTTCAGAATTCACGTAAAGAATACCTTGAGAAAAAGAGTTAATAAAGCAGAATAAGAACAATACGGATGATAATAACTTCTTCATATTCCTAATATTTTAATTCCAATTTCTTGAAGGGAGAGAGAGTGCCAGATATTAAAACGAATTGTAATCCATACGTATATTCGGAGTTTACCTTCAAATCGATATCGTTAAAACTAGTTACATTTTTATTGAATGTTTTAAATAGTTTAAGGTCGTTTTCCATTGTTCCTCTATACAATCGATATTCAAGGACTTCTTGATCCTTTATTTTCCAAGAAAGATGAATAAAGCGCAATTCCCGGTTTACCGTACCGGAAAATTTAAAGTCGTCGTCCTTGACGATTTTGCCGCTCCAGGCTACTGTGAGAGGGTCCGAAGGGGCACTCTCCAGTCCCGCGGAGTCTTTTGCCACTACGATGTAGGAATATTGATTTCCTTCCAATTTCTTGGCGTCTAAAAAAGAATTGTCATTTCTTATGCCAGTTTCATGAATTTTCTCCCATAGTTCTTCCTGTTTGCCCATAGCTTTTCTAAAGATTGTATGGGATGCCACATCAGGGCTGCTACTAGGAGACCAGTTGATTTGGGTGCCTTCTGGCAAAACCTCATACTTTGTAAGTACCGGGGGAGAAGGAGGGTTTAAATCGGGTTTGTTTACCTCCAGTATTTTGGAAAATGTTGATCTGTTGTACCTTTGGTCCTCCGCCTGGAGTTTGTAATACACCTTGCTGTTCAGATTACGGATAGGAAGGGTGTCGTTGTAATTTTCTGTGATGTAGGTTTCTTTTGTAACTTCAGTGAATTCTACATTAGGATTGTTTGACCTAAAAATGCGATATCCTTTTAAATCACCTTCCAGGTTTTTGTCCCATGAGAGTCGCACCACTCCGGTAGTGTCCATCACTCCCATTAAACCCTTGGGTGCTGCAGGAGGTACTGAATCGACAGGTTGTACCATTACTGGTAAGGACTCACTTTTGGTTCCGTTTTTATCCACTGCCGACACTGTGAAGTAATTAATACGGTCCAATTTGTCGTAAGAGATGCTTCTGCTTGTTGGCGGGATATTGTCTATTACGGTTTTAAAAGGCCCATCGTTGGTATTTGCTCTATTTAACTGAAATTTGGAGATCAGTTCGTTTCCTTCTTCCTTAATTTCCCAATAAAGGGTAGCTCTATTGTCGGTAGGGATTTCTTTTTTATAAATTCTTGGTACATATTCCAATGATTTTTTGCCCTTCCCCTGTACTATTGAACTGGCTGGACCAACTTCGTCGAATGCGGTTTTACCTTTTATGCGATAATAGAAGGACTTGTCGTTGGGTATGGAATCGGTGTAATAAAGGGCAATGTTATTGTCATTTGGATATGGTGAAGCATTAAAGATAGGTTGTTGGTTCTGTTTTTCAAAGTTGAGGCTGTCAGCTGACTTTTCAACGATATAACTCGTATAAATACTACTTAGAAGGTTATAGTTCCAGCTTAGTACTACATGGGAGTCTTTAAAAATACCTGCCAAGCCAATAGGTTGGGGCAATTTTTCGTAAAGATGGGTTCCTGCATATGTCGACCCCTCCTTAATTTTTATGTTTGCATCTTCGGGAAGGGCTACTGTAACCTTATAAACGTATCCTTCTCCTGGAACTATGGAGGTGTCCTCTAATCCCCAACCTGCTAGTTTGGCTCCTTCAAAGCTTTGTTCGGCAGCCAGAAGGGCAAAGGTGAAGCGCTGTTCCAATTCGTCGTTAACAGCGGTTATTTTTCCCAAAACCCCGGTTTTTGGAGCTAGGGTTTTAAAAGTTTCCCCAAAAAGGGCTTGGGTCAGGACAGCTATGTTCTGGTCTTGGTTGGCCAATGTTTCCCATTCCTCCAAAGGTCTTGGTTTTAGGGGTCGCTTAACAAGCATTTTTCGTTCTATGGGAACTACAGCCTCCCCGTTGCGGGAAATGGTAGACCGTTCTATGTAAAAGCCGTATTCGTTACCGATTTTCCAGCCCAAAGCTTGGTCTACGGCCCATCTGAGCATCACCTTGTCCGGAAGCGACCTCGAAATAAGTTGGACCGAGGTTGAGTCTTGTCCCCAACAAAAGCTAAAGAGTAGGTATATGATGAAAGATATTTTTTTCAAACTATTGATTTTTGTATTTTATGGGATATCCTTTTTGATATAATTGTCCAGGCGTTCTATAAATTAATTTGGCATTATAGGTCCCCAAGGGTAAAGGAGGGAAACTCGTCATCAAATACTTGAAGTTGTTGTATATTTCTTCATCACCTTCTCCTTCAGAGTATTTTTTTATAAGCTTCTTTCTCAAAACGACCATATCATTTTTGTATTGGTAAGGCAAATTATAGATATGGGGTATTCTGTTTTTAACCCAGAATGAGCCTGGGTTCGTGGCTAGGTTGGCCATATACTCGTCACCGATAACAAAAGATCTAATAGGGGGAGCCCCTAGGATTGTTGTGTCCCTATCTAATTCTATATTCCCGTCTAGTGGATAAACATCATCAGCATATAACATGGGCCCTATTTTTTTCTTATAATAACTGTCATTTAAAACCGCTTCAGCATAAACCAAAGGCTTTGTTTCAGTGTAAGAATTCCCAATTACTTCTAGTATATCCAGATATTCATAATCTGCGACCTGAATTGATAATGAATGAACATCGGAAGATATGGATGCATTAAGAAGATAGTTTGTGGGTTCCAAATTCTTGATTTTCTCCCCAAAAGTCTCATGTCTACTTGTTTTGAAGGTATAATCAAAAATGGATTTTGGTGCGGCATTCGAAATGGTAACATTGGACGCTTTTTTATTGGCTACCACAGCACTGGCCGATACGTTTTTGACACTTTGGGTTTCTGTGTCCGGGTCGAACCACGTGGTGTCCCCAGCTTCTTCATCGTCCAACAACTCGGTTTCCTCAACCACGATTTCGGTAGGGATTTCTTGTCCCGAAGGAAAGACCATTAGGTTTAGGTCGTATTCTGCATCAAGGACCATATCAGGAATATCAAAAAAGACCATGCCCTTATTTTTATCATAACTTACAGGGGTTCGGACACCTTGCCCTGAAGCCCTGGATACAAATTCGGCCCTAATTTCAAAGTCTTTGTTAAAGAGATTGTCCTGGGGCTGGATCATTTTGACATAACCTGTCTTGTATTCCTTTGGATAGAAATTTCGCTGCTCTTTCACAGGATACAAATAAGCCACGTTTTCCCATACAATATGGTCAGGTGCCTTATCGGTAACAAAGGAGATTTCTTTTTTTTCTACAACAGGCTTGCCATCTTCGGTCATGGTTTTATATGTACCGTCAATTTTTTCGTCAAAACTCACTTCGATTATCACTTTTACTTCTTTTTCCGAAGGCAAAGGCCGTTCCGGTTTGAACGTAACCGCATCGTTAGTGTCGTTCCATTCCAAGGTGCCTTTTATTTTTTTTCCTTCCGAAGTGACGGTAAAGTTTTGCAGCTGTAACTTAAAGGTCCTGACCTCCTCTTCTATGTCAACGGTAAAGTCTGAATTGACGGCGTAATTGAAAACGGCTTGGGGTGCGGCAAACACCGAAATATCATCGTCTCCATCCCTAGGTGTAAGATCGGATATCATCGGCACCCCAATAGTGTCGTTTATGTTCTCTAATTCACATTTTTCCCCTAATTCTACCTTCATCCTCATCCTTCCCTTAACACGTCCGCCTAAGATTTTGTAATACATGCCCACATAGCCTTGAATATAAACGGGGTTTGGAAATTGACCTCTTAACGCGGTAGCAACGCCGGCCTCTACGATCTTGAAATTTCCTTTGATAAAGGCGAGGTCTACCTTAACACCAAATTCACCGTAGAGATAGGCGTATACTTGTCCCATACTGTACCACCCATTGTTTCCGACAGGCCCTGGTCGGCCAACACATTTGGCATTCGGGTAATAGGCATGCATAACATCGAAACCGGCACCGATTTCTACCATTGCGTAGAATAAGCCCCAATCAAAATTATAGCCGTAGCCGAAATTCATACCGAAGGCGAAGCCTTTTCCGGATACCAGTTGATTGTCTTTGCGTTCGCCCCTAAGCATATCATCGCCTAGAATTTTGGTGACTATTGGGTGGGGACTGATGTCACCTGGGGCCGGTAATTTTGTTCCCGTCATAAAGTAACCGCCGACTCTTACCTGAACACCGGAGTTAAACAATAAATCTATCCGTTGGTCGGGCGTACCGATGTACATGTACCAGTCGTTGGGGCCAGTGTGTATTTTGGCATAGCCGGCCAAATTATTGGCTCCACCCCCTTTAATGGCCCCAAGGTCTAGATAGAGTTCAAACTCCCCATCAAAGGTGTCGTTAACAAAGTCTTTTTCGATACCCACGTAAACTCCAACCTTGCCCGATGCGGCTACATCGTGTATGGGAATCGATTCTTTGGCAGTGGTCATAAAATTACCGTACCGTTTATTTGCCGCGGCGGCGGAGTTGTCCCGTAGCGACTTGTCAACTTTCTCCGCTACTTCGGCCGATTTCTTCAAGTCACCGGGGCCTGATTCGTCCTTGCCCATTATGGCCCCTTCGCCCATAAATCCGATTCGGTTGAGTCCGCCATGGGCATTGAACTCCATTTCCAAGTATGCTTTGCAAGAGAAGGCATCGGCATTTTCTGTGGTAATCTTGACTCCTGCGCGTACTCCTAGGCCGGTATTGACGTCGGGTTCGTAAACTGCGGTTCCCGGTTCAAAACCGGAACTGTTGCCGCTGACCTTTTGCATTTTGTACGATAGACCACCAACAAAGGCTTTAATGGGTAGTTTTGTTGTTCCTTCATTTTGTATGGAGTTAGTGGCGATGTCCACGGTCCAATATCTGAAATCTGTATTTCCAAAGATGGCATTCCCTTCTGCACTAAACTTTAATTTTTTAAAAGTGGCGGTGAGGTTTCCTTTAAACCCATTGCCGTAGACGGGGTCGTCTTCCATTACGTCCAATTCACCCTTAATTTGAAAATTGGCTTTGGTGTAGTCGATCTCAATTCCATCGACCGATACTTTTTCAAATTTCCATTTGTGGATTTTGGAACCGTCTTCCAACTTGCCGATAATGTCCATGCTGGTAGTGGCATGTGATCCATCGCCATCAAGGTTGATCTTTAGGTCAAAGGATAGGCCCACTTGATTCTTTGGGGTGACCAACTTCAGGTTTTCTACGGAGGCCGGAAAGTTCATGAGTTTCATTTCTCCCGTAAAACCGAACTTGTCGGCACTGATGGTTTTTTTGCCGGGCTCGGTCTCCAATTTTAGTTCTTGAAACTCGATTCCTGGAAAGCTGAAGCCTTTTCCACTCGCTTCCGCTTCTTCGGCGCTAGGGGATGCTTCCCCCTCTTTTTGGCCTATTTCACCGATAACGGATAGCTGTCCGGTCAGGTTGGCCGAGGGGTAAACATTGCCATCTTTCACATTAATGGCTACGCTAGAGTTGCGTTCCAGTTGCATTTCACCCAAGAATACAGGGGTTTTGTAATTGCTCTTGAGTCCCACTTCCAGACCATATCCGTTTTGGGCTATGTATCCCTTGTAGTCCATGGGCTCTTCGAAGATGGGAACGGCAATATCTCCGCCGATGGATCCGTCGGTCAAGGAATTTCTGGAGAGGGAAATGCTTACGTCGTCAATGGTAAAGGCCCATTTGCCAGCGGCGCCTTCGCCTGTTTTTAAGACGTTTTCTCCGTGGAAAGTGCCCGAGACACCTTGACTGTCCAATACCAAATTTTCGGCTACGAATTCAACCCTGCCATTCGATTTTTTAGTGTTCTCTATACCTTTGGGTAACATGATTTTCACTTCTTCGGCATAGAAGCCCCGCCATAGTTTTTTGTCTTCACCGGGGTAGATCTGGTCATACTCCTCGGGGAGGTCTAGTTTGGGCGCGTTTCTGCTATCGCTTAAATCTAAGACTACCTTAGTTAGGTCAAAGCCCCAGCCTTTGAGGCCCACCACTTCAAAACGCGGTAGATTGACATCGACCAACAGGTCGTTCCAACCTTCGGCCTTGACACTGAACGAGGTGCCCACATAACACTTGTTGTCGACAGCCTCTTCATTGTCTTCCATGTATTGGTTTTCACTGCTGTCCCCACAGACGTAGTTCCCATTCTTGTCAATGGGCAAGAGCACGTTTCTGGAAACACGTAAATCCCCTTCAAGGCTGATGCCTTTTAGTTCGGAGCAGTCAAATTCAATATATGATTGGTCGTCGAAGGTATTTTTTTTAAGGTTGATACCCCCTTTTAGGGTCAATAGCCAGTTGTCGCCTTGAATGGGGATGGCCTGATTGCCCAAAAGCACCAGTCTCATGTCGCCTGATAGGCCGCCGTCATAGGATAGTTTTACGTTTTCGGCCCCAAAAAAGAGTTCGCGTTCGATGCCACGATCTTTTTCGTTTTTAACTTCACCCTTTTCGGGTATGATCAATCGGGCCCATACTTTAAGAAGGGCATAGCCGGGGGTGAACTGTACCTCGGTAATGGCGAGCTCCACGGAGTTGTTGGAGGTCTGGTCGGTCTTTTTGAGTCCCACCGGCAGCTCCAACAGGTCTTTGCCGGTTATGATGTCTACAAAGTTGCCTAGCTCCTTGACGGCATCGAGGGCGCCTTTGGCATTGTTGATCAGTTTTTCTACGGCAGGGTTTTGCTGGAAGTTTTCGGCCAGGTAGGCTTCGTTGAATTCAGGTGCGCGATTGGCAAAGGATACGTTAAAATCTTGGCTTTGGGCCAACTGCTGGTCTAAGGAAGGGAAGGAACGGAACACCTTTTCTTCCTCAACGGCTGCTTCTTCTGTTTTTTGGGGGATAGGGGCCGTTACGGCGGGTGTCAATACCGAGCCGCGAAGGGCCGCCAATTGTTGTAAGTGGGCCAATTGTTGTGCCTTGATTTTTTTGAGTTTGACGCTGTCCTTTGGACTTGCCGAGGTCGAGTCTTTTTCCGTTAGGGGTGTCGATAGGCTTTTTGACCCGATATTGTTGGTCGGGAGGGAATAGCTTGAATGTGCCCAAGGGTTGCCATGGGCGTACGCCGATTGGCCGAACACGACGGCAGCAAGGCATAGGAGTGAAACTATGTACAGGTAGTTGTTTTTCATACTACGTTGGTTTTTCGTGTTGTTGACCCCACTGAAATCGTTGGGGCTATATCGTTTTTTCTCTTTCCTTCCGTTTTTGTTTTACCTTTTTCTTTTGTTTACATCGGTTCGATCCTACATCCCCCGCTCTTCAGGCACCCCCTTCGAAGGGGGGTATTGTCCCTTTGAGGGGACGGTAAAGTAGTGGGGCACTACTTTACAGGGGTGTTTTGAACATGGCACGAGCGTGATGCTCGCGCTAGTGGGGGAATTATTATTTCCTTCATATGATGTATATTCCTATTTCTTAATTATGACTTTTCTTAATTTGAATGGCATTTTTTATTCCAAAAAACTTTTCAGAATAGACAATTGAAAAAGTATGTTTTTGTCTGATGTTTTCTGATAATTATTAACACTACGGTCATATTGCCATAAATCATATAAATCTCCATCAATGATGATTTCGATGTAAAACCCTATATCCCCCTTGACGTTTATAGTTATATTGTTTTTCATATATTTTACGCCCCAAAAAGGACCATGAGCAGTTTCCTCTAATAGAATAAAATCCGGAAAATTATTTTGAAAATAATCTTTTACCACCCCATTGTTTTCTAAAGCCCAGTTTCCTACCATAATGCTTTCCATAAATCATTTTCTTTAACAAAATCTGTAACCCCTAAATCAATTAAATAGTTAATCTCTCTTGCATAAAACTGTTCGTTTTTAGGAGAGAAAGGGTCATGGGAGAACCAAAATTCTTTATTGGCTGCTCTTTGTCTGTCAATAAATTCCTTGTTAATTCTCCATATTTCATCATCATTCTCATTTACAAGCTTATAGACTTCGTCCCATTTTTCTCCAAAATCAAAATAAGTATAATTGTTGCCAGCTCTTGTAATATATGAAGAAGGCCCTCCGCCGTCCCACATTCCTAACATAACTTTCTTAGCATTTCCATTTTTTGTTGCTAGTTTAATATAATCACCTATTTGAACTATAGTAAACCTAGGAATAGTACCTCCCGTATATTTAGTGATTTTACCATCCTTTACAGTTAGTCTTGGCGTGTTTAGGTCAGAAGCGTCGATTCTTCGTATCCATATATTTCCATTTCTTGTGTAAAACTGATACCCCTTAGGAGGCAGAGTCAAATCATTAATATTTTTGTCCAAAGCTGATGTCCAATCATTGGTACTGGGATAATCTCCTAACAGCTTTTTAGCCTTAGCAATTTCTTCTTCTAATAATTTAGGAGATAACTCGGACTCAAGCTTGTTCATTGCAACCTTTACGTCATCTATTATTTCCTTGACCTTGGCTTCTGACAAGTTAGGTTGGTCCCTACGGATACCGCTTTCAAGTAATTTATAAAAATCATCATCACCTATGACTTTTTTACTGGCAATACTGGCAGCAGCATTCTTTGGAGTCGTTTTTATTAAATCGGCGGCGCCTTTCGCTGCAAAAATGAATTGTATCCCATCTAGGCCATCATATAGAAAGTCAGAGATTTTTTCACCAAATTTTTTCTTTACATCTTCTCTGAATAATTTCAAGAAAGGGGTAGAAAAAGTATATGTTAAGTCAGCAGCTGCCCAGTACCATGCGGCTGTAGTAGCTTTTGCTGCTGCGAGTTCTCCCCCTGAGAGAATCGTTCCTGCCACGGTAATAATATTGAAGCCTAGATTTTCAAACTGTTGACTTTCTTTTTTTGTTTTTAGATACTCTAAAAATATGGCGGGCACTACAATTGCTTGGCCACAAAATTGGGCGTTTTGATTATTGCATAATGAGGGAAGAATGTTAACACTTTCAATGAGAGTAATTTTGACAAAATCTTTGAAAGGGTTAAGCGGAACATTATTTATTAAACAGTTTTCGTTTTCGATAATACCTATTCCAGTTGGAGAAGGTGCATATGATGTAGTACACTTGCCTGTAAGCTGTATGTTATTATTAATATAAGAAAAACGATAATCTCCTAAAGTATTAACCCATCTGAGGACAAAGTCAACATTTTTAACACCCCAATTGAATGTATATTTGGGTTCGATTTTTGAGGGATCTTCATTTCCATAGGCTAATTGGGCTAATTTGGTGAGTTTAACTATAAAATCAGTAAAATTTGCTTCACCCAAATTATCATCTAATCCAGCTTGTAAATCATTATATAAATCATCATTTGTGATGAATTTATCCATGAAATTTTTCGCTTCGGTCTTATTTTCGCCAACTGAATTAAGAACCTTGATAATTAGTGATTCATCATTGTTGGTAATGCCATAAAGACCTGATGTAATGAAGGTATCTTCTGCAAATATGTGAGCTAGTATTCTAGCTTTATCAATTGATGATAGTGACCGGAGGAACTTATCGTTCAAATAATAAATTGCGTTGTAGTATTGTTCTTTTGAAGCATTTGTTTTTAATACCTTCTTAAATCTTTCAATATTACTAGCGACACTTTCTAATGCATTTAAATAAGAGGGTAAAGCATCCTTATTCTGCCAAAATTGTTCTCTTGCTAAATCAAATAAGTATTTGTCAGTTCCCCACCAGAAGCTATTTTTGGTGTTAATGGCATCCTTACCAATTTGTGTGACCAGAATATTATAGTCTATGGCATCGGGACCGGTAGAACATATTAATTTGCTGATACCTAAAAGAGCCGTAAGACCTTCTTCATTCTTTACCAAATAGGTGTAATCTTCGTAGAACTTTTTCCCTTTCTCACATAAATCCGGAAGGCAATTCGTAGAGATATTAACTTGCTCAATATTGTTGTTAAACTCGTCAAAGGATATGTTGTTAGTTGCAGAGCTTACATATGCGTAGGTGGACCTATAAGTTTTATTACAGTCCCCAGGGACATATTCAAATAAGTAAACGATGTCATTTTTGTCAATGGTCAATTCCTTGTTCTGATATTCAGTCTTTGTTATTTCTATCCCTGAATCATTGTAATAGCCTTTAAATTGCCCATCGGAACGATATGCTGCCCAATATTTGGTCCCGTTACTTAATTTAAAGCCAGGGACAGTCCCTTTGGGGCTTATGTTTTCTGAATTGGATATGATGGTTGTTGAATTCTTAATGGTAAATGGCTTCCAATCCGGTGTAAACCAAGTTTTACCGGCAATCTCCCCATCCTCCTCATCTTGAAAAATGTAGAATTTAAGGGCCGGGTCATGGATTTGCGCCCAATGGGTATGGGGCAGTTGGTCTCCACTGCCATAATCCATGAGCCAATCGGTTTGATTTTCAGACATGTCATATTCAGCGAAGGGGTGCTGTAGGGCGAAAATACCATGGCCTATTTCGTGGGCCAAGGTCTTGCTCTTGTCCCCGTTCTTGTCTTCTTCTTTATCTGGGTCACCGGCAAATACAAAGCCCATTTGCCTCTGTAGGGGCATGAATCCACCGATGGAGCGTGATGGTTCTATGTCGTTGAAGACCAAGATGTAATAGGTGTCGGTCTTATAGTTGGGCAATTGCTTCACCTTGTTTACGAGCATCTTCTGTTCCTCGTTATAGGCCGCGGCCCATGCACTTTCGCCTACATCCAATTTTTGGTTGCTTCCTAGTTCGTCCTTGGTGACGGAAAGGGCAAGGTTCTCGCCAAACTCAATATGGGCCACCGCTTTTTTGAAGATGTCGGAAACGTTGGATTCGATATTGCCCAAAGAGGCGCCGTTAACGGAAACCAGGGCCACATTTACGGTACGTTCGGATAGATGCCATAGGGTAAACGCCCCGGCCGTAAGCTGTTTTGTGCTGTCGTCCTTGTTGGGTACGACTGCATAGATTACTTCGTTTTCAAAGGTGAACCTGCCTTTCAAGGTCAAGGTGGCCTCATTGCCCTTGAAGGTCGTGGGAATGCTATCCCCGTGCTTGGTCTTGAAGATAACATCCGATACATCGTAGGCATCGTTTTTAATGTCGATTTTGGCCTTTATTTTGGTGCTTGCCCTATTCTTTACGGCATGGTGGGTAAGCACATAGTCGTTGCCATCGGCGTCCTTTATAATGGTGTATTCGTCCTTGAGCTTTCCTATCTCGCCCTTGGGCATTATATCCATGGCATACGTACCCGCTTCGTTAAAGGTCACCAGAACACCTTCTGCCGTCAAGGCTTCTATTTGGCCGTTGTTCGAGACACCTTCTACGGTATCTGGGCTTATGGCCCCGCCAGTAGCAAGTGATCCCCCTTCGGTTATTTTACCTTCGGCATCTACGTAATAGGTCTTTCCTTCACTGTCGGTTATTACCATATCGTCGCCTAAAGGCTCCGATTTAGTTGCTCCTGTATTGGGGTTGGTGATAACGACTTTACCACCTTTGATTTTTATGTCTTTCTTAGATCTAAGGACCCAGTTGACCCGAATTTCATCTAGGTCGTTATCACCTTCAAAAAATTCCCCCACCGCATCGGCCGCATCTTCTACCGTATCGACCGACTCATCAACATCCAAGATGTTCTTTAAACTCGGGTCGTAGGTGGTGACTACCGTGCCTTCCGCCAATTTCTTGTCGGTGTTGATAAGCACATTGGTAAATTCTACGCCCACTCGAATGCTGTTCAGGTAGGGGATGGTCACGTATCCTTTACCCGTAAAACGGCCATTTTTACCGCTTACCTTTAAAATATTTATGGGGAAGTCGCCTGCGATAAACTTTTCGCCGGAGGAGATGCTAGGCAAGGGCTCTTTGTTCGAAACGTCAAAATCGGGCGTAATGCCACAATCGTAGACACTGGCTTCGTCATCGGCGATAAAGGTGGTAAACTCCTTGGCCGTGCTCCAATCGCTTCCGGTTACCGCACATTGTTTCTGCACCTGGTATTCGTAGGTAGTGCCTGCCTTTAGGTCCCACAGGGTGGTTTGGTTCGAAGTGGTCTTGTTCATAAACCACTCCGCTCCCTCTATGTTTTTCTGACGGTACCGCACCGTATATTCGGGCACATCGGTAGCGAAATCGTCCCAAAAGATATTGGCATTGGTACTGCCCTTTACCTCGTGGTTGATACCGATGGGCAGGTCGCAGGTGCCGGCATAACTGAAGGAATAAATCTCGCTATAGCCTTGGTTTTTAAAGAGTCCGATTTCCTCGACCCCTTGCTTGGCCTTGGCCTGTACACGCCAGGCGTAGTTTTTTCCCGAAAGAAAAAGCGGGTCGGCCGGACCGTATACGTAGGTGGTGGCGGTAGTCGTGACCTGAAAAACGGGGGGCGAGCTTAAAAAGGCCTGTTGCGGGTCTACCTGGGTGTCCCAGATTTCCACGATGCTCAGTTCGTATTCCACATTGCTCACGTTGATGTGGCGTGGCGTCCATTGGAAGACGATGTTCTGCGGATTGGTTTCCGTTAGGTTGGACTTGTTTCTCGGTGCGACCAGAAAGGGCGGTTCGTTTTGAAAGACTACGCTGGTGGCGCAACTTTTCTGCGACAGGCGGTTGCCGGTCAGGGCGTCGTACACCTCAAAACAAAAGGAGTAGGCGCCTTCGGGAATGGCCTTTCCGTATACGTTGGGCGATATTCCGCTAATGTTCTCGAACCTAAAGTACGGGGCCAGTTGTACGTTGGTGAGTATCAGGGGAACGCCTCCTTCCAAATAGTGTTTTTCGGCACCTGCTACAACGTCGTTGCTCTGAAAACTGATGCCCCCGCCCTCAAAATAGGTGCGCAGGCGTATCTCGCGGTTGGCGATCTCAAAATCGTTCAAGACGATCTGCACGCGCAGGGGACTGCTCAAGGTACTCGCGTCGGCATAATCGGAAAAATAGATGGGCGCCGGCGGGGTAACCTGTGGAATCACCTGAACGGGGAAGGACTGGGCGGATGCGGGGAGGCAGGTCAGGGTCAATAGAAAGAAAAAGAGGGCATGAAAAAGAACAGTTTGCAGTCTGCAATTTATGTCTCGCAAGAGGCCACGGTAATTTGTCAGCGCTTTATTGAAATGCTGCAATTGTAACCTGCTGTTTTTCATGTTTTTTAGAACTCTGTAAACCATTAACTACTCAATGTTTTTTAATTTTCTTAGCACTAATTACTGTCCACTGCCTACTGCTTATTAATATATCTCAGTTCAAACAGTTCGGGGTTGACTGTTTTTAGCGATTTTTTATAATAGAAATCGATAATCTCGTTTTCTAGATAGTATTCCAGTTTTTCTTGATTTTTGGTTTTTTCATAAAGCTCAAAGGCTTTTACGGCTTGATTTTCCTTAAACTCTTGCAAAAAGCCTGTGCCTTTCAGTATGGCTTCCTTAGAGGAGAACTCGTCGAACTGGGTTTCCATCCACCTATGCCCTACCAGTTTTTGTAAACGGGTCTCCCGTTCTTCTAAAAGTGCTTCGTACCGTGGCACCAGTGCTTTGTCCTTGTTCGTATAGTCTTTCGGGGCCTTTCCGTTCAATGGGTGTTTGTCGGCTTCCAGTTTTTTGACTACGAAGAGCTTTTCCAAGGCCATGTCTATTTTCTTCATATCGTCTTTTATCGACATTACTATGTTATAAAGGGCATCGTCATAAATGGTTTGAAAATCGTCATAGGCGTAGAGTTCCTTGAGAAAGATGAGGGCCTGCTCCTTATACTTTTCCTCTCGTTTTTGCTCTTTAACAGTGGCCAAAAGGATTTTAAGCTCGTCTTTTTTAAACTGGGGAATATTAGCAAATTGTGAACTTTCGTATACGTTGGTCAGCTGCTCGTTCAGTTCGGGTATTGTACCCCTGTAGGATACATTGCGGTAACGGAAGCTCAAGGTGTTCTCCCTGCTGCGGGGGTCGCGTTCGTTGGGACTGCGCCTATGGGAATCAAGGTCGAGCTTAAAGTTGTCAAAGGCATAGCTGTAGCCGAAGGTTAGGGTCAGGTCCCGCCCTGTATTGAGTTCCGAATTCCTGAAAAGCATCAGAAAATTAAGGCTGAGGTTGTGTTTTTTGTACAGGGTATAGTTGCTGCCCAGCCTAAAATTAAATACGTTGTTCTGCTGCTCCCCATTGGCGAAGCTCGTGTTGTATGAACTTGAAAAATTGGTTCGGAGTTGCTTGTCGAAAAACTGCTTGCCGACAGATAGGGTGGGGCCAAGGGTCATGTTGTCGTCCTCGGCTACGGTGTTGTACGAAACGTTGGCGGCCAAGGAAATATTCAGGGCCTGTTTGGGGTATCCCAGGGTGTAGCCCGCCATACCGTTGTAAAACGAATTTTCCCCGCCTTCTATGGTTTCGCCTTCTTGTTGGTTGGTACTGTTTTGATAGATGAGGTTAAGGTTGGCACTGTGCTGTTTGGTCTCAGTTTTTTTTAGGATATAGTTGATGCCCAAGTTGGCATTTTGAGAGACCTGGCGATAGTTTAGTGTATCTACATTGTCATAGGTCCCTACTTGGTTGATGTAGTCGAACTGGTCGCGAATATTGGTGTACGATTGAAAGTTGCTGTACGATGCATTGAACCCCAAGCGGTCGGAGGCCGTGTAATTGGCGTTGACGGCACTTACGACGCGCTGTTGGTCCGATGATTTGGTATTGTCTAAGTTATCACGTTGCAATCCTGCGTTTACGCTGAGGTTGAGTTTGTTGTCGAAAACCGACTGGCTCGCGTTTACCGTAATGTTTTCGAGGTCGTTGTTGAAATAATAGGCTCCCAAGGTCTTATATTCGGGGTCGATACGTTCATATCCTAGTCCCAAGGTTCCGTTGCCCGCGGGATAATCGAAAGAAGCATTGAGGGCCTTGTAGTATTGGGTGCTTATGTTTTCTTTTAAGAGGAAGGACAGCAGGCCGGTAGATGAAGGATCTTCGGTCAGTCTAGTGTCCTCCGTAACACCTGAAATAGCGTATTCTACGTGAATCCTAGCCTTTTCGAAAAGTCGGAATTCCGATTCGAACGAGAGCACCGCATTGTCTTTGGGGGAAAGTCCGAGTTCCAAGGGAAAGGGAGTTTTCAGGGAGTTCTCCTGGTCGTTGGCCTTAAAGAGAATAAGCCCTAGTTTCATAAAATCAAAATCATAGGCGGTCTTTACCCCGTAGCCCATGCGTTTGTAGGCGGTAAGGGCTTCGGGATATTCTTCGTTGTATTCGGTGGCCTTTAAAAAGCGGCCGTACATGGCGCTTATTTGAAATTTCCCTTCGGGATTCAGGTCGAAACCGCCACCCGTAAATTGGTGGCCGGCCAAGGTATATGGTGAAAAGGTCATGCTTACATCGCCGATATGTGCAGTAGCCCATTTGTAGGACGGATGTAGGCTTAAGCGGTTAAAGTTAAAGGGGTTGGGAAAATTGAACTCTTGGTTCGAATAGGTGAACGAAAGCGGAATATTGTACACCCCGGCAATGTTGAAGTTTAAGCTTCCGGTGAGATAATAGGTCAGTGCCTGTCGGTTGGCGGTACCGTCATAGTATACAGCATTGGCGGACACACCACCATTATATCGGAGCCATTTCTCCTTGCCCAATTGATCAAAATTGATACTTTGGGAAAAACCAAGTGTACAACACATAAGAAGGGGGACTAATAATCGGTACAATGATTCGTATTCTTAACGCGTTAAATTTAAGTTAAAAAGCGAAAAATACTACAAAAATTTCGATGAAATGTAATGAATTTCAGATTTTTTATAATTAATATATCGTGTTTATAATGAGAAAAGTACGTGTTGTGTATTGTAAATATGGGCCTTGTGGGGACTACAAAAAAATTAATGTTTGTGTAGGAAGTGTTGTTTTGTTGTAAGTATTTAATACGCCCGGTTTTCCAGTCCCGGGCCCCCTTGCTGGCGCCGGTGTCACGCTTGTGCGGTTAAAAATTTGTTGCAAACCCATATTCGTTTTGCTTTTATAGCCTACTGGGTATTATCGCTGTAGCGGGTACGGTCGTGAAACTGCGGTAAGCTTAGTTCAAGTGTTCGCGCTAGCGGGAGTTCTAGTTCAATTTTGTTCGCTCCCAAAAAGTATATATACCACATCTTGTCTATGTTTCCTTTAACAATTTGAGTTTTATTGTGTTCATATAAAAAATTTAACTGTTCGGTAGTATTTTTTACTAAATCCGAAGAAGCTCTTGCATGTATTTTAGAAACTTGAAAAACAAAAAAGAACATGAACAGAAAAAAACGTGTTGCCCTCATTTTTTCTTTATTATTTTAACAATTTTATATAGTGAAAAACAACCAATAAAAATGAGACAGCCCCTTAAAAGCCAATAGGTGACAATATTTGAATTGAGTAATCTAAATATTAAGCTCAACATTCTAGACTTATAACCACTGCCATGGCCAGAACCATGGGCGATATACAAGAGTATAGAGGCCAATACCAGAACAATAATCCATTCTCCAATACCAAGTTTATTTTTATCCTCTTTCATAGCAAAAATCTGGTAAGTTGTCTATCAATGTTAGTGTTGTGTTCTTGGAATATACTTTATGAGATAGTCTTTTTATATATTTTTTGCGGTAGGTTGCTAATATGGCCCATTTGCTTTCCAATCCATTTTCCTTAGATCCTTCCCATCCAGATTCAAATTTGAGCCGTCCTTAAACCTTGCGATTTTGCCCCGTTCGAAGTCTGTACGGCACTTGTCGTAGTGGGGGATTGAGGACGCCATAGCGTAAGCTATGGGCGAGATGGCGCGCTGGCAAAGCAACGCAAGAGTTGCTTTATAGGGGTGTTTTGAACATGGCACGAGTGTGAGGCTCGCGCTGGCGGGGCATATAGTAGAATTGATAAGTAAATAAGCTTAATTTTCATTAGTTTAAATTTTCTAATATTTTATTTTTTGCGTTTTTGAATTTGATAACGAATAATATACCATGTACAAGGCAAAAAGAGAATCCACGTTATAATATTGACATAAGCGTCAATTTGTCTTATTGAATATAGTTTGGGAAATTTTTCGGAAGTTCTTATCGATATTGCACCGTCGATAGTATTGTACCATACGGGTATTTTGAACTCATTCTCAGGATAACCATCCGTTGTCCATATTTTTTTCATTGACTTTTCATTAGCAAAAACTCTCTTTTTTGTTTTAAATTTTTTTAATGTTCCATTGAAATAGTAAAAATCTCTACCCCCGCTGCCAGCTTCCTTGCTCTGGCTCTCATATATTAGGACATCCTTCCTAAAGTACTCTGTAGGGTACAAGGATGCGTATAGCCATTTTAATTCCGAATGATCGTGTAATACACTATCTAATAGTCCGGAAAGGGCAAAAAAAAACGACTATCCAACTAAAAACGTATTTTGTTCCTTTACTCATAGTTAGGTCCGATTGAGGAAACCCCTACGGTGCCATTATCAGATGCCTTTAATCCCATTTTTGGGTCTAATCCCATTTTTGCGTTAAAGTGATTTCTGAAGGGATGGCATGTTAAATATAAATTTAACGGAGAAAAATACTACAAATTATTCGACAAAATACAGGAGGTATTGTCTTTATAATGAGGTGAGTATGTGTGGTGTGCCATTCGTATGGCACTAACAAGGATTACAGTTTTAAAAAAATATGCAGGAATTTTGTTTTTTAAAGGTGCTGAAAACGGACGTTTTTGGCGTTTGGAAAGGAATCGCACCTACCGGGATATCTAGGTCTACTAGAAGGTTTGTGTTAGGGACTCGATCATTTAGTTCTGCTATTGGAGTAGAGGGTATCTACAGATATTATTGTAATCTTTTATAATATCCTCATCTAAGGATTTAAACAATTCGGGATTTAGATTCCATAATTCTTCTGCTTTCTTAGGGTTTTTAAATATATTCTGAAAAGCTAGTTTGGCCTCCTCTGCATTGCCATTATAATAGTACCTAAATTCATTTTTACTTTTGACATACTGGTAAAACTGACTTGTTTCATCCGCGGCAATCGTTTTTACCTCTTTCCAATTTTTAAGTTCTACAGATCGGTAAAAGTTGGTTGATGGATTTCTGAATAACGCATCTAGTTTGTGGCCCGTTTCTATATCTGGTATACTACCCTCAAACCTTGTGAAAGTGTAACCGCAGTAGGAACACCTCCAACATCAAAAGTGAGTTTATGAGCCAATTCAAAGTAATTTTTATCCTTATCCATAGTCATTATTTTGTCGAAATGACTTTGCTTTTTTTGTGATGCCTTTTCGGCACCTCCCAAAGTATTGTAATTGACCCATTCTTGATTCGTAGCTGAAATAATGGACTCTAATAATTGTTCTGGGTATACATTAGTCGCCTCTGCCTGACTGTTATAGATTGCTTTGACAAAAGTTCTTTCAGGGTATTGAAAAAAGGAAATTTCGGATTCCTCAGGGTAACTTAAAATTAAGTTAGCATTATTATCTTGTGAATAACAATAAGTGTAAGCCACAATGAGAAAACAAAAGATAATTGTTGAATTTTTCATACTTATTTTTTCTTTGCTTTAAGTTCATTAATATGATAATGTAAACAGCCAAAACCTATTAGGCACAGTACAATAAAGAGGATTCCTTGTAGCCAGAATGCTTTTGTGTTAAACATTTTTTCATGAGGCAAAGCATAAAAATCTTTAGCTTCTTGGTTATGCCAAACCCAAATTGAGTCATTTTTATCAACAGGTTTAAAGCCTCCGAAAATGCTATCTTCTTTGCCGGCATTCATAAAATGCACAAATTTGTCATTGGATTCTCTCAGGTCTACTTTTGATTCTAAAATTTCACCATTTTCCACAACATCATATATCAACCGGTATTTAGTATATTCTAAACCTCTTCTACCTGATGATAAATCAACCACTTCCTTTACTTGAACTTTTTTTAAGCGATAATTACTTTTTTGACTAATGAAATAAAAATTTTGGTATACCATGTACAGGGATATTGGTAAAGCAAATACGTTGCCTACCAATAGAAAAATTATTATTTTTTTAATGATTTTCATACGCACTAATCCCTTGGGTATATTTTAATTTCATTAGTTACAGTTATGCTTTTTTGCCAGTCTACCAGTGTGAAATTTAACATACTTGAATCTTTTGTTTTAATTGCTGCTCTGCCAGATAGTACAACAGGAGGGATGGACACGTTTCCTTCAAATTCTTCCGTGTCAAATTTATATTTTAATGACCCTTGCAGACACCCAATTGCGCTACCCAAAATTTCAATGTCCACTAATACCTCTGCAACTAAGAGTTTTGCACCAAGTTTCCCCCGCTGCCAGCTTCCTTGCTCTGGCTCTCATATATTAATACACCCTTGCTAAAGTATTTTGAAGGATAAAATGATGCATATAGCCATTTTAATTCCGGAAAATCGTAGAGCAACCCAAAGAATAGCCCAGAAAGTTCAAAATAAACTACAATCCAACTAAAAACGTATTTTGTTCCTTTACTCATAGTTAGGTCCGATTGAGGAAATCCCTACAGTGCCATTATCAGATGCCTTTAATCCCATTTTTGCGTTAAAGTGATTTCTGAAGGGATGGCATGTTAAATATAAATTTAACGGAGAAAAATACTACAAATTATTCGACGAAATATTGTGTTTTCAACGATTTTTGGCTAGGGTTTATTGTGTTTGTAATCAGGTGGGTATGGTTAATAAATCAAAAATATGGAATTGGTAAGGACGACGGGTCAAATAAGCTACATGTAGGAGTGTTCGGGTTTTTTACAGGTATCGAAAACGTACGATTTTCCACTCCCGGGCTCCCGACGTATAGCTGTGCAGTTCTTTGAAGCCAACGGCGAAATGCGCCTGTAAGGAGCGGGTGTTGACCGCGTCGATCTCGGTGATGATACTGCTAAAGTCCTTTTTTGTCTTGGCCTGCATGGTTTCGTACAATTTTCTGAAAACGCCCTGCCTGCGAAAGTCCTTGTCGATACAGATTTGGCCCATGACGATATAGTTTTCCTCGGGGGGAAGAATGCCTTCGATCTCGTCGAACATGGGCTTTAAGACCTCGATGGCATCCGAAAACCTAGGATGCATACAGAGGGCATAGCCGATGACCGCATGCTCCAATTTGGCAATGATATGGGGGCAGGTATTGTTCATCGCCTTTAAGGTGTCGAAGGTATGCGCTACCGTTACAAAGCCTTCTTTTTCCTTTTCGGGGGATGACACCTTAGAGGCCAGGTTTCTTTCCTGAAGGGCGAGGATCTGCTTCAGTTCGTCATCGGTCGATGCCGTGCCGTAACGTATCACCGCGTTTCGGTTTTAAGCCATTCCTTTCTTTGGCGCATTTGTTTTTTCGATGGCTTTCCGCCTTCCTTCTCCATTAACGATAGCCGGTAATCGGGATTTGCCCCTAGAACGACCGTACAGTGCTTTTCTGTCCCAAAACGCTCGAAGGTGATCTTTAGGGTGTCGCCGACCTTGAGCTTTTCGATGTAGGCGCTGAATTGCTGTCCGTCCGGAAAACCGCTCCCGTTGATATCGGTAATGATATCGCCCTTGTCGAGTCCGGCTTCATAGGCCGGTGTGCCTATTTTGGGGTTGGACCGGATTTCCCCGTGGCCATCGCCATTTAAGGAAACGGCGGCACCAAAATAGGGGCGTTCGGAATCCTGTTGCAAAGTAACCCCAACGGAACCTAAGAGCGATGCATAATCGGGCATTTCGCTACGGTAGATGTACTTGTCGAAATAGGTCTCGGCAAAATCGCTTCCGGCATATTCGGCGAGTGATTGCCGAAGGTTTTCCAGGGTATAGGGTTTTTCGGTTTTTCCGTACTGCTTCCAAACCAGCTTCATAAAATCGTCGAGGTTCAGTTTTTCCTCGCGAAGCGATAGATCCAAGGCAAGACCGAGGACGCTTCCGTACGAATAATAGGAAATAAAGGTATTTTCTCGGTTCACGGGATCTACCGAGGTAGCGGCGTCCACAAAGGGGGCTTGATAGCTCATTTCTATGGGATTGAAGAATTGGCGGGCCGGTGAGTTCCATACATAGTTGAAGGTGCCCGAAATGCCCTCTACGTATTTTTCGGGGGAGATGATGCCGGCCCTGCAAAGGATGAGGTTGGTGTAATAGCTCGTAAAACCTTCGGCAAACCATAGGGCCCCGCTCATGTTGGCTTCCTCAAAATCGAAAGGTTCCAAGCATTTGGGGCGGATGCGCTCTACGTTCCACGCATGGAAGAATTCGTGGGAAACCGTGCCGATGTTGCCTTCCATACCCCCGCCCGAAAGACTGCGTGTACTGGTCAAAACGGTCGAGTTGCGGTGCTCCATCCCGTCGCCCGATGCATTGGGCACATAGCACGCCAAAAAGGTGTAGGTGCCGTAGTCGAAATCGGGCAGTTCACCATAAACCTCTTTTTCGGCGAGGACCACCTTTTTAACCTGTTCAAAATAGGCGTCGAGTTCTTCGTCCGTGCCGTTGTGGTGCAGTACAAATCGTATGTTCTGCTGCTTTCCGTTATGGTCTACTTCAAATTCACGAACGGCATGGTCGCTTATCTCCGTTGGGCTATCCATAAAATAATAGAGGTTAGGGGCGGAATAGGTAGTGCCTGACACTAAGGGGAGCTGGGTGGCGATTTTCCAGTTTAAATCTTCCCGAAGCTTAAAATCCACTTCAATTTTTCGATCGCTTAGATCGGGGGCATACATAAAGGTGGCCGGAATGTTCAGGTGGGCGTGGGTCTCGTCTACCTGCGAATAGGTGCCGCCGCCCCGGTTGGCGAACAAGGTGTAGCTTATGGCGATTGTGCCGTCGTGCCCGATTACCTGCCACGAATAGGGGTCGGGGCGTAAGACCTCAAGAGCCTTCCCCTTGCTGTCGGTGGCTTTGAAATTGTACACGTTCTTTGCGAATTCGTGCAGGGCATAGCGTCCGGGTGAAGTGCGGCTCATACGAAAAGCGACCGTGTCGGCTTTCAGCTCTATAAAAGTACCCTTTACTACCGCTTCGTGGTGTACGGCATTGTCAAAGGAAATTTCGTAGCGGTTGGTTTGGGCATAAAGAATGCTGGCGGTAATACACAGAAGGAAGGATAAAGAGAATTTCATTAAATCAGGATTGTGGATGTTCAATAGGTTAAAGGTATAATATTCGTCAAAAAAACGGTAGAATAGGGTAAGGAATAGAAAGGACCTCGATCCGGATGCCCGCCGTGGTTTTTCTATTCGTTCAAAGATGCTACATTTGGGTTATGGTAGACCTTCCCGAAAAATTAGCGAAAAAGCTAAGCGATAGAAATGCTGTTAATGCCTTAAGAAGCTTGCCCGTATCCCATGGTTTGGTCGATTTTTCGTCCAATGATTATTTGGGACTTTCAAGGAGCCAATCCGTTTCTAGCGAAGCCTTGCGTCTTATGGAAGGGCATAAGGTCTTGCAAAACGGGGCAACGGGTTCGCGTTTACTTTCGGGGAACCACTCTCTTTATCAGGCCTTGGAGGCTGAGCTATGTCAATTTCACCAAACCGGGGCGGCCTTGGTCTTTAACTCGGGTTACGACGCCAATATCGGCTTTTTTAGTTCGGTGCCCCAACGCGGCGATGTCGTTTTTTATGATGAGTACATTCATGCGAGTATTCGCGACGGTATTCGTATGGGCAATGCCAAGAGTTATAAATTTAAACATAACGACCTCGACGACCTGAACAACAGATGCCGGATGGAACGGAGTCGAAATCTCGCCGACACCGAAATATACGTGGTGACGGAATCGGTTTTTTCGATGGATGGCGATACCCCCGATTTAAATGATTTAGCGGCCCTATGCAAAGCTCAAAATTGCCGTTTGGTGGTCGACGAGGCCCATGCCTTAGGGGTTTTGGGGAAACATGGGGAGGGATTGGTGCAAGTCTTGAACTTGCAGGACAGTGTATTTGCCCGCCTGGTTACCTTCGGAAAAGGTGTGGGCTGCCATGGTGCTGCAATTTTGGGCAGCGAAGGCCTAAAATCGTACCTGGTGAATTTTGCCCGTAGTTTTATCTACACGACAGGGCTTCCGCCTCATTCGATAGCCTCGGTACTATCGGCATATGGCCATTTGAAGATGCCTAGTGATGGATTGGAAAAACTGAAGCACAACATTTCCTATTTTAACCGTAGACAAAGCGATTTGGGCCTGAAGGAACAATTCATCATCAGTGATTCGGCCATTCACTGTTGTCTGGTCCCAGGGAACCACAAGGCCCGGAACATGGCCAAGGCCATTCAAGATAAAGGCTTCGATGTTCGCGCGATCCTTTCGCCCACCGTTCCGGAGGGGCAAGAGCGATTGCGGATCTGTCTGCATAGTTTTAATACCGAAAAAGAGATTGATAACCTACTGGAAGAAGTGGCCAGCCTATTGTAATATGAAAGAGAAGTTTTATACCATAGCCTCCTTTGAATATCCCTCCGACGTTCAAATACTTAAAGGAAAATTAGAGTCCGAGGGCATTCCTGTTTTTCTGAAGGATGAGCATACCTTAAATTCCGACCCGCTCATCAGCAATGCCATTGGTGGGGTCAAATTGCAGGTGTACACCGAAGATAAAGAGAAGGCCATTGAAATATATAACGAGGTTAGGGCTTATGCCCTAGATGATAATGGGAATTTAGTGGTCTGTCCGAATTGTAAAATGCAAAAATCTGAGGTGTATTATAACAGAAAAGGAATTTTATATAAACTTTTTCCTTTTTTTGAAGAAAAAAAATACAAATGCCTACATTGTAACATGATAACAAAACCTCAATAGCATGCAGCAAATTTTTGTGACAGGAATATCTACCGAAGTAGGAAAGACCATAGCTTCCGCAATTATTGCCGAAGCCCTTGAAGCGGATTACTGGAAACCCGTTCAGGCGGGAGAGCTGGATTATACCGATAGTGACAAGGTGAAGTCTTTGGTTTCAAATGATAAAACGGTCATTCATAAAAGCAGCTATGAACTGAAAACACCTATGAGCCCACATGCGGCGGCGGAAAAAGAAGGGGTAAGTATAGATCGACTTGATATTGTTTTGCCCGAGACGGATAATGCCTTGGTGATCGAAGGGGCAGGGGGGATTTTGGTTCCTTTGAACGAAAACGACACCGTGCTAGATATCATTATGCCTACTTATCATGTTGTAGTAGTTTCGAGACATTATTTGGGCAGTATCAACCACACCTTGTTGACCGTGGGTTGGTTACAACAAAAAGGATATGATGTTTCCATACTCTTTAGTGGGGATGCCGATCCGGAATCTGAAAATATCATCCTGCACAAAACAGGGGCATCCTTGATCGGTCGTATAGATGAGGAGCCTGTTTTTGACAAGGCCGTCGTTAAAAGATACGCCGATAAGTTCGCTTCCATATTGAAAACGCTCTAGGTAGACTCAGTCTATTTTTACCAAGGCCAAATCTACCTTGCTTATGGTGAATTCGTATAGGGGTTCGCGGCCTTCTAGGTTCTGCTTGTTGAAAATATAGTAGCCGGGCAACTCACACTGATCCGTATTCATTACGATTGACTTGCGCGACATTTCTAGATATGATGCCGTTTCGTATAATTTGAACGGCGTTTGGATGTGGGTCCGTAAATCTTCCTGTGTAAATACGTAAAGCGGAGTTTCGTCCTCGCCTATAATCTTATAAATGTCCTCGGCATAGCTCTTGTGTGCTGCCCCGGATGAGGTCAAGGCCTTCATGGGTAGGGCCACATGGTCAAAGACCAATCTACAGAGTACGATAAAGGTAATAACGAAAAGGTGTTTGGTGTATCCGATGGTCTTATGGTGAAACACAAGGGTGAGCACAAGAAGCAGTCCGAAAAGTGGCATGGTGTATTTTAGATGGGGTAAAATGGAAAAATAGCCCACAAACGGAATCACCATACAGGCAAGGGCGGCAATGGCCATGATTACCTTAAAAAGAGTGTGATAGGCCTTGTGTTTCCAGTTGGTTTCTTTTAGCCGAAGAAACAAAGGGTAGCTCAATACGGTTACTACCATGGGGAAGAACATATAGGTGTACCTGATTCTAGCTCCGGGAGAAACCCAATACACCAAAAAGTTGGCGATAAAGGCGATGACCAGAAAAACAAGGTAGGGTTGTGCCTTGATGTTTTGTATCTGTTCTTTTTTCCAAATAAACAATAGGAACAGGGTAGAGGGAAAGATCACGCCTAAGAAATTCAAGGGAAACATGAATAGGTGTTTTACGATTCCATCAAACCGGTCGCTGAGTAAGGTGCGCTGTTGTGTTAGGCCCCACATTTCCGAAATATACCTGCCTAGGTTCTCATAACTTCCGTAAATATAAAAGTAGAAATAGACCGCAGCCGCAGATAAGAGGGCGCAAAAGATATGTGGCCAAGAGAAAAGTCGCTTGAGGTCTTTTTTATACAATAGGTATGAGCCCAAGGTGATTATTATAAAGGCGAAAGAGGCAAAGCCCTTGGTCAAAAAGGCAAGGGTAATAAAAAAATAGGCAGCACCAAAAAGACGGTAAAACTGTTTCTGTTCGTAAAAATGAAAGATGCTGAATATGCTAAGGGTGACCAGTAGGGAGTAAAAGATATCGATTTCGGCGGTTACGGAAAAATAGAAATAAAGGTCGGCACAGACCAAGTAATAGAAGGCGCTTAAGATGCCGAATTTGGTGTTAATGTATTTTCTGCCCATGTAAAAGGCAAGAATGCCCGTGAGCAGAAGTGAAAATGCCGAAGGAAAACGAAGGGCAAAGGTGTTGTAACCAAAGAGCTTTATGCTTCCGGCGAGTACAATGTTCCATAATGGCGGGTGGTCGTAAAAGGTTTGTTTTAGAATGGTGGTGACTACAAAGTTGTTGTTCAACAGCATTTCCAAGGCTACCAATGCACGCCGTGGTTCTTCCGAATACAAGGGTGCGAGGTGCAGATTGTAAAAAAGGGATATCGTGTAGAGGACAATGATTAAAAACGATAGCCGATATAGGTTTTTTGTATTGGTCGGGTGTAAAAATCCGACATCAAAAAATTTCATTTTCCTTTGATTTTTCTAGGCTAAAGATCAACAAAATACTTCAAAAAAAAAGTTTTAATTTCTCATCTTTGCATTATGAAGAAGGCAAACGCGTCAGAAACCCTGGTAAGGGAAAGTTTATCACTTAGGGATAAAAAGCACTTATGGCACCCTTTAACACAGCATAAGTTGCATCCTGATATGTTAGGGATCGCCAAGGCGAAAGGTGTGGTTTTGTACGATGAGGATGGAAAGGAGTATATAGATGGTATCGCTTCTTGGTATACCAGTGCCTATGGTCATTGTAATACCTATATCACCGATAGGGTCTACGCCCAGATGCAAAAATTGGATCAAGTGGTCTTCAGTGGTTTTACCCATGAGCCTGCCGTAAAACTGTCGGAAGAACTGATAAAGTTACTGCCCGAAAACCAAGAGAAACTTTTCTTTTCCGATAATGGCTCTACGGCTACGGAAATCGGGATCAAAATGGCCTTGCAATTCCATTTTAACCAAGGCAGAAAGCGCAAGACCCTTCTGGCCTTTGAGGAGGGGTTTCATGGGGATACCTTCGGGGCGATGTCCGTTTCTGGACTATCGGTTTACAACGGTCCATTCGAGGAGTTTTTTATTGATGTGGAGCGAATAGCCGTGCCCACCGATGAAAATATAGAAAGCATTCTGCTACAATTGGAAGCCAGGTTGCAACAAAACGATATTGCAGGGTTCATTTACGAGCCTTTGGTACAAGGCGCCGCGGCCATGAAGATGCACAAGGCCGAAAACCTAGACCGCATATTGGTGCTTTTGAAAAAACACGGGGTACTTACGATCGCCGATGAGGTAATGACGGGCTTCGGTAAGACCGGAAAGGCTTTTGCTTCCGACCACATAGCTTCCAAACCCGATATCATATGTATGTCGAAAGCCCTAACGGCGGGACTGGTGCCTATGGCAATTACGAGTTGTACCCTAGAGGTTTACAACGCGTTTTATAGTGATGACCTGGCAAAAGGCTTGTTCCACGGGCATACCTATACGGCCAATCCCTTGGCCTGTACGGCAGCTTTGGCAGGCTTAGACCTGCTACGGTCACAAGAGATCCAAGACAGTATCAAAAGAATAATCGCCTCACACCAGGGCTTCGATCTTAAAATAAAGAATCACCCCAAGGTGGCCCGTACACGACAGTGCGGAATCATATATGCGTTGGACCTGAACGTGAAAATGGAGCGTTATGGCAATTTACGCGACCAAATTTTCAGGCATTTCATGAATAATGGGGTATTTTTGCGGCCTTTGGGTAGTACCGTTTATATTTCTGCACCATATGTCATTACCGATGCGCAGCTGCAGAAAATATATGCTACCATAGAGGATCTACTGAACCGTATTTAAATCCAACGCTTGAAAGAACAACCGATATCCATTACCGCAATAGGCTCAATTTCCCCGTTGGGAAAAACTTCAGGGGAAACCTGGGAGAGCTACCTTAAAGACAGCCATCTTTTTGAACAAAAGGATTTTGGTGAAACCAAGGAATGGGCCGCCCCCTTGTCAAAGGACTCAAAGGAGGAGATAGAACAGCTAAGAAATTCCGACAACAAATACAAAAGCCTTGACGATTCGGTCTTGTTCGCACTTTATGCCTCGAGGGATGCAATTGCCAAAGCCGGATGGAAGGCGGGCGATGATTTTGGCGTCAATATCGGTTCATCACGTGGGGCAACGGCACTCTTCGAAAAATACCATCAAGAATTCCTTGAAAACAATAGAACGGCAACACTCTCGTCGCCTACCACCACCTTGGGGAATATTTCGTCTTGGGTGGCACACGACCTAAAGACCAAAGGTCCCGAGATTTCGCATTCCATTACGTGTTCTACGGCCCTTCATGCCGTTTTAAACGGAGTGGCATGGCTAAGAAGCGGTATGGCCAACAAGTTTCTGGTAGGGGGAAGCGAGGCTCCATTGACCCCTTTCACCATTGCGCAAATGAAGGCTCTCAAAATTTATTCGCAGTATCGGGAGGAGAACGCTTCCGAAGGAAATGGAGGTTTCCCCAGTCGTGCTTTGGACTTTGAAAAGGAAAAAAGTACTATGATCCTCGGTGAAGGGGCTTCTGTAATCTGCTTGGAAAAAGGGTTGACAGAGAAGACCTTGGCCGTTATCGAAGGAGTGGGCTACGCAACGGAACCCTTGCGCCATAATATCTCTATTTCTACAGATGCCGAGTGTTTTCAGGCCTCCATGAAGATGGCCTTGGGCGAAATTCATCCCGATGAGGTAGATGCCATCGTAATGCATGCACCGGGTACTGTCAAGGGCGATATATCTGAATATAAGGCCATTGAAAAAGTATTCTGTAACAACTTACCGTTTTTGACTACAAATAAATGGAAAGTAGGGCATACTTTTGGAGCGTCGGGAGCGTTAAGCATAGAACTGGCGGTCTTGATGTTGCAAGAACAACAGCTGATAAAAGTACCATTTGTTACGAATGCTTCAGCACCGGGAAAGCTTGGGAAAATACTGGTAAATGCAGTAGGTTTCGGTGGTAATGCGGTTTCCATTCTGTTGTCCCGTAAGGTCTAGCCTGCTTTTTGAATTCGATTGAAGTGAGATTATTCTTATCTTTAATCGCCAACCTAAACTTTTTTTTAGCTTATGGAACTAGGGTTCGAAATGATGACGTTGTTCGAAAAAATCTACTGGGTCACAGCCATAACGGCATCCATTATTCTCATTATTTTATTGATAATGACCTTTATCGGAGGGGAGATAGACGACATCGAGGGTGATGTCGATGTTGAGATAGAGGGCGACACCGGTATAGAATTTCAATTTTTATCCTTTAAAAACCTTGTCGGCTTTTTTACCATATTCGGATGGTCGGGCATTGCTTGTTTAGACGCCGGAGTAGCAAAAGGCCTTACGGTGGTTATATCTGTCATATGCGGTTTGCTTATGATGTTGGCCATGGCTTCGCTGTTCTATTATTTAGGCAAATTGCAGAGCAGTGGAACCCTAAAACTAAAGAATGCATTGAACCAGATCGGCGAGGTGTATTTGACCATTGGGGCCAATCGCAAGAGCATCGGTAAAGTAAGTATCAATGTGCAGGGCACGCTACGTGAATTGGAAGCATTGACCAACGCCGATAAAGACCTGGTGCAGGGCGATGTGGTCGTCGTAAAGGAAGTGACCGCGAACGGAATTTTAATTGTTGAACCCATAAATAATTAACTAAATGCTATCAGTACCCCTACAACTTGCGGGAAGCGCTTCGTTGCTTGCCATTGGCTTTGCCATTCTTTTCTTTTTTATCATTATCATATCGTTTATCAGACGGTACAAACGCTGTCCTTCCGACCGTATCCTTGTGGTTTACGGAAAGGTGGGAGAAGGTAGTTCTGCCAAGTGTATACACGGTGGTGCAGCCTTTATCTGGCCGGTTATCCAAGATTACGAATACTTGGACCTGACGCCTATTTCAATCGAGGTAAACCTGGTAAATGCCTTGAGTAAACAGAATATTAGGGTAAACGTACCTTCCCGTTTTACCATCGGTATCTCTACCGAACCCGGAATCATGCAAAATGCCGCCGAACGTCTTTTGGGTCAGGGTATGCAAGAAGTGCAAGACTTGGCCAAGGAAATTATTTTCGGTCAGTTGCGTTTGGTAGTGGCTTCAATGGATATTGAGGAAATTAACTCGGATAGGGATAAATTTTTGACGAATATCTCTCAGAGTGTAGAATCGGAATTAAAGAAAGTGGGACTAAAACTCATTAACGTAAACATTACGGATATTGTTGATGAGTCGGGCTATATAGAAGCACTGGGTAAAGAAGCTGCGGCACATGCCATTAACGCGGCAAGAAAATCCGTTGCGGAGAAAAACAGGGACGGTTCCATTGGTGAGGCCAATGCCGTTCAAGATGAGCGTACCCAAGTGGCCGCTGCCAATGCCCAGGCCGTTGAAGGGGAGAACATTGCGAAAATTAATGTGGCGAATTCTGATTCCTTGCGTCGTCAGCGCGAGGCCGAGGCCGAAAGAACTGCGATCGCAGCGGAGAAAGTACAGGCGGCAAAAGCTTTGGAAGAATCGTATGCTGCTGAAAAAGATGCGGAAATTGCAAGGGCCGAAAGGGTTCGTAGCTCACAAATGGCCGATATTGTAGTTCCTGCGGAAATCGATAAAAAGAAAGTAGAGATCGCTGCCGAAGCCGAAGCGGAAATGATCCGTAGAAGGGCAAGAGGTGAGGCCGATGCAATCCTTTTCAAGGCACAGGCCGAAGCGAAGGGTCTTTTTGAAATATTGACCAAACAGGCACAAGGTTTCGATGAAATCGTAAAAGCGGCAGGTAACAGTCCTAAAGACGCCGTACTGTTGTTAGTGGCCGATAAGCTTCCTGAACTGGTGAAAACCCAGGCCGAAGCTATCAAGAATATCAAAATAGATAAGGTGACCGTATGGGATTCTGGCGCCAAGACGGGTGATGGAAAAGGCTCTACCGCCAACTTCATCTCTGGAATGTACAAGTCCGTTCCACCTTTACAGGAAATGTTCAATATGGCCGGAATGCAATTGCCCGACTACTTGAAGGGTAAGGAAGTGGCCGAAGCCGCCAGGGCACAGGAAAACGAAGCGAACGAGATCGATAAGGAATCCGATAAGGAGTAACGCGATTCTAAATCATAAAGAACAAAAGCCCGTGGATTCATTTTCACGGGCTTTTTTATGGGCTTGGGTAGGATTGTTGGGGCGAATTTGGAATATCAATTTTAGAAAGGTTATTTTTGAACCGAGATTTCAATAAGACTATGAGCGAAACAAGACATAATTGGACGAAAGAAGAAATTCTTGATATATATAATAAACCTTTGATGGAACTGCTTTACGATGCGGCCACCATTCATAGAAAACATCACGACCCGAATACGGTTCAGGTTTCGACCCTACTTTCGATAAAGACCGGGGGCTGTCCCGAAGACTGCGGCTATTGTCCGCAAGCGGCCCGCTATCACACCGATATCGAGGGCAATGACCTGATGTCGGTTTCGCATGTAAAGGCGCAGGCGCTAAGGGCCAAGGCCTCGGGAAGTTCGCGTGTTTGTATGGGGGCGGCTTGGCGTAATGTAAAAGACGGACCCGAGTTCGATCAGGTCTTAGAAATGGTTCGCACCATCAACAAGCTTGATATGGAGGTTTGCTGTACCCTAGGTATGTTGACCGAAAACCAGGCACAACGTTTGGCCGAAGCAGGTTTGTACGCTTACAATCACAACCTGGATACTTCTGAAGATTATTATAAGGATGTAATCTCTACCCGTGCTTTTGAGGATCGCTTAGAGACCATAGATAACGTTCGTAAGAGCAATGTAACGGTTTGTAGCGGTGGTATCATCGGTATGGGCGAGGCTATTGAAGACCGCGCCGGAATGTTGGTGGCCTTGGCCAGTTTGAATCCCCAGCCCGAATCTGTTCCGATTAACGCTTTGGTGGCCGTAGAAGGTACTCCGATGGAGGATATGGAGCCCGTTTCTATTTGGGATATGATCCGTATGGTGGCCACTACCCGTATCGTTATGCCCGAAACACAGGTGCGTTTGTCCGCCGGCCGTACCGAAATGAGCAGGGAAGGGCAGGCTATGTGCTTCTTTGCGGGGGCCAATTCGATTTTTGCGGGAGACAAGTTGTTGACCACTCCGAATCCTGACGTAAACGAAGATATGGAGATGTTCAAAATGTTGGGTCTGAACCCCCAGAAGCCCTTTACCAAAGTTTCCCAACCCAAGACGGTGGAAGCTGCGGAATCAAAATTGAAGCCCTTGGGCGAGAAGCCCAAATGGAGCCGACCGGGGCATACCATAGAACGTAACGAAGAAGCCAAGGCAAAGAGCAAAGTGGTAGATTAGTCATTTAAATTAATTTTAATAAAATCTTTCCACAACGTTATTTAAATTTGCCGCTTAAACTGCAATAAAGATTCCATTGAAGTTAACTGCTGTTCCTAGGGTATCTACTATAACCAAGGAAGACTTTTTAGAGCATTATTTTAAGCCGCAGAAACCTGTGGTGATAGAGCGTGCGATAGAAAATTGGCCCGCTTTTGAAAAGTGGAACCTTGATTATATCCGTGAGGTCGCGGGAGACAAGGTCGTTCCCCTGTACGATGATCGGCCCGTAAGCCATAAAGATGGTTTTAACGAGCCCCACGCCCAAATGAAAATGTCGGAATACATAGATTTGCTAAAGGCAGAGCCTACCAAATACCGCATTTTTCTTTGGAATGTACTCAAGGAAGTGCCCCAGTTGCAAAAAGACTATCAATTTCCCGATTTCGGATTGAAATTAAAGAAAAAGTTACCGATGCTTTTTTTTGGAGGAAGGGAATCGTATACTTTCATGCATTACGATATTGATATGTCGAATATCTTTCATTTTCACTTTGAAGGAAAAAAGGAGTGTATCTTATTTGCACCATCCGAAACGAAATACCTCTATAAGGTTCCTAATTCGCTTATAGCGCACGAAAGCATAGACTTCTCCGATCCCGATTATGAAAAATGGCCGGCCTTGCGGAATGCCAGAGGTTTTAAGGCGGAACTCAATCACGGGGAGGTGCTCTATATGCCCGAAGGGTATTGGCATTATATGAAATATAAAACCCCAGGTTTTTCCATGAGCCTAAGATCTTGGCCAAAGAATCCTATAAATTTCGCCGAGGGGCTTTATAATGTTTTCGTAATGCGTAATTTTGACGTTTTAATGCGAAAGATACAAGGTCAGAAATGGATAGACGGTAAAAATAAAAGGGCGATTGAGCGAACCACCAAGTTAGCAGCTAAATAATTTTTTTGAATATCCTTTTCCTTAAAAAACACTTTAAATGAAATTCTACGTTTTATCCGTTTGCTTACTTCTTACGACTACTTTTGTTTCTGCACAGGCTTATGAAGGTAGAGATGATCAAAAGTTTCAGGTAGGTGCCAATTTGCAGAATAATGGTACCGGAATAATGGCGTCATATGACTTTGGTCTGGGCGAAAATATATCTATTGGCGCAACTTCGACCTATTTGTTGGGTATAGATGAAAGCGTTTCGGCCAGTACTTGGGACCGGTTTGATCTAAAGGCCCGCTTTAGTGCTCATTTGGGGAATATCATCGGCCTTAGCGATGAAGTCGATATATATCCGGGTTTGGATCTAGGACTTAAGAATTTCGGGTTTCACACAGGGGCGCGTTTCTTTTTCTCCGACGGACTGGGTATTTATACCGAAATCGGTTTCCCTATAGCAAAGTATAAAATAGAAGATTTGGAACCTGCCGAGAAATTACACAACCAGTTTATGGTGAATATCGGGGCAGTGTTCAATTTTTTATAGGAGGAATTTGTTGCTAGGGTACGAGCTCTTTTAGCTTTTCATAGACCAAGTGGCTTTCCCATCCTCTGTACAAGAGGTAGTCTGCCAATTTTTTCTTTCGTTTTTGCGGATTGCGTTCCGTAATCTGGGCCAATCTTTTCTCTGCTAGGGCGTCTAAGGTCTTTAGGTAGTCTTCAGGGTCTATTTCCTTAAGGGCCGTGGCAATGTTGTATTTTGAGATATTGCGTTGCTTCAGCTCGCTTACAATGCGGTTTCTGCCCCATTTCTTTATGGAAAACTTGCCTCGGGCAAAACTTTGGGCAAAGCGTTCTTCGTTCAAAAAATTTTCTTGGATCAAATGCACCACGATTTGGTCGATCGCTTCGGGAATCATGCGCATTTCACGAAGCTTTGCGACCACTTCCTTATGGCAACGGTCTTGATAGGCGCAGTAGCCTTCCAGTTTTCTTTTGGCTTCTTCTATGGAATAAGCGCGTTCCGTTTTCATGGGGGTATTGGGTTGGATTGAAGTGTTTCTTTATGCGAAAATACACTTTACGCACCAAACGGTTGGGGTGGTGATCGTAAAATAGTGGGCATAAAAAAAGCGACCATCGTAGTCGAAGGTCGCTTTTAAATTCTTAATATATGGTTTTACCGTCTTTATCCTTAAAGCGGTATTCAAGATACGTATACGCATCCCTAGGTTGAATTTTAATCCATTTTTTATGCTCTAAGAACCACTTAGAACGTATGGAAGGAAAACCTTTAGTAATATAGGCCGCGATAAACGGATGAATGTTAAGTGTAATTCCGTTATCTTTCTTGGGTCCTTTCAACAACTTTTCAAGGTCGGCGTTAATTTTGTCTATCAAGACAATTGGGGCTTCTATTTCTTTGCCCCCACCATTCGGATTCTCCTCGGTGGTCTTGATGTTCATTTCGGGCCGTACCCGTTGTCTGGTAATCTGTATAAGTCCGAATTTACTCGGAGGCAATATTTTGTGCTTGGCCCGGTCATCTTTCATCTCATCGCGAAGATGGTCAAAAAGTTTTCTACGGTGCGGCGCTTTTACCATGTCTATAAAATCGACTACGATAATTCCGCCCATATCGCGCAAGCGCAACTGTCTGGCTATTTCTGAAGCTGCCAAAAGGTTGACTTCCAAAGCTGTGTCTTCTTGATTCTTGGCCTTGTTCGAACGGTTACCGCTGTTTACGTCTATAACGTGCAATGCTTCGGTATGTTCTATAATGAGGTACGCGCCCTTGCTCATGCTGGCGGTACGGCCAAAAGAAGTTTTTATCTGCCGCTCGATCCCGTATTTTTCAAAAATAGGAACGGTCGAGTTATACAGTTTTACTATAGATTCCTTTCCAGGTGCAATCTCTAGCACATAATCTTTGATCTGCTCGTAAAGGGTTTCGTCATCTACGTGTATTCCTGTAAAGGAATCATTAAAAACATCCCTAAGGATGGAAGATGCCCTATTGAGCTCGACCAACACCTTTGAAGGTGCTTGTGCCTTGTACAATTTTTTACACATTGTCGACCATTTGGCCAACAAGTTTTCTAGGTCTTTGTCTAATTCCGCTACTTTTTTGCCTTCGGCCACTGTTCTGATAATGACACCGAAACCTTTAGGTTTTATACTTCTTACGAGTCTTTTTAACCTGTCTTTTTCTTCGTTGCTTCCAATTTTTTGGGATACGGAAACGCGATCAGAAAAGGGTACCATCACCAAATAACGCCCCGCAATGGAAAGTTCGGAGCTAATTCTGGGTCCTTTGGTAGAAATGGGTTCTTTAACGATTTGAACCAGTAATGATTGATTTGCTTTAATGACGTCTGTAATAACGCCATTTTTGTCAATGTCTTTTTCGAATGGAAAGTTGGCAAGTGAGTAATCCTTGATTTTGTTGGTACTCACGCCCTTGATGAATTTAAGCATAGTGGCCAATTGTGGCCCGAGGTCATGATAGTGCAAAAAGGCATCTTTTTCATAACCTACGTTTACAAAGGCAGCGTTCAAACCGGTTACCGGCTTGCGTACCTTTGCCAAGAATATGTCACCAACAGAAAAATTGTTGTTGTCTTCTTCTTTATGCAATTCAGTGAGCTTTCCATCTTTTAACAGGGCAAAATCGACGGCATCGGAACTAGATCTTACGATTAATTCTCTATTCACCTGAATGTATTTGTATTCGTTCGGCCCCTATATAAAAATAGATATATAGTGTGAACGAATAGATTAAACAATGCTTGAAACGGACTATAAAATCCGCCGAAATTTTCTTAAATCTCTATGTCAATGAACGTATGTGATGAAAAAACAAGCAAAGGGGCTGAAAATTTTTTCAACCCCTGGCAATTATTTTTTCTTGTGTCGGTTAGCTCTCCTACGCTTCTTGCGTTTATGGGTAGCCACCTTATGTCTTTTTCTTTTTTTACCGCTCGGCATAAAATTCTACTTTTAGTTAGTATATTTATTTAACTTGTACGTTGCTTTTGACACCTTCTACAAAGACCTTAGCGGGCTTAAATGCAGGAATATTGTGTGCCGGTATTTTAATGGTGGTGTTCTTGCTGATGTTTCTTCCGGTCTTCTCAGCTCTTGTTTTAATGATAAAACTGCCAAAACCACGAAGGTAAACATTATCTCCACCTTCCAAAGAAGATTTTACCTCTTCCATAAAACTCTCAACTGTGGCCTGTACATCTCCTTTTTCAATTCCCAGCTTGTCTGAGATTTTCGATACAATTTCTGCTTTCGTCATCTTTCGTGTTAAATTTTCAGTATAATTTTTTTGGGATGCAAATATATAAATTAAAATTAATCTTTCCTGCTAAAGACTTAATTTTAAGTCGTTCACCGTTTCTTTTTATTTCTGGCGCCTTCTTGGCAATACATATCGATCGCGAAACCATTAGTTTTGTGGTTTAACCTTAGGGCATAATGAACTTTTCAGAGGAAATTCTCAAGTGGTACCAAGTTAATAAAAGGAGCCTGCCTTGGCGTGGTTCTACGGATCCCTACAAGATTTGGTTGTCAGAGGTCATATTACAACAAACTCGGGTGGTACAGGGTATTCCCTACTACCTTAAATTTGTTGAGACCTACCCGAAAGTAGATGATTTGGCCCGTGCTTCGGAGGCTGAAGTCTTGAAGCTTTGGCAAGGTTTGGGCTACTATTCAAGGGCTAGAAACTTGCATGCCGCGGCCAAGATGGTGAGTGAACAATATGGGGGTGTTTTCCCTGAAACCTATGGCGGATTACTTGGGTTAAAAGGGGTGGGCGACTATACGGCAAGCGCTATTGCAAGCATTTGTTTCAATGTGCCCGAACCCGTTGTAGATGGTAATGTTTATCGGGTATTGGCGCGTTACTTCGGAGTCGATTTGGCCATCAATAGTACCGAAGGTGTTAAATATTTCAAAAAATTGGCGAGAGAGGTGATGGATGTGGGCCAAATTAGGGATTATAATCAGGGTATCATGGAATTTGGGGCCATTCAATGTGTGCCTAAAAGTCCTGATTGTGAGGTGTGTCCGTTGAATGAAAGTTGTGTGGCGCTTCAAATGAAGCGCGTGGGCGATCTTCCGTTAAAATTAAAAAAGACCAAGGTCAGGTCGAGGTATTTTAATTACATTGTTTTTGTTTCCGAAGATGGTCGAACGGTGCTTGAACAGCGCAAAGGGAAGGGAATCTGGGAAAATTTATGGCAATTCCCGCTTATAGAATCCCCCGAAAAACTTTCGCCATCCCATTTTCAACGGTATTTTGAGGGGATGAACCATAAGGTAGACCCGGTTTCCATAGACCTTTTCAATCCAGAGGCCATTGTTCATAAATTGTCGCACCAGCATTTGTATACCAGCTTTTGGGTGGTACGTACAAAGGAACTTCCTAAGAATGGAATTTCGTTCGAAGAAGCCGACACATACCCCGTACCCGTGTTAATTGCAGACTTTTTAAGAAGCTTTAAAAAATCGTATTTTTGAAAGGGTCCTTTGTTGTGAATTTCTTTTGGGGCAGGGTTATCCCGTAAATTTTAGGCTCCCATAGGAAACACTTGGTAGCGAAGGCCAAAAAACGAGTATATTTGTAGATTCAAATTGCAAAAAAGGAAGATTATGAGTGGTACGTTGAATAAAGTTATGTTGATTGGGCATTTGGGCGATGAGGTTAAAATGCACTATTTTGAAGGAGGAGGATGCATTGGCCGCTTTCCTATTGCCACCAATGAAACCTATACCAATAAGCAGACCGGAGAACGCGTAACCAATACGGATTGGCATAATGTCGTGGTCAGGAATAAAGCTGCCGAAATATGTGAAAAGTACCTGAGCAAGGGTGATAAGGTGTATGTTGAAGGTCGCCTTAAAAATAGGCAGTGGCAAGGTGAAGATGGCAATACACGCTATAGTACCGAGGTTCACGTACAAGATTTTACATTTCTTTCTACCAAAAAAGAAAGTATGGCAAATCAGCAATCGGGAGGGCAACAAGCTCGCCAAAATACCGTTTCAAATACATCGAGTGCCCCTAAAGAGGCTCCGTTAGTTAGACCAGAAGAAGACGATGATCTTCCATTCTAAATAAAAATGAGTAATTTTAGTAAACAAGAGGTATAGCCAAACATTATGATACGATTGTTTTCAGACCGATTTAGTGTTAAGAAGTATCGCAACTTTACTTGCTCTTTTGAAAAGGGGTGTGGATCAAAGTGTTGTTCACGAACCTCCGTTTATTATTAAATTACTGACCGTTGGACCCTGACCCCCTTAGTTTACAGCCTTACTTTATCAATTTCGGAAGTGCTTTTGCACTGGAAATTACTATTCTAATACTCCTACTGATATGCTCGGCCCTTATTTCGGGTGCTGAAGTGGCCTTTTTTGGCCTTTCGCCGACCGATGTAAACGAGATTGCGGAAAAGAAAAGTGTGCGGGGCAATATTATAGCCAAGCTCTTGGAAAGGCCCAAAAAGCTTTTGGCTACCATTCTTATCGCTAACAATGCGATCAATATTGGGGTGGTACTGCTGTTCAGTACCATTGGCAACAGCCTTTTTGCCAATATAGAACTTGAATGGCTCAGGTTTTTATTGGAAGTTGTAGTCGCTACTTTTCTTATATTGATGTTCGGTGAAATCTTGCCTAAGGTGTATGCCAATCGAAACCGGGTGCTCTTTGCACATTTGATGGCCTATCCGTTGAAAATGCTCGATTTCCTGTTTTCGCCGTTGAGCCTACCTATGAGGGCCGGTACCCTATTTCTCTACGATAAGTTGGGAAAACAAAAATCCAATCTTAGTGTAGACCACCTTTCACAGGCGTTGGAGCTTACCGTAGATGGCGATACCACTAAGGAGGAACAGAAGATCCTACAAGGAATTGTTACTTTTGGCAATACCGATACCAAACAGGTGATGCGCCCGCGTATAGATATTTTTGCGGTTAGTGAGGATATGAAGTTTATAGAGGTCTTGGCCGAGATCAAAAAGCATGGATATTCGCGTATTCCCGTCTTTTCCGAAAACATGGACAATGTATTGGGGGTGCTCTACGTTAAAGACCTGTTGCCCTATATCGATAGAAAGACATTCAATTGGATGTCGCTTATTCGGGAACCTTATTTTGTGCCCGAGAACAAAAAGCTTGACGATCTTTTACTTGAATTTCAAGAGAAGAAAAACCACCTGGCCGTCGTGGTCGATGAATATGGAGGTACTTCGGGGATCGTAACCTTGGAGGATATTATTGAGGAAATAGTAGGTGACATCAGTGATGAGTTCGATGATGAGGACTTGGTGTTTTCAAAATTGGATGATTTTAATTTTGTTTTTGATGGAAAGACGGCATTGAAAGATTTTTACCGTGTGACCAAAATTGAAAACGAGAACGAATTTGAAGAGCAAAAAGGAGAGTCGGAGACCATTGCCGGTTTCGTACTCGAAATAGCGGGAAGCTTCCCTAAGCGGGGAGAAACCGTGGTGTTTAAAGACTATCGATTTGTTGTGGAGAGTTTAGACAAGAAAAGACTGAAACAGATAAAAATTACCTTGCCCCAAAATGTTGAAATGTAGCCCATTGCTTTTTATTGTTTTTTTAATGGCCATCGGCTGTAAGGAAGATGTGTTGCCCAAGCCCAAGGCGCAATTGCGTTTGGAGTACGAGGCACCGAAGTTAGGCGAGCTGCAAACCGACCATTTCGAGTTTACGTACAACACCAAGGCCAAGATCAAGACACGTACCGAAACCGCGTTGACCCTTGAATATCCTGAAATGAAGGGTGAAATCTATATCAACTATAAAAAGGTGGATGGCAATATCGATAAATTGCTTTCAGATGCCCAAAAGTTGAGTTATGAACACTCGGTAAAAGCCGACGGAATCACGGAACAGCCTTTTGTAAACGATGAAAAAAAGGTATACGGAATGTATTATCAAGTCAGTGGGAATGCCGCTTCGCAGGCGCAGTTTTACGCCACTGATAGCACCGATAACTTTGTGATGGGTTCTTTGTATTTCTATACAAAACCCAACTACGATTCCATTTATCCGGCAGCGGCCTATCTTCAGAACGACATTCGCGGTATCATGGAAACCCTTAAATGGAAGGAATAAGGGGGTAAAATTTAAAATAAAAAGATATTTCTTATTCTATGCCTAAGGTAGTTTTTGCTTGGGCGATACTCAAATCTATCTCTTCGTCGAGCAAGGCAACTTTCTTTTCCTCTTCCAATAGCCATTTTTTCTTTTGTGCGCTTAGCTTTTTGCCTTTGAACATTTCGTCGGCCGTAAAACGCTTACCGAAATTCTCCATCCAGGTCATCATGGATTTATTGGCATTTTTAAGGTCGGCTATCGCGTTCTCGTATTTCATTTTTTCGTAAGAGGCATTGGCCTTGGTCTGTAATTTGCTTATGAGTTTAGAGACCATGGGCATTTTGTCCATGACCCTGTCGTGCGATTCCATAACCTCTTCCATTTTAGTGGGTTCGGCAGCGTCATTTTGTGCACTAACGCTAGGTGTACCCAAAACCAAAACAGTGGTAAGTAGTAAGAATAAGTTTTTCATAGCCATATAACCGTTGTAATTAAGCAAGGTAAAAATACGGTTTCGGTAGAGCCAAGGCCCTGTTTGTCCGTTAACGCTATGTTTTTTCGTTGTACGGTAGCTTTTGCCCTACTTTTTTAATAATTCTTCGGCATTTTTGATGCTTCCGTTTATCTGGTCGCGCACTTTTTCAATGTTCGTTTCTTCCTCGTCCAACCAGGCTTGCTTTTCTTTTGATAGCGCTGCTCCGTTCAAGATTTCATCTGAGGTAAATCTAGAGCCAAAATTCTGCATCCAGTCCATCATAGATTTGTGGGCCGCTTGAAGGTCTTTACGGGCTTTTTTGTATTCGAGGCCTATTTCGGTGCTGTCTTCCTTGCTGCTCAACTCGCCAACTAATTTGCCTATTTTTCCCATTTCGGGCATTACTTCATCGTGAATGGCCATCACGGTTTTCATTTGGTTGCTTTCTTCTTTTGACTTACATGAAACCGTAATTACGGTACATGCTATGACCAATGCCATTATTATTTTTTTCATTGTTAGTTCTTTTTTGCAAATATAATACTCCTGCGATGGTTAAGGTGTGTCTGTGGCCCGAATTGATCTTTTTGTTAGGGGTATATCTAATTTTTTTGAATAAAAAGGCATGTAGATACGGGGCTAAATTCGAAAGCTTCTCAATAAAAAATCGCACTTTTGTGGCTTATTTCCAATGACGGGATATAATACGGCAAGACCTTGAGCGATTACAACAAAAAGTGGCTATACTTGATTCTTTTATCGTTGGTCTGGGGCTCTTCCTTTATTTTGATAAAGAAGGCCTTGGTTGGGCTTACGCCTATGCAATTGGGAGGTCTGCGCATTGTATTTGCCTCCTTGGTCCTTTTTTTGGTGGGTTTTAAATCGGTACGTTCCTTAAATCTAAAAGATTGGAAATGGATAACCTGGGCCGGTTTGTTAAGTTCTTTTTTTCCTCCTTTTTTATTCGCCTTGGCGCAAACCCAGATCGATAGTGGGGTGACTTCTATTTTTAATTCGGTAGTACCCTTGTTGACCACTATCGTTGGGGTGCTTCTTTTTGGCGCAATTATTACCAAACGACAGGTGCTTGGCGTGTTCATTGGTTTGGGCGGAACGATAGCCCTGATCGTTGCCGGAATGGACTTTAATCCGGATCAGAATTATTGGTATGCCATATTTATATTGTTATCGGCCTTGGGCTATGCCTTGAACATCAATATTGTTAAGAAGCATTTGTCTCACTTGAGTCCTTTGGCGGTTACCACATCTAGTTTTGCCATTGCGTTTCTACCTGCCTTGGCCTTGGTCGTTTATTCCGGTTTTTTTAATGAGGTCCAAGGAAACCCGAGTATGCAGACTTCCTTGTGGTATCTGTTGGCCTTGGCCATCATAGGGACGTCGATAGCCAATATCTTTTTTAATAAGTTGATATACTTGTCCAGTCCGGTTTTTGCGGCTTCCGTAACTTATACCATTCCTTTGGTGGCCATTTCTTGGGCCGTGCTGGATGGAGAGTCTTTAAACGCTTACCAGCTTATTGGAGGGGTAATTATCTTGTTGGGGGTATGGATGGTCAATAGACGAAAGAAGTAGTCGAGTCCTGATTTTCCTTGTTTCAGTATGCTCTCTCTTGTTTAGGCGGGCTTTTTGCTCTACTCCGCACTATCTGTATTTAATCTAAATAAATATTGTTTAATTCGTTTTGAAAAAATATATTTGCGTTGCTATTTAAAAATGGTCTAAATAAAATCAAATGATAAAGCGAATTCTAAAGTTGTATGTATTAAGTGTGTTTGCCCTAGTAATATTGGCATGTTCAAGTGATGATAACAGTACTCCTGGTGATGGGGGAGAAGAACTTTTAGTGCGTGCCGATGTGATGGAAAATTATGCAGATATAGTTCAGGCTAATTATGCACAGGCGCTTGCCGATGCTAAAGCGTTACAAACGGCAATTGAAACATTCGTTGCCGACCCAACAGAAGTTAATTTTGAAGCATCTAAAACAGCTTGGTTGGCATCTAGGGAGTCTTATGGTACTACGGAAGCTTTTCGTTTTGCGAATGGCCCAATAGATTCTGGTGATACCGAAGATTTAGAAGGCTTGTTGAACTCATGGCCTATGGATGAGGCCTATGTAGATTATGTTGAGGGAGACGATACTGCAGGTCTAATAAATGACGATGGGGCCACTTTTGAGATTACCAAAGAAAATTTAGTTGTTAAGAACGGTGAAGGTGATACGGAAGAAAATGTTTCTGTAGGGTATCATGCTATTGAGTTTTTGCTTTGGGGCCAAGATAATACGGATCCCTCTGAAAAATTAAGTGGGCAAAGACCGTATACTGATTTCGTAGATGACGGTACCGCAGCCAATCAAGATAGAAGAAGAGTGTATTTACAAGTTATAGCGGAATTATTGGTGGACAACCTTGAAGAAGTGGTAGATGCTTGGTCGACAAGTTATAGAGCTACATTTTTGGCTTTATCAGAAGAAGAAGCTTTAAGTAATATGCTTACTAGTATTGCTGAGTTGTCAAGTAGCGAATTGGCTGTAGAGCGAATGGCAGTTGCATTAAATAAGCAAGATCAAGAAGATGAACATTCTTGCTTTAGTGATAATACGCACCGTGATATTAGATTGAATCTACAAGGAATCAAGAATGTATACACGGGGTCTTATGGAGCTGTAGACGGACTCTCATTGGCAGATTTGATCAGTGAAGCAGATGGGGATTTGGCTTCGGAACTAGATGCTCTGCTAGCGGCTGCCGAAACAGCGGTTGGCGCAACGGCCATTCCTTTTGACCTTGCCATTGCTCAGGGCGTGACTGGAACTGAGGGTGCAAAGGTGCAACAGGCGGTTGTAGCGCTTACCGATTTTGGAAATAAATTGCTAGAAGCAAAAGCGCCGTTGGGAATCAACTAGTGTCGGCTGTTCACAATATTTAAGACAGGGTTGCTTTGTTGCAGCCCTGTTTCATGTTTTACATTAATTATGAAACCATCAAGCCATAAAATCGGAATTGCTGCTGTCAATTATGGGTTAATATTCGGTCTGTTGCTCTTCGTGTTGACTACTTCTTGCAATAGCGATGATTATGCTCCCTTGGTTGCAGAAGAAGGGGAAGAGCTTTCCGGCGGAAAAGCAACCTCTTTTATATTTTCTCCAGATGCCTTCGGTTTTTCGGTAGACGGTCTGTCTTTAGAGAAGCAGATTGCTTTTGGTGTAGGGAACTCCTTGTTCAATCAAAGTTGGGTTACTGCCCCGGCCTCAACAACGGCACGAGATGGATTAGGGCCTTTTTTTAACGCACGTTCGTGTTCGGGTTGCCATTTTAAAGATGGTAGGGGGCGTCCACCTGCTTTTATAGGCGAGTTGGCACATGGTCTGTTATTACGTTTGACCTTACCGGGAACTAATGCCAATGGGGGTACCCTTCCTGATCCTGTATACGGCGGACAATTTCAAGATAATAGTATTCTGGGTGTTGAAAGAGAAGGAACTTTAAGGATTACCTATGAAACTGTAGCTACAACCTACCCTGATGGTAGTATTGTAGATTTGCAAAAACCTATTTATGAAATGTTTGACCTAAACTATGGAGCCTTGAATCCAGCAGTTCAGATATCGCCGAGAGTGGCTAATCAAATGGTTGGTCTTGGACTTTTAGAGGCCATTCCTGAATCGGTCTTGCTAAGTTATGAAGATGAAAACGATGCTGATGGCGATGGTATTTCCGGTCGTGCGAATTACGTGTATGATGTTGAGTCGGCAGGCTTAAAGTTGGGACGGTTCGGGTGGAAAGCCAATCAACCTACAATAAAACAACAAGTGGCGGCTGCATTTTCGGGAGATTTGGGCATTACTTCTTCTTTATTCCCGGAAGAGAATTGTAATTCAGAATTAGACTGTGATGAAATTGCTAATGGTGGAAGCCCAGAAATTCCCGATGAAGATTTAGATAAAGTAGCTTTTTACTCATCTACCTTGTCAGTTCCGGCTAGACGTGATTTTGATAACGAAGATGTGCTTCACGGAAAAGAACTTTTTAACGCCATTAATTGTTCGGGCTGCCATGTGGCAACTTTTCAAACTGGTGCTTCTGATGTCGAAGTCTTGTCAAACCAAACTATTAGACCATATACGGATTTGCTTTTGCATGATATGGGAGACGGCCTTGCCGATAATGCCCCTGAGTTTAAGGCTGGCGGAAATGAATGGAGAACACCGCCTTTATGGGGTGTTGGGTTGATCAAGACTGTTAACGACCATACAAATTTGCTCCATGATGGCCGAGCAAGAAATATTGAAGAGGCCATACTATGGCATGGAGGGGAAGCGGAAACTATAAAGAAGCGTTTTATGGCCCTTGACAAAGTGGAACGTACTCAAATCATAAAATTTATTGAAACCTTGTAATCTAATGGATAAGATGGAATACCCAAAGGGAATAGTATATATAGGTTTATTTTTTGGCGTCCTGGTCCTGAGCATGTCCTGTGGGTCTGATGATAACCAGGCTGTAGCAGAAATGACCAGTGTTGAAGAAGGGCGTAGCTTGCAACTTGAGAATTTGTACGATACTCAAATTGAGCCGCTTCAGGAGGAACATATTGCTTTGACCGAAAACTTAATAGAGGTCGCCAAGGCATTTAAAGAAATGCCTACGACAACATCGTTAGCGAATCTAAAGAACAGCTGGTCGCAAGCTTTTATGTTTTGGGAGCAAGGCGAAATTTATAACATAGGTGTGATTAGAAATTCTTTTGTGCATGCGCAAATTCATGAGTGGCCGGTAAACGTCCAGGCTATAGAAGGGAATATAGCTGGTGCTGCTGTTATTGATGAAGCTTATATTGCCAGTTTAGGGGTTTTGTCAAAAGGGTATGGAGCTATGGAGTATTTGCTTTTTCATACTTCGGAAAAGGGAATTTTAAGTGAAATGAGTTCCGATGAAAATGCTACAAACCGTTTAGATTATTTGGTGTCATTGGCCGAAAACCTAAATACGAATGCCAAGAACTTGCAAGAATTGTGGAAGGCTACGGCATCATCTTTTAAGACCCGACTTGAAAGTGGGGTGAACGGGAGTCAGAATTTAGCGGTAAACGCCGTCATAGCGGAATTGGAGACCATTAAGTTGAGAAAGCTAGAGCAGGTAATTAACGCTCCTGATAGTCCGGAATTAGGTTTGGAGGCTTTTTTTAGCGAAACTTCAAGAGAAGCCATTCTTGTGAATTTGGAAGCGCTAAAAGAGACCTATACCGGTAATTTTGAAGGGGAAGGCTTCGGAATGGAAGATTACTTGGTCGACGTCTTGGACCGGTCGGATTTAAACGATTTAATACTTGCGAAGTTTGATGAAGCCATTGCTTTGTTCGGGGATACGGAATCGAGCTTAAAAAAGCTTACGAAGAATGACCCTGAAAAAATCGAGGTATTAAGGGATGCGGTTACGGAGATTATTGCTTTGCTGAAAAATGACTATTCTAGTGCAGCTAATATTGTGGTTACTTTTAATGATAACGATGGAGATTAAAAGTGATAGTTGGCTTTAGGTTGTTATCTATTATGTGACAAGGGTTTAGTGTTGCTCAGCCCTTTGCGAAAGATGCTAAGGTCATGAAATAAAAAACGGTCGAGGAATGGGAAAGAACCCACACCCTCGACCGCGTAAAAATTTTATTCTATAGTCGCCTCTACTCAAAATCGGAGTCTGAAACCCCTTCGTTGATTTTAATTTCGGAAACTATAAATTCAAAACGTTGTGGCCCGACGGCCTGGGCCATGATAAACGGAAATTGTACGCCGGAAACCTCTTTGTAATCCATATAGTTTATCGTGCTGGTGATGGTCTGCTCTCCCATTTCTGCGGTGGTCACCTCTTGTAGTTTGAGTCCGCTTTCCACATCGTAGAAGGCCGTTTTTTCTTCCGACAATTTAATTTTATAGGCTTTTTTATCTTCTACGACCTCAATGCCTTCTAAAGTGATATCGGTGCTGAGGTAGTTCAATTCGGGAAAGGGTGCCGATTCGGCTTTTACCTTTTCGATTTCATCGTCGCCCATATCTTTTCTTTGCCCTTGCATGACCATATAGCCCTTGCCTCCGTTAAGGACCTGTTTGCTCATGGAATTTCCGGCTACCTTTATATCTTGCATAAACTGGGCTTCGGTCGTTTTTTTAACCTCTAGGTTCAGTTTTGTGCCCTGCATTTCGGCTTCTGCCAAAAGGAAGTACGATTTTACGCCCTCTAGTTTTTCCTTGCCACCTATGGCCTCAATGTACTTGTTCAGTACTGTAGTGGCCGAAACATCAGAGGGTACATTCGCACTATAGTCTGGTTTTTCTACGGCATTGGCATATTTGTCAAAGTACCAAACCGGAATTTTTTTGCCTTTGAAGCTTATCTTTTCAAGGTTTTCGAGTACCTCGCTTCCTTTTCCTGCCACAACAATGCGGATGTTGCCCGGTTTCATGTATTTCTGTGCCGCCCGTTGTACATCTTCAATGGTAATGGCGTTGATTTTTTCAAGATAGGTTTTGTAAAAATCCTTGGGGAGGTTCTCGGTTTCTATGTTTAGGGCATAATTGGCAATGGTAGAAGGGTCTTCCAAAGCCATTACGAAGCGACCGGTATATTTGGCCTTGGTGTTTTCTAGCTCTTCTTTGGAGACCGGTTCGGTGCGGATGCGATCGATTTCCTTGAGGATCTCTACTACGGAGCTATCGGTAACGGCGTTTCGGACACTGGCGGTAGCCCTAAAGCGTGCCGGAGCATATTTGTCGTTGCCCAATCGGGAGTAGGAACCATAGGTGTAGGCCTTGTCTTCTCGTAGGTTTAGGAATAAGCGGCCTTCCCCGCCACCGCCTAAGATTTCGTTTACCATTAGTGCCGGAAGGTAGTCGGGATCTTTCATTTCTAGGTTGACCAAGTTTCCGACGGTGATTTCAGATTGAACCGCATTAGGTACGTCTACAAAATTGATTTGTGCATATTGGGCATCACTGGGTTTGGAAAAACCAAAAGAAGGCGGTACGGCCTTGGTCCATGGGGTAAAATGTTCTTCTACCAAGGTCTTTACATCGTCGAATTTGATGTCTCCCACAACCACCAAATATGCGTTAGCGGGAACAAAATAATCCTCATAGAATTGAATGACATCGGTAAGGGAAACCTTGTTCAGGGTCTCTTCGGTCATAAATTCCCCATATGGGTGTTTTTTGCTATAGGCCAAGGCCAGACCGACCCGTTGGGAGATGGCGGCCACACTTTTTTCTTCCGACTTGAGTCCGGTGATAATCTTTTGTTTTTCCTTGTCGAACTCATCTTGGGTAAAGTTCGGGTTTAAAGCGGCGTCTGCCATCAGCTCTAAGATTCTAGGAAAGTATTTTGAAAGCGAAGAAGCATAGGCCCCTTGGTAATTGAAATTGATACGGGCCCCGAGAAAATCGACTTCCTCGTTAAAATCGTCTTTTTTAATGTTTTTGGAACCCTTGCCCAACAGGCTTCCCATCAAGGAGGAAACCCCGGCCTTGTCAGCCTCCAATACGGGGGGGTTGTCAATGCTCAGTTGAATGGAAACCCGAGGTAGTTTGTGGTTTTCCACGACTAAGACCTTGAGTCCGTTCCTCAGTTCAAAACGCTGTGCGTCTTCGAGCTTGATTTCTGGTGCCGGACCGGCTTCGGGCATTTGACTACGGTCTATCTGTGCTTTTGCAACAAAGGCAAAAGCGAGAAAGAATAAGCTTGTAAATATATGTTTCATGAATAGTGTTTTTGCTTTTTAAAAAGAAAAAATAAGGTGGCGAGTGTAAAGCACGCCCTGATTAGTTTGATTGCGGTTCTTTCGGAAGGTAATCTATGATTACGCGCTGATCAGGTCTTAGGTATTTGTTCGCGACTTCCATGATTTCCTCACGGGTAATGGACCTGAAGATGTCAATTTCCTTATTGATCAGCTCCGTATCCCCATAGAGTAAGTAATATTGGGCCAATGAATGGGCTATTCCTTCTACTCCGGAATTGGAATTGACGAATTGGTTTTCAAACTTGTTCAGCAGTTTTTGGTGGTCTTTTTCAGATATCAAGCTGTCCCTTACCTTGGCTACTTCCTCTTCCATTTCGGTAATCAGGGTTTCAAGGTCGGTTTCCCCAACGGGAAGCGCATATACCAAATACATGCCATAATCTTCTTGGCCTACATTAAAGGCGCCTACCTGTATCGCCTGTTTCTGCTCGTCTACCATTTTTTTGTAGAGTTTCGAGCTGCGCCCGTCACTTAGGTAGGTGGAAATCATATCGAGAACATAGGCGTCCCTTTCCTTAAAGCCTGGGGTCCGATAGGAAATAACCGAGGCGGGAAGCTGAATATTAGGGTCGTAGGCCTTGGTCCTTACCTCTTTTAAGATAGGGTCTTCTTTTGGGTAGTTGCGCACTACGTCTTTTCCCTTGGGTATCGGCCCGAAATAGTCTTGGATCATCTTTTTGGTTTCGGCTAGGTCAATGTCGCCCGCAACTACCAAAACGGCATTGTTGGGTACGTAATATTTGTGGTTGTAGGCAATTACATCGTCTAGGGTGGCTGCGTCCAAATCTTCCATATACCCAATGTTAGGGTCTTTATAAGGATGCTTTTTAAACAGGTTTTTGCCAACTTCCGAAATCAGTTGGCCGTAAGGCCTATTGTCGTATCGCAGTCGTTTTTCTTCTTTTACCACTTCTTGTTGGGTCTCTACTCCCTTTTGGTCGATCACGGGGTGCAGCATACGCTCCGATTCGAGCCAGAGCCCGAGTTTTAGGTTGTTCGATGGAAAAACTTCGTAGTAGTAGGTGCGGTCTTGGGAGGTGTTGGCGTTGTTTATTCCGCCGTGGGAAGAAACGATTTCAAACCATTTTCCGCGTTCTATATTTTTAGTGCCCTCAAAGAGTAGGTGCTCAAAGAAATGGGCGAAGCCTGTACGGCCTTCGGTACGGTCTTTGCCCCCAACATGGTACATGACCGAAGTAGTGACCAAGGGAGCCGAGTTGTCTTGATGGAGAATGACATGGAGGCCGTTATCGAGGTCGTACTCTTCATATTTTACTTCTTGCGCTTGCAGGCAAAGCCCGATGAGAAGGAGAAAACCTCCTATAAGTAATTTTTTTTTCATGATATAGTGTGTTAGTTGCATTATTAGTGGACGATTGCCAAAGATCGTTACACGAAGATATTCATTTTTTGTAAGAAAAATAACCTGCAATAACATCCTTTAACACGCTTTTGTGGTGTTGCTTTATTTTTTTTATTAACTTAAAGAATTGAACTTCAAAAACTTAGAAAATGAAACAATTTGCACAACCCATTCGATTCGGAATCGCTACGAGCGGTTGCCTAATTGCTTATTTTTTAATACTCTCTTTGTTTGATTTGCACACCAATATATTCTTTAGTCTGTTTAACGGTTTTATAACCGGTTTCGGAATTTACGAGGCCATTAAGTATTTTAAACTGAAGAATCCCGATAGCTTTAACTACGGGAAAGGCTTTACGGCCGGACTTGTGACCGGTTTTGTGGCTACATTGGTGTTTACCATTTTCTTTGCATTTTACAGTACGGAAATCAACTTGTTGTTTTTAGAACAACTTTCTACGGTGTGGTTTAAAGACTACAAAAGTTTTGAGGGAATCGTATTTTTTACCGTTGCGATAATGGGCTTTGCCTCTACTTTGGTGTTGACACTTTCGTTTATGCAGTTGTTCAAAACAAGCCGTAATCTTAAAAGAAAATTGGTTAAACATAGTTGAGGATTACCTCGAATAAAGTAAAGTTGGAGCCGCAAAGATGATTTGCGGCTTTATTTTTGGACTTTCAGCGTGAAAAATGAGGGTAAAATATATAAAAAACGCTTGTAGGTTAACGATTTAGGCGTATATTTGCATCCGCTTATTGAAAAAATGGGCGGAAACAATAAACTAATATATACACAATTATGTACGCAATCGTAGAGATGGCAGGGCAGCAATTTAAAGTTGCGAAAGACCAAAAAGTGTATGTTCACCGTTTACAGGCAGAAGAAGGAAAAAAGGTAACTTTTGACAATGTACTTCTTTTAGCTGACGGATCGGACATTACTGTTGGCGCCCCGGCTATAGATGGAGCCGCTGTTGAGGCAAAAGTCGTGAAACACCTAAGAGGTGACAAAGTAATCGTCTTTAAGAAAAAGAGACGTAAAGGGTACCAAGTGAAAAATGGTCACCGTCAAGCTTTGACCGAAATCGTAATCGAGAGTATCGTTGCGAAAGGTGGAAAGAAAGCTGCTGCTCCTAAGAAAGAGGAGAAGCCTGCCAAAAAGGAAGCTGCGCCAAAAGCCGCTCCCAAGAAAGCAGCAAAAGCAGATGATTTGAAAAAAATTGAAGGTATCGGACCGAAAATCGCCGAGACCTTGATTGCAGCCGGTGTTTCTACCTTTGCCGAATTGGCAAAGACTGATGCCGCCAAAATTTCCGAGATCATCGCCGATGTACGTGGTAACCACGTAACCGATACTTGGCCTGCACAAGCTAAATTAGCTGCTGAAGGTAAGTGGGACGAGTTGAAGAAATGGCAAGACGAATTAGACGGTGGTAAGGCCTAATCGCCAAACCCCACAAAGTATAATCAATATAGTGTATCCTTTAAGTGATTACTGAGGGAAACACTTTTTAAAACCTAATATCATGGCACACAAAAAAGGTGTAGGTAGTTCTAAAAACGGTAGGGAATCGGAATCGAAACGCTTGGGCGTTAAGATTTTTGGTGGCCAAGCCGCTATTGCCGGAAATATCATCGTTAGACAACGTGGTACAAGACACAATCCAGGTGAGAATGTGTATGCCGGTAAAGACCATACATTGCATGCCCGTGTAGACGGACTAGTAAAGTTTGAAAAGAAAGCTGGTGGAAAATCTTATGTTTCCATAGAGCCGTTCGAGGCTTAAGAAGTTTTTCTTTTATCGTATAAAACCCTTTCCAAGATTCTTGGAGAGGGTTTTTTTGTTTGAATGTTTGTACATTAAGATAATGTTGGGGTAATATAAAGGCAATGTTAGCAACGTAACTTGCTCGATTCTTACCTTCCTTATGTACCATAATGTACCATAAAATTAGAACTACGTTTTTTCTTTTTAGTTTCTTGGCAATTCCGTTTTTGATGGTGGGGCAATATTCCGATGATAAGGGTATTGATGCTATTTCTGTCAAGAAAACGGTGTTTATATAGAGGCTTTAGATCAATTTAATAAAGCTCTTGTCTTGTTGGAGAACGAAGTCCACGATACGCTATACGTTGACCTGGTCAATCGTTTGGGCTCAATTCATCTGGGGCTAAAAAATTATGAGGCCGCCATTACCCATTTCGAAAAATGTATTCTAGAAGCGCAGATTATAGATGCGGGATATATTGTCGCTACCGCAAAAAGTAATCTAGGTACCTGTTATGAAAAGAAGGGTGATTACGCCAAGGCTTTAGTCTATCAGAATGAAAGTCTTAAAATGTATTTAGAGTTAGACGATTCCAATGGTATTTCCTTGGTAAATGAGAGTATTGGTAGTATTTATGAAGATTTAGAAGATTTTGAAACGGCCCAGGGTTATTTTGAAACAGCATTAAAATACCATTCCACTCTCGATAAAGGACGGGCCAATATTTTGAACAATTTAGGTGATGTCCATAGAAAAACGGGCGCCCTTGATGAAGGACTGCAATTTACCCTAGAATCTTTAGACGTAGCTACACGTGTTGGTCATACTGGAGAACAGGCAAGTGCGCACAAAGATTTGTCTAAAACCTACTATCTGATGGGGGAAGGGGAAAAGGCATACGAAGAACTTACCGCCTTTTTAGAATTGGACGAGCGAAACAAGTCCTTGTACAGAAGTAATCAAGCCAGTGCCTTACAAGTAATCTACGATACCAAGGAAAGGGAAGCCAAAATACAACAGCTTTTACACGAAGGGGAAATAGATCGCGCCCAAAAGTATCTGTTGGTCTGTGCTATGGCGACCTTCGGTATACTCGGTATACTCTGGTTGTTATATGTTAAACGAAAAAAAAGGGAAGGTCAAAAAATAGCGGATTTTGAAAAGCGTATTCTTGAGGCGGAGCTTGAAAATAAGCGTATGGAAGAAATAGGCTTGCAGAAAGAGGTGTACCTTAAAAATGCCGCACTATCACGGTACAGTTTGCATCTCGCACAAAAGAATAAGATGTTATCAAGACTTTCTCATACCTTGAAAAATAGTCTTGGGCGTTCCAATATAGATTTAAAACGAAAGTTGCGGGAAGTAGTCAATGAAATTGATTTTAGTTTATCTCAAGAACATGAGTGGGACGAGTTCTTGGTTCTTTTCAATGAAATCCATCCAGATTTTATAAAGCAATTGCATGCTAAAGTTTTAGGCCCCCTATCGCCTGCAGAATTACGGTTGTCTATTTTGTTGCGCCTTAATTTATCTTCCAAGGAAATCGCGGCAATCTTACGGCTGACTCCAGACAGTGTACGTGTATCTAGATACCGGCTTCGTAAAAAATTACCTATTGGTCCAAAAGAAGAATTGAGCCGTTTTTTGTTGACTTTTTAGTCCTGTGTTTCCGGAAGGTTACTTCTATGTAAACCCAGTATTATTGTTGCCTTGTTGTTTCCTTCTTTTTTTCGATTGTTGCCTATTTGTTTCCTTTTAGAAAACATTGTATGTGATTGATATCCATATTTTTGGAATCGTAAAACCAATCAAAAATGAATTCGAGAAAAGCATTTAAAAGTCTAGTGCTATTACTATTTGTTGCCTGCTCAAATATGGTTGTTTCGGCTCAGTTAGGAAATGTAGAGGGGACAATTTCAGATGAAAACGGTATTAATGTACCTGGGGCCAATATTATTATTTCTGAACTAAAAAAAAGGGCTATTTCAGATTTTGACGGTCGTTTTTCACTTGTTGGTATTCCTGCTGGTAACTACACCTTGAACATTACTTATTTAGGGTATGCTGATATTACCCAAGAAGTAGTGGTCAAAGAAAGGGAAACGGCATCGGTATCTATTTTTATTACACCTAAGACCTTAGAATTGGATGGAGTGGAGGTTACTGGTTTCGGGTTGGGTAGCCAAGCTAGGGCGTTGAATACACAGAGAACCAATATGAATATTACCAATGTGGTAGCAACCGATCAAATCGGGAAGTTTCCCGATGCAAATATTGGTGATGCCGTAAAGCGTATCCCCGGTATTACCATGCAGGTAGATCAAGGGGAGGCTAGAAATATTATTGTTCGCGGACTTTCACCGCAGTTAAATTCCGTTTCGCTTAATGGGAGTCGTGTGCCATCGGCCGAAGGCGATAATAGAAATGTGCAGATGGACTTGATTCCTGCCGATATGATACAAAGTATTGAAGTGAGTAAAGCGGTCACTCCCGATATGGATGCAGATGCCTTGGGAGGTTCCGTAAACTTGGTTACTAGAACGTCGCCGCAAGGTTTTCGGCTTTCTTCGACCTTAGGCTCAGGCGTGAACTTTATAACGGATAAGCCAATTATTAATGGGTCTTTCCTGTTGGGCAATAGAAGTGATAATGGCAAATTTGGGTGGATGGTCAGTGCTTCGTATAATGATAATGATTTTGGTTCCGATAATGTCGAGGCAGAATGGTCGGATGAATTTGAATATTATACGGGTTCAGATGATGTTGACGGTGAACCTATTTTAGAAGAGGTTGATGTGAATCCGTATACAAGTGCCTTTGAGCAACGTGAATACTTGGTGCAGCGGGTGAGGCGTAGTCTTTCGGCCAATTTTGATTATAGGTTCGATGCCAATAACTCCATCTTTCTTAAATCGATATACAATTGGCGTGACGACCGCGAGAATCGATTTGTACTGCAGAGTGAAATACTGGATGGCGAAGATATAGAAATAGGTGATTTTACGGTAAATCAAGGCAATTTGACACGGTTCCCCGCTGAAATTACCAGAGAGACAAAAGGCGGAATTGATAATAGCCGTAACAAGAACAGACGCCTAGAAGACCAACGAATGCAAAACTACAGTCTTGGAGGTAACCATTTATGGGGAAGTTTAAAAATGGATTGGATGACCTCCTTTGCAAAGGCTTCCGAAGAGAGGCTAAATGAACGGTATATTGTATTTGAAAATGAATATGCCGTACGAAACGACAATAGTAGTTCTAGATACCCTTTAATGACTGCAGAAAACAGTGCCGATGCAGATTTGTCGAATTTTGAATATGACGAGGTGACCGAAGAAAATCAATTCACTAAAGAAGAAGATTTTAATGTTTTTGTAAACTTTGAAGTCCCTTCCGATTTTTTTGGAAACGGAGATGGGAGTATAAAATTCGGCGGAAGGGCAAGAATGAAAACCAAATTAAGGGATAATGATTTTTTTGAATATGACCTGGAAGATGATTTTCCCACATTGGCAGATGTTGCCCAAAGAGACCTTTCCGACACCAAATTTCTGGCCGGTAGCCAATATGTAGCTGGGTCTTTTGCTGATGAAAAATGGCTTGGAGCATTGGATTTGGTAGATGGGGAGTCCGTTCCGGACGAATTTTTGAGAGCTAATTTCAATGTAGATGAAAATGTTTTCGCGGCCTATGCCATGACCAATCAAAAGATTACTGAAAAACTAAGTGTTCTGTTTGGGCTTAGGTTGGAGGCGACTAAAGTCACCGCGGTCGGTAACAGTATCATTGATGAAGAGGATTTAGTAGGAAAAATAACAGAGGAGAGTTCGTATACTAACGTCTTGCCGGGCTTGCATCTCAAGTATGACCTTAGTGATGCAACTATTCTGCGCCTTGCATGGACAAATACCTTGGCTAGACCCAACTATGAAGATTTGGTGCCTTCTTTGGATGTTGTTTCAGGCGATGAGGAAATTTATTTAGGTAATCCGGAATTGGCGGCGACCACATCGATGAATTTTGATGTTATGGCCGAACATTATTTTAGGAGTGTGGGTATTCTTTCCGGGGGACTTTTTTATAAGAACATCGATAACTTTATATACTTGTCCAGAAGTGAGACTAGTGATGATTTTTACGGAGATGATACAGCGGGTTTTGAAATTTTTCAACCCTTAAATGGAGATGGTGCCCGAATTTTTGGAGCGGAGATTGCTTTTCAAAGGCAGCTTGATTTTCTGCCAGGTTTCGCACGAAACTTTAGCTTATACTTAAATTACACTTTCATTTCTTCTTCTGCAGAAGGTATTAAGAACGAAGATGGAGAGGATCGAGAAGGTATAGATTTGCCCAATACCACTCCAAATACCTTTAATGCTTCTTTGGGGTATAACGATAAAAAATTCTCGGCTCGTATGTCCGTTAATTTTTCAGATGCATATATAGATGAGCTTGGGGGCAACGAATTTGAAGACAGGTATTACGACACACAGCTTTTCTTAGATTTTAATGCTAGTTATAAGATTACCAATAGCCTAAGTGTGTATGCAGACCTAAATAATATAAGCAACCAGCCGTTGCGTTATTTTCAAGGTGTTAAAGGCCGCACGCAACAGATTGAGTTCTATGGAAGACGATTGACATTTGGTCTTAAATATGATCTCTTTAAAAGGTAGCTCCTAGATCGAAAGAACAATTCCAAAATCTAGTCTAAAATATCAATCTCCCTATACGATGAAAAATATATTCTTATTTCTTTTGGCCCTTATGGCCATGCAGTCTTGTAACACTTCACAGCTACCTGCTGTAGCCCCAAATGTGATTACCGAAAAAACGGTTAACGATACAGATGATCCCGCTATTTGGGTCAATCCTATGGACGCATCGAAAAGTATTGTTTTTGGAACTGATAAGGAAACCAATGGGGCTATCTATGCTTTTGATCTTAATGGTAAGATACTTGAAGAAAAATCCATAAGCGATATTCGTCGACCTAATAATGTCGATATCGCTTATGGCTTTGCAATAAACGATACAACAAAGGTCGATATTTTAATGTTTACGGAGCGAGAGAAAAGTCAAGTTCGTTTGTTTTCGGTGCCGGATATGAAGCCGTTGGATAATGGAGGTTTTCCGGTTTTTGCAGACGAGAAAAACCCTGAAATGAGGCTGCCTATGGGGGTCAGTTTGTACAAATCCTCAAAAGACCAGAGCATATACGCCATAGTGGGACGAAAGACGGGGCCTACGCAAGGCTATCTGTACCAATATAAAATAGTGGCTAATGACAAGGGCCAGGTAAATGCCGAGTTGGTGCGTAAGTTTGGAAAATTTAGTGGGAAAAAAGAGATTGAGGCCATAGCGGTAGATCATGAACTAGGCTTTGTCTATTATTCAGATGAGCAACATTGTATACGGAAATATTATGCTGAGCCGTCCATGGGGGATGTGGAGCTAAGTTGTTTTGGCGGCGAAAATTTTAAAAGTGATATAGAGGGCATTGCTATCGCACAATATCCGAATGGTGAGGGGTATATTATTGTTTCCGATCAACAACGTGGACAGTTCAATATCTATTCAAGAAAAACGAATGCTTTTGTAAGGGCGGTCAATCTTTCAACTTTGGAAACCGATGGGTGCGAGGTTGTAACCGTCCCGTTGAATGATACGTTTAAGAGCGGCCTATTTGTCGCTATGAACGATGAAAAGAATTTTTATTTCTACGATTTGGAAAAATTAGGAATAGAATAGGCCATTTCCTTTATCCGGTTAGGCATGATTGGGTGTTAAGATTTGGCAGTTATGGTAAACGATGGCAGGGGTTTTTGCTTTATGCTAAAAGTCAGGTTCGGAAAAACAAAAAACCCTCACATTGCTGTAAGGGTTTGGGGTTTTATATTAGGATTGGGCCCTTGGCCCTGTATTAAGACCGAGTGCAGTCGAAGGCCTAATATCTGTAATAGTCCGGCTTGTAAGGCCCTTCTACGGTTACGCCGATATATTCGGCCTGTTCCGGTTTAAGCTCCGTTAATTCGGCTCCTAAACGCGACAAGTGCAAGGCGGCTACCTTTTCATCCAAGTGCTTGGGCAACATGTATACTTCGTTGTTGTACTTTTCGCTGTTCTTCCAAAGTTCGATTTGGGCCAAGGTTTGGTTTGTGAACGAGTTGCTCATTACAAAGCTCGGGTGTCCCGTGGCGCAACCTAGGTTTACCAAGCGACCTTCGGCCAAGACGATAATGTCTTTTCCGTCTATGGTGTACTTGTCTACCTGTGGTTTGATTTCGTCTTTGGTGTTGCCATAGTTCTTGTTTAACCAGGCCATGTCAATTTCATTGTCAAAATGGCCAATGTTACAAACAATGGCTTTGTCTTTCATTGCCTTAAAGTGTTCGGGGCGAATGATGTCTTTGTTCCCTGTAGTGGTAATGACAATATCGGCCTTGCCAACAACAGTTTCCAATTTTTTTACTTCAAAACCGTCCATACACGCCTGTAGGGCGCAAATAGGATCGATTTCGGTAACGGTAACGATAGAACCGGCGCCTCTGAAAGAAGCGGCAGTACCTTTACCGACATCACCGTAACCGGCAACTACTACTTTTTTACCGGCTAGCATGGTGTCGGTTGCACGGCGAATGGCATCAACGGCACTTTCGCGACATCCGTACTTGTTATCAAATTTCGATTTGGTAACCGAGTCGTTTACGTTGATGGCCGGCATAGGCAAAGTACCGTTCTTTACGCGTTCGTACAAACGGTGAACACCGGTAGTGGTTTCTTCGGAAAGACCTTTAATGGCCTTGGCCAATTCAGGATAATCGTCCAATACCATATTGGTAAGGTCGCCACCATCGTCCAAGATCATATTCAAGGGCTTGCGCTCCTCGCCAAAAAACAGGGTTTGCTCGATACACCAGTTAAATTCTTCCTCGCTCATGCCTTTCCAAGCATATACAGGTACGCCCGCAGCGGCAATGGCGGCGGCGGCATGGTCTTGTGTAGAGAATATATTGCAAGAGCTCCAAGTAACATCGGCGCCCAATGTCACCAAAGTTTCTATAAGAACAGCGGTTTGAATGGTCATGTGAAGACATCCGGCTATTCGTGCACCTTTTAAAGGTTGCTCTTCTCCGTATTCTTCGCGCAAAGCCATAAGGCCAGGCATCTCGGCTTCTGCAAGTTCGATTTCTTTTCTTCCCCAGTCCGCCAAAGAAATATCTTTTACCTTATAAGGCACATAAGAAACAGTTTTGGTATCCATATTCTTTTTTATTTTTTACTTTCGTTATATTAGCTATACAGCTATTTGTGGTTGCAAAGTTAAGAAAAACGTATAGAACCCTATGCCTCTTTATAAGATAGTCAAGGTAAATAAAGACACCAAGGTGTATATCTGGAAGGTTACCGAGTCGGAACAGGAACTTTCTAAGGGTATAGACCTGACGCCGCATTGCCAAAAAAGAATGCGGGGCATGAAATCTGAAATGCATCGTAGGGGGTTCTTGAGCATCAGGCACTTGATGGCCGAAGCTGGATATGTAGATGCCGATTTGTATTATGATGAATTTGGAAAGCCCCATTTAAATGATGGTAACAAGATAAGTATTACCCATTCAAACCATTTTACGGGAATCATCGTAAGCAGTAAGGACGATGTAGGGATCGATATTGAAATGCAAAGGGAAAAAATCTTGCGAATAGCACATAAATTCACCCCTATAGAAGAATACCGGACCATAGCCAATACCGACGCCCTTATACGAAAATTGACCATTGTATGGGGAAGCAAGGAGGCCCTCTATAAAATATATGCCCAGCAAGGTCTAAGTTTTATGCATCATATTGATGTAAAGGACTTTGTTTTCGACAGTGCGGCGACCACTGCGGAAATATTGTACCAGGGCGACCTCTCTATGTACCATATAAGGTTTATGGAGTTCGAAGGGTTTACCTGTGTCTATGCCTTAAAAGGCTAGCCAGAATAAAGAGGGGGCAAAAACATATTAAAAATTGAAGGTGTACGTGATTGTTGTAACGCTTGCGGCCATAATCGACGAACAACCAAATATAAAATAGAATGAACATATCGGTAGAGCTTACCTTTTCTCCCTTACAGGATGATTTTGAAGAACACATTATCAACTTTATTAAAAAGTTACGGGCTTCAGGACTTACTGTTTTGGAAAACCCTTTAAGTACCCAGGTCTATGGTGAGTATGATGAAGTAATGGACCTTCTTAAAGAAGATATTAAGGAAGCTTTTGAATTGATGGACAAAGGGCTGTTGTATATGAAAGTGGTAAAGTCTGACCGAAGCGATTATGAGCCACATTTTTGATTGGATTTTTGCACAGTACGAAGGTGTTCCCATCCATTTGGTGGTCTTGGAAATCATAGGTGTAATCTTCGGGTTTTTAAGTGTATGGTTTTCAAAAAAGGAGAATATCCTGGTTTTTCCTACCGGTATAATTAGCACCGCTATATTTGTTTATATCCTCCTGATTTTTGGCTTGTTGGGCGATATGCTTATCAATGCCTACTATTTTTCAATGAGTATATATGGATGGTATTTCTGGACGCGAAAAGTAGACCAGACCCATTTTATACCGATTACACGAACGACAAACAAAGAGAAGCAATGGTCGGCCCTGTTGTTTGTGGGGACCGTCATTTTCGTGTGCTTGGTCTATTACCTTTTTGATAAGTTCAACAATTGGACAGCGTATGTAGACACCTTTACCACGGCTATTTTCTTTGTAGGAATGTGGTTGATGGCAAAGAAAAAGCTTGAAAACTGGGTGTATTGGATTATCGGGGATATTATCAGCGTTCCCCTTTATTGGTACAAAGGCCTTATATTTACCTCCCTGCAATATTTCTTGTTTACGATTATTGCGGTTTACGGTTATCTCGCATGGAAAAAAAGTTTGAACAAGAGCCCTCAGATGTTGTTAAAATAGTACTGTTCGGTCCTGAATCTACAGGAAAGACCACGCTTTCCGATCAGTTGGCCCGCGAGTACAATACGGTTTGGGTACCCGAATACGCTAGGGAGTATTTGCAAAACAAATGGAACAACGAGCGAAAGACCTGTGAGCCCAAAGATTTATTGCCGATAGCCGAAGGTCAGATGCGGCTTGAAAACGAACTTGCCAAAAAGGCTACAGAGGTGCTTATCTGCGATACCGACCTGCTTGAGACCAAGGTATATTCGGAAGCCTATTATCTGGGCTATTGCGATCCGGTCTTGGAAAAGTACGCGTTAAATAATCATTATGATTTGTATTTTCTTACGTATATAGATGTGCCCTGGGTGGGCGATGATCTAAGGGATAAACCCAATGAACGTGAGCGTATGTTCAATTACTTTAAAGAAACCCTTGAAAAATATAATCGTAATTTTATTATATTGACCGGAGGAAGGGAAGAACGCTTGGCGACCGCCGTAAAACATATAGATAACTTATTGAAGAATAAATGACACTAACAGAAAATGATTTGGCCCTGCTGGCCAAAAAGGGAATTTCGGAGAAAAAGGTAAACGAGCAAATAGAGACCTTTAAAGAGGGTATTCCGTTTGTACAACTTGAAAAGGCCGTTACAATAGGTGAAGGGCTTTCAAAATTTACCCCATCCGAAGAAAAGGATTTGATTCAAAAGTTCGAAGCCTCGAGTACAGGGCTGTCTTTGTTGAAATTTGTGCCTGCTTCAGGGGCCGCATCGCGTATGTTCAAGGCTTTGTTCAATTTTTTGGATGCTTACGACCCTAAGGAAGAATCGTTGGAAGCGTATTTTGAACGTACGGACGATAAGGCCATGAAAGCCTTTTCGGAGGGTATAACCGACTTCGCCTTCTACGATTTGGTCAAACAGCGCATTGCGGGAAAGACTTCTTCCAAAGATGAGGAACTCTATCTTTTTGTAAAGGAAATGATGTCTGAAGATGGTCTTAATTACGGGTTTTATCCAAAAGGATTATTACCTTTCCATAACTATGGGGACCATACGGCTACGCCTTTTGAAGAACATTTAAAGGAAGCATCGGTGTATGCCAAGACTGGTAATACCGCAGAGTTGCACTTTACCATTAGCGAACAGCATGGCGATATGTTCAATGCGGAGTTCAACGCCGTAAGTGAAAGGGTGTCGAAGGCTACCGAGACCTCTTTTAAGGTGAGTTATTCCTATCAAAAACCATCGACCGATACTATTGCGGTAGATATGCGGAACGAACCCTTTCGAAACAGTGATGGTTCCGTCTTGTTTAGACCTGGAGGCCATGGTGCCCTAATCGAGAATTTGAACGAGCAAGATGCCGATATCATATTTATCAAGAATATCGACAATGTTACCGTTCCAAGATTTGCAGGCGAGGTAGCGGATAGTAAAAAGATATTGGCAGGGGTGCTCTTAAGTGTCCAAGAAAAGGCCTTTGCCTATGCCAAAAGTCTCGATAACGATGAACTGACCTCAAGTCAATTAGACGAGATCAAGAGCTTCTTGGAGAACGAACTTAACGTGCGTTTCTCAGATAATTTCGCAGGATTCAGTATCGGCGAACAAATTGAAGTGTTAAAAGATAAGATTGATAGGCCCATACGTATCTGTGGGATGGTCAAGAACGAAGGAGAACCCGGAGGCGGCCCATTCTGGATCAATGACCGAAAAGGAAATATTTCGTTACAGATCATTGAGTCAGCCCAAATTGATATGGATAACGCGCATCAGGCCGCGATCCTCAAAAACTCGACCCATTTCAATCCGGTCGACTTGGTCTGTGCCGTGAAGAACTATAAAGGGGAAAAATACAACCTGATGAACTACATCGATACCAAGCAAGGGTTTATTACGGGCAAGACCAAAGAAGGCAGGGAGTTAAAGGCCCTGGAACTTCCAGGATTGTGGAATGGCGCCATGGCGTTTTGGAACACCATATTTGTAGAGGTACCATCTTCAACTTTCAACCCGGTAAAAACCGTAAACGATCTATTGCGGCCCGCACATCAGGTCAAATAGCGCGTCATAAGCTGAAGTACAGTATAAGGTTTACCTAAAAAAGTGTGTATTTTTTACACACTTTTTTATGTTTTTACACACCTGTATACAAGTGATGTATGAGGTGGTTTTAAATTAGTTATCTGTTAATCAGGTGTTTAGTGTGTTTTAGGTGGGGGTGTTTCGAGTTGGCATCATTTTCTCTTAGTACTAAGAGATTATCAAAACAAATCAATAATTTAAAACACACACAAAATGAAAAACTTAATGTTTGCTGCAGTATTGTCTTTAGGTACAATGACTGCTTTTGCACAAGAAGAAGAAACAGTAGTAGAAGAAACAGTAGCAACTGAGGTTGTTGAAGCTCAAGATGCTTTTGCTGAAGTAGCAGTTGAAGAAGTTCCTGCCGCTATCTCTGAAGCTTTAGAGGCTGCCCACCCAGGTGCAACTATTTCTAAAGCCTTCATGAACGAAGATGCCCAGTACAAATTGGAAGTTGCCAAAGAAGATGGTGAAACTGCTGAATTGTATGCTGACGCCGAAGGTAACTGGATCGAAAAATAAGCTAATACTTTTATTAGTAGCATAGTTAGATAGTTAGTAAAAAGCCTCATCTTCATTTGAAGATGGGGCTTTTTTAATATATCTAGCTATAGGGTTTCAGTTCGAAAGATGCTGTATGCGAAGGAAGGTGTTGCTGATACTTCGCTCGGGTGTGGATCATGGGTATTCGTATACATTTTACACACCAAAGTACTAGAAATACACACAATTACACACTTTACATATTTTAAAAATATGTTATATAACTGTAAATCAAATATTTATGTTTGTTTTGCGATTTTGGTATCATTATTTCTTTAGAGTATACAGTTATTAATTCTAAAGAACACATCATGAAAAAGATATTTATCACAGCAATATTGGCATTAGGAAGTCTTTCGGCTTTTGCCCAAGAGGAGTCTACGGCAGTTGAAGCTGCAGCCACTGAGGCCGCAGCGACTCAAGATGATTTTTCTGAAGTATCTGCCGATGAGTTGCCCGAAGCGGTGACCGCAGCAGTTGCTAAAAACTATCCTACTGCATCTATTGATAAAGCATACGTGAACGAAGCAAAGCAGTTCAAGCTAGAGGTTTCCCTAGAAGATGGTACTGCCGGTACTTTGTACGCTGACGAAAATGGTAACTGGATTGAAATGTAAATAACTTGAGTTATTTGTTTTGTATCAAGTTGGTTTGGTCAGAAAGGGGTTGCATCTGCAGCCCCTTTCTATTTTGTATAAGGTCATAATTTTTTGAGTGTTCGAAAATATAAAGTAATAGGGCATCGTCTAATTTATAAAGAAGGGAGAATAACGATATTGATGTAGCTTCCTAGAGTACCGATACCGGCTTATCGATTAAAGGAAAAAAGAAGAAGGTCTTAATGTAAAATGGTCCGGCATAAGTTGCTCGGATTTTTTGCTTTTAGACCTGATCCATCCCAACAAATTAAAAAAAGCCCAAGGCTAGGGTTTTACATCGCGATGGTTGAGTTGTGAAATTATTACCCAAATGAAACAGAATTTTACAATAATACACAGTTTTGAAAATCGACAAAATATATAACCAACTGTTTTTTAATTGATTAGGGGTTTTAGCTGTTTTGGTATCATATTTTCTATATACTAACTGAAATTAATTAATAACACTTAAAACCTGAATATCATGAAAAAATTATTTATCACTACCGTTTTCGCATTAGGAAGTTTAACTGCATTCGCTCAAGAAGAGCAAGCTACTGACGCTACAGAAACAGCTACTGAAGCTGTAGCCCAAGACGCTTTTGCCGAGGTTGCTTTGGAAGAAGTTCCGGAAGCCGTAACTACAATGGTTGAAACCAACTACCCTGGAGCTACGATCAACAAGGCTAGCAAGAATGAGGCTAACCAATACAAATTGGAAGTTTCTTTGGAAGATGGTACTTCTGGTGCCCTTATCGTTGATGAAGAAGGCAACGCCGTTCAACAATAAAAAGCGCCTAGCGTTTAGTTCCCCTACATTGAATATTACCATTAATTAGTTACACATATAAAATAAGAATATTATGAAAAAATTATTTATTACCACCGTTTTCGCACTAGGAAGTTTAACTGCATTCGCTCAAGAAGAGCAAGCTGCCGACGCTACAGAAACAGCTACTGAAGCTGTAGCCCAAGATGCTTTTGCCGAGGTTGCCTTGGAAGAAGTTCCAGAAGCCGTAACTGCAATGATCGAAACCAACTACCCAGGTGCTACGATCAACAAAGCAAGCAAGAACGAAGCTAACCAATACAAATTGGAAGTTTCTTTGGAAGATGGTACTTCTGGTGCCCTTATCGTTGATGAAGAAGGTAACGCCGTTCAACAATAAGAAGAACTAAATTGTCGGAAGAAATTCCGAACCAATTTTGAGAAAGGAACCGTGATATAACGGTTCCTTTTTTGCGTTTTGGCCCTTTTTTAAAAATATCTTTTATGATAAATTTAGAGGAGAGACAGCTTTCTTGTACTATTTTTACGTAGATAGATACAGAATACTAAACAGCTTTATGCCAAACCTTTTAATCATTGAAGATGACGCCGCTTTTTGTCAGATGCTTCAAAAGTTTTTGACGAGACACGGCTACGAAGTAGAGACGAGCTTTACAGCCCCAGATGCCAAGGAAAAATTCGGGAAAACCGATTTTGATTTGATATTAACCGATTTGCGTTTGCCCGATTATGACGGTATACAGTTACTGACCGATATAAAAGGAGTGAGTCCAAAGACACAGGTAATCGTTATGACCGGTTATGCTGAGGTTGGTACGGCCGTAAATGCCATGAAAAAGGGGGCCTTCGACTACATTTCAAAGCCTTTTACCCCTGATGAAATCGTAATGATCTTAGATAACGCCTTAAAGGTGGAGGTCAGTATGGCCCAAACCGCCCCAACAGAGGGAGACGGGTCTAAAAAGGACTCAAGGCAAAATGGTTCCAAGGCTACCCGCCCAGTGGGAGGAACGAATACTATAGTTAAAGGAGTGAGTGAGGCTTCCAAAAAATTGGAAGACTATATAAAACTGGTAGCCCCTACCGATATGTCCGTTTTAATTACCGGGGAAAGCGGTACGGGTAAGGAGGTGACGGCCAAGGCCATTCACGATAACAGCAAGCGCAAGGACTTTAATTTTATTGCTGTCGATTGTGGTGCCATACCCAAAGAATTGGCGACAAGTGAGTTTTTCGGACATATAAAAGGAAGTTTTACCGGAGCGGTAGAAGATAAGATAGGGAATTTTGAGGCTGCCAATAAAGGGACCTTGTTCTTGGATGAGGTGGGTAACCTATCGTACGAGAACCAAATACAATTGCTTCGGGCCTTGCAGGAACGAAAAATAAAACGGGTTGGTAGTACGAAAGAGATTGATGTAGATGTGCGTATCATTACGGCTACTAACGAAGATTTGACCGAGGCGGTGGAGAAAGGTACTTTTAGGGAAGACCTTTTTCATAGATTGAATGAATTCTCCATACAGATTCCTTCCCTAGAGGAACGATTCGAGGACTTGATGTTATTTGCCGAGAATTTTTTGAACAAGGCAAATGCAAGTCTGGATAAAAACGTTGACGGATTTTCTTCGGAAGTTTGGGAAGCTTTTCAGCAATACCACTGGCCGGGTAACCTTCGTGAACTACAGAATGTAGTGAAAAGGGCCGTGTTATTGACCACGGGCGATGAGGTTCAAATGGAAGCCTTGCCACGAGAGGTGCTTCAACCGCAAGAAAAAACGACTACCATAGAGAATTTTTCAAAATCGGAATTTGAAAAGGACCGTATTATCAAAGCCTTGAAAAAAACCAATTTCAATAAGTCGAAAGCGGCAAAATTACTTCAGGTGACACGGAAAACGCTTTATAATAAAATCAATCATTATAATCTGGACTTGTAGTTAGGCGCTCTTTGAGTTCGCTTGTTAAATCCGCTACATCTGATTTCAAATTCGCAAATGAATCTGAAAGGGTCTTATGGTCCATGGCTTCAGGGGTTGCAACTTCCATGTGTTCCAATGCAACTACACAGCTTTCGGCTTTCAGTTGCCTGAACATGGGCAGCATACGGTGTGCTACTTGATTTACTTGGGGGTAGTCTTGTGTGCCTACCGTTTCCTCAAGAAGTTTCATGTTGGTTTCTGTATCGCTTAAAAAGGTGCCCAGTACGTCTTGTATCGCATCTTCGTTCCTTCCTAAAAAAGAATGGATGATGTCAAGGTTGTATAATTTGGGTTCACGGTCAAGGGCCTCTGTCTTTCCTTCTTTGGGCGCTTCGTCTTGGGTGGTAATGCCCAATAGCTTGAGTGTGGCAATAAGTTCCCCTTTTGGAAAGGGCTTTTGTAGCACTTGGGAAAATCCGACCCCAATATAGGCTTCCGGCCCTAGGTCCCTTCTGCCGGTCATGGCAACGATAGGTTGGTCGGTATAGTGCTTGTAGGCCCCCGATTTGAGTTTTTTCAATACTTCGAACCCCGTTACCTGTGGCATTTGAATATCGGTAAGTACTATGTCATAGGCTAAATGGGAGTCTTTTTCAATGGAAAGAAAATTGGTAAAGGTATGTGCCGTAATGCCCATACTCTCTGCCAGTTCGCGTAGCATATGTAATAAGGCCGTATCGTCGTCAATGATCAGCATACGTAGTTTGGGGGCCAAATAGGGCATTTCCTTATTTGGTTTTTTTACCGCATCGGTAATTTCAAGGGGTAGCTGTAGGGTAAAGGTACTTCCTGAGCCCAATTGGCTTTCAAGGGTCAAGCTGCCCTTTAGGAGCTCGGCCAATTTTTTTGAAATGGTGAGTCCCAGACCGTGACCGCCAAACTTTTTATCCGTATCACTGTCGGCTTGGGTGAATTCCTTGAATATTAAATGTTGTTTTTCCTTGGCTATGCCTATGCCTGTGTCGACCACTTGAATACGTGCCGTTATGGCCTTGTCCTTGCCCTTGGTTGCGGTGGCTATGATCTTGATTTGGCCCTGCTCGGTAAACTTAAAGGCGTTGCCCATAAGGTTGGTCAGTATTTGTCGAATCCTGAACGGGTCGCCCAATACGGTTTGTTGAAGTTGTGGGGCGATTTCCAAGACCAATTTTAGGCCTTTTTGCATGTTTAAGGCCTGAAGGTTTTCGGCGGTTTCTTGAATCAGATGGGCCGGGATAAAGGGAACCTTTTCGATTTTGAGCTTACCTGCTTCCAGTTTTGAGAAATCGAGTAGGTCGTTCACTAGATTGCCGACATATTCCGAGGCCGATTTTACATTCTTTATATACCCGTTTTGCTTGCGGGTCAGTCCCGTGCTTTCGAGTAGTTCCGAATATCCACTAATGGTGTTTAACGGTGTGCGCAAATCGTGGCTTACGGTAGAGATCAGCTGCTCGCGACTCTTTAAAATCGACTCGGAGAATTTTTTCTCTTTTTCTAACCGCATTCGATAGGTCTGTACTTTCCAATAATCCCTTGTAATCAAAAAAGAAAAGATGCCCACGATCAAAAATCCTAATAGTGCCGCCAAACCGGCGATCCGGGTAGTTCTTTTTAGGGTTTCCCGTTTTACGATACTGGTGTTGTAACTGCTGGCTATAATTTCTTTTTCAAAGGCGGCAATGATATTTTGGAGCTGGCGCGAGAGTTCAAGGTCGTTACGGTTTACCTCGATTTCCTTTTGCGCCAAGGAGCGTTGCGATCGGGTATCGGCCAATTTGGCCTTTCTCAACATGGCTTTTGAAACGTTCAAGATAGAATCTACATAGGCGGCGTTCTTGGTGTTATCGCCTGAATTCGGAACGTTTTTACTGATCAGGTCGGCATAGTCCCTTAGGGATTGCTGCACCTTTGGGGACAACTGGTCGAAGTCGGTAAAAAGGTTTTCTGCTGAAAACTTGCCGAAAGATTCCTCTATTTTTTCAAATTCCTTTAAGGCCTTGTCCAACGAATTGGCCGACTTGCTTTTGACTTTCAATTTTCGCAACTCGTTGTTGTTGCTTACTTTTTGGCTCAATAGAACCTGCAGGCTATCTAACAGGCTTTTTTGTTCTTCGCCCAACATTAGCTGCTTTAGGGTGTCGATTTCTATTTGTATGGAGTCTATTTTAAGGGCGTAGGCGTCAAAATTGATTTTCTCGTCGCTCTGTAAGGCGAGCTTAGAAAGACTTTCGGCCTCGTAAAGATTGGTCATCAACGAACTTGTCCGTAGTAATTTTTCATCGTTTACATCGGCGGTTTCGGTTGAAATATAGGTTTGTATCTCGGTATATACGAAATAACCAACGGCTGCCGCCAGTATAGCCAAAATGAGATAGCTGGCGACAATTTTTAAGGTGAATTTGTTTTTAGATTTTTTAGAGGCGTTTACCATGTTCGTATGTTGCACAAAAGTCTTTCTAAAAATACGGATATAATGTTGATAGGGTTTACCGATAAGCGTTAATTGTTTGCAGGCTATGGCACGATCGATGAACGAAGCCCTGTCTTTTGATCAAATTAGTTATGAAATGTAAAAGGGCCGAGCTATATTTGCGCCATCTCAAAGGGGTGCGAACCCTTGAAACGGTCAAGGCCAACATAGGGCCTTGGTTGAATCAAGATAAGCTGAGATTATACCCAATGAACCTGGGCGGGTAATGCTGCCAAGGGACAGTGATTTTTTTTCACTTCTTGGATTTTTTATGCCGGTCCATAATTGGACGAATTTTCAAAACAACATATAGAATAAGGCCCCTTTTATTCGTAGCTAATTTATACGAATGAAACACATTGTAATGCTTTTGGTCGGCCTGTTGATTACGGGCCAGGTTTTTGCCCAAGAAAAGGAAGTCGATTCCCTTACCGGCAAAGAAATAAACCTAGATGAGGTTTTTGTTTCTGCTATTAGGGTCAATAAGGCTACTCCCGTAACTTTTTCCAATCTTAAAAAAGAAGAATACGCTTCGCGTAATTTGGGTCAAGATATTCCTATTCTCATGAATTTTCTGCCTGGGGTGGTAACTACCTCCGATGCGGGAGCCGGAGTTGGCTATACGGGTATTCGCGTACGTGGTAGTGACAATACGCGCGTTAACGTTACCATAAACGGTATACCTTACAACGATTCTGAGTCGCATGGTACCTTTTGGGTCAATATGCCCGATTTTGCCTCCTCTACCGAAAGTTTGCAACTTCAGCGTGGTGTGGGTACGTCTACCAACGGTTCAGGAGCCTTTGGAGCTAGCCTGAACCTATTGACGGATGCCGTTTCTGAAGAAGCCTATGGCCAGGTTTCATCGTCCGTAGGGAGCTTTAATACGCTTAGGAACAATATCAAGTTCAGTACGGGTCTACTCAATGATCGGATAGAGATTTCCGGTCGATTGTCGCGAATAACTTCAGATGGCTATGTGGATAGGGCTTCCTCCAATCTGGATTCTTACTTCTTGCAAGTGGCCTACAGCGACGGTAAAACACAATTGAAGGCCTTACTCTTCGGTGGGCATGAGGTGACTTATCAGGCATGGAACGGCGTTGATGCGGAAACCTTATTAGAGGATAGAACTTATAATTCGGCGGGGGCCTACACCGATGAAAACGGAGACGAGCAATTCTATGACAATGAGGTGGATGACTACAAGCAAAACCATGCCCAATTTCTTTGGAATCAGAAGCTTTCTGGGAATTGGAGTTCTAATGTAGCCCTTCATTTTACCAAAGGGAGCGGATTTTTTGAACAGTACAAACAAGAAGATGACTTTGCAACATACGGCTTTGATCCCATAGTGGTGAATGGTGATTTGGTTGAAACGACCGATTTGATACGTCGTCGCTGGTTAGATAACAAGTTCTACGGCCTAGTCTTTTCGGCCAATTATACCAAAGACCGTTTAGATGTTATTTTAGGGGGAGGATGGAATTCGTATCAAGGGGATCACTTCGGTGAAGTTATTTGGGCACGATATGCTACCGATAGCCATATTCGCGATAGGTATTATGAAGACGATTCCAATAAATCGGATTTCAATGTGTATTCAAAGGTGAATTATGGTCTAAACGATAAATGGAGCCTCTTTGGCGACCTTCAATATAGAAGGGTGGGTTATTCGGCCAACGGGGAAGATACCGGACTTGTTGATGATACCTTTGGTTTTTTCAACCCTAAGGCGGGGGTGGTATTTAACTTGGATGCCAATAACAATTTCTATTTCAGTTATGCCGTTGCTAATCGTGAGCCGAATAGGAACGATTACGAAGGGGGAAGCCCTAAATCGGAAAAATTGAACGATTTTGAGTTGGGGTGGCGTTATGTCTCCACTTCGTTCCAACTGAATGCCAATGCCTATTATATGAAGTACAAAGACCAATTGGTGTTGACAGGGCAGCTCAACGATGTAGGGGCTCCGTTGCGTGCCAACGTTGGGGATAGTTACAGACTCGGATTCGAGTTGGATGCAAATGTTCAGATCGGGAAGAAGTTTTTTTGGCGACCGAATTTAGCCGTAAGCTCTAATAAGAACATAGATTTTTTTACGGAGAACAATGGCGTCTTAGAAGAATTGGGCAATACCACCATCGCATTTTCCCCTAATATCATTACGGGTAACGTTTTGGGCTACAATCCCCTTTACAACCTGCAGTTGTCGTTGTTGAACAAATACGTGGGAAAACAATACATGAACAATATTCATAACGAAGACTCGGTGTTGGATTGGTATTCCCAGACCGATTTCAATATTCAATATCAAATTGATGTAAATACTTTTGTTAAGAGCATCACCCTATCCGGTTTGGTGAACAATATCTTTGATTCAAAGTTTGTTTCGAACGGAGCGGATTATGGAGGTGGGTATATCTATTACTATCCACAGGCAGGAACGAATTTCTTATTGGGAGCTACGGTTAGGTTTTAATGCCGAGGTTGTTTTTCTTCGTAATCGGATGGCGTTAAAAACTTATGGAATTAGTTTCATCGCGGCTTAGAAGCTGTTCTTAAATCCGTTATTTTTACTACGGATTCAAAGTAATGGCTATATGAGTGAAACGATGAATAAAACTAAAATTCGCTGGGGTATTTTAGGTTGCGGAAATGTAACCGAAGTCAAAAGCGGACCGGCCTATCAAAAAACGGAAGGTTTTGAAGTCGTGGCCGTTATGCGGCGCGATGCCGGGAAAGCTGCTGATTACGCCAAAAGGCATGGTATTCCTAAATACTATTCAGATGCCGATGCCCTTATAAACGATGAAGAGGTAGATGCCGTCTATATCGCCACGCCTCCCGATAGTCATAAGCGATATGCGCTAAAGGTCGCTGCTGCGGGAAAGCCTTGTTGTATTGAAAAACCGATGGCTCCGAGCTATGCCGATAGTCTTGAGGTCGAGCAAGCATTTGCAAAGAAAAACATACCCCTTTTCGTAGCGTATTACCGTCGTTCCTTACCGCGTTTTTTAAAGGTGAAGGAATGGTTGGATACCCATCAAATAGGGGAAGTCCGCCACATTCGTTGGTTTTTGGGAAAACCGCCCAATGAAGTCGATTTAAGCGGGCAGTACAATTGGCGTACCGATGCCCAAGTGGCCCCGGGCGGGTATTTTGACGATTTGGCCAGTCACGGCCTAGATCTCTTTGCCTATTTGTTGGGTGATTTTGACGAGGCTTACGGAACGGCACTGAACCAACAGGGCTTGTATACCGCCAAAGATGCCATAACGGGGCATTGGCTTCATAAAAAGGGCATCACGGGTTCGGGTACATGGAATTTTGGAACCCACCAAAGGGAAGACTTGGTCGAGATTTACGGAAGTGAAGGTAAGATCGGTTTTTCCGTTTTTGAGGAGGCCGATGTGGTCTTGGTCAATGCCAAGGGCGAAAAGCGCTTGTTTATAGCCCATCCCGAACATGTGCAGCAATTTCATGTTGAAAATTTAAGGGAGGATCTGTTCGGGGGTAAAAGCCATCCGTCAACAGGAAAGACGGCCTTGCATACCAGTTGGGTAATGGACCGTATTTTAGGTAGTCTATAGACGGCCTGGCCCTGCAGTTTTACTGAAGTATAATGGTTAAAAATACCCAAGAGCATATGAAAAAAGTACCGGCCTTTGGAAGTAAGCTGCGGAAGAATATCGTAGCCGTCCCTGAAATTATAGACGAGTGCTCGGGTATTCGTGTTTTCGGGCAATTGTTAAAGTCTTTTTTGTTCAGTACCGATGTGGCCATCATACGCAATACCAATGCCAATGCCATTATTGCGGTCTACCCGTTTACACCACAGCCCACCATTTCCAATGCCTTGATTTTGGCGGCCGATAAGCCTATTTTTTGTGGCGTAGGGGGAGGAATCACTACGGGTAACCGGTCTATTGAGTTGGCCGTACATGCCGATTTTCAAGGGGCCTTAGGGGTAGTCTTGAACAAGCCGGCCCCCAATGACCTGATCCGGCAGTTGAAAGACCGAATCGATATTCCGGTAACCATTACCATTGTATCTGAAAAAGATGATATTAAGGGAAGGATACGGGCCGGTATCGATATCTTTAATGTTTCAGGGGCGGGTAAAACTACCGATATCATTAAGCGTATAAGGGATATCGATGATGAGGTTGCGATCATTGCCACTGGGGGAAAAACGGATGAAACCATTGTGTCGGCCATCGAGGCCGGGGCCAATGCTATTTCTTACACCCCGCCTAGTACGGGTGAACTTTTCAAGGCCATTATGGAGCGCTATAGAAACGAGTAAAAGTGCTAGTTGGTGACCAGTATGATCCTGCCGCTGCGTGTAGCGCGATATTCGAGCATGTCGTAATACCGTTTGCCCTCTTCCGGTGGGTTGATCAGTTGACCGGTGAATAGGTTGTAAACAAGGTCGTCGCACGAACAGGTAACCTCTAGGCCGTTCTGGGTCATGGTAGAGCAATCGTTGGGCACGTGGTTGGGGCAGGTGGCCTCGAAGGCACGGTATTGGTCAATACCCGATTGAATGACATAAATGCCTCTTATGCCCACACCCGCATTGTCGACGAAAACGATACTTCCGATATTGGTCAGCTGACTGTACTTGGGAAGGTTGAGGTTCATATCGAACCGAAAACCCACCTCTTGCAAGTAGGGATTGCGCACAACCCCATCTTTGCTACACGATAAGGTTGATAAGACAATAAGTATGCTGAACAAACGCTTCATAGAAAAGGATGTAGGTTAAAAATCCGTACAGCAAAAGTGAACAAAATTTATGTATATTTGCGTTAAATCCTCTCTAAAATGGCTGCAATGTTACGGTCTATGTAGAGGATTTTCCTATTTTACCTGATATATTAAACGAGTATCATATGAGTAACGTATCTTACTATACAAAAGAAGGACTACAAAAATTAAGGGACGAGTTGAATCAATTGAAAGATGTTGAACGACCCAAAGCTTCCCAAGCCATCGCCGAAGCACGTGATAAGGGTGACCTTTCCGAAAATGCGGAGTACGACGCGGCCAAAGAGGCCCAAGGCCTATTGGAGCTCAAGATCTCTAAGATGGAGGAAATCCTTTCCAATGCGCGTCTTATTGATGAATCTCAATTGGACACCTCTAAGGTACTGGTGCTTTCTACCGTTAAATTGAAGAACCAGACCAACGGTATGGAAATGAAATACACCTTGGTAGCCGAGAGCGAGGCCGACCTGAAAACAGGCAAGATTTCGGTAAGCTCACCTATAGGTAAAGGACTGTTGGGTAAAAAAGTAGGCGATACCGCTGAGATAACCGTACCGAACGGAACCTTGAAATTCGATATTTTAGAGATTACAAGAGCATAAAATTTTAGAGCGCTATGGCATCGATCTTCACAAAAATCATCAACGGCGAAATTCCCTGTTATAAAATAGCGGAAGACGATGACTATTTCGCCTTTTTAGATATCAACCCCAACGCCAAGGGGCATACTCTTTGTATTCCGAAGAAAGAGGTAGATAAGATTATGGATCTTGACGAGGCTACCTATATGGGACTCATGGCCTTTTCACGAAAAGTGGGGAAGGCCATTGAAACTGCCATCGATTGTAAACGGGTAGGAATGACGGTCATTGGCCTTGAGGTGCCGCACGTTCATGTTCATCTTATACCTTTGAACAGTATGCAAGAGGCTACTTTTCAGCACAAGGTCTCACTTGCCAAGGAAGAATTTGAAACGATTGCCGCGAAGATCCGCGCCGAACTAGGCTAGGTCTGCTGAATCGTAAAATAAATACCAGCGGCCACTATGGCCACGATAAGCAAGATTAAAACCCAGAATAGGGGAGTAAATTTTAGGGTGTTGCGATCAGGGGTCACCATTTTTTGGTAGTACTTGAAACTACGCTCAATATCGTCCGTCCAACTTACAGGATAGATTTTCGACTCACATTTATTGCATACGATTTCATGCGTAACCTCATTCGTAATGGAATGAAAGAGTTTGCCATACTTGTGTTTTTGGTAAAAAGAAACCTTTAAATCTTGATTGAAGCATTCCGGGCAATTGTTTGTCAGTTCCGCTTCCTTGATCATCACTAATTTTTCCTTTGCCATTTCAACTGCTTGTAAAAAATAAAATCTCTTATTTCTGAATATACTCTTTTTATACGAAAATAGAGGTCTTAGGGTTTTCGACCTTCTAACTTAAAGCCTTTAGGGTAACCTGCATAACTGTACCCTGCTTATTCGACGAAAGTACTTTTATCTTCCCCTTATGGTACTCTTCAACGATTCTTTTTACCAACGAAAGGCCCAAGCCCCAACCTCTTTTTTTGCTGGTTACCCCAGGGTTGAAAATGGTCTGGAAGTCACTTTTGGGTATGCCGTGGCCGGTATCCGAAACTTGTACGTGTACTTGTTTGCCCTCGCTTCGTATCTCTATGTGGATGCTTCCCTTGCCCTTCATGGCGTCGATACCGTTTTTGACCAGGTTTTCTATCGTCCAATTGTAGAGGGAGCGGTTCAGTAATACCGGAAGCTGACCTACATTTGAAGAGAACGAGAAATCGATCAGTTTTGAGCTACGCAATTTTAGGTAGTCGTAGGCATCTTTGGTTTCTTTTACAATATCGTGGGGGTCGAGCTTGGGTAGCGAACCTATTTTTGAAAAGCGTTCGGTAATGGTCTCTAGCCTAGAAATATCCTTTGAGATTTCCTTGGTAATCTGGGGGTTGATGTTTTCGCTTTTTAAAAGTTCGTTCCATCCCAATAAGGAAGATAAGGGCGTACCGATCTGGTGTGCCGTTTCCTTGGCCATGCCTGCCCATAGTTTGTTCTGTTCAGAGGCCTTGTTGGTCTTGAAAAAGAAGAAGATTACCGCCCCGAACAAAAACATGATCAATAAGAGGGCTATGGGGTAGTATTTCAATTTGTTCAAAACCTCCGAATTGCCGTAATAAAGCGTAGCCAAATGTTCGCCCTGTTGGTTTATTGAAATGGGTTTGTTCTCGCTTTCGAACTTCCGTATTCTATTTTGAACATAAACAGAGTCGCTTACTTTCTGCTTATCCATGTTATTGGTCTTGTACGAACCGTCTTTGTTGACCAAGATCATGGGGGTCGAGGTGTTGTTCTGGAAAACTTTGAGGTGTAGGTTGCCCAGATCGGTATCTTCCGACGATTGTTGGAATTCCGATTGTGCCGTGGCCCAAATTTCCATCTTAAGCCGTTCTTCTTCCTTGAACTTTTTAAAGAAACTGTTCGTATTCCACAGTATAAGGCTCACAATACCAAAGGAGGTAATGAGTAAAATGAAATTCGATGTTTTATTTTTAGGATTGAAATTCATCCGCATAAATACCTATTGAATGGGTCCAAGCCCGTATTTCGTTAAGGGTTGAACCCGTCAAAGATAAGGTAAATATGAAGAAAAAGATGTAGGGTAGATGGGCATCGGTGTTTTTGATGGATTCTATTTTCTTATCTTTATGCTATGGCAAAAGAAATGATTTCAGTACTACCCGAAGCGGTTTCTACCGCTCAGTTGCATGCTTATCTTTTGGGGGCCGTAGGTCCCAGGCCAATTGCGTTTGCCAGTACGGTAGATGAAAAGGGAAACCCCAACCTGTCTCCCTTTAGTTTTTTTAATGTGTTCAGCGCCAAGCCTCCTATTTTGATTTTCTCACCGGCGCGTAGGGTGCGTGACAACACCACAAAGCATACCTTGCAGAACGTGTTGTTGACCAAAGAGGTGGTTATAAATGTCGTCAATTACAATATGGTACAGCAAATGTCTTTGTCGAGTACCGAATACGCCAAGGGAGTGAACGAATTTGAAAAGGCGGGCCTGACTATGCGATCTTCAGATATCGTAAGGCCTTTTCGTGTGGCCGAATCGCCTGTACAATTTGAATGTAAGGTAAGCAAGGTGGAGGCCTTGGGGCGTGAAGGCGGTGCGGGTAACTTGGTGTTTTCCGAAGTGGTAAAAATACATGTCGACCCCGATATTCTTGATGAAAACGGGGTAATCGATCAATGTAAGATCGATCAAGTGGCGCGTATGGGAGGCAATTGGTACAGCAGGGCCAATCTAGGATTGTTCGAAGTGCCCAAGCCCTTGTCTTCCTTGGGGATCGGCTTTGATCAAATACCCGAACATATTCGTTTGAGCAAGACCCTCACCGGTAACGATTTGGGAATGTTGGGCAATATCGAGGAAATACCCGACCGTAAATCGGTAGAAGATTTTGTAGCGGAGCATATCGAAATAAGGTCTTTGCTCAGTGGAGGGGAAAGAAAGCCGCTAGAGTTAAAGGCCCAAGAATATTTACATAAGAACGATGTGCTTTCCGCATGGAAGGTATTGTTGGCGGAGTAATCTACAGGAAAACCAGTATTTTAGTAGGGTTTATATGGGTTGAAGTGTTTCAGGTGAAATTAACGATCATCTATTCCTTTGCGTATTATGAAAACCCACCTGTCCGTTTTGCTCTTGTTACTTCTGGTCGTGCCCCATGCATTTTCGCAGGAAAATGACGTGGCCCGTCAAAGTGGGGCCTCTTCGTATATTACTGTTAGTCCTTTTTCATCTTTGGATATTTATGCCCCTAGGTTGCGGCTTGGCTATATCCAGCATGTAGCGCCCCATGTGAAAATGGGTGTCGACATCGGTTATGGCAATAAGGGAATAGGCTTCTTGAGCAATCATCTTGGGGATAGTTACCGCTTATGGGAAATAAGGCCCGAGTTTCATTATGTGCTCAACCCTAAGGCGAGAACCCTAAAATATATTTCTGCCGAACTGTTTTATATCGACCAGGCCAATATCTTTTCCAATGGGGAGTACCAGACTGAAAACGGTGAAGATTTTCGTTATGACCGGGCTCGGTTCGAACGTCAAAAATATGGAATGCACCTTAAGTTTGGTTTGTTTTTGAACTTGGGACAAAAGGTCGGATTGAACTTTTATGGAGGAATCGGTTTCCGTTGGCGCAACAGTGAATATCTCGATGTGGAAAACCTAGAAAGCACCGATGTTTTTCGCGAATGGTATTCTTCCTTGTATGATAAGGAAGGCCGGGATTTTGGTCCCAACCCATCTTTGGGGGTAAAATTCTATTATCGCTTATAGCTGATAACCTTTAATAACTTCTATTTGTTTTTTTAGGTGGATTATGCGATTAAAACTACTTTTATCCACTATAAAAATTAGTTCACATATAATTCATAATCATGGAAGTTCAAGGAAAAGTAAAAATGATCGGGGAAACCCAAACCTTCGGGAATAACGGGTTTAGAAAGCGCGAGATAGTGGTAACTACCGAAGAACAGTACCCACAACATATAATGGTAGAGTTTGTACAAGATAAAACCGATTTGTTGAATAACTTTAGTGTAGGTCAAGACGTAAAGATCAGTATCAACTTAAGAGGTAGGGAATGGACCAACCCACAGGGTGAGGTTAAATATTTCAATTCTATCCAAGGTTGGAGAATCGAGGCTGTTCAAGCGGAACAAAGCGCGCCTGGAATGCCGCCTGTGCCACCAGCGGAAGCGTTTCAACCTGCTGACAACCTAAATGAGGAAGATCACGACGATTTACCCTTTTAAGTTTTACATGGGCTGATCAGGCCCGTGAAGAAAATTATAAAAGCCCCGTTAGCTAGACTGCCTAACGGGGCTTTTGGCTATTTTTGCAATATCTCTAAAACGAAAGGGTGAAAGGAAACGAAGCTCAAAACAGTTTATTTTTTCTCGGCGAAGCCTTGGTGTTTCCTCCGGTGGAATATGCCCAAGACGATGGCCTCTTGGCGGCCGGGGGCGATCTGTCGGTCGAACGTTTGTTGTTGGCCTACAAAAGCGGTATTTTCCCCTGGTTCAATACTGATGCGCTATTGCTGTGGTGGAGCCCCGACCCTAGAATGGTGCTTCGTCCAAAGGATGTGAAAATCTCTAAAAGCATGCGTAAAGTATTGCGCGACGACAGGTTTAAGTTGACCAAAAACCAGTCTTTTGAAGCTGTCATCGAAGCCTGTTCCAGCATTGAAAGAGAAGGCCAAGACGGCACGTGGATAACCGATAAGATGAAAAGGGCCTATCTGCAACTGTATGAAAAAGGATATGCCACCTCGTACGAAGTCTGGGAAAACGATAGGCTCGTGGGCGGACTCTACGGTGTAGACCTAGGGACTGTTTTCTGCGGGGAAAGCATGTTCAGCAAGGTGAGCAATGCCTCAAAGTTTGCCTTCATCAAAATGGCTCAGGAACTGGAAGCAAAAAACTATAGGCTCATCGATTGCCAGATCTATACGTCCCATCTTGAGAGTTTGGGCGCCCAAGAAATCCCCCGTTCTGAATTCATTCAAATTCTAAAGGCTGAAAATAAGCGAGGTGAGTAAGAAGAAGATATGCTGTGTCGCCTGTGTATAGTCTTCTGCGCGATACTCGGCACCGATTTCCAATTTTGTTCCGTGGTCGAGCAACCAACCGAAGTGCGATGTGAGACGTTGGTCGTATATGGGGCTCTCGCCTTTGGAGACACTAAGGAGTGGTTCTGCGGAAGCGGAAAAATATGGGTCTCCTACGTCAAGTTCTTCACCTTTTAAAGGAAAGTCGATCGCGAAGCGATACCGAAAGCGATGAACGGTCAATGAAGGCGTGATGCGCTGTTCGGCCCGAAAACGGCTACCCATGTTTAGGTTTTTGTTGCTATGCGAATATTTGTACTGCTGTACCGTTCTTAGTTCGTTCTCTTCCGGTTCATCGAAAGTGTGCCTGAAGCGGTACTGTACCCCAAGGGCCAAACTTTGTTTCGGGTCGATTTTAAAAGAGGAAAAGTGAACAAGGTCAATTTGTCTGATACGATATGAAAAATCATCTTCGTAAATATAGGCGCGCTGGGCTGCCTTGAAACTATGTGAATAATTGGTGCTCACCTTATATTTCAACGAAATATCGGGCTGAAAATAGCCTGTGAGATTCTCTTGGCAGAACCCCAAACTGCTCAACAACAAGCTAAAAAGAACAAAGAGCTTTTTAATATAGTATATGGTCATAGTTTGGAGGTAGGGCCTTTTTGATCAATTCCAATTTACCTTCGGCATTAAAGATGATTTCAAATTTTTCAACATCCTTACCGTTCTTCCTGCCTTTGACGGAAAATTTGTAGGTAATGGAGGGAAGCATCAGGTTTTGAAAGGCATCTTTCAGGCTTTGGTCTATGTCGTTACCTTCGGTAAGATATTGTTGTTGTATTTTTTGTACGCGGTATTTTTCGAAATTATTTTCCAGATAAGCGATGATTTGGGAATAGGAATCGTTGGGGATGTCTACCGGCTTTATTTCAAATTCAATGGCTTCGATATTGCTGTCGTTGTTGAATTTTATACCGTATCGCAAACGGTCTTTTTTAAACTTAACCTTGTAGCTGACCTCGTTGCTGTCTATTTCCTTGTAAAAACGTATTTGCCTCGCATTTTCCAATTTTTCCTCGATGCCCATAAGGGCCTTTTCCGGAAATTGTGATTTTCGAATACGGTGTTCGCGCTCACTTTTGACTTGGGCGAAGAGTGTACCGGTACCAAAGGAGAAAATAAATACTAAAAGGAAAATAGACTTAAAATTCATATCGCTATACTTTCTGTAAGGTTCATTTTTTAACTACACTTGCTCATACCTAAAACATGAGATTTCATGGTCGTTGACCATACCTACGGCCTGCATAAAGGCATAGGTTACGGTACTGCCCACAAACTTGAAACCTCGTTTTTTCAGGTCTTTGCTCAGGGCATCCGAAATTTCTGTGGTGGCAGGGCCATTTTTGTAATTTTCTACCCTGTTCTTTATGGGGCTATGGTTAACAAAACTCCAGACATAATCGCTAAAACTTCCAAATTCATCTTGCACCTTCATAAACGCCAAAGCATTGGAAACTGTTGCTCCTACCTTTAATTTGTTTCTGATGATTCCGGCATCGTTCAGTAAGGCTTGTATCTTACTTTCTTCGTACCGGGCTATTTTGCGGTAATCGAAATTATCTAGGGCCTTTCTGAAATTTTCGCGCTTCTTTAAAATGGTAATCCAGCTCAATCCGGCCTGAAAGGTTTCCAAGACCAAGAACTCGAAAAGGGTATCGTCGTCCTTTACCGGTGCCCCCCATTCTACGTCATGGTAGGCCTCGTAAAGGGGGTCGCCTTTGCACCAACCGCATCTTTGTTTTTCCATTTTGTTTTTTGAATCGCGAAAATACGTCTTTATGAACAAAAGGTTATGCTTGTGTTACTTTCAATCGATGTTTTGCAGTCCAATATTAAGAAATTATGAATCAAGGTTTGTCTAGTAATCGTTTTTTAGTGGAAGGTGCCCTTTGGATCAATGCATTGAAAGTGTGTTTTAGTATCGTAAATCGGACTTTGTTCTTGTTGAGGCCCCTTTCAACGAGGCAGATGTAAGTTCTTGTGGGAAAGTGCTACCAATGTTACCCAAGTTACGCAAGCTGTACCGACAGAGTGTTAACTTTGTAACGAATTAAAGAAGATTGAAATGGCAATACCTACAACATTGAACAATACGCAGCAATTACTTGAAAAAGCCTTGTCGCAAGCAATTTCGTACGACGATTATCGTGCCATGGTTAGCCAATTGGCCATAGAGGGGAAGTCTACCGGACCGAACCAGACGGAAGCCTTGGCCAATTATACCATGCTTAACGATAGACGGATGAAACGTTTTGATAAGACCGTTAAGCTTAGTGATGAGCATGTTGCGCAAATTGCCAAGCTCGGCAAAAAATTGCAAATGATCGTTTTGACCGAAAGTTGGTGTGGGGATGCTGCGCCGGCCTTGCCCGTTATCAATAAGGTGGCCCAGTTGAACGAACATATCGATTTTAAAGTGGTTTTGAGGGATGAGAATATAGACCTTATGAACCAGTTTTTGACCAATGGCGGAATGTCTATCCCTAAATTGATTTTTTGGGATCGTGAAAACCAAGAAGTACTTGCTGATTGGGGACCGCGGCCTGAGCCTGCCGCAAAATTGGTGGCCGACCATAAGGCAAAACACGGAACGCTGTTACCTGAAATCAAAGAGGATTTACAGCAATGGTACAATAAAGATAAGGGGCAAACAATGTTGAAGGAACTCTTAGCGCGCCTTCCCTTGAAATAGGTAGGTAATCGTACCTTTTTGTATGGACTTTTCACCAGAGCTAAATTTCGCCTTTAAAGCGTAGGCTATGGCGTTGTCTATGAGACAGCCGTTTGTAGTTCCGGAACTTTTGGCGTTGTAATCGGCATCGACAACATTGCCTGTGGCATCTACTTGAATGTTTATGACCACTTTTCCTCCTTCGATACAGGTGTATATGGGAGGGGGTAACTTGTAGTAGCTACGGTTTACCAAAGAATAGGAAACCGAAGTTCGGCGTTTGGCCAAGTTATTGGTGAATTCTTTCTTCTGTGCTTCTTTTTCGCCTAATAGTTGCTTGGCTTCCTGGCGCTTCTTTTTAAGTTCCTTTACGCGTTCCGCGTATTCGGAATCTGAAAGCATGCCCGTTGGGTCGTCGTTATTCTCGGCGGCCAATTTTTCCTCCATCAACTCCTCAAGGGTTTTTAAGGGTTCTGGGTTGCCGTAGCTCGGCTTTGCCGTTTCGTTGTACGCCATGTGGCTTTTAAGGGGCTCCGATTTTTCAATTTCTTCTTCCAGCTCTTCCTTTTTTTCGAGAAGCTCTTCAATATCTTCTTCCAGCATCATTTCCACCACGTACTCATCCTGCTCCTTGTCTTGTCCTAAATGAATGTTGTACAAGGCCAACACGATTATGGACATCGAAAAGATGGTGATAAGAAACGATAAGTGTTTACGGTTCAAGGTCATGGTGGTATAACCACAATTTTAAAAAAATATTTTAATTATTCGTTGAACGGAAAGACTAAGGTGTTCTTTTTACGATTTTGTCGTTTTTCCCAGTAGATTTTCCGCAAAAACATTAGGATCTGTGGCTGTATTTACGTTGTATTCTCCTATTTTGGTTCTCCTGAGTTCAGATAAATGGCCTCCGCTCCCTAATGCTTGCCCCAAATCGTGTGCCAAAGATCTAATGTAGGTGCCTTTACTGCAAACAATCCTGAATTTTAGCTCGGGCAGCTTCATTTGGGTGATTTCAAAAGTCGAAACGTTTACGATCCTTGTTTTTATTTCCACGTCCTTTCCTTCGCGGGCATATTCGTAAAGGCGCTTGCCGTCTTTTTTTAGGGCCGAAAATACAGGGGGGCGTTGCTCGATATCGCCTATAAATTGTAAGAGGGTCTCGTTGAGCAAGGCTTTGGTGATATGTTCGGTAGGGTAGGTTTGGTCGACTTCGGTTTCCAAATCGTACGAAGGGGTGGTGGCGCCGAGGGTTATGGTGCCCGTATATTCCTTTACCTGGCCTTGAAGCTCCGGTATTTTCTTGGTGAACTTTCCGCAGCAAATGATGAGTAGTCCTGTAGCTAAAGGATCTAAGGTTCCCGCATGGCCGATTTTAAACTTCTTGAGTTTGAATTTTGAGCGAATGGCCCATTTTAATTTGTTTACGGCTTGAAAAGACGACCATCCTAGCGGCTTGTCTATAAGCAATATTTGTCCGTCAAGAAAGTCTTCTTTGCTACGCGAATCCATGTAAAAAAATATTAATCCCTTTTTAGCGAAACTGAAATCGCTCTAACTCATAAAACCGTAGGCAATGGCGATCAGCCCTACAACAAAGCAGTAAATGGCGAAGTAAGAAAGCTTGCTCTTCTTGACCAATTGGATCATCCAGGTGCAGGCAGCGAGACCGGCTACAAAGGCGGCGATAAAACCTGCGCCCATGGCAACATTGTTTCCGCCGTCAAAGTTAAGGTCGCCGCTCATAAGGTCTTTTGCTATTTTTCCAAAGATCAGGGGTACGACCATCAAGAACGAAAAACGGGCCGCCTTGGTCTTGTCTACGCCCAAAAGTACCGATGTGGAGATGGTGGCGCCACTTCTTGAAATACCTGGTAACATGGCTATGGCCTGTGAGATGCCGACGATCAGTGCGTTGCCGAAGCTAACTTTTTTATCCGTGTCCTTGGCTTTGTCCGCAAAATATAAAAGAACGGCCGTTATCAATAGCATAAAGCCTACAAAGCGAACGTTGCCCCCGAAAAAGGCTTCCAGTTGTTCCTCAAAGAAGAGGCCCACAAAAACGGCGGGCAACATAGATATGATAATCTTTACCGAGAATTGCGCTTCTTCGTTCCATTTAAAAGTCAAAAGACCGCTGATGATTTCCCATATGTCTTTCCTGAAAACAACAATGGTGCTTAAGGCGGTGGCAAAATGCAGTACCACGGTAAACAAAAGGCTTTCTTCGGGTACGGAATGGTCGCCTAAAATGGCTTTTCCCAATTCTAAGTGTCCACTTGATGATACGGGTAAAAATTCGGTCAATCCTTGAATGATACCGAGAATGATGGCGTCTAGCGTCTCCAAATTAGTCTTTCTTCTTGTGCGGATTCAACAATATGGCGTATATCTCAATACCTAATCCAATTAATACTAGGGTAGGTGCTAAGCGTATCCTTCTGAAACTGTAGATGTCTTCGTTGAATACATTAGGGTCATCACTACCGCCGCCGCTCATGAGTATAAAGCCGATGGCTATAAATGCAAGACCGACGAAAAAGAAGGTGTAGTTCTTTTTCTGAAAAATGAATTCTTGCGTGACCTGTTTGCCTGTGTGTTCTTTTTGTTTCTTACCCATGCTGCAAATTTAACGAAGTTCTATTTAAAAAAGTTTATGGTCGTAAAGGTTTATTGTTTCAAGGGTATTTCTGCCGATATTGGCGGGCTTAATAATAGAGTTCATCGGTCCTGAGGTTCAAGAACCGTTGTGTTGCGAAAAAGGTGCTGATCAGTGAGATGAAAATACCCAAGACAAAAATTGCCGCATAGAGCATGCCCAGTTGTTCCATATCTTTAAAAAGTTCCAGTTCCGGAAAGTTTTGGTCTAAATAATACAAGATCCCGGTCAAGGCCAAAAGCGCGGTTAGGGCCCCGAACATACCCAGTTTGATATTCATCCATATAAAAGGACGACGAATAAAGGTCTTGGTGGCCCCTACCATTTGCATGGTCTTGATGATAAAGCGTTTGGAGTAAATACTCAATCGTATAGAGCTGTTGATGAGTAAAATAGCGATAAACGTAAGTACGCCACTGGCGATCAAGATCCAAAAGCTGATCCGTTTTACGTTCTCGCTCAACAGGCCGACCAAGGGCTTGTCGTAACTTACTTCTTCTATATAGGTCTTTTGGGCAAGGGTGGTGGCCAATGAATCGATTTCTTGGGGGGTGACATAATCGGCCCGTAATTGCAGGTCGATGGAGTTTTTAAGCGGATTGTACCCTAAGAAATTCTGAAAATCCTCGCCTATTTCCTCGCTGTGCTGTTCGGCGGCCTCTTCTTTTGAGACGAATACCGCACTTTTGGTGTGTTCGGCCTGTAAAAGGTTTTTTTGTAATTGGTCTATTTCAGACTCTTTGGCTTCATCCTTTAGGAAAATGGAAATGGTAATCTGTTCTTTAAAGTGATCGGCCATCTTCTTGGTGTTGATGACCAAAAGACCCAAAATTCCTAATAAAAATAGCACCAAAGCAATGCTCAATACCACCGAAAAATAAGATGATATCAATTTTTGTTTCTGATATTGTTCAAAAGACTTACCCATAATCGCGTATACGGGCGTAAATTTAGGAAAGTAAATTGAATAAACTTATTTTTGCGCCACATTGAAAAGAAAGATATCAGATGCACTACGATTTTAGGAAAATAGAGAAAGATTGGCAAGACTTTTGGGCCAAGAACGAAACCTTCAAGGCCGAGAACAATTCCGATAAACCAAAGTACTATGTGTTGGACATGTTTCCTTACCCTTCGGGTGCCGGATTACATGTGGGGCATCCGCTCGGGTACATCGCCAGTGATATCTATGCACGCTATAAAAGACACAAAGGTTTTAATGTCTTGCACCCGCAAGGCTACGATTCTTTTGGCTTGCCGGCGGAGCAGTATGCCATCCAGACCGGACAGCATCCTGCCATTACTACGGAAGCCAATATAAAAACCTATAGGAGGCAACTGGATCAGTTGGGCTTTTCTTTTGATTGGAGCCGTGAGGTACGTACTTCCGATCCGCAGTATTACAAATGGACGCAGTGGATCTTTATTCAGTTGTTCAATTCGTGGTACAATAAAGCTTCCGATAAGGCGGAAGCTATTGAAGATTTGATTTCCATATTCGAACAAGAGGGGAATGCAAATGTACAGGCGGTTTGTGATGAAGATATAACGCAGTTTTCGGCGGCCGATTGGAAGGCCTTTTCAGCTAAGGAAAAGCAAGAAATTTTATTAAAATACCGCCTGACCTATTTGGCGGAAAGCGAGGTCAACTGGTGTCCCGCCCTAGGTACGGTCTTGGCCAATGACGAAATCGTCAATGGGGTCTCCGAACGCGGGGGGCATCCGGTAGTCCGTAAAAAAATGACCCAGTGGAGCATGCGTATCACAGCCTATGCCCAGCGTTTGCTAGATGGCTTGGATACGGTAGATTGGCCGCAGCCCCTGAAAGATTCACAGATCAACTGGATCGGTAGAAGTGAAGGTGCCGAGGTGGAGTTCGCCTTAAAAGGGTCGGAACATAAGATAGCCGTATTTACGACCCGTCCCGATACTATTTTTGGGGTGAGTTTTATGACCTTGGCCCCAGAGCACGAACTGGTCACCAAGATAACCACGCCCGAACAGAAGGCGGAGGTGGAGGCCTATATAGAAGCTACGGCCAAACGTAGCGAACGGGAACGTATGGCCGATGTAAAGACCATTTCAGGTGCTTTTACCGGAGCCTATGCCGAGCATCCGTTTACCAAAGAGCCGATTCCGGTTTGGATCGGTGACTATGTGTTGGCCGGATATGGTACGGGAGCCGTAATGTCGGTGCCTTGTGGGGATCAAAGGGACTACGATTTTGCGAAGCATTTCAATATTCCTATCCCTAATATTTTTGAAGGGGTCGATATATCAGAGGAAGCCTTTGCCGATAAGGCGACCACCGTTATTGCCAATTCCGACTTTTTGAACGGCTTGGGCTATAAGGAGGCTACTTCAAAGGCTATTGCCGAATTGGAAAAATTGGGTGTGGGAAAAGGTAAGGTCAACTACCGTCTGCGCGATGCCGTTTTTAGCCGTCAGCGCTATTGGGGCGAGCCTTTTCCTGTGTATTATGTAGATGGAATGCCACAGATGATCGCTCCTGAACATTTACCTATAAAATTACCGGAGGTCGATAAATATTTACCTACCGAAACCGGAGAGCCGCCTTTGGGCAATGCTACCGTTTGGGCTTGGGATACAGGGAAAAATGAAGTTGTAGCCAATGATAAGATTGATAATAAAACTGTTTTTCCTCTTGAGTTAAACACTATGCCAGGTTGGGCGGGAAGCTCACAGTACTTTAATAGGTACATGGACCCGCATAACGAGAACGAGATCTTCTCTAAGGAAGCCATAGAATACTGGCAAGATGTGGACTTGTACATTGGGGGAAGCGAGCATGCTACGGGGCATTTGCTATATAGTCGTTTCTGGCAGAAGTTTATGTTCGATCTAGGTTTGGTGCCTAAAGATGAATTTGCTAAAAAGTTGATCAACCAGGGGATGATTACGGGGACGAGTGCTTTTGTGTATGAATTGTTAGGTACTTTGGGCTTGCCAAAGGTTTATTTGTCTTTAAAAGTTAAAAATGATAATAAATTTGAGGTAATAAATAAAGCCTTAAAGGTTGTACATGAAAAATATGGCCCTAATTCGGAGTTTAAGGCTTTGACATTAGGTATTAGGCCAATTAGAGTTGATGTTTCTTTTGTAAACGCTTCAGATGAATTGAATCTAGAGTTATTCAGGAATTGGCGAGAAGAATATGGGGAAGCTGTTTTTATTGGAGAAAATGGGGAGGTGATTGATGGAGATAATGATAAATACATTGTTGGCCGCGAAGTAGAGAAAATGTCCAAGTCCAAATACAACGTGGTCAACCCCGATGCCATTTGTGAGGAGTACGGAGCCGATTCATTGCGTCTGTACGAAATGTTCTTAGGGCCCTTGGAGCAATCCAAGCCATGGAACACTGCGGGTATCACGGGGGTGCACAGTTTCTTGAAAAAACTATGGCGTTTGTACCATTCGGGTCCGGAAGGTGCCTTTGAGGTGTCGGAAGCAGAACCGTCAAAAGACAGTTACAAGACCCTGCACAAGACCATTAAAAAAGTTGAGGGAGATATTGAGAACTTTAGTTTCAATACCTCGGTATCTACCTTTATGATCGCAGTAAACGAATTGAGTTCGCAGAAATGTAACAGCCGTGCGGTATTGGAGCCCTTGGCAATTTTAGTATCGCCCTACGCGCCCCATATTGCCGAGGAGCTTTGGAGCAAGTTGGGCCATGAGGGTTCGATCGCTACGGTATCTTTTCCGAAATTCGAAGAAAAATACCTGGTGGAAAGCAGTAAGGAATACCCGGTTTCCTTTAACGGAAAAATGCGTTTTAAACTTGAGCTCCCGCTAGACTTGAGCAAAGATGAAATTGAGGCGGCGGTAATGGCCCATGAAAAAACGCAACAGCAATTGCAAGGGCGTACGCCTAAAAAAGTGATCGTGGTGCCCGGTAAAATTGTTAACATCGTAGGCTAAGCTATACGGCCATCAACTTGGTATAATATGGACTATATTGAAATTCTCGGGTTGGTGGCCGCTATTTTGACCACGGCCGGCTATGTACCCCAGGTCTACAAAACTTGGGTAGACAAATCTACCAAAGACATTTCGCTTACGACCTATCTGGTGCTATTTGTAGGGGTGGTCCTGTGGCTGGTATACGGTTTGATGATCAGTAGCCTGCCTGTTACCTTGGCCAATGCCGTAACGGCCTGCCTCCTTTTTTTAATGCTGGTTTTAAAGTTCAAGTACAAATAAGCCAAAGACATTTTGGCAGAATCTATCTCGTAAAACCTTGTCAATTTCTTTTGGCGGGGTTTTTGCTTTTGCTAAGGTAACGGATTGCAGAGGGTCTGCCTTCGTCTGGATTATGAAAAGCCGCACTTCGCCTTCACGGGAAGTGAGCCGGTATATGAAATGAAGAGTTTTTGATTATCTTTAAATTTAATTTTAAAAAGGAATATAGTTATGATGGGATATTATATTTTGATAGGAGCCATAGCTTTAGTAAGCTGGTTGGTGAGCAGTAAGCTCAAGAGCAAGTTTAAGTATTATTCCAAAGTGCATTTGAGCAATGGAATGAGCGGTGCCGAAATAGCCGAAAAAATGTTGGCCGACCATGGTATTCGCGATGTTAAGGTTGTTTCTACCGCCGGTATGCTTACCGATCATTACAACCCAAAGAACAAAACGGTAAATCTAAGTGAAGGTGTGTATAACCAAAGAAATGCGGCTTCTGCTGCGGTAGCGGCCCATGAATGCGGACACGCCGTACAACATGCACAGGCGTATGAATGGTTGACCATGCGTTCTAAATTGGTGCCTGTAGTAAGCGTTACCTCAGGAATGTCTATGTGGGTCGTTTTTGGCGGTCTGATGCTAGGTGCTGCCGCAGGTGTCGGTCTTGGGTACTGGATCGCGGTTGCCGGATTGGTTATGATGGGCATGGCCACCCTGTTCAGTTTTATCACCCTACCTGTAGAATACGATGCCAGTAACCGGGCCTTGGCTTGGTTGAAAGCAAAGAACATAGTAACCCCGCAAGAATACAAGGGCTCAGAGGATGCCTTAAAGTGGGCTGCGCGAACCTACTTGGTAGCGGCTATCGGTTCTTTGGCTACCTTGGTCTATTGGGGAATGCAAGTACTTGGAGGAAGGGATTAATTCAAGAAACCATAAGCATATAAAAAAGGCTGTCTAAATATTTAGACAGCCTTTTTCTTGAGTTAGTCTAAGTGTTATGCTGCATTGATACGTTCATCGATCAGTTTTAAGGCGATACCGTCGCGGCCCATCAGTTCAAATAGGTCTAAGATGTCGCGTATTGACTTTTCCTCTTCCAATTGTTCGGTAATGAACCACTGCATGAAGTTTTCAACGCCAAAATCGCTGTTCTTCCTGGCTGTGGCAACTATTCGATTGATCGATTTGCTTACTTCTATTTCTTGGGTCAAGGCCGTTTCGAAAACTTCCTCCAAGGAAGAGAAATCATGGTTGATATTTGTTACTTCGGGTGAAATGGCATTTCCGCCACAATCGTTGACGAACTTGAAAATCTTCATCATATGCTCCCTTTCCTCGGCCGCTTGTTGGTACATAAAGTCCGCGCTGCCCGTATAACCCCGTTGATCGCACCAAGAGGCCATGGCCAAATAAGAGGCAGATGCTTTTCCCTCCATTTGTATTTGGGCGTTAAGCATATCCATGCTTTCCACCTTTATACTCATCTGTTGTCTCGCTATATCTTTCATTGTCTTTTTCTTTATCTGTCTAACGTAAAGTTATCACAAAAGCGTGTACAGAGCTAGTGGGTTAACCAATTTATAACTGGTTTTAGACTGGTTAAAAATAGGAAGGTTTAAATTTTGGAGGTAAGGGAGGGCGTTTGGGCGGCAATACCGAGCACAAAAAATACATCGCTAAGTAAGGCCTTGAGGTCGAGAATTTCCAAGGTGTTCAATACGAAAAGGTGTTCTCTGTTGCAAAGGGTCAGGATCTCTATTCCATGGGGGTTGATTTCCTCGTCAAAGTGATGTTCAATGGTAATGCCCCACACTTTTTGACGCAGCGATAAGAGCTGGCAAAACGATAAACGCACCAACTTCTGACCGAGGTCTATATAAAAACATCTTTCCTTATCCGATTGGAAAAATGAGTAGTATTGTGATGAATGAATGCGTACCATTGAGGACAAAAATAATCCTTATTTAGATTTAATACAAATATTAGATCTGAATTTGTCGATCAATTTGCTGGGCCAAGGAAATAAAGGTTTCCGTACGCGATACCCCTTCTATCTGTTGAATTTCCTTGTTCAGCACGTGCATCAGGTGTTCGTTGTCTTTACAGAGCACTTTTATGAGAATAGACCAATTGCCCGTGGTATAGTGGCATTCCAGTACTTCGGGAATCTTTTCGAGTTGTTTTACGGCAACAGGGTTGCTCATGGCCTTGTCGAGGTATATGCCTATATAGGCCATGGTGGTGTAGCCCATGACCTTGGGGTTGATTATAAATTTTGAACCGGCCAGTAATCCCGATGCCTCTAATTTTCTAAGGCGTTGGTGAATGGCCGCCCCAGATATACCAATGTTTCGGGCAATTTCCAGAATGGGCTTTCTGGCATCTTCCATCAAGTACCTTAGAATCTTTTTGTCGATACCGTCAATTTTTACTTTATCGTTACTTGGTTTCATATCAGGGTTTCAATTTGATGGTAAAAGTAGCTATTATTGTTTGAATTTCATACCGCTAGTAAATGCCGTTTTGGATAAAGCCTAAATGAATATGCTTAATCTTCATTGGACACGGAATCAGGATTATAGCCTAGGTATGGTACTTTGTATTCCTTAAAATGGATCCCATATGATTTAAGTTCTTCTAATATGGGTTGGTACACTTCTTTTTTGATGGGTATTTGTATGCCGGGGGTGCTTATCTTTTTGTTCAGGATGGCCAAGGTGGCGATGGCTACGGGTAGTCCTACCGTCTTGGCCATGGCCGTATGGATTCGGTTCTCGCCAATGACGACCATATTGGCATCGATTTGGTATTTGTGGCCTTGAAGTTCGTAACCTATTTTATGGTACATAACGATCATGTCCTTATCATCGTCGTTGAGGTTCCAGCTCTTTTCCAGTATGTATTGAAGAATCTGGGCCGGGGTGGCATGTTTTAACGGAATGGACTTTTGGTCGTTAAAAAGGTCGAGCTCCAAGAGCTTTTCCCACATAATGTCGTCTTGGTCGATTTTAAGGTAATGCCTAAGTTTTAGTTCTACCGAATCTGTTGGGGAATACGGCAGAAATAGGTTGGTGAACTCGCGGTAAGACATGTCCTCGGAGTTCTCAATGGTATAACTGTCGTCGGTCATGCCCAGTTGTACGAACATGTTCCAGGCTTTTGAAAACCCCACCCGGCGCATCGTACCCCGATAGAGGGTGAGCACATCTTGCAGGCCGTAGGCTTCCCTGTAATTTAAAGAGTTTCGATTGGCGTAGCCTTCAAAACGGCCATAGCCTTCAATGTCGAAAAATTCGGTGCGCCGGAACAGTTTATGGTAGGGAAGATATTTGTAGGTGCCTTCCTGAATAAACTTTGCCGCACCACCTTGACCTGCAAGGACAACGTTTCGCGGATTCCAGGTGAATTTGTAATTCCATAGGTTGTCGTCACTTTCAGGAGCGACCAATCCCCCGCAAAACGACTCAAAAAGCAGTATTTTTCCGCCTTTGTCCCTGATCCTGTCAATGATCTGCATGGCACTCATATGGTCGATACCGGGATCGAGGCCTATTTCATTCATAAATACCAGTCCCCTCTTCTTTACCTCTGCCTCCAAGTCCTTTAGGCTATCGCTTACATAGGAAGCCGTAACCAAGTGCTTGTTCAATGCCAAACAATCGACGGCAACCTTACTGTGCAAGAATGCGGGAAGCATAGAGACCACAATGTCGCTTTCGTCTATGGCTTTCTTTCTTGCGGCTTCGTTCTGTATGTCGAGTTGAATTACCGTACAGTTTTTATGGTCTTTGACGGCTTTGGAAATGGACTCTGGATTGAGGTCGCCAATGGTAAGGTGAAGTTGCTCTTCATTAGATTTTTCGAGAAAATAATCCAGAAGATAGGAGGTAGATTTCCCTGCTCCGATAACAAGTATATTTCGCGACATTTAGTTTTGTACTTTTAATAGGTATAACGAGAGACTAAGGTAGTGATTGTTATATTTATAAAAAAATACATCATATAAGTTATGAACAAAACAATATTTCTAACAGGAATCGTCCTAGGGGCTATGGCTGTCATTTTGGGTGCTTTTGGTGCTCATGGCTTGGAAAAATTAGTAGATGCCGATGCGATTCAAACTTTTGAGACCGGGGTAAGATACCAAATGTACCATGCCTTGCTGTTGTTGGTTTTAGGTAATATGCAAGCATTGCCCGAAGCTAGTAAAAAGTTGGTTTTCTATTTTGTGTTGGTGGGAATTTTTTGTTTTTCTTTCTCTATTTACCTCTTGGCTATGAACAGTCTGACCGATTTTGATTTTAGGGTAATCGGTCTGGTAACCCCATTGGGCGGTACCTTGCTTATTGTAGGTTGGGGCCTATTTGGATATCGGGTATATAAATATTTGTGCTAATAAATTCTCATTTTAAGGCATGTAAAGTTATTATTTTGATAATTTTATACCCGAAAACAAACTCTGAATTAACAATTCACAAAAAATGAGAAAATCTATTTCTTTAAAATCGTACGGTATCACGCACGATAATCTGCATTATCAGCTGTCTCCTTCAGAGCTACATGCCATTGCTCTTGAGAAGAAGATGGGAAAGGAAGCCTCTTCTGGGGCCTTGGCGGTAAATACCGGGGAATTTACCGGTAGGTCACCTAAGGATCGGTTTATCGTAAAAGATAAGATTACCGAAAAAAAAGTATGGTGGGGCGATATCAACCTTCCCTTTGAGCCCTCTAAGTTCGATGCGCTTTATGACAAGGTGATTGCCTATCTGAATGAAAGGGAGTTGTACGTGCGCGATTGTTACGCCTGTGCCGATCCTAATTATCGAATTGATATTAGGGTCATCAATGAGCATCCTTGGGCAAATCAATTTGCCTATAATATGTTCATCAGGCCTACGGAAGAGGAATTGAGAAATTTTGACCCGGAGTGGACGGTGATAAATGCCCCGGGCTTTAGGGCCGATGCCGAAATCGATGGTACGCGACAACACAATTTCGCAATTTTGAACTTCACCCGAAAAATTGTGCTTATCGGGGGTACGGGCTACACTGGCGAAATTAAAAAAGGGATTTTCTCAGCGCTGAACTTTATACTTCCTGTAGAGAAGAAAACCTTGCCGATGCACTGCTCGGCAAATGTGGGTAAAGATGGTGATACGGCTATATTCTTTGGCCTTTCGGGTACTGGAAAAACGACTTTGTCTACCGATGCCTCACGAAAACTTATTGGTGACGATGAGCACGGTTGGAACAATGAGAATGCCGTTTTTAATTTTGAGGGTGGTTGCTATGCCAAGGTCATCAACCTTTCGCAAGAGAACGAACCCGAAATCTTCGGTGCTATCAAAAAAGGCGCCATTTTAGAGAATGTGGTCATGGATGAGGCCGGTAATGTCGATTTTGCCGATACTTCCATAACACAAAACACAAGGGTGAGTTATCCTATCTGCCATATTGAGAACGTGCAACGACCTTCCATGGGTAAGAATCCTAAGAATATATTCTTCCTTACGGCCGATGCCTTTGGTGTATTGCCTCCCATATCGAAATTGACCCCGAGCCAAGCGGCCTATCATTTCATTTCGGGCTATACCGCCAAGGTTGCGGGCACCGAAGCTGGGGTAGTCGAGCCTGTTCCTTCTTTTTCCGCCTGTTTCGGAGCACCGTTTATGCCCTTGCATCCGGCCAAATACGCCGAAATGCTAAGTAGGAAAATGAAAGAAGCCGGGGTGAACGTTTGGCTGGTCAATACAGGGTGGACCGGAGGTCCTTACGGAGTAGGTACGCGTATGAAGCTAAAGTATACCCGGGCTATGATCAATGCCGTGCTCAATGGGGACTTGGGGCTATATACCTATGATGATTACCATATCCATTCGGTGTTTGGTGTTGCACAGCCAAGGGAATGCCCAGGAGTACCTACCAGTGTATTGAGTCCGCGTACGACATGGAACGATGATGAAGCCTATTATACTACGGCCTTTAAGTTGACGAATGCCTTTAGGGAGAACTTTAAGAAGTTTGAAGCCTATGCGAGCGAGGAAATCCGAAGGGGTGGACCGCAGCGCTATGCGTTTTAAATGTCGACCGAAAGACTGGAAATATAGAAAACCCTCTGTTCTTGAACAGGGGGTTTTTTATATGTTTTTGAATCAAGAAGTCTTATTTCTTGTTTACCGTAGTAATGTACTTTTGAAGTGCCATGGTCATAGACGGTGTTTCAGGCGTTGGAGCCTTGATGTCTATGCGTAGGCCGGCTTGGGTAGCGGCATCTATGGTCGAGTTGCCGAATACGGCAATGCGCGTATCGTTTTGCTCAAAATCCGGAAAATTCTGTAGCAAGGATTCAATACCCGAAGGGCTAAAGAATACCAAGATATCATAGTATACATCGCGAAGGTCCGATAAGTCGCTTATCACGGTCTTGTAAAAAATACCACGCTTCCATTCAATGTCCAATCCGTCCAAAATTTCTGGAATGATGGGTTTGAGGGCATCAGATGAAGGTAAAAGGAATTTTTCGCCTTTGTACTTTTTGAACAAAGGAACCAAATCGGCAAAATTTCGCTTGCCGACATAGATTTTACGCTTCCGGTATACTACATATTTTTGTAAATAGTACGCTACGGCTTCCGACTGGCAAAAATACTTCATGGAGTCGGGTACCTTAAAGCGCATTTCTTCGGCAATGCGGAAGAAATGGTCAACGGCGTTGCGGCTGGTCAAGATGATAGCCGTATAGTTTTTCAAATCTATTTTTTGCTGGCGCACATCTTTAGCATCCACACCCTCAACATGAATAAAAGGCCTAAAGTCTACTTTGACTTTTTCCTTGTCAATCAGTTTCGAATACGGTGAGTTTTCCATCTTCGGTTCTGGTTGCGAGACCAAAATCGTTTTTACTTTCATATAAACCTATTGTTTAAGATAACTGCCAATGATAACAAATGGGGAAATTTCGAGAGCGCAAAGGTACAAAATAAAATAGAAAAAGTAGTTGGTGATGAATTTTTGATGATTCCTTAATACTGTAACCCACCCGATTACATTGATTAAGAGGACCAACAATATGGCGATATACACCACGGTTTTCGAGCCCTGCGCAACGTAGGCCAATATAACGTTGGCCAAAAACATGATAATACCACTATAATTTAGGTATGATAATTTTTTAAAAATAAGTTCACCTATGGTCTTTATGGAGCCAAAAATGAAGCCGTTACCTAGCTGTAAGATAATTTTTACGACAATAAACCCAAAAAGACACGCTAAAATAATAGGATATATAAACGGGTAAATGTCTTCGGTGCTTTCCCTTAAAACCTGTCTAGCCAAGAAAATGAACAAGGCAAAGTTGATGACCTGAAAAATGGTAAAAAAGATATGAAACCAGTTCATCAGTTTTTCTTTTTTGCCATACATGAAAATGTACTTGTTGTTGAAGGGCAGTATAATAAAATTCAAGAACCGACTATAGAACAGGCGCTTTGCCAAGACCAAGAATAAGATACTGCCGATAAGTATTATCGTAATCCAGTCGGCTGTTCCCGCGGTGCGTAGTATCGGTTCCATTTATTTGATTTTGGTGTTTTTTCCGTTGATGCCGTAATTCATGCCGTTCTCCATAATACCTATTCTAACGTATTTTGGGTCTTTTAATTTTTTGGGCTCTGGAAATTTAAAGGTGTAGGTGATCGTATCCTTCGCCCCAATGCTCGTTATGTTCGGGTCATTGGGTTTTGGGCTAATGGGCAGGCGGTCAATGACGATCTTGAAATCGGTCATATACGCTACATTAAAGCGCAATTTGCTCAGGTCGATTTCAAAATCGTAGGGATTGTACAGTTGAAAGGTCTGTTCTTTTTCAAGGTTGAAATCGATAGGTCCATCGAGCAAGGTTTTTAGCTTTCTGAACGATTCAAAGTTGTCGATGTATCTGCCGTAGATTTTACTGCCGTTACTTTTTGTGAAAGTAAGGTCGGCATTCGAGGCACGGCCAGAAAGGTAAAGTACTTTTTGGTGCTGCACCTTCGATTCGGAATCGTCTATGGAATATTGGTTTCGGCGATAGCTTTCGTTGTTGAGCGAGTAGGTAGTGTTGCCGGAATAAAAGGCGAACATAGGGGCTTTTCTATAAGAGTTCTCAAAGACCAAGGGCATGTCGCCTACGGCTGCCCGTACATCTTCGGCCAAGGCTATGTTCCCATGGGTTTCATAATAAATGGGCGACATGGGTTCGTATACCAGTCCTACCCTGAGGTATAAGATCAGGGCGATGTTTGTCAGCCCCATTCTATAGATCCATTTTTTCGCCACCTCATTTTCCATCATAAAACGGAATACGATTATGACAAGCGGAATGGATATGACAATGATCCATTGGGTCTGTATTCTTCGGTTAAAGCTTGAGATAAAGAAGAAAATAAGTACCCCGTAAACGAGAAATAATAAGGCCCTTGTAAATTTATCGTTGGCCTTGGTCTTAAAAAGGGCCCAATACACCCATGGAAAGGTGAGGCCGAAGAGCGCCAATAAGTTTACAAAATAGCCGAGGGTGTATTTATTAAAATTATAGGGGTCGTTGGGGCGGTCGAAAAGATGGTAGTTTATGGTAACGAACTCGTTTTCGTAAAGCCAGATGAAATGGGGGGTGTAACATAACAGCGCAATGAATACCGAGAGCCATGCATATTTGTTGAAGACCAGTTTTAGGTTAGACAACAGAATGAAGATGATGACCAGGGCGGCGTGGTATTTACTGTACATCAAGCCTGCCATGGCGATGCCCATAGCAATGCCCCATAATAATCTGGGCTTTTCCAGGAATTTTTTATAGAGGAAGAGCAAGAGTGCCGTAAAGAACAACAATGGGGTGTCGGGCAGTGTAAAAAAACCATAGGCGTTCAAGAGCGTCATCGAGTAGGCGAGTACAAAATAATGCACTACATATTGGTTTTTTTTCGGGTGGTCTATGGTGTTCCACAAAATCAGCAATGTGGCGGTAGACAGTACACAGCTCATAAAACGAACCCCAAGCTCGCCATCAAAGAAAAAGCTGCTGATCTTAATGAGCAGGGCCACTAGGGGCGGGTGGTCAAAATAGCCCCAAGACATCTTTTTTGCAAAATGCCAATAATAGGCCTCATCAAAAATGAGCGGTGTAAAATACGACTGAAGCAGGTTGATCAGAAAACCAATTCCTAGTATAATTAAAAATAATCGGGGTAGTTTAGACTTCATTCTTGGTCGGGATCTCGGGTTTAGGCTTGGCCTGTCACCATTAACAACGCTCAAAATTACAAATTCTGATAGATAGCCAACCTTTAAAAATATCACAATTCGATAGTTGTCATTTTTCGGTGACTTTTAAAATGCTATTTTTGTCAAAACTCAATCGTATCCGTGTCAGATAGTCTAGTTATAATCCCCACCTACAATGAGATAGAGAATATAGAAGCTATAATTCGAGCTGTCTTTGTCCTCAATAAGAAATTTCATGTTTTGATAGTTGATGACAACTCTCCCGATGGGACATCTGCAAAGGTAGAGGAGTTGCAGCAAGAATTTCCGGAACAACTCTTCCTGGAAGTACGTAAAGAGAAATCGGGTTTGGGTACGGCCTACATTCATGGGTTCAAATGGGCCATTGAAAGGAAGTACGATTATATTTTTGAGATGGATGCCGATTTTTCACACAATCCCGAAGACCTGTTAAGGTTGTACAGGGCTTGTGCCAATGGAGCCGATGTGGTGGTAGGTTCCCGATATAAAAAAGGGGTGAACGTGGTCGATTGGCCGCTTCAACGTGTCTTGCTGTCGTATGGGGCCTCGTTTTATGTGAAGATGATTACCGGAATGCGCGTTCACGATCCGACGGCTGGTTTTGTGGTCTATAGGCGTCATGTCTTAGAAAATATCAATTTAGATTCCGTTCGCTTTGTAGGTTATGCTTTTCAGATAGAAATGAAATTCAGGGCCTATCTAAAGAATTATAAGATAGAAGAGGTTTCCATTATTTTTAGGGATAGGGTCAGGGGAAAATCGAAAATGTCGGGATCTATAATAAAAGAGGCCATCTTTGGCGTTTTTATGATGAAAATACGGAGCATGTTTCAAAAATCTAGGTTTTAGTATGGGAAAAATGTTGATAAAGAATGCCAGAATCGTAAACGAAAACTCGATTTTTGAAGGAGACCTTTTGATAAAGGGCGACTTGATAGAGAAGATAGCCGCCAATATCTCAGATGATACTGCCGAAGTAATCGATGTTCAGGGCAGGTACCTTTTGCCGGGGGTAATCGACGACCAGGTGCATTTTAGGGAGCCGGGCCTCACCCATAAGGGCGACATTGCCTCAGAAAGTAGGGCGGCGGTAGCCGGAGGGATTACCACTTATATGGAACAGCCCAATACCACACCTCAGACGACAACCATTGAAAAGCTCGAAGAGAAATTTGAAATGGGCGCCCGGTCTAGCTTTGCCAATTATTCTTTTCTTTTTGGGGGTACCAATGACAACCTGGAAGAGTTAAAGCGATTGGATAAAAATGCCTGCTCGGGAGTGAAACTCTTTTTGGGGTCTTCAACAGGTAATATGCTGGTCGATGACGAGGAGGTTATAGAGAAGATTTTCAAGAACACCGAAATGGTGATTTCCGCCCATTGCGAAGATGAGGGGACTATAAAAAGAAACCTCGCCGAGTATAAGGCGAAGTACGGAGATGACATTCCCGTAAAATACCATCCTAAGATCCGTAGTGTCGAAGCGTGCTACCTTTCGTCTTCGAAAGCCATAGCACTGGCCGAAAAAACCGGGACGAGACTGCATGTATTTCATTTGTCTACCGGAAAGGAAACGGATCTTTTTAGAAACGATATCCCGCTAGAGCAGAAAAAGATAACGGCCGAAGTATGTGTGCACCACCTTTGGTTTTCCGAGGAGGATTATGACACCAAGGGCACCTTGATCAAGTGGAATCCGGCCGTAAAGGCCGCAGAGGATAGAGACCGCTTGTGGAAGGCCTTGCTGGACGACCGTATAGATGTGATCGCTACTGACCACGCCCCACATTTGTTGGGCGAAAAAGATAATGTATATACCAAAGCCCCTTCGGGCGGTCCCTTGGTGCAACATGCGCTTCCCGCCCTGTTGGAAAAGGTTCGGGAAAAGGTGATTTCACTGGAAAAGGTAGTACAGAAAATGAGTCATAACCCGGCCATACTTTTTCAGATTGAGAAACGAGGTTTTATCAGGGAAGGGTATTTTGCCGATTTGGTAGTGGTGGATCTAAATGCGCCTTATCAAGTGACCAAGGAGAACATCGCTTACAAGTGTAAATGGTCGCCTTTTGAAGGCACTACGTTTAAGTCGACCGTTACGCATACCTTTGTAAACGGTCATTTGGCCTATGAAAATGGAAATTTCTCTGCCGAACGCAGGGCAAAGCGACTAACCTTCAATAGATAATATGAGATTTTTAACGATAGCCTTGATGTTTTTGGTTTTGGTCTCGTGCAACGAAACACTTTTAGAGAAGCCGGAAAACCTCATTCCTCAAGAAAAAATGGTTGAGATACTCCAAGACCTGGCTATTGTCAATGCCGCCAAGACGACCAATTTGGAAGTGCTTAGGGAAAACGGCATTGAGCCCATGGACTATATCTTTAAAAAATACGACATTGACAGTCTGCAATTCGTGGAAAGCGACCGTTACTACGCTTCACTTCCCGTAGAGTACGAAAAAATCTATAAAAAGGTAGAGACCAACCTTGAGAAAAAAAGCAAGGAACTGGAAGAGCAAAAAAAACTGAACGACAGTATTCGGGTGGCCAAGGAAAAACTCGAAAGGGAAAAAGCAAAGGCCAAAAAGGCTAAAGACACTCTTCGGTAAACCGCTTACAGCAAAACGATATAGCTTCGTCTAGGGCTTCGAACTCAAAACCAAGGTCGGTCTTGATTTTTTGGTTGTCGTATATTTCCCTATTTTTTAAGGAGCGGATGGAGTTTTTTGTAATCCGGCGCCCATTTTGAAGGAAGAGGTTTTTAAGCCAGTCGAACCACCTTCCGACTTCAAGTTGCCAATATTTTAATGGGGTAGTGGGGGGCTTGATACCCAGTTCAGATGTAATCTTTGTAAGGATTTCTTTAAACGTCAGGTTCTCGGCCACGGCAATATAGCGTTCATTGCTGATTTCGGAACCCATTAACGCCACCATCATTTTAACTACATCGTAAACGGTTATAAAGCCGGTTCCCCCAGGGGGGTAAAAACGATATCCTTTTTGGGCGACGGTAAAAAGGTCGCCACTGCCACTGTTCCAAAAGCCCGGGCCGATAATTACCCCCGGATTTACCATTACTACCGATAGTCCTTCCTGTGAGCCGCGCCAAACCTCCATTTCCGCAGCCTGTTTTGTGAGTCCGTATACATTGGCCTCTCTTGATGTCCACGGGTTTTCTTCGTTGGCCATGGCATTGCCCATGCTTTTGCCGATAGCCCCGATCGTACTGGTGTAGCACAGTTTTTTGATTTTGTGGGCAATACAGAGGTTGACCACATTGGCCGTGCCCTCGGTATTTATTTTTTCGAGGATGTCGAATTTTTTAGGGTCGAAGGAAATAAGGGCAGCGGTATGGTAGACTTGGCTGACCTGGTCAAAGGCGCTTTCAAGGGCGGGAATGTCGGTAATATCGGCCTCGACCCATTCTATTTTATTGAAAAGGGCTTGGGCATCGTCGGTATAATAGCCAAAGACCTTGGCTACGCGCTCAAGATTACTGCCTTTCCTATATATGGCTCGAACGGAATCACCGTTCTGCACCAATTTCAATAAAAGATGTGAGCCTACTAACCCCGTTCCGCCCGTTACCAATACCATGCCTCAAAGTTAGCAAATCGCCGGGAATAATTTCCGCTATTATTCGGGGGTTGGGCGATGATTTACTTTTATATTTGTAGCTCAATTTTCAGAACAGAACGAACATGACTTCAAACTTTGTAGAAGAATTAAAATGGAGAGGCATGTTGCACGATGCGATGCCCGGAACGGAAGAACACCTGATGAATGAAATGCAATCGGCCTATGTAGGTATAGACCCGACCGCAGATTCATTGCACATCGGTCATTTGGTAGGGGTGATGATGCTCCGCCATTTTCAGTTGGCCGGCCATAAGCCTTATGCCCTTATTGGCGGTGCCACGGGCATGATCGGGGATCCTTCCGGAAAATCGGCAGAGCGTAATCTGTTGGATGAAGCTACCCTTCGGCATAATCAAGAAGCCATAAAAGGGCAGTTGTCGCGATTTTTAGATTTTGATGGCGATGCCGAGAATGCCGCCATTTTGGTCAATAATTACGACTGGATGAAAGACTTTACCTTCTTGGATTTTATCAGGGATGTTGGAAAACACATTACCGTAAACTATATGATGGCCAAGGATTCCGTAAAAAAACGACTTTCGGCCGAATCTAAAGAAGGAATGTCCTTTACCGAGTTCACTTATCAGATGGTACAGGGCTACGATTTTCTATACCTCTATCAAAATTATAATTGCACCTTGCAAATGGGAGGTAGTGATCAGTGGGGAAACATTACTACAGGTACTGAGCTGATCCGAAGAATAGGAAATGGAAAAGGCTATGCCTTGACCTGTCCGTTGATTACCAAGGCCGATGGAACCAAGTTCGGTAAGACCGAAGGCGGTAATATTTGGTTGGATGCGGAGCGGACCTCCCCCTATAAGTTTTATCAATATTGGTTGAATACCTCAGATGTCGATGCCGAGAAATACATCAAAATATTTACTTTTCTGAGTAAGGACGAAATAGAGGCATTGATAAAGGAGCATCAAGAAGCCCCACATATGAGGGTCTTGCAGAAGCGCTTGGCAGAAGAGATTACCGTAATGGTGCATTCACAGGAAGATTTGGGGAATGCCCAAAAAGCAAGTAATATCCTTTTTGGAAAGTCGACTTCGGAAGACCTTAAAAACTTGGACGAAAAGACTTTTTTAGATGTTTTTGACGGTGTGCCACAGGCTGAAATTTCGAAGTCTGAGCTCACTCCCGGATTGGATATGATCGGGGCTTTGGCCGATAAGACCGGATTCTTGACTTCCAACAGTGAAGCCCGTAGGGAGCTGAAACAGAATTCCATTTCCGTAAACAAGGAAAAAGTAAAGGCCGATTACCAGATTGGCGAAAACGATCTGATCAATGGCAAATTTGTACTCTTGCAACGAGGCAAAAAGAACTATTTTGTTTTGGTAGTGAACTGATCGGGCGATGTTAATTGCCGGATAATTAGAATAAAAGGGGTTTAAAGGCGTTATCGAACAGTAACGTTTTTAAACCCTTTATTTGATGCGTATTTTTATATTGGTTCTCGCCGTTTTTGTAACGCTCGTTTCTTGTGATAAGTTAGATGAACTCACCAAGTTCGATCTAGAATATAAAAGTCAGGTAACCATTCCTTCTACGGCGGGTGTAGACCTTCCGTTCGACATGTTCACACCGGACATGGAAACCAATTCAGATTCGCAGTTTGAGGTAAACGATACCCGTAAAGACCTTATCGAGGAAATTAAACTGACCCGGTTACAGCTGGTAATCACATCACCTGACGATAGTGATTTTAGTTTTCTTGAGTCCTTGGTCGTTTATATTTCAGCAGAGGGCCTTGATGAGATTAAAATAGCTTCAAAAGAGGTTGTCGATGAAAATGTAGGCGATGTTTTAGATGTAGATGTACTTGATGTAGACTTAAAAGAATATATTAAAAAAGACAAGTTCAACCTTCGTTTAAAAACGGTGACGGATGAATTGATCAGTACGGATCATGAAATTGACGTGAATTCTACTTTCTTTGTAGATGCCAAGATCCTGGGGCTTTAAAGCACCATTAGATTGCATCCCCTTACATCGGAATGATCAAACCTACCGAGCACCTCAAAGCTACCGTTTGTATAGGTTTTGCCTAGGTCTTGCGTTGCGATAAAGGCGCAAGAATCTATATTGGCCAAATCGATGACATTTATGCCTCCCGTTTTTTGATGGCCTTGATAGGTCAATGGATCCTCAGTATCGCGTATTAGTATTTTCATCCAAGGTGGGGTCTCAAAAATACCGTTTCCCTTAGAGTAGCCCTGTGACAGTAGTTCGGTCATTCCGTATTCGGAATGTATGGACTGAACACCGAATCCTTTTTTTAGGATGTGGTGCAATTCTTCGCGGATCAATTCTTTTCTGCGCCCTTTCATCCCTCCAGTTTCCATAACAATGGTATGGTTTAGCCGAAGCGAGTGGCTCTCTGTCATATCGAGAAGGGCAAAAGACACTCCTATCAATAGAACTTTCTGCCCGCTGGCATCTAGGGCGATCAATTTTTCTCGAAGACCATCAAGGTCGTGAAGGTAGAAGCCGCTGTCGGGGTGTTTGCTCTTTTGGATCATGTCGTCTACCATGTAGATGAGCGAAGATCCCTCTCGTTCGAGATAAGAAGGTAGTAGGGCCAATACGCAATAGTCTTCTATGTTTCCATAAAACAGGCTAAAAGCTTTTCGGAAACTCTGCTCGTAAAGGGCGATGCGGTTTACAATATGCGTGCTGGTCTGGCTTCCGGTGGTACCACTACTTGTAAAAATGGCTTCCGGGTGTTTTTTCCCGGAAATGATTTCCTTCGATTTAAAGAAGGAAATGGGGAGGAAGGGAATTTCGCTTATATCCCCGACGTTCTCGGTAGATTTTCCCAAATACGAACAAAATTCACGATACACCTCATTTTGGTCATATTGATGCCTAAAGACTTTGAGGGCCTGTACATCAAATTCACCTTTTGATTCGATATTGAAGATTTGCTTACCGTCCATAATTGAAAATACTTTGGCAAAAGTAGCGATATCCTTTGCCGTATAAAATAAACGATATGGGTAAAAGTGGATAATTTTGTTTACAAAGGCTACTCGCTTAAAACCAACTTCCTTAAATGTTAATTATTTTAACGAATACAGAAAATTATGTTAATGTTTTCTAAATACCTAGGGGGCTGGGGTTAAAGATTTTGTAGCCGTTTTTATACCTGTACCTTTACCGAAATAGTTAAAAAATAGCATTTTGCTGTTTTTTTTTAAAATGATAATATGAGTCAAGTTAAAGAGAACGATAAAGTAAAGGTACATTATACAGGCAAGTTGGCCACTGGAGAGGTTTTTGACAGCTCTGTGGAAAGGGGAGAGCCTATTGAGTTCACCCTAGGTCAAGGCCAGTTGATACCAGGTTTTGAAAAAGGACTTATTGATATGAAGGTCAATGAGAAGAAAACCGTTAATATTCCTAAGGAGGAGGCTTACGGTTTGCCTAGAACCGAGTTGATACAAGAAGTGCCTAAAAGTCAATTGCCTCAAGATATTGAGCCAAAAGTGGGAATGGGACTTGTTTCTCAGACGCAAAGTGGGCAAGAGATCAATTTGGTCGTAACCGATGTAAAGGAAGAGACTATTGTAGTGGATGGGAACCATCCATTGGCCGGTAAAGATTTGGTATTCGATATAGAAGTGATCGAAATCTTGTAAGCCGTACATTATCCCTTAATTTAGGGTAATGCAAAAACATAATACTTGTTTTTTTAATTAGATTGAAGAGCTCCTGAAAGGGAGCTTTTTCTTTGGGATTATTTTATCACCAACTTTCTGTTGCTCGTCTTTTTGTTTTCGGTTACTTGCAAAACGTAGACGCCAGGGACCAAGCCGGATATGTTCAGGTTACTTCTTGATATTTTTTCAGAGAGTACAATTTCCCCGAACACGTCGTAGACCCTTACCTGTTTTAAATGGTTGTCTCTGGTTATGACATTGACAACATCGGTGAAGGCCGGATTGGGGTATATTTTAAAGCCTGGGATTTCTTCGCTTTTCTGATTTTGAAAATCGAAAGCATCTTGGGCGGACGCACCAAGGGTGAATACACACATAAGTATGAAGTAGGTTATACGCATAGATTATTGATTTGGGATCAACGGTCCAAAGGTAGCTAATGAAGGTTGTAGGTCGGCTAAAATGTTGTGAAAATAGACGAACTGTATGGAAAACGGTATAGGGTGGTCCGTTCGTCGTAATTTTGGGACCGTTTATCGAAAGGGGCTCCGTTGGTTTGTCAAACGAAAAAAATAGGGTAATAAGCGCAGGCAAGGCTAATTCGAGTGAAATCGATTGTAATTACTTTACGATCAACTTTCTTGTCGCTACTTTGTTGTTTTGGTAAACGCGTAGGACGTATACGCCGGCATCAAGCTCGGAAAGATTGAGTTCGGTACCGTTAATCTGTGTTTGTAGCACCTGGGTGCCTAACACATCATATATGGCAATCTGCTTGGGCGTACTTTCTGAGGTGCTAATATATACCTTGCCGCTCGTGACGGGGTTGGGATAAAGTTTAAACCCTTTAATATCACCATTACCTTTGGCGTCTTGGCCATAGGAAAAGGAGATACATAAGAAAGTAATTACCAAGTAAAAGTGCTTCATATGATTATGTGAGCAAATAGTATACCACAAATATACGAAATCTTTAGTTTGATCGTTGTTCGATTTTATATTTTGTAGGAATATATGTATGAATGGTGGTGTCCAAAGTATTGCTTATGTATTCTTTTTAAGAAACAGCTTCCTTTTTTTTGGACGAGTATATAGGTTTTATCTTAAAAGGAGCCTATTGGAGCATTCCGAATAATTGACCTTTGGTTTTGCAGGATTTTTGTTGAAAATATAAAACCCCGCATTTGCGGGGTTTTTCATGATATTATGGTAGGGCCTTAAAAAGAAAGGCTATATCCTAAAGAGAATGATACACCCGGATCTCTGTAAGAGTAACGGTTCGTAATTCCTCCGAAAGATTCATAAAGACTTTCACGATCATCACCAAGAATGTTGTTCGCTTTAAAACTTACTTTAGAGCGTTGCTCTTCTCCAAAGGCCTTAGAAATATTAAAATTCAAACTATTGAAAGGTTGCGTATAAACGTCAGCATTTTGACCAAAACCAATAACTTGTAACGTTTTTCCCTGAACGTTAAAAAATGCTCCGGTTTCAAATCCAGTTTCCCTGTTATTATAGTTTAGACCCACATTTACTAAGTAAGGAGATTGCCCTTGAAGCTCTCTCGTTTCTTCAATTGTTTCACCATCTCTAGCAAAAGCAAGTCTAGTTTCATATTCCTGGTTCTCACCTTTTGCCATTTCAATTTTAGAATCAATAACAGAGACATTTAAGTTTATGCTTAAGTTACTAAGTGACTCAGAAATAAATCCAAAATTCTTACGCGCTTCAAGTTCTAATCCAAATATATCGGCAGAAGGGGCATTACGAGGCGTAATCTGATTAGGTGCTACGTTACTGTAAGCAACTATCTCAATAGGATCTTTTAGTTTTTTATAAAAGCTACTGAAAGCCAACATCTGAGCCCTGTCTCCAAAAACCTCATACCTGAAGTCAAAATTGTCAACATAAGTAGGAACCAAATCTAAATTACCAATGAAAAGTGTACCCGTTAAAAGATCTGTAATTTGAACTACCGAAAGTTCTTTAAAACTTGGACGAGCCGTAGTTCTTGAGTATGAAACTCTAAAGTTCATATTTTCCTTAAATCCGTAAATTAAATTTGCAGAAGGAAAGAAATCAAGTTCGTCTATGGTTTTTTCATTATCATAGATTTCACTGCCTGTATTGTTTTGACCTGTAAAATACGTTGTAAACTGCTCAGCTCTTAAGCCTAGTATAGCACGGAATTTCTCCGAAAATTTAAATTCATTGGAAAGATATGCCGCAATGGTATTCTGTTCTGCATCGTAGTTGTTAGCTGGCTGAAAGTTACCGCTAAAATAGGATCCAGAATTATTATCCAAGCTCCATATATTTTCATCTGCCAAAATTAAATCCGGGTCACCGTTTAGGTCCGCTGTTGTAAAATCAAAGAAACGAATTCTATAGTTTTGAATATCATACTCTCTTTGCTTGTAACTGTAAAGGCCACCAAATTTCAACATAGACTTGTTGCCGAACATTTCATAACTCTTAGAAAAATCAATTTTTCCTACAGCATTGGTTTCTTCAAGATTTCTCCAAAGACGTTGAGGAAAGCCAGCATCAGGACTTATAGAGAAACCATTAGGTTCAACAATAAAAGTACTCAACCTTATATCCTTATCATGAACTTTGGCCAAAGTGGGTGACAAACTCCATTCTGTAACAAACGAAGCATCCTCAGACGTATGTTTGCCAGAAAGCAATAAGTTAGTTACCGAACTCTGTGTATATTCAAGGTTATCCTTAACTACCTCAATAGAATTGGAAATTTGTGTTTCTTGATCATAAAGTGCCGCTCTTGACTCTCCATTTTGAATGTGAAGAAAGTTTAAACGGTACTTAGATTTGCCCGTTTTATAAGACAAGCCCGTTAAAATAGATGCCAATATGTTATTAGAACCTATATCCCCTTCTTGCCTTCTGTCAAAACGTAGTTCGTTAACATCACTTTCAGGGTTTTTTTGGTAGATACCGTTTTCAAAGCCCTCGTAGAAAGTAGTGGTGTTTTTATAATCTAAAGATGCAATAAAACCAAGTTTGTTATCGCCTACGTCAAATTGATTTCCGTAACTAAAACCTAGGCTAAAATCGGGTTTCGAATTTTGCCGTTCCGTGGCCATAGTTTTTTCAAAAGAACGTGTAATGCCCTCTAAATTTTCATTCTCCGAAGAAGATGGGCTTGGAATAACCGCCTGTTTAGAAATAGGCAACTCTCTTGTGCCATCATCAAAACCAAGGAAATCGGTTCCACCACCTTCGTAGGATAAATAATTATCTTTAAAGTGCATATTGTTATTATAACCCACAGAAGCAGAAAAAGACATCTGTTTCTGAGCAGGAAAATCTTTGGTAACCACGTTTACCACACCCCCGGTAAAATCTGCAGGTAATTCTGCTGCGGCAGATTTTAAAACGATTACATTTTCTAGAATGTTGGTAGGAAATATATCCATCTGAACTGTGTTTTTATCCGGATCCAAGCCAGGTATATCCATTCCATTTAAAATAGATTTGGTATAACGGTCTCCCAACCCTCTCACAATTACATACTTCCCCTCTTGTACCGATACTCCTGGCACACTTTTAATGGCTGAGGCAATATTACTTGCACCCGTAGTTTTTATAGCCTCCAATGATAACCCATCCATAAGGTTAACTGAATTTTTTTGAAGGTTTAAAACCGAGGCTTCCGTGTTTTTGCTAACCGTAGTGGTAACCACTACCTCATCTAACTGAGCGGAAGCTGGCTGAAGTGTTACATTTACTTCAGTAGCCTTACCAGCTTCAACAACTACATCGGTAATTTCTTTTGATGTGTAACCAATATATGAAAACGAAACTGTGTATGTGCCGGGCTCCACCTCCAAGGCATACACCCCATCAAAATCAGAGGAGCTTCCTATGGTTGTTCCCTTTATCAGGATATTGGCAAATGGGAGGACATCGTTAAACTCACCGTCCATCATTTTCCCTGATATGGTCCCGGTTTGAGCAAAACACCATTGTGCGAAAACAAGGGTAGTTGCAAAGAGTATTTTTTTCAGCATTTTATGTTAATTTATATAGTGCTCAATTATGAACAAAATAGTCCAAAGGCTTAAAATCAAAGCCTTTGGACATTTTTCTTTTTATATTCTTCTAGTGCGTTGCAACTACTCTAATTCACCAGCAGACCATGCCCATGAAAAAGCAGATAGATCAGCACCAACACCTTCAGAAGCATCAGCTGCAGCTGCGATACCATCAGCGTTGTCAGTAAATTTAGTTTCGTCTCCTCCTGCAATATCATCACCAGCTAAAACATCAGCAACAGCAGTGCCTTCAGGAAGAACCATTTCCCAGTTAGAGAAAGTGATACGACCATCAGTAAGCTCTTTAGCAGTATCGGCATCAGCAATATTTACTGTAGAACCTGCAGAGAAACCATAGGCCAAAACATTGTTAAGGTTAACGAGTGTTCCGTCTCTTAGATCCGCATACTTGCTAGTACTTCCGTTTCCTATAAGTGTAATACCTGTCATGGTGAACGCCGTAGCTTCTGTAGCAGCACTACCTGCAGGACCATCAAGCTCAAGACCTGAACCAGATTCACCTTCCATTATAACTACACCGTTAGTAAGAGTTCCGGACCAAGCTTCATCAGTATCAAAACCGTCATCACTTTGTGCCCATACTACAGCATTTGTAACATTTACAGACCCACCGAACCACTCGATACCGTCATCATCGTTAGCAACTACTTCAATATTTTCTACAACCGTACCAGAACCAACACCACCTAGGGTTAATCCGTTGATTTCGTTATCCGGTGCAATTGTAACACCACCGTGACGTATAGATACATATTTAAGAACACCAGAGTTATCTGCTGCATCGGTACCACCGTACTGTCCGTAAGATTCATCAACAGGCAAACCTTCTACCTGTGCAGTTTGAAGGTCTCCGTTTACGGAGATTGGTGCTTTACCAAGAACGATAACACCACCCCAACGGCCTTTAGTGGCAGTGGTAAGTGTGCTTGCAGTTTCTCCTTGAACGATTCCATCTTCTACTGTAGTAAAAATAATCGGTTTATCAGAAGTACCTTCGGCCATAATCATTCCTCCTTGATCCACTACAAGTGCAGAGGCAAGAGTTTCTTCACCAAGCTCACCTTTAATAATAGTTCCTGGCTCAATTGTAAGAGTGACACCTTCGTCTACTACAACTTTACCGTCTAAGATATAAATGTTATCAGCTGTCCAAGTTTCGTCTGAAGTAAGAATACCTGATTTTGTAATTGTAGTTCCTTGAGGCGTAACAGCAATAGCTTGTTCACTAGCAGCTAAAGTCCATGCAAATGCATCTAAATCAGCACCTGTAGTTCCTGTTCCAACAGCCGTAGCGTTATCAGTAAATTTAGTTTCGTCTCCTTCTGCAATATCATCACCAGCTAAAACATCTGCAATAGTGCTTCCTTCTGGCAATACCATTTCCCAGTTAGAGAAAGTGATACGACCATCAGTAAGCTCTTTAGCAGTATCGGCATCAGCGATATTTACAGTAGAACCTTCAGAGAAACCATAGGCCAAAACATTGTTAAGGTTAACGAGTGTTCCGTCTCTTAGATCCGCATACTTGCTAGTACTTCCGTTTCCTATAAGTGTAATACCTGTCATTGTGAAAGCGGTACTTTCAGTAGCAGCACTACCTGCAGGACCGTCAAGCTCAAGACCTGAACCAGATTCACCTTCCATTATAACTACACCGTTAGTAAGAGTTCCGGACCAAGCTTCATCAGTATCAAAACCATCATCACTTTGTGCCCATACCAAAGCATTTGTAACGTTTACAGATCCACCGAACCACTCGATACCGTCATCATCGTTAGCTATTACCTCAATATTTTCTATAACCGTACCGGAACCAACACCACCTAGGGTTAATCCGTTGATTTCGTTATCCGGTGCAATTGTAACACCACCGTGACGTATAGATACATATTTAAGAACACCTGAATTATCAGCTGTATCAGTACCACCGTACTGTCCGTAAGATTCATCAACAGGCAAACCTTCTACCTGTGCAGTTTGAAGGTCTCCGTTTACAGAGATTGGTGCTTTACCCAAGATGATAACACCACCCCAACGGCCCTTAGTAGCTGTAGTAAGAGTTCCTGTAGTTTCACCTTGTTTAATGCCATCTTCAATAGAAGTAAATATAATAGGTTGGCTAGCAGTACCTTCTGCCATAATCTTCCCACCTTGATCCACTACAAGTGCAGAGGCAAGAGTTTCTTCACCAAGCTCACCTTTAATAATAGTTCCTGGCTCAATTGTAAGGGTAACACCTTCGTCAACCACCACTTTGCCATCCAATATATAGATATTTTCGGCTTCCCAGGTTTCGTCCTCCGTAATAATACCCGTTTTAGTTATTTCCTCACCCTCTGGATCAGGATTGGGATTAGGGGTTGGACCACCGTCGTCGCTACTACAAGAAGAAATAATGGCGAGTGACGCAAAGGCCAATAAAGAGAAAAGAGATTTTTTCATTTCGTTACTATTTAGTTTCATTATAAATGTTTGAGTGTTATTTAGTTCTACTCAATTATTAAACAAGGCAAATAACGCTACGTGAGGTAAAAGTCGAGTTATGTGCATGTTAAAACTTTATTGCGATAAGGTTAGCCTAACGTTACTATATTAAATCAACGTTAAGAGACCCCGGAATGTCGGTATTATATTTACTTTTGACGAAATAACCATCTTTACACACCTTATGAAAAAGAAAGACATTAAGATATTATTGGTAGACGACGAGCCGGACATTCTAGAAATTGTCGGGTACAATCTTACTACCGAAGGCTATCAAGTCTTTACGGCCAAGAATGGAGTTGAAGGCGTAGCCATGGCAAAGAAGAAGCAGCCCCATTTGATAATACTGGATGTGATGATGCCCGAGATGGACGGTATAGAGGCTTGTGAGACTATTAGAAACACGGCCGGACTGGAGAACTCTATCATAACTTTTCTTACGGCACGCGGCGAAGACTATTCGCAAGTGGCCGGTTTTGATGCCGGGGCCGATGATTATATTACCAAGCCCATTAGACCGAAAGTTCTGGTCAGTAAGGTGAAGGCCCTTTTAAGAAGGTTAAAGGAAGAAAGTGCCCCGCAGGATGATATTGTTAAGGTGGGCAATATTGTAATCAATAGGGAAGAATACAAAATAATGAACGATGGCCAAGAAATCGTTCTGCCTAGAAAAGAATTTGAACTTTTGGCCCTGTTGACTTCAAAACCCAATAAGGTTTTTAAAAGGGAAGTTATACTAGATAGGGTCTGGGGCAATGAAGTCGTGGTCGGTGGACGTACGATCGACGTGCATATTAGAAAGCTTCGTGAGAAAATCGGAGAGCATCATTTCAAGACCGTAAAAGGTGTAGGCTACAAGTTTGTGCTCTAATAAAATCTACATCGTTAAGTAATACGTCTTTTTTATAGTAATTTTGGGCCGTTCTCCCCTTGATTGGGTTTTGAATGCCGAAAAATGCCCTGAAATGACGTATAAAGGTTCCGTAGCGAATATTAAACACTTTTTTTATGCCTCCTAGATTAAGAAGGTCATACCGCTTTGCGCTACGGTCTTCTTTTATGATTACCGTAATCTTTGTTTTGCTGTTGGCGCTGTTTTTGCTCCTTTTCAATGCTTTTAATTGGGTAGTCATTATCGTTACCTCCTTTTTGTTGTTTCCTATTAGCTTTACCGTTTTACAGGTGCGGATAGAAAAGTTTATCTACCGCCGGATAAAGAAAATATACGATGATGTGGCTATGTTGGAAACGTCTTCGATTGTCTCTGGTCCCATTACTACCGACATGAAAACCCTTACCGAGGAAATCGGGAAATTTGCCAAAGACAAACGTATAGAGATCGATACCCTTAAAATTAGGGAAGAGTACCGAAAAGATTTTCTCGGCAACGTATCGCACGAGCTTAAAACACCGCTGTTTACCGTTCAAGGGTATATAGAAACCCTATTGGACGGGGCCATAGACGATAAAAATGTACGCCGAAAGTACCTTCAAAGGGCCAGTAAGGGGGTGGATCGACTTATCTATATCGTGAAAGACCTTGACCTTATTACCAAGTTGGAGGTAGGCGACCTTAATCTGAAGAGGGAGCCTTTTGATATTATTGAGCTCATTCAAAATGTCTTCGATCTTTTGGAAATGAAATCGGCCAAAAAGAAGATCATACTTACTTTTGATATGGAGTATGACGAGCCTATTATAGTATTCGCCGATAAGGAAAAAATACAGCAAGTAGTAACCAATTTTCTTGTAAACTCCATAAAATACGGACATACCAACGGTACTACCGAGGTAAGTGTGGAAAACCTGATCAAGAACAAGGTAATCGTTAGGGTAACCGATAACGGAGAAGGTATTCCGAAACAACACATACCCCGCCTTTTTGAACGTTTCTATAGGGTGGATAAAAGCGGTAGCCGCAGCGAAGGAGGTTCTGGTCTAGGCCTTGCTATTGTAAAGCATATCGTTGAGGCGCACGGGGAAAAGATATATGTGGAAAGTGAAATGGGTGTAGGTTCGGAATTTTCTTTTACTTTGGAAAAAGCAAAAGAGAAACAGCTGGCCAAAGCCTCACCAAAAATTTAATTTTATACCATTGGGAAGTAAAAACAAACTGAAACGCTTTAAGGAGAACGAGACTTTTCCAAATGTCATTCAACCAAGCAGGGAAGCCGTAAAACAAGGTTTCGGGTTAAGGGGCAAGTGGAACGATTTTTTTAAGAACGACAATCCTATTGTGTTGGAGCTGGGCTGTGGTAAGGGCGAATATACCGTAGGCTTGGCCAAGCAAGACCCCAATAAGAATTTTATAGGTATCGATATCAAGGGGGCAAGGTTGTGGCGTGGGGCCAAGACGGCACTCGAGGATGATCTCAAGAACGTAGCCTTCCTAAGAACACAAATCGAACTGGTAGACGAACTCTTTGCCAAGGATGAGGTTTCCGAAATCTGGATAACCTTTCCTGATCCCCAAATAAAGTACAAGCGTACAAAACATCGAATGACCAACGAAAGTTTCTTGGCCAAATACAGGAAAATATTACTTCCTGACGGCCTAATGCACCTAAAGACCGATAGTGAGTTTATGCACGGTTATACTTTGGGGCTTTTGCATGGTTTAGGACTGACAGTGAATTACGCCAACCATGACGTATACAAAAATGAAGGAAGCCCAAAAGAGGTTTTGGAACTTCAAACTTTCTACGAAAAACAGTATCTTGAAAAAGGGAAACCCATAACCTATATCCAATTTAAGATCCACTAGGCATGTTGCATCTTTTGCTACTTTTTTTTGCTACTTTTTCGGCGGCCTTTATAGCGACGGTACCACCGGGGCTGTTGAATATGAATGCGGCAAAGGTGAGTGTGGAAAAAGGCAAGCTGAACGGAATTATTTTTGGCTTAGGGGTGGCTACCGTAGTCATTCTTCAGGCTACCGTTGCGGTCTATATTTCAAGGTTTTTACATAAAAATCCCGAAGTAATAGACGTGCTCTTGAGAATTGCCCTTGGGGTCTTCGGTTTTTTTATGGTGTATTTTTTTATCGCAGGGCGCAAAAACAAAAAGAAGGCCCCGAAAATTGTCAAGGTCAGCAAGAAGAACAGTTTTTTTAAGGGAATGTTGTTGGCCGCATTGAATCTGTTGACCATACCCTATTATAGCGGACTCAATATCATGTGGAACGCCTCCGGCTGGATCAAATTTCAGGCTTGGGATATCCTTGTATTTATTTTGGCGGCAGGTAGCGGAACCTTTACGGTACTTTATATGTACGCGGTGTACTTCAATAAACTTGAGCATAAATCGAACCGATTTTCAAAGAATAGTAACTATATTATCAGCGCGCTCATGTTGGTCTTATTGATTATAACTATTTTAAGAATCGTGTTTCGGTAATGAATTCTGACAATAAAAATTTCTTTCAGAAAGTATACGAAGTGGCCCGGCTTATACCCGAGGGGCGCGTGACTTCCTACGGGGCCATTGCCAAATATCTAGGGGCCGCCCGTAGTGCACGAATGGTCGGTTGGGCCATGAACGGAGCCGGTAGTATGCCGGAAATACCCGCTCACAGGGTAGTCAATAAAATCGGGTTGCTTACAGGAAAACACCATTTTGACGGTACCAACCTTATGCAACAATTGCTCGAAAATGAAGGGATAACCGTAGTCGACAACCAAATTATCGACTTTGAAAAGCACTTTTGGGATCCCTTTAAGGAGTTGGGTGGCCCGGCTTAAACTTAGTTGAAGGTGGGTGCCTTTTCCTCCATAACTTTATTAAATATCCTAGTTTTTCAAAAATTAGGACAAATTGAAAAAAGCGGATTCTTTTCCATCCCAATCCTGCCAATACCCTAAGTTAAAAAATCGCCTCTCCCCCTAAATAAACAAACCTTAATCAGGAATACCTATCGGCCTATATTACATTTCAATACAAACACTTTAGTTTCTTGCCCTTATGACCTATCTTTGTTCTTTAGAATGAGTTTATATAATGAAGATTGATAAAAAGGAAGTTTTAAAGGCACTAGAGAACATTACCGTACCCGGTGAGGGGCAAAATATGGTAGAAAGCGGTGCGGTTAAGAATATTCAAATTTTTGGTGATGAGGTCGAGGTAGATATTACCATTGGTAATCCTAGCCTGCAGGCACGTAAAAAGACCGAAGTGGAAATCTTGAAGGTCATACACCAGAAGGTGTACGAAAAGGCCAAGATCAAGGTAAACATAAAGGTAGATGCCCCGGCAAAGCCAAAAACGAACGAAATAAAGGGGAAGCCCATACCCGGTATACAGAACATTATTGCAGTCGCCTCGGGTAAAGGAGGGGTAGGTAAATCTACCGTCACGGCCAATTTAGCGGTGACCTTGGCAAAAATGGGCTTTAAGGTAGGGGTTTTAGATGCCGATATTTATGGGCCTTCGATGCCTATTATGTTCGACGTGGCCCTTGAGAAACCCTTGGCGGTCAATGTTGATGGTAAATCAAAAATGAAACCGGTAGAGAGCTACGGCGTAAAGCTGTTGTCTATTGGATTTTTTACCCAGCCCGACCAAGCGGTCATCTGGCGTGGTCCTATGGCGGCTAAAGCCTTGAATCAAATGATATTCGATGCACATTGGGGCGATCTTGACTTTATGCTGATCGACCTTCCGCCCGGAACCGGGGATATCCACTTGAGCATCATGCAGGCCATGCCCGTAACCGGTGCCGTAGTGGTGAGTACGCCGCAGAACGTGGCCCTGGCCGATGCCAGAAAAGGTGTGGCCATGTTTCAACAAGATTCTATAAACGTTCCCGTATTGGGAATTGTAGAGAATATGGCTTATTTTACACCTGAGGAGCTTCCCGATAATAAGTACTATATTTTTGGTAAGGAAGGGGCAAAAAATCTGTCTGAAGATTTAGGCGTGCCTTTCTTAGGGGAAATACCCTTGGTACAGAGTATACGCGAAGCAGGTGATATAGGAAGACCGGCGGCTATGCAAACGGCCACGGCCGTAGAGGAAGCCTTTGAAGAGTTGACCAAGAACGTGGTTCAAGAGGTTGTGGGCAGAAATAAGAGCCTGCCTCCAACGGAAGCAATTAAGATAACAACAATGGCGGGCTGTTCCGCTGTTAAGAAAAAGTAATATGACATCGGAAGAACTAAGGCAGAATGTAGAAAAAGCGCTTGAAGAAATTCGCCCTTTTTTACAAAGTGACGGCGGAGATATATCGTTAATCTCTATAGATAACGAAAATTCCGTAAAAGTAAAGCTCGAAGGGGCGTGTGTAGGGTGTAGTGTCAATCAAATGACTTTGAAGAGCGGTGTTGAAATGACCATTAAAAAATATGCCCCGCAAATCGAAGAGGTGATAAATGTCGCCTAAGAGGCTGATCTTTGTCATATTCTTACCCGTCTTTTAATCTTAATTTCGTCCGAACTTTAATGTAAAACTCAATGATCAAAACAGACATATTGATTATTGGAGCTGGCCCAACTGGGCTTTTTGCCGTTTTTGAGGCAGGCCTGTTACAGCTCAAATGTCATTTAATCGATGCGCTACCTCAAGCAGGTGGACAATGTTCCGAGATTTATCCAAAAAAACCGATTTACGATATACCTGGTTTTCCAGAAGTATTGGCTGGCGATCTGGTCAACAACCTAATGGAGCAGATCAAGCCCTTTGAGCCTGGTTTTACCTTGGGAGAAAGGGCACAGACCATCGAAAAATTGGAAGATGGTACCTTTATCGTAACAACGAACAAAGGAACTAAACACCATGCCCCCATTGTGGCTATTGCAGGTGGACTCGGTAGTTTTGAACCCCGAAAACCATTACTTGAAAACCTGAAAAAATACGAAGATAACGGTGTGGCCTATATCATAAAAGATCCCGAGGTATACCGCGATAAAAGGGTGGTTATTGCAGGAGGAGGCGATTCCGCACTTGACTGGAGTATCTTTTTGGCCGATGTGGCCTCAGAAGTTACGCTTGTACATCGTAGAAACGAGTTTAGGGGAGCACTTGATTCGGTGGAAAAAGTACAGCAGCTTAAGAATGAAGGTAAAGTCAACCTGATTACGCCCGCGGAGATAACGGGTCTTATAGGGGAAGATAAACTGGAAGCCGTTACTATTAGAAAAACAACAGATCCGAGTGAGGATGTTACCTTGGAAGTTGATAATTTTGTACCCTTGTTCGGACTTTCTCCCAAATTGGGACCGATTGCCGATTGGGGTCTTGAAATCGAGCGGAATGCCATAAAGGTAGATACCTTCGATTATCAGACTAACGTACCGGGAATTTATGCCATTGGCGATGTAAACACGTACCCCGGGAAGTTGAAACTGATTCTTTGTGGCTTTCATGAAGCGACCCTCATGTGTCAAAGTGCTTATCAGCGTATTTATCCTGATAAGAAGTACGTAATGAAATATACGACCGTTGGCGGGGTAACCGGTTTTGACGGTAGTAAGAAGGAAGCGCCAAAGGCGGTTGTTAAAAGTATAAATTAAGGACTTAGGTGTTAGGTGTTAGGAAAATATAACTAGCGTAACTGAAATAATGGCTGTTAAAAAATTTGAGGATTTATTGGTGTGGCAAAAAGCACAAGATTTTGCTGTAGCGATTTATCAAAATTTTTCCGATTCTAGAGATTACTCCTTTAAAGACCAAATCCTAAGAGCTTCCATATCTATTTCCAATAATATAGCTGAAGGTCTTGACCGAAGTACGAACCCTGATTTCATTAGTTTTTTATATTTTGCAACAAGCTCAAATAGTGAGGTAAGGTCAATGCTATATTTATCAAAAAGACTGAATTTTTTTTGGACTCTGAAGAGACATCCAAATTTATTGAACAATCAAACGAAATTTCTAAAATGCTTTTCGGGCTCATACAATCAATGACCCGAAGCAAATCAACTAACTCCTAACTACTTACTACTAATTCCCTTATCAATGAGTGATATAAAAATAAAAATTACCGACCGAGATGGTGTTACCCATGAGGTCGACGCCCCAACCGATATGAACATGAACCTTATGGAGGTGGTTCGCTCGTACGAATTGGCCCCAGAGGGAACCATTGGTATCTGTGGCGGTATGGCCATGTGTGCTTCTTGTCAATGCTACGTACAGTCTGACCATCAGCTTCCTGAGAAATCGGATGACGAAGATGCTATGTTGGCCGAAGCTTTCAATGTGGAAGACAACAGTCGTTTGGGCTGTCAGATCCATATGACTCCTGATTTGGATGGCTTGGTAGTGGAATTGGCTCCTGAGAGTTAAATCCTTGCCTGATACGTAAATAGGTTAAAGTACCTGCCTTCTTTGGCAATCAGCTCGTCGTGAGTGCCTTCTTCGGCAATTCTACCGTTTTCTATAACCAAAATCTGGTTGGCCTTGCGAATCGTGCTCAGCCTATGGGCGATCACAAAGGTGGTTCGGCCTTCGGTCAAGGTGGCCAAACTTTTTTGGATTAAGGCTTCACTTTCGGTGTCTAAATTAGAGGTAGCTTCATCTAGTATCAAGATTTTAGGGTCGGCCAAAACGGCTCGGGCTATGGCAATACGTTGGCGTTGCCCGCCCGAAAGTTTAACGCCCCGCTCCCCGATCAAAGTGTCGAGTCCGTCTTCGAACCTATCGGTAAACTCGTTGACATAAGCAGCCTCCACCGCTTGTTGTAATTGCTCTTCCGTAGCATTGGGACGTGGGAAAAGAATATTCTCGCGTATGGTGCCCTCAAAAAGAAAATCGTCTTGTAAGACTACGCCGAGATGCTGTCTAAAACTGTTTAGGTTCACTTGCGCCAGGTCTTTTCCGTCAATGGTGATTTTACCCGATTGGGGATTAAGGAAAGTAGCGGCCAAGCCTGCTATGGTAGATTTTCCAGAGCCTGAGCTTCCTACCAAGGCGACCACGTTACCTGGTTTTACCTCAAAACTGATGTTGTGCAAGACTTCCTTGTCTTCTTCATAGGCAAAGGAAACATCATCGAAAACAATATTTCCCTGAATTTCATCGAGAACAATGGTGCGGTTTTCTTCATCGGATTCCGGTACCATGTTCATAAGCTCTTCGGTACGGTCTAAACCGGCCAAGGCCTCGGTAAGTTGGCTGCCGATGTTGCTCATTTGGACTATAGGGGCCACCATCAGACCCAATAAAAAGGTAAAGGTCAAGAATTCGCCTATGGTCAGCTCGTCCATCATGATCTTATAGCCGCCAATACCCATTATACCTGTTGTGGCAATACCTAAAAGAAAGGTGGAAGAACTGGTCATAAAGGCCGTGGCGGTCAAACTCTTTTTTACGTTCTGAAAAAGTCGGTCGACCCCCTTTTCGAAAATTTTGTTTTCTTGTTCTTCGGCGTTGAAACCTTTAATTACACGTACACCGCCCAAAGTTTCGGTGAGTCTGCCAGTTACCTCGGCATTTATCTTTCCGCGATTTCTAAAAATAGGACGAATGATCTTAAAGGCCTTTAGGGCAATCAGCGCGAAAATGGCCAAGGGTACCAAGGTAAAGATGGTCATGGTCCAACTGATGCGTAAAAGTAATATAAGTGATACTACGGCCGTGATGCTACCCCCTACGAGTTGCACCAGACCTGTGCCGATCAAGTTTCGAACACCCTCGACATCGCTCATGATACGTGATACCAAGGCACCTGATTTGGCGTTGTCGAAAAAACTAATAGGAAGGGAGAGTACTTTTTTCTGCACCTGCGCCCTGAGTTCTGAAATCAAGAATTGGGCCTGTACACTTAATATCTTGGTCAATAAGAAAGAGGTGACCGCCTGCACCAGTATAGCCAATGCTACCGCCCCAACCAGTAATTTTAAGAAGTCAAGGTCTTTGTTGGGTATAATGTCGTCCATTAAATATTTTAAGGACATAGGGGCTACAAAACTTGCGGCCTTACTGATGACAATAAGCACCAGGCCAATAAATACGAGGTTTCGTCTTGGCCAGATTATGGTCTTGAACGCGGTAAGGATGCTAACTTTTTTTTCTGACATAAAGTGCTGGTTAATATAGGTGCAAGTTACTTTAAATCTAAAGAATCAAAGGCTTTCCCCTTGTCGTTTTAAAATTGATCCATATTCTGATAAAGGGTTTATATTTGAAGTAGGTATTATACAAAGCATGCGCAAAAAAGCCTTTACACTTGTTTTTTTACTGGGTTATCTATTTGCTGCCGCACAACAACAATATTACGAACTACGTGATTTTGTTACCGATAGCGCACAAATATTTACCGCTGCCCAAGTTTTCGACCTGAACCAAAAGCTTGTTGATTTTGAAAGGGAAACTACCAATCAATTGGTGGTCGTTACCATCGATAAACTCGATTTTGAAACGATAGAAACCTATGCGAATGGCCTTTTTAACCAAAATGGCATAGGCCAAAGCGGGAAGGATAACGGACTTCTGGTTTTGTTCTCAAAATTCGATAGGGAAGTGCGTATAGAGGTGGGCTATGGTTTGGAGCCCTATATAACCGATGCCGTGGCTTCGCGAATAATACGGAATACAATGATTCCCAATTTTAAAGACGAACGTTACTACGAGGGAATCGATGCTGCGGTAAATCAAATGATCAACTTTTTGAACGATCCCGAGGCCTTGGCCGAATTTAAAAGCGATATTGCGGCAAGTGAACGTAAGGCCAAAACCTTCGAAAACATCTTTTTGGGGGTATTCGCGCTCCTTTTTGTAGGGGTCGGGGGCTTTTCCTTCTTTAGGGGATATCGGACGTTAATTGAGGTGTTTAGAGGTGTTTTTACGGGAAAGTTGGGGGTTTTGCCTGGTTTCGTTATGCTGATTTCGGCTTCGTTCTTTTCGTTGTTGGGACTGGTATTTATTCTTGCCCCGCTCGGAGTAGTCTATAATATCTATACCTCCGAGAGCTATATAGGGTACAACATAGCGAGGCTTATAGACGACCCGTACCTAGGGTTATGGGGATTGCTGCCTTTTTGGGGTATAGCCATATGCATTGCCTTAATCAAACTAAAATTGGGAGGTAAGGAAGATCTAAAACTATCATGGATAAAAAGTGACAAAGCCTATGTGGGAAGAACATTTTCTTCCTCGGGTACACATTCGTTTAGTTCGGGCGGAAGTTCCGGTTCGTTCTCGGGCGGGGGCGGAGGCTCCGGAGGCGGTGGGGCTAGTGGAAGCTGGTAAAATTAATTGAAAAAGGTTAACTTCAGACTTCATAAAACCATTTCAATGAACCGCATTCCGTATTTTTTTGCTTTTTTACTGATTCTTGCCTGTAAGCCCGAAACCACTGGTACTTCGGAAGAGGAACAATGGAAGGCCAGGGCCGAAAATGTCGAAATTATCAGGGACGACTTTGGGGTGCCCCATATTTACGGCAAAACGGATGCCGACGCCGTTTTTGGACTATTGTATGCCCAATGCGAAGACGATTTTAACCGGGTGGAACAAAATTATATATGGGCCACGGGTAGATTGGCCGAGGTAGAAGGGGAGGAAGCCATTTATAGTGATCTAAGGGCCAAATTGTTTATGACGGAGGAAGAGGCGAAGGCGAATTATAAAAAAAGTCCCAAATGGTTACAAGAGCTTTGTGATGCCTTTGCGGATGGCATAAATTATTATTTGTACACCCATCCAGAGGTAAAACCCAAATTACTGGATCGCTTTGAGCCTTGGATGCCCATGTACTTTAGCGAAGGAAGTATTGGTGGGGACATTGAAAGAATAGCTGCCAAAAAAATAAAGGCTTTTTACGACAGTGGGATGGAGCTGCCGGAAATGGAGCTTTTGGAAATGAAGAAAAAAAAGGAAATGGAAGAACCCCAAGGTTCTAATGGTATTGCCCTTTCCGGAAAATTAACGCAATCGGGCAATACCATGTTGCTGATCAACCCACATACTTCCTTCTATTTCAGGGGCGAGGTGCATGTGGTAAGCGAAGAGGGATTAAATGCCTATGGTGCGGTTACCTGGGGGCAGTTTTTTGTGTATCAAGGATTCAATGAAAAGACCGGCTGGATGCATACTTCTACCTATACCGATGTGATGGACGAGTTTAAGGAAACCATTGTAAAAAAAGAGGATAAGCTGTTATATCAATACGGGGAAGAACTGCGCGAAGTAGAATCATACGAAATTGTTTTAAAGTATAAGGATGGTGATTCGTTAAAGGAAAAATCCTTCCCGGCTTACCGTACCCACCACGGCCCCATCACCCATTTGGTAGATGGTCAATGGACGGCCTCGGCCATGATGTGGGAACCGGTCAAGGCCTTGGAGCAATCCTATATCAGGACCAAGCAAGAGGGGTATAAAGGCTTTAGGGATATGATGGATATCCGAACCAACTCCTCCAACAATACAGTTTATGCCGATGCAGAGGGCAATATTGCTTACTTCCATGGTAATTTTGTTCCTAAACGTGATGTGCAGTTTAACTATTCTGAGCCCGTAGATGGCAGCGACCCTAGAACCGATTGGCAAGGGTTGCACACGGTAGACGAGAATATTTCGGTGTTAAATCCGGTAAACGGTTGGATCCAAAACTGTAATTCCACCCCGTTTACCTCGGCAGCGGAGTTTAGCCCTAAAAAAGAGGACTACCCATATTACATGTCCCGTGATCAAGAGAATTTTAGGGGGGTGCATGCCATAGCATTATTGACCGATAGAAAAGGCTACACTTTGGATAGTTTGATCCAATTGGCACACGACCCCTATTTGCCCGCTTTTAAAGCCTTGATTCCCGGACTGGTAAAAGCATACGACGCCCATCCAAAACCAAATTTGAAAGAAGCCATTGAAGTGTTACGGGGATGGGATTATAGAACATCGAAAACCTCCGAAGCTATGACCTTGGCCCATTTTTATGGCACTATTAGTTACCAAAAGGCAAAGAGGCCGAAAGGACTTAATAGTATGGAGTTGATAGAGTTTTGGGGAAGCGATTCGCCCGATACCGAAAAGCTGGGTTTGTTCGAAGAAGTAGTGGGCAATTTAGAAACCGATTTCGGTTCATGGAAAATTCCATGGGGGGAAATCAATAGGTATCAAAGATTGAACGGCGATATAAAACAAGCCTTCAACGATAGTTTGCCCAGTGTGGGAGTTGGCTTTGCTTCCGGTACTTGGGGGGCTTTGGCGGCCTTTGGTGCTAGATATACGGCGCCGGGCGCCAAAAAGATATACGGCACAAGGGGCAATAGCTTTGTGGCGGCCGTTGAGTTTGGCGATAAGGTAAAGGCAAAAACTATTTTGGCAGGTGGACAAAGTGGAAATCCAAAATCGCCCCATTTTGACGACCAGACCGAAAAATACATCAATATCGATTGGAAGGATGCGGCCTATTATCGCGAAGATGTATTAAAACACTCGGTAAAAATCTATACCCCGGGTGCCGGCGAATAGCGTTACTCCTTGGTAATGATCAAGGTAGCCTTTGATCCCTCCGATAGCAACCATTTATTGGCATAGATAAGTTCGCCCTTGTCATCATAGACATTGATCTGAGCGGTGTTCGGGGGAGAGGAGCCAACGTTAAGGGCTTCAAAATCGATACGATTGAATCCTTTTTTTAAATCGACGTTTACGCCTTTAAAAGAGCTGGTTAAAAGAATGTTGGGATCTACGACATCGCCGTTGACATATATTTTTACACGGTCGCCGTCTACAAATTCATGGTCGCGGCATACGATACCGACAAACTTTCCATTGTTCTTGACATCGCCCAAATACATATCGGCAAAGTGTTGTTTAGAACCTTCCTTGGGTTGTCTTGGCCCTACTTTTGGGTCGATTTTCATACCGGCACCGGCCTGTACCAGTTCGCGGTCATCGATCATTTTGACGGGATTGCGCTTCGCAAAATCAAAATCCACTTGGGGTTGGTCGTCTACAACGGATGGAATTTTTAAGGAAGTACCTTGATTGGGTTTTGCGTTATCATCGATTTTGTTGGCCGTATCGATTTTTAAATCTTTCTTTTGGGGAATATCGGTTTGGGCCATTCCCGAAACGGAAAACAGCATTACAGTGAATAACAGTGCCGAATAGTTTTTGATCATCGAATAAAAAAAATCCAAGATAAAGATAACAAATACCTTGCCATGGGGGCTTAAGGCAATGTTAAAACGCTAGTTTCGAGAAAATCGTATCGGCAATCAGGCGTTGTCCGGCTTTATTCGGGTGAATAGGGTCTTTGTCGTAACATGGGTCTTGGCCGTAAAGTACATCGCGGATGTTTATGCGTGCATTGGCATAGGGGTGTTGCATTTCGAGTATGATACGGGTAAACTCTTTTAAGACTTCTTCGTCATATTTTGGATAGGGATTCTTGTAACCGAAGGATGTGGCTTCAGGGTCTTTTCTAGGGGCTATGGCGAGGGCCAAGGGAGGAGGGGTGATCAATATGGTCTTGATATCTCGTTGCCGCATCTTTTCAAGAAAGGAATATACCCCTATTTTAAAGCTGTTGAAGAGGGTTTCCGAAGGTTTGCCGTATATACCGTCGTTCATGCCGTAACAGAAGAGGGCAACGTCTATGTCGTTATTGTCAAGGGCTTGGTCGAGCCGTTCAAAAAGATAAGGTCTTGGTCCAGGATGGTCTTTTTCCGTAAGGCCGGTTACGGTTTCACTGTTTTTTCCGAGGTTTATAAATTTCAGGTTTAGTTCGGGCCTTTCCTCATTGAATTTTTCCTGAAGCATTTCTACATACCCGTTACCTTGGGCAAAGGTAATGCTATCGCCAAAGCATCCTACGACCTGGTTTTTTTCGAATTTGAACCGATTGCGGTTGAAACAGCCAAAAAGCGTGGTTCCGGCCAGGGCCAATACCGATCTATTAATGAATTTTCTTCTGTTCATGTTACTGAAATCTGCCATTGAGGTCTGATCGTTTTAAATAAAAATGTCCAATACAAGCACTCCTATTAGTCCCATTACACCTACCGTTGTTTCCATAACGGTCCATGTTTTTAAAGTATCTTTCACCGATAGGTTGAAATATTCCTTGTAAAGCCAAAAACCGCTATCGTTCACATGCGAGAGCATTAGACTGCCCGATCCGATAGCGAGTACCATCAGCTCCGGACTCACGTTTGTATTGGCGATCAATGGTAAAACAATGCCGGCGGCAGTTAAGCCCGCTACGGTTGCCGAGCCTACACAGACCCTAATAACGGTAGTGATCAACCATGCCAAGACCAGTGGTGAAATAGTGGAGCCCTTGAGCATTTCGCCAATATACTCACTAACGCCACTGTCTATGAGTACTTGCTTTAAGGCACCGGCACCTGCTATGATCAAAAGTACCATGGTTATGCCAGAAACGGCACTTGACACCGAATCCATCACATCTTTCATTTTTTTACCACGAGCCAGTCCTAATGTATATATGGCCACCAAGACCGAAATGAGCATGGCGATTACGGGATTCCCCAAAACATCGGTCGCTTTTCTAAATATATTTTCCTCAGGAAGTAATAGGGCTATTACCGAAGCAAATCCAATAAGGATAACGGGAAGCAATGCCGTCAACATACTGGTTGAAGTACTGGGCATTTCCTCATCGGTCAAAATTCTCGGGTTTAAGAACTCCTTTAGCGGGGTGGCCTCCACATTTTTGATAAAGCGCGATAAAATAGGGCCTGCAACAACAATGGCGGGTATGGCCACAAGAATACCGTAGAGTAGTGTTTTGCCTATATCGGCTTTAAAAATGACCGCAATGCCCGTAGGGGCGGGATGGGGAGGAAGGTAGCCGTGGGTAACCGAAAGTGAGGCCAACATGGGAAGACCTACATATATCAAGGGTAAGCCTGTGGCCGCGGCAACCGTAAAAACCAATGGGATCAATATAACAAAACCCACCGTATAGAACATGGGGATGCCCACGATAAAACCAGTGAGCACTACGGCCCATTGAATGTGTTTTTTTCCGAATTTCTCTACTAATTGGGTGGTTATACGCTGTGCGGCACCGCTATCGGCCACTAATTTTCCCAACATGGCGCCAAGGCCCAAGATGAGGATAAGGTAGCCTAAGGTATTGCCTATGCCCGTTTGTATAGATTGGCTTACCGTTTCAAAATCTAAGCCCTGGGCAACCCCGACCAAAAGGGATACGATGATAAAGGAAATAAAAGCGTTGAGTTTGAAATGGGCGATAAGGATAAACAGAATAAGAATTCCGGCGGTAACAATAACAATTGGCATGGGTTAGATAGGTATTAAGGCTTCTAAGATACTAAAATAGATGATGACAAGTAAAGATGGTGGGCATTACCCCAAAAGGCGATACTAAACTTTATTGGTGTCAATTTTACGAATAGCTCTTAGACAAGCGTTCTAACACCTCAATAGCATTTGCGCCATCCTTAATATCTACAAAAATATGGTCATGGTAATAGGCGGCTATGACGTTACAGCTAATATTGTGTTTGGCCAGTTCCGAAGAAAATAGGGCGGTAAGTCCGACCCCTTCTAGCGATGAATGTATCGATAGGGTAATCCAAGATGCAATATAATCATAGGTGAGTCCTAGTTCGTCGGCTTTTGGTTTTGTAATTACTAGGGTAGTACCTTCGTGTTCCTTGAATTCGCAGAGGATATCTTTACGGGCGATATGGTCGGCGTTTTTGAGGGTTACAAATACAAATTCCCCAGGGTTCAACTTGGGGGTCATTCCCTTTACCATTTCCGCAAGGTTTTTTTCTCCAGCCATAGTGTTCTGTTTTTATTTGGATATAAGGTTTTTCAAGATATGTCCTTCTTTGTGAAGTACTGCTGTTCTATGGGATTTTTTTCGCTCATATCTCTATTTTTGAAAAGAGGTTTTGCTTTACTTTTTTTGATCCTTTTAAAAGGCATTGTCTGTCAAACGTATAAAATTAGTATTTCCGGGGCACAAAAAAACGGCAACTATTTAGGGATGCCGTTTTATAGGGTTTATTTTATGCTTAAAGCGCCCGAAGGGCATTGGGCCACTTGGTCGCGCAGTGCTGCGGTGCTGGCGTTAGCTATATTGACCCAGGGTTTCCTTTTTGGGTCGTACACTTGTGGTAGCATTTTTACGCAGATGCCCGCATGTATGAATTTTTCCGGTTTCCAGAGAATGGTAATCTCATTATTGCCGTATTCTTTTGTTTTCATGTTTTTTAGTTTTCCAGATATCCGAATTTTCCATTGTTAAAATCGTGAAAGGCTTGCATAAGCTCTTCCTTGGTATTCATTACAAAAGGGCCATGGGCCGCTATAGGCTCGTTCATAGGTTCTCCGCTCAATACCAATACCACGGCGTTTTCTGTAGCTTCGATAGTGAAGTTTTCACCCTTGTTTTCCATTAACACCAAGTGGTCGGTAGGGGCTTCTTCTTTCCCGTTTACCACAATGCTGCCTTCAATAACCAGTAGTACGGTGTTGTAATTTTCCGGGAAGGAAAAATCGGCCTTGCCCCCTTTTTTCAACCTAGCGTTGAGCATGTTGATCGGTGTAAAGGTAGAGGCCGTGCCTACGGTATCCTTGTATTTTCCGGTAATTACCTCAATTTCCCCTGTTTGATCGGGTAAAGGGTAGCGGTTGATATCTTCCTTTTTAATGGCTTGATATTTTGGCGCGCTCATTTTGTCTTTTTTGGGCAGGTTTACCCAAAGTTGTACCATTTGGAATTCGCCTCCTTTTTTGGCCCATTCTTCTTCGTGGTACTCTTTGTGGAGTACGCCGCTTGCCGCGGTCATCCATTGTACATCACCTTCGCCTATGACACCTCCACCACCACTACTGTCATGGTGGGCTACTTTGCCCTTGTAAGCTATGGTTACGGTTTCAAATCCTCTGTGTGGGTGTACATCTACCCCTCGAGGCGAGTCGGTAGGCGAAAAATAAAACTTAGAGTTGTAATCCATCATAATAAACGGATCCATGCGCTCCATATCTAACCGAAAGCCGCTCGGAATGAAATTATGTACCCTAAATCCGTCACCTACAAAATGTGGGGCTTTTGGGCTGGCCACTAATTCTACTGCTCTTGTTTTCATATCTTTTAGATTTAATACCACAAATTTATCATCAGTGACCAAGCTGTGCATTGATGTATGGTAAGAACCTATTTTACTCGATAATCGAGATTAAATGCTCTGAGGCTTGCCTCGAAATCAAGGTGTATTTTTTTTAATGCCTCGCGAGCTTGCCCCGAGGTAGTTTACTTGGTTTTTGCGGGCCAGTTCTCGGCGTACCCTGCTCAGGCTTTCGGGCGTGATACCCAAATACGAGGCAACCATCGTTTGGGGCACGCGTATGAGAATGTCGGGATATGTCTTTATAAATTGGAGGTAGCGTTCTTTGGCAGAATCGCTCAATAGGGTGTTTACCCTTCTCTGCAAATGTCGAATATGATTGTGTAGCAGCCTATTGTTGAAATTGGTAAAAGAGGGCACTTTTTCAGAGAGACCTTGAATGAAATTTTCATCGATCAGAACGATTTGACTGTCTTCCAAGGCCTGAATGTAATAGGCGGAAGGAGCATTGAAATAACTGCTTTCACGATCGGTAACGAACCAACTTTCGGGCGCAAAGGCCAATATATGTTCTTTGCCTTTTTCGTCTATGGAATATTGTCTTAGTAATCCTTTTTCAACGAAGAAGGTATGGCTGCAACGTTCGTTTTTCCGCAATAGGAAGGTGTCTTTTTTGACTTTTTTGGTCGTACAATGGGATAGTAGGGTCAGAATATCTTGTTCATCAACATTCAGATGGCTCGTTAAAAACGATTTCAGGCTCGTGCTGTTCATACGCTTCTTTAGTTCTAATACTAAATTAAGCTAAATATGAACCGATAGGAAGCTCGAAGGCCTCTTAATCTCCATCCGTTCAACTTAGGGCTTCTTCCGGCTCGGTTCGGAGCGGAATAGTAAATTTAAATTGGCTTCCCTTTCCTTGGATGCTGTTGGCCCATATTTTACCCCCTATCTTTTCCGCCAAGTCTTTACTGAGAATAAGACCGAATCCGGAGCCTTTTTCTTTGGCCGTACCTATGCGTCCATGGTCTGAATTTATATTGAACAATTTTTGACACTCCTCTTGACTCATTCCTATGCCATTATCGGCAACGGTTACTTCAACCTGTTCTTTGTTAGATACCGTTGATATGTTGATATGGCCCCCAGAAGGGGTGAATTTGATGGCGTTGGAGACCAAGTTGCGTATGATGGTCTTTATAACCTTTGGGTCGGAAACGACTTCAATATTTTTATTTTCAATATAGTTCAGACTGATGTTTTTGGTCTTTGCAATGGCCTTAGATAGTTCTAAGGTTTCATTGACGATTTGGCCGAGGTTTATTTGGTCGGATATAATATCGATTTGTCCCGATTGCGATTTGGCCCAACTCAAAAGGTTATCGAGCAGGCAGATAGCATTTTGGGTAGTGGTGTCGATCAGTTCCAAACATTCTTTACTCTGAGACAGATTATTACTTGCTATGGCATTCGAAGCCATGTCGGAAAGCATGGTAATATTGTTGAAAGGACTTCTGAGGTCATGGGCGATTATGGAAAGCAATTTGTCTTTGGTCTCCCCTATTTTTTTTAATTCTGCCTCGTTTTGGTGGAGGGTTTCCTCGGCCTTTTTACTTTCTGTAATGTCGCGTACCACACAAAGGAGGAACTTTTCTCCATTTTCATCTATAAATCGTGATTTTCGAGTGGATAGAATTCGTTTTTCACCACCTTGAAGTGTCATCGTTTCCTCTCTGATACATTCAATGCCATCGGATAGAACTTGTTGGTCGATTTTTAGGAAGCCTTCGCGTTCTGTCGGGCTTACTATTTCGGCGAGGGTCTTTCCGATGATATTTTCACGGGAAAGGTCGACCAACTTGCAAAAAGCATCATTGACCATTACAATTTTGCTATGTATGTCTTTTACAAATACAGAATCACCCATATTGTTAAGTATGGTCTGGGTATATTTTCCGTCGTGATAAATGCCGTAATCTAATTCCATTTTTTTTCGCAAAGTCAGGGTTTGTGATTGTAGGTTTCGGGGTCTACATAAGAGGCGGATGTCTGTTTTTTATTGGTTCTATGCCGTATTCAGTGTTTCTGTCCAAATGTTAATTTATTGTTCTAAAATTCTGTAAACCAGCTTGTAGTGATGGCTACAATTTAATGTTAAAAACAATAAATTGAAAATTTATGGTGAAATTAATTTGGGTTTGGAAGGTTTTTTTTGAAAAGTATATGAATTCTGCCTGGGTTGAAGGGTGGCTTTTTTACCTCCTGAAATGAGGCTCTAGATAGGTAATTTATTGGAGCACGTACTTGTTAAAAAGGTCGTGCAATTCTTTTTCCGGGTCGAAGCAAAGACCTGGGTGCGGTTCGGAACTTTGAATGATCGTACTTCTTGAAGCGGTGAGCCAACGGAACCGCGAAGGCTGGTCAAGTTTGCCGATAGCCCCGCCCTGGGGTTCGCCCATACATACTTCTTTCCATGCTTTGAGGTATGCTTCAATGGTATTGGGGTCTATATCACTGGCAAATGCGTTGAGGCGTGCCTTGTCAACATGGTATCGTATGTCTAAAAACTTCTTCCTTTTAGAGAAAAGAATAGCTCCTACGTTAATGAATTCTTCACGTTCTACCCTGGGCACCAACCTAATGATGGCAAATTCGTAAACAACCCTATCTTGCATTTTTTGCCTCTTTTACCAGTAGATTCAATTGGGAAAGTCTTGTCTCCAAGAATTGTATATATGCCGCCCTAATGGCATCGGGGCTTAGGGTGTCCGTTTCACTGTTCAGCCATTCTTCGGGTATTTTAGAAACAATTTCGGCAATGGTAGCGGGGTCTATTCGGTTTTCGATTTCCGTTGCGGCCTCTTCCAATTTTGTGGCCCGTTCCAAGAGCACATGGTCTTTTATTGCCGGGAAGGTCCTAGATAGGTGGGTTTCCCATGTCGCCCAATTATGGTGAAAATAAAAACTGGATCCATGGTCTATAAGCCATAGTTCTTTATGCCAGTTCAAGAGGTTCGTGTTTTTGGCGGTGCGGTCAATATTGCTGATCATACTGTCGAGCAGTACCACCTTCGATGCGGTCATGGGGTCGGCAATAGAGACCAGGGGATCGTAAACAATGGCGCCCGATAAAAAGTGTAAGCCTAAATTGAGCCCGACACTGAACTTTAGTAGGTCTTGTATTTCTTCATCGGGTTCGGTCTTGCTAAAGGTGTCGTCTAGGTTCATAAAGACGATTTCGGGTACGTGAAGACCAATGGCACGGGCAAGTTCCCCACCTATAAGTTCGGCTATAAGGGCTTTTTTTCCTTGGCCTGCGCCCCTAAATTTTATGACGTACAAGAATTCGTCATCGGCCTTGACAAGGCCTGGTAACGAACCGCCTTCCCGTAAAGGTTTTAGGTATTGTACCACATCTACCGTTCTGATTTCAATGGGCTTCATGGTGCTAAGGTACTAAAAGAAGTATTTTGAAATCATTCGGAGGGTATTTCTGGGCTATTTTCTTGGTTTTCCTATTGCCCGTTGTAATGAACGTACTTTTTTACTCGGGTGTCTTCACAGATAAAAGCCAAATCTTTATTGTATAAATTTGTATAATCTGAGTAAACTTGATCACAGTTGCTTTCGTTATAATGAACGATGATGACCCGTTTCCCATCTTCCAAAAAACTTTGGGCGCCCGATGTCTCCCACCAATTTTTTTCATCGTGGTATGACTCGTATGTGACCCCGTCAAAGTTTTCGGCATTTTCCACAAAATTTTTCGCCATGCATTTCATGCCTTTTTTGTGGACATAGGCGCAGAGTTCTTGAAAATAGGCTATGCTTTCCTCTTTGGTAACCTCTAAACCGTAGGCTTCCCTTGCATCTTCGTACAGGGCCCAGTCCATATTGTCAAATTCCACCCAATCAAAACCCCAGTCCGCAATTTGGTCGATGCGCGATTTCATAAGGGCTACAATTCCGGTAGTCGTGTTATTTACAAAATATTCGCCGGGCCATTCATTCCATTGCTCGGTGGTCAAGTAAGGCTTAAGGTCGTCAAAATCATCTCTCCAATCTTCACCGGTGCCAATACTGATATAGGCTGCCAATTGATTTCCGTTGGCCTTTATTTTCGGGATAGACTCAATGACACCATCTTCATAGGGGTCTAACAGAACATAGGCTTCCTTTGCATTTAAAACGATTTCACCTACCTGGTCGGCAGTATGGTTTTCGATATATGCATGGTTATAGACCGCTATGGCACCAGTGTTGCCGACCGTTTCTTCTGCAACAATGGTGTCGTCTTTGTCGCTACATGCCACTTGAACGCAAGCTATAAGAACGGTGAGCAAAATTTTCATGGTTCGTGTACTCACAATAAAGAAATTCAGTGTTTTTTGCATGGTCAATAGAGTGTTAAGGGCTTATTTTTTCTTCTTAACACATAGGGGCAATGTTCATGCCGTTCGGTTTTTATTCCGATATTTTTTTGATTTCACCCTCTATGGAACAGATAGACTTAACGGTGTTGTAGATAGTCCCGTACTTTTCAATATTCTTTTTGAGCAAATCGGTATTTAGATTTTGGTCTTGGCTGTATATGTTTAATACATAGTTTATGTTGTCCATCCTTGGAGGCTTTTCAAGGCGGGTCGCGTTTACCCTTATTTCGGCGGAGGAATATTCAAAATTCATTAAAATGGAAAAGCGTTCGACATTTTTAAGAATGCAAGATGAGAAGGAACCCAAAAATAGCTCGGCAGGGTTAGGTAGGCTATCGGCCGATTCAGGGGTAATCCCAAAACTGATTTCGGAGTTTTTGATGCCGATATGCGCATTGCTTTTTGAACTAGAGGAGGCCTTAACGTGATATTCCATAATTTAAATTCAATTAATTGGACTTAAAGACAAAGACAAAGACAAAGACAAAGACAAAGTTGTGCCTTCAATTTTTCTTAATGGACCGATGTTGTCAAAAGGTCGAAAATTAGGGGACGTATTATTTGGGGGTTATGGTAACGATGACCCTTTTGTATCGTGTCAATGGGGGTTCGGCTTTGTCGGTTACTTTTACTATAAAATGCGCGGTTTCCTTTTTCTTCACTTCGGGGGCCGTGAAATAGGCCATATGAACGTTCTCTGCTCCGTTGACCTTTATTAATTTTTTATAGGAGCCGGCCTCTGGATAATTAAACCATAGAAAACTAATGTGGTCACCGTCGGGATCGGTACTTTCAAAAGCATCTAGGGTAAAGCCTTGCCCCGATTTCACAGTGATGTGTTCTGGGTGGCTCAATACGGGAACGGGAGGGTGGTTGGCTTCTTTGTAAGACAGGGTACACCAATCCATACGGGCGGCAAAATCGTTTTGAAAATCATCTCTCCACCGCCATAAGGTAACTTTATCGTTGGTAAATGAAATGGTATCGTGCTTTATGGATCGGCCATACGTCTTGGCTATATAAGGGGTGTAATGATCGATGGCATTGGTCCATATCGGCCTGGTCTCGGGAGCGATGTTTACTATTGAGTTTCCTTCCTTGGTTTTTGAAAAATCGGGTTTGTACAGTTCGTATCGGCCGCCCCAGCCGCCCCATTCAGGATGCTCTGCTGCGTTGAGTCCATTTGGTATAAGGGATAAGAACGCAGGGGTGTCGCCTTCTACGCCCCATGCCACATCAGGGTATACCGCACCCAAGGGGCCGTGGCCTTGTTGTATGTTCTTTGTTATCCAGTGGTTGCTGATACTACTGTTGTCAATACCTTTTACATAGCTGTTCACACCGGTCCAAGTGGCGCTTTCATAATGGTCACCGGGACTAACGATATAAAACAGGTCGGGAAAATTGTTCCTGATCCAAATACCGCTGTCATCTTGGTCGGATATCGTATAGACCCTAAGTTTGGAGATCAACCTTTTGGCCTCTTTTTCTTTTTTGGTGTGTTTGATTTTGTACAGTGCTTGGGCAAGGGTGTTGACGCCACCCCAAGTAGATATCCATAATGGCCGGTCATCATTTTCTTCCAGTACTTTTATGATCCATTCGGAGCCTTCCGAGTCCATTCCTTTGCCAACGCCCTTCATACCGTATTTGGGCAGGCCTTTCTTGATTAGGGAGGATAGGGTTTCTGCATCGGGAAAACCGGCTTCGTGTTTTAAAAGGTTCGGTTGTACTTTGCCATAGGCCGCAATTACTTTTTCAATAGATTCGGGATGTATATTCGAAGTAAGCCAACAAGATGTGGTCGCAACAATCCCTTTGATGTCAATTTGGTTCGCATATAAGAACAAACGGACCAAAGATTGGGTGTCATCGGGGTCGGCTTCAATATCGGTCAATATGATTACCCTGTTTTTTTGTTCTTCCTGGGCAAAAGTGAAAGTAAGGGGCGAAGAAAATAGTAGCAAAAGGATAATGCCTCTCATAATGATAGTTGTTGGTTGGTTATGGACAAATATATCAAATAAGTTGTTGACCTTCTGGGTTTTCTAAATCTACGGAATATGAGCTTGCTGGTTCAACCTATAATATATTCTTCATATTAGGCCAAGCTATTTCATGGGCTATAAATCCTTTTGCCCCGTGTTGTTGTGAAACGCAGTTGTGAGGATACACATTTTATTCCCCCAATTCGGTAATCTTCTTTTCGTAAAGTTTTTTGCTCTCGACAACCGCGACGTTGAGCTCTTGCATAATACCGTCTACACGGCCTTCTATGCTTTTCATCTGGTCGTTTATGTTGTCAAAGGAATTAAGGGCGGCGGCAACCTCTAGGGCTTTTACCACCTCTACGGCATCGCCGTGCAGTAGTTTTAGTTTGTCTATAGCCTTTGAAGTATTGGCCAAGGTGGTGCTGTATTTGGTGCGGGCCTTTTCAATGGCCTTTAAAAGGGTTTTTTTGCTGGTTTCATCACTTAGGCTATTGGTCTGTTTTTCCATGGCGGTAAACAGGTTTGAGGCCTTTTCTTTTAAGTCCTCGTACTCCTTGTTCAGGTTTTGTACACGACGGTCTACTTTTTCCCAATCACCGTAAACCTTGGCAAACTCCTTGTCTTCGTTCTTGGTATCTTCCAAGGCACTTTTTAGTGCATTTAAAGATTCAAGGCCTTTGTTTACGTTTTTGTTGGCGGTCTCTTTTTTGTTTTCAAAGGCGTTGACCTGCGATTTGAATTTGTCTTTTAAACGGATAAGGTCTTCAGGACTTTTGTCTTTCCAGCATGAGGTAAGGGCAAGCGCAATCAAGGCAAGGGATAGTGTTCTTTTAAACATGAAATGTGATTATTAGTTAATGGTGGCGTAAAGATACGTATTCTTCTAAGCTTTTACTTTTTGGTAATCGGTCAGCTTTTGTGGGCCTTCCAATAAAACCCTGACCACCCGTAGGGTGCCATCGTCGGTAGTGGAAATTTGCCACTTGATCAGTGAAATGTGGCCTTTTTCGATTTCAATGCCCGTGATGCTACGGGGGTGTACACAGCTACCATCGTTAAAAAACGGAATGTCGCCCGGTTCTGGGAAACGAGGCCTATGGGTATGTCCTACAATGGTGATCTTTAACTGGTTCTTCAGTATCCACCGCTTAATGCGGCGTTCCATCTTAATGAGTTCCTTGTAGTTTTTTGCCGGGCTTGTAGGGTCGGCAATGCCCCATACTTGAAGGGGCTTCCAGAGTACACGTACTAAAAATCGGCTCCAACGCCAAAACGTGTAGTTCCACCAATCGGCCTGATGGCCATGGGTCAAGAAAATTTCCTGTTGGGTGGTCCTGTGTTTTAGAATGATTCCTTCGTGGTAGGTAATACCTTCAAAGAGCTCCTTAGATTCGCCATCAATGGGTTCGAAATAACTGCCTAGGTTCTTTTTTACATATTCGGGGTCTTTATAGACCATGTCGTGGTTGCCCCATATCATATGCAGCCTGCCGGATAAATGGAATTTTCGCAATAGGCCGTAAACGTTTTTGTGGGCCTCGAAAATAGATTCGAAAAACCGGTTTTCCCAAAGCTCGTCACCATCTCCTATTTCGCAGTAGTCGAAGCCTTCCTTATAGTAGAAATTAAGTGCGTGGTAATAGATATTCCGGTTGTTGGCGAAGTCATCGGCAAAACTATTGTCGCCCCTATGGCAATCACTGAAGAGAATAAACTTAGAGTCATCGTCAAAAGGTACCGTTTTGGCACTTTGGTACGCTCTGGATAACCGGGTATTCGACGACATATTGTAAGTTTGCATAAATATCTGAAAAAAGAAGGGAACAGCGCAAAGATTGCTTTGACAAAACTTTATTGTCCTTTGTAACATTTGACTGGTATTTACGACTGACTAGACGCATGATGAAAGACTGTTACGAAAATAAATTGCCTATTCAGCAGCTCATTAGTTTTGATAAACTTTTGCGGCAGTACGATGTTATGGCTGAAAGTGACGATATGGCAACGGCCAAAAAGGCAAAGCGTATCTTGAAACTGGCTGATCCCTACCCCGAGTTACGCGACGGGTTTAGCGATGTTTCCTTGCTCAAAAAGCACAAAGAGGTCATTAATGTTATTTTGCAGGATATCTTTCCCGAGGTCTTGACCAATAATGAGATCAAGACGGCTTCTTTACCTTATAGCGATGTGATTTTTAATTCATCGCAGCGGTTTAGGAATATATTGAAAGATGCCGGGGGCGAAAATTTCAGGCCACAGATGCGGAACCTGCCCGAAGACCAGATGTATATTGTGGCCTCAACGGTAATTCTTAATTTTCATTACGGCTTCAGTTTTGACTTCAAAAGGCCCTTCTTTTACGATATTCCCGATAAGCATGGGGTAATGCGGCATTATAGGATTTTGTACAACGCCGATTTTATTGAAATTTTACCTACGGATAAGTCCAAGAACCTTACGCAGGAAGATGTAGACGAGCTACTTGATAATTTTGACAATATTGAGCTTTGGAAGGAAAAAATCCCACCCCATAGTTTTGTCGCAAAGGGTTTCGTTGTTTCCAATATGTTCGATGTTACCGCCGAGCATTCGATTTCTGAAATAAAGTCGGGCTTGATTGCCAACGACAAACGGAACGGTGGAAACTTCATGGGCAATTTACAGGAGACCTTTAGGTCTTTCTTTAATGTTCCCAATATCAAGGTGGGCTTTGTTGAGTATAATCCTAAAGATAATCGCTTTGAAAGGGTTTTTGTCAATGGAATGCAGAGTTTTCTCTTAGGGGATGACGAGGTCTTGCCTTGTACCAGTGCCCTATGTAAAAATTCCTACCATAAGCTGCTAGAGGAAAACAGTTATTTTGCCATATCCGATGTGGATCGGCATTATAAGCGTTCGGAAGAGATAATGCTCTATAAAGGGCTCAAGGAGAAAGGAATTAAAAGTGCCATTTTAGCGCCTATAGCGGAAAATGGCAATCTTTTGGGGGTTTTGGAACTCGTGGCCTATGAGCCTAACGTACTCAATAGTGTAAATGCCAATAAGTTGGAAGATGTAATGCCTTTTATCGTATCGGCGGTACTTCGCTCCAAAAACGAGGAAAGCAACTTGATCGATGCCGTGATTCAGAATGAATGTACTTCTGTTCACGATTCGGTATACTGGCGTTTTGAAGAAGAGGCCAAGCGTTTTATAAAAGATAATATAGAAGGGCGACAACCTACGTTTAAGGAAATCGTCTTTAAAGATGTATATCCGCTATACGGACAAATTGATATTAAAGATTCATCGCATGCACGTAACGTGGCCATTCAGCGCGATCTGATGATCCAACTCTCTACCATAAACGAGGTATTGGAGTCTGCTTGGCAAAAACGAAAGCTGCCTATTTACGAAGAGCTGATGTTTAGGGTGAACAACCACATCGACAGTATTAAGGAAACCCTTCATACCAATAGTGAACAGGCGATCTTTAATTTCGTTATGGAAGAGATCAATCCCGTATTCGCCCATTTGAAGCAGTCCGATGAGGCCTTGGGGAATTTGATTCTAAGCTATGAATCTTCGATAGACATGGGTACCGATTCATACTATGATCATCGTCGTAATTACGATGAAAGTGTTACGCGGATCAATATGCGCCTAGCCTCCTTGATCGATAAAAAGCAAAAAGCCGCCCAAGCCATGTTTCCTCATTATTTTGAGCGTTACAAGACCGATGGTGTAGAGCATAATATCTATATCGGTAAGGAAATTGTAGACGATCGAGAGTTTGATATGATCTATTTGAACAACCTTCGGTTATGGCAGTTACAGGTAATGTGCGAGATGGAAAATGCACACTATGCCTTAAAGCCGAAGCTTCCGGTGCCCTTGGATGTGGCTTCGCTGATTTTGGTGTACAGTACTTCATTATCTATCCGTTTTCGAATGGACGAAAAGCGATTTGATGTAGATGGCACCTATAACGCACGCTACGAAATTATCAAGAAGCGTATCGATAAATCCTATATAAAAGGAACCAACGAACGTTTGACCCAAGCCGGTAAGATGGTCATTGTGTATTCGCAGAAAAAAGATGAGCTAGAATATTTGCGCTATATCAAGTTTTTGCGTTCTAAGGGCTATTTTACGGGAAAGGTTGAAATCGTTGAATTGGAAGGACTTCAGGGAGTCAGTGGAATGAAGGCCATACGCGCCGATATCCTCTACAAGAATGGGCAGAAAGACCATGAAAAGACCTATACCTACGAAGACCTTATGAACGAGTTGAAGGCCTAGTGGGGCAATTCAATTATTCTTTCGGGGCCGTAGAATTTCAAGGCCACGAAAAAAGCTATAACCGATAACGTCATTCCAATCATAAATACGGTATACGTCCAACGCAAAAGTTTGTACTTCCTATCCAAAACAAGTCCGAGAAAATAAAGATCCTTGGTCAATGAAGCATAGACGTACTTCTGGTCTTTGATCAACTCTTGAATGGCCCACTCATAATCTTCGAGCTTCATCTTATGGAAGTTGCCGAAGAACAAGAGGTTTACTTTTTTCTGGTTGACATCCTCTTTGGTAAATTCCCCACTGGTAACGTTCGGGCGCGTCGCCATAATCGACATGATCATAGAGGTAACGCTGAAAAGCACAAAAATACCTGCCGGAATGACCAGATAGTCATTGGAAGGGTTATCTAGTTTTGGGATGAGGTTGGTTAGCATCAACGAAATGATAATCGCGTTGACCGACAAAAGGATATTGGCCTTGGTATCGGCAATATCACTTAACTTCAGGTGGTTCCGCATGGTCACCCTGAACATGGTCTGTATACCCCTTTCCGGACTTTGGTTCTTTAATTGGACCTTAAGTTCTTCTTTTTTACGGACCTTTTTTTGCTTTTTATCACGCTTTACCAATTTCTTGAGGTTCGCGTCCTTGCCTTCTTGCCAATGTTTTATGGCATAATCGGTATAAAAACGATGTTCGGTCTGAAACATTTTAATGTTGGCGCGGCGCCACTCCTTTGGTGTGATTTCGGCAATGCCCAATAAGGCTAACTCTTCCCGTAACATTTCACAGGTTTCATCATAACTTGATCGGGCCAAATGCGATGCATCGGCATCACGCATTATTTCTTCCATCAGGTTTTGTGGCTCGTAGCCCTTCTTGGTAGCCATAATAAGACTGCAGACCGTTTCTATGGTCTGTGGGTCGCAATTTTGGTCCGTAAGAAATTCTCTGGCTATGATACAGCTGTTTTCCTCGTGGTTTTCTGCGCCTTTTGTATAACCGGTATCATGTAACCACGCGGCAAGGGTTATTGCATCACTATCCTTGGTATTTAAGTTATAATAGTCCAGTAATTCTTTAGTACTTTTGACCACGCGTTGCGTATGTCTAAGATTGTGGTATAAGTAATTGGTATCTAAATCTTTGGCGAGTAGATGAGTTGCAAATTCCTCGGTTTTCGATAGTAAATCCGGCATGAAAAATGGTTTATGGATCCAAATTACAAAATATTGAGAATGAATAGTCTCCTATTGGGCAAACATTTTGCTCTAATAGTCTTAATCGCCTTATTCACGGGCTGTGCCACATATAAGACGAAATACGCCGATGTATCCGGTGCGCACGATGTGTCTTCCGATAAAAAGGTGGCCCATACGTTCTATCTGATCGGCGATGCCGGTCTTTCCCCTATGAACGATATGAACGATGCCTTGAAGGTTTTTAAAAAAAGCCTCGACAATGCCGATGAGAATAGTACGGCCTTATTTTTGGGCGATAATATATATCCGGCAGGCATGCCCGACCCCAAAGATTCCACGGAAGCTTACTTAAAGGCGAAGAATGATTTGGATGCCCAATTAAAGACGCTCGAAAACTTTAAGGGAAAGCCGATTTTTATTCCGGGAAACCACGATTGGTATACCGAGGGCCTTGTAGGCCTTGAACGCGAACAAAAATATATTCAGGAAAAACTCGATAGCAAAGAGGTTTTTTTTCCTGAGGATGGATGCCCGATAGAGACCATTGAAATCAATGATGATGTTGCGGTTATCGCCATTGATACGGAGTGGTACTTGACCAATTGGAACAAAAGGCCCGATATCAACGATAAATGTGATATTAAAACGCGTGACAAGTTTTGGTTGGAACTAGAGGATGAAATTAAGGACAATCGTCAACGTACCACCATTATAGCCATGCATCACCCGATGTTCAGCTACGGTACCCATGGCGGGTATTACCCTTTACGAAATCATTTTTATCCCAAAGGAAACATTGGTCCTTTGCCTATTTTGGGCACCCTTATCAACGTCTTGAGAAGAACTACGGGAGCTTCTATCGAAGATATGCAGAACAAGCGCTATACCGAGTTGCGAAAACGTTTATTGACCTTGGCGCAGTATTCCGAGAAGGTGATCTTAGCTTCAGGGCACGAGCATACAATGCAATATATAGTAGAAGAGAACACTCCGCAGATTGTAAGCGGTTCGGGCGCGAAAATAGGGGCTACCCGCTTGTTGAACGGAAGCCGGTTTTCTACGGGGCACCGGGGTTTTGCCGCTTTGGAAGTGTATACCGATGGTTCTTCGCGTGTGCGGTATTTTGGCGTGGCACCTAATGATGAAAAGGAATTTTTGTTCACAACGGAAGTGCTGCCCCCGGATCGAACGTTCTCAGAAGAAAAATACCCCGAAAAATTTCCGGCTACCGTTGAAGCTTCGGTATATTCACCGGAAGAGGTAGAGCGAAGCGGTTTTTTTAAGTTCCTATGGGGCGACCGTTACCGTAAATACTACGCTACCAAAGTAAAGGCTCCCACCGTAAACCTAGATACGCTTATGGGCGGACTTGTACCGGTACACAAAGGGGGAGGACATCAATCAAAATCGTTGCGGTTAAGGGATAAGGACGGTAAGGAGTTTGTTATGCGGGCCCTGCGCAAAGATGCGGAGCTTTATCTGCAGGCGATGGCCTTTCAGGAGCAATACGTGATGGGCGATTTTGAAAATACCTATACCGAAAAGTTCCTTTTGGATTTTTATACGGGTTCACATCCTTATGGACCTTTTACCACAGGGGTATTGTCTGATGCGGTGGGGCTGTTCCATACCAATCCGGTCTTGTATTATGTACCCAAACAACCGGCCTTGAAAGAATACAACCAATCCTTCGGCAACGAACTCTATATGATCGAGGAGCATGCCGGGGACGGTCATGGCGACTTAGAGAGCTTTGGCCACTCCGAGGAACTCAAGAGCACGGATAGCATGCTCGAAGACCTGCGCGACGACGAGAAATACTCCGTAGACTCACAGCTATATCTAAGGGCACGGCTTTTCGATATGGTTACGGGAGACTGGGACCGTCATTTGGATCAATGGAGATGGGCCGAATTTAAAGATGAGGAAAATGATAAGGTCGTCTACAAACCGGTACCTAGGGACCGTGATATGGTCTATTCGAAACATGGCGATGGCTTTTTTATGAACTTGGCCACGAGAATCATACCTGCCCTACGTTTAATGGAAGGCTTTAATGAAGACATACGAAACGTAAAGGGGTTTAATTCTTCGCCAAAAACCTATGTGCTCGATATGGCCCTTTTAACGGAAACGACCTCTCAAGAATGGCAAGAACAGGCGCAATTTATACGAGAGAACCTTACCGAAGAGGTTATTGACAGGGCATTTGCCTATTTTCCCGAAGAGGTAAGGGATGAAACGGTTGCCGAAATCAAGCGTATATTGTTGGCCAGGGCGGCCAAGATCGAAGAGACCGCGGAAATCTATTATGGAGTATTGAATAAATACGCGGTAGTTTCTGGGACGGATAAAGACGACTGGTTTGAGGTGAATGTCCTTAACGGGAAGGAAACCCAAGTAAAGGTATACCGTAATATCAAAGGGAAGAAAGACAAACTATTCTTTGAAAAGGTATTTCAAAGGGACGTCACCAAGGAAATTTGGGTCTACGGCTTAGACGACGACGATATTTTTGAAGTGAACGGCGATGTACCCAGTGCGATTAAGGTTCGATTGATAGGCGGGCAGAACAATGATACTTATATCGTGAACGAAGGACGCAACATTGCGATCTACGACTATAAATCGAAAAAAAATACGGTTGAGTCGAAAAGTGGGGCCAAAGTGAAGCTGACCGATGATTACAACACCAATAATTACTTGCCCTTACAAATTCGCAATTCGGTTAATCAAATTATCCCGACTATCGGTTATAATCCTGATGATGGGGTTAAGATCGGGATAAGCGATACGTATACCTTTAACGGTTTTAGGCAGAATCCGTTTTCGCAACGGCATAAGCTAGATGCTTCTTTTTACTTTGCCACAAGCGGGGTGGAATTGGGGTACAGCGGTGAATTTGCCCATATTTTTGAAAATTGGAACCTGCTATTGAACGCACGCTTTACGAGCCCGAATTTTGCGATCAATTTTTTTGATTTTGGAAACAGCACCGAGAATTTTGACGATGATTTGGGAATGGACTACAACCGGGTACGCCTTCAGACCTTAAAGTTCGCACCTGCCTTGGTTTGGCGTGGCCAGTTGGGTGGAAAGTTCAGGGCGGGCGTGTCGTATGAGTCTATAGAGGTAGAGGAGACCGATAATAGGTTTATCAATACGTATTACCAAGCGAACGGAGAGGAGACCGCGAATAAATTCGTTGGTGTAGATGCCGAGTATTCATATGCCAATACCGACAACGAGGCATTCCCTACCATGGGTATGTCGACATCGTTGGTGGCCGGTTATAAGCGTAGTGTCGATAATGGGAATACGTTTGGGTATGTAGTGCCCAGCCTAGGCTTCGATTATAAATTAATACCTAGCGGTAGATTGGTCTTGGCCACGAAATGGAAGGCGCATTTTAATATTGGAGATGATTATGAGTTTTATCAAGCGGCCAGTATAGGTGGTGTAGATGGATTGCGAGGTTTCAGAAACCAGCGTTTTACCGGTAAAAAAGCCTACTACCAAAATACCGATATCCGTTATAGCCTCAGAAAAATAAAAACTCAGTTACTACCCTTGTCAATGGGGCTCTATGGAGGTTTTGACTACGGAAGGGTATGGTTGCCCAAAGAAAATTCCAAAGATTGGCATACCTCCTATGGAGGCGGTTTTTTCCTGAACGGTGCTGACATCGTAACGGCACGTTTGGCACTGTTCAACAGTGATGACGGATTGCGCTTTTCCTTTGGGGTAGGTTTTGGTTTCTGACCCTAACTTATTTGAGAACGTATTTATATAAATTTCTGCCCTGTTTGTTGCTTTGCTCATCGGAAAGCAATAGGGTAACGTTGTCTATAAAACTGACCGATTCCAACTGGGTGCGAACCATTAGGTCGGTTTCTTTTAAACGGCTTTCCGGAAGGTTTTCCAAATCGAAATCAGTGATGGTCCAAATTTTCCCGGAACCCAATAGCACTATGGTCTTTCCGTCAGGTGAAATATCCGCGGAGGTGACCTTACAGCTGTCCCAATCGTCGCAGGTCGTTAACTTGCCCAAATACTCGGCATCGTAATCTCCTTTCCTGTCGGGTACCCGGTAAATGAGTGATTCGCCAGTGAAGGGGTCTGCCCTGTTCTTTGTGAAAATATAGAGGTAATTATTGTAATGGAAAAAGGCCTCGGCGTCGTAAAGGCGTTCGCTTTTTTTGGCAGGAAAGTGTTTTTGTTCAGGATACCTGAAGTTTATTTTTTCTGCGGTGATATGGTCGCCCGACTCCGTTTCCGGATTGGGCAACTTGTAGATGACCAGATTTTTTCGGTCACTATCGTTGTTTCCAAAATCGCCGATATACAGATGGCCCTTTTTGTCTTCGGTCAAATCTTCCCAATCGTGGTTTTTGGCATTTTTGACCTTCAGTTCCCTTAAGATATTTCCTTGGTAATCTACCTTGGTAATGTCGTCGTCGTTGCCGCTATCTTCTATAAACCAGGCCGAATCGTTGTTATAGAGGGCTATTCCGGAGTTTTCCTTTAGGCTTTTTGGCAGTTTGGTCACATAGGTCAGTTGACCGTGGTTGGAGCAGCTATAGAAAAGGAAAACAAATATGAAATGAATCGATAGGTTCTGCCGGCGTATTTTCATCAGGTAAATTTTATTACCTGCAAAGGTAGGCACTATTCCTATTTTTGCTCTTTTATAGGCATGAAAATTTCCGTTTTCCAGTCCAACTCGTTTCCGCCCATATTGGGATTGGAGTGGAAGACTTCCAAAGGCGTTTTTACAAGGGGTATGTCGTTCCGTTCGGCATAATCTAGCAAAGCGTACCAAGCACGATCGGAAGTCAGGTAATTACCGTTATAAATGGCCTTTAGGGCCTTTCTTTCCTTGATTTGTTTATAGATGATACCCTTTTCTTGGGGTAGACTGTCGGTTTTGATGATGGGAAAACAAAAGTTGTAGACGATACTGTCGTTTTCGGTATTCCAGTTTTCGACCTCTACCATGGGGCGGCCATTTGGTTCCATACCGTTCTTGGCCACAAAGTTGCTCAATTTTGAGTAGTACTGCATCATGCCGGTCACCTTCTTTAGCTGGGTGTTCTCCAAGGGCACACAGAGGCAGTATTTTTCAGGGATGACCGCTTCGCCCACAACTTTGGTCTTAAACTCGGAAAGATGTTCCTGTAAAAGCGTGTATACTTCCTTAACGGTGCTTTTGCTCCGCTTTTCAAAATCGGTGTCGGAGAAGGGAAGCCCTATTCTGTTCTTTAAGCTGTGCGCATGGTCGGAAATCTTGACTTTTACAAGGGAAGTCGAGTCGTTTTCCCGGCTTATTTCCCAACGAAAGGTCAGCGTGGTATCCGCCTGGGTAAGTGTACTGGTGAAGTCCCCCAGGCTTTTTTGCTGCACAAAGGAAGCATTCCCCTTTTGGCCGGCCCAGAATTTTACGATCTGGTTTACCGTGCCGGGCAAGGCCTTTGTGTGAAAGCGGACCAGATAATCTTGGGGCATGATAAAAAGATACCAGAGGAGTCCCGCTACCAAAAGGGCGGTTGCGGTCAGAGCTATTTTTTTCGCCATAATACCCTAGTTTTGGGCTACTTTCTTATCGGATAGCATATGTAGTTTGTTTACGACAAAGGTACCTAGGTCCCTGCCTTGTTTTACCCCTACTTCAATAGCTGCACGGTAGTGTATGCCTCCGTACATGCGACTGATCGCTGCTTCGTCGGCAGCTTGCTTAAAGGATTTAAAGCTTCGGATAGGTAGGCCGTAAGGTACTTCCGTATCGTCGTCAAAGGAGAAATTGTCACCAAAGACCTCGGTCAGTACAACCGATGCCGCCCCTGAGACTACACTATGTCCGCTGGTGTACTCTGGAAACGGAGGGGTTTGTAGCACTGGTTTCCAGCTGTCGTCTATATGTTGGTTGATTACGGTTTCCGGACGGATGAGGTTGCTTCTGTACTTTTCGTCCCAACAACTGATAAAGGCATCCGCCATGGCTACCGAGGCCTTGGTATAGGCGAAAAGGGTTTTGGCAAAATCACTGTTGGTTTTACGTGCGGCAATTTTGGCAATTCCCATCCAATGCGCACCTGGGGTTATTTTCTTGGTGGCGAACATCAAGTGGCCACGGGTAACCGATACATAAGGGTTACAATCCCAAAAGCGGGCAATCTGAATTTCTTCGGAACTATCGCCTTCCTCGGTGATTTTGTTCCTTACGTCATAGACTTCTTTTAATTCTTTATAAAACGCGGAGTCTTCTTCAAGGGAATATGCCGGAGGTGGAACGGGCTTGAACTGTGCTGCCGAATCCAATACAAATGGCCTGATTTTATTCCAGTGGGGTTCAATACCGTCCATGTAGGCAGGTGGGGTGGGTTGCCAGCGGCCGGGGTCGTCCGCATCTACCGTAAATTTCGGCATGGTGCGGGTTTGGGCGTAATTGTCCTTGTTCATCCATTCGCCTATATGGTCGGCCACTTGTAGGCCGTAGGCTTTGGAATCGGAGAATAGAACAGGATTTTTCCCTTCCCAAACCATGTATAGGCTATCGCGCAGGGATTCCATTCGGTCTTCTGAGAAAATCAACCTTTTGCTAAGCTCCATATGGGCGACGACGGCTGCAAGCTCGTAGTTGATGGTCTTAGTGGTATCGGGTTCCGGTATGGCGGTCAGCCCGTTCAATTGGCCGGCCAAGGAGTTGTAGTTGTCATTGGTGGCGGCTACAATTTCGTAGGCGGCAACGTTGGGATAGGCAAAGATCCTACTCGCAACGGGAGGGGAAAAGATATCGTGGATCATAATTTCCGTCACCCTGTCTATTGAAGCGTCAAGCTCTTCGGGGGTAATGTTAATAGGTTCTTCTTTTTGTGGAGCTTTGCACGAAACCGCAAAAGCAAACGATATTAGTGCGATAAGAATCTTCTTCATTGATCTTTTATTTTCTTTTTAGCCGATAAATCTGCGCGTTGGAATTATTTAGGGTAATCAAGAGATAATTTTCTCCGTTTATAGGTAAAAGGTTTAAATGTCTAACAGATTTTTGGCTAAGGTCTAAACCGATCCGGGCGCTTAAAATTACATTATTTTCCCCTTTTATCAAGGCGCCGCCAAAAGAATCAAACCTTCCATGATAGGGTTTAACGCCAAAATAGTTTCCGGCCGCCAGCACTTCTTCTTTTCCGTCCCCGTCAAAATCATGGCGAAGCATGGCCATAAGGGGAGAAACTTGTAGTTCGTTCGGAAAAGGGACAAAACTAAATCGTCCGTTTTCGTTTTTTAGGAAGCCGGAACGTAGCTCATGTACTTCCAGTATTTTTGCATTTTTTAGGGCTTCCTTATCAAGGATCGATTCAATGGGGGAACCTGCGAAGGACTTATAGGTGTTGAATTTCTTTTTAAGGGAAACCAACTGGGATGAAAGTCCGTCTAAGCCTTCCAAAGGATAATATTTTCCATCTTTTTCTATGGTCGTGATGGTTTCGGTCTGTCTGTTCTTGTCGAAATCGCCATAGTACATTTTCATCGGGTGTTCTGCCGAGGCCTTGAACTTGGTGTTGCTTCCCCAGTTGCCGAGCAGGTAATCGGTATCTCCATCGTTATCAATATCAAAAGGGACGATACTTTGCCAGAGACCGCTCAGGTTTTTTTGAACCACATCGATCTTGGTAAGTTGTCCTTTGGTATTCTTGAAAAAAGTAGGGGACATCCATTCGCCTACCACAATCAGGTCTTTGGTACCGTCGGCATCAAAATCGTGCCAAATGGCATTGGTGACCATCCCTATGTTCTTAAGGTCGTCTGGGGTTTGGTCTATAAGGCTTCCATTGTCGTTTAAGAGTAGGGCGGACTCTGGAACCTTTCCGAAGTCGTTCGAGATCGCTTGGCTTCCTAGGAACAGGTCAAGGTCTCCATCGCCATCCATATCGTAAGGGGCGAGTACAGAGGTGTTTTGAAAGCTTTCCGGTAGGTTGGCGGCATTGAAACCGGCGTCGTTTTGAACGTAATACGAGTTGAGCAAAGGCTTCATTTTATTGTAAAAGTCCCCTCCGCCGGTGCCTAGGATCAAATCGTTTTTTCCATCCGAATTAAAATCCCCGATTACGGCCGCTACATCTTCCTTGATAGAATCATTGGCAATAGTACTGATGTGCCAAGGGGAAAATGTGGTATCGTTTTGTACAAAGACTTGTGAAGGAATATATTTTGAGCCTCCGAAGAAAATATCCTTCTTTCCGTCACCGTTCAGGTCACCAATGGCAGTAGCGGGGCCACGGTCGGATATTTGGTAGGGAATAAGTTTTTGGCGATTAAAATCAGTGTAGTTGTCTTCAATATGCAGAAAATCGATTCCCAGGTTATTCTCGACCTTTTCAAAAAGAGGCGCTTGCTGTGGCCGTAAATTGGAATAGTTAAACTTTTTGGTGTTTTCGGGTCGTATTTCCAAGCTTTGGTTGGTAGCAATGTCGGTCAGGGTCTGATAGCTTCCATCGGGCCATACTATTCGTAGGGAATCTATTTTTTCAGTCTTTCCATATCCGAAATGGAGTATGGGTTCCGAGGACGCCTGAAATCCTCTCACCGTGTAGAGTTCTTTGTATTGTAATTGGCCTTGGGTATATGAAAAAACCTTGGTTCCCAAACCGAAGTGATTGTGCTGTCCGTACTTTAAACTTATTTTGAGAAAGTTGGCATTTTGGTCGGTTTTGTTAATGTAGAGTGCCGGGGTGCCGTTCAGGTTGTTGGTTATCAGGTCGAGGTCACCGTCGTTGTCAAGGTCGCCCATGGCCGTGGCGCCTGAGACCAAGGTATCTTTTGATATCCATTGGCCCGATTTGTCTTTAAAGGTCAAGTTGTCGGAGCCTTTGAATACGTAATTGTGAATTTTTCCGGCCGGCATTTTGTCCAAGGCTTGCTGATCCATAAGCTTGGTGTTGTTCATCTTGTTCCGGATTTGTTCACTGCTGACAAAATTGATGAAGTCTAGGTCGTTGGGGCGCTTGGGTATCCCGTTGGAGATAAACAGGTCTTGTTCCCCATCTTGGTCATAGTCGCCGAAAAGCGCGCTCCAGCTCCAGTCCGTGGCGGCTACCCCGCTCATTAGGGCCGTTTCTAGAAAGCTGCTGTTTTGTTGGTTGATGTTTAGCATGTTTCGGGTGAACTGATACCCGTATCCATAGCGTTCGGTGCGTAATTTTTGAGTCTGTACGTTATCGTCGCCCTCGGAAGATTTGAGCGTATGTTCGTCTTGCGGAAGCATATCTAGGGAAATAAGGTCGGGCCAACCATCATGGTTGATGTCGGCCACATCGTTACCCATCGAAAAGCGCGAGGTGTGTGCGAAAAATTGCTTTGAGCTTTCGGTAAACGTGCCATCCCCATTGTTGAGATAGTAGTAATCGTCTTCATGAAAATCGTTGCCCACATAAATGTCGGGATAGCCGTCTTGGTTGAAATCTGAAATGGCCAATCCGAGTCCGTAACCGTTTACGCCCCCGTATATACCGGCAGATTCACTGACATCTACAAATTTGTTTCCATCGTTGCGAAGAAGTTTGTCCCCCGTTTGGTAGTTCCGCTTTAGGCGTAGATCTGCCTTGCCAAAAGATTCTTGGGTATGTACCGCATGGTTCAGGAGATAAATGTCTAGATCGCCGTCGAGGTCAAAATCGAGAAAGGCCGCATTGGAGCTGTACGAGTCGAAATCAAGTCCGTATTTGGCGGCGCTTTCGGTAAAGGTGCCGTCACCGTTGTTCAGGAACAGTTCGTTATGTCCGTTGAAACCGTTGATGCCTACAACGGCACACACGTAAATATCCAAAAGCCCGTCTCCGTTTACATCGCCCATTACCGAGCCGGTGTTCCAGGTGCTGTTGCCTTCAATGCCCGCACTTTTACTGATATCCTCAAATTGGAGGTTGCCCTTGTTTCGGTAGAGTTTGTTCTTTACTTGGTTGCCCGAAAAGAAAATATCGGCTAGGCCGTCGTTATCAATATCACCTACGGCCACACCGCCCCCGTTGTAGAAGTAGAGGTAGTCCAAAATATTGAGGTCGTCGGTCTCGGTAAGGGTATTCTCAAAGGTAATGCCCGTTTCCGATGCGGGAAGAAACTGAAATAGCGAACCCTGCTTGTCACCGCAAGCCGTAAGGGTCGATAGGGCAAGGCAAAGCGTAATATACGTGTTCTTTAAATGCACGGGACTATAGGTTTTTCTTGTGGATTCTTGCTTTGGTAATGACATCTAATCTAGCGCATAAATTTTTGGTGTGCCGTTGTTTATGGCGGCAATGAGGTAGCTTTTGCCGTTCTTGTCCTTAAACTGCTTCAGGTGTTTTACTTCCTCTTTAATGAAAAAGCCACTGGTATTGTAGTCTTGCCATTTGAAGTTTAGGTTTCCGTCACCTAAGAGCACATTGCCGTAGCTAGCGTCTAAACGGGAGTATTGTGGCTTGAACTCAAAATTGTTCCCGGCCATAATAAGGTCTAGGTTGCCGTCTTTATCGATGTCGGCACAACTGATGCCGCATACGCAGGAGAGCTGCACCCGTGAGGGCAATTTCTTGATGGTGAACTTGCCACCGCCCTCGTTTATGGCGATTACCGATGCCATGGTATTGGCCTGCTTAACGATACTCCTGTCGAAAATTTCCTTGGGGAAGAGTTCGTCGATGGTCTTTTTTGCGTATTCGGAAGCTTTGAGGCTTTGTTTTTTGAGCGATACAATTTGCTCGGTCAATTCTTTTTTCTGGTGGATGGGATAATCTTTTCCGTCAAATCCACGGGTAGTGATCTGCTCCAAGGTGCCGTTGTTGTCATAATCGTTGATCCATAGCTTCATAGGATGCTCTTCGGAAGCCTCGTAAGGTACGTTGGTGCCTTGGTTGCCCAATACCAAGTCCATGTCGCCATCGTTATCTAGGTCGACGGCTTCTATGGCGTTCCACCAGCCGAATAGGCTATCGAGGTCGGTCGGTAGCCTGCTCAGGCGTCTGCCCGAATTCTTGTAGATATTCGGTCGGCCCCATTCCGATACGGTCAGTAGGTCTTTTTTGTTATCACCGTCAATATCGGCCCAAACGGCACCGGTTATCATACCGGCATCTTTAAGGTCGTAGGCTAATTTTTCGGTGGCATTGACGAATTTTCCATCACCTTTGTTCTCTAAAAACAGATGGTCAGGGTCTATGCCGTAAGTACCCACAACGCTTCTGGAACCGACAAACAAATCAATGTCTCCGTCTTGGTCGAAGTCATAGGGGGAAATAACCGAAATGTTTTTGAATACGGATGGTAGGTCTTCGGTGGTTTTACTGAAGTTCCCCCTGCCATCATTAAGATATAATCGGGGTTTATAAGAGTTTTCTTTGTTGATCCGGTTGCCTCCCGTGCCTACGACCAGGTCTTGGTCTCCATCACCGTCGGCATCAAAGAATGCGGCTGCCGTATCTTCTAGGTCGATATCGAAATCCAATGTTTTTTTCGAAAGCCTTCCATTGCCCGAATGGACGTAGACTATTCCGGGATGGCCGCTGGCTCCTCCTAAAAAGATATCCTCGTTGCCGTCACCGTTTATATCACCCACGGCCAAGGCTGGTCCTTCTTGTGAAACAAGTTTGGAAATTAGGCTTTCGTAATCGAAGTCGGTATAGGTGTCCTCTTTATGGGCCACTAATTTTCCAGCCTCTATTTCCTTGAGTAAGGTTTTGGTATTGGACGGTTTTTTCGGGATGTATTTTTCTGTGGCATCCGACCGTTTTAGGGTCAAAAGTTGATCGGCGGAAACCTTTTCTAGCTTTTGGGTATAGTCATCGGGCCAAATCACCCTAAGGGAATCGATAGTGGTGGTCTGGCCCAGGCCTATGTCCATAATGTAATCGACCGACGATTGAAAGCCCCGAGAAGGAATCAGTTCTTGAAACACGACTTGGTCGTTATAGTACATTTTGATGCTGGCACCCACGGCAAACGGATTCTTTCCTTCTCCTATGAACTTTAATTTGATGTAATGGTTGTCGGTAAGTTCATTGGTCTTGTTTTTGTACACGAAGGATTGCATGTTTACATTGTTTACCACGAGGTCTAGATCGCCGTCATTGTCAAGGTCGCCATAAGCCGCCCCGTTTGAGAGGCTGGGTATTTCAAACCCCCAGTCCACCGCGGCATTGTCGAAAGTGATATCGCCATTGTTGCGGTAGGCGTAGTTGGGTTGTGGTACCACTGGCATTTTGTTGATAATGGAATCAATGGATTCCTTTTTACCCGTAAGGGCCATTTTTTGAATGATTTCATTGGCAAAGAAGTCGACGAAATCAAGGTCGGTAAGGTCGTGGTTTATACCGTTGGTAATATAAATATCACGTAGTCCGTCATTGTCCATGTCGAATAACAGACCGGCCCAGCTCCAGTCGGTTTTTGCCACACCGCTATGGTATGCGATTTCAGAGAAGGAACCATTACCGTTGTTGAGTTGTAGCGTGTTTTGAATGTACTGTTGGTAAAAATCTTTGCTTTGTTTGAGCTTAAAAACATTGTAACCTTCAAATTCCATTACCGATTTTACACGTTGGTCGCCCTCGGGAAGCATATCGGTAATGAAAATATCGGCATTACCGTCATTGTTGATATCGGCCATATCTATACCCATGGCCGAAAGTGATAGGTGGGAGGTCCATTCCTCTATTTCCTCTTTGAAAGTACCGTCTTTTTGATTGATGTAGAGGTAATCGCGCTCATAAAAATCGTTGGAAACATAAATATCGGGCCAGAGGTCGCCGTTAATGTCACTGACCATAACCCCAAGGCCAAAGCCTATCAAACTTCCATAGATACCTGCCTCTTCACTGACATCGGTGAATTTGCCGTTGTCGTTTCGCAAAAGTATATCGCCTACGCCCCTAAAAATATGGGGAACGCCCTCCCAATCTTGGGCCCTAACGCTCCGTTGTTCGGCGTATCCCAAGCTACTGACCGGGATGTTGCTGTTGTTCAAGATGTAGGCATCGAGATCGCCATCTTTGTCGTAATCGAAAAAGGAGGCATGGGTAGAGAAACCGGTCTCGGCAAGGTTGAATTCTTTTGCCCTTTCGGTAAAGGTAAGGTCGCCATTGTTGATGTAAAGGTCGTTGTCATGGTTGTTGCCTTCCATGTTTCCGGCGTTACTAACATAGATGTCCAAGAGTCCGTCGGCATTGATATCGGCCATGACGACCCCGGTAGACCATGGTTTATTGCCCGTAACGCCTGCTTTTTCGGAGATGTCCTCAAACTTAAAATCCCCTTTGTTCAGGTAGAGTTTGTTGGGTCCCATATTGGCGGAAAGATAAATGTCCGCTAGACCATCATTGTTGATGTCCCCTATGGCTACGCCCCCACCGTTATAAAAATTACGGTACTTGAATATGTTGAAATTCTTTTGGTTCTGTACCGAGTTGATAAAATCTATACCGGTTTCTTCCGGAGGAAGCATGCTAAATAGCGTTTCTTTTTTAGGTTCTTTGGAAACTTCTTCCTTAGTTTCGGAATGGCACGAAATCATAAGAATCATCACGGGAAGGAATGCCCGAACCGGGGCAAAAAAAACCTTTTTGACTGTTGATTGCATATTAGTTGTTGCTTTTTCTTGATAAGAAAACCGGAACATCGTTGTTTATACCAACGATATAGACCGGGTGGTTGTTAATTCTAATTTTGGCAATGCTTCTTGCTGACCCTTCAATATTGAAATCTTGGCCGTCTGACCACTCGAAATCGCCCTTGCCATTGTTGCGTAAAATGATACCGTGGGAAGCATCCATTCGGCCTAGTTGGGTACTTATTTCGGTAGAGTTGCCTACAATTAATAGGTCTTTAAAGCCGTCATTGTCAAAGTCATCTACTGCAATATCATGAATTGTGGAGGCTTGTGCAATAGTTGGGAGCGCTTTTATATTAAAATTGCCAACTCCATCGTTTTCGTAAAACGAACTTTGTAATTCGTATACCTTTTTTTGGTCAGATTTTATCAATTTCTCTTTTGAGAAGAGGTCGAAAACCGAAGCTTGGGCAAAGTCTTTATAAGATAAAAACCGTTTGTTCAAATAGGGCAATTGTTTGACGAGTTCGTCTTTTGAGGCAAAGGGGGTTTCTTTGTGGTGATGAAAATAGGTGACTATAGGGTCTATGTTTCCGTTTTCGTCAAAATCGGCATTGTAAAGGGTGATCGCTTCGGTGGCAGATGCCCTGAACTTGCTGTTGAGTCCCCAATTTCCTGCAACAAAATCGATATCGCCGTCATTGTCAAAGTCATCGGCCACAACTACGTTCCACCAGCCATTGGTGTTTTTGAGTGCAGGGTCTTTCCGGGGCTGTAAACTTTTTCCATCATTGTAAAAGATGCTGACCGGCATCCAATGCCCTACGGCTATAAGGTCTTGAAACCCATTTCCGTCCAAATCCGTCCAAATAAAATCTTTTACGTTGCCTACGCCTTTAAACGGCTTTCCGAAGGTGTCGGATACGTCGGTAAAGTTTCCTGAACCATCGTTTTCAAATATATATTGCGAAGGCGTGGTACCGAACTGGTGCGGGACCTGGTCGGAGGCTATGATGAGGTCGAGGTCGCCGTCATTGTCAAAATCTACGGAGCCTACCTTTGAAGCATTGGGAGAAATATTGGAGAACTGCTGGTCTTCTTTTTTGAATTGCCCCTCGTGGTTTCGATAAAACCTTGGCTGTAGGGGCTTTCCCGATTGAAATTCGTTACCGCCACTGACAATGATGAGATCTTGGTCGCCATCGCCGTCGGCGTCAAAAATGAGCTGTGATAGGTCTTCGTTAATGGCGTCTTCCTCAAAGAGCCCCGTTTGCTCTTCTTTGAATACACCGTTCGGTCGTTGCACGAACAAAGCCGTAGCTTGGCCCTTTCCACCACCGATTAAAATATCGTCGAGACCATCTGCATTGATGTCGGCCACTGAAATTTCGGGACCTTCATTGGTATTGGCAAAAGGAACCAAGGGACTTCGGTTGAATTCAAGGGTAGGGCTGTCTTTATGGTAGAAACCAAGGAAGTCGTTTTTGTTGTGTAGTAAGGTGGCCGCAGATGTTTTAGGCGTTTCGTAATAATTTCCACGGGCCTCTGAAATGCTCAGTTCTATTTTTTGGTCGGCCTGCAGGTTTTTTAGGGTTTGAAATTTTCCGCCCGGCCATATCACTTTTACCGAATCGAGAACTGAATCTTTACCTATGCCCAAATGCAGTCGGGGCGGTACCGATGATAAGTATCCCCTGCTGACGAAATTTTCAGCGCTTATGGCCTTATTCTTGCTATAGGCGATGACTTTTGTCCCAATACCGAACAAGTTGCTCGGGGCTCCTTTAAAACCGATATTTAAAAAATGGTTTTCCGCAGTCGTTTCGCTGGTGTTTTCCAGAACAAAGGCCTCTTGGTCGACATTGTTCACTACAATATCTAAGTCGCCGTCATTATCAAGGTCGGCATAAACACTGCCGTTGCTGTAACTTTTTTCTAGGTCGGACCATGTTTTGGATACGTTTTCAAAAGTCAGGTCACCTTTGTTCCTGAAAAAGTAATTCGGTTCTTTTTTATGGGGCATTTCATCAATAAAGGCCATGTCTTCTTCGGTCATGCCTTCTTCAATACGTTTTTGAATATTGTCGTTGGCAATAAAGTTGATGAAGTCCATATCGTTGGTGGCCCCTTTGATTCCGTTTGAAACAAAAAGGTCTTTTAGCCCGTCGTTATCATAGTCCGCCAGCAGGGCTCCCCATGACCATTCGGTAGCGGAAATACCGGCTAAATGGGCTATTTCGCTAAAGTTGCCGTGGCCGAGGTTGAGGTGCAGGGTATTCTGCATGTATTGGGGGGCATAACCGTTCCGTAAGTAGTTTTGATAGGTGGGATAGGGATATTCCAGTCCTGATGTTTTGTAGGTTTCCAGGTTTTCGGGAAGCATATCTAGGGAAACAATATCCGTGAGACCGTCGTTATTGATATCGGCCAGGTCATTGCCCATTGAAAAGTGGGTGGTATGCCCTAACTTCTTGTCGTTTTCAGAGATGATTTCTTTAAAAATGCCGTCTTTTTGATTGATGTAGAGGTAGTCGTTCTCAAAAAAATCATTACCTACGTATACATCGGGATAGCCATCATTGTTGACGTCGCTTATGCCAAGGCCAAGGCCGTATCCGATTTCACCTTGAAAAATATGGGCTTCGGAAGAAACATCTACAAATTTTCCGTTTTCATTTTTGTAAAGTCGATCGCCGGATAAGGGGGCGGTCTTTTTTCTTTTGCTTCCCTTGCCATAGGTGCGGTTGGGGTGTACCGAGTGGTTGAGGAGAAACAGGTCTAGGTCACCATCAAGATCGTAATCGAAAAATGCGGCTTGGGTCGAAAATCCCGAGAAATCAAGTCCGTATTTCTTTGCTTCCTCCTTAAAAACAGGGTTTCCGTCTTTGTCATTACCTTGGTTTACATAGAGCAGGTTCGAGCCTTCCATATGTTTGTACTTGCCGACTTTACAGATGTAGAGGTCTAGCAGTCCGTCATTGTTGATGTCGACATGGGTGACTCCGGTGGTCCATCCCTCGGTATTGTTGATGCCCGCTTTTTGGCTTATTTCCTTGAATTTGAGGCCGCCCTGGTTCAGGTAAAAATGGTCTGCCGCCTCATTGGCCGTAAAGTAGAGGTCTACGCTTCCGTCATTATTAAAATCCGCTGCCGCTATTCCAGCCCCGTTGTAATAGTAGAGATAGTTAAGTATGTTAAGCTCGGGGGTGTTCTTGAGGGCGTTTTTAAAGGTGATTCCCGTCTGGGAATTCTTACGTTTTTGAAATAGGAATGGGGGTTCCTGCTTTTTTTCTGAGCAGGAAAGTATAAAAAAGGACAGCGTCCCGACCCAAATTAAAACCAGTGCTTTTTTCATAGTAAAAATCATCTGCAAGATAATCAAAGCCCAGAGGTATAGAAAATTACAGGCCTGTGAAATTTTATCTTAATTTATGAGGCATATGTGATATCGCATATATTGTCTGTTAAACCTTGAGTTTTTCGCAAATAATCCAATATATTTAGCCGAAATATCAAACCAGTTTATAATGATAGGAATTTTGTCTTTTGTTGGCTTTACCGCTTTGGTGGCCATAATATCTTACTTTGCTACACGAACGACGGATGAGAAATCTTCTGATGGTTATTTTTTGGGAGGAAGGAGCCTTACGGCCGGTGTTATCGCCGGATCCTTATTGTTGACCAACCTTTCTACCGAACAAATTGTAGGTCTTAACGGGCAGGCATATACCGAGGGAATCGTTGTGATGGCCTGGGAAACCTTGGCGGCCATAGCCATGGTAATAACGGCGATTTTTTTGTTGCCCAGATATTTAAAAGGGGGGATTACTACGGTTCCCCAATTTCTAAAAGATCGCTATGATGTTACTACAAAGACCCTTACTTCGGTTTTGTTCCTTACAGGCTATGTGGTGGTATTATTGCCGACCATTCTTTATTCGGGTGCGCTTGCTATTAGCACCATGTTCGATTTGCCCACTATGCTGGGAGTTTCCGATAGTACGGCCCTAAACCTCAGTATTTGGGGAATAGGCATTATCGGTTCTATCTATGCGGTGTTTGGTGGACTTAAGGCGGTTGCCGTTTCAGATACGATAAATGCGGTAGGGTTGTTGATAGGTGGGCTTTTAATACCCGTTTTCGGGCTTATGGCCATTGGGGATGGAAGTGTATTCGGCGGTTTAGACGTACTATATCAGTCCAATCCCGATAAATTCGATTCTACCGGGGAGATTACCAATAGTGTGCCGTTTTCTACCCTTTTTACCGGTATGATGCTGATCAATCTGTTTTATTGGGGTACCAACCAGCAGATTATACAAAGGGCACTGGGGGCGAAGAACCTGGCCGAAGGGCAGAAAGGACTGTTATTGGCCTCCTTTATTAAAATTTTAGGGCCCTTGATCGTAGTGCTTCCGGGTATTATCGCCTTCCATTATTTTCAGGGCGGATTGGAAATGCCGGATCAAGCCTATCCTGCATTGGTAAATGCCGTATTGCCAAAATATTTGGTCGGTTTCTTTGTGGCCGTTCTTTTCGGGGCGATCCTGAGTTCTTTCAACAGTGTATTGAACAGCTCGGTAACCCTTTTCGGTCTTGATGTTTACAAACAACATATCAATCCTGACGCAACGGAGCAAACGGTGGTGCAATACGGTAAGATTTTTGGTATCGTACTGGCCATTGGGGCAATGCTCATCGCTCCTTTGATCTCTAATGCCGGCAGCCTTTTTGCTTACTTGCAAGAGTTGAACGGTATTTATACCATTCCGATATTTACCATAATCGTTGTGGGCTATTTGACCAAGCGTGTACCTGCCATTGCGGCAAAGATCGGTATCATTGCCGGTGTGGTCCTGTATTGTTTCAGCCAGTTCTACTTACAGCCGATGTTCGTTGATGGTGCTTTGGAAGAGGCCGCCGCTGCCGGAATAACCGACCCTGAGGCCTTGGCCTTGATAAAGGCGGAAGCTTACCCTCACTTTATACATATCATGGCCATTCTGTTTGTACTGAATGCGACTATTATGTTGGTTATCGGTAAAATATGGCCGAACGAAAAACCATTTGAACTCGAGTACACGGAACAGGTATCGATTGAGCCTTATAAATATGTAAAACAGATAGGTATCGTTATCTGTTTGATCGTTGTGGCACTGTACGTGTATTTTGCCAAGTAGGATATATTTTTAAAAAGAAAAGGCCTTGCATTAGTTTTAGACGGTGCAAGGCCTTTTTGTTTTAGGAAGATTTTGTTTGCGAAGGAGGGGTATGGCCGACAGGAATAGCTATAAATTACCTTCTTCTATTCGGTAAGAGGGGAGGGGGCTCCCCGGAAAAAGGATTCCATCGGCTGATGCTTTTGGCTTCCATTCCAGCGGCACTGATAACGGAGCGGTCTCCGTAGCGCTCGCGCATTTTGTCTATGGCAAGGCTAAGGCGTATCAGTTTTTCGTTGTCTTCAAATAGGTTGATCTGATGCCCGCCCTCTACCAAATGACTGAACCGAACACCGATTAAACGAACCAGCAGGCGCCTGTTGTAGAGTTTTTCGAACAAGTTCAGAACAACGGGCAATATGCTGCTGTCGAGGGAGCTGTAAGGTATTTTCTGTTGTTGTGTATAGGTTTGAAAATCGGAATAGCGTATTTTAAAGGTGATGCAGGCCGTTAGTTTATTGCCCCTTCTTAACTGATAGGCTAAATTTTCGGCCATGGCTATAGTGATGCTTTTTAGCTTTTTAATGTCTGTGGTGTCTTTGTCGAAGGTGCGTTCCGTAGATATCGATTTTCGTTCGTGATATTGGATTACGGGGCTGTTGTCTATGCCGTTGGCTTTCTTCCAAATACTCAATCCGTTTTTACCCAGTACCTTATGCATTAATTGCATGGGCATTTGTTGTACGGTGACAATTTTTTTGATTCCCAGATCGCATAGCGATTTATAGGTGACCTCGCCGACCATGGGTATTTTTCGTACGGATAGGGGGGCCAAGAAGGGTTTTTCCGTACCCTTGAAAACCCTGATTTGGTTATTGGGCTTGGCCTGTCCCGTGGCTATTTTGGATACGGTCTTATTGGTCGATAGCCCAAAGGAAATCGGCAATCCCGTCTCCCTGATGATCCGTTGCCTAAGTTCGATGGCCATTTGATGGCATCCGAAAAATTTGTCCATTCCCGTTAGGTCTATAAAAAATTCATCTATCGAACTTTTCTCATATAGGGGCACACTGTCTTTGATTACCTCGGTAACCAGGTTTGAATATTTGCTGTAGGTTGTGGCATTGCCTCTTAGCACAATGGCTTCGGGGCAGAGTTGTTTGGCCATACGCATGGGCATGGCCGAATGAATACCGAACTTTCGGGCTTCGTAACTGCATGAGGCTACTACCCCTCGGTCTGATGTGCCCCCTATCAATATGGGCTTGTGGTTTAGACGACTGTCTTGCAAGCGCTCGCATGACACGAAAAACGTATCGAGGTCCATGTGTACTATAGCTCTTTCTTCAGACATGGGACAAGGTTGTATTATGGTTATCCGAATATCTTGGGTCTTCAATAATGGCCTGGCGGTACATGGTCGTTACTTCAATATTGACGCACTCAAATTCTTCCGTTACTTTTCCGGTGATGGAGTAGATGCCCTTTCCCCTAAATGGAAATTTGGCCGCTACGGGAGGAAAGTGAACGGTATCGATAAAGTCGCCGCTTCGGTCTAAAAATGTACCGAAGTACATGGGTTTTCCGTTTGAGGTAGCGGTATTTTTTGTGGCTACCAAATAGCCTTCAATAGTAACGATCTTGCCTTTATAAGAAAGTAGCTCGCTAACCCTCAAAGCATTCTTTTTTGGGGAGGCGAGTAAATCGAACGGATTGCACAATGGAAAGCCTAAAAGTTCATATTCGTCAAAGGCGTTTTCTAGTTCGCTACTTTTTAGTTCAGGGGTTTTATACGATATTTTTTCTGAACGGAACAAGGTGTTGACATGCTCTTCTTTGGGAATCTTGCTTGTTTGTAGGTAGGCAGACCAAAGAAGTTCCCTTTTATTGCTTCCGGTAAAACGAAATGCATTGATTTTAATGAGTATGGCCATCTGTTCTGTTGAAATGGAGACCCTATCGATAAAATCGTCAAGGTTTTTGTAGGTCCCATGTTGTGCCCTGTCGGCAAGTATTTTTTCTACCGTACGGGTTTCCAAATCTTTTAGAAGGCTAAAGCCGAGATAGATTTTTTTCCCTTGTACCCGGGTTAGGTATTCACTATGGTTGATACAGGGCGCTTCAATAAGGGCCCCGTGCATCTTGGCCTCGTGTATGTACAGTTCCCGATTGTAAAAGCCACCGCCATTGTTGAGCGTGGCCACCATGTATTCTATAGGGTAGTATGCCTTTAAGAAAAGGCTCTGATAGCTTTCAACGGCATATGAGGCAGAATGTCCCTTGGCAAAGGCATAGCCGGCAAAACTTTCGATTTGCCTCCAGATATCACGGGTTACCGCATCGGGCTTGCCATCAGCCTTGCAATTGTCGAAAAACCGTTGTTTTACTTTTAGGAACTCGTCTCGGGAGCGAAATTTTCCCGACATCCCCCGACGTAGCATATCGGCCTCGCCCAGTGTTAGCCCGCCAAAGTGGTGTGCCACTTTAATGACGTCTTCTTGGTAGACCATAACGCCAAAAGTTTCGGGCATAATGTGCAATAGAACAGGGTGGGCCTCTTTTCGGCGTTCGGGGTAACGGTAGCGTAAAATATACTCCCGCATCATTCCTGACTTTGCCACTCCCGGTCGAATGACCGAACTTGCGGCGACCAGGCCTAAGTAGTTGTCGACCTGTAATTTTTTTAAAAGCATACGCATGGCGGGCGATTCTACGTAAAAGCAGCCTATGGCCTTGGCATTTTTCAATAAGTGTTTAATACGTTGGTCTTCCTTGAACCGTTTGATGTCATGAATATCTATCGACTTTATGTTCCTGTGGTTTTTTGTTATGATTTCAACGGCGTCCTTAATCTTTCCTAGGCCGCGTTGACTTAGAATGTCGAATTTGTACAGACCGATATCTTCGGCGACCACCATGTCGATTTGTGTGGTGGCGAAGCCTTTGGGAGGCATAAAAGTGGCGCAATAATGGTGTATAGGCTTTTCCGAAATTAAAACACCTCCGGCATGAATGCCCAAGTAATTTGGGAAGCCTTGTATATACCGACTGTATTTTATGACCAGTTGTGAAAGTCTATCGAGCTGGTTGATGTCATATTTGCCTTTGCTAAGTATATCTATCTCTGACTTGGGCAGGCCAAAAACCTTTCCCAGTTCACGTACCGATGCCCTAAACTTAAAAGTATTGTAAACGGTAATGAGGGCGGTATTCTTAAACCGTTCGAACATAAACCGGGTGATGTCATCCCTGTCCGACCAAGAAAAATCAATGTCGAAGTCAGGGGGATTTTGGCGGTATAGGTTGATGAAGCGCTCAAAATACAGGTCAAGCTCTATGGGGTCTACATCGGTTATCCGCAGTAAATAGGCAATGATGCTATTGGCCCCGCTGCCGCGACCTACATAAAAGTAACCTTTGCTTCTTGCGTATTTTAAAATTTTCCAATTGATCAAAAAGTAAGAAACGAAGCCTTTCTCTTTTATAATGTTTAATTCTTTTGACACCCGACTGTATATGGTTTCGTCTACTTTTTTATAACGATAGGGTATGCCTTGATAAGCAAGCTTTTGAAGCAAACGAAAATCCAGTTCTTCGTTTTGGGTATACGAACGCTGGTTGTTGGGCGTGGTTTTTGAAAAATCAAATTTAATATGGCAACTATCGAGTAATCGTTTTGTGTTTTCTGTCAATTCAGGAAAATCGACGGCAATCCGCTCCCTTGCTTCAGCAGTTAAGAAACGGTCGGTTTCACTACCTTGTTCGTGCTCAGGTAATTTGCTCAACAAGGTGTTGTTGTCGATGGCCCGCAAAAGGCGATGGGTGTTGAAGCCTCTTTTGTCGCGAAACGATACTGTGTGCAATAGCACCAATTTATCCGTTTCAAAAGTGCTTTTCGAAAATTTTAAATGGCGTAATTTTTTTGGTGCGACCCCTAGGTATTCGTTTTTGTTCAGAATACGGTCTTTTCCTTTTTCAAAGGGATAGATCACAAAACAGTCCTCCATTTCAATAGGGCTTTCCGGTATGATCGCCCCTGGTCGGTGCAAAAAGGAAGATAGATAGGCATTGATGCGCCTAAAGCCATCATTGTTCTTGGCTAGGATTACAAATTGCTGGTCGACCCCGTTTCTGAAGTCTACACCTAAAACCGGTTTGATACCATAATTCGGGGCCAGACGTACAAAATCGAGGCAGGCTGAGGTATTGTTAATATCGGTCAATGCCAAAACCCCATTGTTGTTCTCGGCCGCCAAAGCCAAAAGTTCTTCTGGTTTTAATGTGCCATAGCGAAGGCTGTAATAAGTATGACAGTTCAAATACATGCGCAAGGGATTTTGAGAAAGGCGGTTGTATCTGTGCTTATGGTAACGGGCAGGTTTGCAGTTGTTTCTGCAGATCTGCTAAAGTGTAAAAGGACGGGCGGTGAGAGTATCTTTTGCATAACTATCCTTTAAAAAATTGGATAGCTAAATTATGGAATAATTCCTAATATATGGATTATATCCAATAAATGATAGTGTTAAAATTGAAAAGCCCTGCGTTACACAGGGCTCTCGGTTATAGATATGTTTTTTTGGTCTTAATGAAGGGGTATATATCTAAAATTCAAAGCTCAGATGTATAGTTATGGGTTCATCGTCGTTTCCAAAGTAGTTTTCCGAATTTCCTTGAGGTCCCATTTTGTCTCCTGTTTGAAATTTGGTTCCAATTGCGGGAATGTTTTTTACGAAGGAAATATCGCCTTCCGGAAAATCTACCGAAACCCTATGGTTGGGATCTTCTTTAGGATGCTGGGGGGTAAGCATGCGCAAAAAGGTATTTTCGGAATTACAATATACCGTAAAACCGTTGTTGTTTTTCCCTTTTACTTTTACCCAATACAGGCTCGAAAAGAATCCTTTAAATTCTGGGTATACAAAACCGGATTCACCGGTGACGGTATTGTTGTAATCGTTTTCCCAAACTTGAAATTTGGTGCCCTTCATTCTGTTCCGCCATACGCGATAGGGGCCATCACCCAGCCATTTCATACCGCTAACTTCAGATTCGGGAAAAGAAAAGGTAATGCCCTTAAACCCCTTTACTATTTTTTTGCCTTTAATTTCTACATGTAGGTCCAACAGGCCGTTGGAGTGTACGGTCCATTTGATGACATCGGAACTATACTCTTTATGGCTGGCCCAACTGGGCGACTTATCCGATGCTTCGAAAACGGTAAGAATCTCTACCTTGCCTTTAAGTTTGTTGATCTTTACGGATTCGATTTTGTCTTTATGGTCAAAAATTATCGGGCCATTATTGAAAGGAATTATTTTACCTGCCTTCTTCACCTCTTCTAACAAAGTTGTTTTTTCTGAAAAGCTATACTGAATCCCATTCGCTACAACCTTTATTCGTCCGGCTTCGGTATGGGTTGAAATTTCCCCTTCTTCCGATAGGTCGATGTAGGTTTCGTTTATTTTCTTAGGAATTTTTATGGGGTAGGACCATGTAAATATTTCGGAGCCATTAGGGGCCGTTGCCGTTAAGTACAAGGCATCTGCGGTTTGCCAGTTATTGGGGAGGTCGACTTTAAACTCGCCTTTTATAACAGGGGCCAGATTTGGTAATGCAACTGTGGTTTCGGATATGGTCTTAATCTTACCCGTTCCTTTGGGGCCGTCGAACCGTACCCATTTAGCCGCCATTTTGATTTCGTTTAAATGGGTAAAGTGATACCTGTTCTCTATTCTAAAAACACCGTTGAAGTCCGGTTTTATATAGCGGTCTTCTATGTATATCGGAGACCAGATTTCCTTAATACTAAAGTAACTGGCCTCTTTTTCGCCATAGGGTCCGACGATACCATCGGCTGCATGGTTGCCATCGGTATCTAGTATTCCTTTTTTATCTGTTCGAACCACGGCCTCATCTGCAAAGTCCCATAAAAACCCTCCGGCAGCTAGGGGCATATTCCACATCTGTTTCCAATAATCGTCTAAGCCCGCGCCGTGTCCACCGTCGTATAGGCCGTGCAAAAACTCGGTAGGGAAGTATATTTTGTCTTTTGCATAGGTGTCGTATGCAAAAACGTGATAGCTGGGGTAGTGCATTGTATTCGTCTTTCTGAAGATGTTCCATGGGTGGATGACTTCCCGTTGTTGGATGTCCCATTTGGCATAATCATCATCGAGGGCGGTGTTCCATCCGGTTTCATTGCCATTGGCCCAAAGGAGAATGGAGGGGTGGTTGACGTCTCGAACCACGGTTTCCTTAACAATTTTTCGGCCCACTTTGGTATCTAGATGGGGCGAATGCCAAGTGCACACTTCATCTATAACAAAAAGGCCTAGTGAATCGGCAACGTCTAAAAAGTGGGTGTCTGGTGGGTAGTGCGACATACGAACGGCATTCATGTTCATGTCTTTCATCATTTTTACATGTTCTATACTTAGTTCTTTAGATGTGGTTCTGCCGGAGGACGGATAGAACGAATGCCTGTTCACCCCTTTGAACTTAATGCGTTGCCCGTTTACGTATATCCCGTCGCCTTCAAGAACTTCAACGGTTCTAAAACCTATGCGTTCTAGGGTCTTGTGTAGAATCTCCCCTTTTTTGTTCAAAAGTTCAATATTCAAGAAGTACAGTTGTGGTGATTCTGGGTTCCATGATTTGATATCATGGGCTTTTGTTGAAACGTGCCATTTTCCTTGTTCCTTGCTGATATCGGTAAGGGGGAGTTCTTGCAGTTTGTTATGGTCGAGGTCTGATAGGGAAAGGCGTAGCGATTGCGCCTTTTTAGATGTTGTAAAGATATCGGCTTCTAGACTTCCGTCGGCTTTGGCGTTGATGGCGACACGTTCTATGTTTTCTTTTGGAAAAGCTTGTAGGTAGACCGGTCTAAAAATTCCACCGAAAATCCAGAAATCGGCTTCACGCTCGGCGTGATTGATGGAGGAGTTGGAAGAAGCCTTGTTGACCTTGACTTCCAACATGTTTTTTTCACCGTATTTCAAAAGGTGTGAAATAGAGTACTTGAATTCATAGAAGGCCCCTTGGTGCACCTCGCCGGCCAATTTTCCGTTGATCTTGACCTCGGCATCGGTCATAACGCCTTCAAATACGATTTTTATTTCCTTGTTCCTCCATTTTTTAGGAAGGTCGAACTGGTATTTGTAGCGTCCGTACTCGTTCTTGCGTACCTTGAAATCGTCCTTGCCGTAGTTGTAGTAACCAAAACCCTGTAATTCCCAACAAGACGGAACACCGATGGTCGTCCATTTGCCGCTGTTCATTCCATCGGAACAGAAGAACTCCCAGTCTACCATATCGTCCTTTCCCGTGCCGGAAAGGTACATTTTTTCGGTTTCGACCTCGTTGGGTTCCGTATTCGATTGCATGGCATTCGCGCCGAACATGCAGAGCAGGGTGAATAGTAATACGCTAGAGCTTATATTCATTTTCATGGCTAGGATGTATTAATGGCATGAATGCCGTGTCGGTTTGTTTTATCGATTGCCTATGCCCTTGCCAAAAGTGTATTGGGGTAGGGAATGGCGTTGAAATCAATGGGGTAAATGTATATTTTACGCTTTATTCTTAGTACTTTAACCCTTCTTTAACGGTAGCTATAACGGTTAAAGCAGATTTGAAACTACCTATTTTATTGTATTCTTCATGCATTTGAGCGAAAAACTTGAACAAGAGATTGTTTCTAAAATTAAGGAAAGTGAAACCTTTAAAAACGCCCCGACCAGCAGAGGGCTACTTCAGTATTTGTACGAGGCGACCAAGAAAGGAACCCATTTAAAGGAAGCCGTAATAGAACTCGAATTCTTTAAGGATAATCAGGTCGAAGAAAAGAACAATCCGAGGGTCAGGGTCAATATATACAACTTGAGAAAAAAGTTACTGGCCTATTACGAGAGCGAGGGCAGTGCCGAAGCTTGGCAGTTAAAAATCGATAAAGGGCAGTATAAAGTGCGGTTTGTCAAGAAACAGGTGTCGGTAGGATGGGCAAAAAAAATAGGCTGGAGGCAAGTACTCCCGTACGGATTGTTGCTTCTTGCGTTGGTAGCCTTGTTGGTGGCCTACATGCCTCCTAAAACACCATCGCTATGGAGGTCTTTTCTCGGTTCCGGTGCTTCTACCAACCTTGTTCTTGGAGATCACTTTGGGGCTATGGGACAAACCTTGACCGGGGGGAAGGGGTGGACCCGTGATTTTGAGATCAACAATATTGATGAATTCTACGATTTATTGGAAAGAAAACCCGAGTTGAAGGGGATGCTCCATCCTGCGAAGTACAGTTACACTACCCGTATGGCGGCAATGGCCTCGCAACGGTTTCAGCAGTTTTTTCAGCGCTATGACAAAGGGTTTTCCATCAGGTTCTCTACCCAGACTACCTTGCCTGAAATCAAAGAGGGAAATGCCATTTATGCCGGGCCTTTGAAAAACGAGAACCAATTCATAGGTTTTTTTAACGATGCTAACCCGTTTTTTACCTTAACATCGCGAACATTGGTGCTTTCGGGGCATCCTAGCCTAGAGGATACCTCGTGGAGCATGGGGTCTACCTTGGTAGATGAAGAATATGCGATTGTCTCAAAATACCCGAGTATTGGCAATACCGAACACTTTGTGTTTTTCTCCCAACACGATATCGGTGTGAGTGCTACTGCGGAATATTTTACGGATAAGGATAGTCTTCAGAAGTTCGAGGCCGATCATCTGAAGGGGAAAAAGTATTTTACGGCCCTGTTCAAGGTCAAAGGACAGCATAGGGTCGACACAGATTTAAAATTGGAAATGGTCGTTGGCTTTTAATAGTTGTGAAAGGCTGTTTTTGAAGTAGGATATATTTGCCTCTGTTATAAAAAAAAAGGCCCCGACTGTTAAGTCGGAGCCTTTTTAAACACTTAAATCGTAAACTCTAGTATCCTGGATTTTGAACTAGGTTGGGATTGGATAGAAGAGCGGTTTCGGGTATCGGAAACAAGTTCGTCGTTTCATCTCCACTAACTTCTTTCAGACTCCATGGAGCGGTGAATTGACCAAAACGAATCAAATCGTTTCTTCTCCAATATTCTAAAAACAATTCTCTTCCGCGTTCGTCTAAAAGTTCTTGTTCATCTACCGAAGTTAAATCAGGAGTATCGGCTCTCTTCTGTCGTAATTCATTGACGGTAGCAGTGGGATCTTGCCCCATGCGCATCATTGCTTCCGCTTTCATCAAATGGGCATCTGCAAATCTGAACATGATTTGATGTTTTCGGAATGAATTGATTTGATCTTCCTCATCGGTAGGGTCGTATGGGTGGTATTTGATGACCCTTACGCCTTCTACCTCGGTGTTACCCACTAGGGCAGGAATTTCTTTGGTAAAGACCAAGGGATCGCCTTGACGATTGGTAAGAGGGTTGCCGTTTTGATCGTATTGCTGACCAATCAGGAAGCCATATCCTATGCCCAAGTTTTGATTGTTGGCGTTATTGGCGTCAGGTACAAAACCTCGTCGTTCTTCTTGTCCATCACCTACGTAGTTTGTATTTGGGGCTCCTTCAAAGCTGTTGTAAAAATCGGAAAGGGTGGTAAACCCGTTCCAACCACCACCATCATTATCAGGTGAATTTTGGCTGTAGTGTAGGGTGTTCCAAATACGTGATGCTACCTCACTGTTCAGATGCCAGATTGTTTCGGTGTCATCTGTGGGTTCAAAAATCTGGAAATATCCTTCTTGCAATGCAAAACCTTTTGCCTGAATCGCATCTACGGCATCGATTACTTTTTGCATATCCGCATTGTCAAATGTTCCGCTACCATTGTATATGGCCGCGTTAAGATAGAGTTTAGCCAATAAGAAATTAGCGGCTTCTTGAGAAGCTTTACCCGTATTTTCGGTGCCGGGCGTAATTGATTCTAGATTGGGTAGGGCTTCGAGTAAATCGGTTTCAACAAAACTGTAAGCTTCGCTTCTACTCATTACTTTTGGATTTACATCCGGACCTTCATCAACACCTCGGAAAGGTACTGACCCGAACAAATCCATAACAAAGAACATGTTAAAGGCACGAAGAAACTTGGCTTCTGCCAATACGGAATTAGAGGGGTTACTTTCTATAATTTCCGTTGCCCTAAAAATATTCTGGTTCAAATTGTTCCAAGAGTTCTTAACGAACAGGTGGGCAGGTGTCCAGGTATGGGTGTGCAACTGTCTCCAGATTCCGTTATCTCCCCAATCCGTTCCCCTTGTAGGTACAAGAAGCTCGTCAGTGGAAACCTCGGATAGGGCATACATGTTTTCTTGGGTTTGAAAATCTCCTCCTACTTTGTTGTAAAGGTCGTTAAGTGAAGACTCCGTGTTGGTTAGTCCTGTAAAGCCGGTGGCTCCCGAATCTTTACTGATTAAAGAGTCCGTCTCCTCTATTTCCAAGTCGGTACAAGAGACCAGCAGGGCGACTGTTAAAGCCGAAAGTAATACGGGCTTGAGTTTTATATATAGTTTCATATCTGTTTTTTTAAAAAGTTACGTTAATTCCAACCGTCAATGTTCTTGGTCTTGGAAAAGAACTGTAATCGATGCCGGCAATAGGCAATCCGTTAAGAAGGTCTGCGCCTGCAGGGCTAACGCTAACTTCAGGGTCAAGACCACTATAACCGGTAATTACGAATAGGTTTTGAGCGTTTAGGCTCAATCTCATAGTGTCGAAACAACCCTCTCCTGATAGAGGTACGTTATAGCCGATAGATGCATTTTGCAGTCTTACGAAATCTCCTTTCTCTAAAAATCGGGTAGAGACCGATGCTTCGGCAAATCGACCTTCTTCGCCTGCAAGTCCTACAACATCTTGGGTTACATTATTTCCACTACCAATAGCCCCACCGGTAAAGAAGGCGTTTGCTGTATTGTTGTAGATATAATTTCCAAACTGACCGTTGAAGTATAAGGAGGCATCCCAGTTTTTATAATTCAAGCTTGTTGAAAAACCACCGGTAAAATCGGGAAGGGCACTTTTACCTACAAATTTTTGATTGTCATTTCCGCCTTCGTGAATAGGGTTTCCATTTTCATCAAAACCTATGAATTCACGTAAATAGAATGAGAACAAAGGTTGACCGGAGGCCAAACGTTGTGCAAAGGCGTTTGAAAGACCTGCACCGCGAATGGTTCCTGCGGCAATCTGTCCATCAAAATCCTGTATCTCATTTTTGTTATATGCTATGTTGAAACCGGCAGACCAATTAAAATCTTCGGATTGTACAAAGTCGTAATTCAAGGAGAATTCAACCCCTTGGTTCAACACCAGTGCATCTAAGTTCTGAAAGAAAGTAGGCTGTGGCGATGGTTGCGCTGCTTCTATGTTCAAGAGCAAATCTTTGGTTTCCTTACGATAGAAATCAAGACTACCGTTTAATCTGTCATTTGCAAAACCGAAGTCGAGACCAACACCATATTGTGTCGTTTCTTCCCATTTTAAATCGGGATTGGCAAATTCAACGGTTGTAATTCCCGGAACATTAATTTCTCCTGCGTCGTTTATGCTGCCAGTCGAATATCTCTCCCTTCGTACGAATCGGCCATAACCAAGACCATCTTGGTTACCGGTAATACCGTAATTCAGTCTAAGTTTTAAGGTAGAGACCGCATCGCCAATGAAATCTTCCTCATTGATTTTCCAGGCAAAGGCTCCGGAAGGGAATATACCGTACTGGTTATTATCTCCGAATTTAGAAGAGCCATCCGCCCTTACTGTGGCGGTAAATAAATACTTATCCGCTATAGTGTAATTGACCCGGGCGAAAAATGATTGCAATTCGTCGGTATTATCAAAGGTGTCGGTAAAAATAGAGCTAACCGGAATGGAAGCGTCCCCTAAAAATTCGGTTTGGGCCGAAGGGAATAAGCGGTTGACAAAAAGACCGTCCGGTACATCGTCGCCTCCTACATCAGCCGCGTAGCCATATTGCTGATAAGAACCTGAAAGTTGCGACTCTAGAATGTCTGAAGCATTCGATAGGTCTCGGGCCATGGAATTCAAATCGGTTGTCGAGTAGCCCCAACCTTCAACATTTCTTCCTCTTACATTAAAGTCTTGGAATGAAAAACCACCCAGTACATCTAAAGTCGAGTTTTCAAACTCCGTTTTGTAGTTTACCGTAAATTCGAACAAACGGTTTTCATTGATAAGGTCGTTTAAAGCGCCACGGCCATTGCCGGCGGCACCTCTTGCTACATTGAAGGAGTTAGCGTTCAATGACGCTTCTCTTGTCGCGTCCGCCTTATCATAACCGAAGGTTGCCTTGGCGGTCAGGTTGTCAAGAATGTCGTACGAGGCGGAGAAGTTGACCAAGTAACGGTTTGTGTTGTTTAAACTTTGCCAGTTTTCAAGTAAGTTCAAGGGGTTGATTCTATCCCCAGGGTTAAAGCTTGAGCTCGCTGGCCAAGTCGGGTTCGCCGAATATGCAGAACCTAAAAGGTCACCGGTAGAGCCGGCACTACCACTTAATGGAGGGGCTTCATCGTTAACCCTTGATATGGTACCTTGTAAATCTAATCTCAATTTATCGTCTAGAAGTCTTTGAGAGATATTCAATCTACCCGTAATACGCTCTTGCGATGATTTTTTGATAACACCGAATTGCTTTCCGTAATTGAAGGTGGCCCTTACGTTACCTGAGCCATAATTTTGGGAATAGGCCAAGTTGTTATTGGTAGAGGCTGCGCTTCTGGTAACCAAATCCTGCCAATCGGTATCATTGCCGTAATCGGTAGCCGATCCGCCGAAAGCGTCTACGGCAGAAAGAAACTGTCTTCTGTTAAGCAGGTCATATTCTTCTGCAGGTTCTGAAAAACTTAGGTCGGAAGAAAATTCCCAAGTTCCACCTTCGGCGCCTCCTTTTCCACTCTTGGTCGTGATAATTACAACACCGTTGGCACCCCTTGAACCATAAATGGCTGTAGCAGAGGCATCTTTCAATACACTCATACTTTCAATATCGTTGGGGTTAAGGAAGCTTAATGGGTTTCTGGCCGAACTGGAACCTACACCAATATTGGTTCCTTCCGAAGAGGTATCCCCAGAGGGCAAGGGAACACCGTCAACAACGAATAATGGGTTGTTGTTCGATCGTACCGAAGAAGTACCTCGAATACGAATCGAGACACCCGAACCAGGTTCACCACTTCCTTGTGAGATTTGTACACCGGCAGTTTTACCTTGGATCAATTGTTCCGGGGAAGAAATAACCCCCTTGTTAAAGTCTTCGGAGGTTACTGAGGCAACCGATCCCGTTGCATCCTTTACGGTTGTTGAACCGTATCCTATAATGACCACTTCGTCCAAAGCTTGGGCGTCTTCCTGTAAAGTTACGTTGATCGTAGATTGGCCGTTTACAGGTATTTCTTGAGAAGCATAACCAATATAGCTGAAAACCAAAGTAGCGTCTTCGGGCACTCCGCTCAAGGTGTAATTTCCATCAAAGTCCGTTTGTGCCCCAGTGGTGGTGCCTTTTACCACAATACTTGCTCCCGGTAAAGGGCCACTGGCATCGGAAACGGTTCCCGATACGTCTTGGGCCTGTGCTATGCCAAAGCTTAAAAAAGCCGCAAGCATAACCAGGTTTTTTAGTAGCGTAATCTTCATAAATGAATTGTTTTAAGTTGAGTTAATTAGAGTCTTAAAAGTTAAATATATGTAAAAACGAGGTTAATTTTCGTACAGGGCGACTCGTCCAGACTACGAAAACGGTTTCGTGTTGATAACTTTTTTATTATTCGATACTAATAATAATTGTATCGAATAAATATCAAATTAATAATAAGTGAAGGTTGAAAACGGGGAGTCGGTATGTGAATCAAAGATACATTTTTCTTTTGAATAGAAAAATGGCCCAAATTAGAGCGTAAATAGTTAAGATTGTTAAAAATTATGGAACATTCTTGTTTGCCCATATTATAGTTTAATTTCACTACATAAAAGTTATTAAGATTTGAAGCGAAAAATCACTCTAAAACAAATAGCAAGAGAATTAGAGGTATCTATCTCCACGGTTTCAAAAGCGTTAAAGGACAGTAACGAGATAAGTAAAGATACCAAACAGAAGATACAGGCCTTTGCCAAACTGTATAATTATAGACCAAACAACATAGCCTTAAGCTTAAAAAATAGAAGGACGAAGAATATAGGGGTCATAATTCCCGATATTGTGCATCACTTTTTTACCACTGTGTTCAGGGGCATAGAAAAGTATGCCAATGCGCGGGGTTACAACGTCATCGTCTGTGTGTCGGACGAATCTTATGATAAGGAGGTGGTAAATATGGAGCTGCTCGCCAATGGGAGTATCGATGGTTTTATAATGTCGATCTCTGCCGGAACACAACAGAAAAACGACTTCCATCATTTAAGGGAGGTCATGGATCAGGGCTTTCCCTTGGTGCTGTTCGATCGGGTCATAGATGGGGTAGAATGCGATAAGGTGGTGATGAACGATGAGGAAATAGCATATGAAGCTACCTGTAAATTTTTGGAAGAAGGAAAAAAGAAAGTAGCTTTGGTGACTACCGAGAGTTATTTTAATGTAAGCGAAAAAAGGGCGGAAGGCTATAGGCGGGCCCTAATTGAACAAGGTGCCCATTACGACCCCAAACTCACTCTTGTGGTGCCTTTTAGGGGCGGGGAAGAATCGTGTATCGAGGCCTTTTTTGTAGAGGAAGAGTTCGATGCCGTATTATGTGTAAACGAGGTCTTTGCGGTTCAGGTTATGGGTATAGCACAAGAAAAAGGATATAGGGTGCCGGAAGATATTTCGGTTATTGGTTTTACCAATGGCCTTTTATCGCGATATTCCTCCCCAACATTGACCACCATAGCGCAGCACGGTGAGCGAATGGGGGAAGTTGCCGCGGAAATGTTGATCGAAAAACTTGAAAATGAAATCGGGTTTGAGGAAGAGGAAACCTATAGGACCGAGATTATAGAGGCTACCCTAATAGAACGAAACTCTACGGGCAAGAAAAAGTAAAATGGCCAGACACCTAACAGTGGCTGGGTCGGGTTGATGTCGGTTGATTTATAATTAAAAACATTAAAATTATATGGGAGCATCAGCGTTTATATTTGATCTTGACGGAGTCATTGTCGACACCGCAAAATATCATTATTTGGCTTGGAAAAAACTGGCCAATGAACTTGGATTTGAATTTACAAAAGAACAGAACGAACTCTTCAAAGGGGTAAGTCGTAAACGATGTCTTGAGATTCTTCTTGATATAGGGGGGATTACCGCTACCCAAGAACAGTTTGATCGATGGATGGTCGAAAAAAATGAGGACTATCTTGAGTATATAGAAAAAATGGACGCTTCGGAAATTTTGCCCGATGTGCCCAAGGTCATAGGTTTTCTGAAGGATAGAAATATTCCCATTGCCCTAGGTTCGGCAAGTAAAAATGCACGCCCTATTTTGGAAAAGGTCAAACTTTTACCTTCTTTTGATGCCATTGTTGATGGTAACGATGTAAGCAAGGCAAAACCGGACCCCGAAGTGTTTTTGATCGCGGCCCGAAAATTGAATGTGGCCCCCGAAAACTGTGTCGTATTTGAAGATGCGGTTGCGGGCATACAGGCGGCCAACAATGCCGATATGATAAGCATTGGTATCGGCGATGCCCAGATTCTTTCTGAGGCGGATTATAATTTCAACGACTTTACCGAAATGAGCCTTGCTTTTCTTGAAAGCTTGACATCGGTTCAAGCTTAAGTTCATCATCTTTTTACCCTTAAAACTTTAATCATATGCAAGAGTATATAAAAGCCGACCCCTGGTCGATAATCGAAGAGGGGTTTGATAAGGAATTGGTCAAGTCTTCCGAAAGTATTTTTAGCATCGGCAACGGGGCTATGGGGCAACGGGCCAACTTTGAGGAACAGTATTCGGGAGAAACCTTTCAAGGTAGTTATATCGCTGGGGTTTACTATCCCGACAAGACCCGTGTCGGGTGGTGGAAAAATGGCTATCCCGAATATTTTGCAAAGGTTTTAAATGCGCCTAGTTGGATTGGTATAGATGTTTATATCAATGGCGAAGCCCTAGATCTGAACACTTGTAAAAAAGTAGACCGATTTAGTCGGGAACTGAATATGAAAGAAGGTTGGTACCTCCGTGTTTTTACCGCTGTGCTGCCCAATGGCACGCAGGTGTCGGTAAAGGTTACCCGTTTCTTGTCACTTGATTTAGATGAGGTAGGGGCCATCAATTATGAAATCACCCCCGAAAATGCCGATGCGGAAATTAAGTTTGTTCCCTATTTAGATAGCGGTATTACCAACGAGGATTCCAATTGGGACGATAAGTTCTGGAACACCACCTCGGTCAGATCCGAAGCGGGTCAGGCCTTCATAGAGGCCCATACAATGAAAACCCATTTCGAGACCTGTACGTTTATGGAAAACAGATTGTTCCTCAATGGCCAGGCCTTGATCGCTAAGCCTGCGGAACATACGGCCGATATGCGCGTGGCCCATGAGTATGTTCAAATGGCCAAGCAAGGTGAGACTTTGTCGCTCCATAAATTCGGAGGGTATACCGTGTCGAGAAATCACCAGGCCTCTGCTTTGGTAGAAGCCTCAAGAACAGCCTTGGGCAAAGCTTTCGAATTGGGTTTCGATACGCTTCTCGAAAAGCAAAAACAGGCATGGGCCAAAATTTGGGAAATGAGCGATATCACGATTGCAGGCGATATTAAGGCGCAACAAGGTATCCGTTTTAATATTTTTCAGTTGAACCAAACCTATCTGGGAAAAGATTCCCGGTTGAATATTGGCCCTAAAGGGTTTACCGGGGAAAAATACGGAGGTAGCACCTATTGGGATACCGAAGCTTATTGTATCCCTTTCTATATGGCCACCAAAGACCAGAACGTTGCCCGGAGTTTGTTGAAATACCGGTACAACCACCTTGAAAAGGCTATCGAGAACGCTCAAAAATTAGGTTTTTCCAATGGCGCCGCCCTTTATCCCATGGTTACCATGAACGGGGAGGAGTGCCATAACGAATGGGAGATTACTTTTGAGGAAATCCACCGTAACGGGGCCATAGCTTTTGCTATTTACAACTACTATCGGTTTACGGGCGACTATTCGTATATCCCTGAAATGGGACTTGAAGTGCTTATTGGCATCGCGCGTTTCTGGCACCAGCGGGCGAGCTTTTCAACCGCAAAGAACAAATACGTTATCTTGGGGGTTACCGGACCCAACGAATACGAGAACAATGTCAACAATAACTGGTATACCAACTATTTGGCCAAGTGGTGCATCGACTTCGCCGTAGAGCAGTTGCAGAAAGTCGAAGACGGCTATAACGATGACTACCGTAGGGTAATAGGAAAGACCAAATTGACCGATAGCGAAGTTTCACAATGGAAGAAGGTGGCCGGTAATATATACTTTCCATATTCCGAGGAAAAAGGCGTGTTTTTGCAACAGGATGGCTTTTTGGACAAGGAGTTGATTACGGTCGACCAGCTTCCTAAAAACCAGAGGCCTATCAATCAAAAATGGAGTTGGGACCGCATTCTTCGCTCCCCATACATCAAACAGGCCGATGTACTTCAAGGCTTCTATTTCTTTGAAGACCATTTTACGGAAGAAGAACTCGAAAAGCATTTTGATTTCTACGAACCTTTTACGGTACACGAATCTTCATTGTCGCCCTGTGTGCATAGTATACAGGCGGCAAAGCTCAATCGTATGCAACAGGCCTATATGTTTTACTTAAGAACATCGCGCCTAGACCTTGATGATTACAACAAAGAAGTGGAAGAAGGCCTGCATATTACCTCTATGGCCGGTACTTGGATGAGTATCGTAGAAGGTTTTGGGGGCATGCGGATCGTAGACGATAAACTTTCGTTTGAGCCGAAAATACCGGAACAGTGGGAAGCCTATTCCTTCAAGATCAACTTTAGAAACCGAATCCTTAAAGTGACGGTAAAAAAGAATAGTACCGAATTCTTATTGAACGGCCAAGATGATATGTCCATTCGCTTAAACGGCGAGCGCGTCGTTCTGAAGCCGAACAAGCTAAAAGTCGTTTAATCCATGGGCGGAAGTAAAAAAAAGGTCGTTTATCAGGTGTTTGCCAGGTTGTTCGGTAATACAAATACCAACAATAAACCATGGGGTACCATTGAAGAGAACGGGGTGGGTAAATTTTCGGATTTCTCAAAAAAGGCCCTGCAAGAGATCAAAAACCTGGGCGTGACGCACATATGGTACACCGGTGTACCCCATCATGCCGTTATCAATGACTATACGGCCTATGGTATTTCAAACGACGACCCCGATGTGGTCAAGGGAAGGGCGGGTTCGCCCTATGCCGTAAAAGATTACTACAACGTCAATCCCGATTTGGCCGATCGGCCTGAAAACAGGTTACAGGAGTTTGTCGATTTGATCGACCGTACGCATAAATCGCAACTTAAAGTGATTATTGATATTGTGCCCAATCACGTGGCGCGAAATTATGAGGGAAAATCTACACCTGAAGGGCAAGAACCCTTTGGGGCCTCCGACGATACTTCGGTAGAATACCACCGGGATAACAATTTTTACTACATCCCCAGCACGCCTTTTCAAGTGCCCGAATGGCGTGATGGTTATTTGCCCTTGGGCGGGGAAAAACATAAGGGGGTCGACCATAAATTTTATGAAAACCCGGCAAAATGGACCGGTAACGGTTCGCGTTTGGCGCAACCCGATTTTAATGATTGGTACGAAACGGTCAAAATAAATTATGGCGTACGACCCGATGGTTCTTACGATTTTGAAGTCTTGGCCGATGATTTTGGGGCAAAAGACCATAAGGCTCATTATGAGTTTTGGCAAAAAAGGTCGGTACCCGATTCTTGGGTGAAATTTAAGGATATAGCGCTGTATTGGATAGATATGGGCGTAGACGGATTTCGTTATGACATGGCGGAAATGGTGCCGGTAGAGTTTTGGAGCTATATGAACTCGAACATCAAGATGAAAAATCCGGAGGCCTTTTTAATGGCTGAGGTCTACAACCCCAACGAATACCGAAATTATATTTTTAAGGGTAAGATGGACTACCTCTACGACAAGGTGGAGATGTACGATTCCCTAAAGCACATCATGCAGGGCAACGGATGGACAGACCATATCCCCGTAGTTAAAAACGGAACCAAGGATATTGAACATCACTTGTTGCATTTCTTGGAAAACCACGATGAGCAGCGTATTGCTTCCCCAGAGTTTGCCGGTGATGCCAGAAAGGGAAAACCGGCCATGGTGGTGTCGGCAACGATGACCACGGCGCCTATCATGGTTTATTTCGGGCAGGAAGTAGGCGAGCCCGCCGCGGAAAAAGCGGGTTTCGGTGGGCCTAGCCGAACGTCCATCTTCGATTATATCGGCGTACCCCACCATCAAAGGTGGTTGAACGATAAAAAGTTCGACGGTGGGCAGCTTTCTGGAAATGAGGCGGAATTACGCGATTTCTATCAACGTTTGTTGACGTTTACGGTCAAGAGTGATGCCTTGATGGGGGCGTACCAAGACATTCATTTTTATAATAAAGACCATACCGAATATTATAACCACCATGTACTTTCCTATGTACGGTGGTCCGAAAACGAGAAGTTGATCATTATCTCTAATTTTGATGCCAACGATTGGTTCGGTTTTGAACTGAAGCTTCCTGAAAATATAGTTCGCGAATGGCAATTGTCAGATGGCGAACATACTATCGTAGATGCGCTTTACGGCGTAGAAAAAATTTTAAGGGTAGAGAATGCCTCCGCCCAGGTGCGTATCGATATCGATCCGTTGGAATCCTTTATTTTCATTGTAAAATAATATATCATGAATAAGTTGTCCGTTCTGGCTATCTTTTGTGTTTTAGTTGTATCGAGTTGTATGGAAAATAAAAAACCGCTTGTTATTGGTCACCGTGGGGCCATGGGGCATGAAACCGAGAATACCATAGCCTCTATTGAAAAAGCCATGGAAATGGGGGTAGATATGTTGGAAATTGATGTTTTCAAGATCAAAAGCGGTGAAATCGTAGTGTTTCACGACGATAGCGTAGAACGCTTGACCGATGGGGAGGGGGCAATAGAGAGCTATAGCCTGGCCGAACTGAAGGCTTTGACCCTAGAAGGTGGGCATAAGATACCCACGCTTCAAGAAGTCTTGGAGGTTATGGGGGGAAGGACCCAGCTCAATATCGAGCTAAAAGGAAGAAACACCGCGGCCGATGTAAATACCATGATGGAAGCCGCTGTAAAGACGGGGAAATGGAAGCTGGACGATTTTATCATTTCCAGTTTTGAGTGGGAGGAACTGCGGGACATGCGCGCTCTGAATACCGATGTCCGTATCGCCATATTGACGGAAGGGAATCCCTTAGGGGGGCTTGTCATTGGTGAGGACTTGAATGCAGAGGCCGTCAACCCTAATTTTAAACGGCTCACGGCTAAGAATACCCAAAAGATAAAGGAAGCAGGCTTCAAGATCTACCCTTGGACGGTAAACGACCCCCAAGATATACTGCAAATGAAACGATTGGGCGTAGATGGTATCATTACCAATTATCCTGAACGCATAGAATAATGTTCGATGTAATAGTCATAGGTGGTGGTGCGGCCGGGTTTTATACAGCAATACATATTGCGGAGGCAAGGCCCCATTTGAAAATTGCGATTCTCGAGCGTGGTAAGGACGTTTTGGGCAAGGTGAAGGTTTCCGGGGGCGGCCGGTGCAATGTAACCCATGCCGAATTTGACCCAAGGGAACTGGTAAAGAACTACCCGAGGGGAGAGAAAGAACTTTTAGGCCCCTTCCATACCTATTGTAGTGGCGATACCGTAGCCTTTTTTGAGGAAAGGGGAATAAACCTAAAAATAGAACCGGACGGGCGTATGTTTCCTACCTCCGATTCATCGCAGACCATTATTGATTGTTTTTTAGGGGAAGCGGCCCGTTTGGGTATTAAGGTTTTAAAACATAGTGCCGTTTCCGCAATTGAGTCCCTTCCCATGGAAAATCATGAAACGGCCTGGCAGATTACCACTATCAAGCATCAATATCAATGTAAAAAAGTTGTGGTCGCTACCGGAAGCAATCCCAAGATATGGAAACTTTTAAAAGATCTTGGCCACTCCCTAGTTCCTGCCGTACCTTCATTGTTCACTTTCAATTGTAAGGACAAGCGTATTTCCGGTATACCCGGGGTAAGTACTATGGCCGAGGTCGAGGTATTCGAAAATCGGGTGTATCAGTCAAAGGTCACCACAAAACTGAAAAGTAACAACGGCAAATCGGCTATTTTAACTTCCGATGGCCCCTTGCTTATAACCCATTGGGGTTTGAGCGGGCCTGCTATTTTAAAACTGTCGGCATGGGGAGCCCGTGTATTGAACGAGATGGAGTACCGCTTTAAGATTCGGGTAAATTGGTTGCCCGAATACAATTTTGAAGGTTTAATGGGGCTCTTCTCTGAAATCAAGGAAATAGAGGCAAAAAAAACTGTGCTACGAACCAAGGCGGTGGAAGTGCCCCGTCGTTTATGGACGAACCTAGTTAGGGCTTCCGATATTTCCGAAACCGATAAATGGGCCGATATCACCAAGAGCCAATTGGAGAAGTTGGCCCGTCAACTTACGGAATGTGAGTTGAAAATTGATGGGAAAAGCACCTTTAAAGAGGAGTTTGTTACGGCCGGGGGAATCGATTTAAAGGAAATCAATTTTAAAACCTACGAGAGTAAAAAATTACCTGGAATGTACTTTGCAGGCGAGGTTATCGATGTAGATGCTATAACAGGGGGCTTCAATTTTCAAAATGCATGGACCGGGGGCTATATTGCCGCACAGGCCATCGCAAATGCTTTTAAATGAAAGTATATATCGCTCTTTTAAGGGGAATAAACGTCGGTGGAAAAAAAAGGCTTCCTATGGCCGACTTGCGCACCATGTTGAATGATATGGGTTTTTTGAATGTAAAAACCTATATACAAAGCGGCAATGTGGTCTTCCAAAGTCATAAAGACGATACAGGCGGCCTTGAAGCTTCAATTACGGAACACATCAAAAGTAGCTTTGGGTTTGAAGTACCCGTTCTCGTGAAAACGAAAAAGGAATTCGAAAACCTTGTTATGGGCAATCCATTTACCGATGCAGGGGCCATTTCAAGGAAACAAGTGTATTTCGTATTGTTGAAAAACCCACCTGAAAAAGAACGGTCGGCGACTTTTGGTAGGGAAACCTATGCCAATGAAGATTTTACAATTACCGATTTTTGTGTATACTTACTTTGTAAAGCCGGGTACGGTAAGGCAAAATTGAATAACAATCGTATCGAAGGAAAATTAAAGGTTGAGGCTACTGCCCGTAATTACGGTACCATGGTCAAGTTACTGGAAATGGCCTCGTAGGGCGATGCTAGTTGAGTTCCCAAAGCTTATAGTTCAGAACGGTGGCAAAGCACACCCACAAGAGGTAGGGTACGAGCAGCCAAGCGGCGGTTTTGCTCACTACCTTGAACCATTTTATGGTCAAGGATAGCACAATGACCAGGGCAATAATTACGAAAAGGGCCCAAAGCGGTTCCTTTAATCCGAAGAAAACAATGCTCCAAGCGGCGTTGAGCAATAGCTGAAACCCGAAATGGTACAATGCCGTCTTTACCCAAAGGTGGTAAAGCCCCTTGGCCCAGACAATGCCGGCGGCCACTCCCATCATGATATAAAGTACCGTCCATACGGGGGCAAAAAGCCAGCTAGGTGGGTTGAAACTCGGTTTGTTGAGCGTAGTGAACCAATCGTTTACCGAACTTTGGGTAGCGAAACTTGATAAAAAGCCAATGGCCAGACAAATACTTATGGCAAAGGTGATATAGAGGGCTTTCTTTTTCAAAACGGGAAGCTTTAAGCTCTAAATTAGTGATTTATTCTTTTGGCTATTACAACATTTGTTGTAAAAACTATCTTTGCACAAAATATTTCCCGATGACCGTAAAAGAATTTATTCCTTCGCCCTATACTAAGCCCGTTGCATCTGGAAACACAAGGTACAAGTCTCCCAGTAACATTGCTTTGGTGAAATATTGGGGAAAAAAGGAAAACCAAATACCCGCTAACCCGTCCATCAGCTTTACATTGAACGAGTGTGCCACGGTAACGACCCTTTCATATAGAAAAGCCGATAGGCCAAACGATGCTTTTTCCTTTGAGATTTCTTTGGACGGTAAGAAAGAGGAAGGCTTCAAGCCAAAAATCAAAACGTTTTTTGAACGGGTATACCCATATCTTCCGTTTTTGAAGGAATATCATTTTGAAATAGAAACGTCCAATTCGTTTCCGCATAGCAGTGGTATTGCATCATCGGCTTCAGGTATGAGCGCCTTGGCGCTGTGCCTTATGGAAATAGAACGGAATTTGGACCCTGGCATGTCGGCCGATTTTTTCAATCGGAAGGCTTCGTTTTTGGCGCGATTGGGTTCGGGAAGTGCCGCCCGCAGTATCAAGGGTAGTTTGGTGCAATGGGGCGAACACGCGGGAACCGAGGGTAGTTCCGATCTGTACGGTATTGAATATCCTTATAAAGTCCATTCGGTTTTTAATGACTATTGCGATACCATTCTTTTGGTCGATAAAGGTCAAAAGCAGGTAAGCAGTACGGTAGGACATGATTTGATGCACAATCACCCGTTTTCAAAACAACGATTTGACCAAGCTCATGAAAACCTTTCGAAACTACGGTCTATTTTTGAGAGTGGTAATCTCGATGAATTTATTGGGCTTGTAGAAAGTGAGGCACTTACGCTTCACGCCATGATGATGACCAGTCGCCCCTACTTTATACTGATGAAGCCGAATACCCTTGAGATCATCAATAGAATATGGGCTTACCGTGAGGCAACCAAGACCCATGTGTGTTTTACCTTAGATGCCGGGGCCAACGTTCATGTGCTTTATCCTAAAAACGAAAAGGCCTTGGTGGAACGCTTTATTGCCGATGAACTGGCGGGCTATTGTCAAAACGGACAGTTCATTCACGACCATGTTGGAAGGGGAGCCCGAAAAATTAATTAAAACTTCATAATTAAAAGCGGCGGTCGCCGTTAGTGCTTTAAGAAGTACGTGCCGCTTTAATCCATAGCGGAGGAAAAAACGTATATAGGGCATGTCTTTATTAAAAGCGGATAACCAATTGGGCCAGTGATAGGTAAGAATTGTTCTTTCGATTCGACTTATTGAAAGCAAGTTGTGGGTTTTAATAGATAAAATTGTAGCTTTAATCGTGTTGTGGGGCAGAATTATAGAAGCATCAAAGGGATATTTCGTATTTTTGCAGCATATCTAATCAACTAGATAATGAAAGGACCATTGTTTTATTCTAAAATACTTCTCTTCGGGGAATATGGGATCATCAAAGATTCGAAAGGACTTTCCATTCCCTATAATTTTTTTAAGGGAGCATTGAAGACCGATGAAAATCCGTCGGATACAGCTAGGAAATCCAACGCAAGCCTTCGTGAGTACGTGGGCTATCTTGAAATGGTGCATAAAAACAGTCCTGATTTGGTTTCTTTTGATTTTGATGCGATGAAAGCCGACGTGGCCAGGGGAATGTATTTTGATAGTTCCATTCCGCAAGGTTATGGTGTGGGCAGTAGTGGTGCGCTCGTGGCGGCTATTTATGACAAATACGCGCAAGATAAGATTACGGTTTTAGAGAACTTGACAAGGGAGAAACTGTTGAGGTTAAAAGATATTTTTGGTAAAATGGAGTCCTTTTTCCACGGAAAATCTTCAGGCCTTGATCCTTTGAACAGCTATTTGAGTATTCCTATCTTGATCAATTCAAAAGACAATATCGAATCAACGAGTATACCTACCCAAAACCCCCAGGGCAAGGGTGCCGTATTCTTGTTGGATAGTGGGTCAACGGGCGAGACTGCGCCCATGGTCCAGATCTTTATGGAAAAGATGAAGCAAGAGGGTTTTCGTAATATGCTCAAAGACCAGTTCATCAAACACACCGATGCCTGCGTAGAAGATTTTGTAAGCGGTAACGTAAAATCACTTTTTGGCAACTTGAAGCAATTGTCTCATGTTGTACTCGATAATTTCAAGCCTATGATACCTGCCAAATTTCATGACTTATGGAAAAAAGGTATCGAGACCAACGACTACTACCTCAAACTTTGTGGTTCCGGTGGCGGTGGTTACATCCTAGGTTTTGCACAAGATTTGGAAAAAGCAAAAAAAGCATTGAAAGGCTATAATTTGGAAGTGGTCTACAACTTCTAAAAAGACATACACATGCTTAGTAGAAAACATAGGCTTTTACTATTAAAGGTATTTGGTCTGTTTTCTGTGGTTCGCGGCTACAATATCTTAATGGTCATTTTAGCCCAGTATTTGGCGTCCATTTACATATTGGCCCACCAATTACCGCTTCGCCAGGTAATTTTTGACCTAAACCTTTTTCTTATTGTCGTATCATCGGCCTTGGTCATTGCCGGAGGCTATATCATCAACAATTTTTACGATGCCGAAAAAGACTTGATCAATAAGCCGAGAAAGAGCATGATCGACCGGTTTATCAGTCAGCAGTTCAAGCTCAGTACTTACTTTATCCTTAACTTCTTGGCGGTCATAGCGGCAAGCTATGTTTCGTTTAAGGCCGTGTTTTTCTTTTCGGCCTATATTTTTGGTATTTGGCTGTATTCGCATAAGTTAAAGCGACTGCCCTTTGTGGGCAATTTTGTTTCCGCAACCTTGGCCATCGCACCCTTTTTTGCGGTATTCGTCTATTACAAGAATTTTGAAACGGTCATATTCGTACATGCCATGTTCTTGTTTCTCCTCATTTTGGCCCGTGAGATGATAAAAGATCTTGAAAATATAAAAGGGGACTTGGTACACAACTATAAGACCATTCCTATTTTATATGGGGGAAAGGTTTCTAAGATACTTATTTCGATTTTGATCTTGCTCACCTTGATCCCTTCCCTGTTATTGATCCTTAAGTTTGATGTAGGGTATATGAATTACTATTTTATGGCCTGTGTGCTCCTTTTGATCCTGTTCTTGGTGCTGTTGGTTAGGTCACAATCAAAGAAAGATTATGTGTGGTTGCACAACATTCTTAAACTGATCATCATCGTAGGTGTTTTTAGCATTCTCTTGATAGATGTCGACTTAGTATTAAATAGGATTTTATAATGGAAAATATACTGAAAGTGGCCATGGCCCAAATCGCCCCGGTGTGGTTGAATAAGGAAGCGACGCTTAAAAAAATAGAGGCTTGCATTCAGGAAGCCGCGGTTGAAAAAGCGGAGCTTGTGGTTTTTGGTGAAGCCCTTTTGCCCGGTTATCCGTTCTGGTTGGCCTTGACCGATGGTGCCGCTTGGGATACCAAGGTCAATAAAGAACTGTATGCCCACTACGCCAGCAATGCCGTACAGGTTGAAACGGGCGAACTTGATTCGGTATGTAAACTGGCGCAAGAGAACAAGATAGCTGTTTATTTGGGAATGATAGAAAGGGCCCGGAATAGGGGAGGACATAGTTTGTACTGTTCCTTGGTATACATTGATGCAAATGGTAAAATCAAGTCGGTACACCGTAAATTGCAGCCTACTTATGACGAACGCCTGACGTGGGCGCCGGGTGATGGAAACGGACTTCAGGTTCATCCCCTAAAGGAATTTACCGTTGGAGGACTCAACTGTTGGGAGAACTGGATGCCATTGCCGAGAACCGCCCTTTACGGACAGGGAGAAAATTTGCATATTGCCGTTTGGCCAGGGAGCGATCACAATACAAGGGATATTACACGTTTTATAGCACGCGAGTCCCGCAGTTTTGTGGTTTCCGTTTCTTCGTTGATGAAAAGGGAAGATTTTCCTGAAACGACCCCGCATTTATCTGAAATATTAAAAAAGGCACCCGAAGTGATGGCCAATGGAGGATCTTGTATAGCGGGTCCTGATGGGGAATGGTTGGTTGAGCCTGTAATAGATAGGGAAGGCCTGTTGTATCACAGCCTCGATTTTAACAGGGTTTACGAAGAACGCCAAAATTTTGATCCCGTAGGGCACTATTCAAGACCGGATGTAACGAAGCTTACCGTAAATCGGGAGCGTCAATCTACCGTAGAGTTCAAAGATTAAAGCTACCTTTGCATAAATTATAGATATGGGCAGATCAGATTCCAACAATGATAAGAGAGCCTCAGGGAGGCAAGGTGGTACTTTTCGAAAGAAGAGTTATGCTCGTGGCAATTCACCTTTAAAAAAGAATACGGAAGCACCTAAGGCGCCATCCGATCCCAACGTGATGCGTTTGAACAAATATGTGGCCAATTCTGGCGTATGTTCACGTAGGGAAGCTGATATTTATATTTCCGCGGGCAGTGTGACCGTAAATGGAAAACCGGTAACCGAGATGGGGTATAAAGTGAAAATTACCGACGAAGTAAAATTCGATGGTCGCTTGTTGAACCCTATTAAAAAAGAGTACGTACTACTGAATAAGCCGAAGGACTTTACTACTGCCAGCAGAAATGAGCAGGGGAGACGTACGGCCCTAGGCCTGATTTCCAAAGCGACAAAAACAGAGCTCAAGCCTGTTGGTAAACTGAGTAAAGATACGACAGGACTCCTGTTGTTTACCAATGACGGCGAATTGACCAAACGTCTGAACAGTCCTAAAAACGGATTGCGAAAGATTTTTCATATCGAATTGAACAAACCTTTGCGTAGTGCGGACATGAAGAAGATCCAAGACGGTCTTACCGTTGACGAGAAAGTGGTGAGGGTACAAGATATCAGTTTTGTAGACAAGGCTCCTAAAACCCAAGTTGGGATGGAGATTTTCAGTACGCGAACCAACATCGTTCAACGTATTTTTGAGACCTTGGGTTATGATATCATAAAACTAGACCGTGTGGTTTATGGAAGTCTTACCAAAAAAGATTTACCTAGGGGACATTGGCGCTACCTGACCGAACAGGAGGTAGTGAATTTGGGTATGATTAAATAATCGAATCGATACTGGAAATAGATTGGATTCGATAACCATAAAGTAAGGTTAAGGTAACTTTTGAAAGTTATAAAAGCTACATCTTTGTGTCATAGTTTATTTGTTTAAGTAAACGGCAACAAGCCTTAAGACCGATATTCGTATCGGTTTTGTCTTTTCTAGAACTTTTTTAACCGAAAATCTAGATTTTATCGTTTCTCTAATCGTTCTTTTCCTCAAACAACAGCCAAGATTCCGGGTCTAGGATTACCTTGTCGGGTTTAGAATCCATTTTTATGGTATGCTTTTTTACGGCCGTATCGATTTCTGTTGTGTAGGTCGTAATCCTACCGTCTTTTATGACCCCTATTTCCAAGGGAAATTTAAAAATGTGATGTTTTTGGAGCTGCGCTATGTTGATTTGTAGCTTTCTCTTGTTGTAACTCCAGTCCCATTTGAGTTCTGGGTGTCCTTTGGTGAAAAGCCATTGCTGAAAGAAGGTCTCTAGGTCTTCTCCGGAAACCTCCTCCATTATTTTCTGGAAGTCGGCCGATATGGCGTTCGAGTTCTGAAAAGCTTTGTAATAGGTCCGTATGCCTTTCCAAAAGCTTTCATCGCCAAGCTTATGGCGTAGCATGTTCAATACCCAACCGCCTTTTTGATAGGTGTTGACACTTAACACTTTCATCGGGTCGGTAATGCTAGGGTCTATAATGGGTGAGGGATGCTTTAGGTAGTAGTCGATGATTTGCTTGCGATCAAGCTCCAATTCTTCTTTTCGCTTCTCATTGCCGTACACACTTTCCTGATAGAGTATAGCAAAGTAGGTAGCAAAACCTTCACTGAGCCACACATGGTTCCAGTCCTTTTCACTGGCCGAATTGCCAAACCATTGGTGGGCGACTTCGTGGGCTATGAGTCCTTCTACCTCGTTTTTTCCGGTAACGGAATTTTCAAAATAGGCAATGGTACCAGCGTTTTCCAATCCGCCCCACTGGGTCTTGGCCTGCATATTGGCGAGTTTGGCGTAGGAATACGGACCAATGTTGTCGATAAAGTATTTTAATACTTTGGTGGCCACCCCGTAATCGGAAAAACCCTCAAGTCGGTTTTCGGGATATACCCAGGCCGAAACGGGAATATCGTAAACCTCGTCCAATAGTTTGCTCGCAAATTTGGTAACCCCAATGGTCACGACTTTCATGGCTACCGGGGCCGGTTCTTTATAGCTGGTGAGCTTTAGGCCGTTGCCCAGGTTGCTTTCCTCTATTTTTTCGCCCGTGGCCACCACGTCGTAATGGGCGGGGGCCGTAATCCGGAACTCTACCGATGCCTTGTCGTAAGGGTGGTCTACCGATGGAAGCCAATGCCTTGCCAAGTTCGGCCAGTTATCGCCAAAGAAGGAACGCTGTCCGAATTTGGTGGTGTCTATAACGAGTCCCCTTTCAGGAATACCTTCATACAGCACTCGGTAGGTGCGGGTTTTTTCTTCGGATGGGCCAGGGGCAATTTTTATTTTATTTCCCTCATAGCTGTAGTTGGCCGGGGTATCACCTTCAAAAACACCGGAAACATCCATACCGTAATTTCCCGATTGGGCAATGAGGTCCAAGGCAAAGGGATTTACCCCGTTTTTAAAGGCCACCGTAATTTCGGCCTCGCCCTTTATCTTGTTTGATTCGTCGGATAGGCGAAGGGCGAACACATAGTTCTGTACATCGGCGGACGTATTCCTTTGATAGGTGTCTTGGGCATTTATACTTGGCGCCACTACCATTACTAAAATCAAAAAAAATAAATGAATGTACTGTTTATGCGTTCTCATGAAGCCTTATTTCTGTGATACCTTGTCCAATTTAAGAAATCTTGTCCATCTTCCCTTTAATTTCCTCCAAACACAAATTTCCTAAACTACCTTCATGGGTATGATGAATGTCGCGTTTAGGGGTAAAGGTGCCTTCCTGGATCTCCATCCCCATTTTTTTATAGGCGTCCCTAAAGGGCATGCCGCTCTGTACGAGTTCGTTCAGTGTATCGACACTAAAGAGATAGTCGTATTTGGGGTCTTCCAGTATGCCTTTGTTCACTTTCATTTCCTTAAGGCTGAAAGTCAATATTTCCAAACAGGCCTTCATGTCCTGAATGGCGGGCACGATGATTTCCTTTACCAATTGCAGGTCCCTGTGGTAGCCACTGGGCAGGTTGTTGATGACCAAGGTCAACTGGTTGGGAATGCTCTGTAGCTTGTTGCACTTGCCTCGAACCAATTCAAAAACATCGGGGTTCTTTTTGTGCGGCATAATGCTACTACCGGTAGTCAGTTCGTCGGGAAAGGACAAAAAGTTGAAATTCTGGCTCATGTACAGGCAGATGTCCATGGCCAGTTTTGATAGGGTAGCGGCAATATTGGCCATCCCGAAGGCTGTAGCTTTTTCCACCTTGCCCCGGCCCATTTGAGCGGCGACTACGTTGTATTTCAGGGTCTCAAAACCCATTTCCTTGGTCGTAAAACTACGGTCTATGGGGAAGGAACTTCCGTAACCCGCAGCGCTTCCCAAGGGGTTTTGGTCGGCCACTTTATAGGCGGCATCGACAAAATACAAATCGTCGATAAGGCTCTCCGCATAGGCCGATAACCATAGGCCAAAAGAAGATGGCATGGCAATTTGTAAGTGGGTATACCCAGGAAGTAATACGTCTTTGTATTTCTCGGCAAGTTCCAATAACAAATCAAACAGTTCCTTGGTTCCCGATTTTATCTCGGTCAGTTCGTTCTTCAGGTAGAGGTGCATGGCCACCAAAACCTGGTCGTTTCGCGATCGGGCCGTATGTATTTTTTTACCGGTGTCCCCTAGTTTTTCGGTGAGTACGTACTCTATTTTGGAGTGCATGTCCTCAAACGAATCCTCGATGGTGAATTCACCCTTTTCAATGGTTTCGGCAATGGCATCCAATTCTTTGACCAAGTCCGAGGTTTCCTCATCGGTCAACAATCCTATTTTACCCAGCATTTTGGCGTGGGCCTGCGAAGCGATCACGTCGTACTTCGCCAAGTGCAGATCGAGTTCGCGGTCGTTTCCCACGGTGAAATGGTCTATTTTTTTGTCGGTGCTAAAGCCTTTGTCCCAGAGTTTCATTTTTATAAGTATTGAGTAATCAGTACGAAGTACAAAGTCTAAGATTAAGTGAAACTTAATACTTTGTACTCAGTACTTAATTCTGTTTTAAGAATCCTTTTAATAAGTTAATGTACAGATCAATTCCCTCTTCAATTTCATGAACGTAAATATATTCATCGGCAGAATGCGAACGGGTACTATCGCCAGGGCCCAATTTCAATGATTGACAGCTCAGGGCCGCTTGATCGGAGAGTGTAGGCGAGCCGTAGGTCTTTCTTCCCAATGCGATTCCCGACTGCACTAAAGGGTGGTTTATATCAATGGCCGAAGAGTTCAGTTTTAAAGAGCGCTCCTTTAGTTCGCAAGGTGCTTCCTTTTTTAAGATTTCGGCAATTTCACTATTCGTGTATTTATCGTTCACCCTTACATCTATAACCAAGTCTACCTGCGCAGGAACGACATTGTGTTGGGAACCTCCGTTAATTTGTGTGACCGTTAATTTTACGGGTCCGAGTGCGTCGGAAACCCTGTCGAACTTATAATTTTTGAACCACTCCAAAACTTCTATGGTGTTGTAAATGGAGTTGTTGTCGTTCGGATGTGCGGCATGCGATGGTGTACCTTTGATGACTGCATCAAAAACAACCAATCCCTTTTCGGCTATGGCCAAATCCAATAACGTAGGTTCGCCCACTATGGCTACGTCAATTTTGGGTAGGTGTGGTAAAAGTCCCCTAAGGCTATTGGGCCCGGAACTTTCTTCTTCCATAGAAGCTACCATCAAAATGTTGTGGTTGAGGTTTTCTTCGGCGTAGTAGTGTGTAAAGGTAGCAATAAGGGAAACCAAGGCGCCACCTGCATCGTTACTGCCCAATCCATAAAGTTTGCCATCCTCGATATGCGGAAGGAAGGGGTCTCGCGTATAGGCCGAATTCGGTTTCACCGTATCGTGGTGCGAATTGAGAAGAAGCGTGGGCTTGCTTTCGTCGAAGTGCTTGTTCACCGCATACACGTTATTAAGGTGTCGTTTAAAGGGAATGTCAAAAGCTTTGAACCAGTTTTCAATGGCGTCGGCAGTTTTGTCTTCCTCCGATGAAAACGATTGTATCGAAATCAGTTCCTTTAGTAATTCTATCGCTTTTTGCGTTAATGCTGCTTGTTCCATTTTTATAGGGTGAGGGTCGTGAATAAAGTAGATTTAGGGTCGAGCATGCCGATATCGCCAATACGTACCTGGTGTACGTTTCGTTTTAGGGCGTGAAAGCAATTTTCCATTTTGGGAAGCATGCCGTCAGCGATGACGTTCTGCTCAAGTAAACTTTGGTACGATTGGCTATCGATGTGTTTTACCACCGATGCGTCATCGTTTACGTCCATTAAAACCCCCTTTTTTTCAAAACAATAATACAGGGTGGTTTCGTAGTTTTCGCTCATGCCAATGGATAGTTCAGAGGCTATGGTATCTGCGTTGGTGTTCAGTAATTGTCCCTTTCCATCATGCGTCATGGCACAGAAAACAGGGGTAAGTCCCGCTTCCAAGAGTTTGGAGACCGTTGGGGCGCTCACGCCGTCAACATCGCCTGCAAAGCCGTAATCGATATCCTTTACGGGTCGTTTGTGGGCTTGAATGGTATTGCCGTCGGCGCCACTGAGTCCAATGGCATTACAGTTAAGGGATTGTAGTTCGGCCACGATGTTCTTGTTTACGAGTCCGCCATAGACCATGGTAATGAGTTCGAGGCTTTGGGCATCGGTAATGCGGCGTCCGCCGATGAGTTTCGATTCTATGCCCAGCCTTTTGCCCAGTTGGGTGGCGAGTTTTCCGCCGCCATGGACCAAGATTTTCGGGCCGTCCAATTCGGAAAACGCCTTTAGGAACTTAGAAAGTTCTTCTTTGTTTTCAATGACGTTACCGCCTATTTTGACAATGGATAATTTCATGGGCTTATTGTTCCAAGATTTTTTTCAGTACGATCTGGGCGGCATAGGTTCGGTTATTGGCCTGTTCGATGACCAGTGATCGGTCGCCGTCTAAAACGGCATCGGCCACCACAACGTTTCTTCGTACCGGTAGACAGTGCATAAATTTGGCCTTACCCACTTTTTCAGGGGTCATCGTCCAATTTTTATCTTGGTTCAGCACCTTTCCGTAGTCGCTATAGCTGCTCCAGTTTTTTACATAGATGAAATCGGCATTTTCGCAAGCCTTTTTCTGGTCGTATTCGATGGTCGCCCCCTTGGTGATCTCGGGATTGAGTTCATAGCCTTCGGGATGGGTGATCACAAAGTCGGCATCCTGTAAATGCATCATTTCTACAAATGAATTGGCTACGGCATGTGGAAGCGCCTTCGGATGCGGGGCCCATGAAAGCACCACTTTAGGACGTGCCTTGGTATTCTGTTCGGCCAGGGTAATGGCATCGGCCAAGGCTTGTAAAGGATGGCCTACCGAACTTTCCATATTCACGATAGGTACGGAAGCGTATTTTTTAAATCCGTTTAGGACTTTCTCGGCCTCATCCTCTTCTTTGTCCTTAAGTCCGGCGAAGGCCCTAATGGCGATAATGTCACAATACTGCGAAACCACTTGCGCGGCCTCCTTGATATGTTCGGAAGTGCCTTGGTCCATAACGGTACCATCGGCGTATTCCAGAGCCCATCCTTCGCTTCCAAAGTTCATGACAATAACTTCCATACCAAGGTTCATAGCGGCTTTTTGGGTGCTTAGGCGGGTACGGAGACTGTTGTTGAAGAACAATAGCCCAATCGTTTTGTCGGAACCTAGGTTCTTGTGCTTTTTGGGATCTTCTTTTAGGTCTCGGGCTTCTTCCACCCAATGGTCCAATGAATCTATGTCTTGTACGGAAAGGTAATGTTTCATTTGTGTTCTGTTTCTCTGGCTGTTCTAATTTTTTTCTATGGATTTGCTTCAGTGGCCTTCTAAAAAGTGGCCGTCCTTGGTTTTGATCTTCGTATGCTTTCCCGATCCCCCAAGGGCATCGCTTATAAAATTGTCGTTAAGGCCGTTGACGATCCAGGTTTCAATGCCGGCCTTTTGGGCAATGGTTGCGGCCTCTACTTTAGATTGCATGCCGCCCGTACCGTGTGACGACTTATGCGAGCTGATCTCTTGTTGCAGGCTATCGATGCCCAAAACTTCAAAAATCGTTTCGGGTTGCCCGTTTTCAATTGAGGTTTTGGTATAGATACCGTTGGTATTGGTCGCGATCAACAAAAGGTCGGCCTTGAGCAATGCCGCGGTCAATGCGGCCAGTTTGTCGTTATCGCCAAATTGGATCTCATCGGCGGCTACCGTATCGTTTTCGTTAATGATCGGAATAAAATTGTTGCTGGCCAAAATATCAATGGTGTTCTTGATGTTTGCCTTTGATTTCGGATTCTCAAAATCGGAGTACGATAAAAGGCATTGGGCCGCAAATAGGCCGAGTTCCCTAAAACTTTCCTGAAACATACGCATCAGGTGGGGCTGGCCAATGGCCGCCAAGGCTTGTTTTACGTTAATGTCCTCTCCGTTGTGCTCCAACTTTACGAACTGTTTGGCGGCGGCAATGGCCCCCGAACTTACGATGATAAATTCATAGTCGTCTTTGAGCGAAGCGATCTGCCTCCCTATATCCTCTATCTTTCCCCTAGAAATCTGATCGGTTTCCTTGGTTAGGGTGTTCGAGCCTATTTTTAATAAGATCCGTTTTTTCATCGGTGTTCTATTTCATCGTTTATGCCGAGGCGCGAATGCTGGTCGAGCCCTCTGGCCGTATTCCTACCTTCGGGTCTGGCCGTCTCCTTTTACATACCATTTATTGGTGACCAAATGCTGAAGTCCGATTGGGCCTCGCTGGTGCAATTTATCGGTGCTGATGGCCAGTTCGCCACCTAGGCCAAATTGGCCCCCGTCGGTAAAACGGGTGGAAGCGTTATGGTATACGGCGGCCGTATCAACATTGTTCATGAAGTATTCGGCCGTTTCGTCGTTGGCCGTGATGATCGCTGCGGAGTGCCCGCCACCATAAGTGTTTATTTTAGATATGGCATCTTCGATATCGGAGCTTTGTCCGATGGCGATCTTATAATCTAAAAATTCCTCGTACCAGATCTGTTCGTCGTCTATGGTCTTTGTGCCTTCCATACCTGAAATGGCCTCGTCGGCCAGAATTTCGACCTTGCTCTTTTGCAACTCTTGGATCAAGTGTTGGAGGAATTGCTGTTTTCGGGGCAAGTCGGAAGAAACAAGTACTTTGTCCAAGGCATTGCAGGCCGATATTTTGGTTGTCTTCGCGTTGATGATGATGTCTATGGCCATCTCTAGGTCGGCCTCATGATCGATGTAAACGAAGTTGTTTCCGCGTCCACTTACGATAACGGGGCAGGTAGCGTGCGCTTTTACGAAGGCGATCAGCCTTTCGCCTCCCCGAGGTACGATAAGGTCTATTTTTTGGTTGGGCTTTTCGAGAAAAGCCTGCGTTTCGGTTCTGTTGAACTGCAAATAAGTCACCCAGTCCGTTTCGGCTCCGTTGGCCTCTAGGGCCTTATGCCATAAATCGACAAGGAATAAATTGCTGTTCAACGATTCCTTTCCTCCCTTTAATAGGATTTTGTTGCCCGATTTAAAAGCGATTCCGGCCGCTTCGATGGTAACATCGGGCCTAGATTCGTAAATAATAAGAATGGTTCCGAAAGGAGCCGTTTTATTGCTTACGTGCATACCGTTATCGTGGGTGAAACTAAAGCGTTCGACACCCAAGGGATCTTCTTGTGCCGCAAGTTGCTGCAGGCTCAAGATCATGCCGTCTATTTTTTCTTGGTCGACCTTAAGGCGGTCCCTCATGGCAAGGTCATCGCCCGAATAGCTGTCCAAATCTATTTTATTGGCCGCCAAGATAGCGGTCCGTTCTTGTTCGAGCAATTGGGCCATGTCGGAAAGTACGGCATTGCGTTGTTTTATGTCCAATAATAAACTCATTACAATTCTGCTTTTAAGGCGGTGAAAAAAGTGTCTAAATGGGCTTTGGTAATATTTAAGGCGGGAAGTACGCGCAACACATGTTTGTCTTTTGCGCCCCCGGTGAATAGTTTTTGGTTGTGGATCAAGTTTTTTCTTAGGCCGGCCACCTCAAAATCGAATTCAAGGCCTAGCATAAGGCCTTTTCCCTTTACTCTTTTGATTTGTGGGATATCTGCGGCCAGGGCCTTGAAGTAGCCTTCCAGATGGGCGGCATTTTCAATGAGCTTTTCGTCTTCCAAGACTTCCAAAACGGCCAATGTGGCCGCACAGGCCAAATGGTTCCCCCCAAAAGTGGTGCCTAGCATTCCGTGGGAAGCCTTAATGTCTTCGTGGATCAAAATGCCGCCTACGGGGAAGCCGTTCCCCATACCTTTGGCAACCGAAATAATATCGGGTTGAATGTCGTGGTGTTGAAAAGCAAAGAATTTACCGCTTCGGCCGAAACCACATTGTACCTCGTCTGCGATCAGTACCGTTTTATTGGCCTTGCAAAGCGATGCCACTTCTTGGTAAAACTCGGTGCTAGGTTCGTCCAATCCGCCAACCCCTTGTATGGTCTCTATGATAACGGCGCAAACATCGCCTTTTTCAATTTCCACCTGAAAGGCCTGTAAGTCGTTAAAGGGGAGAAAGGTAACCTTCTGTTGTAAATTGATCGGTGCGTTTATCTTGGGATTGTCCGTAGCGGCAACAGCCGCGGAAGTACGCCCGTGAAACCCATTGGTGAAGGCAATGACCCTAGATTTTCCGGTGTGGAAAGAAGCCAGTTTTAAGGCGTTTTCATTGGCCTCGGCCCCTGAATTGCACAAAAACAGATTGTAATTTTCACAATTGGAAAGCTGTCCGAGTTTTGTGGCCAATTCCTCCTGCAAGGGATTTTTTACTGAATTGCTGTAAAACCCTATTTTGTTCAACTGCTCGGTGATGCGCTTTACGTAATGCGGGTGGGAGTGGCCAATAGAGATTACGGCGTGACCTCCGTAAAAATCTAAGTATTCCGTTCCCTTGTCATCGGTTACTACTATTCCCTGTGCCGAGACTGGGGTTACATCGTATAATGGGTAAACATCGAATAAATTCATAACTTTTACTAGGGTGCGACGCTTGTGTTCTACACCTAATTTTAGCGAGACGTTCTACAACTGATTCTCTTTGATTCTACTGATTTTTTCATAGGAAGCCACAATCCCTTGGATAAGGGAGGAGCTTAGCCCCTGGTGTTCCATTTCGTTCAAACCTTGAATGGTACAGCCCTTTGGGGTGGTAACCTTGTCGATTTCCGCTTCCGGGTGGCTGCCCGATTCAATTAACAAGCTGGCAGCGCCGTTACAGGTGTGCATGGCCAATTCCTGAGCTTCCTTGGCATCGAAACCCAGTTGGATGGCCCCTTGGGTCGTGGCCCGTATCAAGCGCATCCAAAAGGCAATTCCGCTTGCGCAAATAACCGTAGCGGCCTGCATTTGTGTTTCGGGTATTTCCATGGAATGCCCCATACGGTTGAAAATGGCCTTGGCCAAATCGATTTTCTTTTTGCCTTTTTCGTTACTGCAGATACAGGTCATTGATTGCCCTACCGAAATAGCGGTGTTGGGCATACTTCTGATAATATTGTGGTCGGTACCCAGAATGCTTTCCATTTTTGCAATGCTGAAACCGGTAATGGTAGAGATCACCACATGGTTTTCGGTAAGCAGATCCTTGGTGCTTTCCAGAATATTTTCGAGCTGACTGGGCTGCACGGCCAAAATAAGGATGTCGGAATTCTTAACGGCTTCCCGGTTGTCTGAAGTGATGGTTACATTTCCATACTTTTCATACTCTTCTATCTCGGCAGTGTTTCTCTTCGTGAGATACATGGTCGTGGCACCGTTCGAATTTAAAATTCCCTTCGCAATGGAAAGGCCTAAATTCCCGGCTCCTATGATGGCTATTTTCATTTTTGATATTTTGGTTGTTTCCGCTTTATGGTTGACGTGGACTTTACGCCACGGAGCTTTTTTCTTGTGTTCTAAAATACGCCCGCCTTAAGGTTAAGGCCAATGCCTTCGCCCAATCCGAAAATCAGGTTCATGTTCTGTACCGCCTGGCCCGATGCCCCTTTCAATAGGTTGTCTATGGCCGAGGTGATAAGCAAGGTGTTTTCATGCTTGTGCAAGTGAACGTGGCACTGATTGGTGTTTACGATTTGTTTTAAATGGATGGGCTCTTCGGCTACCTGTGTAAACAGTGCATCTGAGTAAAAGCCTTTGTAGAGGTCGATGGCTTCTTCCAGACTACCGTCGAATTCGGTATAGGCCGTCGCTAAGATTCCCCTTGCGAAATTACCGCGGTTCGGCAGGAAAAACAGCTCTCCAGAATCGGCTTGCAAGAATTTTAAATTCTCGTTGATCTCTCCCAAATGTTGGTGGGTAAAGGGCTTGTACCAGCTAACGTTGTTGTTCCTCCAGCTGAAGTGCGATGTGGCCGACGGACTAACGCCTGCACCCGTACTACCGGTAACGGCATTGATATGTACCGTATGCCCCAGTTTGTTCGCTTTGGCCAAGGGAAGGAGTCCCAATTGAATGGCCGTTGCAAAACAACCGGGGTTGGCAATGTAGTTCGCCTTCTTTATCTCTTCCTTTCTAAGTTCGGGGAGTCCGTAAACAAATTTTTTGCCTTCAAAAACGGCATCGGCCTGCAACCTGAAATCGTTGCTGAGGTCGATGATCTTGGTGTTTTCGGAGAACTGGTTTTCCTGTAGGAACTTAGAGGAATTGCCATGGCCCAGACATAGGAATACAACGTCTACATCGGGATTGATGCTTCCGGTGAATTCCATTTCGGTCGTGCCCAACAGATCGGCATGGGCCGTTGTAATTTTCTTGCCCGCCCGGGTAGTGCTGAAAACAAAATCTATTTCGGCCTCGGGGTGGTGCAGTAGAATTCGTATTAATTCCCCACCTGTATAACCCGAACCGCCTATAATACCTGCTTTAATCATCACTTGGGTTTACGTGGTTGTATATTTTTCCGGCGTTGGACTGTATTTTGATAAAGCCCTTGGCCTCGTCGGCCGTCCAGCCTTTGTTCATTTCGCCATAGCTTCCGAAGGAGGCGTTCATTAAATCGTGTTTCGAGGAAATACCGTTCAATCGGAACTGGAAGGGGTACAATCCTACGAAAACGTCGCCCGAAACCGTTTTTTGGGTGTCGGTCAAAAAGGCTTCGATATTTCTCATTACGGCATCGAGGTAATTGCCTTCATGCAATAGCATGCCGTAGAAGTTGCCCTGCTGTTCTTTTTGGAACTGTTGCCACTTGGTCAAGGTGTGTTTTTCCAGAAGGTGGTGGGCTTTGATAATGATCAAGGAAGCAGGAGCTTCAAAACCTACCCGACCTTTGATCCCGATAATGGTATCGCCCACATGGATGTCGCGTCCGATGGCGTATTTAGAGGCCAGGGCGTCGAGTTTAATGATATTGTTTACGGGAGTGTCTTCTTTGCCGTCTATGGCCACAAGCTCGCCCTTTTTGAAGGTGAGTTTCACTTCGGTCGGGTTCTTTTCCTGTAACTGGCTCGGGTAAGCCGAATCGGGCAATGGTTTTTCCGAGGTCAGGGTTTCTTCCCCTCCAACGGAAGTACCCCAAAGTCCCCTGTTGATAGAGTATTTTGCCTTTTCCCAAGAATATTCGACACCGTTTTGTTTCAGGTATTCAATTTCTTCCTCTCGGGCCAGTTTCTCGTCCCTGATCGGGGTGATGATCTCAATCTCGGGGGCAATGATCTGAAAGATCATATCAAAACGTACTTGGTCGTTTCCTGCACCCGTACTACCATGGGCAATATATTCCGCGCCTATTTTTTTGGCATAGTTTACAATTTCAATGGCCTGTACGATGCGTTCGGCACTTACCGAAAGCGGATAGGTGTTGTTCTTTAGAACATTGCCAAAGATGAGGTATTTTACCACCTTGTCGTAAAAGGTTTGAACGGCGTCTATGGAAGTATATGAACTAGCACCCAATTGAAGGGCCTTTTCTTCGATTTCGGCTATTTCTTCCTTGGAGAAACCTCCGGTATTTACGCTTACCGCGTGTACGTCAAAACCTTTTTCCTGTGATAGATATTTAGCGCAGTACGAAGTGTCTAATCCGCCGCTGTATGCTAAAACTAATTTTTTCATATTAAAAGATGTATTGTCTGGGCCATAATCGTATGATTTGCTGGCCTATTATGATTATTGGTTCGTTTTCTTTTTTAGAAAAAGCGATTCTTTAATGCTTTTGAGTCTTTTGAACGCTTTGCTGTTCACTTCCTTTTTGATCACTTTTTTTTCTTTATCCCCATCGTAGAGCATGCCGGTACAGAGGCACATTTTGCGTTCGGTACGGGTAAGGATGTCAAAATTTTTGCAGGTCTGGCAGCCTTTCCAGAATTCGGGATCATCGGTCAGTTCAGAAAATGTAACCGGTTTGTATCCGAGTTCGTAATTCATTTTCATTACGGCCAGTCCCGTGGTTATGCCGAAAATTTTGGCATCGGGGAACTTTTCCCTCGAAAGCTCGAAGATTCTTTTTTTGATTTTTTTTGCCAATCCTTGATTTCTATAATCGGGATGGACAATAAGGCCAGAGTTGGCTACGAATTTTTCGTGCCCCCATACTTCTATATAACAGAAGCCAGCAAACTTGTCTCCGTCTAAAGCAATAACGGCATTGCCGTTTTCCAAACGTTTCTGAATATATTCCGGTGTACGCTTGGCTATGCCTGTGCCTCTTACCTTAGCAGATTCCGTAATGGTATCGCTAATGATCTGGGCGTATTTAACATGTGACTTGTTAGCAATAATTAATTTCATTGCCAAAAGGATTTAAACTGTAAAAAATAATGAATTGTTGGTTGTTGTGCGGAAATGGACTCACCTATTCCCATGAAATATGAAACACCCTTACGGGCGACGGCGACGAGAAAACGGGCGAACGGGAGCAAGGTTGCTCAAGGTATTAGATATGTGTCTTTGTCCTTTCATGGAAGGTCAAATGTACAAGTTTAGGTCGAAAGTATAACGTTTACGGCTTATTTTTTACGAAAAAAAGGTATTTGCCTCTTTGAATTAAGAATTTCATAAATCAAAAACACATATACGGAAATATATTCAACGGCAATTAGCCCTAGGTTTTCCTTGAAGTCTGCCTTAGAATACGCATAATAACTGAGAGCGACCGTTGCTGACCAAAGTAGGGCATATCTGTAGGGACTAAAGACGCCCAGTACCAACAAAAATATAATGTACCATGGGTGAACCGTAGCCGACATAAAATAGTACAAGGTGAGTACGGCAAGCATTGAAGTTATGAGTACGGATATTTTTTGGTTGTCCCTGAAAAAAGTAAACAAGAGCACCGCTATAACGGTAATGATCGGTGTTATTTTTCCATAGATCTTTATGAGTTCCCAAGGTTTGCCATCAAATTGGATGGCCATCTGTTTGATCGCATTGTATAGCCCGGCGTTGAATTCAAAATTCGAAAACCAAAGGCCAACGGTCTTTGAATAGTTTACAATAAACTCGGCGGAATAAAAAGGAAGGAAGAGCAGCAAACAGCTCAGTCCGATCAAGGCATAGAACCCGGTACTTTTTTTTAGACCCAAGTGTTTTAGGAAAAGGGGAAGGAAAAGCAAGGGCACCAGTTTTACGCAAATGGATAAGGCGTAAGGAATGGCGGCCAATCCCCATTTTTTTTCAGACAGCAGGTAAAGGGCCCAAACGAAAAAGAAGAGCATGACGCCTTCAAAATGCAGATTTCCCGTAAGTTCGATAATGACCAAGGGGTTCAGGAAGTACCAAAAAATAAGATGGGGCGAACGGTTCAGCTTCTTCAAGAGCTTTCTTCCAAAATAGAAAATACCGATATCCGATAAGATGATCATGGTTTTCATGACGAGTACGGATCCCATGATGCTCTTACCGCCCAAGAGCGCCGCAATGGCAAAAAGCAACTGGTTCAAAGGGGGGTAGTTGCTGAAGTGTTTGGCGCTTAGGTCGCCCATGCCGTCGTAAAGCAACTGGGCATTGGGTATGGCCAGGTCGCTTTGTAAGATAAGGGCGTTAGGTACCGCTAAATAGGGATTGATAAAATTGCCGACCAAGTGCCCGTCCCAAATAAATCGATAGTAATCTTGAGAGAGGTTGGGCTCTGCGGCCAAGAAGATCAGCCGAAAAAGAATACCTGTAATGATCAGAAACTTGAAGTTCCATTTTTCGAACTGTATGAGTTTGTAACAGATAAAAAAGGAAGCGGCAAAGAGCGTCAATAGCTTAATGAAGTCCGTTCGCTCAAGTTGATAGGCAAAGGTGTAATATAAAAATGCACTCAATAGGGCCAAGATAATGGGCACCTTGTGCAATTTTAAATATGTAGTAGGCTGGTTGGGCATTTATCGGTGTGTTCTTGCAACCGAAAAAATAAGAAAATTAAATGACTTGTAGGTATGAATTATTTCTTTAGGCCCGAGCTGTTAAAGATTTGGTAAAAACAAATCCAAAGCCCACAAAAAGCATAAAGTGAAACGGAAACAGTCCGAAATCGTTCAAAGGAATGGCGCTATACATTCCGAATAGGAAGTAGACCATAAGAACGGCTTCAAGAATCATGTTCGGCGACAATTTTTTGGTCAGGTACTTGTTCCCTTTCCAAGAGTCGGTAAGACTGTTCAAGTTGAATTTCGGTGTACGTACAAATTCACTACGCTTGCCCATATGCCCTTCAAGAACGGCAATTGAGTTGTGTAAGGAAAAGCCTAAGGCCACCGAAAAGAAGGTAAAGAACAATTTTATATAATCTACAAAATTGTCAAAGCTGCTACCCTGTATGCTCTTATAGGTGAACCAATAACAGACAAAGAGTATAATCGTACTCAGAACAAAGAAGCTCAACATGGTAAAGACGATATCCAGTTGTGGGAAAATGGCCTTGATGTACATGGCGGGAATGCTCAATAGCGAGACCAAGAATACACAAAGGAACATAGAGCTGTTCAGCAAATGCATAACCCCGTGAAATTTCGTCTTGAACGAAATGTTCTTGGCGGTAATAACGCTCCATACCGTTTTTCTGAAGTTTTCGGCCCCTCCCTTGTTCCAGCGGAATTGTTGTGAACGGGCGGCACTTATAACCACAGGCAGTTCTGCAGGGGTCTCAACGTCTTCAAGGTATTTGAATTTCCAGTTCTTCAGCTGGGCGCGGTAACTGAGGTCAAGGTCTTCGGTCAAGGTATCGCCTTCCCAGTTTCCGGCATCGAGAATACATTGCTTTCGCCATATACCGGCAGTACCGTTAAAATTGATAAAGTGACCTTTTGCGTTTCTTCCGACTTGCTCAAGGGTAAAATGGGCATCCAAGGCAAAGGCTTGGATACGGGTCAATGTTGAATATTCGCGGTTGATATGTCCCCAACGGGTCTGTACGACCCCTATTTCGGGATCTTTAAAGTAAATAACGGTTTTTTTCAGCCAGTCGGCGGAAGGCATAAAATCGGCATCGAAAATGGCAATGAACTCACCTTTGGCTATTTCCAAGCCCTCTTTTAAGGCACCGGCCTTAAAGCCTTGGCGGTTTTCACGCCGTATGTGCTGAATATCGAGACCGGTTTCCTGTAGGGCTTTTACCCGTGCCGCCGTATCGATTACCGAGTCGTCGGTAGAGTCGTCAAGCACTTGGATCTCAAGCTTACTTTTGGGGTATTCTATTTTTGCAATGTTTTCCAATAAGCGCTCCATAACGTATTCTTCGTTATAGACAGGCAGCTGAATGGTTACGTAAGGAATTTCTTTCGGATCTAGAAGATTGAACTTTGGTGCTATTTGGTTGCGTCTTTTGTAGCCCAAGTAGTTCACCAAGAGGTTGAGTTGTGCTAAACTGTAAAAAAATATCAACAATAGCGCGATACTGTAGATTGCGATAATAATGTAAGCGATCAATAAACCCATATTATTTTATGCTATATTTAAAAATCCAACCTAATATTTTTATGCCCGCAAATATACTACCTTTTACGGTTCCCGATACTTTTGACACACCAATTCTTTTTTTGTAACGTACTGGTACTTCGGTGTATGTCAATTTTTTCTTTAAAGCCTTCAATTGCATCTCTACCGTCCATCCGTAAGTTTTATCCTCCATGTTGAGTTTTAATAACTTATCATAGGCTATTGCTCTAAACGGACCAAGGTCGGTAAATGTTGCCCCAAAAAACAATTTCATTAAAAAAGTAGCCAACCAATTGCCAAAAATCTGCTGTGGCGTCATGCTTCCCTCTTCTCTAAGTCGCTTTACGCGGGCGCCAATTACAAAATCAAATTCTTTATTGCGTATCGGAGCTACAAGTTTATCAAGTTCTTCAGGATAATCGGAATAGTCTCCGTCAACAAATACGATAATATCGGGTGCTTTGGATTGTTTAGCGATATAGTCCATTCCTTTTAAACAGGCATATCCATACCCCATCTTGCTCTCAGTCAATACGGTAGCTCCGGCATCAGCGGCATTTTTAGCCGTATTATCGGTAGAATTGTTATTAACAACGATGATTTCAGAGACCGATTTCGGAATTTCGGCAATTACCGAAGCTATGGAATCGGCCTCGTTAAAGGCGGGAATTATGACTTTAATGTCTGTTGTTGGCATTATTGAGACTTATTTTAGAATGTAGGTATGTTGGCCGTGTTTTAAAGGGATGTGTTTTTCGTTCCAAACCAGTTCGCCGGACATTTCCTTAGGAACTATAATTTCTGCTGAAAGCTTTGATCTTATTTTTTTTAGATGGAAAAGGATGTTTCCTTTTGAGGTAGGAAGCAATCCTTCCATATCTTCGAGAATGCCGAAAACGGGAGCTATTTCAATTTCCTGAAAATCGTTCTTTACCGATTTTATTCCCGCTAAATAATTAAAATAAAAATAGGCAGGGGAAGCACTCCATGGGTGTACTTCAGAGCGTGTGGGCTTTTTATCGCTTTCAAAACGTTCAAGGGTAGTGGTCATATGGTTGTCGATCATGGCTTGCCAGGGGCGTTGGGCAAGGTCGAAGAGCTCGGGTGCCCCAACTTTTTTTATGGCTTCGAATAAATAGTAGCGGTAATAATAAGTGGCCTGCAACAATTTGGGGTCGTTCAATATGTTTGACAACAGTGCCTTTTGTTCGCTTTCGGCAATGGCATCGGTGAGTACGGCCATGATATTGGTGTGCTGGTCGTAAACGGTCTTGTCGGGCCGTTCCGCAAAAATATTTTTGTTCGGGTCAAAACAGAGTTTATAGACCGAGCTTTTAATGGCTGTCGCGCGGTCGAGGTAAGTGTCGGCGGTGTGTTTGTCCCCTATGGCCTTGAATAGGCGCGCGGCATTTTGAAGTGCATGTACATAATGAAGGCTTACCACGGCGGAATTCTTGCCATTGTTCTTGGTGGCCGTGCCGCCTCCGTTGTTGGGGCCGGTATACCAATCTACAAAATAGCGGTACTGGGTTTCGTTCACCAAATTCAGCTCGTTCATGTTCTTTTCAAAACCGGCCAAGGTGTGTATTATACCGTCTTTATAGGTGTTGATAAAATCGGTGTCGTTCGTAAGTTGGTAATAGTCATAGACCATATCTACCCAAACCAAGGAATAGGTGGGGTAAATAAAGGTTGATCGCAGGGGATAGGCACCCAAGATATTGCCGTCGGCATCTCGTGACCGATGGAACTGTTCAATGGCGTTCTTGGTATGTGCGAGGTTGCCGCTCATAGCCTGCCAAAGAAGCGCGTGGATCTTGGTGTCGCCTACATATTGCATGGTCTCGTAATAGGCATCGCTCAAGAAATAATCTTGGGTACAGATGTCTACCGTTCTTTTACAGATGTCGAAGATGGCATTGTACGTTTCGTTGTTCGATGAAAACCGGGCTATGGAGGGGATGTGGGTCCGTGACCGGTAGTTGCTAAAACTGTCGAGTACCAATTCTTGCCCCTTGGTTTCTATCTCAAATTCCACAAAGCGGAAGGTACGCATCCAATTGGGGGTGAATTTCTGTCGTTCTTTTCCGTTGGAGACGACATGGTCGTAATACCCTAGCAGCTCCTTTCCTTTTATAATATTTCGGTCTCCCTTGGTGTTCTTGGGTCCAAATAGGTTTTCGGCGTATTTGATTTTGATATGGGCGTTTTTTCCTTTACTGAAAATAAGCTCGGGAAAACCATTGGTGACATACTTCTGGTCGATGAGAAAGCGTATTTTTTTATGCTCGGGAACCACGGTTTTGCCTGAAACCGGAAATTCGGAAACGTCAATGTCGGAGGTTCTTACGGTATGTCCTATGCCTTCTTTTTCCCAAGTGAGCAAGGGTAGGTTTCTCGGTTCAAGCAAATAGGCCATGGATCCGCCCATACTGCTCGCCCCTTCAAAAAATTGGGTGTCAACCCAGTCGGAATCATCAAAATCGGGTTGTTCCCAGTCGGTAGGATAGTGGTTTTTGTCTACAAAATCAGTGGGGTTGTTTGCGTAAAAACCACCTACGATAGATTTAGGGCCGCCACCTCTCCAATTTACTTCCAAGGCTCGGTACGAATCGTCTATGGAGCATTTCCATCCATCGTCTGTGCCCGAGGTGTTGAGTACTTTTGCATTTTCGGTCGCCCCGTTTACCATAAGTGAGGTAAAAATCGATTGCATACCGTAAAATCTGCGTTTACCATAATTGACCACCTTTATGGCGATCAGGTTTTTGCCGGTCTTGAGATAGGTCTTGAGGTCTATGGTTTCGTATTTCCAATGGCGTATATCGCTCAATTGGGGCCCATGCGTCACCAAATTGCCGTTTACGTACAAGAAGTAATGGTTGTCCGCTGAAATATTTATAATGAATGCTTCCGAAGGGTCGTCTACCATCCATTCGTTTCGGAACAATACAATACGGTCTTCCCCACCCTGAATATCGGGATGGCTCACCCAATTGGCCTTGATGGCCTGAGGTGGATATAGCAGCTCCGGATAGTTAAGTTCGCTTTGTCCTAAGAGGAATAGAGGCGAGCAAAAAAGAAAGATGGAAAGGAATAGGTTCATTTTAGGTCGGAGAGCTTGTTTTCGCGTCTAAAGCTACTAAAACTAAACCACTCGTTGATTTTTTTGCCATTTCTGTATTTTTCTGCGGAAGTTAGTTTTTCGTTGATATACTTAAGGCAATATCCGTTTTTCAGGCCGTTGCTCAGCTGACATTTATGGTTGACTTTGCCTTGGGCATCGTAGAACAACCACCAGTCCCATTTCTTGCCATTTTTAAAATGTCCTTCTTGAACCGATTTTCCGTTACGGTCAAAAAAGTGCCAGTAGCCGGTACGTTGGTCGTTTTGATAGTGCCCCTGTTCGGCAATCCGTCCATTGTTGTGGTAAAACTTCCAATAATCGACTTTTTTTCCGTTTTGTAGCCAACCTTCGGCCTTTAAGGTTCCGTTCTGAAAATACGCTTTATGGTATGTGCCGTCCTTATCGGGTGTAAGCCCCGACAGCACTAGAAGAGCCATGACAAAGAGTTTTACGAACATTTTCTATAGTGTTGGTAATTGGTCGCTAACGCAGGGTAGTACTTACGTCTTAGGGCAATTTCATTTAGGGACTTCTTGTTTTGTCCTAACGGATTATTTTTTGTTGACCAGTTCCATTAAATCAACATCATTGCCCAATAGTACTTCGGTTGGATTGATACGTCCTTCTTCCGGGCCATTCTCCAATTTTAGTACGCCTCTCGGGCATACGGCGGAACATATACCACAGCCTACACAGCTAGAGCGTACGATATTCTCGCCTTTTTGGGCATAGGCACGTACGTCAATACCTTGTTCGCAATAGGTGGAACAATTTCCGCAAGAGATACATTGTCCGCCATTGGTCGTAATTCTAAAACGTGATTTAAAACGTTGTACGAAGCCAAGGTATGCGGCTAAGGGGCATCCGAACCTACACCATACGCGGTTACCGAAAATAGGGTAGAACCCAGTGCCGATAACCCCCGCGAAAATAGCTCCGATCATAAGGCTATAGGTGTTTTGAACACTTTGGGTCTTTATGCCGAATATGGTGCTAGACTCCGTAAAGAAACTATATAGCGTCATACCGGTCATCACTATGGCAAAAAGCAAAACACCGTGTATCAGCCAACGCTCTACCTTCCAAGAAAACAATGATTTACTCGAATGCTGACGGTAAGGGTCGCCTAAGGTTTCGGCCAGTCCTCCACAGCCACAGACCCAAGAACAGTACCATCTTTTTCCAAAGAAATAAACCATTACGGGCACGATAACCAAGGTGAGGACAATGCCCCAAACTAGAATGAACAAACCAATGCCTCCGCTATTGAGGAGTTCTTTTAAATTCCACTGAAAAAAGAAATCATAATCTAGGGGAAAGGCATTCTTGAAATCGTAATAGGGCATTTGTAAACGCACCATTATTTCAGGAATCAAGAAGGCAAAGACAATTTGAAAGAAGAGTACCGATGTGGTCCGAACCACTTGGTACATATTATGTCGGTATTTGATGTACATACGAACGGCCATTACCGTCATGACTACACAGTACATAAAGCCATATACAAACCAATGTCCCGCAGGGTTTCCACTTAGGCTTTCACTTATGGGGTCTACGAGAAAGGTCCAGTTTACGGCAAATTCGGGCCTGAAATATAGAACGAGGTAAAACGAGACCAGAAATATAAAGACCATCCACGCGATCCAACCTCGGTTCGTGGCGCTCTCATGGTAGACGCCGTTGTTCTTGATTCCCTTTTTGCCCAATAAAACAACATTGGGCAGAATGAACATTAGTGCACCGATAATGCCCAGGCCAAAGGTAAAGAACCACATGAGGCCTTTGTTTTGGGCAATAAACCCGGTTCCGGATTTCTTGCCGACCAAGGCGGCCATATCATGACCGGAGGTATAGATTACCTTGTTGTATTCTTTGTTTTTTCTGTGCTGGCTATTGGCTGCATCTATGGCGGAACTGACTACTGGCGATAGGCTTAGCATGCCCTTGAAATCTTTGCCGACTACATTTTCGTTTATAGATTGAATAAAAACATCACTTTTAATGTTCTTTTCCTTTATGATTTCGTCAAAGGTGCTTTGGTCTAATCTGAACGTGCCTAATACAGGAACGGCAGTAAAAATGGCAAGTCCTATTAAGAAGATAACTAGGCCTAAGTTTTTTATTGCTTTCATTTTTTATTTCGGGTTAAGCTTTGCTCGATAATCGAGATTAAATGCTCCGAGGTTCGCCTCGAAATTTCCAAGTTATTCCTTTACGATTGCCTCATGGGCTCGCTTCTTGTTGGTTTACTAAAAATTCGTTTCCAGCTCTTTTTCTTTACGGATAGGCTGGTTTGCATTACCGAGTTGTATTTTGAGATGATCTGCTCTTCGTAATGCGAATAGAATTCTGGGTCGAAATTGGCGTCTTTTAGGTATTGCATTACGTAATCGACGTCACGTTCTTCGGTGAGCCATCGGTCAAATATTTCGTGACGCATGCGAATACCGAAGGTGTTGATGCCAAGGAATTTTTTGGAATCTTTATCGTAGGCTACGGTAATACATATTTTTTCGGAAGGATGGCGCCAGTGAAAATGACTTTCGTGTTCTTTTTTTGTTCTTTCGCTAAAGACCCACCCATAAGTTTGGTATTCGATGTCGAGAAACTTGGCGGAATTGAACCAATGGCCCGGGCTATATTTTCGGGGTTTACCGCAAATGGTCTGTGCCAATGCCTCGCCCATCATTCGTCCGGTATACCAAACGGCCTCTATGGGGCGTCGGTTTCCTATGGGTTCGTGCTGTTCCGCACAATCGCCGATCGCGTAGATTCCCTTTATATTGGTCTCAAGAAAGCGGTCGACTTTTACGCCTCTTCCCAGTGCAATGCCCGAATCTTTCAAGAAATCGATATTGGGGGTCACACCGGCCGTCAAGCCTACCAGGTTGCAAGCTATGGTTTCTCCCTTGTCGGTAACTACGGCCTTGGCCCGACCGTTTTCATCGGGCAGGATTTCAACAAGATTGGTGCCTAACTTAAGGTCGATATGGTGTTCTTTAATATGTTCATTGATCATCTGAGATTCACCCTTGGGTAAAACCCCGTTCCAAAAACTTTCCTCACGGACCAAAAAGGTTACCGGTATTTCCCGACTTCTGAGCATTTCGGCCAATTCTATACCGATCAATCCCCCGCCGACGATTACGGCACGGTTGCAAGCATCTTTGTTTGGGGCATCGGCTTCGAGCTGATCAAGGTCTTGCTTGGAGTATAGCCCTTGAACCCCCTTCAGATCTTGCCCTTTCCAACCGAACTTATTAGGTTTTGAACCCGTAGCAATTATCAACTTGTCAAAGTCCATGGTTTTCCCTTCGGTAAGGACCAAACGTTTGTTCTCGGGGTCGACTTGGGTGACGTAGTCTTTTACCAATTCGATTCGGTTCTTTTTCCAGAACCAGTTCTCGTAGGGCTGGGTGTGTTCGAACTTCATATGGCCCATGTATACATACATTAAGGCCGTTCGCGAAAAGAAATAATCGGTCTCTGCCGACATGATGGTAATTTTCTTGTCCGAGAGTTTACGAATGTGCCTTGCGGCCGTTACGCCCGAAATTCCGTTGCCAATGATGACGATATGCTCCATATTATTCTGATAATTGTGTGTTCTGTCGTTTTTAAAGATAACTACTTAACCTACCTTTCTAATTTAGAATCATTTTAAATTTTTATTTTTCTGTAAGGTTTTGAGATGAAAATCGAACATGTAATGCCTTGATTTCTAAAATTTTGAACAATATGTGAAAAAGGGTTCTTTTTTGTATGGATGTCGAAATTGTCTCGACGAAGCCTCAAGTATAACAACGAAACTATCAAATCATGAAGTATTCAATTTTGGCCTTGGCATTTTCCTTGGCCACCATATCGGGGGCTTTCGGACAAAGCACTACTGATTTTTTTACAAAGGCGGATGCCTTCTTTCGGGCCAATGTTTCAAATGGTCGGGTTCATTATCGGGCGATAAAGGAAAATCCATCGGACTTGAACGAACTACTCGAAGAGGCTCAACACATAAGCGTGTCGAAAGCCAATGCCAACGAATACCAAGCGTTTTATATTAATGGCTACAACTTACTTGTAATCAAGGGTGTAGTGGATAACTACCCGTTGAGGTCGCCTTTGGATGTAGGCGGGTTTTTCGATGGGAAGAAATACGAAATAGGGGGTAAAAAGACTACCCTTAACGATATTGAGAACAAATTGTTACGTGCAAAATTCCCTGAAGAGGCACGCTTTCATTTTGTGCTGGTATGCGGCGGTCTGGGATGTCCTCCGATTATAGCTGAAGCCTATCTTCCCGCAACTTTGGATGCACAACTTGATAGGCAGACCCGCTTGGCACTGAATGACCCGCAGTTCATTCAATTGAATAAGAACAAAGTAAAGGTTTCCCAGATTTTTGAATGGTACAAGGGCGATTTTACACAAAACGGCCAAGGCTTGATAGACTTTATAAACAAGTATAAAGCTGAACCGCTTCCTGAAAAAACAAAGGTTTCTTATTATCCATACGACTGGACATTGAACGAAGCCAAATAATATCGACCAACTTTTAACTATAAACTACATTTTATGAAATCAATACAAAGAAACCTTGTTCTTTCCGCCCTGCTTTTGACTACGGGTATAGCCTTTTCCCAAGACGATAAGGAAGACGAAAGCACGCAGAGCAATATTCAACAATATACGCCCTCTAAACTAATAGGTAAGGGACAGATAGACCTCAAGTGGTTCAATAACCTCTATACACAAACGGAAAGTACTTTTACCGATGGAAAAGAACCACGGCAGACGTTTTTTACTTCTACCTTGGAAGCTTACACGGGAGTGGGACAGAACAAACGATGGAACCTAGGCGCCATTTTCGAATTTCGTTCGAACGTTATAGGAGACCGCTCGGCCCTTGATGTGTTTTCGTTCGACGGTGACCGTGATACGGCCCGTTCAGGACTTACCTCTATAGCGCCATCGGTCAAATTTGTACCCTTTAGATCGATCAGTAACTTTTCGATCCAGAGTTCCTTCTTTATTCCCTTGGTAGACAATGAAACCGAAAACGGGGTTTTTCTGGATCAGAAAGGGTATGTGTGGCAGAACCGTTTTTTCTACGATTATACCTTTCCGGGAAATAAATGGCAATTGTTCAGTGAACTGAATTCGGAACTGAGTTTCGGCGATAAGGAAGAAAGTTTTGCCAATAACAGCCTGAACTTGACCCCTGGGGTTTTCCTGAGTTATTTCCCCAGTGCAAAATTTACCGTCTTGGCCTTGGCCCAACATTCGCAACGCATCGATTTGGGCAATGACTTTTCACAAGACTTTACGGCTTTGGGCGGAGGTGCCAAGTATCAATTGACCCAAGCCCTAAACCTAGAGGCGCTATATACCAACTTTGTACGTGGTAGCAATACAGGGCTCGGACAAACCTTTAATTTGGGCTTAAGGGCGATTTTTTAAAAGCTGATCATAAATACCGTATTTTAGGAGTCTTATTCAGTGATACATGCGTATAGTAAGACTCCTTTTTTTATGTTTTCTCCAGTTTTCGTGTACGAGCCAAGCCCCCGAAAAAATAAACGGGGTAAGTTTCGTGGCTTCTAGAAGTGAAGCTTTGCAAACCCACCTTGAAGAGGTAAAACAGGTGTATGCCAATCATGCCGCCGTAATGCCTTTTGGTTTTATCAGGGATGTCAATTCGCCCGAAATCATCTTCAATACCGATAGACAGTGGTTCGGCGAGACCAAGAAAGGGGCCATGCAGTATATTGGACTTTTGCATAAAAATGGCATAAAGACTATGGTGAAGCCCCAAATATGGATATGGCGTGGCGAATTTACCGGAACCCTACACATGAATTCCGAAGTGCACTGGCAAGAACTCGAAGCTTCTTACGAAAAATTTATAATGACCTACGCCGAAATGGCGCAAGAAACGGGCACGGAAATATTCTGTATCGGTACCGAACTTGAAAAATTTGTGACGAATAGGCCCGAATACTGGCATAAACTGATTTCAAAAATTAGAACGGTCTATAAGGGAAAACTGACGTATGCGGCCAATTGGGACGAGTATCCGAGGGTGCCTTTTTGGAAAGATTTGGATTATATAGGAATAGATGCGTATTTTCCGCTGTCGGATGAGAAGACCCCTTCGGTCAAGCAGTTACGTGAGGGCTGGCAACGTTGGAAACCTGATATGGCAGCCTTGGTCAAAAAAACCGGAAGACCTGTACTCTTTACCGAATTTGGGTATAGAAGTATGGACTATACGGCAAAGAAGCCGTGGCTGGTGGATCGTAACCAAGAAAACGTAAACCTAAAAGCGCAAGTCAATGCCAAACGGGCATTATTTGATGAGTTTTGGGGGGAAGACTGGTTCGCGGGCGGTTATGTCTGGAAATGGTTTATCGATCATGATAAGGCAGGTGGGGAAAACGATAATCGATTTACACCACAGAACAAACCGGCACAAGAGGTGATTAAAGAAGTCTATAAAAAGTATTGATATGCGTTCCCTTGTTCTTTTTGCTTTTTTGGGATTGATTGTCGGATGCTCTTCCGATCTTGAGAATCAAGACGTAACCCTTAGCGATGCCCTAAAGCAAGACGCTCCCGTACTCGATAATGTAATCGCATGCGCCGCCAGTAATGAGAACGACCATATGGTAAGCGTTTTTTTCTATCCGCGGGACGGGGCGAGCAACGTACGTTATTATGAGACCGAAAACATAAAGGTATCAAAGGATGACTTTGAACAGTATTACCGTATAGACAACCCTGTGTTCGACGTTTTTAACGGATATCTCAAAAAGTTCGAAGTAGTGGTGACCGAGGAAAAATGGGCCATTGTTTCCTTTGAAGAAGGAGGTAAGATCCATTTGTCAAACCCCATCCGGATAAAACATCATACGAAGCCTACGGAATATACCGAACAGAGTATTGTTGTTGATTCGGCGGATACGGGCTCGCCCCTTTTTCATTGGACCGATGGAAAATATACGGATTCAAGGATTTACTTTGGAGTCGTTTCCGATAGCGATGATAATTTTATTTCAGGAACCTATACCCATGAGCATCGGTTTCAATATTATGATCTTGAAAACGTGGTGGTGAACATTACTAAAGGTACCCCTCCGACATTGAAAGCCGATAATACCTATAGTTTTACTTTGATGGCAGTAAGTGAAGATAATTGGGTGAACCTTTTTTCTGAAATAGAATTCTAAAAAAATAAACCGACCCCTATCGCCTACTGTGATAATTTTATGAAGAATACAATTTACATTTATGGCGTTACACACTAGGGCATGGTCTTAAGAATACTCGTTTTTCTTCTTGTTATCCTCTTAGGATGGCCTTCTAGGGCGCAAGAAGGAAGGGTGCTCGAGGTCAATATCAAGGGGACTAAACGAACTAAGGTCTCTTTTTTGAAAAAATTGATCGGACTTCAACCGGGTATGCCCTTAGATTCTATACTATTGAAAGAAGATGTGGCGCGCCTTCAAAGGCTTCCGTCTATTTCACATGCTTATTATCAAGTGGCCGTATCTCGGAACAATGGGTATGAGGTGTCTTATAACGTAGAGGAAAATTTCACTTTGATCCCCTATGCCAATCTCTTTTCCTCCTCTAATGATGCCTTTGCATTTAGAGTGGGACTTCAGGAGTTTAATTTTTTGGGAAGGGGTATTACCATAGGAGGCTTCTATCAGTATGATACTTTTAATTCTTTTGGTGTGGGATTGAGGGCTCCTCATCTATTTAGTAGAACTACAGGCTTATCGGTCAGTTATAACGATTTTACTACCCAAGAGCCCGTTTTTTTTGAAAATACCACGGCCGATTATCGGTACAATAACACGGGTTTTGAGCTTATGGGATTGCATGAGTTCAATTTTAACCATCGGATAGAGCTGGGTGGAAGTCTTTTTTCGGAAGATTACACCTATCTGTCGGGGGCGACCAGTACGAGTGTACCACAGGCCTTAAAAGTAGACAAACATCTTATGAAGTTTATCTACAACTACGAGAACATCGTCTATTATTTCTATTATTTAGAGGGGTTTAAAAGTACCCTTAACTTTCAATATGTGGGCAGTAGCAATAGCAAGCTGCCCGAATTTTTGATAGGCTTCAACGATTTTGTTTACTACAAGCGGGTAGGGAAAAAAGGCAATTGGGCAAATCGGTTGCGACTGGGGCTGGCCAGTAACGTAAATAGTCCCTTTGCACCGTTTACGGTCGATAATAACCTGAATATTCGTGGGGTGGGCAATACCATTGACCGCGGTACGGGGGCCATTGTTTTTAATACCGAATACCGGCATACGCTGATCGACGAAAATTGGTTCGTACTACAGGGCAATTTTTTTGTCGATGGGGGGTCTTGGCGTAACCCTGGCGGTAGTTTTAGCGATTTTTCAGATGACCGAAACATTCGTGTCTACCCTGGGATAGGACTTCGATTGATGCACAAGCGCATCTTTAATGCTATTTTTAGGATCGATTATGGCTATGGCATTACCAAAGATGCTTCAAGGGGATTTGTATTCGGAATCGGGCAGTACTTTTGATCAGACGTTCCAATAGGTGTCGTACTCTTCTTGAAAGCTAAGGGTTTCCATAGAAGGCATACGGTCGATCAATAGTACTCCGTTGAGGTGGTCGAGTTCATGTTGGGCCACTATGGCCGAAAAATCGTCAAGAACCTTCTCGAACCTATTTCCTTTTATATCGTATCCGCTGAGTTTTACGGTTTTGTAGCGTTTTAACCGGCCGCGTATTCCCGGTATGGAAAGGCAGCCTTCCCAACTATCTACCATTTCATCCGATAAGGTTTCGATCCTAGGGTTGATCACTACCGATAAAGGAAAGGACTTTTTGTCGGGATAGCGCTCGTTCTTTTTCGCTTCCATGGTAAACACCCGTTTAAGGACGCCCACCTGCGGAGCTGCTATACCTACGCCCGATTTATTGCGCATGGTAGCGATCAGGTCATCTACAAAGCCTTGGAAATCATCGGACTTTATTTCATCGATGTCTACCGCTTCCGATACTTTCCGCAATAGGGGGTTGCCCATTTTAATTACCTCAAGAACTGCCATGTTTTATTTTTTTACCCGATAATCGAGATTAAATGCTCCGAGGTTGGTCTCGAAATCAAGGTGTATTTCTTTTAATGCCTCGCGGGCTTGCCCGGAGGTAGTTTACTGGGCTAAATTTACAACCTTCTCCGTTTCTATTTTAGATAGCTCTTCTAGTGCTCCCTTTTCGTAGAGCTCGGGCAGTTGTTTTAAGGGAGTGCCTATTGGAGCCTTGTAGTTGATGTAGTCTTGAAATACGATTCCGTCTATGTTTCTTCGGTTATAGGCGCTTCTAAAGCGTACTCCCCTGTTATTGGTGCTGTATTTATAGGCCAAATAGTCTACGGTCTTTGTTTTTGAGTTGATCCAATACATAAAGACGTCATCATGGTCGGTGCCGCCCCCATTTTGGTCAAAGTTGATTTTTACGGCCTTGTAATCTTCGCCCTTGACTTTTGTTGGCCCTATTAGGGTTTTATTGACGGCCTTGTCTTTTAGTTTGTGCGGCAGGGTTGCAAAATAGATGACCGAGTTTAAGGCTTCGGTATGTTTTATGACGTCTTTTTCCGAAAGCCTTATAGGCTTGCCGTTCACTTTACGGACGAACTGTCCGTTGTCAAGAACGTCTAAAGTGTCTTGTCCGTTTTTCCCAAATGTAACCGAGTAGGTATATGCTTTTCCCTTGTTGTGAAAAGTGTATTCCTTTTCCCTGAAGGTAAATCTGTAGTGGGCCGTGTCATAAGCTTGGCCCCCATGGGTATCAATGGCTTCGTTGACCACGGTATCGGCCTTGTTTATTTCCCTAAGGGTGCCACGGTCGACCGGTTGTATGGTTTTCGCCTTTGTTTCTTCTTTTTTAACCTCCTGCTTACAGGAAGATAGGCCTATCAAAAGGCTCAGACTTAAAAAATAGAGGGAATTCTTCATATTCGAAATTAAATTTCAACAATGCCCTTAGGGCTTTGTATAATCGCTTTTAGACTTATATTTTTATTACGTTCTATTCGGAACCGTACACCCAATTCCGTAAATATATTTGCTAATAAGTCGGGGTTTGGGTGATTACCATACAGTTCGATCAATTTACAGCCCATCTGGGGCAAGGCCTTATGGGGATGTGTTTCTGTTTGGCTCCAGTCTACCATAAAGGGCACAAGTTCTACTTCAGGTGATGGCAAAGGTAATATGAGTTGCCATTTTAATAGGGATCCTTCTGCCGTATGGCGGCTTCCCGCGCTAATATTTCCCATTTTCGCGTTGTATTGGCTCAAAATATTGGCATCTTTTTTAAGCTGCTCCGACTTTAGTGCCCAACGGGTGATTTGGTCCTTACTTAGCATATCTACGCCCATCCATCTTGGAGGTGGTATTTTTTTGTTGGTGTCATCGGCGACTAGCAGTTCAAGATAAGTTCCATTGTCTAGATTTATAAGTGCGTTTTTAGTGCCTTGCGTGGCATGGTATCCTCCAAAAATTGCTTGAACGCCTAGTTTCTTTTCCAAAGTTAGAATTGCAGCGTCCAAATCCCGCACGGTATAAACGATATGGTCTAATAAGCCATGATTCATATATGTTCACTTTATAGCCTAAAGATATTTGAAAAGTAGGGAGATTTTGCTATCTGTTTCCGAAAATTACCATGGATTCTCCTTATTGTGCCGTTCCGGCCTGTAGAACCGAAATACCTTTGTATCAACAAAACATATAAAAAAGTAAACTATGAAACGAGCATTGATTATAGGAGGTAGTAGCGGAATTGGAAAAGCAACGGCCCAAAACCTATTAAACGAAGGAGTAGAGGTACATGTGGTTGGTACGAACCCTGAAAAACTTGGGGCTTTTAAAGAAGAGGCCACAGGAAGTTTGCTTACTTATAAGGTTGATATTACGAGTGCAAGCGAATTGGACGGCTTAAACGCGGAAATAAATGGTTGGGATAATTTAGATTACTTAGTGAATGCTTCAGGTATTTTTGGCCCCAAACCATTTTTAGACCATACCGTGGCAGATTATGATTCGTATATGGATTTGAATAGGGGGTTCTATTTTATTACTCAGAATGCAGCTAAAAAGATGGCGGATACAGGTGGTGGGTCTATTGTAAATGTGGGCTCTATGTGGGCCAAACAAGCTGTGAAAGCAACTCCTTCAACGGCATATTCTATGCAAAAGGCAGGTTTACATTCGCTAACACAACATTTGGCAATGGAGTTGGCAGATTTTAAAATTCGTGTGAATGCCGTATCTCCGGCGGTAGTTCAAACTCCGGTTTATGATAGTGTTTTTGGAGGAAAAGAAGAGGCAAAAGAGGCTTTGCAAGGTTTTCATGGTTTTCACCCTATTGGACGGTATGGGAAACCGGAAGATGTCGCCAATACCATATCTTTTTTGCTTTCGGAAAAGGCTTCTTGGGTGACTGGTGCGATTTGGGATACAGATGGTGGTGTAATGTCAGGAAGAAATTAAACGTAATAAGCCCTAGGGAAGATTGAGGCAATTTATGGTTTAATAAATAAATGAAGTGCTTCATTTTTCTTCCCCTCTAAAAAAATCTTGAAGATATGTATGATATGAAGAATCTTGAGAATTTAAAAACTCTAGGAAAAGAATCGGAAAAAACAATGAAAGCTTTTTGGGCTTTTGATCAAGCGGCTTTGGCCGAGGGTGCCATACCAAAAAAGTATAAAGAATTAATGGCAATTGCTGTAGCTTTGACAACACAATGCCCTTATTGTCTTGAGATACATAAAGACGCTGCAATAAAGGCAGGAGCCGCTCAAGAGGAGTTGGCGGAAGTTACTATGGTTTCTGCCGTATTAAGAGCGGGAGCAGCAGTAGTACACGGAACACATTTAATGAAATAAGTTTGAAAGGGAATTTTTCTAAATATATTATCATAGGTGCAGGGCTTTCAGGTCTTACATCTGCATATAAGTTATTTAATAAAGGTGAAACCAGTTTTACGGTTCTTGAATCTCGAGACCGCATAGGAGGGCGAATCGTAACCCGAGACAGGATTGATTATGGAGCTACGTGGTTCCAGACGCACCATGAAGAGGTTATAGCGCTTTTGAACGAGCTTGGCGTTGAGAAATACCACCAGTATAACAAAGGGAAGAGTATATTGGTCTATAGCACCATGGCGCCCGAACATTATTTTGAAAACGACCCGGATACCCCATCTGCTTATCGTATTAAAGGCAATTCACAAGCTTTGATTCACGCATTGGCTAAAACGGTATCGGATAAAATAAAAACAGAAACTAAGGTTTTGAGTATCCATGAGACGGAAAATGGAATGCAGGTAGCAACTGATAATGGGGTATTTTTTGGGGAGAAGGTAATCGTTACCATTCCTCCAAAAATAGCAACTCGTATTTCATTTTCTCCCGAATTACCTGTTGAGGTTGGGGCGGTGATGGATAAGACCCATACTTGGATGAGCAATGCCATAAAAGTAGGGTTAACGTTTAAAGAGCCATTTTGGAGAAACAATGATTTTTCAGGAATGATCATTGGTCAAGTGGGGGCCGTTACTGAACTTTATGACCATAATGATGCCGAAAACGAACATTATGCATTGATGGGTTTTGTAAACGAAGGGCTTCGCGATACATCGGCCGAGAATAGGAAGCAGCGTATTTTGGGTTATTTGTCCCAATATCTGGGAACTGAAATCTTAGACTACCTTTCCTATGAAGAAAAAGATTGGTCTCAAGATTGGCATACCTCATGTGAAAATATCAAATCTATTTATATGAGCCCGTCTTATGGAAACCCCGTTTTTAACAGAAACTATATGAACGGTAAATTACGGTTCTCGGGGGCGGAAACGTCCCCTGTTCATGGCGGATATATGGACGGTGCCATTTATAGCGGAATTCAAACGGTGGAAAAATTATAAATTGGGACGTTAGTGATGCATCTTTTTATCGACGAATAGGTTAACCGGTTACAAACGAATTGAATGCGCCATTCAAAATATCAAATTGAGCAGTACCATTTGCATAAAAGGCAGCCTGGAAAGCTTCAGTTTGAGCTGTACGATTTAAATGCGTATAGGAAAAAAAGTGGTGATTTGGCTGCCGTGCCCCACTCACATAGTTATTATCAAATTATATGGTTCATTAATGAAGGAGGAACGCATGTAGTAGATTTTAAGAAGTATGATATAAAGAAGAACACCGTGCTTTTTATTACCAAAGATCAAGTGCATGCTTTTGATGATAATGAAGATGTGCAGGGGTGGCTTATTCACTTTAACGAAAGCTTTTTTAAACATACAGATGTAGATATGTTTCTGAAATTCAACATTTTTCACATGTTGGATAAACCTTGTTATACTATTGAAAAGGGAGTTCTTAACGTTGCATCAGCTTACATCACTCTAATACAGAGTGAATTGGAGCAGCGTGATAGGTTTGGATATGAAGATATTATCCGTTTTTTGTTGAAGTCCTTTTTAATTCAATTAGAGCGTATTCATCAAAAAAATGATAGTGCGCCTATTCAGCTTAATAGTCTCTATAAAAGGCAGTTTTTTGAATTTAAAGAACTCATAGAGGTACATTTTAAAAAAGGACTATCGGTGGGTGATTATGCTAGTTTGCTGCATATTTCCTCCAAAACATTATCTACACTTACAAATACTGTCATTGGCAAGTCTCCTTCTCAGGTTATTTCAGAACGCACCGTTTTAGAGGCCAAACGCCTCGTGCGGTTTACGAGTCTGCAAATCAATGAAATCGCGTTCCGGCTAGGTTTTGAAGATGCTTCCTACTTTGTAAAATACTTTAAAAGGCATTTAGGGCAATCGCCCAAAAGCTATCGCCAAAGTCAATTGGCGTAAAGAAAAAGGGGATATGGGCCGACTGTTGAAGAAATCGTTAACTAAATTGTTCAAGGTCTTGCTGTTTTATTCTTTGGTTCTTTAATTTTGTAGCGGATTCCCATAATTTTAGGCATTGTTTTTGATTTTCAAGGAAAGAACGGTTTTTCGTTGAAGCTCATGAATGTCGATTTTTGATACAGATCATTGAATGGATTATAGTTTTTCTTATCGCTTAAAGATGGCAGGTTTCCTCATTGCTGCCATCGGTTATACAATATCGTCTTTTTCCCAAGATACGGTACAGACCGTTGTTGCCGAAAAGGGAGATGGCATACTCTCCTTACTGAGAAAGCAAGGTGTAAACCCGTATGAGCACTACGACGATTTTGTTTCCATGAATATTGAAAACCTACGCGATAGTATTCATTTATATGCGGGAAGGACGTATCGGATACCCGTAGCGGATCTTGATACGGTGAAGGTGGTAGATTCCATCCAAAGAAAAACCAAGGAAATCAAGAAGATCGAAGGAAAGCGATATGCCATTTTTGGAAAAGACCATGAAATGGTACTGCCGAATAGTGAAAAACTCAAAGGTGCGGTCTATTACCTGGTTTCGGGGCACGGTGGTCCTGATCCGGGGGCGATGGCCACTTATGGGGGAAAATCTATTGCCGAAGATGAATATGCGTATGATATAACACTGCGTTTGGCCAAAGAGTTATTGTCGCACGGGGCTACGGTCTATATTATCATAAGGGATGAGAACGATGGGATCAGGGATGAACGTATACTCGAAATCGACCATGACGAAGTAGCTTACCCGAATAAAACCATTCCGCTCAACCAAGTGGCCCGGTTAAGACAACGGGTAGATATTGTAAACAATCTTTACAAAAAAAATAGGGGCAAGTATCAACGCCTTATTGTGACCCACATAGACAGTCGTAGCGTGGGGCAGAACATCGATGTGTTTTTCTACCATCACGAAAAGAGCAAGAACGGTAAAAAGTTGGCCGAAAGCATACACAAGACCTTTCAGAAAAAATACAAAAAATACCAACCGAACCGAACGTATTCAGGCACTTTTGAAGATAGAACTTCCTTGTATCTCGTAAAAAAGACCCATCCGGCCATGACCTTCATAGAAGTCGGAAATATTAGGAACAAGAAAGACCAAAGGCGCATTCTTGAGCCCGAAAACCGACAGGCATTGGCCAAGTGGATAAGCGAGGGTATTCTGCTCGACTATAAGTTGGGGGAAATCGGGCCTATTCGCTAAACGGAGATTTTGCGTTTGTAATAATCGTACAACTGCTCGGGCCCGGCGCCCAAATAGTTTTTTAGGTGCATGATGCCGAAGTGGTACTGTAGTTTTATCATGCCCTGTTCTTCATACCTCCTAGCCGAGGTCTTTACATGTCGAGGTAAGACCTTAAAAAACGTGCTTTTGTAAAGTCGGCCGATAAACTCATTGTCTTCGTAAACTACGTAGGCCTCGTTAAAGCCTCCGGTGTCTTCAAACAGCTCTTTTGTGATGAATAAGGATTGGTCACCACCACGGCACAATTGATGGTTCAAGCGTGTAAACCAAGCGAAAAATCGTAAAAAGGCGCTGTTACTGTCGAATTTCATTTGAAAGCATCCTGTCTTAAACCCCTCTTCAACGGCCTTGATGATCGATAGATCAAAATGTTTGGGAGGAAGGGTGTCTGCATGTAGAAAATAGAGAATATCACCTTTTGCGTGTTTTGCCCCAAGGTTCATCTGTCTTGCGCGGCCTTTGGGGGAAAGCACGGTCTTGGCGCCGTTCTTTTCGGCAATAGAGGGGGTGTTGTCTGAGCTTCCACCGTCTATGACCAAGATCTCCTCGATGTTTTCGGGTGAGCTGTTAGCGGTCAGGTACTGAAGTACCTTGGCAATGCACTCGGCCTCGTTCAAGACCGGAATTACGATACTGATGCGAAGTTTATTTTTTTTCATTTAGGCTCCAATCATAAGTAAGGTATTCAATATCGGCCTTTGCGTCAATGTCTATCTTGCTATAGGGCCTTATGTATTCTATGAGGTTGCCGTGGGTGGTAAAATCGCTTTTATACCATTTGAAGATATTGGAAAGCTGTAATTTTTCTTTTGAAATGATATTCCTGGTGGGGTCGTTCACAAAATCTTCGGATGCTTTTTGCAGCTGACGCTCGAGTTGTGATGCCGTATAGGCCTCGTTGAGCAATTTCGGACACGAAAATGAGGCGCAATTAATAGCGAAATGAATACGGGGTTCGTCCATTTTGCGAAGTATTTTGTGTTCAATGTCTCCTAGGGAGTATGTTTTTTCACCGATTTTTACCCAATCGTTGCTCCAAGGTCTTTTAATGTCCTTGATGCTCTTGGTGGGGTAATGGTTCAATATCAATTGAACGGTGGCCGCGTTGTAGAGGTTGATGTAATAGGCTAGGCCTTCCTCCTTGGTCCAATTGTCAGACGGGGCATTATTGGCCAAATGGTCAAGATATGCCGTTAACGATTGCTGTTCGTTTTTGAAGTTCTTGTAGTCGACGTCGCCGCTGAGGTCTACATATTTTTTGAGCAAGGCGTTCCAAGCTGAATGGTCTAAGGTGTTGCTTTGAACCTTACTCTCAAATTGATGCTTGGGCATTTCCTTTCTTCCGAAAAAAGAACAAAGGCCAGCCAGTGAAAAAAGTGAAAAAACAGCCGTTTTTGCCATTAGTTTAAATTGCATAGAACAAAAGGTTTCCTAATAAGTAGCGCCTTTTGGTCAAAACTTACACATTACTCCCTGTCATTTTTTAAGAAAAAGAAAGCCTAGGTCTATAAAGTCTTGATCAGTTCTTTAAAGAGTTTGACCATTTTTGGTTCCGCTACTTCCGCCGTTTTTATGATCCGATCGATATCTACGGGCTTCAGGTTTTCCGGGTTGCATTCGTCGGTAATTACCGAGACGGCGACTATGGGAAGGTTTAAGTGGTTTGCAACGATGACCTCCGGTACGGTACTCATTCCTACGGCATCGGCACCGATAATTTTAAGCATGCGGTATTCCGCTTTGGTCTCTAGTTGAGGTCCCACTACGGAAACGTAAACGCCTTGGCGAAGGGTGATGTTTTCTTTGTTCGCAATTTTCATCAAGCTTTCGCGCATGGGTACATCATAGGGTTCTGACATGTCGGCAAAGCGTTCGCCGAACTGGGCAACGCTTTTGAAGGCCAAAGGCGATCCGCCTTGAAGGTTGATATGGTCTTCAATGAGCATTAAATCACCTTCCTTATAGTTTAGGTTGATCGCACCGGCCGCATTCGAGATAAAGAGCTTTGTTATTCCCAATTGGTGCATGACCCGAATAGGGTAAGTGATGTCTAGAAAATCATAGCCTTCGTACAAATGAAAGCGTCCTTTCATGACTACCGCTTTTTTGCCTTCCAGTGTGCCATATATAAGTTTTCCGGAATGGAATTCTACCGTGGCAAGGGGAAAAAAGGGAATATGGTTGTAGTGTGCCTCAATGGGGTTTTCTATCTGATCGGCCAATTTGCCCAGACCTGTGCCGAGTACGATACCGATTTCGGGTTGGTCAAATCCTTTACTTTGTAAATAGGCGACGGATTCGTCTAATTGTTTTCGCATCATGATGTTAAATGTTTTAAGTAAGGGCGAAACGCATCGATATGTTGTATGTCTTCGTAAACATCGACATCGTTTCGCTCGTCTAAAATATGATGTTTTTCGTTTTTTAGGTTTTCCAGCGTATCGGCCAAGACACTTTCTTGGCCCCAAGCCTTGTTGGAGAACAGTTCGGGTTTAAAACGGTTCATGCCCAGCAGGTAATAGCCTCCATCTTGGGCCGGCCCAATAACAAAATCGTTTTTTTTCAATTCGGAAAAAGCCTGTTGCAGGTCATTTTGGTCGAGGTCGTACATATCGCTTCCTATTACGATAATACGCTCGAAACCCGAAGCGAATCCCTCTTGAAAAGCATGGGCCATACGCACGCCCAAATCAGGGCCTTGCTGTAATTTTTTATCGAATATGATCGGACTCCAAATATCATCGGTCCAAATTTCCTCAGAATACCAGACCTGCTTGGCCGTGTTCAGGTTTTCGGTGGTTTTTACGGTATGGCCGAGCAAAAACCTGTAAATGTCCAAGGCCGCCTGGTCGCCAATGGTAGCGGCCAAACGGGTCTTGCATTTTCCCAATTGGGGGTTTCGCGTAAAAATGAGCAGTAGCTCTTTGGAGGCTATATTGGTATAATTGACCGTTGCGTCCTCTTTTTGTTTTTCGTTAGGGGTTATAAAACTCAAATAGCTATAGTTTTAAGGTTCTGGGTTTGGTGAAAAAGGCATAGGGGAAAGGTTGCTGAATTACGGTCCGTATACTTTCTTGCCGTTTTTTAGCAATTTGCCCCACTGCTTGTTAAAGGCGTGTACTTGTTCGGTTTCGTTACCTGACGAATCGAAGACGGGGTTTCCGCGGTTTTTCCATTCGAATATACCTCCGTAAAGGTTTTTGACCTTGGTGTAACCTGCCTGTTGTAACTTTTCCCCAATATCTTCGGAGCGTACGCCTATGGAACAGTAAACGACTATTTCACTGTTTTTATTTTTAATTTTTTGAACAATGGAATCGAGTTCGAACGTATCGTAGCCGACCCACATGGCATTTTTTAAATGACTGACCTCGTATTCTGATCTCTCACGGGCATCGAGCAGCACTACGTTCGACCCGTTTTTAAGGGAGTCGGCATGAATATAGTCTACCGATGCTTCGTTCAGCTTTTTTAAGGTCTTGTCAATTTTGCTCTGGGCGAACGAAATCGAAGTAAGCCAAAGAAATAAAAAGACGTTTAAGGTAGTTCTCATGGGTATGCTGCGTATGGCGCAATTACAAATATACTATTTTAAATAGCCTTGGTTTGTTAAGTAAAAACTAAGGCTTGACTGAATTAGGATACTTTTTTTCGGTAATCTCACGGGCAAGCGCTTCGAGGTCGATTCCCATATTTTCCTTGTTGACCTTAAGGGCTTGGGCGCGGAGCGATACGGGTAGTCGTGAGTAGCCGTCCTTGGCGCCTAGTATCATTCCGGCCACGGCGGCCACGGTGTCGTTGTCACGACCGTAGTTTACTATAAACTGTAAAGTCTTTTCAAAATCGCCTTCCCCATACTTCAGGGCCGTAATCAATATTTGATAGATTTCCCCGGAGTGAAAGGGTATAGCCTTTTTGTGCTCCTCCAAAAAGGCATAGGCCATTTCTTGGCGCATCCACTCTTTCTGGTTTCCTTGGAATCCTGAGGGAATCTTATAGAGCAAGCTGTCTTTTGTCGTTAAGGAGTCGGGTAGGCTGCGTTGTTTTATTTGCAATATCGTTTTGACCGAAGCATCTGCCATTTGGTAAGCAATACGCCCTACCAATCTGCTGTCTTGATAACCTAATGGGTCAACAAAGGTGGTGGTATTGATAATGGAATCGATGTCTTGGGTGCGAAGGGCCATATGGGTCATAGCCGAAACCAAGGCCGAAATGTCTTTGGCGTAGCCCAAATCGAACAAGCTGTGCTCGTAAGCGAGCTCATAGGCCGCTTCGGGCGTTTCGGTTATCAGTCCGAACATTGGGGTGTACAATTGTCCCGCGCATGACATTTCTCCCCCGTAAAAGCGGTTCATGGCTTTTAGGTAAGCCTCGGGGCTTTCTTGATAGGCCATAGAGACCCGTGCCCATTCTTTGATCCAGTCTATTTTTTCGATTTGGGTATCTAGAAAATCGGTGTCGGGAACCTTTTTTCCATCACTTATGGTTCGGGTTAAGGTAGAATAATAGGAGGTTATAAAATCGGCGAAACGGTCAGCGGTCAGGTTTCCCTCATTTTCTGAAAGGTATTTGACCATGGTGTACTTCCATCGGGTGTCATCGGTGGTCGCGCCTGCATTAAGGTTGTGGCCCCATGTACCTTCGGGCGATTGTTGGCGTACCGCCGGGGTCAAGGTGTTTATGTAGCCGTATTTGAGCTGAATGTCTTTTCGGTGCCACATTTCGGTGGAAGCTCCCATGGCGTCACCTATGGCGGAACCTACCAGTGCTCCTAAAACCTTATCGTAGTATCTGGCTTCCGAAAGTTGCAATGTATCGGTGGTGTAAGTGTTTTTTTCGGGTGCCGGTAAATCTACAGGGGAAGTCGTCTCTTTGCAGGCTAGAGAGAGGAAAACCAAAAACCAAACTAATAGGCGTTTCATGGGTTTAAAATGAGTTTACGTGCCTTTTTCAAAAGTTTGCCCTTTTCTTTTAGGGAGCGGTCCAAGGGAAGTTGGGCAAGTCCGATCAACCGGCGCATAATTTCTATACCGGCCACTTGCGACATTAATTCAAGGTTGGCTTCGCCCTGATAGGCCCCGTGAATACGTTTTATGTATCCTTTTTTGCCCGTAGCAATAATAATATGGGCCGCCATGACGCCCAAATCGAATTCGGGAAAGCCTACAAAGCCGAATTCAGGGTCTATAATATAAAGGTTTTCGGCTTCGGTCATCCAACTTCCAGGGTAGTAGTCGCCATGCAAGAGGGTGTTTCCTGGGGCCAAATATTTCTTGCCTATTTTCTTAACGACCTTCCTGATTTTTTTGTCTTGTTTGTAGGGCAGGGAAAGTTCTTGGAGTCCGGGCTGTATATCGTCAAGTTGAAAACCCTTGTCTTCCATGAAGGGAAGTACAAAAATATGTTGGTGGTTCAATTGGCGCATTTCTAGGTTCTCTGGAAAATCGCTTGAAACTTTTTTTCTATGGATCAGGCCCAGAATAAAAATGAGAAGATTTAGCTGTTTGTTTGAAATTTCTCTTTGTTGATAGATGAGGGTCATGTCTTCACAATGGCCCAAATCTTCTAGGAGCAAGAGGTTTTCTTCAACGTCAAAGCCCAAAATTGTGGGAATATGGGCATGAACGGCATTGTCTTGAACCGCTTGATAGAAGTTTTTTTCTACCGCAATCCGGTTTAAGGGGGCCTTTATTTCTTGGTATTTTTCAACGTAGGGCCTAGACTGTTTCAAGATGAAGGAACGCTGGTCGGTAATAACGCGAATGACTACGTTCATGTTGCCATCACCGGGTTTTTCTATGGATACGATTTTTTCTCCATAACGCAACCATTCTTTAGATTGCAGGAAATTTTGAAGCTCCTCTAGTGACGTATTGGTATCTATAATGGTCAAAACAGTAGTTTTTTGCAAGATAGGTCCAAAAACAAAAAAATCCTTACAGATTGTAAGGATTTTTTGTGGTGCCTCCAGGAATCGAACCAGGGACACATGGATTTTCAGTCCATTGCTCTACCAACTGAGCTAAGGCACCATACCCGTTTGCGGGGTGCAAATATAATTTCAAATTTGCGATATGCAAACAAATTTCGAAAAAAAGATGTTTGTTAGGCTGCATTTTTTGATCTTTGTATCTATGAACCTAGTAATCGATGCCGGTAATACTTGTGTGAAACTCGCCGTGTTCGAGGGAGATACCCTCGTTTTCAGGCAGAATTCAGAGGTGGGTGATGTAGCCAGGGAAATAAAGGAGATTTGTGACCACTATCCGAGAATTAAACATGGAATAATCGCTTCGGTTGGAAATTTAGACCGAAAAGTGATGGCTGTTTTGACGGTTTTCTGCGAGGTACACGAATTGACGCCCATGAGTAAGTTGCCTTTTAAGAACTCATATGCTACGCCTCAGACTTTGGGGGTAGACCGTATTGCCTTGGCCACGGCGGCATTTTACCGTTACCCGAAAAAAAATGTATTGATCATTGATGCGGGAACCTGTGTTACCTACGATATGGTCAATGACTATGGTGAGTATTTGGGCGGGGCTATTTCGCCGGGACTACATATGCGATATAAGGCCTTGCACGACCAAACTTCAAAATTACCCTTGTTACAACCCAAAGAATTTTTAGATTATATTGGAAATTCTACCGAAACCAGTATCCACAGTGGTGTGGTGAACGGTATTTGCCAGGAAATTGACGGTGTAATCGACCAATATGGATCCCGTTTTGCAGATTTAACAGTTATTTTAACAGGCGGTGATGCGCTATTTTTGTCTAAACGGTTAAAAAATACCATATTTGCGGACTCCAAATTTCTCCTTGTAGGATTAAATTATCTGTTGGAATACAACAAACGCTAATGATCAAAAAAATAGGTTTTGCCATAATTTGCCTTTTAGTAACAGGCACATACGCTCAAGATGGTTCGGTTTCCCCATATTCATATTTTGGTTTAGGAGAGTTAAGAAGCGGTTCCACCGTAGAAAACCAAATGATGGGAGGGATAGCTATGTATGCCGATAGTATACATGTCAACCTTCAAAACCCCGCCGCATATAGCCAGTTGGGCGTGCAGATGCGGGAAGATTTTGGTATAACGACCTATACTGCGGGTATCTCGTATAAGCAATCGCGATTGAAGAGCTTTACCGAAGAGCAGAGTAGTGCTGTATCTAATTTGGATTACCTGGCATTGGGGCTCAGTTTGAAAAAAGGCCTTGGCCTTGGTTTTGGTATTCGGCCCTATTCCTCGGTCGGATATAATTTTCAAGATCAAATCGGTGCCGAGGGGTCTCGTGAGATCAATCAGTATTCAGGTGATGGTGGCCTCAACAAGGTATACGTGTCTATGGGCTACGAGTTTGCTAAAAACTTTAGTGCAGGGGTTACGGTAAACTATAACTTTGGTAGGATTGAAACCTTAAAGGTTCAAAGTACCGAAAATGTTCTCCTTGGGTCTAAAGACGAAAGGGTTTCGAAAATAGGTGGTATAGACCTTAACTATGCCTTGAGCTATACGCCTGCGATAGGCGAAAATCATAGGTTGCATACCTCCGTACGGGTCAATACCCAGGCCAATCTTTCGTCCAGAAATACGCAAAGAATCGGATCTTTTATCGGTTCGCCCGATTTGGAACGCTTTGTAAATGACGTTGATTTGTATGCCCAGGGCTTAAAGGAAACAGAAGTAACCATTCCTACGATCACCACCTTGGGTGTAGGTTATGGAAAAGATATGCAATGGTTTTTAGGGGTTGAATACAGTTTTCAAAAGCTTGGGAATTTCTCTAATGAGTTCTTGGAATTGGACAATTTAATCTATAAAGACGCGAGTACACTGGCCTTGGGAGGTTTTTATACCCCCGAGCGAAACTCTTTTGGAAGCTATCTCAAGAGGGTAACCTATAGGGCGGGGGTACGCCTTGAGAAGACCGGAATGTACGTTAATGATAAAGACATAAATAACTTTGGCATAACTTTTGGACTAGGCCTACCACTGGGAAACAATCTCTCAAATTTGAATCTTGGTTTTGAGCTTGGTAAAAAAGGAACCACCTCGGCCGATTTAATTGAAGAGAGCTATTTTAAAGTTAATGTAGGATTGTCTCTTAGTGATCAGTGGTTTCAAAAAAGAAAGATTTATTAAACGTTGTGGGATATTGAATATTTGCTAGAATTTACCTTGGTAGATAGCGAATTTTTCAATTAACGTAAAAATAAACTGTTGTGCAGGAGATTTCTAATTCTTACCGTAGATGTCTTGGTAAAAAATTAGTACATTACCCCTCCAAAAAATTGGAACACTAAATAAGCCATAACAATTCTGGGCACTAACCGAAATTTTGATTGGCAATTTGTAATTTCAAAAAACAAGTAAAAATTAAAAAATGAAAACGAAACTTTACTTCACGGCGATTATGCTTTTAGGGTTTATGGGAGTAAGTAATGCCCAAGCTCAAAATCAAGAATGTATGACCAACTTATCTATATATGTTGAGCATGCTAAAGTGAAAAATTATGAGGCGGCATATACACCTTGGAAAATGGTTTATGACAACTGTCCTGATATCAATAGGGCTAACTTTATTTATGGCGAAAAAATATTGGCCGATAAAATAGAAAAATCTTCCGGGGCCGAAAAAGACGGCTATGTGAAAGATATGTTGGCTTTGTACGATAATAGCGCTAAGTATTTTCCTAAAAAATACTCGCCAGCAACAGTTGCTATAGACAAGGCTTTGTTTTTGTACGATAATAAGATGGCTTCCGATAGCGAATTGTACGATATGTTAGGTGGGGCTTTCGAAAACGATGCCAAAAACTTCAAGAACCCCAAGGCTCTTTATCTTTACTTTTCTAGTTTGGTAGACTTGCATAAGGCGGGAAAGAAAGATTTGCAAGAGGTTTTTGATGTATACGATAACGTAAACGATAAAATTGAGGAAGAGAACAAAAAGCTTACCGATGTAATTACCAAGTTGCTTCCTAAAGATTCGACCGGAACCATTACATCAAAGGAGAAAAGAACTTTGAAAATCGCTACGACCAACTCTACCTCTTATGGTAAGATTGCCGGTAGTGTAGATTCTAAGCTTGGGGCCTTGGCCGATTGTGACAACCTTATTCCTTTGTACGAAAAGAGTTTCGAAGAGAAGAAGGGTGATGTAAACTGGGTAAAGAGAGCTGTGGGTAGAATGTTCAACAAAGAATGTACTGACGATCCATTGTTCCAGAAATTGTTCGAAGCTCAGTTGGCCTTAGATCCTTCGGCAAGTGCCTACGTTTACGGTGGTACCTTGAAAATGAAGAATGGCGATTCAAAAGGGGCCTTGGCCGATTTTGATAAGGCAATGAGCTTGGAGACCGATAACTATAAAAAATCAAATATCGCTTATAAGGTTGCGGTTATCAACAAAAGAAAAGGTAGTAAGTCTACCGCTAGGAAATATGCCCAAATGGCCATTAACGCCAATAAAGCGAATGGTAAGGCGTATTTGTTGATTGCCAACCTATATGCTTCTAGTGCCAATGATTGTGGTAGTAGTGCTTTTGAAAAGCGTGCTATTTACTGGAAAGCTGCAGATATGGCCCGTCAGGCCGGACGAGTGGATCCATCCATTAGCTCTAGTGCCAATCAGGCTGCCCAAAGCTACGCTGCCAAGGCGCCTTCAAAAACAGACATATTCAACTCGGGTATGGCAGGTAAGACTGTTAGCTTCAACTGTTGGGTTGGGGGTAGTGTAAAAGTACCGAACTTATAGAGAGATGATTTCATCTTACGGATATAATCTTAAAAGTATTGCCATGGTTTGTACCATGGCAATACTTTTTTTTTCTTGTCAGGACAACTATAAAAGGTCTGGGGAAGAAAAGGTGCCTTTGGTATACCCCATGGGTATAGCCGAGAATTTTACGGCTACCTATACCGAGGCAAGGGAGATGCTAGAGAGTGAAGACTCTACTTCTACTAGGGTCATAGCGGTATTGACCAGTCCGCTAAACGAAGATTATAACAATCTTAAGTTTCCCCATCGCATCTTTCCAAAGGGGCTATTGGTCAATTATTATAATGAAGAAGGGCAGAAGAGCATTATTAAGGCCGATTACGGCATTATTTATTCTGCTACAAATGTGATAGATTTACAGGGAAATGTGGTTATAGAAAGCCATGATGGTAAAAAGCTTGAGACCCCTCAGTTGTATTGGGATCAAGATGACAACTGGATTTTTACACAAGAAAAGTTTAAGTTTACCAATCCGGAAGACGGTACTATTATGGACGGTGAAGGCATGGATTTTAATCGGGATCTAAGTTTTTTTATTGCCCATAAGACCTATGGTTTAATGACTATTAAAGAAGAGTCTGATGATTAAAATTTTAAAGTATACCGAATATTTGTACTTGGCGGTAGCCTTTTTTTCGCTTTACAGGATATTTACGGATTGGAATACAAACCGTGAAGGCACCTATCTTTTTATCTTTTTTGCCTTAGTTTCTATTGGTATGTTTTTGTTCAGAAGAAACTATCGGAAGAAATTTGAACAGCGCAAGCAAGATAACCAACAGTAATTTTGGAGGCTTCCATTTTTATTATCGTTTTATCGCTGATATTTTCGGCCTTCTTTTCGGGCATGGAAATTGCATTTATTTCCGCCAACAAAATTCATATTGAAATAGAAAAAAAGCAAGAGGGCTTTTTGGCTAAAGTGCTCACGCGTTTGACCAAAAAACCATCGAAATTTATTGCCACCATGCTTATCGGCAATAATATCGCCTTGGTCATATACGGACTGTTCATGGGCGATTTGCTTATGCTTTGGTTTAAGGGCATGGTGCCTTCGGGCAGTGAGTTCCTCAATCTCTTGTTGGGCGACTTTAGTTTGGTCACCCAAACGGTGATATCTACCTTGGTCATTCTTTTTACCGCGGAGTTTCTTCCTAAGGTGCTCTTTCAGATCTATGCCAATAAGTTGTTGAAATTTTTGGCCATACCGGCCTATTTTTTCTATGTGGTATTCTCGGTAATCTCCGAATTTGTAATTTGGATTTCCGATGCTATACTCAAGGCTTTTTTCAAGACAGATGGCGATGAAGTCCAGTTGGCCTTTAGTAAGATTGAACTTGGTGATTATATTACCGAACAGATGGAAACCGTTGAGGAGGAAGATGAAGTGGATTCGGAGATTCAGATCTTTCAGAACGCCCTTGAGTTTGCCGCTGTCAAGGCGCGTGAGGTTATGGTGCCCAGAACCGAGATAATGGCCGTAGAGCTTCATGAGACCCCTAAGAACCTTGCCAAGCTCTTTACCGATACCGGATATTCGAAAATCTTGGTCTATAAAGATACCATCGATAATATCATCGGCTATGTGCATTCCTATGAACTCTTTAAAAAACCAAAGACCATAAAGAGCATTTTGTTACCGGTGGAATTTGTGCCCGAAACCATGCTTATACAAGATATTTTGAACGTTTTGACCAAAAAACGCAAGAGTATAGCTGTCGTTTTGGATGAATACGGAGGTACCTCGGGTATTGTAACCGTTGAAGATATTGTTGAGGAACTTTTTGGGGAAATAGAAGACGAACACGATACTACCGATCTTATTGAGGAGCAACTCGAGGATGGAAGTTATAAATTTTCGGCCCGGCTTGAGGTCGATTACATTAACGAGGTGTATCGGTTGGAACTTCCAAAAAGTGAAGAGTATGAGACACTTGGTGGTTTGATCGTCAATGAGACCGGGGAAATACCCGAAAAAGATTCTGAAATACGGGTCGAAAATTTTTTATTTAAAATAATTGAGGTTTCAAATACTAAAATCGATTTGGTATCCATGCAAATCGTTGAAAAAGAATAGTTTTTCAATTCTTTTATAATTTGATGGAAAATGGTAATTTCGCAAACTGATTTAAAAAAATCCTAATTAATGGCAATTTTAGAAAACATACGAAAACGGACAACCGTTCTAATACTGATTATTGGCTTGGCCCTTTTCGCATTTGTAATTTCCGGGGTGTTTACCAATGGAGATGTTAGCGGGGGAAAAGTAGGCTCTAGTATAGCTGAAATCAATGGAGAGGAAATTTCAATTGACGCATTCCGTCAAAAAGTGGATGTCGCTTCCCGAAGGTCGGCGAATCCTTCTACCATGCAAACAGTGAACCAAGTTTACGAACAAGAGGTTCGCAATGCCATTTTAGGGCAACAGTTCGAAGAGTTGGGCGTTGATATCGAGCAAGATCAAATCTTGAATTATATCGGTACCATTCCTTCTTATTCACAGAGCCCTCAATTTCAAAACGAGAGCGGTGTGTTCGACCAGAACAAGTTCAGGAACTTTATTGCGGAACTTAAGACAAACAATCCCGAACAATACAATTTGTGGTTGCAAGATGAGCAGGCCATTATTCAGAGCGCCAAACAACAAACATATTTTAACCTTATCAGGGCAGGGATAGGGGCAACCTTGAAAGAAGGGGAGTTCGATTATAAGTTGGCCAACGATAAGATGGATATCAAATATGTCCGTATTCCGTTTACTAGCATTGCCGATAGTACCATCGCGGTGTCAAAAAGTGAAATCCAATCGTATATCAACGAACATAAGAAAGATTTTAGGCAAGAGCCCGCTAGGGATATTCAGTTTGTCTATTTTCAGGAAAAGCCTTCTGTCGAAGACGAGAATGCGGTAAAAGAGGAAATAGCCAAGTTGATCGAAGATGCCGTAGAATACAATGAGCAGACCGATAAGACCGATACCATTGCCGGTTTTAGGACTACCAATGATATAGCCGCTTTCTTAGACCGTAATTCCGATATCAAATTCGATACGATCTATAAATCGAAAAGGGAATTGCCCGCCAAATTTGCCGATACCTTGATGAGTTTAAAGGTTGGCGATCTTTATGGTCCGTATAGGGATGGCGATTACTTCAAGGTTTCCAGAATGGTGGGAAGAAAACCTAATGGGTCGGTAAAGGCCAGCCACATTCTTATTACATACGAAGGGGCGGATCGTGCCAATCCTGATATTACCCGTACCAAAGAGGAAGCTGAGGCTGAAGCCAAGCGTTTGCTTGCGGAAGCCCGAAAGAAAGATGCCAAATTTGTTGAGTTGGCCCGCGATAACTCTGATGGTCCTTCAGCGCCCAACGGTGGCGATCTTGGATATTTCCAAGAAGGAAGAATGGTGCCTGAGTTTAATGATTTCGCCTTTCAGAACAGCGTAGGAACCATTGGTATGGTAGAAACCAGCTTTGGTTTTCACGTGATAAAAATCGACGATAAGCAAGATATTGTTCAGATAGCTACCTTGGCCCGTGAAATCGAGCCATCTGAAGAAACGACCAGCAAATTGTTTACCGATGCTACCAAATTTGAAATGAATTCAATAGAGTCCGATAAGGCTTTTGGTGATTTGGCAAAGGAAAACAAATACGTTGTTCGCCCAGTGAACAAGGTCAAGGCTACCGATGAAAACTTGCCAGGTCTTGGTGAGCAAAGAAGTATCGTACAATGGGCCTTTAATGAAGAAACCCAAATTGGTGATATCAAGCGTTTTGATTTGGTAGGTGGATACGCCGTGGTGCAATTGACCAAGACATACGACGAAGGTTTGATGTCGGTAGAGGATGCATCGGCAATCGTACTGCCTAAAATCAGAAAAGAAAGAAAAGCCGAGCAAATTATCGCCGCTAATAAAGGCAAGTCTATCGATGATTTGGCCAAGGACAACAATGTGAGCGTTTCAACGGCTACCGCTTTGACCGTAAAGTCACCGACTATTCCAGGTGCAGGTTCGGAACCGGCAGTTGTAGGTACCGCCTTTGCCATGAAAGAAGGAACTACTTCAGGTTTGATAGAGGGCAATACCGGGGTTTATATGTTGACCGTGACCAAAAGGACCGAAGCGCCTAAATTGGACAACTATAGTACATATGCGAATGCTGTAAAGTCTTCTCGTGAAGCTAGGGTAAGTACAGCGGTTTATCAAGCCTTGAAAGATGCTGCCGAAGTTGAGGATAACCGAGCGGTTTTCTATTAAGAAAATACGCTTATCGATATAATAAAAAAGGCCTTTCTCAAGAAAGGCCTTTTTTTTGTATTACAAAACCATTTGGGCGTAAGTCAAGGTCGTAGGATATCCTTTTTTCTTGAAGTATTCGGGAGTGTTTTGGTTTCCCGATACGAGAACAAAGTCACCGCCCCATGCCCCTAAGCTTTTTACGGTTCCGGGATAGTCGCGAAAAAGTTGTTGTTTGATCGTTGGTGTCTGAAGTGTTCGTGATAATAGGGCTTCATGGCGCTCCATAAGGGTCTCAAAAGTGGCTAAGTCTTCGCACTTCAATACTTCTTGGGTGAGTCGTGTCACGCTCTCGGTCAGCCTAAGGGAGTCGAATTCCATCTTTCGGTATTGGGAGATCCCCTCGCGGCTGTTCTGTTTTTTATCCAAATGCACGAAAAAAAGGCGGTCGGTAAATTTCGGATTGAATTCAACGGGCTTCACCGTAGCTTTTTTTTCTTTTACTTGGTAGAGGATCGGACTGTTGTTTTGGGCACAGGCAATGTCATATCCACTTCCTGAAAAAGCATTCCACAACAGTTGAAAGGCATCCACTTTGGCCCATTGGGCTATGTTGTTGATTAGGGTAGACGAAGAACCGAGTCCCCAATCCCTTGGGAAATCCAGTCGGGTCTCTACTTTAAACCCTTGGCTTCCTGAAAGAAAATCAGGGTTCAGTTGATTTGCTTCCTGCAAAAGCCCGATCAATACCCCATCTACCGATTCGTCAGATGGTCTGTTTTTAGGGTTCATTACTTTGTCGATGTCCAAGGTGGTTTTGAACCAAGGGTTTCCCTTTTCATCGAGACTCTTCCATGAAAGTTCACGGGTGGTGTTCGGACTGATTTTTAGGCTCTGTCCGAATTTTGTGGGCACGGCCAGTCCCCATGCGCCGTCAAGTATGGCATATTCGCCGGTTAAAAGCAGTTTTCCGTTACTGTAGAACTCTTTTGTCATTTGGTGCTCCTCAGCTTTTCAAAGGCCTCTACTACTGCATTGTGTGTGGCCGAGTGTTTTTTAAAATGGTGGGTCAAGGTTTTCTTTTCATCTTCTGTGGCCCCTAGCTGGTTCAAGATGTTCAATAGGTGCATTTTCATATGGCCTTCTTGAATACCGGTGGTGACCAAAGAGCGTACTGCCGCAAAATTTTGCGCTAGGCCCGCAACGGCCACGATCTGCATCAACTCTTGGGCCGATGGTTTTCCTAATATTTCCATGGCCAATTTTACCAATGGGTGAAGGCTTGTGAGTCCGCCAATGGTACCGAGTGCCAGGGGCAGTTCGATCCAGAATTTGAAGGTTCCGTTTTCGATGGCGGCATGGGTAAGGCTTGTGTATGGTCCGTCTTTTGAGGCGTAGGCGTGTATGCCCGCTTCAACGGCCCTAAAATCGTTGCCTGTGGCAAGAACAACGGCATCTATACCGTTCATAATACCCTTGTTGTGGGTCACGGCCCTATGGGGTTCTACCTTGGCAATATTGACGGCCTGCACCATTTTTTCGGCAAATTGCCGTGACGATTCGCTGCTTCCGCCTTTCAATTCGTCTACCGGGCAGCTTACTTCCGCACGTACCAAACAATCGGGGACATAGTTCGATAAGATGCTCATCACAATTTCAATCGCTTTTTCTTCCTCCGAAAAAAGAGGGAAGGATTGGGCTTCGGCCTTCAAGGTCTTGGCAAACTGCTCTAGGCAAGAATTGATGAAGTTGGCCCCCATGGCATCGAGGGTCTCAAAGGTGCAGTGCAACTGATAATAGTGGTCGAGGGCTTCGGTTTTGTCACGTAGCTCGATCTTGTTGATGCCGCCGCCCCTTTTTTCCATGTTCTTGGTAATGGCCGAAGCATCGGAAAGAAGCTTTGGGCGTACCTGCTCAAAGAAAGCGGTAAGCCGCTCCTTATTGCCGTGGTACATAAAGTGTACCTGTCCAATTTTCTCCGTTCCTAGAACCTGGGTTTTAAACCCGCCCTTGTCGAGCCAGAATTTGGCCGCCTTGCTAGCTGCCGCTACAACCGAACTTTCTTCTATGGCCATCGGAATGGCGTAAAGCTTGTTGTTGATCAGAAAATTGGGGGCGATACCAAGGGGAAGGTAGTAGTTGGTAATGGTGTTTTCTATAAATTCGTCGTGCAATTGCTGAACGTCCTCGGCAACATTCCAGTACCTTTTAAGCAGTGCTTTTGCCGCTTCCGGGTCTGTTGTGTAATGGGTCGTTAGCCAATCTATTTTTTGCTCTTTCGTCAGTTTTGAGAATCCCTCTATGGGCTGGGTCATAGCTTTTGGTTTCGGTCGGTAAAGATAATGATAATGGTTTATACCTGAGATTGAGATTAAGCACGATAAAACAAGGGATTTTTATGATTTAAAGTTTAAATCTTTGTAAAATTATCACTAAACTTGGGCGATTTAATCTTTTTATAACATTCTATGCAGAAATTAGTTTTAAGCGTCTCTTTTGTCTTCGCCTTTTTGGCGTTTTCATATGCTCAAGAGAAACAAGTTATTACAGTAGAGGCAGTATATGGTGGGGAATTTTCTATTGAAAGGCTTGATGTCCTTAGGTCAATGAAAAATGGGAAGCAATACACCATTTTGAACAGAGGGGCGAATGGGGCTACCACCATTGACAAGTTTGATTATGCCAGTCAGAAAAAAGTGGAGACCATCGTCAGTTCGGCGGATTTGTCGGGAATAGATGGTTTTAGCTCGTACCAGTTTAGTGATGACGAATCACAAGTGCTCTTGGCTACGGAACTAGAGTCCATTTTTAGACGCTCTACCCTTGGTGTTTTTTATGTATATGACCTAAAGTCAAAAAAGTTGACCAAGGTTTCAGATACCAAGATACAAGAGCCTAAGCTATCGCCTGACGGAACAAAAGTGGCCTATGTGAGCAAGAACAACCTGTATTTGTTCGATTTGCTTTCGGGAAATACAAAGCAACTCACAACGGACGGGGAGAAGAACAAGATTATTAACGGGGTTACCGATTGGGTCTATGAAGAGGAGTTTGCCTTTGTCCGTGCTTTTGATTGGAATACCGATGGAAGCAAAATAGCCTTCTTGCGTTTCGATGAAAGCGAGGTGCCCGAGTTTTCCATGGATGTATTTGGAACCGACCTGTACCCAAGCCAAGAAACGTTCAAATACCCTAAGGCCGGTGAGGCCAATGCCAAGGTGAGTTTGCATTTGTACGATGTGAAGTCCGGAAGCACGGCAGCGGTAGATTTAAACGACCCCTATTACATTCCGCGTATCAAGTGGATGAACAACCCGAACTATCTTAGCGTCCAGACCCTGAACCGTCATCAGAACGATTTGAAGCTTTATTCGGTAAACGCAAAGAACAATACGGCTTCGGTCTTGCTCGAAGAAAAAGACAAGGCCTATGTCGATATCACCGATAACCTTACTTTTTTGGCGGACGATAGCTTTATCTGGACCAGTGAGAAAGACGGATATAACCATATTTACCTTCATGATCAAGACGGGCGTCTTGTAAATCAGATAACCAAAGGCCCGTGGGAGGTCACCCGATACTATGGGTATGACCAAAAGGAAGACAAGGTATATTATCAATCTACCGAGAACGGTTCTATCAATAGGGGCGTCTACAGTATTGAAAGTAATGGAAAGAAGAAAAAGGCCTTGGCTGTCGAAGCTGGTACGAACTCGGCCGACTTCAGTGCTGATTTCACTTATTTTATCCATACCTATTCCAATGCCAAAACCCCGCCTGTATATACCTTGCGAAAAGCACTTAGCGGTAAGGAGGTGAAGGAAATAAAGAACAATGAGGCCTTAATGACAAAATTGAAGGCTTATGAACTTAGTGAGAAAGAGTTTTCCACCATAAACATCAATGGTAACGAGTTGAATATGTATATGGTGAAACCAAAAGATTTCGACCCTTCTAAAAAATACCCCTTATTGATGTACCAGTACAGTGGCCCAGGGTCGCAGAGCGTTTCCAACAGTTGGTTGGATGCCCGTGATCTATGGCACCAACAATTGGCTTCCCAAGGTTATGTGGTGGCCTGTGTAGATGGTAGGGGAACAGGCTTTAAGGGGGCCGACTTTAAAAAATCGACCTACCTAAACTTGGTGAAGTATGAAACGGAAGACCAAATCGCAGCCGCTAGGGAGCTGAGTAAATTGCCTTATATAGATGAAGACAGAACCGGAATTTGGGGCTGGAGCTTTGGGGGACACATGGCTACGAACTGTATTCTGAAAGGAAACGATGTCTTTGAAACGGCCATAGCCGTAGCGCCCGTTACTACTTGGCGTTTTTACGATACCATTTATACGGAGCGCTTTTTGCGTACGCCTGCGGAAAATCCGGCAGGTTACGATGAAAACTCCCCGTTGAACTATCCTGAAATGTTAAAAGGTGATTTTTTGTTGGTTCACGGATCGGGTGATGATAACGTACATGTGCAGAATTCAATGCGTATGATAGAAGCCCTGGTACAGGCCAACAAACAGTTTGACTGGGCCATTTATCCCGATAAAAACCACGGAATTTACGGAGGGAATACCCGAGTACATCTTTTTAATAAAATGACAAACTTTTTGGGCGAGCACCTTTTGCACCCCAAAAAATAAACGACCAAAGCAACAAAGATTAGTGAAGGAAGTTCTTTCGACAAGAAGGAGGACCCGAAAAAAAGAGTATTTTAATCGACTTTTAAGCTAATCTCGATAGAAATCAATTTAACAAATAACAAATTTTATGGCATTAGTAGAAAAGGCACCGCATGAAAAAGAGCTGTTCGGGCATCCGGTAGGTTTATACATCCTGTTTTTCACTGAAATGTGGGAACGGTTTTCGTATTATGGAATGCGGGCTATTTTGGTTTTGTATCTGGTAACGAAGACCTCTGAGGTAAATCCTGGTTTGGGTTGGACCAATAATGAGGCTTTGGCGCTTTACGGTTGGTACACCATGTTGGTTTATGTGGCCTCTATACCAGGCGGAATTATTGCGGATAGGATCCTTGGGCAAAAGAAGGCCGTAATTCTAGGGGCGATTCTTCTTGTTATTGGCCATAGTATTTTGGCTATTGAGGAAATGTGGGCGTTTTACACGGGTCTGGGATTCATTATTTCAGGTGTTGGTATGCTAAAGCCTAATATTTCCACTATGGTAGGAGGCTTGTACAAAAAGGATGATATAAGAAGGGATAAGGGATTTACCATTTTTTATATCGGTATCAATATCGGGGCATTTCTTTCTAGTTTAATAGTGGGATATGTAGGCGAGGTCTATGGCTGGCACTACGGTTTTGGACTGGCGGGAATTTGTATGTTCTTTGGCTTGGTTCAATTCGTTCTTGGTCAAAAATACCTCTACGGCGTTGGTGACTATTTAGGGAAATCGAAAAATGTAGAGGATCGCGAGTCCTTGAAAAGGCCCTTGACCAAAATTGAAAAGGATAGGGTTGTCGTTTTGATCATATCTTTCTTAATGGTAATCGTATTTTTTGGCGCCTTCGAGCAGGCAGGGGGCTTAATGAACCTGTATGCCAAGGATTATACGGATAGAATGTTGTTCGGATGGGAAGTTCCGGCTTCATGGTTTCAGGCCGCTAATTCCTTTTTTATTATTACCCTCGGAACTGCGGTTGCCGGCTATTGGGCCAAACGAAAGTTGAAGGGCAAACATGCTTCCTCGCTATTTAAAATGATAATGGGTCTTATTATCATGGGTACGGGATTTTTGTTTATGACAGCGGCAACGGCACAATATCAAAGTACGGGATCATCAGCTATGTACTGGTTGGTTTTGGCCTATTTGTTCCATACCGTTGGCGAATTGAGCTTGTCGCCGGTATCGCTTTCATTCGTGACCAAATTGGCTCCGGCAAAATATGCTTCCTTAATGATGGGACTATACTTTGCAACTACGGGCTTTGGAAATAAATTGGCAGGTATTTTAGGGGAGTCCGCATCTCAATTTGGAGAATATAAGGTGTTTACGGGTATTGCTATTTTCTGTATCCTATTCGGTGCTTTGGTATGGTTGTTTTTGAGCAAACTAAAAGCTTTGACACATGGGGCGGAAGATAACGAAAGGAAAATGACAAGTGCCGATGCTTCATAGGTAATTGAGACACGGGTAATGTCAATCGAAATAATAGGCTCCCTTTTCGCCAGTAGCGTGAAAAGGGAGTTTTCTTTTTAGGCAGGTCTGCTTCCACCGGTCGATATAGCTTTTGTAGTTGCTGCCATCGGCAATAATACACCGCGGCTCCAATTTGGCGATGACCCTTTCAAGATTGAGTTTGGGCGATTGGGTAAGGATAAGGTAATCGACCTGCCTATTGTTTCCGGGATAGACGGCAAGACTGTCGATGACCAAAAGCTTTTTATCCTTCCATACATAGCTGTTCTTGAGGTTGGGGTAGGAGATGTCGGAAATTCGCTCAGCAACGCTGTAATCGCGGATAATTGTGCCTAGGCGGGCTGTGTCCCTGCTTATGCCCTGCAGTTCTTTTCCCATTTGGTGAATGAGGGCGGTGTTCTTGGTTTGATGGACCAGAAGCAGTACATTTTTTTCTGAAGCTTCGTAATGGCAATATAGAAGCCACAACTGAAATGTTATGACCGTCATGGCAAGGGCAAGCACCTTTTTGAAATTTGGACGGCCGATCAGTAAGGCGAGGCAAAAAAGACCGGCATAGGCCAGTGCCATTTGAACCCCGTCGAATGGGATGTTCTTGAAAACAAAGGCTTCTTGTTGTGCTACCCAGGCAATGATGGAGTTCATCCACCCGATCAGGGTGTCGTAAGAGCTGATCAGTAGGTTAGGATAGACGTCTGCCAAGGCCAATAGAATGATCAAGATACCGATTCCCAATAGGGCGCCCAGTGCAGGAACGATCAGCAGGTTGCTTATGAAGAACAAAGCCGGAAATTGATGGAAATAGAATAGGCTTATCGGGAGAACGCCCAACTGTGCGGCTATACTTACCGATAGTAGCTCCCAGGCCTTGCGAACGACCAGGTTTTTGGGGAGCCACAACTTCTGTATCCGTGGATAGAACCAAACGATGGCGAGCACTGCCGTATAGCTCATTTGAAAACCTACCTGAAAGAGCAGGTTCGGGTCAATGGCCAATAGAATGAAGAACATGGATAGGGCCAAAATGTTGAACGTATTGTTCGGTCGGTTGAGATACATGCTATAGGCCAAGAAGGAAAACATGGTCACCGCCCTTACGACCGAGGCCGATAGGCCCGAAAGAAAGGCAAAGCCCCATAGTAAAATCACGGTCATGGCCAGTTTTACGCTTTTGCCCTTAGGAAGCCGCTCAATGGGGCGTAAAAGAAACTGTAGCAATAGCAACAAAATACCAATGTGTAGTCCTGAAACCGCTAGAATATGAACGGCGCCCGCGTTTTTGTAATCTGTGTAGGTTTCTTCGGAAATATCGTTGCGTTGCCCAAGGAGCAAGGCTTGGATAATGCTTAGTTCGTCTTTGCCAAAACGGGCTTTCCGTAGTTGGGAGATGATGTGGTTACGTGTCTTTGCGGCTAGACCGTATAGGCTTGAAGAGGTCTTTTCAAGGGAGATAAATGCTTTGGGCGCCATCTGTATTTGATGGGATATGCCCAGTCCGTTTAGGTATGCTTTGTAATTGAACTGATGCGGATTCAAAGCCTCCCTTGTTTTTGTAATGCTTCCGTACCATACCAATTCGTCATCGACTTGAAATTTTTGAAGAGTGGAATCAGGAGTAAGGTTGAGCAATACCTTACCAGTGGCCCTTTGTTGGTCGAGCCCTCGGATTTCGCCAATATATCTATCGGAAAAGGACGTGGGCTTCAATACCCTTGAAATCTTGATGTGCCAAGTGTGGTTTCCCTTAAAATCGTGGTTGAGATAGTGGTTTGCCTGGTTTTCAGGGTGAGCCAGTGACGTGGCGAAAATACCGGTGGATAGTGTGGTCAAAACAGCTAGATAGCCAAATAGATGCGATTCGTTCCATTTATCATTGAAACGTAGTATGCCTAAAGCCACGAGAAGGGCTAGACAAGTTGCCATAGGGTAAGGAACGGGAAGCTGAAGATAATTGCCCACTATAATACCCAAAATCAAAACCAGTGTCAGTTTAATGGGTATGAAGCGAAGCAACTTCATCGTTTAGAGACTATAGAATTCGATTGGCTTTTATGAATGCACTGCTCCAATAACCTTCCCTGAGGGAGGAAACGATTACGCCCCTAGACGTCGAGGCATGTACAAATTTGATATCGTTGTTCTTTACCGAAACCACCATGCCCACGTGGTTAATACGCTTGCTCCGCTTACTGGTCTTAAAAAAGAGGAGGTCTCCCTTCTCAATATTGCCCTTACGTATGGTCTTGCCTTCTTCGGCCATGTGATAAGAGGTACGGGGCAGTTTTATGTCGTTTTCGCCAAAAGCCACGTAAAGCAGGCCAGAGCAGTCCATTCCTTTTTTTGTGGTACCGCCATATTTGTAACGGACACCTGAAAATTTAAGGGCCGTGTCGATAATGTCATCGGCTTTCGAGCGCTTGGACGCAGCAGTTTTTTTAACGGGCCTAGATTCTCTTTTAGGGGCTTCCGTGGTTTTGGCCGCTACGGTTATTTTGCGCGGCTCCCTTTGGGCGGCTTTCTTTTTTGAGCTGCCACAACTGGCAAGCAAACAGATGAATAGAATGAAGAAAATTTTACGAAGCATGAACACAAATCCTTTTCTTGATGGGGTACCAAGGGTATACCCAAATTTAAACATTTTCTATTATACGGGTAGCGGCATTCTCACTTGCGCCTTTGCCGCCCAGTTTTTTTTCAAGCTCATCATAGGCTTGAATTTGTGCCGTACGGGCCGGCCCTTTAAGTATTTTGTTCAGTTCGGTTTGGATATTCTTGGTGGTCAAATCGTTTTGGATCAGCTCTTTTACGACCTCTTTGCCCATGATCAGGTTTACGAGCGAAATGTATTCAAGGGTAATGATACGTTTGGCAATCTGATAGGAGAGCCAGTTGGCCCGATAGCAAACCACTTGGGGGACTTTGAAAATCGCGGTTTCCAAGGTGGCGGTTCCGCTGGTGACCAAGGCGGCATAGGCTATGCTCAAAAGGTCGTAGGTTTTATTGGCCACAAAACTTACGTTCGGGTTTTTGAGAAAGGGCTGGTAAAAATCGCGGTCGAGACTGGGCGCCCCGGCAATTACGAATTGATAGTCGGAAAAATCCTTGATGACCGATAACATTAAGGTCAGCATCTTTTGAACCTCTTGTTTCCGGCTTCCGGGCAATAGGGCGATAATCTGTTTATCGGGATCTAAATTGTTTTCCTTTCGGAAATTTTGCTCGTTAACGGGGCTCCGGTCGCTAATGGCATCTATAAGTGGATGTCCCACAAAGTTCACCGGATAGCCGTGCTTCTTTTCATAGAAATCTTTTTCAAACGGAAGAATAACGTGCATGGCGTCAATATCCCGTTTGATGTCTTTGATACGTCCTTCCCTAGAGGCCCAGATTTGAGGGGAAATATAGTAATTGGTCTTAAAGCCCAGTGCTTTCGCCCACTTGGCTATGCGAAGGTTAAAACCCGAATAGTCGATAAAGACAATGATGTCGGGCTGAAATTCCTGGATGTCGGCCTTACAGAATTTAATGGCTTTTGCGATGGTACCTAAGTTCATCAGCACCTCTAAAAACCCCATAAAGGCCATTTCCTTGTAATGTCGCACCAAAGTGCCTCCGGCTTGTTGCATAAGGTCGCCTCCCCAAAACCGGATGTCCGCGTTCGGGTCTTTGGCCTTAAGGGCCTTCATCAGATTCGACCCGTGAAGATCGCCCGACGCCTCGCCTGCAATTATATAGTACTTCATTACAAATTGAATACAGTTAATACCTGCCCTGTAAAAGAGAGAACTCGGTTAAGGTAAAATTCGTATACCCTGGCCCGAGTAATTTTTATCGTTTAAAAAACTTTATAGTAAAGAATGGCCAGTGCCGTTAGGATCGTGGCGATAAGAACACCCTTGGCCCTGTTGTCACGCCTAATGCGAAGAAAACCAAAAAAAGCGATAAGGTTTAAAATAGCGCCCAAGGCCAAAAGGCTGCCAATGTGGCCTTGTTGTATTGCTGCCTCAAAAGTTTCGGCTATACCGAAATCTGAAAACAGTAGAATGTAGAGCAAGGTGCCGATGGTATTAGCTATAATTCCTACCAAAAAACCTATGGCAAGTTCTTTTTTAACGTTCATGCTTGTTTAGTTTAGTCGATTCTTTTCGGTGGTGCAAAGGTATACTTCTTTAACGTTCTTTTGGTTATTGGTCAAAATGCCAGCCGTTCAGTTGCTGGATGACATGGTGGGCCGTAAGGTCGAATTGGGTGGGCACTACCGATACATAGTTGTGCGCCAAGGCCCATTCGTCGGTATCTTCCCCTTTGTCGAGCAATTCAAATTCACCGGTCAACCAGTAGTAATCCTTGCCTCCGGGACTTTTGCGTTTATCGAATTTTTCTTTCCAGTTTGCACGGGCCTGCCTGCAGATTTTTATTCCTTTGATATCCTCCTTCTTCGCTTTCGGGATGTTTACATTTAAAACCACACCTTTAGGAATGCCGTTGGCCAAAGATTCACTCACGATTTTTTTGATGATATCGCCGGCAGGTTCAAAGTCGGCATGCCATGAATAGTCGCAGAGCGAAAAGCCTATGGCGGGAATACCTTCGATTCCGGCCTCTATGGCAGCACTCATGGTTCCTGAGTAGATTACGTTAATAGATGAGTTGGATCCGTGGTTTATGCCACTGACACAGATGTCGGGTTTGCGGTCGAGCAATTCTTGAAGTGCCATTTTCACACAATCCGCAGGGGTGCCGCTACAGCTGTATTCTTCTCGGGCGCCATGCTCCTTGTCGACCACAATTTTTGCCGAAAATAGGGTGTTGTCTATGGTTATGGCGTGTCCTTGGCCCGATTGGGGGCCGTCGGGAGCTACCACCACTACGTCGCCCAGTTCTTTCATGTAACGAATTAAGGCCCGTATTCCCGGAGCGGTAATGCCGTCGTCGTTCGTTACTAAAATCAAAGGTTTTTTCATGCGGAATACTTTATAGCGCAAAAATACGTTTTACAGAACATATCGGCCTAAGTTCGTTTAACAAAAAATTAGTGCCTTTGCTCAAAGGGTGGCATGGTTTTTTCAGTATCTTAGGGAATTCATTACTTTTAAGTGTGAAAAGTACAATCTTCACCCTCTACCAGGGTTGGTTATTAAAAATAAAACGAAAATAGAATATATGAAAAGGAATCTTGCCTATTCACTTTTGGTAATGCTCATATCCGTTGCCTCATGTAGCTTTACCAATAAGTCTTTTGAGAATGACGATAAAGACAAATTGCTTTTAGATCTTATTACCTATGTCTTGGAAAAAGGGCACTACGAACCTAAGAACATCGATGACGATTTTTCGGTCAGTGTATTTGAGGATTTTATAGATGTTCTTGACCCTACCAAAAGATATTTTTTGGAGGAAGACATCAAGGAGTTTGAGCAATACAAATTTCAACTTGACGACCAGATCAAGAGTACCGATATCTCTTTTTTCAATTTGGTCTATGGAAGGTTAAGGCAACGCATGACCGAGGCGGAAGCTTTGTACAAGGAAGTATTGGAGAAACCTTTTGACTATTCAAAAAATGAGAGCATCAATATCGATTACGAGAAGATGACCTTTGCCAGTTCAAAAAAGGAACTAAGGGAGCGTTGGAGGCAACAATTAAAGTACGCCACCTTGGGAACATACGATTCTAAGATGAAACTGGTAGGCGAAAAGCCGGAAGATGGCGGAAAGCCATTGACACAAAAGGAAGCTGAAAAGTCCGCTAGGGAATCTACCAAGAAAACCTTGGACGAGTTTTTTGATTTTGTCAACGACCTACAACGTAAAGATTGGTTCGTACAATACATCAATACCATTGTTGATGAGTTCGATCCGCATACCTACTATTTTGCTCCCGATGAAAAGGATAAGTTCGATACCAGTATGTCGGGTAAGTTTGAAGGTATAGGCGCACGATTGCAAAAAAAGCCCGAAGGGGCCAAGATTGTCGACATTATCTCTGGAGGACCTGTCTGGCGTGATGCACGTTTGGAAGTCGGAGACCAAATCATAAAAGTGGGTCAAGAAGGTGAAGAGCCTATCAATATTGTAGGTATGCGTTTAGACGATGCCATTAAATTGATCAAGGGGCCTAAAGGTACCGTGGTTGAATTAACAGTACGTAAAATAGACGGTTCATTGGAAACCGTACAACTTACCAGGGATGTGGTAGAGCTTGAAGAGTCTTTTGCCAAGTCGGCGAATATTATCAAGGACGACCGTAAGTACGGAATCATCGATTTGCCCAAGTTCTATGTAGATTTTGACGATTATACCGAGAGAAACGCGGCTACCGATGTGGCCAAAGAAGTTGAGCGCTTGAAACAAGAAGGGGCAGAAGGACTTATTCTTGATTTGAGGGACAATGGTGGCGGATCTCTAAAGACCGTAGTTGAAATGGCCGGACTCTTTATTAAAGACGGTCCGATCGTTCAGGTAAGGTCTTCGGGCAAGGGCAAGGATGTTTATGATGACAAAGACGAACGTATTCAATGGGATGGACCTTTGGTTATCTTGGTGAACGAACTTTCGGCTTCAGCCTCTGAAATTTTGGCCGCAGCCATGCAAGATTATAAAAGGGCCATTGTTATAGGAAGCAAGCAGACCTTTGGAAAAGGTACCGTACAGAACGTCATTCCACTTGATAACATCGTACGCAGTAATGAGCATGGCGATTTAGGGGCCATAAAAATCACGACCCAAAAATTCTACCGTATCAACGGAGGCTCTACTCAGCTCGAAGGGGTAAAGAGTGATGTGGTGGTTCCGGACAAATATAGCTATATCGACCTAGGGGAAAGGGATCAAGCGAATCCATTGAAATGGGATAAGATCTCACCGGCCGATTATAAGCCATGGGATGGTTATATCGATTACGAGAAGACCATTGCCAATAGTACCAAAAGAATGGCCAACAACCCACAGATCAAGTTGATCGAAGAAAATGCGAAATGGTTGAAGTTGGAAAGTGATGAAACCGAAATTTCTTTGAACTACGATGCGTACAGAGAAGAAGAAAAGGAACACAAGAAAAAGTCCGATTACTTTAAGGCGATAAGCGAATACGATTCTAAATTGGCTTTCGAGTCATTGAAGTATGAAGAGCAATTGTTTACAAAAGATTCGGTCTTGCGTGAAAAGCGTGACAGATGGCACAAGGCCTTGGCTAAAGATGTGTATGTTGAGGAAGCCGTGAATGTTTTGGAGGACTTACAAAAGAATAATATAGAGCACGGTAAATTGGCCGCTGTAAAAGGATAATAAGAAGAGTTTATATTGAAAAGCCCTGATGTCAGTACATCAGGGCTTTTTTTATTTAAGGGTAGGCCGCCCATCGTAAAAAAATAGAGGTAGTAGCTTTGGGGCTACTACCTCTCGCAAACAAAGGGGGTTAAAGCTTCTTAATTGTGGGTTACGCTTAGGTTTTTGATACGAACCAAACCGTAGGATCCCGTATAACTTGCGCCTTTAACGGATTGCAAGTAGTTACCGACTTTAAAATAGTTTTCAGATAGATCGTCAACTTCCATTTTCTTTCTGAATACGCTAGAGCCGTTCATAAAGAGTTCTACGTAACCTCCGGAATATACCAGTTTACAGTTGTAAGTGGTGTCAAGACTGTAGCCGCTGAAGGTTTGGCTGCCTCCTTGTTCTTCGGTAACATAGCCGCTGATCTTTAGTTTTACCGATCCCGATGATTGGTTTTCTTCACCAATGAACTGAACCCTTACTACATCATCGACTTCAACGCCGTCTGAATTTTTACTTGGCCCATGTATTTGACCAAAGCAGAGTACCCCGCCATCGCCGTCGGTATCTTGTGGGAGCTGGTTTACCTGTACGGTCCATTCCATGGTATGGGTGCCGCTATCGCCGGTCCAACTTGCCAAGTTGCCGTTGTCCATCTCACGTAGCTCTACCCTTGGGTTTTGTGAATTGGCCGAACCGCCCAAACCTCTGTAGCATTTAAAGTATACCCATTCGCCATCGGTATAGAAGTAATTGTCATCGGAATAGGTATTGTACGAAATGCCACTGGCATCGGTAATGTCATCGTAATAGGTGGCAGATGAGCCTGGACTTCCTATAAAACTGTTTATTTTCCAAGTGTTTGCCGTGATTCCTAGAACTGAGGCAGGTGAGTTTCCGCTAATGGGAAGGGTGGACGAACCACCGGAGCCCCATGCTTGGAATTTGGTAATGCTGTTCCATAAAACGGTGCTTCCACCGCTGTTAAGTACATAGCCCTTACCGACAATCCTAATATAACGGGCGGTAGAGTTGGGGAGGTCAATAGTTTCGTAATCTGAAGTAGAACCTGAACTGGTTTTCGATTTGATTTTCGTTAGGCTAGAAGTAGAATTACCTACCCAAACTTCATACTTGGTCTTTCTGCTGTCTCCTTTATAGAAAGCGATTTTCACGTAATCAATATTGGCCGAACTGCCAAGGTCGTATGTGATGGAAGCCCCATCACCATAACCTGACCAACGGGTAGACGTAGATCCGTCTAGGGTATTACTGGCTACATTCGGTGATTGTGAGGTGCTGGCCGAGACCGAAGAAATTCCAATGGCCGTTGAATTGGCGGAAAGTTTGGTAAGGACCGCTTCTTCCTCTGGGTCGACTGGTTCTTCCGAACAACTTCCTAGGCATAAGGCCAAGAAAAATACGGGAATAAGTTTCCACATAATGTCTCCGTTGACGACCGTGCGAAGCGTCGTAAATACATTTTTTTTCATAATAGTTCAATATTAAATTTAGGGTTATTGGTTATCCACTTTGGTTAACCAGTTGTGTAATGTTAGAAATTAATTTCATATTAACAAAATATTAGTAGGTAAATTCGATAAAAAGATAAAGTTTTGTCTGTTTGTTTTGTTGATTAATTTTGTAGGTAATTTCTTTGGAATCAATGTTTTGTAAGGGGGTATTCTTTTTTGGTTTCTTGTAAGAAAAGTGAAGGGGAGGGTGAGGAGTAGATACTGATATGCAGCAACACTTCTTTTAAGAATAGCGGAACGAGGGTATGTTTTTAGAAAAGGTAAATAGGAGTTTTTCGGTCTAAGTCCTTTTAGTCGATCGAGGTTACCAAGGTTCTAAACTGGCTTAAGAGCAATTGTAGTTTAGGGGCGATATACGCTTTACAAAATGGTTTTTCAGGGTTGCTGATGTAATAATTTTGAAAGCGGGCTTCTGAAGGTTTAAATGAAACAAAAGGTAGAACCTGGGTTATTAATGGGGCGCTAAAATCTTTTTGCAATAGTTTTAGAAGGCCGATGACATCACGGTGCTGTTGCTGCGAAAAGCTGTAGACTGCCGAGCGATACTTATCGCGCATACTATGGTACGAAGTGCTTTTATGGGTGTGGAGGTGAATTTCGACCAGGTCTTTTAGAGTAATGCTTTCTGGCTTGAAATGTACAATGATGGCTTCTGAGAAAGTGCTATGGCTTCCCGTTGATGCCACAAAGCCCTGCTCTACCTTGTCGACTCCCCTTAAGGATCGAAAAACGGCTTCCGTACACCAGTGGCAACCTCCGCCCAAAGCTATTTTTTCCATATAACACATTTGTATCGTTCCTGTTTTGTCGCTGTATGGGGCCAATACTTGCTAGGGGTTAAAATAAAAAGACCCACTGGGAAAGTAGGTCTTTAAATCGCGAATGTAAAGCTGTAGCGCCCAAATCATGCTACAGTTTCTAGCCTAGGTCGAGTTTGAATAGCGTTTATGGCCAATTTGTTTTGTTCGTTCAGTTTTCTGTTCTGTATGTAGGTTATATAAAGGGCTACGATACAGAAAACGGCAGCTGCGCCATTGCCATCCTTGACCAATAGGTGGGCAATGATTCCGAAAGTAAGGTTGAGGAAAAATCCGGCATAGGCCCATTCGCGGACCCAGCCACTTTTATTGAAAACAAGAACGGCCAGCCCCAATAATTGGGCGCTTCCTAAAACAAATATTAAGTAGGGTGGGTATCCTAATTCTTCAAATTTGAGAACTACGGCCTCGTAGTTGAAGAAAGAATTGGCTACGGCATAAATGATAGCCAAAGAAAAAAAGGAGAGGGCAATGCGGTAGTAAAGCTTTGTGGTTTTCATAGAAATGGGTTTTAAGAGAGTCTACCGAAGTTACTTTCTTAAAACCCAATTTCTTATGTGTGATAGCTCAATTGCAATTTACCGTAGATTAATGGCAAGAATCTGGTTACGAGCTCGTTTGCCCCTGTTTTAACTTGTCGGCGTGCATTTTTCTTAACTTGGCCAACTTTGGGGTTATTACGGCGCTACAGTAACCTTGAGAGGTATTGTTGCGGTAATAGTCTTGGTGATAATCCTCGGCGTCGTAAAACGTGGGAAGCGGGCTCAATTCGGTAACGATCGGGTCTTCAAAGTAAGACGATAGTTCCTGTATTACGGATTCGGTCACCGTTTTTTGGGTATCGTTGTGGTAGAAGATTACCGAACGGTATTGGGTGCCCACATCGCCGCCTTGTCGGTTGAGGGAGGTGGGGTCGTGGCTTGTCATAAATACGATCAATAGATCTTGATATGAGATGACCGAAGGGTCAAAACTGACCTGTACTACTTCGGCATGGCCTGTAAGGCCCGAACAGACCTCTTTGTAGGTAGGTTTTCCGGGTGCATTGCCCCCGGCATAGCCAGAAACGAGTTTTTCAACCCCTTTCAATTCTTGTAATACTGCTTCTATACACCAAAAACAGCCACCGCCTAGGGTAGCAATTTCTAAATTTTTCTCGCTCATTTTTTAACGCTTTCTTTTTGTAGTTGCATTGATTCCGAATTGACACAGTAGCGGAGGCCACTCGGTGGAGGGCCGTCTGGAAATACATGGCCCAAATGCGCATCGCAAGTATTGCACATGACTTCAACCCGTATCATACCAAAGGAAGAATCTTTTTCGTATTTGATGGCATTTTCCTTTATGGGTTGTGTAAAACTGGGCCAACCTGTGCCCGATTCAAATTTAATGGTGGAGTCGAACAAAGGCGTATCGCAACAGATGCAGTTGTATTTTCCGGCTTCGTGGGCACTACATAGGGCCCCGGAATGCGCACGTTCGGTTCCTTTTTGACGGGTAATCCTAAATTGTTCGGCCGTGAGAAGCTCACGCCATTCGGCCTCGGTCTTCTCGACCCTTCGGTCGGGCTCCGGATTTCCCTTTACACTAAAATTGATTACATCTTTCCATGTAAGCATAACGTTCCTTTCTATTTAAACTAATTCATTCTAAATTAGATAGTACAAAATAAATACATTGTACTATAGCAAATGTTCTTCTTCGTCGAAATTTTTAGCCCTTACTTACATTGGGGTACCAAAAGCCCGACCGGTGTATTGGCCTTACTTTGATTACTGTTCTAAGTTTTGTTTTCGGTATTGGGGTATAAGGGCGTCCATAATGAATCGCGCGTCCGTTCTATCGGTCTAAACCTAAAATTTACCCTATTTTTGAGGTGCATGAATAGAAAAACAATTTATACCATTTTAACCATCTGCTGCGTGGTCGGCTTTTGGTTGTTCGATAATTTTTATACGCCCGCAACCTATTCGGATACGTCAGGGGATGGGCCTAAAACTGCGATTGCCTCCAGTTTGATGCCCAGCTCCACAACGGGGGAAATTGTCGAGCACAGCCATTTTACCCTTTCCTATAACGAGCCTTATGAGCAGGCGGAATGGGTGGCCTATACTTTAAAAAAAGAGCACCTGACGAACGATGATCGTAAAAGGCCCTACTTTATCGAAGACCCCAAGGTGCGCACCAAATCTGCCGACTGGCGAAATTATAAAGGTTCGGGATATGATAGGGGGCATTTGTGCCCTGCAGGTGATCGAAGGTTTAGCAAACAAGCGTATAACGAGACGTTTTATACGAGTAATATCAGTCCCCAAGACCGTGATTTCAATGCCGGGATTTGGAATGAATTGGAGAAGCAGGTTCGTATATGGGCCAAGCGACATGGGGAAATTTTTGTAGTTACGGGGGGAGTTTTGGAAGAAGGGCTTGACGAGATCGGTGAAGAAGATGTAGATGTGCCAAAGTACTATTATAAAGTAATAGCCCGGGGCGATGGTGATGAAATAAGGATGCTGGCTTTTTTGATGGAAGGAAAAGAGTCTTCGAAACCTTTGAAGCAATTTAGTGTTTCCGTCGACGAAGTTGAAAAACGCACGGGAATCGATTTTTTCCGGAAGCTTCCTAAAAAATTACAAGATCAAAAGGAAAGCAAGGTCGATACCGGAAGCTGGAAGTTCAGTTTTTAGCCATCCAAAGCAATAGTCCTAATAAACAGGCATGGGCCTATCGTCTTAGATACCTTCCTTAAGACGGTTGGCATCCAATTTTAGGAAAATAAAAAGTAGGGCCGTAAAAAATAGGAGTCCCGATCCACCATAACTAAAGAAGGGCAGGGGAATACCAATGGTAGGCAATACGCCTATCACCATGCCGATGTTTATAAAATAGTGTACCAATAGGATGGATATAACGCCGTAACCATACATGCGTGCAAAGCCCGTTTTCTGACGTTCGGAAAGGTAGACCAGCCGTAATAATAGAAAGGTAAAGAGCAATACCACGGTAGCGGTGCCCAAAAAGCCCCATTCTTCACCAACCGTACTGAAGATATAGTCAGTATGTTGCTCAGGTACGAAGTCGCCTTTGGTTCGTGTTCCTTCCAAGAAACCCTTTCCCCAGAAACCACCCGATTCAATGGCTTTTTCAGATTGATAGGTGTTGTAGCCAATGGTTTTTCGGATCTGCTCCAATTTAGCAGGGTCTTTCTCCAATCGTAACCACAGGCTGAATCGGTCTCGGTGACGTTGTTCAAAAACGTTGTTGAAGACAAAATCAACGGAGAGCGAAAACAAGATGGTCAGCATCACGGCTATGGCCGTAGGGATGACCGGAACCTTGAATTTCTTCTTTTTGAGCAAAAAGAAGAGTATTAAGATAAGGGCGATACCGATGGTGATCCAAATCGTACCGAACATTAGGGTCGTCACAAAAATAAGAATGGCAAAGAAGGCAATTCCCAAATAGTATATAGGAAGCCCTTCCCTAAAGATAACAAAGGATAGGGAGAAAAAGACCAAGGCACTACCGGGATCCGGTTGAGGGATGATCAGTATGGCCGGAATCAAGATGATCAAGAAAGCATAGAGCTGATCTTTGTTGCGTTTGATGTCGGTTTGAATATCACTGAGATATTTGGCCAAGGCCAAGGCCGTAGCTACTTTGGCGAGCTCAGAGGGTTGAAGGTTAAAAAAACCGAGGTCGTACCATGAGGTAGCTCCGGCAATGGTCTTTCCGAAAGCGAAAAGGCCGAGCAGCAGCACCATGGAGATGATATAGAGTACACTGGAGAAGCGTTCGTAAAAATTAGCTTCAAGGGCCAGCAAGATTACAATCGATGCAAAACTGGTAAGGATAAAGAAAAGTTGTTTACCGTGAAGGGTGCTGAAATCGAATATAGACGAATCGCTTTCGGAAAAAGTACTCGAATAGATATTGACCCATCCAATGGTCAGTAGCAATACATAAAAGAGAACGGAGAGCCAATCGATACGTTTGAGGACGCTTTTACCAGACATACTCGTTTATCTTGAATTCTTTGCCGCTATAAGGTTTGGCATATTCCTTTTCCAAAGTTTTTTCTAACATACGTTTTTCAAGGTCTTTTCTAGTAATTTCTCCCTTGATGTATTTTTCGATCATAAGCGAAGCTATGTGGCCCGCATACCGAGATCCGTAGTAGCCGTTTTCGATGTATACGGCAATTGCTATCTTAGGGTCTTCTACTGGGGCGAAAGCAACAAATACCGAGTGGTCGGTAAGCTGCACGCGAACACTGTCTATTTTGGTATAATTTTCGACCGTACCGGTTTTTCCGGCAATTTTGACACCAGGAATCTGAAGCCATCGGGCCGTTCCTTTTTCGTAAACGTCGGCCATACCTTGAACGACCGGTTCAAAATATTTTTTGTCGATCGTAGTATGTTTCGGCTCTACAAAATCGGGTATGCTAATGTCTTTTCCGTCAACTTTCTTTAGGATGTGCGGGGTAAAATAGTGTCCGCGGTTGGCAATGGCTGCCGTCATATTGGCCAATTGTATGGGGGTTGCGGCTACCTCGCCCTGGCCTATGGAGTTGGATATGATATATGAAGAAGACCATCGGTTGTCTCCGTACCATTTGTCGTAATACTCCTTGCTGGGGATCCTCCCTTTCTTTCCTGTCGGCAGATCATAGCCCAAGTATTGGCCTAGGCCAAAACTCTTCATGTGTTTTTCCCAGACGTCCATACCCTCGTCAGTGGTCTCGAATTTGTCGTATATCTTCCGGAAGGTCGCGGCAAAATAGGCGTTACAGGATTTGTAGATTCCGTCGTTCAGTTTGCGCAGGCCGCCTCCACAGTGGCATCCTCTTTTTTTTCTTCCAACATAAAAACCGTTGTAGCATTGTACCGTTGTGTTCGGGGTAATCACACCTTCCTGTAGTGCGACCAAGGCGTTTAGGGTCTTAAAAGGGGAACCGGGCGAGCCTTCGGCCAAAATAGATCGGTCGAACAAAGGTTTTGATATAGAATCGTAATGTAGTTTGCTGTAATTTTTTGAACGTTCCCTGCCTACCAATAAGGAGGGGTCGTAAGTAGGGCCGGATATCATGGCCAAAATCTCCCCAGAGGAAGGTTCTAAAGCGACAATGCCCCCACGCTTACCGTTCATGAGAAGTTCTCCGTATTCTTGAAGGGTTTTGTCTATGGTGATGTTTATTTCTAGGCCTTGTTCGGGAAGGGTGTCCATTATACCCCCTTTATACTTGCCTATATCGCGATTGTAGCGGTCTTTCTGAATGTACTGCACCCCTTTTCGGCCACGAAGGATGTCTTCGTATTGTTTTTCCACGCCGGTACGTCCGGTGAGCTCACCCTGTACGTAGTACGGGTTTTTGGCCAGGTCGCGATCGTTTACCTCACTGATATATCCAAGTACATTGGCGGCACTCTTGGTGTCGTAATAGCGCAAGGAGCGTTTTTGAATATAGAATCCGCGATAGTGCCTCATTTTTTCTTGAAGCCTGGCGTAATCTTCTTTTGAAAGTTGGGGGACAAAAACTGAGGGCAACCTAGGGGAATAAACCCGTGCTTTGTGCAGTTCTTTTTTGAACTTGGCCTTGTCGATGCCAAGTAGGCCACAGAATTCAAGGGTGTCGAGTTCCCTTACTTCCCTGGGAATTACCATCACATCATAAGCAGGATCGTTACCCACAAGTAGCTTTCCGTTTCTATCGTAAATATAGCCGCGCTCAGGATAATCGTAGACCCTTTTTATGGCGGGATCTTCCAAGACCTGGTCGGGCGAGAAACTGAATATCTGTAGATAAGACAGTCTGCCGAGAAACGTAATACCAATGATTACGATTATAGATGATAATAGCAACTTTTTCATCTAAGATGAAATTTATGATTAAAGAAGTTCAAATTAGCGATTTGATCTATTCTTTCTTTACACTAAAAAGTGAGCCAAAAAGCAAGCAAAGAATTAGGGTTCCAGTACCTGTAGCCAATACTTTCTTCAAAATTAAGAGGAAATTGGCCAAACTAAAAATTTCCAACGTAAAGAAAACAAAGTGATGTACTATAATCAATAACGCTAAAAACGTAATTTGTTGTACCCTAGTGGTATTACTTAGTTTAAAACTTTGAAATTCAAAATTCACCCCAAAAACAAAACGCATAATCGCCGGTCTCATATAGGCGATCGTAATGGTCGATGCGGCGTGAATGGCCATGGTGTCGGAAAAGAAATCTATGGCTATACCGAGTAAAAAACCGAGTCCGATAAAGGCGGCCCTATTTTCTTTAATAGGGTACCAATAAAGAAACAGAATGTACACCATGGGGTTGATAAACCCGAAAAAGTTCAGCTTGTTGAAGACCAGCACCTGAACGAGTACCAGAAGCAGAAAACGAACGACATTTAAAAAATAGTAGTTACTGACCATTCGTCTCCGTTTGTTTTTCGAGTTCTAAAATTTCTTCGCGATAGGTGTTTTTTACAATATAGACATTTTTGATATTCGTCATATCGTTAAATAGGGCCACGTCTATATTGTAAAAACTTTTAGAGGTGTTGAGGTCAAACTTCCGAATGGTCCCTATAGGTATGCCTTCTGGGAAAATACTGCTCATTCCGCCCGTAACAATGGTATCGCCGATCGTAAGCGGTACCAATCGTGGGATGTCGACCAATTGCACTATGTTGTATTGTTTCATATTCCAGACCAAGGAGCCGAAATGGTCGGTGTTCTTGATCTTGGCGTTGATGTTCGATTTCTCGTTCAGGATAGATTGTACGGTAGAGAAATTGTTGGAGGTGTTCTCTATGATACCTAAAATACCCTTACTGGTAATTACTCCCATATCGGGTTGAACGCTATCTTTTCGCCCCTTGTCTATGGTGATGTAATTGCGGGGGTCGGCAAAGCTGTTTTTTATGACCTTGGCGGTAGTAATGGTATAGGTTTGTTGAACCGAATCAAGCACGGTCGTATCGATTTGCGTTCTGTTGAACAGCAATTTTCGGAGATAGGTGTTCTCCTCCATGAGTTTTTGGTTCTCTTGGTCAAGGCCGAAATACGTAGAAACGTTATTCGATGTTCTTAATATGTTTCCGGTAATCCAGTTTGATGAATTAAAGAACCGCGATTGGTGGTACGAATGTGATTGAATAGTGAAACCCAGGGAAACAATCATCAAAAAGACATAAAGAAGGAAATTCTTATATCGAATGATAAAATTGATGATCTGCTGCATTCACTTGTTGTTTGGTGAAAACTGCGAAGCAATTCCGAACGGAAATAAAATTAAAACCCTTGAAATCGCCCCGAAATCTTTAGGTTTTATTTGATAAGGATACTTTTGTAACGCTCTAGGTTCTTGAGTGCAATACCTGTGCCCCTAACTACGGCCCTTAGGGGGTCTTCTGCAATGTATACGGGTAAATCCGTTTTTTGCGATAACCTTCTGTCAAGTCCGCGTAACATAGAACCACCACCGGCGAGATAGATACCGGTATTGTAAATATCGGCAGCTAATTCTGGAGGGGTTTGCGAAAGCGTTTCCATTACCGCATCTTCTACACGAAGAATCGATTTGTCCAAAGCCTTGGCGATCTCACGGTATGAAATCTGAACTTGTTTGGGCTTACCGGTCAACAGATCTCGACCTTGTACGGATTTTTCGTCCGGAGGGGTCTGAAGGTCTTCGGTAGCCGAACCTATTTCGATTTTTATATTTTCTGCGGTAGCCTCGCCCACATAAAGGTTGTGTTGGGTACGCATGTAGTATATGATATCATTGGTGAAAACATCACCTGCAATCTTTACTGATTTGTCGCAAACAATACCACCTAAGGCAATTACGGCAATCTCGGTAGTACCACCCCCTATATCGACGATCATATTTCCTTTGGGCTGCATAATGTCAAGACCGATACCGATGGCGGCTGCCATGGGTTCGTGTATCAAATAGACTTCCTTGCCGTTCACACGTTCGGCCGATTCCTTTACCGCACGCATTTCTACCTCTGTAATGCCCGAAGGAATACAGATGACCATGCGCAATGCAGGTGGAAACCACTTTTTCTTTAGGGCAGGTATGTTTTTGATAAACATATTGATCATCTTTTCAGATGCATCAAAATCTGCGATAACCCCATCTTTTAGCGGACGGATCGTCTTAATGTTTTCGTGGGTCTTGCCCTGCATCATATTCGCCTCTTTCCCTACGGCAATAATTTTGCCTGATATTCGGTCGCGGGCGACAATGGACGGACTGTCAACAACTACTTTGTCCATGTGAATGATTAGGGTGTTCGCCGTACCTAAATCGATGGCGATTTCCTCTGTCAAGAAATCAAAAAATCCCATTTGTAATCTTCTTTGGTTATGTTACTAGCTTGATAAGGGGTGTATTTCATCGGTAAAAGTAGTGAAATTAATGCTTGAAATGACGTGTTCCCGTCATTACCATAGATACATTGTTTTCATTACAATAATCGATACTTAATTGGTCTTTTATAGACCCGCCCGGCTGTATAACGCTAGAAATACCACTTTTATTGGCTATTTCTACACAATCTGGGAAAGGAAAGAACGCATCGCTCGCCATTACGGCCCCTTCAAGGTCGAAATTAAATGTTTTTGCCTTGTGAATCGCTTGGTTTAAGGCATCTACGCGAGAGGTCTGTCCAGTTCCGCTAGCACATAATTGTTTGTTTTTTGCAAGCACTATGGTGTTCGATTTGGTGTGCTTGCACAACTTTGAAGCAAAAAGAAGGTCTTCCAATTCGCGTTCCGATGGTTTTGAGTCGGTTACGTACTGTAATTCGTCAAGGGTGTCGGTCCTGTAATCTTTGTCTTGAACCAAATATCCGTTAAGGCATGTCCTGACCAAAGTCTCTGGCAAGGCCACGTCGTTTTGGATCAGAATGATCCTGTTCTTTTTACCTTTTAATATTTCAAGGGCTTCGGCAGAATAGCTCGGTGCGATGACCACTTCACAGAATAGGCCGTGGATTTCTTCGGCCGTAGCTTTGTCGATCTCTACATTGCTGATCAAGATGCCGCCAAAAGCCGATACCGGATCACCGGCCAAGGCATCTACATAGGCTTGGTGAATGGTTTCGCGTTGGGCAAGGCCACAAGCGTTGTTGTGTTTTAAAATGGCAAAGGTAGGGGCGTCGTTCTTGAATTCGCTCATGAGGTTGACGGCTGCATCAACATCTAAGAGGTTGTTGTACGAAAGTTCCTTTCCGTGCAATTTGTCGAACATAGAGTCGAAATCGCCAAAGAAAAACCCTTTTTGGTGGGGGTTTTCCCCATAACGCAATACCTGGCCTTTAGATTCGCTTATTTTAAGCGTAGCTTCTTGCTGCTCGCCGTTAAAGTAATTGTAAATGGCGGTATCGTAGTGGGAGGAAACATTGAACGACTTGGCTGCAAATCGTTTGCGGTCTTCAAGACTGGTACTTCCGTTGCCGTTCGAGATGACCTCTAGGAAGTCTGAATAGTCTTCCATGGAAGAAACGCAGAGTACGTCTTTGAAGTTTTTGGCGGCTGCGCGGATAAGCGAAATGCCACCTATGTCGATTTTTTCAATAATATCTTGTTCCGAAGCACCACTGGCAACGGTTTTTTCAAAAGGATAGAGGTCTACGATAACGATATCTATCTGGGGTATTTCAAACTCTTCCAACTGGGCAACATCACTTTCGTTGTCTTGTCGGTTCAAGATTCCCCCAAAAACTTTGGGGTGTAATGTTTTTACCCTACCCCCTAAAATGGAAGGGTAACTGGTTACATCTTCAACGGGTATTACATCAACGCCAAGCTCTTTTATGAATTTTTCCGTTCCCCCGGTGGAGTATATCGTAATACCGAGTTCTTGAAATTTTTTGATGATCGGTTCCAATCCATCTTTATGGAATACGGAAATAAGTGCGGAAGAAGCTTTTTTGATGCTCATTTTGATAGGATGTTGTTACTTGGTTAAAAGACACGCAAAAGTAATTTTTTTGAAAGAAAAAACAGGCGAGGTTATCAACAAAACTTCTAAAGTTTTGAACCGATAAGGCCGAAATTACGGGGTCTTTAGGCCTAATTGGGGCAATTTACCAAAAATGAGCTGGTTCAACAGGCCTATAAAGTGTAGATTTTGGCTACTTCGGCATTGATGAATTCCAGAAAGCGCTCGTCTTCTTCCGTAAATGGGTCAGGGGTGTTCGAGTCGATGTCGATCTGTCCCACATTCGCTCCGTCAATGAACAAGGGGACAACAATTTCGGCCTTGACCGTAATGCTGCAGGCAATATAATTGTCTTGGGCCTGTACGTCCGGAACCACGAAGTTCTGGTTTGAAACGGCAACTTGGCCACAAATTCCCTTGCCGAAAGGTATGATGGTGTGATCCGTAGGTGCGCCGGCATAGGGGCCGAGTTTTAGCTCTTCCTTGTCGCCGTTCTTAAAATAGAAGCCTACCCAATCATAGTGGGGTACGGTTTCCTTTAATAGCTCGCAAAGCTCTTGAAGGCGTTGGTCTACGGTTAGATCGGTAGTGTTGAGGATGGCGCTGGCCTTGGTGCGTAATTCGTTGAACATGCTATTTTTTGTGCAAAAATAAGCTTTTGGAAACAAAACTATGGGCAACAAAAAAAGGGATGTCGAATCAACGACATCCCTTTTCGATTGCTTTTAAAAGATTAAGGTTGGATCTTTACGTCAAAGACAATGTAGTCTTTAGTGCCGTATCCGGCTTTGATCTCTGTAATTTTAATCAGGCCTTTTTTGCCGTATTCATCAACAAATTCGATAACATCTCCAACGTTAAGGTTGGTTGTCTTTTCAAAATTAGGTTTGGCAATGTTGTTTAAGTCTCCTGAAGAGGTAATGGCGTCAAAATCGGCCGCAGTTTTGCTGGAGAGTTCCAAGTAAAAATTATTCAACGTTTCCGTTGCAGCGTTTTCTTCCGTTGCATCGGCCTCAAGTCCTTCAACGTCAAATGGGAATACATCGTTATACGTGGCGGTAGAGGCAAATGAGGCTTTGTCGTCAGCCGAATCCCCTGAGGCGCCATAGTAGTATCCGAAATCCCAAAAAGCTCTATATTCAGGTCCTTTGTCTATTCGGTATGCGGAACCGTTTAGAAGGGAGAAGAATGTTTCGGTAGAACCATCTTCAGCTGGGGCATATAGCTTGATATCTGTAAATTCACGTACGTTAGCGGTAGGGTTGGTTCCGTTACCAACTTTAACGGTAATCGTTCCTACGCCTAGGGCTTTTCTTTTGGTAGGATCCCTAAAATCTCCTTTTCCCGTTGTGGTCCAGAATTGGTAAACGATTTCCCCGTTGTCAATATCGGGCACAGGAAGTTCAAAAGTAAAGTCAATGGCTTTTTGGGTATCTCCATCCAAATCTACCGAACCATCGCCTTTAAGGGCTTTTTTAAGGTCTTTACCTTCAATGTTGAAGTTGTTGAAAGGCATTTCTCCGCTACCGGAGATGTTTTGCGTGATGTATAATCTCTTCTGGTTCTTTGTAGATGTGTAAATGATACGCCCAGGTACGGTCGTACCTACCTCGCCGGATGCTTCGGCGACCAAAATATCATTGGAACCATCGTTTTCGTTAATTACTAGGGTGGCTATTGAGGATTCATCCCCTGTATCTATTGGGGAGTCGAAAACAGAGCCTTCATCCGTGCTACAGCTTGTTGCTAGAAAGGCTAATGCAAATACTGCAAATCCTGATTTTACGACTGATCTTAATTTTTTTTTCATTTGTATTGCTTTACTTTTTTAATACTAATTGTTCGGGGAGTGAGTTTAATCCGTCATGCCATAACTCAAAAAACGGACTATAAGTATGTCAAGTGGTAAAAAAAATACGATGAGAGGCTATTTTGCGGCAATAATTAAATGTTTATGTCTTAGGATAGAGGTCGTGAAACCTCTAAATTTTAGTTAAAGCGAGCTATTTGGGCCGGGCTAGGTCGTTTATTTCATAAATTTGCGTTAATGAAAGAAAAACTACATCGTTGTCTTTCTTGCCTTATGGCAATTGTACTCTTGCTTTCTACCACTTCGTTCAAGGTAGAGAAGCACTATTGTATGGGGCATTTGGTAGATGTTGCTTTTTTTGTCGATGCCCAGGATTGTGGTATGGATATGCCATTGGGTGATGACATGCCCGCATCTGTTGAAAAATCGTCATGCTGTGCCAGCGAAGTAATCGCCATGGAAGGGCAGAACGATGTAAAACCTTCTTTTAACGACTTCCAGCTAGATCAAAAAGTGTTTTTGGTCGCTTATACATATTCTTATATTGGCTTGTTTGAACCTTTGACAAAAAGGAACCAGACCTATGCACAATATCATCCTCCTAAGATTGTCGAGAACATCCAGTTGCTCGACCAGGTTTTTCTGATCTGATTTATTTTTAGTTTCCTTTCCAATCTATTCTCGAAGTAAGTATGGCCAAGCTGCCTATGTGCTTCAAATTGTTTTGAATTTGCTAAAAATAGTTCTGATGAAAACAGTTTTTCATATTAAAAATATGGTCTGTGATCGGTGCAAAATGATTGTTTCGCAGTCGTTTGAGGCCTTGGGCGCGACACTTGTTGATGTTGAGCTGGGCGCGGTTACCGTTGCTTCCGACAAGGCCTTCGACCACGGGCGACTTCGCCAGGTCTTGGAAAATAAGGGCTTTGAATTGATGGCCGATAAAACCGATATTGTAATCGAACAGATCAAGGCCGCACTTATCGATTTTGTCGATTCCGAAAAGTCGGGCGACGAGATCAATGTTTCCGTTTTCCTATCGGGAAAGCTCAACCGCGAATACTCTTATTTAAGCAAGCTTTTTAGTAGAAGGGAAGGTATTTCCATAGAAAAGTATGTCATTCACCTGAAAACGGAAAAGGCCAAGGAATTGATCCAGATGAACGAATTGAGCTTTTCTGAAATTGCCTATGCCCTGGGCTATAAAAGTAGCAGCCATTTGGCCCGGCAGTTTAAGTCGGTTACGGGGTATTCAATGACGGAATACAAGAACATGGGGAATTGGGAGCGCAAATCCCTTGACCAAATTGTATAAGCCTTAACCATAACTAGTCAAAAGTACTCCGTATTTACGGTGTAATTTTGTGGTGTATTTAAAGATTGTAATAATGAAAGAGACCTATCATATACACGGAATGAGCTGTAATGGCTGTAGGGCCCACGTCGAGCAGACCTTGTCGAACGTCGAGGGGGTGGCCAAGGTGTCGGTCGATTTGAAAAAGGCCGAAGCGGTCGTGGAAATGGACGATCAATTGTCCTTGGCCGATTTACAAGTGGCTATGGAGAAGGATGGCGGACACTATTCCATTCACGAGCTAGGGGCGCACCACCATGAAGTTGAAAAAGCAAGGAAGGTGGAAAATGGCAATGGGGTTTTCTATTGCCCCATGCACTGTGAAGGCGATAAAACCTATACCGAACCCGGTGATTGTCCGGTTTGCGGAATGGATTTGGTGGAAGAGGTAAGTGCGGTGCCTAGCGGTGCCCAAGAATACACCTGCCCCATGCATCCTGAAATTGTACGTGACGCCCCGGGCGATTGCCCGATTTGTGGGATGGACTTGGTGCCTAAACAGGCCGATATATCCGCAGAGGAAAAGAGCTATAATAAATTGTTGCACAAGTTTAAGGTCGCCGTGGCCTTTACCTTGCCCATTTTTATCATTGCCATGTCCGATATGATACCGGGCAATCCGTTACAAGATGTCTTGGGACGGAAATATTGGAATTGGATCCAGTTCGGTCTTTCGCTTCCAGTGGTTTTTTATGCTACATGGATGTTTTTTGAACGGGCCTACCGATCGGTAAAAACATGGAACCTTAATATGTTCACCTTAATCGGTATCGGCGCAGGTGTGGCATGGTTGTTCAGTGTTTTTGCCATTTTGGTGCCCGATTTTTTTCCGCCCCAGTTCAAAACCGATCAAGGTACGGTACATGTGTATTTTGAGGCGGCCACGGTTATCTTGACCCTAGTTCTTTTTGGTCAGCTTTTAGAGGCCCGTGCCCATAGCAAAACCAACAGTGCGGTAAAAGAGTTGCTCAAATTGGCGCCCAATAAAGCTGTTCGTGTTGTTGATGGAAAAGAAGAGACCATTACCATCGATCAGATCGTAAAGGGCGATTTGCTTCGCGTAAAACCAGGGGATAAAATTCCTGTGGACGGAATTATTACGGAAGGTGAAAGTGTGGTGGACGAATCCATGATTACGGGTGAACCGGTACCTGTTCAAAAAGAGGAGGGCGCTACGGTGCATTCGGGAACCATAAACGGCAAGGGGTCTTTTATAATGAAGGCCGAAAAAGTGGGTGCGGAGACCTTGCTTTCACAGATTATCGATATGGTCAATAAGGCCAGTCGTAGTCAGGCCCCCATTCAGAAACTGGCCGATAAGATCTCGGGTTATTTTGTGCCTACGGTAGTCTTTGTTTCGGTGGTTACCTTTATTGTTTGGGTCATCTTTGGTCCCGAACCCGTCTATGTTTACGCCTTGGTAAATGCCATTGCCGTATTGATCATTGCCTGCCCTTGTGCTTTGGGTCTGGCTACGCCGATGTCGGTAATGGTAGGGGTTGGCAAAGGGGCGCAATCGGGCGTCTTGATAAAAAATGCCGAGGCCCTCGAGCGTATGGCCAAGATAGATACCCTGGTCATAGATAAGACAGGGACCATTACCGAGGGAAAACCTTCGGTGGAAGGGCTGTATGCAGTTGCCGACTTTGACAGCAACAAGGTGTTGCAATATATCGTTTCCTTGAACCAATACAGTGAGCACCCGCTGGCCGATGCTACCGTGCAATACGGTAAGGCCCAGGGCGTAGCTGTCTTAAAGGTGCTTGATTTTGATTCCGTTACCGGAAAAGGGGTGCGGGGGAAAATTGGTGATGAATCCGTGGTTTTGGGCAATGAGCAAATGATGGTCGGGTCTGAAGTCCCTATTTCCGAGGCCTTGAAATCCGAGGTCGAGGTATATCAAAAACAAGGTAAAACGGTGTCGTATCTGGCAGTAAACGATAAGGCGGCAGGATATGTGGTAATTGGCGACAAGATCAAGGAGACCAGTAAAAAGGCCATTCAAAAGCTGCAGGATTCGGGTATTGCCGTGGTTATGTTGACAGGTGATAACTGGAATACGGCGAAGGCTGTTGCCGATGCGTTGAACCTGGCCGATTTTAAGGCGGGTATGCTTCCGCAAGACAAACTTGCCGAGGTAGAGCGCTTACAGGCCCAAGGAAAAAAAGTGGCCGTGGCCGGAGATGGTATCAATGATGCTCCTGCATTGGCCAAGAGCGATGTGGGCATCGCCATGGGCACGGGTACCGATGTGGCTATCGAAAGTGCGGCGATTACCTTGGTAAAGGGCGATTTGCACGGTATTGTAAAAGCTTATGGGTTGAGCCGTGCGGTTATGGAAAATATCAAGCAGAATCTCTTTTTCGCCTTGATCTACAATACGGTGGGCATACCCATAGCCGCTGGGGTATTGTACCCGGTATTTGGCTTGTTGTTATCACCCATGATTGCGGCCTTGGCCATGAGCTTTAGCTCGGTTTCGGTCATAGCGAACGCCTTGCGTTTGCGGACCAAAAAAATAGATGAATAGTATTGAATAAAATATAAATGAATAAATATATAGTAGTATGGGTAGCGGCGCTGTTGCCGTGGTTGGCTTTTTCACAGGAAAAAGTTGAAGGAACAGTCATCGATTCGGGGGCGTCAAATGAACAGGGGCTTCCGGGTGCCAACGTGTATTGGATGAATTCCCAAATCGGGGTGGTAACCGATATTGACGGAAAATTTTCCATTCCTTATAAAAAAGAGTACAATAAGTTGATCGTGAGTTATGTCGGATATGAGTCCGATACCTTAGCGGTCAACGCCCCCAAGACGCTTCGGTTGCGGTTAAAGGCTTCCAATACCTTGGATGAGGTGGTAGTGCAGCAAAAACGGGACGATATTCAGAAAGCCTATTTTAGTCCGCAGAACGTGGTTACGGTAAACAGTGCCGAATTGTTGAAGGCGGCCTGTTGTAATTTGGCCGAAAGTTTTGAGACCAACCCCGCCATAGATGTGAACCTATCCGATGGTTTAACGGGTACCAAGCAAATTCAGATGTTGGGGTTGACGAGTCCGTATTTGTTGATTACCCAAGAAAATATTCCCATGGTCCGCGGGGCTTCGCAGGCCTATGGCCTCACCTTTACGCCCGGAACCTGGATCGAAAGTATTCAGATTACCAAGGGGGCGGGAAGTGTGGTGAACGGATATGAGAGTATTTCGGGCCAGATCAATACCGAGTTGGTAAAACCCCTTACCGATAATGCCATTTTTGTGAATGGGTATGGGAATGAAAACGGACGCTATGAGCTGAATACGCATTTCAATAAAAAGCTTAACGAAAAGTGGAGTACGGGACTGTATATTCACGGAAACAAAAGAACCCAAAAGGAAGATGATAACGGAGACGGCTTTCTCGATGCTCCCCTGGCCGACCAGATCAATGTAATGAACCGATGGCAGTACCAAGATCCCGAAAAGGGATGGGTGAGCTTCTTTAACGTGCGCTTTTTGAATGATGGGAAGCAGGTCGGGCAGGTAGATTTTAATCCCGATACCGATAAGTTTACGACCCATGCATGGGGTAGCGAAATCAATACCCGAAGGTTCGATACTTCCTTGAAACTGGGCTACGTTTTTCCGGAATTGCCTTTTCAGAGTTTCGGCTTTCAAACGGCCTATAGCCTCCATAAGCAGGATTCGTACTTTGGATTTAGGACCTATGATATCAACCATGAGAGCATATACACCAATTTGCTTTTTAATTCGATTATCGGCGATACCCGAAATAAGTTTAAAACAGGACTCTCCTTTGCCTATGATGGATATGATGAGTTGGTGAATACAACGGATTATTCCCGGGAAGATAAGTCCGTCGGCGCTTTTATGGAGTACAGCTATGAGAACCTGGAAAAGGTAAGCTTGACGGCGGGCCTTCGTGTAGACAACCATAATAGGTTGGGCACTTTTGTAACCCCGAGGTTTCATATACGTTATACGCCATGGGGTCAAGGAAGCCTAAGGGGCTCTTTCGGAAGGGGCAAGCGTGCGGCCAATATCTTTGCCGAAAACCAACAATTGTTCGCATCGTCGCGGCAAATCAATATCTTGAACGAAGGAGGGGAGGTTTACGGGCTGGAGCCCGAAGATGCCTGGAACTACGGAGTGAGTTTTTTGCAAGGGTTTAATTTTCTGAATAAGAAAGGTAATATTGCCCTTGATTATTATATTACCGACTTTAAGAACCAGGTGGTTGTCGATTGGGAAAACCCACAAGAGGTGTCCTTCTACAATTTGGATGGCGGCAGCAAGGCGAAAAGTTTTCAGGTAGAGGTGAATTACGAACTCTTGACGGGACTTGATTTACGTACGGCTTATAAGTATTACGATGTATCCACGGATTACAAGAGCGGTAATTTGCAAAAGCCTTTACAGGCCCAGCATCGGCTTTTTGCCAATTTAGGGTATAAGACCAAGGTAAAGGAAAACGGTTCGCAGTGGAAATTTGACTATACCCTGCACAGTATGGGGGAAAAGAGATTGCCCAACACGGCCTCAAACCCTGTGGCCTATCAACTGGCGGCATATTCATCGCCGTACAACCATATGAATGCCCAGATAACAAAAGTGTTCTCCAATACGTTTGAAATATATGTAGGGGGTGAAAACCTGTCGAATGTACAGCAAGATAATCCGGTGTTGGGTGCCGATAATCCTTTTGGCCCTAATTTTGATACCACTATCATATACGCGCCTATAATGGGCCGAATGTTCTATGGCGGATTCAGGGTTAAAATTTAATGACTATAAATAAACACAAGTAAAATGAAGACAACGATCGTAACAATGGTAATGACCCTTATGGTCATGGTGACATTTGCACAAGACAAGAACAAGAAAATGACCTTTGATGTCAACGGAAAATGTGCCATGTGCAAGGCGCGTATAGAAAAGGCGGCCCTTAATGTAAAAGGGGTCAAGTACGCTTCATGGGATATAGCTTCACATCAATTGTCCCTTATCATGGATGAACGAAAAACAGACCCCATGAAAATTAAATCGGCTATCGTGGCGGTTGGACACGATACCAAGGAGCTTAAGGCTACGGAAGAGGCTTACGAGAGTGTGCATCCTTGTTGTAGATATAGGGAAGACAATACCGATGATAGTGGGCATCACTAAAGTTATGGTGTTGTAAATTAGTTTCTTATGTCGGGTGTTGGGCAAGGTTGACCTATGCGAATTATTTTTGGTTAATTTTTTCCCAAAGCGGATATCACGAGTCAAAAAGTAATCTACCTTAGATTTGCTTATTTAATTATAGAAACTATGGCACAAGCAAAAAATGCAGGTAAACCATCTGCTAAGCCTTCACCGGCAAAGTCCGGTAAAAAGGCTGCTCCGAAAGCTGCTCCTAGAAAGAAGTAGTCGGTCGACCCGGTAGGGTCTAGATGTCGGACAGGAAAACCATCCCTTAAAAAAGGATGGTTTTTTTGTTTGTATAGGTGCATAAAAAAACCGCTCTTGAATGTACAAGAGCGGTTTAATATTATAATATTGAAGCACAGGCCAATTAGGAATCGGCTGTGGTGCCTCGCTACTACATCATACCTGGCATTCCGCCTCCACCCATTGGTGGTGCAGCAGGAGCATCTTCTTTAATGTCTGTCAAGGCGCATTCGGTAGTTAAGATCATACCGGCAACAGATGCGGCATTCTCCAATGCAACACGGGTTACCTTCTTAGGATCGATAATACCTGCTTTGAACATCTCAACGTATTTTTCAGATTTGGCATCGTAACCGTAATCAGCCTTGCCGTCCAATATTTTGGCAACTACTACCGAACCTTCGCCTCCAGCATTGGAAACAATGGTGCGAAGTGGAGCTTCAATGGCACGGGCAACAATCTGTAGACCAGTTTCTTCGTCTGCGTTTTCAACGCTTACTTTTGAAAGAACGGTTTTGGCACGAACCAAGGCTACACCACCACCGGCAACGATACCTTCTTCAACGGCAGCTCTAGTGGCATGCAAAGCATCGTCAACACGATCTTTCTTCTCTTTCATTTCAACTTCAGAAGCGGCACCAACATAAAGTACGGCAACACCACCGGCCAATTTGGCCAAACGTTCTTGAAGTTTTTCTTTGTCGTAATCAGAAGTTGTAGTCTCGATTTGAGATTTGATTTGGTTTACTCGGGTCTTGATGTCTTTTTGAACACCACCTCCATTAACAACGGTTGTGTTGTCTTTGTCGATAGAAACTTTTTCACAAGTACCCAGCATATCGATAGTGGTATTGTCTAAAGAGAAACCTCTTTCTTCAGAGATTACCGTACCACCGGTCAGGATAGCGATGTCTTCCAACATAGCCTTTCTTCTGTCACCGAAGCCTGGAGCTTTAACAGCGGCAATTTTTAGGGATCCGCGAAGTTTGTTTACTACCAAGGTAGCCAATGCTTCACCGTCAACGTCTTCGGCAATGATCAATAAAGGTTTACCTGATTGGGCAACGGGCTCCAATACGGGAAGCAAATCTTTCATTGAAGAGATTTTCTTGTCGAACAACAAGATGTATGGGTTCTCTAGGTCCGCAGTCATTTTCTCGGAATCGGTCACAAAATATGGGGAAAGGTAACCTCTGTCAAACTGCATACCTTCAACAACGTCAACGTAAGTATCGGTTCCTTTGGCTTCTTCAACGGTGATTACACCTTCTTTACCAACCTTACCGAAAGCCTCGGCGATCAATTCGCCAATGGTCTCGTCGTTGTTGGCGGAAATAGAAGCAACTTGCTTGATTTTTTCTGAAGAATCGCCAACTTTTTTAGATTGTTTGGCCAGGTCTTCAACAATAGCATCAACAGCTTTGTCTATACCTCTTTTCAAATCCATTGGATTTGCACCTGCAGCTACGTTCTTCAAGCCTTCTTTTACGATAGCTTGGGCAAGGACAGTGGCGGTAGTGGTACCGTCACCTGCAAGGTCGTTGGTTTTGGAAGCAACTTCCTTAACCATTTGCGCACCCATGTTCTCAAGGGCGTCGGCCAATTCAATTTCCTTTGCAACTGTAACACCATCCTTGGTTACCTGTGGGCCACCGAAAGATTTACTGATGATTACGTTTCTACCTTTTGGTCCTAAAGTTACTTTAACTGCATTTGCCAATGCATCGACACCTCTTCTAAGGCCGTCGCGTGCATCGATATCAAACTTTATATCTTTTGCCATAATATATATTACTATTAGTTTTTTCCACCGGGGTGGATATTTTTTAAATTGATCTTATTGTTTCATAAAAAATTCCTGTGGTTAACAACAGGAATGACAAAAAAAATTAGATAATGGCCAAAACGTCACTTTCGCGCATCATAAGATAATCAACGCCTTCAAGCTTAAGCTCTGTACCAGCATATTTACCATACAATACAGTATCGCCAACTTTTACTGTCACCTTTTCGTCTTTGGTGCCAGGCCCTACGGCAACAATTTTGCCTTGTTGAGGTTTTTCTTTAGCCGTATCTGGAATGTAGATACCCGATGCTGTCTTGGTTTCAGCAGCCATAGGTTCGATAAGAACCCTATCTGCCAATGGTTTAATGTTTACTTTTGCCATATTTTTAGTTTTTAGTTTGAAAAATTATATTCTCGAATTCCTATTGGGCAGAAATTATGCCATTAGCTGAAAACTGACACATTGTTAAACCAAAAATGCCAGCTTGTCACTAAGCTGGCATTTTCGTATATGATTATGTGTGTTTTTATAAGCTGTCGGCAGGACTACTTGTCGGTGCAGGTGCCTCTTGTGGCACAGTTTCCGGTAGAGCTTCTGGAACAACGGTCTCAATGCCGTCTCCGTTTAAGAGTTTAGAGTCCATGTCGCTATAGTTGCCTTTAAGGGCAACGTTAGAGGCTAGAATTAAAACAACGAGTAGTATGGCTAACGTCCATGTACTTTTGTCGAGGAAATCCCCTGTCTTTTTTACACCGCCTACGATTTGACTGCCGCCACCACCAAAAGAAGATGATAGTCCGCCACCTTTAGGGTTTTGAACCATGATGACCAATATCAGCAAAAAGCAAACTATAATGATAAGTATTAAAAAAATGGTAAACGTACTCATAGCTACCTTACTTGTTTTCTTGTTGTAATTTTTCCACCGCTTTTATTCGGTCTGCAAAGAAACCACTTTTTTCCGGATATTTCAAACTTAAAATTTTGTAAGATTGAATTGCTTTTTTATATTTTTTTTGTTCCAAATAAACCTTGGCCAAGGTTTCGGTCATCAGTTCCTTTTTGTCAAGGGTTAGCGAAGTTTCAATGGCTATCTTTTGAACGTCTTTTTTGGGTTTGATTTTTGGGTTCTCGGCGATGAACTTGTCGATCAGCTCGAACTTCTTTCTTTTTAAGATTTCTTCCTCCAAAGGGAATTCTATGGCCTTGGGCTCTTCCTTGGCAGAGGTTGGTGTATTTTCTTCCGCTTCGGTTTCGTCGGTGTTGCGGTTTACCGATTTAAAGGTGGTAAGCTGTAACCATTCGGCGAAGGAGTATTTTTCCCTTTTGGTAAAGGGTAGGGGTTCGCCCAGTTCCAGGTTTTCGGAGGCATTTCTTTTTGCTTCCGCAATTTCCTCATCGATTTTAGGGTCTTTCGATTGAAAGAGCTGAGGGTCTAAGAGTTTTTCGGCATCGGCCGATGTTAGTGGGATAGGGGTTTCGCTTTTTTCGACCGGAACCACTTCTTCCGAAATGGTCTCGGTGTCGGCTAGGCCCATCGTCTTGCCCGAAATTTTATCGGCAATGGTATTTTGTAAAAATTCTTCCGAAGTAATAAAATCAAAAAGAACATCGCGATCTGTGGTATAGGCCGCCGTTACTTTTAGGGCATTGTTGTATTTAAAACTGTTGAGGTTTTTTAGGCCCTTTAGGTGCAGCGCCCGTGCTGCCTGAAAGTACGGATACTCTTTAAGCACATCTTCCAGCTGTTTGGTCTGAAGCGGAGAGACCACCTTGTCTGGGTGCTGTAAAAGGTATGTAAAATCTTGTACGTTCATTTTAAAGGGTACTATATATAAGGTACTGTTGATTCTTTGTGCCTGGCGAAAAAAATTACCAATCGGCCAATGAGGCGTTGAATATATCTTGGGTGATTCTTTCGAAAATTACTTCCAAGGCCTCCGTCTTTACCGCAGAGAGTTGTGAGTTGGCCGGGTAGTCATAGAAAAACGAAAAACGTTGTTCGAAATCGGCATCTTCTTTTGTCTTATTATAGAAACGGACGTTTACTGCCATCGATAAGCGGTTTTGGGCCGCGGTCTGTTGGGCCGTGGCACTCATGGGCGAAATGCGGAACTCTACAATTTCCCCTTCGTAAAGCAGGTCGCCATTGGAAGATGTAAGGTCAAGACTGGTCTGGTTCAAGATACGGTCTTGAAGTGCCAATGTAAAGTCTCTTTCGAGTCCGGGCTCGAACGTAGAGCCGGGGTTCTGTGTGGCGTAGTTCTGAAAGGTGGGTATCGTAAAAGTAGTGGCGGTACCCACGTTGCCCCCTGTAAAATTATAGACGCCACAGCCGCTTAGGCTTAAGCATAGAACTAAACAGAGTATGGTGTATGTGTTTTTTTTCAAGGTCTCGTTTAAATATTAAGGTTGTAACTGTATCGCTTTAGGGGTGCTACAGGTCGTATTGTTTTATTTTACGGTATAGGGTGCGTTCCGAAATGCCGAGTTCGGCGGCGGCCGCCTTGCGTTTTCCGCGATTGCGTTCCAGTGATTTTTTTATAAGTTCAACTTCCTTTTCCTGTAAAGATAAGGTTTCTTCTTCTTGAATTTCTTCGGCAAAATGATACTTGTCTTCCATCACGGGCTTGGGAGTGTGCTTTTCCATTCGTGATTCGGGCAAGTGTAGTACTTCTAAAGGGGTGCGTTCGTCTTCCTCGACTTCTTCGCCATTGTCGCCATAGATTTTTTTGATAAGGCCTTCGTTTTCCTCTTGTACCTTTTCACCATCGCTGTTCTTCATCAGCTCCAAGGTGAGTTTCTTCAGGTCGTTAAGGTCACTTTTCATGTCGAACAAGACCTTGTAGAGAATTTCCCTTTCGTTGCTAAAGTCGCTTTCCGATTTTTTTTGGCCTATGACCGCGGGTAGGTTTGAGCTACTGGCATTGGGTAAGTAACCGTTGAGGGTTTCCCACGATACATTTCTGCTTTCTTCGAGTACCGAAATCTGTTCGGCTATGTTTCTTAGTTGGCGGATGTTTCCGGGCCAGCGGTATTTTAACAAAAGATCTACGGCATCGTCGTCTAGGCGTATGGTGGGCATTTTGTACTTCTGTCCGAAATCGGAGGCGAATTTTCTAAAAAGCAAATGAATGTCGCCCTGTCGCTCGCGCAAAGGAGGAATATTGATTTCAACCGTGCTCAACCTGTAATATAGGTCTTCCCTGAATTTTTCCTTTTTTATGGCATCGAGCATATTCACGTTCGTGGCCGCTACAATACGCACATTGGTCTTTTGAACCTGGGAAGAACCCACTTTTAGGAATTCGCCGTTTTCTAAAACGCGAAGTAACCTTACTTGGGTGGTTAGCGGCAATTCGCCCACCTCGTCCAAAAAGATCGTTCCCCCGTCGGCAACTTCAAAATAACCGCTTCGGGTTTGGGTGGCACCGGTAAAGGCCCCTTTTTCGTGTCCAAAGAGTTCACTGTCGATCGTGCCCTCGGGTATGGCCCCACAGTTTACCGCAATGTACTTTGCGTGCTTTCTATGGGAAAGGGAATGGATTATTTTCGGAATGGCCTCTTTACCCACACCACTTTCGCCCGTTACCAAAACGGAAATATCGGTCGGGGCCACTTGAATGGCCTTCTCTATGGCACGGTTGAGCTTGGGGTCGTTGCCAATAAGCTCAAATCGTTGTTTTATGGCTTGTATGTTCTCCATCTTAGTCTGCAATTCGTGGGCTGTTGGATTTAGTTGTTTTCTGAATATCCCACGGCCTCTCCAATGAGGGTGGCCGAGGTACAATCGTCCATTCGTACCATGACAAAATCACCTACTTTATAATTTTCTTTAGGGAAAACTGCAACGGTGTTCTGTGAGTTTCGGCCCATGAAATGCTCGTCCGATTTCTTGGAAGTGCCTTCGATCAACACCTCTTGAACCTTACCAAGATGCTGTTCGGTGCGCTCTTGGCAATGTTGTCTTTGAAGGGCGATGATTTCGGAAAGCCTTCTTTTTTTGATTTCCTCGGGAACGTCATCTTCCATTTTGCGTTCGGCCAATGTTCCCGGTCTTTCGGAATAGGCAAACATGAAGCCGTAATCGTATTTTACATACTCCATCAATGAGAGGGTGTCTTTGTGATCTTCTTCCGTTTCCGTAGGGAAGCCGGTGATCATATCCTGTGAAATGGCGCAATCGGGAATGATCTTGCGAATGTTGTCTATAAGCTCAAAATATTCCTCACGGGTATGCAGCCTGTTCATGGCCTTTAAGATGCGGTTGCTTCCGCTCTGTACCGGAAGGTGGATGTAGTTGCAGATATTGTCGTACTTGGCCATGGTATGTATGACGTCAAGGGTCATGTCCTGGGGGTTTGAAGTTGAAAAACGAATACGCATTTTGGGCTGGGCCAAGGCTACCCTTTCCAGCAATTGTGAAAAGTCTACCGCGGTGGCCTTTTGCATGTCCGATGCTTTTTCGAAATCTTTTTTCAAACCGCCCCCGTACCATAGGTAGCTGTCTACGTTTTGTCCGAGTAAGGTAATTTCCTTAAAACCTTTGCTCCAAAGGTCGTTGACCTCGTCTATGATAGACTGCGGGTCACGACTGCGTTCACGGCCACGGGTAAAGGGAACCACGCAAAACGTACACATATTGTCGCAGCCTCTTGTGATCGATACAAATGCGGTTACTCCGTTGGTGTTGAGCCGCACCGGGGCAACATCGCCATAGGTTTCGTCTTTAGAGAGAATAACGTTTACGGCACTACGGCCTTCGTCGATTTCTTGGATCAGATTGGGCAGGTCTTTATAGGCATCGGGGCCTACGACCATGTCCACTATTTTTTCTTCCTCTAAAAATTGGTGTTTAAGGCGTTCGGCCATACAGCCCAGTACACCTACTTTCATATGTGGCCTGTCTTTCTTGATGGCATTGAATTTTTCCAATCGCTTGCGAACGGTAAGTTCGGCCTTTTCGCGTATCGAACAGGTGTTTACCAATACCAGGTCGGCCTCCTTTAGGTTTTGTGTGGTATTGAAACCTTCGTTGGCCAATATCGATGCGACGATTTCACTATCTGAAAAATTCATCTGACACCCATAGCTTTCAATATAGAGTTTTTTGCTATTGGCGTTTTTATCTTCAATGGTCAGGGTAGTTCCCTGAAGCGATTCGTCTATAATTTTCTCCATATCTAAGCTTACCTTTCTAATATAACGGGCAGCAAATATAGGGCTTAATACAAGTTTGTGACAAATTGACAGTGAATTTTAATATTATTTTACAACTGTACTCGTGTCAAGATCTTTTTATCTTAGGCGAAAACTAAAAATTATGACCTTGAACCAGCTTACCGAAAAAATAGAACAGAACCCTATCCTCGATTTTGGCACCGTCTTTAGTAGCGCTATTGAGCTTTTTAAAAAAGTATGGTTGCAAGGGTTTATAACGATCTTGTTGACTTTGGTGCTAATGATTCCCCTTTACCTGATTTTTTATGTTCCCTTTATTGTGCTGGGAGTCAGTAATCCCGCTACGTTCGAAAGTGATGTGATGGCACCTGTAATGGGTTTGGCCATGTTTCTTCTGATGCCTGTGTTGATCTTGGGGGTTATGACCATATCGGTGGCCCTAAATGCGGCCTTTATGAGAATTTGTAGGATGAAAGACCTAGGGATTTCAGAACCCGAGGATTATTTTTATTACTTGAAAAATGGCAGATGGAAGAAAAGTTTGGGGCTGGGGCTTTTAATGTTGTTGGTGGCCATAGCGGGAATGTTGCTTTGTGGTGTCGGATTAATATATGCCATGGTACCCCTGTCCCTGTTACCGGCATTTTTTGCGTTTAACGAAGAATTATCTTCGATAGATATACTAAAGGCTTGCTTTAAATTGGGCAACAAGAATTGGTTCATTATTTTCGGATTGATCATTCTTTCGGGTATAATGGCCGAGCTTGGTATTGTACTTTGTGGGGTGGGAATATTCTTTACCGCCATGTTCTCTAAGATTCCTACCTATTATATGTATAAAAATGGTGTCGGTTTCAAAGAGGATGGGGTCTAGCTTGTCGATATAACTTTTTAGGAAGCTACGCAACGTTACATTGCTTGGCGCATCTGATTGGTAGATAGGTCGATAGGGTATCGACCGTTTTTCAACCAATCAAACCAAAAACTATGAAAAAGACCCTAGGTTTAGTATGGGTAATTGCTGTGCTGGCCTTTATCGGCTGTGCCGATGATAAAGACGATGCCCAAGGGGGCGAGTATCTTGTGGCAACACCCATTACTGCCGATTTAAAACAGTTTAAAGAGGAGGCCGTTGCCGTTACCGAGCCTGTGCCCATCAAAGAATCGGGTAAAATCTACGCCTATAAAGATTATGTTTTCGTTAACGATGTAAACCGGGGCTTTCATGTAATCGATAACAGTAATCCCGTAAACCCGCATGCCATTTCGTTTATCAAGTTGGAGGGGAATTATGATATCTCCATCAAAAATGACCACCTATATGCCGATAGTTATGGCGATTTGGTCATTATGGATATTTCGGATATCAATGCAGTTAAGATGGTGAAGCGAATGGAAGGGGCCATCTACCAGCAATTTTGGTGTACCGTAGGTTTTGATGTCGATTGGCCACAGGCCGATTTTTATGATTATGAGGGTTTCGATGCCAGTAAGGAAGCTATTGTTGGATGGGAGGTAAAGTCGCAACGCCTTTCGGAAGAAGAGCTTCAGGATAAATACGGGGTCGGCGGTCCCAATGGCGACGTCGCCTTTAGTAACACTAGTTCCGAGACGGGGCAGGGTGGATCATTGGCGCGGTTTAAGATCGTAGACGATTATCTGTACGCGGTAGAGTGGTCCAGTATCAGTGTCTTTGATATTTCCGATTTGAGTGAACCCAAGACCTTAGAGGATGTTTATGTAAACGGGGCGATCGAGACCATATATAATCAAGGGGATATATTGTTTATAGGAGGTACCCAAGGTATGTATATCTACGATATCTCATCGCCTGAAAAACCGAAGTACGTTTCAGAATTTGTCCATGGCACGGCTTGTGATCCTGTAGTGGTCGATGGCGATTATGCCTTCGTTACCCTAAGGGGCGAAAACTCCTGTGGGAACACCGAGAGCGGACTCTATATCGTTGATGTTTCAAATTTGGCGAGTCCTGAACTGGAGAAATTTTATCCGTTGGAAGGTCCTTATGGTATAGGTTTTAAAGATAGTTGGCTTTTTGTTTGTGATGGGGATGATGGCCTAAAGGTGTATGACAAGACCGATGTAAATGATTTAAAATTGGTAAGCCACTTTAAGGACATTGTGACCTATGATGTGATTCCCCTAGAGGAATCCCTGTTGATGATAGGTGATAAAGTGCTGTATCAATATGTGTATTTGAACGATAGCATTCGATTGCTGAGTACCTTCGATTTGAAGTAAATTTATGGTAAACGAATTTGAAACGCCCCTATTTACGGGGTGTTTTTTTTATGTCTAATATATAAGGTATGGCAGCTAATTAAAAAAATCAATTACTTTTGTTTTATCAAACAAACCATGAATGGCTAAGAATTTAGTAATAGTAGAGTCACCTGCAAAGGCAAAAACGATAGAAAAGTTTTTAGGAAAGGATTATAAGGTAGAGTCCAGTTTCGGGCATATTGCCGATTTACCTTCCAAAGAACTAGGGGTAGATGTCGAGAATGATTTTAAGCCCAAATATATTGTCGATAAAGACAAGAAAGCCTTGGTGAAAAAACTTGGGGATTTGGCCAAGAAAGCGGAAACAATATGGCTCGCAAGTGATGAAGACCGCGAAGGAGAAGCCATTTCCTGGCATTTAGCGGAAACCTTGGGCCTAGATAAAAATAAGACCAAGCGTATTGTCTTTAACTCCATTACCAAGTCTGCCATACAGAAAGCGATAGAAAATCCGCGAGAGATCAATTATAACTTGGTCAATGCCCAACAGGCCAGAAGGGTGTTAGACCGCTTGGTGGGGTACGAGCTTTCTCCCGTGTTATGGAAAAAGATCAAACCGGGACTTTCGGCCGGTAGGGTACAATCCGTTGCCGTTCGTCTTATAGTGGAACGGGAAAGGGATATTGAGGCCTTTACAGCAGAAGCGTCCTTTAGGGTGTCGGCAGAGTTCAAGACCCTTGAGGGTAGTGTGTTTACGGCAAAATTGAACAAAACCTTCCCTACAAAAGAAGAGGCACAGGCCTTTTTGAACGAAAACATAGGGGCTGATTTTTCAGTTGGGAACCTAGATAAAAAACCCGCAAAAAAGTCGCCATCGGCACCTTTTACCACCTCTACCTTACAGCAGGAAGCTTCAAGAAAGCTTTATTTTTCGGTTGGTAGAACAATGCAAGTGGCACAGCGTCTATACGAGGCGGGGCTTATCACCTATATGAGAACCGATAGTGTGAACCTTTCGGGGGAAGCCATAGCGGCGGCCAAAGATGCCATTATAGACAACTACGGTGAAAAGTACAGTACCGTCCGTAACTTTAAAGGGAAGTCGAAAGGGGCACAAGAGGCTCACGAGGCCATTCGACCCACGGATATAACCAATCAATCGCCATCACTTGAGCGCGACCAGTCTAAATTATACGAATTGATTTGGAAGCGTACCATAGCCTCGCAGATGAGCGATGCCCAATTGGAACGTACGAACGTAAAAATTAAGGCAAGTACCCATTCAGAGCTATTTACGGCCAATGGGGAGGTCATTAAGTTCGATGGTTTCCTTAAGGTGTATATGGAAGGCCTTGATGAAGAAGATGTGGCCGAAGAGCAAGAAGGAATGCTTCCTGCCATGAAAGTGGGCGAAGCTTTAAAAAACAATTATATTACCGCGACCGAACGTTTTTCAAGGCCGCCATACCGCTTTACCGAAGCATCTTTGGTGAAAAAGCTCGAAGAACTAGGTATTGGTCGACCGTCTACATATGCGCCGACCATTTCCACTATTCAGAATAGGGGCTATGTAGAAAAAGGAACGGTTGAGGGTACGGAACGAAATTATGTGCAGTTGCTTTTGGAAGCTGGTGCCGTAAAAGAGAAAAAACTCTCTGAAATGGTCGGTTCCGACAAAGGTAAGCTGGTGCCTACCGATATCGGTATGATCGTAAACGACTTTTTGGTAAGTCATTTTGCCACGATCCTTGATTATAATTTTACCGCCAAGGTAGAGGAAGATTTTGATGAGATCGCCGAGGGAGAAGAAGATTGGCAGAAGGTGATGAGGGATTTTTACAAAGATTTCCACCCGAATGTACTCGATGTGCAAGAAAATGCCGATCGAGCCAGTGGCGAACGTATTTTAGGCGAGGACCCTAAAACGGGCCGTCAAGTGTCCGTTCGTTTGGGGCGTTTTGGGCCTATGGTTCAAATGGGTACCGTTGATGATGAGGAAAAACCCAAGTTTGCAAGCCTTTTGCCCGAACAGTCCTTGACCACTATTACTTACGATGAGGCAATGGAGTTGTTCAAGCTTCCGCGAAAGCTAGGGGTTTATGAAGGAGAGGAAATCGAGGCGAATGTAGGTAGGTTTGGACCTTATGTGCGTTTTGGGAAGAAATTCGTGTCCCTGGAAGCGGGAGAGAGCGCCTTCGACGTAAACTTCGACCGTGCGGTCGAGTTGATAAAGCAAAAGCAAAAAGCCGATGCCCCCATCTATACCTATGAAGGTAAGGAGGTAACGAAAGGAACCGGAAGGTTCGGGCCTTTTATCAAATGGGACGGTATGTTTATTAACGTTAATAAGAAATATGATTTCGATAACCTTTCGAATGATGACCTTATTGAGTTGATTGAAGCTAAAAAACAAAAAGAAATCGATAAGGTAGTGCAAAACTGGCCTGAAGAAGGTATACGTATCGAAAAGGCACGTTGGGGCAGGCACAACATTATAAAAGGTAAGGTAAAGGTAGAGCTGGCCAAGACCGTTGATGCGGCCAAGATGTCTTTGGACGAGGCCAAAAAAATGATCGAACAGAAAACGCCGAAGAAAAAAGCAAAGGCTAAGCCCAAGGCCAAAAAGAAATAGCTTGTGCCGATAGCTTCGTCCTTTAGGGCGGGTTTTATAAACGAAAATGAAAAAAACGGAGGCGCATTATATGCGTCTCTATGGTTTAAACACAAATAATCTTTCAAGATAAATGGCATTTGATTTTTTGGTTCCAGTAGAAGATAAAGTAATTGCCCACTGTGAACTATTTGCGGCCCAGTCTTTGGGCAAGCATACAAGGTTGCACACCACAAGGGACGGTATTCCCGACCTAGAGGGGGTGTCTATTGCCATTCTAGGTGTGAAAGAATCGAGAAACGCTTTTGAAAAGAAGACCGAAAAGCTCGATGTCTCGGCTATACGGATTCAATTGTACAAGTTGTTGTTGGGCAACTGGGATTCAAAATTGGCCGATATGGGCGATATTGAGGAAGGAGCAACGGTAGAGGATACGTATTTTGTAGTAAAGAATACCTTGGCGGCCCTTCTCGAGAAGAAAATCATACCTATAGTAATAGGGGCGACCCAAGACATTACCTACCCGGCTTACCGGTCGTTCGACGGTATTATCGACTTGGTCAATCTCGTGGCGGTAGACAGTAGGTTCGATTTTGGAATGGACGACGAGCTGATTTCATCGCATTCGTACATGAGCAAGATCATTACCGATAAGCCCAATAACCTGTTCAACTTTTCCAATATCGGCTATCAGAGCTATTTTAACGCACAAGAGGAAATCGATCTGATGGAGCGTCTGTTTTTTGATGCCTATCGTTTGGGTGAACTGGGTTCCGATATTAGCTTGGCCGAGCCGGTGCTGCGCAACGCCCATATGATCAGTATGGATGCCCGTGCCGTAAGGGCAAGTGAAATAGGATTGTCTGATAACTTTTCGCCCAACGGTTTTACCGGGCGCGAGATATGTGCCATTGCCAGATATGCGGGAATAAGTGATAAAGTAAACATATTTGGACTCTATGAAATGGAGAATACCAATCAATCGTGTCAGCTGATGGCCCAGATAATTTGGTATTTCATCGAAGGTTATAATTTTCGAAGAAACGAATCGCCATTTGAGAGTAGTGAAAACTTTACCAAGTATATTGTTCCAACAGACACCGAGGAGCTTACCTTTCACAAGAGTCACCTGACCGATAGGTGGTGGGTAGAGGTCCCTTCTATTTTGACGCCGCATACTAAATCAAATTCGGTGGCGTTATTACCATGCACCAAAAAGGACTATCTGGAAGCATGCGACCAAAACATTCCTGAGCGGTGGTTCAAGGCCTATAAAAAAGGTTTTAATTGAGTTGAAAAAAAATATAGTATAATTGCCTTCAATACAATAATTTGATCAAATCACAGTTTTAGAGTGTAGAATTAAATCATAGTATTTGCAGTTAGTAACCAGAATCGAAATTTAACCTAAAGTATGAAAAAGCTATTGTTATCATCTATAGCGTTTGTTTTTTTGCTCAGCAGTTGCGGGTCAAAAACCAAAGGAGAGCTAGTCGGGGTCCAAGGAAAGAAATGGTACCCTGAGAAACCTTATGGTATGGAGCTCATTCCAAGAGGTTCCTTTATCATGGGTAAATCCGAAGAAGACCAGGCTAAAGTTCTGAACGCACCAACAAAGACCGTTACGGTCAGATCGTTCTACATGGATGATACCGAGATTACGAACAGCGAGTATCGTCAGTTCGTAGAATGGGTGCAGGATTCCATTACCAGGACGCGATTGGCCATATTGGCCGACGAACTAGGTTTGGGGCCGGAAGACGGAGGTATTGGCGAGTATGCGTTCAAGGATGCGGACACAACAAAACTTTCAGCTTACGACAAGTACATGTTGGACAATTATGCCGGCATGGGCGAAACTGGTTTTGAAGGTCGCGCTTTGAACAAAGAAGAAGATTTGATCTGGGATATCTCTGAATATCCAGATGAGTATTATACCGAGGTTATGGATTCCTTGTACATTCCCGAAGAGGAATCGTATAACGGTCAGCGTACTATCGATGTAACCAAATTGAAGTACAAGTACAGCTGGATGGATATCGAAGCTGCCGCCCGTTCTAGAACCGGAAGCAGAAAAGATTTTATCCGTCAGGAAGAACTTGAAATCTATCCAGATACAACCGTTTGGATCCGTGATTTTGAATACTCGTACAATGAACCGATGCACAACGATTACTTTTGGCACGATGCGTACAGCGAGTATCCTGTAGTCGGGGTGTCTTGGCAGCAAGCCAGGGCCTTCTGTAACTGGAGGACCAAGTTCAAGAACGATGACCAAAAAAGTAAAGGCAAGCAATTTGTAAACCAGTTCAGGTTACCTACCGAAGCTGAATGGGAATATGCTGCCAGAGGTGGTATCGAAGGAGGAACCTACCCATGGGGCGGACCTTACGTGATAAGCGATACAGGTTGCTTTATGGCAAACTTTAAACCACAACGAGGCGATTATGCGGCCGATGCAGCTTTATACACTGTAGAAGCGAAATCATATGAGCCTAACGACTTCAACCTTTACAACATGGCCGGTAACGTGTCTGAATGGACCAACTCCAGCTATGATCCATCATCTTACGAATTCGTTTCTACAATGAACCCCAACGGTGGCGACGGGGCAAATGCTAGAAAAGTAATACGAGGTGGTTCTTGGAAAGATGTTGCTTACTTCCTACAGGTAAGTACAAGAGATTACGAATATGCCGATTCGGCACGTAGTTACATCGGTTTCAGAACGGTACAGGATTATATGGGAGAAGAAGATTCAACACAATAGAACACCTACGTTTTATAGTTTATTTCAAATACACAAATACACCCTCGGATTTTTCAAGCCATTGGAAATGACGAAAACAAATCAAACAGTAAACCAAATCTTTATTATTAACATTAAATTTCAAATTAAATCTTAAATTATGGCACAGTCAAAATCAACAAAAAAGTTATTCAACATGGCCTACGGTCTTGGAGCGTCGGTAGTAATTATTGGTGCGTTATTCAAGATACTTCACTGGGAATTCGGACCTTTAACAGGTGGTCTTCTTTTGGCGATAGGTCTTATCACTGAAGCTCTTATTTTTGCCATTAGTGCATTTGAGCCTGTAGATGACGAGTACGATTGGTCTTTAGTATATCCAGAATTGGCCGGTGGTGCTTCTTCAGGAGTTGCTAGAAGTAACGAAGCCCAGGAAATCAAGGAAGCTGAGGCTTCATTGTCCGCTAAATTGGACAACTTGCTAAAAGAAGCCGGTGTTGATGCCAGCTTAATGGAGAGCCTTGGTTCTAGTATCCGCAACTTTGAAGGTGCTGCCAAAGGTATTGCCCCAACGGTTGACGCTATGGAGTCTACAAGAAAATATTCTGAGGAAATGGTTCAGGCCGCAGCCCAGATGGAATCTTTGAACAGCTTGTACAAAGTACAGTTGGAAAGCGCTAGCAAACAAGCTTCGGTAAACGAAGAAGTTGTACAGAACGCATCTGCCCTAAAAGATCAAATGGAGTCATTGGCTACCAACCTTTCTTCTTTGAACGGAGTCTACGGAGGTATGTTGACTGCAATGAACAGAAACTAATTAGAGATTAGTTAACCCCAAATCGAACAATTAATCAAATCTAATTAGAAAAAAACATGGCAGGAGGAAAAGCAACACCACGTCAGAAGATGATCAATCTTATGTATTTGATCTTCATCGCTATGCTGGCGTTAAACATGAGTAAAGAAGTACTTGCAGCTTTCGGTATTATGAACGAAAAGATGGAGGCTTCTAACGCAAAGACCACAGAAAGTAACCTAGCTTTCTTAGATGGTCTAGAAACTAAAGCTTCCGAAGATTCGGAGAAATACGGAAAGCTTTATCAAGACGCCCAAAAAATCAAGCAATTGTCGCAAGATTATTACGACTATCTTGAGGGTCTTAAACAAGGAATGACAGAAGGTCTGGAAGATGCAAAAGATTATGCACGAATGGACAATTCCGATTTCTTAGATCAAAAATTCTTTCAAGGCGATAATCTTTCCGAAGGTGGAAAGGAGTTTATGAAAAGAATCAATGATTACCGTACACAAGTTGCGGCTATCGTACCAAAGGATTTGAAAGAATCTGTAAATGTCCGCTTCAAGACCGGTGATGAAAACGGTCAGGAAGTAAAAAGGGACGGTACAAAACAAGATTGGATCAATTACCACTACGAAGGATATCCCTTAGTAGCTTCTTTAGCCAAGATTACTGCGCTTCAAGCAGACGTTAAGGCCACTGAGGAAGACGCTCTGAAAAGAATGTTGGAAGGTGAGTTGACCAGCCAAGTATCACTTAAGAATTTTGCAACATCGCTACAGGCTAGTAAGTCTGCCTTTTATGCCGGTGAGAAGTACGACGGTAAGATTATCATTAGTAAAACCGATAATTCTTCTACACCAGTAAAAGCTGAGTTGACCCTTGATGGAAGAAAACTTTCTGAAGGTACCGACTATAAATTAGAGGCCGGTGGTGTTAAAATGTTGATCGGTGCAGGTGCTGCAGGTGATCACGTTGTAGAGGGTACATTGTACTTTAAGCAAGATGGCGAAGAGATTCCCGTACCGGTTAAGAATAGTTTTGCTACTATTAGCAAGCCTAATGCTGCTTTGATCGCTGCCGATAAGATGAACGTTGTTTATCGTGGTGTAGCTAACCCAATGAGTATTTCTATACCTGGTATACCTAATAACAAAGTTAACGCTTCTGCACCTGGTTTGAAATCAGTAGGAGGTAGCAAGTATGTTATGAACCCTGGTACAGGTAGAACGGTTACGATTACCGCATCTGGTAAATTACCCGATGGTCAGACCATATCTTCTAAATCTGAGTTCAGGATTAAGGATATTCCAAGACCTGCCGGTTCTGTAAGTAAGCAGACAGGTAGTGCTAAAATGCCTAGGGCCAACATGGAAATCGCTACTATCGGTGCAATGTTAGAGGACTTTGATTTTGACTTGAACCTTGCCGTTAGCGGATTTAAGTTCAAGGTTCCTGGTCAGCCTACCGTAAGCGTAAACGGAAACAGATTGAACGCTAATGCCAAGTCGGCCCTTAAAAGAGCCAAAAGAGGTGATGCTGTTCAGATATTTGATATCCAAGCTTACATTACAAATAACAAGAGTTATAAATTGAAGAAAGTATCTCCGGTTGTAGTGGAGATAACAAACTAATAACAACTAGTAAAACCGAGCGGTCTTCTGATCGCTCGGTAATTTAAAATTTTACAAACATGAATTGGAAAAATGCTTTAGTAATTGGTGCAGTAACTTTGTTACCGGTTTCCATGATGGCGCAGGCGAACATCTTGAACGCCAAAAAGCCCGAGGAAATAGGTGTCAAGACCGAAGCTCAGAAAGCTTTGGACAATGATGCTCCCCTTGAGTATGGTTATGTTGATGATCGTGATATCCTTTGGTCTAAGACCGTTTGGGAAGTTATTGATCTTGACGAAAGGGTGAACTTCCCCTTATACTACCCTACTGACACTATCGATATAGGCAACGACAGAAGATCATTGTACGATGTGCTTATTAAGAACATCAAAAATGGTAGACTGAAAGATGTGTATGCGGATTCTTATTTTACCGATAAACGAAAGTTTAGTGATCTTGAGAGTACACTGCAAAAGGTAGATACTACCGATTACGGTTACGAACAGATCAATGCTGGGGAGGAATTGTCTCCTGAGTATGTAATGAAGAGAACCCTTACCGCAGCCGATATTGAGGAATACCGAATTAAAGGTATGTGGTATTTTGATAAACGTCAGGGAGAGCTAAAGTACCGCTTGTTAGGTATAGCCCCGGTTGCCCCGGATGTTAACTTTATTGATGATGACTCTATGGATCCCAGTGATGCCAAGGTTGAGCTTTTTTGGGTATGGTACCCAGATGCCCGACAGATATTGCATGAGGCCAAAGTCTTCAACCAAAGAAACTCTGCACAGCCTATCTCTTTTGATATGTTGCTTAACGCAAGACGTTTCAACGGTGTAATCTATAGGGAAGACAACGTTCATGGCGATCGAAAGGTAAACGATTATATCACCGACAACGCCTTGTTCCAATTGCTTGAAGCCACTAGGATTCAAGAGGTCATTAGAGACCGTGAACAAGATATGTGGGCTTACTAGACCCTAGAACATTCCAATTCAAATAGTATTTAGCGCCCCGACATTTTTTGTCGGGGCGCTTTTTTGATTGTCAATTTTCTACCTTTGGGACATGGTAGATTATATAATTGTAGGCCTGGGTTTGGCCGGTATTTCATTTTGTGAACAGTTAGAGGGGCACAATAAGACTTTTAAGGTCATCAACGATAATTCACAAACCTCTTCCAAGGTTGCGGGAGGGCTTTATAACCCTGTTATCTTAAAGCGGTTTACTTTGGCCTGGCAGGCCGATGAACAGTTGAAGGAGGCAAAGAGCTTTTATGCCGATTTGGAGGCCAAACTAAAGGTGAGGCTTGACTACGGGCTTCCGGTGTATCGACGCTTTCACTCTGCGGAAGAGCAAAACCAATGGTTTGAAGCTTCCGATAAAAAAGGCTTGGGCAAGTTTTTGAGTACGGACCTCATACCCAATACCAATGCCGGAATAGACGCCCCTTTCGGATTTGGCGAGGTAAAACATACCGGAAGAATAGATACCGAAGCGCTCTTGTCTTCCTATAAAAAATACCTTCTTGAAAAAGCATTGCTGCTAGAGGAGACTTTTGATTTTGACAACTTACGGCATACCGAAGAAGGTGTGGCCTATGGCACCCTGAGGGCCAAACGTATTGTTTTTGCCGAGGGCTATGGTTTAAAGAGCAATCCTTTTTTCAACTACTTGCCGTTGCAAGGTTCCAAAGGCGAATATTTAATGGTCAAGGCACCCGACCTAAAAGAGGATAAGGCCATTAAGTCGGCCATATTCATTATTCCCCAAGGGGGCGATGTATATCGGGTAGGGGCCAATTATGAGCGGAACGACAAGACGAATACGCCTACCGAAGCCGCTAAGAACGGTCTATTGGATAAATTACGGGCCGTGTTGAAATGCGATTTTGAACTTATCGACCAAGTTGCGGGTATACGCCCTACGGTCGAGGATAGGAAGCCTTTGGTGGGCAGACATCCCAAAATGGAGCATATGTATGTGCTTAACGGCTTTGGTTCCCGAGGAGTGCTAATAGGGCCATCGGCATCGAAGCAATTGTACGGTTTTGTCGAAAACAGGGAGGCCTTAGACCCACAGCTCGATATAGCCCGTTTTACGCAGAAGTATTTTCGGTAGCTTTTTTATGGTATTCGGCCACGGCATTGGGGTCGTAGCCAATAAAGAAATTGATCCAGATGTTTCTTGAAAGTCGAATGATCAGGGGCATAAACACGATCATCGTGCAGACGATGGCAATAAAGGTGTTGACCAAGTTGGTCCCTACGAATAAAAAGCTGATGACGAATGCGGCTACGGCAAAGGCGATACCCACGGCATAGCTAACGTACATGGCCCCGTAAAAGAAAGAGGGCTCTATCTTATATTTGGTGCCGCAATGGGAGCAACGTTCGTGCATGTCGAAAATTTTACCCAAATGATAGGGGTTTTTGTCTTCGTACATACTCTCTTCATGGCATTTGGGACAACTTCCTGTTAAAATGCTGTATAGTTTGTTTCCTTTTTTTAACATTTGCAAAACTTTGGACAAAAGTACAATTTTGACTTTTCATTCAACGTAACGATTATTACAAATAATAGTTTTTTTCTTAGTAACAGAGTAAACCACCTTTTAGGCACGAAGCCTATCTTAATCTAGAATTTTATAGTATGTTGAACGTTCATAATCTTTCCGTATCCTTTGGCGGAGAATATCTTTTCGAAGAAATTTCATTTCGTTTGAACGGGGGCGACCGGGTAGGTCTCATCGGCAAGAACGGGGCGGGTAAATCAACACTCTTAAAATTGCTGTCAAAAGATATGCCTATTGATTCGGGTACGATCGCTACGGAGAAGAACATCAAGATCGGTTTTCTTCGTCAGGATATTGATTTTGTCGTGGGACGTACCGTTTTGGAAGAGTCGTATCAAGCGTTTGAGGAAATAAAGGCATTGGAGCTCAAGCTCGATGATATCAACCATCAATTGGCCGAACGAACCGATTATGAAAGTGAGATCTACCATCAGTTAATGGTCGATTTGAGCGATATTACACATCGGTATGAAATTTTAGGGGGGTATAATTACCAGGGCGAGACCGAAAAGATCTTGCTCGGCCTTGGTTTCAAGCGTGAGGATTTCGATAAAAAGACCGATACCTTTTCAGGGGGGTGGCGTATGCGAATAGAATTGGCCAAGTTATTGCTACAGAGCAACGATGTACTGCTTTTAGATGAGCCTACCAACCACTTGGATATTGAGTCGATCATTTGGTTAGAGCAGTTCTTGAACGGTTATACGGGGGCTGTTGTCATTGTTTCGCATGATAAGATGTTCTTGGATAACGTGACCAACCGAACCATAGAAATTTCGTTGGGCCGGATCTACGATTACAATAAGCCGTATTCACAATTTCTAAAACTTAGGGGCGAGATCAAAGAGCAACAGCTCAATGCCCAAAAGAACCAAGAAAAGGAAATTCAACAGGCCGAACGGCTTATCGAAAAGTTTAGGGCCAAAAGTACCAAGGCTTCCATGGCGCAATCGCTTATCAAGAAACTGGATAAGATGGAGCGCATTGAGGTGGATCAAGATGACAACGCCGTCATGAACCTGCGTTTTCCGGTTTCGGTAACGCCCGGTAAGGTGATAGCTGAGCTAGAAGGCCTTTGTAAAAGCTACGGAAGCAAAGAGGTTTTAAAAGATATCAACCTGCTGTTGGAACGTGATAGTAAAACCGCTTTCGTGGGACAAAACGGCCAAGGAAAATCCACATTGGCCAAGATAATGGTCGGGGATCTTGATTACGAAGGTAAAATGAAGTTGGGGCACAATGTGCAAATTGGGTATTTTGCCCAGAACCAGGCCGAGTACCTTGATGGGAACAAAACCATATTGGATACCATGATCGACGCCGCCAACGAAAAGAACCGAAGTAAGGTAAGGGATATATTGGGATCCTTCCTGTTTCGGGGAGATGAGGTCGAAAAATATGTAAAGGTGCTTTCCGGAGGGGAAAGAAACCGTTTGGCTCTGGCCAAAATGTTGTTGCAACCCTTTAATGTGTTGGTTATGGATGAACCTACCAACCACTTGGATATACAATCGAAGAATGTGCTGAAACAGGCATTGCAGAATTTTGACGGTACCCTGGTGCTGGTTTCGCATGATAGGGACTTCCTTCAAGGGCTGACCAATAAGGTGTATGAGTTTAAGGATAAAGGGATTAAGGAATATCTAGGCGATATCGATTTTTACCTTGAGCAACGTAAGGTCGAAGATTTTAGGGCCATTGAAAAAAAACAGGACCAACAAAAAAAGGCCGTAACGCCTAAATCCAGTGGCAACGATTTTAAGGATCAAAAGAGATTAAAATCACTTAAGAATAAATTGAGCAATGTAGAAAGTGATATTTCTAGACTTGAAAAGGAGATTGCCGAAATAGACCATCAGTTGATGATGGATTACGACGCTACCATTGCCAAGCCTAATTTTTTCGATGGCTATCAGAAGAAGAAAAAGCAATTGGAGCAGCTGATGGCCAAATGGGAAGATATTACCTTGGAACTTGAAAATTTCTAGAAAAAGGTCCAATCTAGGGCCCGTGTTTGTTCTTACAACAGATTATCGGGTTTTCACAACATATTCAAGCACTTAATCGATATTTTTTGTTTTTCGACCATGTTTAGTCTTACTTTGTAGGGTAATTCTCAGTGACTTACGCCCAAGCTTACTGTCAATCGAAAAAAACATGATATGAAAAATCTATTTAGTTGTCTGATACTTCTCTGCATTACCGTGCATACGGTATGGGCCGAAGTACCGAACAAAGAGAAAGAATTTCTTGTAGATCTTTACAATGCTACAGATGGGGATTCGTGGGAAAGGAAGTGGGATTTGACCGCTGATATAGAGACATGGCAAGGTATTACCGTGCGAAACAATCGTGTGGTAGAAATCAATTTGTTTAAAAATAACCTACAAGGAACGATCCCGGCCAGTATTGCCAATCTTGAAAAGCTTGAGAAGTTGAATTTGGCCTTTAACGGGATTACCGGCGAACTTCCGAAAGAAATTGCCCAGTTGTCGAGACTTCAAGTGCTAAAATTGGAAATGAACCGAATTAAGGGCGAACTGCCCGAAGAATTGGGTGGAATGCGAAGCCTTAGGGAATTTACCGCATTCAATAATTTCTTGACAGGAAGCATTCCCGAGAGTATTGGGGAAATCAAGAACTTAAAGGTGTTGAACCTTTCCAGTAATAGTTTAAAGGGAAATATTCCTAAATCGGTCGGTGGTTTGGCGCAATTGGAGAGCCTCGGTCTTTTTGAAAATACCTTGGAAGGAAGCATTCCTTCCGAAATTGGAGGTCTGACCAAATTGAAGGAGCTTGTGTTGGCCAATAACCAATTAGGCGGAGATGTACCCGAAGAATTCGGTCAGCTTGCCAGCCTAGAGGTATTACAGATACAAAACAATAAGTTTGATTCGTTCAAGAACTTGAAATCGTTGGAAGAGAAAGAATTCTTGGTATTCGATTACGATAGGGAAGACGATAAAATCGATTTCAAAAATGTAAAGTATGGCAAAACAAGAATGGCCGATACAAAATTTGAAGACGAAGAATAGAAAAATAGATTTCCATAATTTATTAGTTAGTTTGGTTAAAGGGATACTGTAGAGTATCCCTTTTTTTGTGCATAGTGCAAAAAACAATGTTTTAAGATACATTTAACTTAACGGGCTTAAACTATTAAATAGTTTTGTAGTCCAAGCATTTTTGGCCAAATAGCCCAACCACTTATGAATACAAGAAAGATCATCTTATCCATTATTGGTGTTTTACTGATTATTGTTTCTATCTACGGAGCCATAACCATTGTAAACAATAAGAAAAGACCAAGGCCTCAACCTGAAAAAATTGTCAAAACGGTTTTTGTAGATACGGTTAAAAACGGAACGGTTTCCATAGTCATTCCGGCTAACGGTAATCTTAGGGCAAAACAAAGGGTAGAGCTCTATTCCGAGGTTCAAGGTGTCTTTAAAAGAGGACATAAGCTATTCAAGGCCGGGCAAGTGTATCGGTCGGGCGAGACCATTATCGGTATCGATGCTTCCGAATATGCCGCAAGTGTACAATCGGCCAAAAGCAGTTTGTACAATTTGATTACTTCCATAATGCCCGATTTAAGACTCGATTATCCTGAGGTCTTTCCGAAGTGGCAAAAATATCTCAGTGATTTCGATATGGATAAAAGTACGCCGGCTTTGCCCGAAATGACTTCTGAGAAAGAAAAGTACTTTATTTCCGGACGCGGTGTATTGACCAGTTTTTACAATGTTAAGAATTTAGAGCAACGCTTATACAAATACAGAATATCCGCCCCTTTCAACGGGGTGCTCACCGAAGCCTTGGTTACCGAAGGTAGCTTGGTAAGGTCGGGCCAAAAACTGGGCGAGTTTATCAATACCGATGTTTACGAATTGGAAGTGGCCATAGGTAAGGTCTATGGAGACTTGCTGATGGTAGGTGAGAGCGTAGAATTGGTCAACTTGAACCGAACGAAGACTTATACGGGTAAGGTAACCCGAATCAATGGAAAGGTAGATCAGGCTTCACAGACCATCAAGGCTTTTATTGAGGTAAAAGATCCCAACCTAAAGGAGGGAATGTATCTTGAGGCCAGCCTCGATGCCAAGGAAGAAAAAGATGCCATAGAGATCGACAGGGGGCTCTTGCTCGAGAACGATAGGATTTTTGTGGTTAGGGACACCATTTTGGATGTCATTGATGTTAAGCCCGTTTATTTCTCCGAAAAAAAGGTAATACTAAAAAATGTCCCTGACGGATTGACCATTGTTTCCAAACCTGTGGTCGGTGCGTATGCCGGTATGCTGGTCAAGGTCTTTGATGAGACTAATGTAAAAACAGCGGAATAATGAGGAACATCATCTCTTATTTTATAAAGTACCATGTTGCGGTAGATGTCTTTGTCTTGGCCTTTATGATATTTGGTGTAGTCGGGGCGCTTTCATTGAAATCGAGTTATTTTCCGCTTACCGACTCAAAGAACATTACCATCAATATAACTTATCCGGGAGCTTCGCCTCAAGAGGTGGAAGAGGGTATCGTACTTAAGATCGAAGATAACCTCAAGGGCTTGGAGGGCGTGGATCGTGTTACCTCTACGGCGCGGGAAAATAGTGGTGTGATCAATGTTGAGATCGAGAAGGGTCGCGATATCGATTTTATGCTTCTCGAGGTAAAGAATGCGGTAGATAGGGTGCCTTCGTTTCCTACGGGGATGGAGCCTTTGATCGTCTCAAAACTTGAGGCCGTAAGGGAGACCATAACCTTCGCCATAAGCGGCGACCATATACCATTGGCTACATTAAAGGAAGTCGGTAGACAGGTCGAGAACGAATTGCGGACGATTGATGGCATTTCCCAGATAGAAATGAGCGGTTATCCCTTGGAGGAAATAGAGATTGCCGTTAACGAAAATAGCTTACTGGCCTATAATATGTCCTTTAGCGAAGTTTCGCAAGCGGTGGCCAATGCCAATATTTTGGTAACGGGGGGAAATATCAAGACCGATGCCGAGGAGTATTTGATACGGGCCAATAACAGGGCCTATTATGGCGATGAGCTTTCCAATCTGATTATTCGGGCCGATGCTTCGGGTAGTACAGTGCGGTTAAAGGATGTGGCCATCATACGCGACCGTTTTGAAGAATCGCCCAATGCTTCTTATTTTGATGGGAACCTTTCCGTTAATGCTTCTATCACCAGTACCAATACCGAAGATCTTTTGGGCTCTGCGGAAAAGGTGAAAGAATACATAGAAGATTTCAACCATAAACATAACAACATAAAATTGAGCGTGGTCAGTGATCGTAGTATCACCTTGAACCAGCGTACCGAGCTGCTTACCGAAAATGCTATAGTAGGTATGATCTTGGTGCTCATCTTCTTATCGTTGTTCTTAAATACGCGCCTGGCGTTTTGGGTGGCCTTTGGCCTGCCTATTTCCTTTTTGGGAATGTTCATTTTCGCCGGTTATTTTGATGTAACGATCAATGTGCTGTCGCTTTTCGGTATGATTATCGTAATCGGTATTCTGGTCGATGACGGTATTGTAATTGCGGAGAACATTTATCAGCATTACGAAAAGGGCAAGTCGCCTATACAGGCTGCCATTGATGGTACCATGGAGGTAATCCCTCCCATAGTTTCGGCCATTATCACCACATTATTGGCTTTTTCCATATTCCTGTTTTTAGATGGAAGGATAGGGGAGTTCTTTGGAGAGGTGTCGGTTATTGTTATACTGACCTTGGCAGTTTCGCTAATTGAGGCCCTGATTATCCTACCGGCGCATTTGGCCCACTCAAAGGCCTTGAAGACCATAGATAAGGAGCCTACGACGGCCGTAGGGAAAGCTTTTGCAAAGTTGCGTGTTATCAACGAAATGGGAGACCGTTTTATGGTCTGGATGCGAGACAAGTTATACAGTCCGGCCTTGCGCTTCGGATTGCGCTACAAGGTGCTGATGTTTGCCTTTTTTGTGATGGCCTTGGTGCTTACTTTGGGGTCCGTAGGTGGTGGGATCATTAGAACCGCCTTTTTTCCAAGGGTGGCCAGTGACCGTGTTTCCGTAGAACTCTTGATGCCCAACGGAACCAATGAAAAGGTGACCGATTCCATTATCTCGTTAATTGAGGAGAAATCGATAATCGTCAATCAAGAGCTTACCGAAAAGTATTTAAAGGGAACGGGTAAGGTCTTGTTTGAGAACACCATTAGAAAAATTGGTCCGGGTAGTGCGGCCGCATCATTGGATATCAACCTTTTGCCGGGTGAAGAAAGACCTGATGAAATTAGTTCGGATATGGTGACCAACCGCCTGCAAGAATTGATGGGGCCGGTAATCGGAGTGGAAAGCCTTATCTATGGTTCGGGAGGAAATTTTGGGGGCAACCCTGTGTCGGTTTCCCTTTTAGGAAACAATATTGCCGAATTGAAGGCGGCCAAAAAGGAACTTAAGGCGGTACTTGAAAATAATGCCTTGTTGAAGGATGTAGCGGACAATGATCCTGCGGGAATCAAGGAAATAAGACTTGAACTAAAGGAAAATGCCTACTTGTTAGGCCTTGACCTCCGTACCGTAATGAACCAGGTCAGGGCTGGGTTTTTTGGTACACAGGCCCAACGTTTTCAGAGAGGGCAAGACGAAATTAAGGTTTGGGTACGGTACGATCGAGAAAACCGCTCATCGATTACCGACCTTGACGAAATGCGGATAGCTACGCCAAGTGGTGACCGCGTACCCTTAAAGGAAATCGCCAGCTATATCATCGAACGGGGCGATGTGGCGATCAACCACCTCGAAGGGCAGCGTGAAATTCAGGTTTCAGCCGATATTAAAGATGCTAAGACCACCAGTGCTACGGATATTATGGATGAAATCCGTACCGAGGTAATGCCCGAGATACAATCAAAATACCCTACCGTTAGCGCTTCTTATGAAGGGCAGAACAGGGAAGCCAATAAGATGACGAGTTCCTTAAGGGTAGTCGGTCTTTCGGTCTTGTTATTGATTTATATTACCATAGCATTTACCTTCAGAAGTTTTAGTCAACCGCTGTTATTGCTTTTATTGGTGCCTTTCAGTTTGACCGCGGTGGCTTGGGGGCATTGGATCCATGATTTTCCCGTAAACATCTTATCCATGTTGGGTATTATCGCCCTTATCGGTATTATGGTGAACGATGGTCTTGTACTCATTAGTAAGTTCAATGGCAATCTGCGCGATGGAATGAAATTTGACGATGCCATTTACGAGGCAGGGCGTTCTCGTTTTAGGGCCATATTTTTGACGTCTATAACCACTATCGCAGGTCTGGCTCCCCTCTTGTTGGAAAAAAGTAGGCAAGCGCAGTTCTTAAAGCCTATGGCCATATCCATTGCTTATGGTATTGCATTTGCCACCGTGCTTACCTTGTTGTTATTGCCTTTGTTCTTGGCCTTTAGCAATAGGTTTAAAGTGACGGCCAAGTGGCTGAAGACGGGTGACGATATTACCAAGGAAGAGGTTGAGCGCGCCATAAAGGAACAAAAGGAAGAAGAACATATGTCTGAACGGCCAGAACATTTGTTGAAGGAGGCGTCAGAAGACAAAACGGGAACGACACAAACTGGGGAGGATATACCTACGACTACCCATCCAAAGAAACCAGAACAAGAATGATACATAAAATTGTAACTAGCCTTATTTTTCTTTGCCTTACGTTTGGGTTGAGTGCCCAAGAAAAACGTTTGTCTAAAGAAGAGGCCGTACGTTTGGCCCTCGAGCACAATTTTGGTATAAAGATGGCCAAAAACCTGACCAAAATTGCCGATAACAACCAAGGGATACTGAATTCGGGATACCTTCCCAGTTTGACCGGTACTGCCGGAGCCAATTACAATGACCTGAACAGTAGCACGGAATACCCCGGGCAGTTCGATACGTCGGGCGGCGCACGTGAAGACCTAGAGATCGATCATGCCGAATCGCAAACCTATAATGCCGGGTTGAACTTGAATTATACCTTGTTTGATGGACTAGGAAGGTTGTATAATTACAAAAGGCTAAAAGAACAATACCAGCTTACCGAGCTTCAGGCCAGGGAAACCGTAGAGAATACCTTGTTGCAATTGTTTAGCATCTATTTTGAGGTGGCGCGACTTACCGAGAACGAAAATGTGCTCAAGCAGGCCCTCGAAATTTCATTGGACCGTATTACACGGGCGGAATATGCTTTTGAATACGGGCAAAATACCAAATTGGATATTTTAAATGCCCAGGTCGATGTTACCAATGACAGTATCAACCTGTTGAACACCAAACAGCAACTGGCCAATACAAAACGCGACTTGAACGTTGTGCTCAATCAAAGTCTGAGCGAGGACTTTCAGGTAGATACCATTGTCAAGTTTATTCCGCGTTTGCAATTGGACGAATTGATCGCCCAGGCACGGGAAAACAATGTATCCATACTTCAGGCGGAACGCAACCTGAACATTAACGAATACGATATCAAGGTCAATCGTTCGGGGTATTTGCCGCAAATCGGTCTGACGGGTTCCTACGGATGGAACCTAAACCAAAGTGCGCCCAATTCGTTTTTGCCGGGCCAAGTTATTCCCGGGAGTAACCGGTCTAGCCTTACCTTCGGTTTGGGGGCGAGTCTGACCTGGAATCTCTTTGATGGGGGAAGGACCACTACCTTGCTCAAGAATTCTAAAATAAGCTATGAAAACCAAGAGTTGCTTCAAGAACAAGTAGAGCTTGAAGTCGACCGTGATATTCTCAATGCCTTGGCGAGCTATGAAAACCGCTTGAACATTTATGAGATCCAAGAGCAGAACGTAATCACCAACCGCAACAATTTTGAGCGCTCCAAAGAACAGTTTCAATTGGGGCGGATTACGTCTATAGAATTTCGTCAGGCGCAGATCAATCTTTTGAATGCCCAGACCAATAAGAATTTGGCCAAGTATGACGCCAAATTGGCGGAATTGCAATTGCTTCAACTTACGGGGCAATTGTTGAATGTTGAACTGTAACCTAATAGCTTGGTTTGTCGCTTACGTAATTTCTTCGTAGTATAGTCGAAACTCCAAAATAGCTTTTACATGTCGCAAATCGGTATCGGAATCGTGGGTACGGGATCCATCGTACGCACCTATCTCAAGTGTATTTCAGAAATGGCAACGGCCAAGGTCGTGGCGCTATGTACTACATCTCCCGATAGGGCTAGGGAAGTTGAGGCCGAATTCGGATATCCGGTCTTTAGTGATTACCAAGAGTTTCTTGCCGAAAGCGATATCGACCTTGTATGTGTGTGCAACGAGAGCGGTAAACATGGGGAGGCGATCGAGGCTGCGGCAATGGCGGGCAAGCATATTTTAAGTGAAAAACCCTTAGAAGTAACCACGGAAAAGATAGATGCCCTTATCACCTTGTGCAAAGAACGCCAGGTTTATTTGGGCTGTGTTCTTCAAAATCGATGTGCGGCGGACTATAAACGTGCCGAGGAGGCCATACGGTCGGGTAAGTTGGGGAAGCTGCTTATGGGAAACGCCAGTATCGATTGGTATCGGTCAGAAGACTATTATGCAAAGAGCGAATGGCGCGGTACCCTGGCTTTGGATGGTGGTGCGGCCTTTATCAATCAGGGCATCCATACCATAGATTTACTTATGAACCTTATGGGCCCCGTTGTTTCGGTCTATGCCCATGTGCAAACGAGGGTCCACAAAATTGAAGGGGAAGATGTGGGCGCTGCCCTAGTGAATTATAGCAATGGGGCCATCGGCACCCTTACGGCAGGAACGGCCCTTTATCCTGGCTATCCCGAGCGCTTGGAGGTGTATGGGGAGAAAGGTAGTATCATTATGGAAGGGGGGCAGATCATTGCTTGGAATGTCGAAGGGGAAGACCCTAAAGGTGTATCGTCGGAAACCTTGGGGAGTGGGGCTTCGGATCCGACCGCAATCGGTCATGAAAACCATAAAACGGTACTCGAAGATATGGTCGAGGCCATCCAGATGAAGCGGCCGCCAATGGTAGATGGAGAGGAAGCCAGAAAATCCGTGGCACTTATAAATGCCATTTACGAGTCGTCAAAGCGGCGTAGTTTGATTCACCTATAACCCGATACGCATGTACGAACACTTTTTTCAATGCCCGTATTGCTGGGAAGAGATATCTATGTTGATGGACCCGTCCGTAAGCAAACAGACCTATGTCGAAGACTGTGAGGTCTGTTGTAATCCGATAGAGGTAAGTCCGCAATTCCAAGATAACGAACTGGTAGCCTTTGAAGCCCGTGATATTGAGCAATAGGCTTAATCCATTTCTTTGATCTTTCCTCCAAAGACTTTGTCCTTTTCAACGCTTTTAGGGTTTCCGTAAATGTAGATGGATCCACCTGCACGTACTTTGGCGCTAACTTTTTCGGAGGCGTTTACGTCGGCCCTTCCCCCGGCATTGACCACTACCGTGGTTTCCTTGGTGTCAAGCTGCTTATTGTAGGTTTTTCCTCCCGTATTCACCATAATCTCTTGCTGGTCGGCCGAACCGCTAAGGGTTACTTCCCCGCCGGAAACGGATTTAGTATAAAGATCCTTGATGTCCACTTTTAGTTCTATCTGTCCTCCCTCTTGGGTCTTGATTTCAACGCGTTCCCCTTTTACCGTTTCGTCGGATTGTATGCTTGCGTTTTCGTTCGCATCGATCAAGGTGAGTTCCTCGGTGTAGTATAGGGTGGCTTTTGCCTCGTTCCCATCTAAGAAATTATCGAACTCCATTTTTATCTTTAGGAGTCCGTTCTTGTTGGAGATGTTTACTTCATCCTTGTCATCGCCGGTAATGACCAATTTGTTCTCGTTGCTTTTTACAAGTTTAACGATAATACGATCGTAGACTTTGAGTTCGTTGAACTTTTCCAGGGTTTTTGTATTTGACTTTTGAGCCAATACACCTGCCGATACGAACAGGGCAAGGACGAGTAGTTTTATTTTTTTCATCGCGCTTATCATTTCTAGTGTAGGCCCAAATATAGGCTATTTTTGGTGAAGCGATTCTGTGGACCGTGCCCCACAATGTTATGCCATCATTGGTTTTGTTGCTTTTTCAAACAAAAGCTGTAAGTCTTGTTATCTCTTTGTCCGTACTGTGTTTTTAAGGCGGGCGGGTTTGTGTTCTATCGATAAAAAAAGCTATTTTTAACAAAAACCAAACATCAATGCAAATTCCGTATACTAAAGTTACCATGGCAGTCTGCCTTCTAGGCGTGATGCTACAGTCTTGTAAAACTTCAAAACCAGCGGCAGAAAGCCCGGCTCCAGTGGCACAGACGGAGGCCCCGTCTACCGCTAAAGCCGTTCCGGAAGCTGTTGAAGGTTATACTGAAATCGTACCCGGCACCGATAAGGGGTTTAAGATGGTTTACATCCCCGCGGGGAAATTTACCATGGGTAGTCCAGAAACTGAAGCGAACAGAAAGGCCGATGAAGGACCTCGGAAGGAAGTGGAACTCGACCCCTTTTATATGGCCCAACATGAATTGACTTGGGATTTGTTCGAACTGTTCTTTAAGCAGAACAAAGAGCTATTTGTTAAATTGGAGAATGATAAGGTGATGAAAATCGATGCGATCACCCGACCAAGCCCACCATATGAGGATCCTTCCTATGGTATGGGCAAGGACGGTTTTCCTGCCGTGAGTATGTCGGCCTATTCGGCCTTGGTCTATTGCAAATGGCTCAGTACCGTGACCGGAAAATTCTATCGATTGCCTACCGAGGCGGAATGGGAATATGCCGCAAAAGCAGGAACACAAACGGCCTACAGTTTTGGGGATGACCTCGCACAACTGGATGACTATGCGGTCTATTATAAAAACTCCGATGGGAAGTATGCCAAAGTAGGAAGTAAAAAACCGAATCCTTGGGGCTTGTACGATATGCACGGAAATGCCGCGGAATGGACCTTGGACGAGTATAAGAGCGATGCCTATGCCACAACCGATGCCAAAAATCCATGGGTGACACCCACGGTAATACACCCGAGGTCGTACAGAGGGGGCTCATGGGACGATGATGCCGATAAACTGCGTTCATCCGCTCGGTCGGCCTCAAGTCTGAAACAACAAAAAAGAGATCCCCAGATCCCAAAGAGTTTTTGGTGGTTTACCGATTCCAATTATGTTGGCTTTCGGTTGGTGAGTCCTAAGAAACAGCCCAGTCCTGAAGAGCAGAAAAAGTTCTGGCAAATTGTTTTGGACGAATAGTAGGGCGTACTAAGTCAGGTTGAAATAGAATTAATAACGCCAATCACTTAATTGGCTCCATATGCTTACAATGAAAAATATATGTTTAGTATGGCTTTTGGTCGCTTTTACCTTTGTGGGAAGGGCACAAGATGAATACGTACTTTCCGATCAGAGTAAATTGACGATCAGTGGCACTTCTACCGTGCACGATTGGACGGTTGCGGCAAATGCCCTTTCGGGCCGATTGGGTTACGACGGTACGGCGCCTACCGAAATCGATTTTGAGGTGGCCGTCGAGAATATTCAGAGTGAACGTGGAGCGGCCATGGATAAAAAAATGCACGCCGCCCTTAAGAAGGAAGAGCACCCGACCATAACGTTCAAACTTAAGGAAGTAAAGGATAAATCGATTTTTGTAGGGGTGCTGAACATCGCAGGTGTAGAGAATTCCGTGGAGATTCCGGTCGATATGGAATCCGATTCCGAAGGATTGAAAATTACAGGGAAAAAGCAATTGACCTTACAAGATTATGGAATGGAATCCCCCACGGCGATGTTCGGGCAGATTATCGTAGGGGACGAGGTTACCGTTAATTTCGATCTGCGCTTCTCAAAAAACTAAGGTGTTTTCGGAGGTAGGCTTTTAAAAACCTTTTCTATGGATGAACGTCAAAAGATTAAAAGGCTTGCCGCCCAATATGCTCCCGAGTTTGTTTCCGTAAGAAGGTATCTGCACCAGCATCCTGAGCTTTCCTTTCAAGAACACCGTACCTGTGCCTACCTTAAAGAACAATTGTTGTCGCTAGGGGTGACCGATATTGTATCGGTTGCCGAAACGGGGCTTTTGGCTACCATCCATGGGGGGCGAGCGGGAAAAACGGTACTCTTACGGGCCGATATCGATGCCTTGCCCATTCAGGAACGCAATGCGGTCGATTATGTTTCCAAAAACGATGGGGTCATGCATGCCTGTGGTCACGACGCCCATAGTGCCTCGCTTTTACTCTGTGCCAAGATTTTAATGGAATTGAAGGAAGATTTTTCAGGAAGCGTAAAGCTGCTTTTTCAACCTGCGGAAGAGTTGAGTCCAGGTGGAGCGAGTGCGGTTATCCGTGAGAAGGCCTATACGGCTTTAGGAAGCCTTCCGCATTTAGGGCAACATGTACGGCCCGATATCCCGGTGGGAAAGGTAGGTTTCCGCTCCGGAAAGTTTATGGCCAGTATGGACGAACTTTTTTTAACGGTCAAAGGGAAAGGGGGGCATGCCGCCATGCCCGAAAAGACCATAGACCCCGTTTTGATCGCTTCCCATATCATAGTGGCCGCCCAGCAATTGGTCAGCCGTAGGGCCGATCCCAAAATACCTTCCGTACTTTCTTTTGGAAAGGTAATCGCCGATGGGGCTATAAATGTCATTCCTGATGAGGTGGTCATAGAAGGTACGTTCCGAACATTGGACGAAGATTGGCGAAAGACCGCTTTGGGACAACTCGACAAATTGGTGACGACACTGGCCGAAGCCATGGGAGGCCGTTGCGAGCTAAAGATTAACCACGGCTACCCGCATTTAAAAAACGAGCCTGTACTGACCGAGCGGCTAAAGGCCTTGGCCGAAGACTATCTCGGCAAGGAAAACGTGTTAGGGTTGGACCAATGGATGGCTGCGGAAGACTTTGCCTATTACAGCCAACAAAATCCCGCCTGCTTCTACATGTTGGGTGTGGGCAATGCGGAAAAGCATATTGGCTCGGGCTTGCATACCCCCACCTTTGATATTGATGAGTCCGCCCTTGAGGTCGGCGGGGGACTCATGGTCTGGTTGGCCTTAAGTACACTCTCGGCCTAACCTCTCTATGTCTGCTTTGGCCTTGATGTATTTTTATCTTTTGATTGATAGTTTTGGTGATTTTATTGAAAATGAGGCTGAATATTCAAAAAATACTAAAGAATAGCGAAAAAGTACAACTCATTGAGTTGCCGACAGAGCCCTAAACGATTACTTTTAAGGAATAACATTAAGTGTATAATGTACTATTCCTAAAAATGAAATATAAGGTAATTATTGCAGTAGCTTTGGCAAGTTTGATCGGTTTTCTTTTCCTATATAAGAAAGGGGTATTCGATAGGGAACAAAATGCCTATTCCGATATGAAGCTTCCTGAAACCGTAGATTACAATTTTCATATCAAACCTATTCTTTCCGACAATTGTTATACCTGTCACGGACCCGATGCCAATAAAAGAAAGGCGGGCTTGCGTCTCGATTTGGAAGAGGCAGCTTTTAAGGAGCTTTCCGAAAACCCCGGACACTATCCCATCGTTTCTGAAAATTTGAAGAAAAGCAGGTTGTACCAGGTCGTCGTTTCCGATGATGACGATGTGTTGATGCCCCCTCCCGATTCAAAATTGGCCTTGAATTCCTATGAGAAGAAATTAATAAAAAAATGGATCCAACAAGGGGCAAAGTTCGAAAAGCACTGGGCTTATATTCCTCCTAAAAAGAAAAGCGCCCCCCAAACGGAAAACACACAGTGGGTGCAGAACGAAATCGATGGTTTCATTTTGGAAAAACTGGAAGAAAAAGGTTTGGTCCCTTCGGAAAGGGCAGCCATAGAAACCTTAATACGACGGATAAGCTTAGATTTAACGGGCTTGCCGCCCCAGCTAGAGCAGGTGGAACAGCTTAGGTCGGAAACCGATGTAGCCAAGATCATTGATACTTTTTTAGCGTTGCCCGCCTATGGTGAACGTATGACGCAGTCTTGGCTAGACGTTGCCCGCTATGCCGATTCGCACGGATATCAAGACGATAGTTACCGTACCATGTGGCCTTGGCGTGATTGGGTTATCCATGCGTTCAATAAAAACTTGCCCTATGACGAGTTTTTAACTTGGCAGCTGGCCGGTGATCTATTGCCCAATGCAACCAAGGAGCAGATACTGGCCACGGCCTTTAACCGCAACCACCCCATAACCCAGGAAGGAGGGGTGATCCAAGAAGAGTATCGTACCAATTACGTTTTGGATCGCACCAATACACTGGGGAAGGGCATTTTGGGGATTACCTTGGAATGCGCCCAATGCCATGACCACAAGTACGACGCCATTTCTCAGGCCGACTATTTTGAGATGTTCGCCTTTTTTAATCAGGTCAATGAAAAGGGCTTGCAGATGGATGCCGTTCAGGCAGGAAGGCGAAAATTCTTTGCCGACCCCCCTTATATCACTATTTCAAAGGAGGAAACGGAAGACGTTTTATCGTTTATCCATATGGATAGCCTGTCGCAGATCAATGTGATGGTGATGAACGATTCGGCTTCGCGAACGACCCATATATTAAACAGGGGGCAATATGATCAACCGGCAGATTCGGTGAGCCCTAAAACGCCCGAGGCCATTTTGGCCTTTTCCGATGACCTTCCAAAGAATAGATTGGGACTTGCGCAGTGGCTGGTCGATAAAGAAAATCCGCTAACGGCAAGGGTATATGTAAACCGTATTTGGGCCATGTTGTTCGGTAAGGGCTTGGTAGAGACCTCCGAAGATTTCGGAGTTCAGGGAAGCCTGCCTACCCACCCCAAACTATTGGATTGGCTGGCGGTAGATTTTGTGGAACACGATTGGGATATCAAGTACCTCCTAAAAAAGATAATGCTATCGGCAACCTATCAGCAAAAATCGGAATTGCGGTCCGATCTCAAAAAGGCCGATCCCGAAAACAAATTGTTGGCACGGGCACCGCGCTTTAGAATGAGCGGTGAGATGATCAGGGATTATATTCTGGCCACAAGCGGCTTGCTCAACCCTGAACTGGGAGGGCCTAGCGTAAAACCTTACCAACCTGCGGGTCTATGGGAAGAGACCAATGCGGGGGGCAACCGCGGGGTACTTACCAAATACGTACCCGATACTGGGGAAGATTTGTACCGTCGTTCGTTGTACACCTTTTGGAAGCGGACTTTACCACCGCCGAACATGACGATTTTTGATGCGCCTACAAGGGATTATTCGGAAGTACGGAGGCAGAAGACCAATACGCCCTTACAAGCCTTGGTGATGCAGAACGATACCCAGGTATTGGAAGCGGCAAGGGTCTTGGCACAACGTTGTATAGAGGCCACCCCCGATGATCCCGATATTGTGGCGACCCTATTTAAGCGCATACTTGTGCGGAGTCCGAGGGAAGAGGAGTTATTGACCTTGAACGGTTATTACCACAGCGCATTGGAGCAATACAAGAACGATAGTGAAAGTGCCGAAAAGCTGATCGCGGTCGGTGAATACGAACAATTACCGGTCGATCCCGGAAAAACGGCAGCCCTGATGCTTACGGCACAGGTGATTTACAATTTAGACGAAACCATTACAAAAGAATAGGCCATGAAAGAAGACGAAAATCAAAAAGAAAATCCGCTAAAGGGAAATCGACGCCATTTTTTTTCACAACTGAGTGTGGGTATCGGTTCCTTGGCCTTAGGGTCATTGTTGATTCCCGATTTGTTCAAGGGAGGCAATGCCCAACCTTTGACCCAGCCCTTGGGGATACCCCATTTTGCCCCCAAGGCGAAAAGGGTAATTTATTTATTCCAGGCCGGGGCACCCTCACAATTCGAGTCGTTCGATTATAAGCCGACCTTGCGCAAACGTATGGGGGAAGACTTGCCCGAATCGATACGGAACGGACAGCGCCTGACCGGAATGACCGCAGGGCAGGACAAATTTCCATTGATGCCGGCGGCTACCAATTTTAAGCAATACGGCGATAGCGGAACGTGGATCAGTGACTACTTTCCCCATATCGCAAAAATAGCCGATGATATCACGGTGGTACGCAGTATGCATACCGAAGCCATTAACCATGACCCCGCCATTACCTTCTTTCAAACCGGAAGCCAGATTTCGGGTCGTCCCAGTATGGGATCATGGATGAGCTACGGTTTGGGAAGCGAAAACAAGAACTTGCCCTCTTTCGTTGTGCTTACCTCACGGGGTAAGGGCAATAGCCAAGGACTGTACTCCAAACTATGGTCAAGTGGTTTTTTAGATTCCAAACATCAGGGGGTACTATTGCGTTCGGGCAAAGATCCGGTATTGTACTTGAACGATCCCGACGGTATTTCAAGATCCGACAAGCGCCATTTGTTGAACGAGGTTTCCCAATTGAACAAGCTACACCATGTGGAGACGGGCGACGATGAGATAGAATCGCGTATTGCCCAGTATGAAATGGCCTACCGTATGCAAATGTCGGTGCCGGATGTCATGGATATTTCAAAAGAACCGGAATCGATTATCAAACTGTACGGTGAAGACTGCCAGGTTCCGGGTACCTATGCCGCAAACGCCTTACAGGCACGAAGATTGGCGGAAAATGGCGTACGCTTTATACAACTCTATCACCAAGGGTGGGACCAACACGGTAATTTGCCTAATGCCATGGCAGGCCAGGCCAAAGATGTGGATCAGGCGTCTGCCGCCCTGGTCATGGACCTGAAGCAGCGGGGCATGTTAGAAGATACCTTAGTGGTTTGGGGCGGTGAATTCGGTAGGACCAATTATTGCCAAGGCAAATTTGATCCGACCGATTTCGGTAGGGACCACCACCCAAGGGCCTTTAGCATTTGGATGGCCGGAGGCGGTATCAAACCCGGACTCAATTACGGGAAGACCGATGAGTTTGGATACAACGTTATTGAGAATCCCGTACACGTAAATGACTTTCATGCGACTTTAATGCATGCCATGGGACTTGATCACGAGCAATTGACCTATAAATATCAAGGTCGGCGATTTCGATTGACCGATGTGGCCGGTAATGTAGTCAAAGACCTTTTAGCATAGCCGATGACCGATATTTTAAAAAAACGTTGGGTAGATTATACCGTTTTGGGCCTATCCGTATTCCTGGTATTTTGTTTGGTTTTTGATGCGTATATCGTACTGCCCAATCTGGTGGCGTGGTTGGGACGCTGGCACCCTTTGGTGCTTCACTTTCCGATCGTACTCTTGCTTATAGCCGCTTTTTTAGGATTGACGGGAAGGCCAATTCCACATCGCTTGTTGGTCATAGCCGTATTATCGGCCCTGCTTACCGCTATATCCGGTTTTTTTCTCGGAAAGGAAGCGGCCGTAAAGGGCGATTTGCTCTTTTGGCACCAGTGGATGGGCGGCGCCGTGGCCCTTATGGCATCGGTATGGTACCTTCTGAGCGATAGGGGGCTGGACCGAACGGTTTACGTGAAAGGACTTCAAGTTGTCTTACTCGTTTTGGTAGGGTTTACGGGACACTATGGTGGAATGGTGACCCATGGGGAAGAGTTTTTGGCCCTTCCGACATCAAAAAAACAAAAAGAGCTACCCGAAAACCCAATAGTGTATACCGACGTGGTGGCGCGTATCTTGGATGACAAATGCGTGTCTTGCCATAATGCCAATAAAAAGAAGGGGGAATTGCTGATGACCAATATGGCGGAACTGCTGGAAGGTGGTAAAAGCGGGCATACGATTGTTGCAGGGGAGCCCCTTAAGAGCGAATTGATAGGCAGGTTACACTTGCCCTTGGAAAACGAAGAACATATGCCTCCCGAAGGGAAAACGCCCCTAACGGATGCGGAAATCAAAATCTTGGAAAGATGGGTGGCCTTAGGGGCTTCCGATACCTTGCGTTTTGATCAATTGCCCAAAAGCGAACCCTTGGTCGCACTGATCAAAGGGCTTATGGAGCCCGACCCCATGTCAAAATGGGCGGACTTGCCCTTCGTGGCCGATAGCACCCTACAAAACTTGGGATCGGATTATCTGACGATTGAGCGGGTGGCAAGCAATTCCAATGCCTTGAGCGTTGATGTGTATTTGCCGCCCGAGTACGATCCAGCGGCTATTGTGGCCATAGAGCGTATTGCTGGCCATATTGTGGAACTCGACCTGAGTGGTCTGCCCATAGGGGGCACGGAAATGGATTTTGTTGCAAAATGCCAAAATCTGGAATGGTTGGAAATCGACAAAACCCCAATAGGTGACAGCGAACTTAAAAAATTGGCGAGCTTGAAAAACCTGAAGTTCTTAAAGACCTATGCCACTTCCATTACCGATAAGAGTATACCGGTCTTTGAAAATATGAAGGGACTAAAAAACCTCTATGTGTATCAAACCGGCATTTCTAAGGAAGCTCTTGAAAAACTTCAGACCAAGAGCCCAACGCTGTCCGTCAACTATGGCGTCGACCCGGAAATTGAAGCGTTTTTCGTGGCTGGCGATTCCGTGGTCGTAGCGAAATAGTTTAATATCTTGTTTTTACAGGAAAAGCACTGGCCCTATAGGGCTTTTGCCGTTTCTGAAGTCCCTGTTGTTGAAGGGGTTTTCAAACCAATGGTTAGCCTGGTGAAAAGGCATAAAAAAAGGCTTCCGATAATTCGGAAGCCTTTTTACTAAGAGTGATCCCACCAAGATTACCTTTGGTGTTCCTTTTTTATCAATGGTGCAAATAGAAAACCACGGGCTGTCGCTCCGGTCCATTGTTTTTTTCCAAAACCTAAAACTTTGTTTTGGTTTTTCCATAAAACAAAGAACCATGCTCATAAGAGCATGGTTTTCTGAGTGTCGTGATCGCGCCAGGATTACCTTCGGTGTTCCTTTTTTATCAATGGTGCAAATAGAAAACCATGGGCTGTCGCCCCGGTCCATTGTTTTTTTCCAAAACCTAAAACTTTGTTTTGGTTTTTCCATAAAACAAAGAACCACGCTCATAAGAGCATGGTTTTCTGAGTGTCGTGATCGCGCCAGGATTCGAACCTGGGACCGTCTGCTTAGAAGGCAGATGCTCTATCCAGCTGAGCTACGCGACCATTTCAAAAGCGGTGCAAAGATAGTTTATTTTCGTAAAAAAAAGGACAGGTGGCGGCAAAAATAAGATTTTGTTGAAAAATAGGGGGTTTTTCAACGGATCTGCAGGGACTTGGAAGTGGGTTTTGCCCCTAGGAGTGGGGTTCGGCGCGTAGTCAGTGTGGTTATTTTGAGCTTTCAAATTTTGATTCGTACAGCTTTTGGCGTATGATTTCAAATTCCGAAGTCAATTCGTATTCGTCTATGGGTTTTTTGAGAATGTGGATCGGGCCGGTCTTTCGGGCGCTTTCCAAGGTGCCTAAATCGGAGCTTCCCGTAATATATACAAAAGGAATTTTGTATTTCTCCTTAATGAATGTAGCCGTTTCAATGCCATTGAGCGTTCCCGATAGTCCTATGTCGAGCAGCACTACGTCGGGCATGTACGACTCTATGATGTAGAGCGCATCTTCACCATTGTCGGCCGTCTTTACATGCGTGCTGCCCACATTGGTAATGATGTGCTCAATGAACATTTGTATAATCAGGTTGTCTTCTACTATTAGAACTTTTGTAGTCATACTGTTAAGATATCTGTTCAATTTCTTGAAACGTTATTATATAATGAGTGCCCTCTTCGCTATTGTCTTTTTCTATGTTGCCTTTTAATTGTAGGGTGAGCATATGAATGAGTTTTAGGCCCAATGATTTGGTATTCCTAAAGTTCACCGTTTCTGAAAAACCGCTTCCGTTATCCCCAATGTGTAAAAGGTAGTTGGGGTATTGTGCTTTTTCGAATTTGATGGTAATGAGACCCTTGTCTTTGTTTTTAAAACCGTACTTCAATGAGTTGGTAATGATTTCGTTGATCATTAGGCCTAGTGGTACCGAGGTATCAAGGTTCAAATGAAGTTCTTCGGCTTCAAGTTTTAAATCGATTTCCTTTTTTCGGCCCTTCATGGAAGCGATCAAGGTCGTAGCCAGTTGGTTGACGTAGCGGCCATAATCGATTCTATTCAGGTCATTCGATTTGTAGAGCATTTCATGTATAATGGCCATGGAATTGATACGGTATTGGCTGTACCTGAACAAGGCCTTTATCTTTTCGTCATTTATAAAACTCGATTGTAGGCTTAAGAGACTGGTAATGACCTGTAAATTGTTCTTTACGCGGTGGTGTATTTCTTTTAAGAGGGTATTGCGTTCGTTGAGTTGCTGGGTGACGATCCTGTTAAGGGTGTTGACTTGCCTATTCTTCTTATAGAGCATATAGACGATGCCCAATAATAAGAGAAGGCCAAGGGTTAGAATGGCCGAGGTGATATAGGTCGATTTTTTGTATTCCGACAATTGGCTCTGTATGGATGCAAGGTCGGGTTTGGTATAGAGGGTCCATATATGCTTCCCTTCATGGCTTATATTACGAACATGGTAATAGGGATAGCCGGAGGGGTCTTTTTGATTAAGGTCGATTTTAGTGGTTTCGTATGATTTCTCGTTATCACTACTATAGAAAACCTCGTTTTTTGAATTTAGAAAACTGATGTGTTGTCCCTTAAAGTTATCCAGCCATTTTGTGGCGTTGAGGTTCAGCCCTACGACACCTTTGACTTCATGTTGTAAAAAGATCGGGGTAAAAAACCGGATGGTCGGTCTATGTGGAACTTCCACTTCATGGTTTTCTATGTTGAGGTCGATATTCGAAATGTATACCTCTCCCTTTGGCAAGGTCAGTGCCTTTTTAAAATAGTCTCGGTCACCTTTGTATTGATTATTGGTGTTGGCCGTATCGTTTTTGTTCTCGATCCGGATGATTTCCATGCCATTACGGTCGATTAGGCGGACTTGAAAATAATTGTTGTCGATATTGAGAAAACGGGCCAGTTTCTGTTGGGTGATTTCTATAGGAATATTCGTTTTAAGGTCCAGTTCGATAAGATCCCTTAGAAAAATGACATTCTTTTTACTGATGTTGTAGAGTTCAAAAAGTCGCGATTCCGCATCTTTAAGTTTGTTCTTGGTCGTAATCTCCTCTACGAGGGAGATATTTTTTTTATACAGATTGATGCGTTGAACGGAAAGGTTCCACACAATACTACACGTAATCAAGAATAGTAGGGTCGATGCGATTATTAGTTTTTTTCCCAGCATTGATTCTATTCTTAGGGTTGTAGATTTATATGAGTTTAAGCCTTGTCAATATGATTTTTTCATCATGTAGAGCAGTTGTATCTTTAAATTTACTTCAAAATTTTAGCCGACGGAGTTAAAATGTGTTAAATTTGTAGTACAAATAGTACAAATTTGTTGTATTTTACTATTTGTTCAACAATATAAAACGTAGGGAGGCTTCACTTCTTCAGCAGGAAAAAGTGTAGCTGTGAAAATGCCTGATTTTCAGTTCAGATTTGAACTCAGGGGCCTTCGTCAAGTAAGATCTCGAGAATAAGAAGGGCGGCTTCGGTAATTTTGGTCCCCGGTCCGAATACGGCTATGGCCCCGCTTTCGAGTAGAAAGGGATAATCTTGTTTCGGTATGACACCGCCCACTACGACCATAATATCGTCGCGTCCATAAGATTTTAGTTCGGCGATCACTTCGGGTACCAAGGTCTTATGGCCTCCGGCCAAAGAGGAAACCCCCAAAATATGAACATCGTTTTCAACGGCCTGCTTGGCCACTTCGGCAGGGGTTTGAAAGAGCGGACCTATATCTACGTCGAAGCCTAGGTCGGCATAGCCCGTAGCTATGACCTTGGCGCCGCGGTCGTGCCCGTCTTGGCCCATTTTGGCAATCAAGATGCGGGGGCGCCTACCGTCTTGTTCGGCAAAGCGGTCTGAAAGTTCGCGCGCCCGTTTAAAGCTTTTGTCTTCCCTTATTTCTTTTGAATACACGCCGGTTATCGATTGAATGTTAGCCTTGTATCTGCCGAATACCTTTTCTAGGGCCGTGCTGATCTCGCCCAAGGTGGCCCTATGTCTTGCGGCATCTACCGCTAAAGCTAATAAATTTTCGCGGGTGTTTTGCCCTTGTGATGTATTCGCAATTTGTCGTGCCGCCTCGGTGAGTCGGTCTAGGGCCTGTTCTACCTGTTGTTTATCGCGATTCTGCTTTACCGATTGTAGGCGTTCGAGTTGCTTTTTCCGTACAGCGTGGTTGTCGACTTCCAGAATCTGCAGCATATCGTCATCTTCGGTCAGGTATTTGTTGACCCCGACGATGATATCGCGGCTACTGTCGATGCGGGCCTGTTTTATAGCGGCCGTCTCTTCGATACGTAATTTGGGGATGCCCGTTTCTATGGCCTTGGTCATACCTCCCATACCTTCTATTTCCTGGATCAGTTCCCAGGCCTTGTGGGTGAGCTCTTCCGTGAGTTGTTCCACGTAATGGCTGCCGGCCCATGGGTCTACGGTTTTGGTGATTTTGGTTTCTTCCCGTAGGAACAATTGGGTGTTTCGGGCAATGCGGGCCGAAAAATCGGTAGGAAGGGCAATGGCCTCGTCCAAGGCGTTGGTGTGCAGGCTTTGGGTGCCGCCCAATACGGCCGACAGGGCCTCTATGGTGGTCCGTGCCACATTGTTGAAGGGGTCTTGTGCGGTAAGGCTCCATCCACTGGTTTGGCAGTGGGTGCGGAGCGACATCGATTTCTCGTTTTTCGGATGGAACTGTTTTACCAGTTTCGCCCAAAGGATACGGCCTGCCCTTAACTTGGCGATTTCGGCAAAATGGTTCATGCCGATACCCCAGAAGAAGGAAAGTCTTGGCGCAAAACTATCGATGTCGAGTCCTGCTTTAAGGCCTGTTCGGATATACTCCAGGCCATCGGCCAAGGTATAGGCCAGTTCAAGTTCGGCGGTGGCGCCCGCTTCGTGCATGTGGTAGCCCGATATACTGATGCTGTTGAACTTGGGCATATGTGCACTGGTATAGCGAAAGATATCGGCAATAATTTCCATGGAGGGCGAAGGTGGATAAATATAGGTATTGCGCACCATAAACTCCTTCAAAATATCGTTTTGTATGGTGCCCGTAAGTTCCTGTAAAGACACACCTTGTTCTTCGGCGGCAACGATATAGAAGGCCATAATGGGCAATACGGCCCCGTTCATGGTCATGGAGACCGACATTTCGTTCAGGGGAATACCCTCGAAGAGAATTTTCATGTCCTCTACCGTATCGATGGCCACGCCTGCTTTCCCCACATCGCCGACCACTCGCTCGTGGTCACTGTCATACCCCCTGTGTGTCGCCAGATCAAAGGCAATGGAGAGTCCTTTTTGGCCTGCCTTCAGGTTCCTTCGGTAAAAGGCGTTGCTTTCTTCCGCCGATGAAAAACCGGCATATTGCCGGATCGTCCAAGGGCGTTGTACGTACATGGTACTGTAGGGGCCGCGTAAATAAGGAGGGATGCCCGCCGCAAAGTTTAGGTGCTCCCTGTCGCTTCCGGTCGGGGCCTCGGCCGGCCTTTTTTCAAATGCTATGTGCTGTATGTCTTTTCTCATCTGAATCACGTTCTACTGATTTGAGCGTTCTTGCCATCCTTCCTGCTGTAGGCGTTCCCGTTCCAATTTTTCGCTTAGGCGTTTCGGAATGATCGGTTCGATCAAGGTTTTTTGCGCACGTCGGGTCATAAAGGGATTCCGGTCGAGTTGGGACTTCATTTGGTCCTCGCGATTGGAGTAGGCATTGCTACCGACCAATACTTCTTGTGTATTGTCGAAGCGGAGCTGCTCCTTTTGGGCGCTTTCCTTGATTTTCTTTTGAAGGGTGTGCTGTTTCAGTTGTTTTAAAAAACCGCCTCCCGCCTCTATGTTTTTAAAGAGCAACAAGGCTTTTTCCGCCAGTTGGTCGGTAAGGCTTTCAATATAGTAGCTGCCGTCCGCTACCTTTTCAAGCGAGTTGAAATAGCTCTCGGTCTTTAAGATAAGCAATTGGTTGCGAGCCATACGCTCGGCAAATTCGTTGTTGTGGTGATATATAAAGTCGTAGTTCAGGCTACTGACGGCATCGGCCCCGCCCAATACGGCCGACATGCCTTCGGTGGTGGTCCGTATCATGTTCATATTGTAATCGTAGAGGGTTTTGTTCCGTTGCGACGGAAAGGCTTCGATGTGGCAATGCAGGTTACTGTTGTATTCCGGGGCGAGCAAATTGAAAAGCTTTCGCAAGGCCCGTATTTTCGCAATCTCGAAAAAATAATTCCCGCCTACCGCCACTTTAAGGTTTAAGGAGGTCAGCTTTGGGTAGCGGTTCAGGTATTCATTGGCATGGGCCAGGGCATAGGCCAGTTGTTGCACCATGGTCGCCCCCGCATTTTGGTAAAGTGAGGCATCTACGCTGATCGTGTTTTTTTGGGGAAGGGCTTTGGGCGGGAGCAGTAGCGTATCGAGCAGCTCAAAATCGTCTTTCATACTACGGTACCAGTTACCGCTGCGGGCCAGTTTGCCTATAGGGTCTAGATTCAGGGCCAAAGGATCGTTTTGTAGGGTGCCCAAGTATTGTACGGCATCTGGAGGAAGGTCTTGAAAATCAAGGGTAACCTCGGTATGTTCAAGCGCGATGTTTTGATACAGGGCCTTAAGGTCGGCTGGGGCCGAAGTAATGCTAAAGCGAATGCTGTCGGCTCCGTTTTTCAAGGCGTGCAAGGCCCTTGCATTGGCCGTGGCAGCTGTTTCTACGCTAATATGTCCAACAATGTTCCATGATTTCGGGGCAGTCGGGGCGGGCAAAAGTTCGGTGGTCCGGTCATCGGCATGGTAAAAGGGTTTGACCTTGATGCCTTCGGGGGATTCCCAAACCAATTTTTCGTTATAATCGGCCCCTTTAAGATCATACTGGATCTTTTGTTTCCACGCTTTCGCGGAAACTTCCTGAAAATCGGTGAACAGTTCTTCTTTCATAAAAATCGTTACATAGAAACCTAGTTGAAAAGTACGATTTTAGGGGCGATCCAAAAAATATGTAGGCGAAGTTTCTGTTTCCTCCCCTTTCGTTAAGAGGGTGCCGATATAGAAGGGAAACATCGATAAACGGTAAGTGATGGTGCAGTTGGTCGAAAACCATCATAAATGCTGCTTTGGCTTGTAATACAAGTGGCTATTGGTCGTTTCTCCCAGCATGAAACAAGTGTTTAGTTCCCTTATCGTATTGGCCTTCTGTGTTGTAGGCAAGGCGCAAAATGTGGCAAAGCCCGAAAATTCTTCCGCGGCCATGGCTTCCTTGAACGTGTCGGGGGGCGAGGCCAGCAGTAGTAAAGGTTCTGTGGTATATTCCGTGGGGGCTCTCTTCTATACCAATATAGAAACACAGCACAATACGGTGTCTCAATGTATACAACAGGCCAAGCTAGAAAAGGGCGATGACTTAAAAGATATTTCGGCGCTAAAGGTAATGGCCTATCCGAATCCTACTACCGATTATGTGCTGATCGATATTTTGGACTATGAAAATGAAACGGCCCGATACGAATTGTTCGATTCTAGGGGGAGTCTTATAAAGAGTGAGCGTATTCATACAGCTACAACAAAATTACCGATGGACGATCTTAGGTCGTCCACTTACTTTTTAAAAGTGAGCGTATTGAACCGATTTGAAAAAACACTGACCTTGTTGAAATTATAGCTGATGACGACTGTGGGACTATCGGTGATTTTTTGGGGAAAACGATCTAAATAAGGGTATTTTGTCGATATTATAATATATTACATCGATTATTAGTAATTCTGCAGATCTTGTTTTTTCCAGTAAATTATTAATCCAAAACAGGTAATTTCACGTATACAAGTAGCCTTTGTCCCCCAACGATAGCGCTACTTATGAAAAAAATTGTCCCCTTGTTAGTATTGGTTTTCGGCTATGCTTGTGTGCAAGCTCAGCAGAATATAAGTAATACATCCGAAAATATGGTAATCTATAATGCTTCAGGAGGTGATGCTCTTTCCGGCAGTGGGTCGGTGGCCTATTCCCTTGGAAGTATTTTTTATAGTGTAATTGAATCACCCCGTATATTGGTTTGTGAAGGCGTGCAACAGGCCGAAATGGAGGAAGAAACGGTAGTCGATGAAGAGGAAGTCGATGAAGAGGAAATCGAAGATTCCGAAGAAAATCCCACCTTACCCGAGACTCCGATTGAAACCCCTGATCCCGTAGTGGATGAGGTCCCGTCGGAACCCTTGCCGGAAGCACCGGTAGACGAGGGGGAAGAGGAAGGTCCTGAGGAGAACCCTAGCCTGCCCGAACCCGAGACTCCGATTGAAACCCCTGATCCCGTAGTGGATGAGGTCCCGTCGGAACCCTTGCCGGAAGCACCGATAGACGAAGGGGAAGAGGAAGGTCTTGAGGAGAACCCTAGCCTGCCCGAACCAGAGACTCCGATTGAAACCCCTGATCCCGTAGTGGATGAGGTCCCGTCGGAACCCTTTCCGGAAGCACCGGTAGACGAGGGGGAAGAGGAAGGTCCTAAGGAGAACCCTAGCCTGCCCGAACCCGAGACTCCGATTGAAACCCCTGATCCCGTAGTGGATGAGGCCCCGTCGGAACCCTTTCCGGAAGCGCCGGTAGACGAAGGGGAAGAGGAAGGTCCTAAGGAAAACCCTAGCCTGCCCGAACCCGAGACTCCGGTTGAAACTCCTGATCCCGTAGTGGATGAGGTCCCGTCGGAACCCTTGTCGGAAGCACCGATAGACGGAGGGGAAGATGCCCAGGCACCTCCCTTGAGTCCCCTGCCGGAACCTGTTGTAGTAGACCCTCCGGTGGAAGAGGAAGTGCCGAACACCGACCAAGAACCCGGGTTGGGCCAGTCTTATGAACTGCCTCGCCCCTTAAAGGCCCAAGATATTGTAGGGCATGCGCTTCAAGACGTGGGAGAGGTTGACATTGTCACCTATCCGAACCCCGTAGTGGACGATTTTTCCATCGGAATTAAAAATTATAAAAATCAGAACGCCTGGTATCAACTTTTTGATCAGCGGGGTAGGGCGCTTCTCGATGGGCGAATCTCTGGGAGAACCACTGAGGTCGCCATACCCCATTTGAGTCCCGCTACCTATGTACTGCGAATATATATTGCCAACCAAACGGTCAAAACCTTAAGAATTTTAAAAAAGTAACGCTATGAAATTGAAAGTTCTATTTGCCTTTATGCTGCTCGCCTTCATGGACATGTCGGCGCAGGCCCCCGAAAAAATGAGCTATCAGGCCATTATCCGGTCGAGTGACAACAGTTTGGTAATCGATGCGCCGGTCAACCTTAAGATTATTGTGCGCCAAGGAAGTGTAAACGGAAGCGGCGTATACGAAGAGTCGCATTCGGCCACCACCAATGCCAACGGTTTGGTAAGTTTGGAAATCGGTGCCGGTAGCCAAATTTCAGGTGATTTTAGTGAAATACCATGGGACAACGGTCCCTTTTTTATAGAGACCCAAGTAGACCCCAAGGGCGGAAGCAATTACTCTATTATCGGGGTGAGCCAGTTGTTGAGCGTGCCCTACGCCATGTATGCCAAATATGCCGAAAACGTCTCGGGTGCGGCTACGGGCGGTGGGGGGTATTCCAGTGCCGCTGTAGTATCCTTACAGGCGTCGCGTAATATTGCCGCAGGTGATATCGGGAATACCTTGGAATGTACCAAGACCGCTACGGTAACCCTTACTTCCGGATTTTCGGATATGAAGGTGGGGGAGACGGTAAATTTAGAGGCCCATAACGGGGCTTCGCTTACCGTAAAAGCGGCAAGTGGTGTATCTTTGAATTACAAAGAGGGCGGTACTGCCAATTTTAAAAGCGAGAGCGGAAACGTACGCTTTGGACTATTGCGAAAATCAGGGGATAACGCCTATATAATATCAGGACAATGAGGTATTTTAAATTTCTATTTCTATTGTGCGTAGTTTCGGTAAGTGCGCAGAACTACAATTATGCATTGGATGAAAAACCGGTGCCTGACCCCCAACATCCGGAGGTAATTGAGGCGGAGAACCTGCCTGAGGAAAAACTCTATTTCGATTCATATCTACTTCCGCTTGAAGATGCATATAAATTACAGGAAGCCTTGGATACTTATGGATCAGTAAGGCTTGAAAAAGGTACATATCCTGGTACGGAAATTACTTTAAAAACTGGACAAAGGCTTTTTGGACACCCTAGTGTTACTAAATATAATAATACTATAACCATCAAAGCGGGAAGTAGTAATGTAAGGGTGCAAAACATGTATCCTCAAAAGATAGTTTTTGAAAGCGGCTCCACTATAAAAAATAGTACTTTCAAAAGTATCCGGAATACTAGATTAAATTGTGATAATTGTATACTTGAAGATAATACTTTTATTAATTTAGACGATTGTTCATTGAGATTTGATTGTAGTGTAAGTGGTTATTTTCGGAATAATAAGTTTATTAAACTTAGGTCGCATGCTCTATCGAATCAAACTATAATGAAGGGTAATTCTATCACGCCAAGTTATGGTAATGTTGTCTTGTGGAGAAATTATCTCATTCCGAGTGGTAATGCTACCGACTTTTCTAATCTGGAATCCTTTACTTTGGTAGGCTTTGATGCGGAATCTTGGAACTATAATAACCAAGGTAACAAACCTTTACTATATATGCGCGAGATGGGTGATGTTAAATTAGGAAGTATGTCTGGTTTAAATCATGGGAAAAGTCCAACGCCTGTTTTTGATATAGAGGCTGAAAACCTAATAATGTTTGGTAAGGATATTTATAGTAAATCTAGCGATGATATAGTTCGTTCTGGCACGAATATGATGATGATTTCAGGGAAGCATGAGGATTATGTTTATGAATCTTCGCCATCTTCAATAGATTTCAAAGCATACTTTAATAGTAAAGATTTATATTTAAATGAAAATAAGATAGACACGGAAATAGCAAGTAATTATACTGATCAGATAAGAAATAATCTGGTCGATAAACGCGCTGTCCCTTGGGAGAAACCCTTTTTTCCAAACCTTCCTAAAACGGTTAGTGATGAAGCGTTGGCCCTAAGGGGTTCCAAAACTGATAGGTCATCAGAAATACAAGAATTGATTGAAAAAAATGACATAGCACAACTTAAGGAAGGGGTTTATTATATTTCCAAACCGATTGTGATAAAAAGAAATCAAGGAATTATTGGAATGGGTTCAGGTAAAACTGCAATTGTTGGAATTACTGATGATTTTCCTTTAATTTTTGCTCAAGATGATGTTAGTCATAAATCTCTAACAAGCTCAAAATACTTTTTGGCACATATGACCTTGCAGGGAGGGAATACAGGTTTTTATGTGAATCCAATTGGTAAAGAGAATCATTTATTGCAATTGACATCATGCACATTTAAAAATTTAATTTTTAGAGACCAGAAAAAAGGAATCCATTTTGATAAATTCTATGGTGTTGACAATAATTTTTTTGACCAAATTAGTTTTGTGGATTGCGAAATTGGATTGTTTCAAGAGCCTGATCCAACATTTGATATGTCTAAAGGGGAAACCACCACAATGATGTATATGGATAAAAATGTTTTTTACAATTGTCAAATTATCCGATGCGGTGTAGGCTTTAGCATGTTGTCCAAAAGACCTAATAATTTGAACGCTTGGATTGATTCTAGTTTTGATGGAAATGGTATATCTGTAGATTTAGAAAATCAAATCAATGCAATTTTTGCTAATAGTATATTTAAAAATCATACAGGAGATTATATTATTGGGAAAGAAAAATCAGCAAGCTTCTATGGTTGTAAATTTTATAATAACTCATCAACAAAAATATTTGAACTAAGAAAGACATATATAGAAGGTTCTAGTTTTGAAGATAATTCCCCATTATTTTTAAATTTATCTAGTGAAGTTTTTATGTTGAATACTGAAGTTAACGGGGGTCTTGGGACAATGTCAGACGGGCTTTTGATGAACAACGTTTTTAAAAATAATACTTCTCTTAGTAACTTAATTGTGGAGATGCGCGATGAAAAAATTATTCAAATTCTATCGGGAACCGGTACAGGAAAACCACAGTTTTTAGTGAAGCTTAAATAGTTATATCTATTTTAATTATTTTTTCAAACTTTCCTTAGGGTTAACAATATCGTTGGATAAAGTGTTTTATTCTAGAGATATAGTGAACATTAATTGGTGTTTTATATTAAGCCTGTAAAAAATGAAGAAATCATTAAAAATTCATATAAATAGTTTGAAATTGCTTTGTAATTAAGTGATATTTACACCGCATAATTTTTTGTATTTCGCATGGAGAATGTAAGGGAGTTTATCGTTGATTATCACCTATGAATTATAGGTTAAAATTTGTTCGAAGACTATAATACATTGGTTTTCTATAGATAGATTAATAAAACGATAAAAATTAGTTGTAAACTGTTTTTAATGAAAATCAATTATTTTTTTCGTCACCCCAATGTTGGGCATTCAATTCATCGAGTATTTCGTACCATTATCGGAGAGATAAAAAAAACGAAGGATGTTACCATGTATGAGGTTCCATCTGAAGGTTCCATGCCTGCAGATGTTGTAAAAAATCTTTGGTTCACATATTCAAAAAGGGAGAAGAAAGCCATTCATCATGTTACTGGTCATATTCATGATGTGCTTTTAGCTTTGATTGGGGTAAAAACAGTTCTGACAGTTCATGATTTAGTGTTTCTGGATAATGTGAAGAATCCATTCAAACGTCTTTATAAATGGTTATTTTGGCTCTATTTCCCTGTCAAGATAGCGGATGTTGTGGTTTGCATCTCTAATCAGACCAAGCAAAACATATTGCAAAAAATAAAAACGGATAAACTAAGGGTTATTTATAATGCCATAGATCCAATATTTGTCCCGGTAGCAAAACCTTTTAATCAAGAAAAACCGATTATACTGCATATTGGAACAGGATGGAACAAGAATTTGGATCGTACCATTGAAGCTTTATCGGGAATATCGTGCCATCTTCGAATTATTGGAAAGCTGAAGGTTTCGCAAGTAGCTTTGTTAGAAAAATATAAAACAGACTATTCCAACCAATGTAATCTTACGGATGAAGAAATAAGGGATGAATATAAAAGTTGTGATATCGTAAACTTTCCTTCAATGTATGAGGGATTTGGGATGCCCGTGATTGAAGGACAAATGACAGGAAGGGTAGTGATAACCTCTAATATTGAGCCGCTAATTGAGGTGGCTGCCGATGCGGCCGTTTTGGTAAATCCCGAAGATGTGTCGTCAATTAGGGATGCATATGAAACAGTAATATCCAATGAGTCTTATCGTATTAATTTAATAGAAAAGGGACTTAGAAATGCCGAAAGGTTTTCAGTGGAGTATATAGCGCAACAATATCTTGAACTTTATAAAACTCTTTAAAATGAAGATACTCCGAGTGATTTCTAGTATGAATCCTAAACAAGGGGGGCCCTGTCAAGGTATACGCAATGCTATTCCTGAAATGGAGAAGCAAGGTGTAGAAAATGAAGTTGTTTGTTTTGATGAACCTAATTCTGAGTATTTAGGACAAGATACGTTTAAGATTCATGCATTAGGAGCGAGTAAAACACCTTGGAAATATAATAAGAACCTGATTCCATGGTTAATTGATAATTTTAACCAATATGATATAGTTATTGTTCATGCGCTTTGGTTATATCATAGTCATGCTACTATAAAGGCGTTGCTTTCGTTAAAAAAACAGAATATGAAAGCTCCAAAAGTATTTATTATGCCACATGGTATGTTGGATCCTTATTTTCAAAACGCTAAAGAACGAAAATTAAAGGCTTTGCGAAACGAGGTGTATTGGAAGCTAGTTGAAAGTAAAGTTATAAATCAAGCCAACGGTGTCTTGTTTACTTGTGAAGAAGAATTATTATTGGCACGCACTACATTTCCAAAGTATCAACCTAAAAAGGAAATTAATGTAGGATATGGTATTCAGCCCCCTCCTTCGAGAGCTGTTAAGATGAAGGAGGCCTTTACCCATACCGTGCCTCAATGGAATGGCAAACCTTATCTTCTTTTTTTAAGTAGAATTCACCCTAAAAAAGGGGTGGATTTATTAATTCGTTCGTATTTGCGACTTGAAAAGGAAATGGAAGGCTTACCTCAATTGATCATTGCCGGACCAGAAAATCATGAGTATGGAAAGGAGATGCAGGCCTTGGCCGCAGCATCTCCCAATATTTTGTTCTCAGGAATGTTAAGCGGGGATGCGAAATGGGGGGCTTTTTACGAGAGTGAAGCTTTTGTTTTACCGAGCCACCAAGAAAATTTTGGTATAGCCGTGGTGGAAGCTTTGGCTTGTAAAAAACCTGTATTAATCAGCAATAAAGTAAATATTTGGCGTGAAATCGCAAAAGGTCAAGGGGGGATTGTAAAAGACGATACAGAAGACCAAACCTATGGTATGCTTAGAGAATGGCTTTCGATTAATTTATTAGAAAGAAATAAAATGAGTCGTGCAGCGGAAAGAGTATATAAGGATTATTTTACCATAGCACAGGCCGCTAATAAATTTATAAATGAAGTCAAAAATGCATAATGAAGATACTTATACTGGAGCATCTTTCTCTATTAAAAATAGAACAACAAGATTAGTTTGGAACATAGTATATCTTATTTTTTTTAAATATTCTCCTAGGCCGTTGCACAATTGGCGTTCTTTTCTTTTGCGATTATTTGGTGCTAAAATTGGTAAAGGCGTACATATTTACCCAAAAGTTAAAATTTGGGCTCCTTGGAATTTAGAAGTTCATGATGAAGTTGGTGTTGCTGATGGTGCGGATTTATATTCCCAAGGTAAGATAATTCTTGAATTTCGCTCAATTGTATCCCAACGGTCCTATATCTGTACAGGCACCCATGATTTTACTTTAAAAGGACACCCACTTTACACTAAATCTATTAAGATATCAAAATTTGCTTGGGTGGCGGCAGAGGCATTTGTTGGACCTGGTGTGACTGTAGGCGAGGGTGCTGTTGTTGGTGCTAGAGCAGCTGTATTTAAAAATGTAGAACCTTGGGCCGTAGTCGGAGGTAACCCTGCTAAGTTTATTAAAACACGCGAAATAAAAGACTGATGCATTCCATCTCTACCTTTATTCTGACCTATAACGAAGAAAAGCATATTGAGCGCTGTGTCAAAAATGCGCAACGCTTTTCTGAAACCGTATATATTGTCGATTCTTTTTCTTCGGATAAAACCGTTGAGTTGGCGCAATCCTTAGGAGCAAAAGTTTATCAGAATAAGTGGGAAAATAATCATGCCAAACAGGTCAACTGGGCACTTGAAAACTTACCGATTCAGACTGAATGGGTTTTTCGTCTAGACGCCGATGAATATTTGACCGACGAACTCATCTTGGAAATTGGGAAAAAACTTCCTACGCTAGAGCTCCATGTTTCGGGTGTGGTTTTTGAGCGGAAAATGTATTTTTTAAATAAGCTCATGACCAAGGGAATGATTCAGATGAACATCTTGCGGATGTTCCGTTATGGGAAGGCGGTTTGTGAAGATCGTTGGATGGATGAGCATATAGTGCTTACCGAAGGAGATAGTATACAGTTCGATGGGTTTTTTGTAGACCATAACTTGAATCCTTTAGGCTGGTGGATTGAAAAACATAATAATTACGCGATTCGTGAAGCTGTAGAACTGTTAAATTTAGAGTTTGGGTTAATAGAGCCGAAGGGTGAAACTGCAAAATATGCCATGTCTGCCGATGCCCAATCCAAACGGGACAAGAAAAAAAAGTACGCGAATATGCCCCTGTTTTGGCGGTCCTTTATCTACTTTGTCTATCGTTACTTTTTTAAATTCGGCTTTACCCAAGGCAAGGAAGGGTTTTTATGGCATTTCTTGCAAGGCTGGTGGTATCGTACTTTGGTTGATGCTAAAATATACGAAGTAAAAAAAGCTTGTGGAGGGGATATAGATAAAATGAAGGAGTTCTTGGCAGAGAACTATCGTATATTTATATAGCTGAAAAATATAGTATTGTCAGGATTTGTGAAAATGCTCCCAGCCGAGTCCGGTAAAACAGGGGCCTTGCGTAACTTCTGAAAAAGCAACATCGCTACCATAGCCATTCCATTCCATTAAAACCGTTTTGCCCTCTTTATCAATAATAAGGTCCCAGCCAATAACCCCTACCATCGGCATTTGTTGGTGTAAGGATAGGGTATCGGCAACAGCTTCTTTAAAATTTGGGATGACTAGGCCTTTAAAAGCGATATGGTGGTCCGGGTGGTGGGTGCAACTTGTCCAGTTGGGATGGTAGCCTGTTGCATGCAGTGCTCCACTTGCCAAGTCAATGGCTATGGCAATTTCACTATGGTATTGTACATGGGTATCATTTGCCTGGCCAAGTCTTAAAAAAGCGCCTCTGAGTTCGGTCTGTCCATTGGGGGTTATGACCGTGGTCAGGCGGATACAGGCGGTGGAGACAGATGAGAATTGGTCAAAAAAATCGTGTTGCTCAATAAAGCGCTGCACCAAGCCATTTCCTTTTTGTGCCAATGCCCCTAAAGATAAAGTATCGGTTGGGCAAACAAAAATTCCCTGCCCTTGGTATGATCCGTCTAATTTGTATACGATTTTATCGGTTGCCGCTTTAAGCATTACTTGTATTTCTGCTTCAGGGAGGGGGGAGTGGTCCATGGAGTACCAGTTGCCATTGCTAAAGTACGCCAAGTCAGGGTGAACATCCCCTTTGAATAACTTATGGGTTAAGGATCTAAGGTTAGAGGTTTTTCCGTAATTGCCTTGTATTTTGGGGATGACGTTCGGGCCAAAATAGTTTTCCGGAATCCAACCTTCTTTGAATAGGCCCGATCGTAAGGTATAGAGGTAGAGCCACGGAGCATAGCCTTTCCATCCCAATACTTCGAGGGCGTAGGTATCACATAACCTTTTGTTGGAGCTACTTAATGGGCCAGTTTCTGTGGTTACTGCCTTAATTCTTTTTCTTACAAAACTATTTTGGTTTTGGTGATAGCGCCAAAGGAGCAGGCGTTGACTATTGGTTTTGATAAAGTTTTTTAGATACTCGGATTGTAACATGCGAAAACTTAATTGAGATGACTAATGATTAATGGAGTTTTAGTCGTTGTCCGTTCTATTTGGTCTACCCTTTTAGCAGTTACTACAATCTCGGATCGTGCCCTTTGCATCAAGAGATTTGCCATTTTTTCGGCTTCTTTTTGTCCTTCATTAGCTGTTCTAGGTACATATGCAATACAAACCGAAAAGTCGCCTTCCTGTTGCAGTTGGATTTCCTTAAAAACCTTCATATACCCGTTGAACATGGCCATCAGATGTTCCCCTCTTATGCGTAGACCGGAGGGGGTTTTGATGTTTACAGTTTGTCTGCCCCTTACATTTTCCATTAGAGGTAAAGGTCGGCCACAAGAACAGGTATGGTCGAGGTATTTGCCTTCGTCACCAATTTCATAGCGAATCAAGGGGAAGGCGTAATTGGTGAGGTCGGTCAGAAGTATTTTGCCCGTGGTATTGGGGGCTACGGGCTGATTATCTTGGTCAACGAACTCAATATGTACGGTGTCTTGCATGATATGCAAACCATTTTGTTCGGGGCATTCGGCCGCAATCAACAAAATTTCGGTATTGCCGTATTGGTCACATACAGGAGCCCCAAAAGCTTTTTCCATAAGTTCGCGCTGTTCTTCAAACAAGGGGGCGGAGGTGACCCATACCATTTTAGGGGGGTGTATTTTAATATTATTATCAAGGAGGTATAGGGCGAATTCGAATACAACATCTACATAGCCTTGTAACAAGGTGGGTTTGATACGATTAAAATCGCGAACAAATTTGTTAAGCTTTTTTTCGTTAAGGTCGGCGGCCGCCAAGAATATCCTTTGGGTAGGCCACCAAAGTAGGTTGTTTTTCAATCGTTTTAACAAAGGTCTCTGGTAGCGATAGATAAAGGCTTGGTTTTCCCATGGTTGAACACTCCACCAGTTTAAAATACGCCAGCGTATGGGGGTTTCTGGATGCCGGCGATCATGAAGAACTGAAATCGGGGATCCCGTACTGCCAGAAGTGGTGGCTTTTCGATAATCGGATTTGGAAATGTTATCCGCTTGTATACTGCCAAAGTTTTCCCTGAGTTCGGATCGGGTCAATGGGGGGAGCTTTGTAAAGTCCTCATTACGAATTACCCCCTTTTTTAAAAAATCCAACCCTTTATATTTTTTTTGATAAAAGGGGGACTGGGTCAAGGCGTGTTTGAGAAGGTCTTGACGCTTTCTTAGGTTTAATTCGGTTAAATCCTCCACTTGCAAGTTTGCGGCCGTACTGCGGCGTAAACCTTCAAGTTTTGGATTTACAATTTTGGTCTTAAATGAAAAAACCGCTTTTAAAAAGCTATTCTTCATAATGGTCAGGTATTAATGATAACCAAGATAAGGATATCGGATAATTATTTGGTCTTTCAAATTGGTCTGGCACTGTCAATTATGTTGTGGGGGATGATGCAATGAGCTTAAAGTTACAAATGAATCTGCAAACCGTACGGGATACTTTATCAATAGCGCTATTGATCGATAAACTACATGTGTTAATTCGCTCAAGTATACAGTTTTTTTTCAAATGTCTTCATGATGGTGTCGATGGCCAAATAGTTCTCGGCATAGGTTCTTGCCGCTTTTTTTATGGAAGCGTTATCTTGGTTTTGAAAAGCTTCTAAAATTCCCGTGTTTAAAGCTTCTTGGTTTTCGGCCGCAACTAAAAGCCCCATGTTGTATTTCCGTACAATTTTGTGCAAACTAGATTGTTCATTGGCTGTAATCAGGGCCAAACCGCCCACGGCCAAAATAGTAGTCAATTTTGAGGGCATAACGAGGTCACTGGCCTTTTCTTTTTGTATGACCAAATGTAAGTCCGCCATATTTAAAAAAGCATTAAAATCGGCTTTGGGCTGTAAGGGAAGAAAATGCATGTTCGGCAGGCCCATTTCCTCTGCCATATGGATTAGGGTTTCCTTATAAGGCCCTGTACCACAAATAGCGAATTGTAGTTGCTTATGACCTTTAAGGGTTTGGGCGGTATGGAGAATGGCTTCAAGGCCCTGTTTTTCACCAATGGCGCCCGAATAGAGTACCACCCAGTCGTTTGGGGCAAAACCAAATTTTTCTTTTAACCCCCCTCTATTCTCAATCATCGGATAAAAGCTATGGGTCTCCGTCCAATTTGGAAAGAACAATAGGGGTTTTTGGGCCTTTTTTTCAATGCGGGCCATCATACCGTCCGAAATACTGCTGACCACATCGGTATTCCTGAAAATAAAGCGTTCGGTGCCGTATAATAGCTTGAGCAGTCGAGGTGATTTTATGAGTCCTAAATCTTGGGCGGCTTCAATCTGCAAGTCCTGTATATGATGTAAGTGTTTGGCTCCCCTTAGTTTTTTATATAGAACCCCTAGAAGACCAAATTGAAAGGATGGGGCGACGGAGATGCTCCAATCGTATTTTTTTTGAAAGAGGAGGGGGAGCATACGAAGCAGGGCCGTGACCGAAAATGAGGTGTCCAGGATCATTCGTTTAAGACCACTAGGTTGTTCAGGCACGTACATAGGGCAGCGCAGCACGCGTAGTTTTCCTCCCGAAGCAAAGTTTTTAATCTCTTTCTTATACCAAAACCGATTTTTTCGATAAGGCTCCTGTACCTTCCAGTAAGGGTAATAGGGATAGGCGGTAAGTACGGTACATTCATGACCTTGTTCGGCCAACCACTCCAACATCTCGCCGGAGTATTTACCGATACCGGTCAGTTCAGGGGAGAAGTTGTAACCGATAAAAAGGATGCGTTTCTTCGTTTGTGTCTTCATAGGCGAAAATTAGTATAATTTATGGGCTGTCCTCTAAGTAAATGATGGGTATGTTTCAGTGTTTTAACTTGATTTACTTGATACGTTTGTATATTTTTTCAATTTGATCAAGAATCGTTTTTCCGTTAAATCTAGATACATTTTCTAGCCCTTTTGAAATCAGAATGTTTCTATCTTCTTGAGGGATTCGCAAAGTGCGCTCCAGTATTTTAGCCGATTCCGTAGCCCATGAATTCATCTCTTTGTTACTAGGGCAACGGTCTATATAAATAGCCGCGTCACCTCCCACTTCGTTCATTGGGGCTTCATCTGTAGTTATAACGGGACAAGCACAAGCCATGGCTTCAGCAATGGGCCATCCGAAACCTTCAAATAAAGAAGGAAAGAGAAATATTCGAGCACCTTGATATGCTTTCGCTAATTGGGTATTAGTTATGTCAGTTAAAAAGTGAATGTCTTTTTTGTATGGGGAAACTTCGTAACGACTATAGATACTCGAAGATGGGGGATATCCAATCATTAGCAGAGGTAATGGATTATTTGTTTGTTTTCTCCATGCATCATAAATAGCGATTACACCTTTTCTGTTTTTATAGAAACCATTGCCTCCTACATGAAGAATGTACCCGTCTTTTACCTGAAGTTTATGAGTGGTTTTGAAAGAAAAACGAGCTTCTTCAATTGATCCGGGTTTGAATAGATAATCAATAGCATTGTAAACCTGTTCGTTAAGTAAAGGTGTTTTGTTTAAGTATTGAACTAATTCATTTTGAGTGTTCTTTGATATAGGGATAAAATTATGGGCTGCAGAAAATCCTTTTAATATTAGTTTTTGATAAATTTTACCCGACCAAGAGGTAGGATTCTCTTTAATTTTACCTTCGGCCGATTTTAGTGCAATGAAGTCATGACAGTGTACGACATGTTTTTTTGCCTTAATCAATGGCATCCACATGCCAAGGGCTTGATCGGTGAGTACATAGAGTGTGTCTTGTGGCAACCGTTTGCTCTTCTGTATAAACCAAATAGGAAATAGTATAAATTGATCTAAATATCCCAGCCATTTTTTTAGACTCTCTGGAAAATTTGATTTTGCAAAATAGGTCTTAGGAAACCATATCTCTGTGTCAAAATCTCTCTTTTGCATACCCTCTTTCAAAAAATTCGTATAACGGGTCATGCTGTAACCCTTCTGATTTTCGTGGTGGGTAAGAAAGATAATTTTCATTAGAAAATAATTTTATTATTCTAACTTTTTTGGGGCTAGAAATCTAATCTTTATTATTTTGTCAAATAAAGAGGCTCATTTTTTATTCAAAACGACTTTATTAAATAAATAAATTGGTTTTAGATAATCTAACTCTAGAAATTTTAATTTCCATAGTAAAGACTTCTTTTCCAGTAAGTAACAACAAACAATAAAAGGAGGGATAACTAATAATTGATACTTAAGACTTATGCCTAGTTTCTGAAAGTATATCAAAATAGGATAGTGTAAAGCATAAATGGCATAACTCCCTTCACCAATTTTGAAGAATAACCTATTTATAAAGTTTTTAATTTTAGTCGTATTATACTGATCCAGAATAATCATCGAAAAGTAAAATAGGCCGTTTAAAAGCATTCCTTTTCCAATAACTTTTACGGTTTCCGAGGGTATTTGAGAGCTGCCTATAGTTACTGCTATACCAATCAGTAGGTTAGCTAGAAAAAAGAAGTTTCTTTTTTTCCAATAAACATAGTACTGGGCAGATATGTAACCTTGTATCCATGTAATAAATCCACCTAAAAATAAGAAGTAAGGAATAAAAATTATTTTTTTATTTACTACTATACCGAGTAAGACTAATGCTACTAAACAGACATATTTAGTATGCAAGCTAATTTTTATGAACCATTTTTGATTTAGGAAATAGACTAGTGGGAATAATATATAAAAAAACATTTCAAATGCCAATGACCACAAAGGCCCATTTAAGCCATAGGGGACAGCCCATGATTCAGGTATTGATGCACTGGTCTGAACAAATAGTAAATTTCCTAAGAGATTGTGAAAACTGAAATCATTCAAATGTAATATGCCTAGCACAGTGCCAGTTATAAAAGCCAATAATATAGCTAACCAATAAATGGGTAAAATCCTTTTAAACCTTCTGTAGAGATATGAGTTTAAGGTATTCCCATTCGTTAAAGGCCTTTTTGCTATGCTTAATGCGATAGAAAAACCTGAAATTATAAAAAATAGTAATACGGCTTCAAGGTTCAACTCAGAAATAAAGTCCATTACGTCAAATGTTAATGTGCTTGTATGGCTTTTCAATATTTCTTTGTTTAATTTGAAAATATGATGATATAGTACTAATAGAGCCGCCATTCCACGAATACTATCTAAGATTTTTAACCTTCCAAATTCTCTTTTTTTATTACTTAGCATAGACTTTTGAATCTTATCCATTTTTATTACTGAGTGTGTTTGTTTAGAAAATTAGAATGACATGCCATTGTAAGGGAAATTTAAAAAAATTAATCACATGTGAATTTGACTATTCTCCAAGTAAATATTTCCGGGATATGGGATTTTTCTTAAAAACATAATAAAGTAAAGTTGGAGTTAAAACTGAAATGGATAGAATAAGCCAAGGGTTAAGGTTAGGTTCTATATAGAGAATAAAATAATTGAAGGGTAAATGCAAATACATAATGACCATTGACGCTCTGCCAAAAAAACTAAATAAATGAAAATTTTTAAAAGGTTTAAATATTAGAATGCAACAAAAAGCGGAAATAACACTAAGGATAAAACTGAGAAAAGGTACGCCATAATCAGCAATTTTCATGTTTATGTATAGATTATTAAAGTAGAATGTACTTGTTAAAAAAATTAGGAACAGGATAGAAATAGGAAAAACAATTGATACCGATGTTTCTTCAATTATTTTTTTAAATAGAAACCCCATAAAAAATAGAGGGCATGAATATAAACAAAGATTAATGCTTAAAGGTATATTTATTGAAGGAAAAAAAATATCATTAACATAAGAGAAAAGTAAAAAAATAATCATTAGAATTGTTATATTCTTTATTTTCCAATTCGAAAATAGATTGAAAATTTGTTGGGTAAAAAAAAGGCATGTTATGAACCAAAAGACTCCGGTCCATGCATACAAATATGGGCCTCCTAGGAGCAGTCTGGCGATATATTCAATAACCCCTTTCTCTTCAAAAAACATTTGAATTGCTAAAACAGGAATAAGGTAAACTAAATAAGGAACTAAAAGATGCATTACCTTATGTTTGAAATAGGACTTACGCGGTTTGAACTTGAATAAATATCCGCTAATCATAAAGAAGGTAGGCATTCGCATTATAGAATTAAAGGTGTTATCAATACTTCCATCCGTGATGATATGCCCAAGTGCAACCAAAATTATCATTACGCCTCTTATATTGTCTATCCATTCAAAACGCTTTCTCATATTTTTTTTAATTAGGAAAAACCGATAAATTGTTATCTGGTCAATTGGAATATTTATTTTTTAAAATAACAGACTGGTATCATCCTTTAGTTTTCTTCTTTCGTTTGAACAGCGGCATAAGCTAGGCCATTAATGAATATCCCAAAGCCTAAAATGGTTGGCTGCCACCACTGCGATTGCAAAAGATTGATTAGTCCTACGCTAAGTAGTAGCCAAGGCAAGAGTTCTCCCTTTTTCATTTTTGCCAAGCTTCCAAAAACGAGTTTACTTGCTAAAGCGACGCGAACCAAAATCAAGGCAGTGCCTAAAAACACTCCCATCTCAGCTACGATGCGATTCCATTCAAATTCAGCAACCAAAAACTGCCTTTTACCACTTAAGATTTGACTTCCTACATTCGTGCCCATTCCTAAGCCGTACCCCCAAAAAGGAATTTCATTTGATGAAGTATAAGCCCTGAACATATAGCCGAATATTCGGTCAAATAAGGAGTTTGAGACCCCACCTTCGATATCACTTGCGGTTTCAAGCCTATTTATGAATACTGTAACAGCGGTATCAATAGCTTCAAACTGCATAAGTCCTAAAAGTATGAGGATTGAACCGGCTGCAATAAAAATAATATTGGTTATGCGTTTTGGTTCGAAAATGATACTACATAGATAGAAGACTATAGTAAGGCAAATAGAGTAGAAAAGCGTTCGACTAATTGATAATGGTATAGAAGCAAGCAAAGCTATGGTTGCTAGGCTTAAGATGATTGGGCTCAATTTAGATTTGCTTGTCCAAAAATAAACTACAAACACTCCTACAAGGCTAAAAAAAAGGGTGTTACCTACCTGAAAGGAGAAGGTTCCGGGAGGTCGAAAATATCCCATAGCACCTGTAAATCCAGCTCCCTCTGTATCTCCACCAACACCTAAATTGACCCAAGCGGATTGGGGGCTATAAAATTGTGCGGCAATAAGTAATAGCATAGGTATTGAGAGCCACATAATAAATTTGCCAAATCTATAAATGTCATTTTTGTTAAGTACTTTTCCCATTATTATTATTAAGGGAAAATGGATTAGTGTAATTCTTGCTCCGAACAGGGCCACCCAAATGTTGCCATGTCCAAATAACAAAGCGGTAATAACTCCTAAAATCGTAAATGCGGTCATAGAGATGATGAAATAATTTCTATTGACCAAGTTGAACTTCCATGCGTTATATATAATCCATATAGCGACTGGGTCCCGCACTACCAGTAGAGGATCTGAAAGGCTAGGAAGAAACCATTTACGAAGCGCCCCTTCAAAAATCAATAAGATAAAATAAAGCCATATCCCCGTCTTTATATCTTTTGGGATTGAGCCTTCGATTGAATTATCAATAACTCGACTTTCTATATTTTTTTTAAAAATTTTCACGGTCGATTAAAATGTAGTTTTTTAAGAGATTTAAAATCATTAAAACCATCCACTAAAAGTCCTTTAAGAGACATCCGCATTATTTTACATCCCTCCGGCATAACCAGAAAGACTAGTATTAAATCGAGGGATACGGCACCTATTGCCGCGCCTATGAGGCCCATTTGATGTGATAATAAATAGGTCAGCAGAACCGATAGGGCCGCTGCAATTACTCCGTACAAACCCATTTTCTTAGGTTCGTTTACGGCACGGAATACCATTTCGGTAGTATACCATAGGGCATTGAGTAACATGCCTGAAATAAAGAGATACCACATGGCTTGGGGGACTTCAAGCTCATGGTTGGTCCATATGCCATAAAACCAAAGGCCGAACACGGCCAAGAAAACAAAGCCAACGGCCGATAAGGCAAATACGCCCAGTATCGCTAATCTAAAAATCTTTTGGGCGGTCTTCCAGTCCCCTCTTCCAATTTGATTGATCAGCTCAGGGAAAACAGTGGGCTCGACCATATATAGGACCTGGTTAAATGAACGACTCAAGGTGCGTACCGTGTTAAAAATGGCAACGGCTTCTGGCCCTAAAACAATACGTACCACAAAGGTGGTGCCTTGAAAATAGATGATCTGCCACAGGGGTAACATCAAATAACTCAAGCCTTTGGTGGTGATGGCTTTTAGAATGGTGTTGTCTCTTTGGCCTCGATGTATCTTAAACAATCCGATGACCTGACGGCCTTTTATCCAGTATAAGGCCATAAATACCAACATGACCAGAAGTTGTGAGATGGCAAATTCTACAATGCCATACCCGAGGAGTAGGACCAATAATCCCGCACCTAAATTAGCGGCGGCTTTGGAGGTGATCAGATTGATGCTCAGGGCAGCTTTTTCGGCAGCTCTGTAGTAGGCTTCAATCAATTGAAGGTAGAAGTTCAATAATTGGGCGAAAATTAGAATAGAGACCGCTAAGATGGCTTCTTGGCTATCGATAAGGGATTTGTCAAAAACATGAAAGTGGTCTAGTGTAAAAATAGCAATGCTACTTATCATCATGGCTACAAATACCATGATGGTAATAATGTATATCCCGGTTTTACTAATGTTGGCCGCTTCTTGTTTGCGACCGGCGGCATAGCTTAAGACAAAGCTATTGGCTGCTGCGGAACCAAACCCTAGGTTGGAGAAGGCAATAATACTTGGGATAATGGTCAGCGTTAACCATTCCCCATAATAGGCGGCTCCCCAAGCCGATATAAAAAAAGGAACCAGAAACAATTGTTCCAGCACCCGAATCCCTTTTTGGAAAACGGATGCCAATCCATTACTTAGTACTCTTTTCTTTAATGACATTAAATAGTGGTCTTAACTCCGTAGCCATAACTTTGGGCAGCTTCGGTATCATTTAATAAGACCATGGTATTTCTTAATTTTCCGTTCTTATGAATTGATTCTATGGTCTTGGAATGTTCATTTTTAGTCAAATTTTTTCGGGTCACGTAAATTGTGCCATCTATGTATGCGTTTAGTGCGAAAGCATCTGAAATAAGTCCAATCGGAGGAGTGTCGATAATGATGCGGTCGTAGTCCTTTTTTAAGCTGTCCATTAAAACTTCAATTCGCTCGCTCAACATTAAACGGCCTACTTGGTTGATTTCCATTCCTGAGCCTATCAGGTAGAGATTGTCTATGGAGGGGTGTTTTTGAATGATGTCGGAACTATGGAGGTCCTTCTGGATTATAAAATCGGTTAACCCTGGCGTATCGGATAGGTCAAAACTTTTCATTAGTCGAGGCATTCTTAAATCAAACGATAGTACCACCACTTTTTCGCCGTTTGAAGCCATGGTTATGGCGAGATTTGAAGCGATGTAGGTTTTGCCCTCACCTTGGATAGTTGAGGTTACCAATAAAGTCTGATTCGTATCCGTTTTTTTTAAATATTCCAAGTTAAAGCAAAGTAAACGGAACAATTCAGCAGCTGGTGTGCGACTATTGCCTTCTGTTGATATTAATTCTCCATCTTTACTTTTAGCTATTTCTCCCAGAATTGGTGCTGAAATTAAATTCGAAAGATCTTCTATTGAGGTGATTTTGTTATTTAGGAGCTCTTTGGCATAAACCGTTGAGAAAGGTAGAAATAGCCCTAGGAGTAACCCTCCTAAGTAAAGCGCCGTTTTGTTGGGGCTTACAGGGTAGCGATTTGCTCTAGGTAAGCTTACTATTCTTGTTGAAGAAACTGGGGCCGCTAAAGAAAGTACTTCTTCTTCGCGCTTTTGTAGCAAGTATAGATAGAGGCTTTCTTTTGTGCTCTTATCACGGCTGATGTCTACCAATTGGCGTTCCATTGAGGGAATCTTGGCAATCTGGGCCTGGTATTTGTTGGCATTTGATTGCAAATTGCGCTGGGCAATCATCAAACGGTTTTTGGCACTACGGGCGTTCTCTAAAATGGCCTTCCCTAAATCGTTTAAAGTTCGGTCTAAGTTGACGATTATGGGGTTGGCGCTCGAAGCAGACTGAGACATTTGTCCTTTTTCTAACAGGGTTGCATTGTACTGTTCGATCATACTGGTCAAGGAGGGATCGTTGGCACTCAAGGCTGCAGGAATGGGTACATCTGAGTTACCTTGTAGTAAATAGGTTTCTATGGCATTAATAACATTTATTTCAGTTTGGTAATCAGTAATTAACTTTTTGTAATCGTTAGCTTGGGCAATGTAAATCTGTGTATTGTTGGCTACGCTACTTGGATCATTTTTTGTTTTAAACTCTTCCACGGTTTTTTCTACGCCCTCAATTTCACCCGAAAGTAATTTTAAGCGGTTGTCGATCATTTTGATCGTATTTTCCGCCAATTCGTTTTCGTACTTGATCATTTCGTCTACGTAGGTTTCTATTAGGCCGGCAACCACGGCTTCCCCTTTTTCTTTGTTTCCACTTACAAACCGAATTCCTAGAAGATTACTCGCTTTGTTAATTTGTTCAACATTTAGGTTTTTAAGAAAAGCGTCGATTATAATATCCGTATCGCGTATGACAAAATATAAGGGTTTTCCGTTGTCAATGTATTCGTGGTTTTCTTTTGCTGTAACGGTAAACGTACCGAAGGGTGCAGTTACTAAGTCGCCAAAAGTGTGTTGTGTCTTGTAACTTTGGTCATTTACGGTGGTTTCCAACTCGAATTCGGTATCGTTTAAGAACTTTATATGGATAGGGAGATTGTATATCAGGTCGGTAGCCGTTTCGTCTACCAATATTTCAATTGGGACGCTTTTACCGTAGACCTCGACGTCGCGAACTTTTCCTTCAATAAAATAGTTGATGTTTAGGGATCGATCAGCAATAACCTTTTCCATTAAACCAGTACTACGCAAAATGCCAATTTCATCTTCGACATCAGTGTAATTTTTGATGAGGCCTAAATCTTTTATGCTCTCTGCTTTAGCGGTTCCTTGGCCAATGTCCTTGTTTTTTACCAAAATTGTACTTACCACCTCATATTCCGTATCTGCCCAATAGCGTATGTAAAGAAATACGGCTGCTAAACAGGTAACAGTCCCAATGGCAAAAAGAGGCCAATGTTTAAAGTATTTTGAGAGTAGTTTGTTAATGTTTGTCTGTTCCATATAAAATCGGTTTAATACAAATCTTCAAGTTGAGTGAATCGGTTATTTGAGTGTGAAGCAGGATTCCATGATGTCAGTATAAGCTTTTTCTTTTTTCGAAAGCTTCGTAAAACAGTCAAAGAAACGGCATTTTTAGTATACCCAAAACTTTTATTCCCTTTAAATAAAACAGGGGATAGGAGCTTATTTGCAATCTGTTGAAATTGCGGATGGCCTATTGAATTAATATAAATTAGGGGCTTGTGAAACTGTATAAAAAACAAATCGAGGGCCATTTTATAAGAATATGAAATTTAACATTTCCGCTAGTTTTATATCGTTAGCCTAATAGGCCTTTTCTTCCCCGCGTACGGCATTGACTACGGTTTGTACTATGATCTGTAAATCCAACAACAGGCTCCACTTTTCCACATAAAAAATATCGAGTTTGGTGCGGTTGAGAATATCTTTCTTTTCCGCAATTTCGCCCCGATATCCTTTTACCTGGGCAAGGCCGGTAATGCCGGGCTTTACAAAGTGGCGTACCAAATACTTGTCTACCGACACTTCATAGTCCCACGTATGCAACTCCATATGCGGTCTGGGGCCTACCACACTCATATCGCCCAAAAACACATTGAAGAACTGGGGTAGTTCGTCTATGCTCGTTTTTCTGATAAACTTGCCTATACGGGTCACGCGCATATCGCCCTTGGTGGCCATTTTTGAGTCGGCATCCTTTGAGGGGCGCATGGATCGGAACTTATAACACCAAAAGGTCTTACGCTTTAGACCGTGCCGTTTTTGTTTAAAATAAAGGTCGCCCGGTGATTCCAATTTGATCAATACGTACATAATGGGCACGAGCCAAGAGAGTACGGTAAGAATCACAAGGGAAGAGAAAAGAATGTCGAAGCTGCGTTTGGAGATACGTGCAAATTCGGTATCCAAGGGTACTTTTCTCAGGTTGAGGACAGGAATCGTATCATATAGTTCAATCGACATGCCTCGGGAATATACTTCCTTGTTATCCGGAATGATCTTTATACGGATCAGGTTGTTGTCGGCAAAATCGATCAGGTTGCGCAGCTCTTTGTTGTTGAACTTTGAGGCAACGCAGTAGATTTCATCAATGTCGTTCTCCAAGATATAAAGGAAGCAGTCGATGACCGGCCCCAGATAGGTCTTGCTTTTTGATTTTTTATCGTCAAAGTAACCCATGTAACGGTAGCCCAATTCGGGCTCGTCAAATACCTTTCGTATTTTTTTTAGGTTTTTGTCACGGCCAATGACTACCACTTTTACGGAGTTGCCGCCCCATAGACGGTATTTGCGGCGAACCCAGAAAAATAGGGCCCTGTACAGGGTCAGGGCAATGCATATGGTCAAATAGACAAAGAGCTGGTGCTCCAACGATTCATAAATGCGTCCGGTAATGCCAAAAAGGGCAAAATAGGCCAGGCCATAGATAAGATAGAGCTGGACCATCTTATGTATGTTGGTCATAAAGCGCTCTTTACGCACCCTTACGTAGTACCCTAAACCATAGGTGATGAGCAGCCACGATATGTTGTAGTGTAAAATGTAATAGACATGGGTGTAGGTGTCGGGGGTAAGTAAAAACAAGAGCCCGTTTATGATACACAAATGTGCCGTTACGGATATGGGTAAAATTAAGTCTGAATTCTTTGCATTTATCATCTCCGTAGTTCTAGTAAATTGTCAACTGGAACACCTTGTTCGTTTGCAATGTAGTCTTTTTTATGTCGTGCATTTCAAAATGGACCATTGTAAGAATTTAATACATGGTTGATGTCACCGTAACAATAAATTTCAACACATTACCTCATTGTTTTAAAAAGATTTTAATAGTAATTTTTTAGCTTATGGGCACCTTTTAAATACGGCGACAAATATAAGATTTCGGCTATAACGGGCAAAATTATTAGGCTTCAATAAGCGGAATACGCAATCGTTTGGCAGGGATTTAATTCTTTAAAATGTAGACAGTTGTAATGAAGATAAGGGCTGCCAAAGGTTGGGGGCGAATGCATTTTTTTAAATTTTAATTTGTTCGTTTTTTTCTTGTTTTTTCAAGAAAAAATAGGGGTGCAATCTTCTCAAAATCCTCTATTCGATAATTTTCAACGGGGCTTTTGAGAAAGCTGAAATTAAATCGGCGGTTTGTTGTTGTATTCGCAGTTGAAATATGTAAAATCTTACTTTTTAGTATTTTTTAACCTTCGTATAAATGGGGCTTGCCCAAGATTGGGGCATAAAAAAGGGAGCGCACCCCTACGCTCCCTTTAACTAATTATACAATTACTATTTCACAAGTGAAATAGGTAATCAACCTACTTATGAGTTACAAAGATGGGGTGGTTTACCTTACTGTATTGACCCTAAAAAAATCAAGATTGACGCTATTGCCAACCCTAGTTGATCACATAGCCCAGTATCCAGTACAGAATGATAAAAACCACAATGCTGCCTATACATCCGCATTTGCCTCCGCCTATTTTCTTGGCGCCCCAACCGGCCAGTAGGGCTTTTAGTATATTTTTCATAGCGTTCTGGGTTGGGTTTCTGTTGGTCCGGTCCTATACTTGGTATTGTAATCCATTCGCAGACTTTGAATGGTGCTGTTCAAATCTTCTGCCTGTGATTGTAACAGGGCACTTGTAGTTTTGGGCAACTTATCAAAGGCCAAAAGGTTTTGATATTGTAGAACCAAGGCTTCTTCGTTGGCCGTAATTAAAACAATCACTTCCCTGTCCGATAGGTTCTTTTCCAACAACTGTTTTTCCAAGGGCTCAAATATAGGGGTATCTGTCCGAATATCGGGGACCACTTTATTTTCGTTTACGGCATGGTATTCGTCGGCTAAGATTTTATCAAAATCCCGTTCCTCAAAATGACGCTTTTTAAAATAGGTCTGCCAGGTGGGGTATCGGTCCGATTGTATTAAGGTACCGTAAGTGTGTTCACAAGCTTTTGTTTGTGCTACAAGTTCGTTCAGTGCATTTTCCCATGCGCTTCGTTCTCGTTCCATGTTTTAAAATTTTAAAGGTTCATTTCATTTTTTTTCGTCGCCATCAAATCAACCAAAAGCGGATTCTACGGCACCCCCATCGATACGGACATTACTTCCGTTAACGAAACTGGCGTGTTCCGAACACAAAAAGGCCACAACGGCGGCTACCTCTTCGGGCTTGCCCCTTCGTTCCATGGCAATATGGGGGCGTTTGTTTTTTGCAAACCATTCCACGGCTTCCTCTACCGAAATGTCCTTTTCCTTGGCCAAGGTTTCCATCATGGCGTCGGTCATCGGGGTTTCTATATAGGCAGGGGAAATACAGTTGAAAAGAAGGTTTTCTTTGGAGTAGGCCCGCGATAGGCATTTAGACAGGTTGATGATACCGGCTTTACACGCGTTGTACGGACTCTCTTCTTCGTAGGGTTGGAAGGCATTTTCACTGGCCACCAGCACCATACGGCCCCATTTCAGTTTTTGCATTTGGGGAATAAAGGCCCGGGCTACCCGTACGGCTCCCATAAGGTCGATGTCAATGGTCTTCATCCAATCGTCATCGGTCAGTTCTAGAAAATCGCCTGCGGCACCACGGGCTCCCGCCGAATGGAAAATGATGTGCGCACCGCCAAATTCGGCTTCGATTTTCTTGGCGAGGTCCAGTACTTCTTGGTTCTTTGAAATGTCAGCGGCAATACCCATTACCTTGGCACCGTCTTGGGCGTCTTTCTCTACCTGTTTGACCGCGTCCCTCAGTTCTTTGCCATTGGCTTTGTCCGATAAGACTACGTTGACGCCTTCCCTGGCTAAAAACTTGGCGGTTTCAATGCCTAGTCCTGAATCCCCTCCGGTTACGAGGGCCGTTTTTCCTTTTATATTTAAATCCATTGTCTTTGTTTTTACTCGATAATCGAGATTAAATGCTCCGAGGCTTGCCTCGTAATCAAGGTGTATTCCTTTTAATGCCTCGTGGGCTTGCCTCGAGGTAGTTTGCGTTATTTCTAATAGGTTGTCTTATCCGTTCGTGGTAAAGCCCGGGTAGCAGGTCATTCCGCCATCGACGAAAATAGTGGTACCATTGATGTATTCCGATTCGTCGGAAGCCAACCAACTGGCCACGCTGCCGATGTCTTCGGGTACGCCAATACGTTTATAGGGTATTAATTTTAGCATGTCTTCCTTTCCTTGTTCCGTGCTCCATACATCCTTGTTGATATCGGTCTTTATGGCTCCGGGAGCAATACTGTTGCACCGGATTTTATGTGGGGCGTAGGCTTGGCATATGCTTTCCATCAACATAAGGAGTCCCCCTTTTGACGCGGCATAATTGGCATGGCCGGCCCAGGGAATCTCTTCATGTACCGAGCTCATATGGATGATTTTTCCCAAGGAACGCGATACCTCCTCGCGCATGCCCCTTCTCAGGAATTCGTTAATGGCTTCCTTGGCACACAGAAACTGTCCGGTGAGGTTGACGTCCAAGACCTTTTTCCAAGCCTCCAAGGGCATCTCGTGTAGGGGGTGGTCTATTTGTAGGCCGGCATTGGCTACACATACATCGACCGTACCGAAATGGGAAATCGTTTGCTTGAACAATGCTTTTACGTCTTCCTCCTTACTTACGTCGCACTTTAGAACGATCGCCTCGCCACAGCTTTGGTGGGAATTGACCCAGTGGGCCACTTCCTCCGCAGCTTCCTTTGAACTGCGGTAATTGACTACAATATTGGCGCCTTCGGTCCCTAAGGCCTTGGCCACGGCGGCACCTATACCACCACTTGATCCGGTGATAATACAGGTTTGTTGTTCGAGTCTTTTATTGGGTTTTTGCATTTCTATCGTGGTTAGAACCTAAAATTACATTGGTGGGCCGGGCCGGAATGGCTCGATACATAAAATTGATAGCTCTATGCCATTAAACCTAAATGAAGGGGAACGGTAGCTGTCCCTTTTTGTTTTTAGGGCACAAATTTTTGTTATCAAGTCTGTCGAAGGCGTCAGCATCCTGTTATTTTGTAAGTAGAGTAGCTGACAGGGCTATTACATTTCAAATTGAATTGAAGCGAAACCTAAAATGTAAATTAAGGATGATTAAACCTAAAACGGAAGTACCCAAGATAGAACTCCCCCTTATAAATGATACGCAATGGAACTTGGCCGCCCAGAAAAGCGAGTCTTTTACAGTGTTGGTCTTTTACAGGGGGCTACACTGCCCGGTATGCAAGAATTATTTGGAGGAATTGGCAAAGAGATTAAAAGACTTCACCGATAGGGGCGCCCATGTGGTGGCCATCAGTAGTGATAGTGAAGCGCGTGCAAAAAAATCGGGAAAGGAATGGAACGTTCCCGAGTTGCCCATAGCTTACGGATTATCTATTGAGGAAGCGCGGAAATGGGGACTATTCGTTTCCAAGGGAATAAAGGATTCCGAACCCGATGCGTTTTCCGAACCTGGGGTATTTCTCGTGCGGCCCGACCATACCTTGTATGCCAGTGCCGTCCAGACAATGCCCTTTGCACGGCCCGATTGGGACGATATACTCAATGCCATCGATTACATAGAAAAGAACGATTACCCGGCAAGAGGAGGGGAATAAAGATGGCCGTTCTAGGGCGAATAGTTACGTTGTCGCCCTATAGATAACGGGAGGTAATCTTCGAATGATTTCCCAACTCTAGGCGTGAAAAATAATATATGCAAAGAAACACCATGGGAATACCCTGATCTCAAGGCTTGGGTAGGGAACATGTTAAATGCACAGGATTATGGAAGTGAATTATAAAATTTATCGGAAAGTAAAAATCTACTTTAACAAGGTCTGTGCCGCTATACCCCATCTTGAGCAATTACAGGAAAGGTCTTCGTTGGCTTTTGGCGCCTCCTTGGTTCAATCGAGAATTGAGGAAATGCGTTTGGTTCAGGCCGAATTGGTTAGTTTTTTTATGAATCCTTCCTTGAAGGTGCCCTTCGTGCCGGCTTCCAGGTGTTTGGCCTTGATGAATTGGTATTCCGATAATGCCTTGTTCTCTTGTGCAAGCCTAGCGGCCTACAGTGAGATGCTCGTCACGGAAGACCACAAAGTAATACAAGACGCCAACTATATTCTTTCCGATCGACTCTTGCCTTCAAGGTTGAAGGTGATATTTGAAAACCATAGGAGCAGGCTCCAAGGTATTCAAACCTCTAGCGATGTGTTAAACAAAGACTAGATGAAGATATATACAGGTTTGAAATACGAGAAAATAGGAAGGGGAAAAAAGACCATCGTCTTTGTGCATTATTTTGGGGGCGATGCCGGAAGCTGGCGTTGGCTGGCGAAGCGCTTACGCAAACGCTACACCTGTATCTTGCTGAATCTGCCCGGTTTTGGGGGGACGAAACCCCTATCGGAACCCTCGATTTACGGTATGGCGGAGTATATCAATCTGTGTCTGGACGAATTAAAACTTAAGGACTATATCCTCTGTGGACATTCCATGGGCGCTAAATTGATCCTCTACGCCGCACAGATCAAAAAAGGGAATCTACCCGAAAAGTTATTGCTTATTGCACCTTCGCCACCTACCGTGGAAGACATGGCCGACGATGAACGTCAACGTATGCTCAGACATCCCAATAGGGAAGAGGCGGCAAAGACCGTACTGGGCGCCACCAAAAAGAAAATGGGGAAGAAGAGAAGCTTGTACGCGGTCAATTCCCAATTGCGTATCGATGAGGCCACATGGCAATGGTGGTTGAAGGTGGGAATGAAAAACAATATTGCCGAACGTATTAAGCGACTCGATATGCCTACAACGGTCATCTTTTCGAAAGATGACCCCGTAATCGCTACTGAGGCCATCTACAACGAGGTCCTTCCCTATTTGTGCCAACCGTCTACCGTAACCTTGAGCAGGGTGGGGCACTTGATCCCAATGGAAATGCCGCGAAAATTGGCCCACATCATTAAAAAGTGGGACCGGTAGTCCACCTCTTATAGGGGTAACGTAGGTATAAGGTCAAGATGAATAGCAATTACGTCAATTTATGATGGTGAAAAGTATGCAAGTCATGGGCTTATTACTGATCTTTGTACCTTATGCAAGAGGAGAAAAGGAAATATAGGTGGCTAAGGCGCTTCGGACGGGTGTCTTTAGTGCTGGTCTTGCTATTTCTAGCCTTGGTGCTTTTTATTCGAAGCCAATGGGGGCAAGACCTCATTGTCGGTAAACTGACGGACTACGTTTCCCAAAAGACCAACACCAAAGTGACTATCGACCGCTTGTTCCTTACCTTTTCGGGGAATCTTTTTTTGGAGGGACTCTATTTGGAAGATACCAAGGGGGATACCTTGGCCTATTCAAAAAACTTGGAGGTCAATCTGGCCCTAAGGCCTTTGATCTTTGGGAATGAACTGAATTTAAAATCGGCTACTTGGGAAGGTCTCCGGGCAAATGTCCATAGGGCCGAAAATACCGAGGATTTCAATTTTACTTTGTTGGTCGATGCTTTTGCTACTGCCGATACCACTACGGTGTCTACAGATACGGAACCCATGAAAATACGCATAGGGGAGCTTCATTTTACGGATTTTAAAGTGGACTATCATGATGCTTATTTGGGAATGGACGGCCGTATCCGACTTGGTAAATTGCTATTGGATGCCGATGAAACCGATTTGGAAAAACTGAGGTTCGAGATCGATGGGTTTCAGCTATCGGATACGGAAATCTTCTATAGGCAAACAAAAGCCTTTTCTTCCGAAGATACGACCCAGACATCCTTACCTTACCTGGCCGTAGACCATCTTCAATTTAATAACGTAAAGGCCGACTATGCTTCGGTTCCCGATTCCACGTTTGCCCATTTGAATTTTTCAAGCTTTGAACTTGAATTGCCCAAAGCCGATTTGGCAACAAATACGATAGAGGTGGATAGAATGGCCCTAAAAGGTTCGTCATTAGCTTTGCATCTTCCGTCAGACGTCGCCGCGGTAGATTCGACCGAAACCGATGTTCCCGATGCCGCCTTTGAGTGGCCCAAGTTTTCGGTACGTGCCGATGGGGTCGATTTTGAAAACAACACAATTGTATATACTAGGGGAAGGGCCCAAGCCCAAAAAGGTGATTTCGATCCGAACGCGATTTCCCTATCGGAATTCAAGCTACAGGCGGGGGCGATACGCTATCAACCTAGAATGGTGCAAATGGATTTAAAGGCCTTGTCCTTTATTGAAAAAAGTGGAATCGTATTGCGAAACCTTGCCTTCGGTGCCGAGATGGATGATACTTCCGCAGCCTTGGAAGGCTTGCAATTACGCCTTAACGAGAGTGCTTTGGCAGGGGAAATGACATTGAGTTATCCCTCCGTGGAAAAGCTGATGGATACCCCAGGTCAAACCGAGGTAGATATGGCACTTGGGGAAGTATACCTCGATTTAAACGATGTGTTCACCCTTCAGCCCCAACTTGCGGATAACACCTATCTAAAGTCCGCGGCGCAACATCCCGTTCAGGGCGCAATTATGGCAGAGGGTACCTTGGAAGAGATCGATATAAAAAATATGCAGTTGAACTGGGGAAAGACAACCCAATTCATTGCCCGTGGAAGCCTCCAAAATATAACCCGGCCAGACGCTTTGTTCTTCAATTTCGATACCATTCGACTCAATACCGTCAAAGCGGACATCGCCCAATTTGTTTCTGAAAAGGAGTTGGGAATATCCCTTCCCCAGACCGTAGCTGTCGATGCGGAAGCAAGGGGGGAAATAAATGACCTAAGGGCCCAGGCAAAGCTAGTCATTCCGGAAGGGACCATAGCCGCAAAAGGCGACTACCAAGAAGGTACGGAGATGCGGTTTAAGGGAGACCTAAAAGTAGATGGCCTTCAACTCGACAAGCTGTTGAACAATCCGAAATTAGGCGGGCTTTCCTTTACCATGGATGTATCGGGAGGTGGCGATGTCAATAACCTCGACGCCAAACTTAAAGCCGATTTCTCTCAGCTTCAGCTAAACGACTACGACTTTTCGGCCCTAAAACTCGAAGGGGATATACAGAACGGTAAAGGGGCCATAGATCTTTCTTTTAAGGATGATAACTTGAACTTTACGGCCCAGACCAAGGTGCTGCTCGATTCTGTAAGTTCAGGGTTCGATGTCGACCTGAACATGATAGGGGCCGACCTCTATGCTTTGGGGCTAACAAAGGAGGACATTAAAGCTGGACTTCAAATGAATGCCCAATTCAAGGGCAATGCCGAGGTTTTTAATATAGAGGCCCAAATTGAAAATGGGGTGGCCGTCTATGATAATGAGCAGTATCAATTGGGAGGCGTTCAGCTAAGTTCTTCCGTAGATCCGGCCCATACAGGATTAAGCCTTGATAGCGATTTTTTGACGGCCCGTTTAGAGTCGAACGCCTCCCCGCAAGATTTGGGCAAAGCCTTGCGGCAACAGTTTGAAAACTATTTTAAGGATAGCCTCGCCGAAAAATCGGAAACGGATTCGGTAAAGGTGAAGATGAACCTAAAATTGTCGCCTACCCCCATTTTGACCGAAGTGTTTTTAAGGGGAGTAGAACGATTGGATTCCCTTTTGGTCGAAGCGGACTTTGATGCAAGGACCAAAAAGATGAATGCGGATGTATTTGTGCCTTCCCTGGCCTACCAAGGCAGTTCCATCGATAGTTTGGGCGTCCAATTGAGGGGGACCGCCACCGACCTGAATTTTAGTGCGGGCTTTGGGGGCTTGGTGTTCGAACCTATTCGAATGGAAGGTACCTATATCACGGGCAATCTAAAAAACAAGGAGCTTCTCTTGGATTTTGTGGCCCTGGACGGTAAGGAGGAAATGGTCCATGTTTCCTCGGTCATGACCCTTTCCAAGGACACTACCTTAATCCGCATCGATTCCTCCAACCTGCTATTGAACAAGAAAAAATGGACCCTTCCCCAAGACAACCAAATTGCCGTAGGTGAAAAATTATTGCGTTTTAGGAAGCTGAGTTTTTCCCGTAACGAGCAAGAACTAACCTTTAGCAATAGTATGGAAGGGGTTGAAAAGGAACATATCGGAATCGGCTTTGAGAATTTTAAGCTACAGACCTTTTTGAGCTTGTTGAACCCGGATGAGAACTTGGCTTCCGGTCTGGTCAAGGGCGATTTGGTAATCGAGAATCCCTTCGGGGCTACGGGCCTTGTGGCCGATTTTAAGATCAATTCCCTAGAGGCGCTCGAAAATCCCTTGGGCAATTTAAGCCTTAAGGCCAATTCCACCGGGGTCTCGGCCTATGACTTTAATCTGGCCTTGAAAGATGGGGGTGTCGATTTGGACTTGGTGGGCGATTATGCCGCAGCCGAAAAAGGGGCCTTGTTGAATTTAGACCTCGATTTGAACCGTATCGAATTAGGAAAGCTTCAAGGGTTCACCAAAGGCGCCCTTAAGGATGCACACGGTGCCATTTCAGGACGGATTAATGTATCGGGAACTACGGCATCCCCAGAATACAAAGGGGTGCTCGATTTTAACGGGGTCGATTTTAACGTAGCTTCGCTCAATGCCGTTTTTAAGATTTCCGAAGAGCAGCTCAAATTAGATACCGAAGGCGTATATTTCGATGGTTTTCAAGTGACGGATGCGGATGGAAGTGCCTTTACCGTGCAAGGTGGTATCGGCACCCAAAGCCTACTGAACCCCAGCTTTGACCTGAAGTTGAACGCCGAAAAATTTCGGGTCTTGAACTCTACCGAAAAAGACAATGAACTTTTTTATGGGGAAGCAAGTTTAGATGCCGATATCGCCGTTCAGGGCGATTTGGAGTTACCGAAAATCACCGGAAAACTAAGGATCAGAAAGGTTACCGATATCACTTACGTGGTACCTGAATCGCAGTTGGATGTAGAGGAAAGGGACGGGGTGGTACTTTTTGTAAACCGAGAAAATCCCGATGCCATACTGACCCGTAACGACCAAGAGGAAGTGCCTTCCTTTTTTCAAGGTATGGATGTGAGGACCGTATTGGAGATTGCCGAGGATGCCGATTTTCATGTTATTATTGATGAGCGTACCGGAGATAATCTAGAGGTTTCGGGCGAGGCGGCCCTGAACCTGAATATAGAGCCCAACGGAAGAATGAACCTTACGGGAAGGTATGAGCTTAAATCGGGCCATTACGAGACCAATCTTTACAATCTGGTGAAGCGCCGCTTCGAGATCAATCCCGGAAGCACCATTACCTGGCAAGGGGATCCCGCCAATGCCAAATTAGATGTAACGGCCGTTTATAAAGTGGAGACTTCGGCCGCGCCATTGATGGCCACGGTTACCTCAAGTGAAGATTTGGGCGTGTCGAGCCAATACCAGCAAGTACTGCCCTTTTTGGTGTATTTGAACGTCGATGGGGAACTTTTACAGCCTGAGTTATCGTTCGGGCTCGATATGCCCGAAGACGAACAGGGTTCCTTGGGAGGTGCGGTTTACGGAAGGGTACAGCAACTCAACGGTCAGGAAGCGGAACTGAACAAGCAGGTGTTTTCCTTATTGGCACTCAATCGCTTCTATCCCGATTCGGGAAGTGACGGAAGCTTGGGGGGTACGGCCGCCATCGCCAGGGACAACGTAAACAAGGTGCTCTCGGGCGAACTCAATGCTTTTTCCGATAAGGTTTTCGGCAGTACCGGCCTTGAGGTCGATTTTGACCTCGATAGCTTTACCGATTATCAGGGCGATACCCCCCAAGACCGCACCCAACTCAATATCAACGCAAAGAAGAAATTGTTCGATGACCGTTTGGTGGTTACCGCGGGTAGTGCCGTAGATGTAGAGGGAAGTGCCCAGTCGGGACAGGAGCAGACCCCTATTATAGGGAATGTAAGCTTGGAGTATCTGCTTACACAAGATGGACGGTACCGCCTTAAGGGCTTTCGAAAAAGTGAATATGAAAATATTGTTGACGGTCAGTTGATCGTTACCGGAATGGCCGTTATTTTTAATCGGGAATTCAATAAGTTCAGTCAGTTGTTCAACCCCTTAAAAAAGGAAACGGGCACGGACAAGAAGAAAAACAAGACCAAAGAAACCCAGGAGAATCAATAGATATGAAGTGGAGAACGCCCTTTATTTCACGCTTTTTTTTACTGCTCTTTCTATCGGGCCTGACCGCCTGTAGCGTGCGCAAGTACATACCTGGGGATGAAACCCTGTACAAGGGGGCCGAGGTCGACGTGGTTACGGATGGGGGCAAGGGTGCGAAGAAGGCCGTAACGCAAGAGTTACATACCTTGCTCAGGCCCGAGCCGAACGCTACGGTTTTGGGGATGCGCCTAGGCCTGTATTACCATTATAAGTCTCAGCGCAAAAAACCGGGGTTTTTAAACAAATGGCTCAATAAAAAGTTCGGGGAAGAGCCCGTCTACCTCAGTGACGTGGATCCCCAGCGTATAACGGAACTTATGCGCAATAGGCTCGATAATCGAGGGTTTTTCTATAGCAAGGTGTCGTCGGCCATTGACAGTACCCGAGACTATGCCTCTGTGGCCTATTCGGCCGAATTGTCAAAACCCTATACCTTACAGCAGTGGAAAATCGACAAAGATTCCTTGGCGATTTATGGGGAATTGGAGAAGGCCATGGCCGGTACACGGCTAAAGGCGGGCGAACGTTTCGATCTTGAACTGCTGAAGTACGAACGGGAACGCATAGACGGGGTTCTCAAAGGCCGGGGATATTATAATTTTAACCCTGATTTTTTGATTTTTGAGGCCGACACCAATCGTTATGACCAGAGAAAATTCGATCTGTTCCTGCGCTTAAAGAAGGGAACGCCACAGAAATCGGTGATTCCGTATACGATCGATTCCATTGCGGTCTATCCTAATTATTCGATTGAAAACGACAGTCTGCCCAAACCATGGGCAACGACCGAAGAGAACGGTATCTATTTTGTTCAGGAGGAAGAATTCTTTAAGCCCAAGCGCTTGGAGCCCTACATCCTTTTTGAAAAAGGGCAGGAGTACAATGCGGAAACGGCAAGATTGACGAGTAACCGACTTTCCGATTTGGGAAGTTACAAGTTCGTAAACATACGATTTAACGAAAACGATACGGTTTCCGCAGACGGAAAGGGCTCGCTTACGGCCGATATTTTTCTCTCGCCCTTGACCAAACGCTCGGTGAGGGCAGAACTTCAAGCGGTGACCAAATCAAATGGCTTTGCCGGGCCGGGTATAGCCCTGACCTACAACAATCGGAATGTTTTTAAGGGAGGGGAGACTTTTAGCCTAACGGGTGATTTTTCGTATGAAACCCAGCTATCGGGATCCCAGAATTCCGGTTTAAGCAGTATAGCGGGCGGGTTAAAGGCCAATTTACTATTGCCGAGGCTCCTGCCTTTTTCTCCCAGTCGTTTTAACTATGCGGTACCTAAGACCAAGATCAGTTTGGGGGGCGATTTCCTTAAGCGGAGCCAACTTTATACCTTGACCTCGTTTAATGGCTCTTTTGGCTATACTTGGAAGGCCAACCGCTTTGTGTTCCACGAGTTGAATCCCATTAATATTACCTATGTCAATCTTTCGAACACCACGGCGGAGTTCGATGCGATCTTAGAGAAAAATCCGTTTTTGAGCAGCAGTTTTGAACAACAGTTCATCGCCGGTCTCACCTATACCTTTAGCTATAACGAGCTGGTCGATGAAAATAAGGACCATCCTATTTATTTGTCCACAAGCTTAGATGTGGCGGGCAATACCCTGAGCCTTTTGAACGGGGGGAAGAGCACGGCTTTCGGTTTGGAATACGCACAGTATGCCAAGGCCGATATCGATTTTCGGTACTACCTCAAATGGGGCAAGGAGAGCGCCTTGGTAAGTCGCGTTTATGCCGGATGGGGTATTCCATACGGTAATTCTTCGACCCTTCCCTTTGTAAAACAGTTTTTCTCGGGAGGGCCCTATAGCGTTCGAGCCTTTCAGATCCGATCCTTGGGTCCCGGAACCTTTAGCAGTGATGAAGATGGGAACAGTTCGTTTTTTGATCAATCGGGAAACCTGCGCTTAGAGGCCAATCTTGAATACCGTTTTCCGATATGGTCGTATTTAAAGGGTGCTTTTTTTGTTGATGCGGGGAATGTCTGGTTGACCAATGAGGTGGAGGTAGACGAGGACGAATCGGCCGAAAGTATTGCCTTTAACCAGCGTCTGGCCACCGAAGGCAAGTTCGGTTCCGATTGGATGAAGGAGCTGGGTATTGGTTTGGGCTTCGGACTCAGGGTAGATATACAGAGCTTTGTCATCCGCTTCGATTTTGCTTCGCCCTTGCAGGTGCCCTATTGGCCCGAGGGGGAACGTTTGCGTACGCCCTTCATCGATGGGGGCAGCAATAATCTTATATTTAATTTTGCCATAGGGTATCCGTTTTAGGTATTCCTCCCAAAGGGTAACCTGTGGTAGTACTGTTTTTTACGGGTTTTACGTTCGTATCTGGTAATTTGTAATTACTTTTGCTATCTTCATGCATGCTGTTTGTGAAGTTTTTATTTAGAAATGGAAACGAGGGCAAGGAGCATTAGAATTTGCTTTGTACCATGGACTAGGGTCATGGGCAAAATAATCATCCCCATTCTATTTTAGAAATGTATACACTTACTTACGAGTCAAAAGCGATCAAAGGGCTTTCAAGTGCCGACATCGAAGCCATCTTAGAGACGGCTATAAATTTTAATAAGGACAATGGATTGACAGGTTGCCTCATTTTCTACAAGCGAAAGTTTATTCAAATCTTAGAAGGGGAAAAGGAAAAAGTGCAAGCGCTTTTTGAAAATATCAAACAAGATTCTCGGCATACCGGTGTTTACCTGTTGTCGGAAGGCGAAACGGAAGAACGGAATTTCCCGAACTGGGGAATGGTCTATTATCCCATAGACGATAACGAGCTCAATAAGAACGAGTACGAACAGTTCAAGAGAAATTTGCTGCTATTGGCCGATTTGTCGGTACATTCCAATAAGACGGCCATATTGTTTTGGAAACGGATGAAGGTCTTGATTACCATGCCCCCGGATACTAGGTAAGGTATGGGTTGTAAAAACATAAAAAACGGCGATATTATCGCCGTTCTTTGTTTGTTGATTGATCGGTTTTAATCGAACTGTTTTAAGGAGGCCCTTAGCATCCAAGCCATTTGTTCGTGGGCCTGAAGGATTCCTGTAATGAAATCCGCGGTACCTTCGTCGTTATGGGCCTCGGCATTATCGCCAATACTTTCCCTGATGAATTTGATGACCTTGTCGTGGTCTTTCAGCAATACGGTCATAAAGCTGGCGCTGTCGGTTTGGTCGGGCTTGTTCTCATCTAAATTTGACAACTCTAAAAATTCTTTTAATGTGCCCGGGGAATAAAACCCTAGCATGCGGATACGCTCGGCTACCTCGTCTATAAAGGTTTCCAGTTTTCCGTACTCTTCTTCAAAGAATACGTGCTTGGTGTGAAAATCTATGCCCTCAACGTTCCAGTGGGCATTGCGGGTCTTGGTATAGAGTAAAAATTCATCGGCCAATAACTGACGGAGCATTTTGACTACAGCCTCACGGTTTGATTTTTTTATACCTATTTCGGCTTTTTGTGCTTCTTTAACTTCCATGATGTTGTTTTTAGGTTCATAGGCAATGTACTATGGAAATGAGGTATTTGTTGACCTGAAAAATATATTCTTTATCCCTAAAAAAGTAGGGAATAGGAACGGGGTGACCTGGTTGTATTACAGCACTTTTTTCTTTAATCAGGTCAATTTTCTATGGCTACCTTGCTTATTTTTAGGCTTGCAAATAAGTAGTATTAATTTGAAAAGAGAAGGAATATGAAGACGTTGAACGACTTATTCGAGCATAAACTTAAAGATTTGTACAGTGCCGAAATCCAATTGTTGGCGGCACTTCCCGATATAGTGGAACACGCTAATGACAAGCGGTTGAAGCAGGCTTTCGAAAACCATTTGGAGGAAACCAAGGAGCAAAAGAGCAGAATTGAAAATATTTGCCGCGAATTGAACATTACGCCAAGTGGTGAAACGTGCCAGGCGATGAAAGGACTGATCAAGGAAACGAAACAGTTTATTGGGCAGGCCGAGGGCGATGAGCTCATGGACGTTGGCTTGATCGCGGAAATCCAAAGGGTACAGCACTATGAGATTTCCGGTTATGGTACCGTGGTGCGCTTCGCCAAGGAATTGGGCTACCGACAAATCGCAAAGACCTTGCAAGAAACCTTGAACGAAGAGTACGATGCCGATAACGTTTTAGAGAAACTGGCCGAAACCCGACTCAACAAAAAGGCCATAAACGACGCTTAGTCCATTTCTTGGCCATCCCCATTTTTAATTCTGTGAATCTATTTTGATAATAGGCCGTGTGGCATGGCCCCCGAAAGAGGGCATCACATCGTTATACGGCTATATTTCACTTTATCTATCTTCCTTTGGGGCACACCTCTTGATATAAGGGAGTATTACCTTAAGTTTCCCATTGCCTAAAGTGAGCCTAGGGTTGTTATGCATAAAAAAACCGGCACGTTATGTGCCGGTTCTTATCAACAACCAAACTATATAAGCGAATTTATTATGCCGATACGGCCATCATGTTTTGCTTGTCTTTGTATTGTTTAGGGCTACAGTTGTATTTGTTCCTGAAAATTTTAGAGAAGTAGCTACGGCTGGTAAAACCAATGCTATAGACCACCTCTGAAATGTTGAGGTCGGTGTTTTTGATCAGCTCTTCGGCTTTTATGATCCGTACCTCGCGGATGTAGTCGGTTACCGTAGTACCGTGCATGAGTTTAAAACCTTCTTGCAATTTACAAGGTGAGAGTCCTGATTTACGACAAAGCTCTGCAATGGACAGTTGTCTCTCGGGATAGTTGTGTACAAAACTGGAAATCTCCCTCACCGATTCCATTTCCCTGGTGTTCAGGCTTCCGGTCTGGTTCTCTTGGTTCTTAAGGTCGTCCGTGTGTTGTTGAACCTCTAGGGCCAAAATCATATGTACCAATCCCTCTATAAGAAGGCTGCGCACGATGCCCTGTTGCTTAATGGCCTTCAATTGTTTGATTTGATCGGCAATCTTTAGGTTGTACGAACCGATATAGATGGTGTTCTCTGCGGTCTTTCCCTTTAAGATACGTTCTTGAAGCCTATAGTTCAATCCGTTTCGTTTTTCGGTCTGTTCGGCCCCAACGGTCTTAACAACGATCAATGAGGTGTTGACCCGAACATCCTTTCTAAAGTATAAGGTATTTACGGCATTGCTCTCATTGGTCAATATTCCGGTTTGGAAATTCTCCAAGGTATGTCTTTCGCTCTCGTTGTTAAAACTGTGCTCGATACGTCCTTCGGAGCAGTAAGCAAAGCATATAGGGGCGTTCTTGTCCGTGCCGGTTCTTAAGGTTACGTCTTCCGAAAATTCCATATCGAATTCTAGGTAAGAAATTCCTCCTTTAAAGGTAATTCCCCTAATGTGTCCTCGTCCTAGCTCATTGTCAAGGGTTAGGATATGTTCTTTTACGTTTACCGAAAGCGACCCCCCAAAGTTGTGGTGAAGTTGTTCGAACATATTTTTAATAGCTGCGGATGATAAGGTGATAGTTGTCATAGTGTTCTTTTTTAAGGTTGTTAATTTCTTTTGGTTGAAATTGATTATCCTTGGGGGTGTTGTTCCGTTCGGGATGCCCCCATATTGAAATGGTCGGATGTTGCTCCATTAGCGGAGAACTCATGAATCGATCGTACGCGGCCTACTTTGGCCAGTTGTTCGGATACTTTTTCCATTAAATTTTTCATAAGGACCAGTTCAATTGTTTAACTGTTACAAATATCGGATGAGAGGGAGCCTAGCCTCTTACACAATTACTGCATTGTGTTATACAATTGTGGGTTTTGGTCAAAAAATGCGTTAAAATGGTCTAAAACGAAGGGTAGGGAGTGTCGTCCTTACTCGGTTTTAAGTCAAGTAAGGAGATATGTAGGCCGGGGTGGAAAACAAAAAATGGGAGCTTACGGGTTAGGCCGGAAGGTAAAAAATAAAGGCGGAACCTTTTCCTAGTTCACTAGTGGCATAGATAAAGCCATGGTGATTTTCAATAATCTTTTTACAAATGGCGAGTCCGATTCCCGTACCCGAATATTCCGATTTTTGGTGGAGTCGCTGAAATACTTCGAATATTTTTTCAGCGTGTTCGGAAGAGAAGCCGATACCGTTGTCGATTACGGTAATCTTATAATAGGTGTTGGCCGTCTTAAAGAAATTCTCGGGAATTTGTTTGGAATGTACTTTTTCGGCCTGAATGGTAATAGTGGGGACCGCCTCGACGGCCCTATATTTAAGGGCATTTGAGATGAGGTTGTTGAAGAGTTGTTCCAACTGGTACGACACCCCTTTTATGGAGGGGAGGTCTTCGCTCTTGATCAGGGCGCCGGTATCGGTGATATTGGAGGAAAGGTCTTCTTTTACTTTTTTCAGCACTTCGTTAAGGTCGATGAGGTCGAAATCCTCATGTTTTGAATCGATGCGGGAGTAGGTGAGCAGGTTCAATACGAGCGATTGCATACGCGAGGCGGCATTGACAACTTTTTGAAAGTAAATGCGTCCCTTTTCTGATAGGTTTTCGGCCTCGGTGCTCTCTAGGCGCGATATGAACATCTGTGTCTTTCGCAAGGGCTCCTGAAGGTCGTGGCTGGCTACCCGGTTGAACGATTCCAGTTCGGCATTGGAATGTTGTAATTGTAGGTTGCTCGCCCGTAGTTTTTCTTCGGCCGCGATGTTTTGGGTAATATCTTGGGCCACCCCTAGCATGACCGACGTATTGTTTTTCTCGATTAATTGTCCGTTGACTTCAAAATGTTTTACTTCTCCCTCGGTGGTGATAATACGGTACCGGTGTTCCTTGACCTTTAGTTCCTTTGTTGAATTTTCGATGTTTTCGTCGAACATCTTTACATCTTCGGGATGGATGAACTTACGAAACGCCTTTAATGACGATTTAAAACCTTTGGGCTCAAAACCTATCATACGATAAAAGTTATCGGAGATTTCAATTTCATCGGTACCTACGTGCCATATAAAACTTCCAATTTTGGCAATGCGCTCGGCATCGGTAAGTATGGAGTTCTGAATGGAGAGTTCTTGGTTGAGCGCCGCCACCCGATTTGTTTTTTCTTTTTCTTCGGTTACGTCGAGAACGACCCCCACCGAGGCTTTTCTTCCGTTTCGGATCATACTACGCCCGTTCAGTTCAATATGTTTTATATCGCCCTGCTTGGTGATGATGCGGTAGCCGTTTACCTGTGATTGGCCGTGTTCCGAGGTTTCCTTGCCCAATTGGTCGTACATCTCGCGGTCATCGGGATGAACAAACCTACGGTAGCTGTCGTAGTTGATTTTAAAGGCATTGGGCTCATAGCCCAAAATGCGATAGAAGTTGTCGGATATGGTAGCTTCACCGTTATCGAGATACCAAATGTAACTACCGATATTGGCAACGTTTTCCGCATCGATAAAAATGGAATTCTGGGTCTCTAACTGTGTGTTCAGGTGCAGCAGTTCGTCGGTCTTTTCCTTTTCTTCGGTAATCTCCCGGGTGGTAAGCGTAATGCCATCGCCTAGTTTAATGGCCCGGGCACTGAACCATTTGGTCTTTCCGTCTACCTCATAGGGTACTTCGTAGGAAGTAGGTTTTCCCGAGTTGACTACCTCTTTTAGATAGCCGAAGATTTCCGTTTCAAATATGGTAGGGAAGACGCTCGAAATGTTCTTGTTGATGATTTCCTGGGGCAGGTCTCCCGTAATCGGGGTAATCTTATCGTTGATGAACAGTATTTTAAAATCGATTATGGCGCCGGAACCATCCCTTACCGATTCAAAGTTCATGACCACATGGGAGATGCTTTTAAAGATATTGTTGAGAAAGGCCCGGTGATCCAACAACTCTAGGTTTTGTTCTTCCAGCTGTTGGTTGAGCAGTAACTGCTCTTCCTTTGCTTTTTCTTCGGCGGTTGAATTGCGTGCGGTAACCATAATGCCATCGGCCAATGGGGTAATGATCGATTTAAACCATAGTCGTTGGTTAGGGCCCAAAATTTGTCTGTCGAGCGTTATCTTTTTTTTCTCGGTGTAACAGGTTACCAGTTTTTCGAATTCGCCGTCCAACATTAGAAACGGAAAAACCTTTGAAATGCGCTCGCCTATGATTTCATCTGGGTCGAGCCCTAGGTAGTCGCGGTTGCATTCGTTGGCAAAGCTGATCTTAAAATCGATTATTTTTTTCTGGGTATCGAATATGGGTTCGTAATAATTGACGATGTTATCGGTGGTGGCCAAAACGCTACGCAGAAAACCTTCTGACCTCCGAATGCGCAATTTGTTCCGGTAAATTTTAAAGAAGGCCAAGACAAAGACCAATAAAGCAAAGAAAGCCAAGAAGAGCGATGTTAGCGGGGCCAGGTATTTATTGGTGTCGTATTCACTTCGGGCATTCTTTATGGACAAACGCTCTTCGGCCAGCATTTGGTTCTTGATGTTCCGAATACGATAAAGGGTAAAGTTGATGTTGTTCTTTTGCAATTTTTCGGCATCCTCCAAACTCAGGGTGTCGGAATTTGCCGTAGGTTCTTTCGACAAATTATAAAGGTCTTCGTACAGCGTATCTAGAAGCAATTGCATCGGGGCCAACCTAATCTGCTGCGATGAATCGCTGGCGGTCAATTTTCTTAGGGTGTCGAGTATCTTGGTGCCGTCTTCCTTATAGCTATTGAAAAGGGCATCATTCGTATCTACGGTTTTCAACTGCTTTCTAAACTCCTCAGACTCGGCTTGGGTATAATGGGCGCTGAGCTCACTTATGGCATTGTTCACCTGAAGGGTGTGGGCCACCTTTTCCGCAAGGTCTTGCATACGCATGATCTGATAATAGGCCATGTTCGCCGTAAATAAAATGATGGCGAAGGAGATAATCAGTAATACAATGTAGGTCTTTGAAGATTGATATATTCGTTTGAAATCCATAAAGTCTATATGCGGAACAGAAAAGTATCTTTGTTTAGGTTTGACGTATGGTACTGCCAATTAAGCTGCAATATACGTTCAACCGAATCTTGCAATTTAACAAAGTTGTTGGGCTTATTCAGATAAATATTTGCCCCATTTAAAAAGGTTTCCTCGATATCTTTTTCAGAGGAAGAAGTTGAATATATGGCAATGCAAAGGTCTCGCAAGGCCGGATTGCTTTTGATTTCCTTAAGGCATTGCATGCCGTTTTTGATAGGCATGTTGAGGTCAAGGAAGATGAGGTTGGGCAATGCGATATTGGGCGTGTTCAAATGCTCCATCAATTCCTGTCCGTGCTTGAAGCAGGTCAATTGGGTCTTGATAGCGATTTCTTCAATGGCTTCACTGAAAAGCATTCTATCATCTTCATCATCATCGGCAAGTACAATGTTTAACAGTTTGTTGCTCATGAGTAAAATTTAAGTTCCCGAAGGGGTCGTATAATTCGTCTTTTTCGCCATAATCCTTTGAAATGTGCTAGGGGTAAGGCCGGTGGTCTTTTTAAACTGCCCAGATAAATGGGCCACACTGCTATAATTCAATTGAAAGGCAATTTCCGTAAGGGTCAGGTCCGTATTACAGATCAGTTCCTTGGCGAGGTCTACTTTGCGCAAAATAATGTAATTTTCAATGGAAGTATAGGTACTCTCCGAAAAAATGGAGGAGAGATGGGCATAGGAATAATTTAAGGTGTCGGCCAAATACGAGGATACTTTGACGGATTTTAGCTTTTCGTCCTTTAAGAGTTCGTCAATGGCATTTTTGATCCGTTCCACCAAGGTAATCTTTTGGTCGTCTAAGATTTCAATTCCATATCGCTTTAACGAACTGGCGAGCGCTTGTCTTTGTTCTTCGGGAAGCTTCCCTTTTATATGGACTTCCCCCAGACTGCCCAAGGTGTATGAAATACCAAAAGCATCAAGATGTTCCTTTAAAAGTGTCTTGCATGCCAGGTTAAAATCATATTTCACAAAGAGAGTCATAGGGTAACGGTCAATGAATTTTATGAATAGGAAAGATATGTACTTTATTTTAAAAATTAAGCTATTTAATTTTCGATGGGAAGGAAAAGTGCAAATTGAAGATTTTTTTGATTACCGTTGTATTCACTTAGTTTTTCGGAGCCCTTGTCGACTGTGATAATATAGGTGTCGGTTAAATGATCCTCGGAAATACTATTTGGGCAAGACCCAAAAAAAAGCGGGAGCCTCCCCAAGGGAGAGCTCCCGCTTTAACAACCAACCAAACTTATTCTAATTGTCGTCTACAGCATCTTCGATACCGTCTTCAACATCTTCGGCGCCTTCTTCAATGGCATCTCCTGTATCGTCAATGGCATCCTCTATCTTATCACCGGTATCTTTATGCTCTTCCCTGCAACTTGTCAGGGTAGTGAAAGATGTGGTCATTATGATCATTAGCATGATATATAGTGTACGTTTCATATGTTTCGATTTTATAGATTAATATAGGTTATACGGTCTTCTTTCCAGTGAACAAAGAGATCACGAAAAGGATGAGAAAAATAAAGAACAAGACTTTGGCGATGCTTGCAGCTCCAGCTGCGATTCCTCCAAATCCGAATATAGCGGCAATGATTGCCAGTATTACAAAAGTGACTGTCCAGCGTAACATAATATGTGGTTTTAGATTAGTAATTCTTAGTGTCGTACTTATCCGACTTCTATGATACAAAGATGGGGGATAGTCACCGTTCGGGTTGACACTATAAATTTTGATTTTGCCTTAAAACAACAAGGGTGTGGGGCGTACTACGCTTAAATACAAGGGGGTAGGACTTAGTTCTCGTCTAGGTAAATGTTGTTCTGGTACAACAGCTCGCTTAGGGAAGTCGGCAGAAAATCTTCTTCCTTTAAATGGGGGAGGTCGCCATAGGCATCGGAATGCATGTCGTAAAGATAATCTTCAGCAACCGCTTCGGCGGTCAACGTGAGGGTAGCCGATAGGTCTACTTCGTTCACCGATATCTTATCTTCCAGCCATTCCCTGCGTTGATGATCCGGTATCAAAACCGGCATTTGATCATCGATGTTATGCACTTCGGAAAATGAGCCGTAGGCCTTTCGGGTGATGAGGGCGCTGGTGACAAAGCCGTCTTCGAGTTCGTTGCAAATTCCGGCAAGACAAAAGGGTTTGCCCGATTCTTGGGCCATATGGAAAAAGAGGGGTTCGCCTTCATGAACGAAAGTGGTGAAAAAGCCCGTTACGATCAAAAGGCATCTTTCCGTTTCTTCGGTCTGGGCATACCACGGTTTTGAGTATAAGGAAGTCCAAGGTACCGAAAGGGTATTTACGTGTTTTTGAAATACGGCCCAATCGCCTTGGAATTTCTTGGGCAATAGGCCCCAAATAGAGGTGATAATGGTTTTTTGCTGCCTTGAGGTAATTATGGGAACGGTACTCTCCTCGAGTCCGTTTACAATAGGTCGGGGCTTATAGATGTCGGGAAATCGAAAGTGGGCACCATAGGCTTGCTCGATCCGCTCCCGGTCTGCCCTGATAGATAATTTGTTGTACATGTCTAGCTTATCAATGGTTTGTAAAATGTAAAAAAGGGATACAAACGCATCCCTTTTTATTTTGGTCTTTACCACGCTTATAGCGCGTCTTCCACTCTTTTGATATTGTTTAGATCGGTACTGATCTTGTTCATCTGCTGGGTGAGTAGCGTAGTGGTCGAGGTAGGCAGGGAAACTTCCTTCAATACTTCCTTGTACTCGTCTATAGCCGCCTTTTCACCGGTAATAGCTTCCTCTAGCATGGCTTCGTCATTGTCTGCGCTAAACCAAGCTTTTACGTCCATCCAGCTGCGGTGCATAGCTCCAGCGGTGCTTCCGCCCTTTTCAAAATCTTGTCCGTAACGTACAATCTCCGTTTTTAAATCGTGACCGAAGCTATAACGTTCATCGGCCTTGCGCTTAAAAAAGGTTTTTAAATCCGTGCTCTTGGCGTGTTCGGCCGCTTTTTTAAAGCCTTTTTCCGCATCGTACGTTTTCTCCAATATGTTATTCAATTTAGTCTGTACTTCTTCGCTATATGTGCTCATAATAGTATCTGTTTAAATGAACGGCAACTTGTTTCTGGGGGATGTGTGCCGCATGACATCTTGTTAACTGATAGTAAAATTAAGGAGATGTTCTTGCGGGCCTTTACCTGAAAAAATCAATTCTTGATGCAATCCGTAAATGCGGCGTTCAAAGGGTATCTATTTGTAATTCAATGTGAAGTAAAATAAAGATCCGTGTTAAAATTGGGGAGTGTACTGTTCAAAGAGTTCGAGTATGACCATTTCGGAAGTGGAAAAATGTTCCGATTGAGAATCGCTTTTATGGGTCTTGTCGAAGTATTTTTTTATGGACCCGTCTTCATAGGAAGTAGGCAAAACCGGATGCACGTAATATTTGCGACATACATTTCTGGTATTACCTAGGGCCGCAGCGGCGGCATCAAAACCCATGAGCAGGTTTTTTTGGGTTTCCTTTTGGGTTTCCGCTAGGCCCAGGTCTAAAAGGGTATCGAAAAAAACCACCGAAGCGGCCCAAGTCCTAAAATCCTTGGCGGTAAAAAACTCACCGCTGATCTCGTGCAGGTATTCATTGACCATAGCACTGTCTACTGATTGTTTTTTGCCCGCTTCATCGTAATACTGAAAAAGTTCCCAACCCGGTATGTCTTCACAACGACTGATAAGGCGCATTAATTTTTTGTTGCGTACCGTAACCGAGTGCTTCTTGCCTTTTTTTCCCACGAACTCGAACTTGATATTGTTTTTAAAAACTTCAATATGTTTTTTGCGCATGGTAGAAAGTCCGTACGATTTGTTGCGTTTGGCATATTGCTCGTTGCCGATGCGTATGTGGGTTTCATCCATCAACTTTATGATCAGGGCCACCACTTTGGCCTTTGACCATTCTTTTAACGAGAGGTCTTTTTCTACCTGGGCCCTGATGACCGGCAACTTTTTTCCGAATAGGGCCATTTTATAAAACTTGGTCTGCTTTCTGATTTTTACCCAAGTCGGGTGGTAGCGGTATTGCTTCCTTTTTTTAAGGTCTTTGCCTACGGCTTGAAGGTGGCCATTGGATAGGTGGGTAATCTGTACGTCTTCCCATGCAGGTGGTAAAACAAGGCTTGTAATGCGCTTCAGTTCCTTGGGGTCGGTAAGGGGCTTTTGATTGTATATATAGGTAAACCCCTCTCCCTTTCGAAGCCGGGATATCGACAGCTTACCGTGGTCTACATAGACCAAGTCGAGGTTTTCGATGGCCAATTCGGGAGCTTTTAATAGTTGGCTTAATAATTTCGCTTTGGTCATCGGTCCGTGGGTGAAAAAGGGTTGTCTATACAGTTCAGTTTAAAGATATCCCAAATCGTATATCGGCTTTGGGCTCAATCGATTATTAGTTTGACCGTTTTGGTAAAAGCGCTTTTTAAAGCAAAAAATCGCTGTATATTGAAACAAATCGAGGGCTAAAACCTGAATATTCAAAGGGTTTTCCATCGTTTGAATAGGCTATTGACAAATCGAAAAAAAGGAAAATAAGTATGGAAAATAAAGTAGAGGATAAAAAAGTAGAGAAGGAGGAGACCGAATTGGCCAAGGAAGCCCACGACCCAAAGGAGTCGTACATCTTTCAAAAGAACGGAATCACTATAAAAGGGTTTTTCATCATTGTCGCCATTTTGGTGCTTTTGATCGTGGCCCTTGTGGCATCGGGAGTGGCTTTTTAAATTTAGGTACGACCTTAGAACGTTTGGAGTAAAATAGATAGAATAGTTACAGCCCTTTAGTTAGGGCCGTAACTATTTTGTTTTTAGAGACGACTTGTTTCAAGACCACTTTTATTACCGTATATGCGGGTACGGCCAGCATCATGCCCACAATACCGAAGAGCAGGCCGGCACAGAGTATTACCAAGAATATTTCAAGGGGATGCGACTTTACGCTATTACTAAAGATAATGGGTTGGGAGAAAAAATTATCGATAAGCTGGCCGATTGTCACCCCAAGAAGTACATATCCTACCTTGGGTAGAATAATGGTGCTAAAATCTAGGCCGGGATTGCTGGTAACGGTAAACATCACCATAATCGTAGCGCCTATCATAGGGCCCAAATACGGAATGATATTAAACAGGGCGCACATAAAAGCTATGAGAACGGCATTCTCCAAGCCCACCAAGATCAGGGTAATGGCATACAGGGAGAATAAGATGAAGAGTTGAATCAAAAGTCCGACAAAGTATCGCGAGAGCAGGTTTTTGATCTTCGTTAGGGAATTGAGGGTCTTTTCCCTATGGGCGTCCGGCACCGATAGCAAGATGGACCTTTCTATCATATTACTGTCCCTAAGGAAGAAAAAGGAAATGAAAAGTACGGAAAACATTCCGATCCCAATATTGTCCAATACCTGTAAAATCGATTTGATAAATGAGGGTACCAAATCTTTCCCGAGGTCATTGACCGAATTTTTATCCAAGGCAGCGTCTTCTACCAAGTCTTCAACCACTTTTTTGGTCGTACCAAAATACTCGGAAACCATAAGGTATAGTTTGTCGAATTCAGCTTGGATGATGCCAAAATCGAATAGGTACAGGTTTTTGCCCTGTTCGGTAAGTAGGGGTACGAGCAAGGTGATGATTCCGCCGAAAAGCGCGGTCAAAATCAGCATGGTAAAAATAACGGCCATGGTATTCGGTATTCTCAAGCGGGTCTTCAGTAGGGTTACAACAGGTCTCCCTATCAGGGCCAATACGGCCGAAATAACCAGGTAGGCCACTATTGACTGTAGTTCGTAGATCAGGAATAAAAGAAGTAGAAAGCCGCATACCGCGGCGATCGCTTTTAGAATTCCTTGGGCTATTTCGTTCGATTTCATGAATTCACTTTAAGTGTATGAGTGTATGTTGAACAATAGGGTAATTTGGCCTCGTTGTTTTTCTGTTCGCCGGTCCTAAGACTCCGCTTTGATCGTATTGGCGTTCATGTTCAGGCTATTCTTTCCGAAATCCAAGGTGCGGATGGGGAAGGGAATATTGATGTCTTTGGCGTCAAAATGATACTTGATCAGTTTTACGGCTTCATGTCTGGCTTCGAGTTCTTGCTTGGCTCCTTTCATATCGATCCAAAAGCGGACCATAAAATTAATAGAGCTATCCCCGAATTCGGTAAAGAAAAATTCTACCGATTCATTTTTTTTCTGGGGAAAGTTTTCACCGATAATCTTCATTACCAAGTGCTCTACCTCCTGAAGCTTACTCTCGTATCCTACACCACAATTGACCGCAATACGACTTCTTTCGCTGAGGGAATAGTTTTTAAAAGACCCGTCAATAAATTTAGAGTTGGGTATGATCACGTAATTGTTATCGGGTTGACGGACGACAATATTGCGAAGGCTTATTTCCGAGACGAACCCTTTAATACCGTCACTCTCAATAAAGTCGTCAATATTTATTTTCGGCATAAAGGAAAGAATGAGTCCCCCAAAAGTGTTGCTCAATGTCCCTTGCAATGCCAAGCCGATAGCTAGGCCGACGACCCCGGCACCTGCAAGAATGCTGGTAAGGACCTTGTCAAGCTCGAGTACGCCCAAGGCGATGAAGAAGCCGATTAAAATTACGGTTAAGAAAACAAAGCGCGCAATAATATCTTGAATGGATTGTTGGCTGATACGCTTTAACAAAAACTTTAACAATAGCTTACGTATGCCCCGGGCTATAAAATAGAACAAGACCATAATGAAAATGGCCATTACGATGTTCGGAAGCTTTAGGATAATGGCATCGAGCCATCCGTCTAATTTGCCCCATAATTTACCGATTGAATTTTCTACTGAGAATTTACTTTCCATAATTCATATTCTTATAACATATTGGTTAATAAAAGGGAAGCCACTACCGCCAGAATAAGGCTCAAAAGGCCACCAATGATTAAAAAATGGCTAAACCTATAGTTTCCTAGGCTATATATAAGTGTGTTGGTCTGGTATCCTACGGGGGTGAAAAAGCTAAAATTGGCAGCGAACATAACCGCCAGGATAAAAGGTTTGAAGTCGTATTGCATTCCCTGTGCCACGGCTATGGATATAGGGGTCATAATAATGGCCGTAGCATTGTTGCTTATTACGGCACTTAATATCATTGTAGAAAAGAAGAGTGTACCTATGACCACATATCCGGGTTGGTCAAATAGAAATTTTAAAAGTCCTTCCGAAATAAAAACATCCGCCCCCGTGTTGTGCATAGCCGTACCTAAAGGAATCATACCGGCCAATAGAAAGAAAATCTGCCAGTTTACCTTTTTGTAAACCGTAGACAAGTCCAAATTTTTGGTCAGTAGTAGGATGCAGACCCCCGTAAGGGCACTGACCATAATAGATAGTATACCGGAAGCTGCCAGACCTATGACCAAAAGGAGTACGGCCAAGGAGAAATATCGTTTGAACTTAGAGCTCGATCGTACACTGTCAAATTCTTCGAGCAGTAAAACGTTCTCCATGGTGCTCAGTGTTTCTAGCTTCTCCCTAGAGGTTTCCAAGAGCAGGCGATCGCCTACCTTTAAAACCAATTTGTTCATGCTGCTACGGACCAACCTCTCCTTTAGGTTGGTCAGGGTTTTTCTTTTTTTTATGGCAATAGGAATAATATCTTGTATCATGGAACTCCTAAGCACACCTAAGGTCTTACCTAAAAATTGGGCCCCGGGAAGCATAAGGAGTTCAACAAAAACCCGTGCCTCGAGCTCACCTTCCTTTTCCTGGGCTTCTTTTGGGCCGATTTCGTCAAATGTTGATGCGGTAATATGTTGTTTCTCGTTCAGGCTGAGGTTTTCCGATGCATTTATCCGCGATAGGTTCTCTAGGTCGCACATCAGGAGCAGTTCGTCACCCGCCTTAAAGGTGATGTACTTTCCCGGGGAATTGTGGACTCTATGGTTTCGGGTCAATTTAAGGAGCGTAACATCGGGGTTTTCAAATAGAAAACTTTCTTGAACGGTCTTTCCGACCAATTGCGAATCGGCATTGATATGCACATGGGTCACATAATTATCGAGGTTATAGTCCTCGTCAATATTTTTTGTTTTTCCCCAAGGCAGCCAGTGTAGGGTAAGCGTGAGGTAAACCATTGAGATGATGAGAAAAATAGATCCCAAGAGGGAGAATTCAAAAAATCCCAGTTTTTCAGCGCCTAGGTCGGTCGCCACAGAATTTACGATCAAGTTGGTAGAGGTGCCCATAAGGGTGCAAGAACCTCCTAGAATACCCGCAAAAGATATGGGCAACAGCAATTTGCTTTGGGGTACATTGTATTTTTCCGAGAGCTGGTTTACTATTTTAATAAAAACAATAACGACGGCAGTAGTGCTGATAAAGGCCGATATGCCCGCGGTTACGAACATAAAGAGAGGGGCCATGACATAAAGGGGGAAGCCCTTGATCCGGCCCATGCCCGATGCCAGCCAATTGATGACGCCATTCTCTTCTAGGGCAATGGCAAGAATCATTAAGGCAAGAACGGCTATGGTGGCGCTGTTGGAAAAACCGCTAATGGCTTCCTCAGGTTTCACCAAACCCAACAGGGTAAGGGAAACGATAATCAAAAAGGCAATCTTATCGACCGGAAAAACCTCGAACACAAATAGGATTACCGTCACCAGTAATACACAAAACATTAAGGTTATTTCCCAAGTCATTTTTTTGTTCGGCCTTGAACCAGAGGTACAGGGCCAGATTAATTAGCCTTTAAGTTTTTTTCTCTTTTTCCTTCCCTTGCCTGATTCTTTGCTCTGTATGAGTTTGTATCCCAAGTAGGCAAATTGCATTCCTACCAAGGCAAGTTTGAGTTTTCTACTGCTGGCCAGTGCCGAGGCAATGCCAATAAGCGATGTGGGTTTCATATTCGTTCTTTAAAGGTTTTACATTGTGAGACATCGGTTTAGTGTTCCGACATCTTCTCTTTTATTTTTCGCAGTTGGTGTTCTAGGTCGCGAACGGTCTCGTTCAAGGCCGTATCAAAGGTCTCGGCATTGGAGGAAGCGAAGATGCGTGGTCCGGGCATGCTCAAACGGATATCGCAGAACATACCGTAGTCGTCGCTTCGGTTCTCAGTCTTGAAAAACACATCGGCGCGATGTACGAAATCGTATTTCTTTTCAAGCTTTTCGAGTTTTTCCTTGGCCAAGCCCTCTAAACGTTGACTGGCCGATACATCGTGATACTCATAGATAATTTGCATAGTATTTTCTTTTAGGTTATAATTTTTGATAGCTCTTGGTCGAGCCGAGCTAAAAAATGTTCTATAGCCAGCATCATGTTATATTAGGGATACTTTCAAAAAGTACTTAGCCCGATTAGGCTTATTGTTAATGCTATAAAACTGCTAGTGCTCTGGGGTTTCTGCTCTTATGCCCTTTCCCGATTTTTAGGTTAAGGTTTTAAATGTCAAGGCTCGTCGTGACTTATCTCTTTGCCGTATTCTTGTTTATAGATTTGAACGATGATAAGAAAGAGGCTGACAAATAGTGGGCCGAAGATCAATCCGATAAAGCCGAAAAGGGGAATACCGATAAGTACCCCGATCAAGGTTATTAGGGGATGGACATCATCTAATTTCCGGAGGATGTACAATCGGATGATATTGTCTGTAGAACCTACCACAACGATGCCGTAAATTAGAATACCCCAAGCCTGAAAAGTGTCTCCGTTCGATAAGGTCAGTATGAATACGGGCAGCGTGCCCAACATATTGCCTACGAAGGGTATCATTGACCCTATGGCTACGATGGCCGCCCAAAAAAATGGGTTTTCGATACCGAAAATGAGGAAGCCTATTAAGGCCACAACCCCTTGGGCAATCGCCACTAAGGGAATGCCAAGGGCATTGGCACGTACCATCTGTCTTATTTTACTGCCAATGGTTTTTAAATTGTCCGTGCTGATCGGAATGTATTCATAGAGCGACTCTCGCATTTCCTTGCGGTTCGTTAGCATAAAGTAAAGAATGAAATACATGATGCCAATAGCGATAACCGAGGTGAAGGTACTGCCGGCCAGTCCCTGTAGGTTGTCGGAGAGCCATCCCGATACGGCCGAAACGTCAATTTGCGACGACAGGTCGTAGCCGACATAGCGCTCTAGGTTTTCCAGTTGTGACTTTACGGCTTTTACCACTTTTTCTGAATTTTTGACCGTTTGGCTCACTTTGTTTCCCAACATGAGCACCGCACCGGAAACCGGTATTAAGATGACGATGACCGAGGCGAACATCAAAAGGCCCGCCGCAAGATTGGGTTTCCAGCCCTTTTTGATCAGTCGGGCCATGGGCTTTTTTAGTAAGACGTAGAGCGTAATAGCCCCTAGAACCCCTGAAAAATAGGGCGCCATTTCTTTAAAAATGAGTCCGCCTATAAGTACTATAAGCAATAGCACGAAAATTTGGCGAATGACTTTTGGATGTATCGATTTCATAGGGCATAGTTAAAATGGGAAATGACCGGGCGGCCTACTAATTGTTCCGAAGGGCATGGATGAGCTCTGACTTGCTCATTTTCGAACGGCCCTCAATGTTTACATTTTTGGCTTGTTCGTAAAGCTCCTCTTTGGTCCGTTCTTCATATGGCTTTGCTTTTCCGCCTTTCTTTCCGGGGTGGCTAGAATTGGCTATCCTCGCTGATTTTTCTTTGCTGTACCCCTTGTCCCTCAGCGCCTCGTATCGGTCTTCGTTCTTTATGCTAGGTATGTCCATTTTGTGCGTTTTATAAGTGAATAATCCGTTTCAAATCAAATGGGCCATTCTATTTTTGTTGCTCTGTAGGCATGATATAGACATCGTTGATATTGGCCCTGGCAGGTTGTGTCAAGGCGTAGTGAATGGCCTCGGCAATGTCTTTCGCTTCTAAAAAGGTCATTTTTTGCATCTCCTTAAAGGTTTCCTTGATATCCTCGTCGGTTATGGTATCGGTGAGTTCAGTAGCGACCGCGCCGGGTTCAATAGAGGTTACGTTAATACCATATTTAGGGGCAAGTTCTTGTCTAAGGCCTTCGGAAAACATTTTTACGGCCGATTTTGTGGCGCAATAGACGGCCCCGCCCGGGAAGTAATTGTGGGCCGCACTCGAAGATATATTGATGATGCTTCCTCCTTTGTTTTCGATCATGGTTGGAAGTACGGCCGCTACACCGTTCAATACACCTTTGATGTTTACGTCTACCATCTTCTCCCATTCGTCCGTCTTTAATTTTTCAACGTAAGAGAGCGGCATTAGACCCGCGTTATTGATAAGGACATCAATCGTTTTAAATTTGCCCAGCGTTTTTTCGACCAGTTTTTCGTAATCCGATTTTTTGGTAACGTCACCTGTGATGATCAAGGCTTCACCGCCCCTTTCCTCAATTTTCTTCTGTAGGTCTTTGAGTCGGTCTTCCCGTCGTGCGGTAAGTACAAGCTTGGCACCTTCTTCCGATAGTTTAAGGGCGGTAGCTTCCCCTATTCCACTTGAAGCTCCGGTGATGATGACAACTTTATTATCTATGTTCATTTTTTTATGTTTTTAAATTGAAAGTTAAAGTGTTACAAAGGTTCCGATTCGGGGCGTAAGGGCTTGATCACATCAAAAAAAATATTGACTATAACCGTCTGCTGGTGAAGAGGATTATTCGACCAGCTTTTCGGAAGACTCCTTGGGCACCCCATGCCCATATCGTCTGGCATAGACCCATGTGAATTCGGCCCCGAAGAAAAGGATCAAGCAGGAGTAGGAAACCCATAGAAGAATCAGCACTATGGTACCCGCCGCGCCATAGGTAGAGCCTGGGTCTGCCTCGCCAAAATAATAGCCTAAGAGCGACTTGCCCAGAACAAAGAGAACAGCGGTGATAAGGGCGCCTATCCAGACCGTTTTCCAGCGTATTTTCGTATCTGGAAGATAACGGAAAATCAAGGCAAAGAGCACGGTAATGATTCCTACGGAAACGGCAAAATCAAGAATATAGGCAATGTAAACAATAACGTCGGGCAAGATACTGCGGATGTATCCGTTGAGGGCCGAAATGGCAGCGGTGACCAAAAAGCTGATAAGCAACAAAAACCCTATGGCGAGAATAAATGCGAAGCTTCGGGCCCTATCGATAAGCATTTTTATAAAATTGGAATCGGGTTTGGGGTCGACCTCCCAAATCTGGTTAAGCGATAATTGCAAGTGGTAGAAAACCCCGGTGGCCCCAAATACCAGGGTTCCTATACCTAGAATGCTGGCAATGGTACTGCGGTCTTTGTTTTGGGTTTCGATCATCATCGACTGTATGGCCTCGGCGGCATCACGCCCTAGGGCACTCGATATTTCTTGGGTGAGCTCACCTTGAACGATTTCCGTACCCCAGACCGAACCTACCAGATTCACGATAATCACTAAAAGTCCGGGCAAGGAAAGCACCGCATAGTAGGCGATAATGGCACTCAGCCGAAAGGGGTCATCGGCCTCCCAAGCCTTGTAGGTATCTACAATAAGCCGTGGCAAGTGCTTGAGTTTAAATCTTTTTTCAGAATCTGTAGCTGTCATAAGGTTTAGGCTCAGGTAGGGTCTGCAAACCTGAGCGTGGTAAAATTAGCCTTAGGCTTTTCAAAGGCTTGACCGAAAAGCGTAATGTTTTAATGGGATTGCATCATGCGGGCTATGCTTTTTTATGGGAAGGCGGTTTAGGTAGGGAAATAAAAAACCATCGGGCGGACCGATGGTTACGGGAACAGGAAGGAAGTCCTGATTTTATATTTCGAGTTGGGGAAGAAGCCGTTGCTGAATGAATTCGATCCTGTCTTTGGCACGGGGCATAAAACGGGAGCTTATGGCCACGACCGTTTTCTTTTCCGGGCTCACGTAAATGATGTTTCCGCCATCACCAATGGCCGCAAAGCAAGGGTTTTCGGCCCCATCAATAATCCACCAGAGATAACCATAGTGTCGCTCTTTCCAGCGACTATGTGTTTTGGTGCTTGTTTCTACCCATTCTTCGGATACGATCTCTCGGTTTTGCCACTGGCCTTTGTTGAGGTAGAGTTGGCCAATTTTTGCCATGTCGCGTGTGTTTAGGGCCAGTCCCCAACCCGCTGTATTGACCCCTTTGGGGTCGATGACCCAACCTTTGACAAATCTATCTTTGAGGAAGGCAAAATGTTCTTCCTTATTATGGATGCTTACGTTAGGGGGCGTTTTGATGTTCAGGGGCTTGAACAGGTGTTCCGTGGCGAAATCGAGTACGGAGGTTTGTGTGGCGTTTGCGAGTATTCCTGATAATACCTGTAGCCCTACGGTGGTGTATTTAAAATCACCGCTTAAAGTTTTTCCTCCCAATAGATCCAATACGGCCTTTGTCCAATCGTCGCTCGAATACACTTTGGTATAGGGTTCGTATTTGAATTTGAAGGGCGCGGTCATGGTAAGCAAGTGCCTAAGCTTTATTTTTTGGATGGTTTTCTCCCTTTTTTTGAGGGTGTATTCCGGAAAAAAATCCAAGATATTTTGATCGACACTAGCGATAAAGCCCTTGTCTATGGCGATGCCTATGAGAATGGACAATACACTTTTGGTCACCGATGCGATATGAACCGTATCGTTCGGGGCGTATCCGTGAAAGTAGCTTTCATAGGCCATTTTACCGTCTTTTAGAACTACCATGCCCGCAATGTTATCATAGTCCCTCTGTATGAGTTCCACCAGCTCTTTTGGAAGTTTTTTCGTCATGGTCAAGGTATCGTTTTTTTATGCGTAAATGGTTTGACAAATATTTCTTGACTGTATATAAGGCTTCCTCCCTAAGACCGATTGGTAAAGGGGGAGTTTGGAATTGAAGATAGCACATTTACCTAATTTAGGCTAGGGGAGAAACGCGAAGTACGGGGTTTTGGACCTCTATTTTTTAAAAGAGTAGTAGAGTTGTTTGTGAATTACAGGATGTCATAAGGTTTTATAAAAAAGGAGAAGGGCTTCGGTCTATTTCAAGGCTGTGGCCAAATGCTCCAAATAGGTATCGGTATATTTTTCCCCGAAACTGTCAATGGCAATGGCAAAACCCAAATGCAGGATAAGGGCCGTAAAGATACCGAACAAGATCGATTTTGATGCTAGGAAGGACATGGTCACGACCAATGCCACAATTAAGATTCCGTAGATCAGTTTAAGCCAGAAGAACGATTTTAAGGCCTTTTGGGTCGCTACGGATTCCGCTTTAAGGAATTCGGTGTGATTATTTTCGTAGGTGGATATCTTATCCTCTATTTTTTGTGAATATTTCAGGTAATTAGGAAACATGGCGGCCATTTCCAAAAGCCCGATGACGATCATGGTCGTAGCAAAACTCTTCTGACCGGAGAATATGAGGAAGAGCAGACCGAGCACCACCGAAGCCGTGCCGATTATTCCCGCGAAAAGATATAGTGTTTTTTCGCTGTTTAAAAAGTCCGATATAAATTCCATAATCGAGGGTTTGTTTAGCACAAGGTCTTTGTTTTGGGGTAAGAACGATGTTTTTCTTGTCTGCGTTGGTTTTGGTCCGCATGGCATGGGTAGGGGAATATAGTAAAAATCCCATTAGGACTTATAACTAGCTATAGAAAGGGGAGGGATATTTCCTTATTGGCAAACTGGGATTTCCTTGGTCAATAGGAGTAGATTTTATAGGGGAGTTTCAATACCCTATTTTCTGTTTAAAAGGAAAATAAAAGGATGGGGCCCAATCCGTGAAAGTTCGTTTTTTACTCGATAATCGAGATGTATTCCTTTTAATGTTTTGCGGGCTTGCCCCGAGGTAGTTTAGGCTGTTTTTAGAAAGAGGCAAGGCAAGAAAGTGAAAAATAATAATGGGAAGTGAAACTAGGGCCATCCGTTTGTGGTGCGGGGTTCTTGTCTTATTGTTGGCTGTAAATGAGTAGGTTAAAAAAATCATTTATGTAGGATAATTAGGTCAGTCGGAATATTTGACCTATATTTGTCACTGTTCTGGATATGAAAATTGAATCCCACGAACAAGATAAATAGTAAAAATAGGCTACTCTTCCAGTAGTTCTCCGTTAAGCAATTCTTCACTAGATTTTACTTCAACGTTTCAATTTGATTTCACAAGTCGAATATCATTTTTACCCTTTCTCGAAGTAAATATTGTTTAACTAATTTCTTTTCCTATTAAAAATTTAACCTTTTCTAGATCAGTAAGCTCTGATTTTTCCAAAACACTGAAAGTTCGTGTTTCGGAATATTTTAAAAGCACAGAAAAAAGTAGGTACGGCAATACACGTATGGTTTTTAAAACCGCTATTATGTTGTTGTTGTTCTTCACGCCATTATCAATCATCATTTTCTCATCGATAACCAGTGTTCCATTACTGTTCGGTCTTTATATTCTGAGCGGCCTCGGTATGGCCGGTATCGGTATGGGCGTAATGCACGATGCGATCCACGGCTCCTACTCAAAGAACAAGACCATTAACCGGATCATGGGGTACACCATTAATTTAATTGGTGCGAACGACAAAGTTTGGAGGCTACAGCACAATGTGCTTCACCATAGCTTTACCAATATCGATGAGCATGACGATGATATCAATGCTCCTTTTTTCCTGAGGTTTTCCCCCCATGCCAAGCGGAACAAACTACATAAGTACCAACATTATTATGCTTGGTTCTTTTACGGATTATCGACTATTTCGTGGATTACGTCAAAAGACTTTATCCGATATAAGCGATACTATAAAATGGGATTGATCAAAGATCGAAGTACTTATAGAAAAGGTATGATGAAGATCATAGCGTGGAAACTGCTGTATTATTCCTATGCCCTGGTACTTCCGATCGTTCTGACCGCTTTTGCACCTTGGACCGTAGTGTTAGCTTTTTTGGCCATGCATTTTGTAACCGGGTTGAGTATCTCCTTGGTCTTTCAAACGGCCCATGTTTCTCCCAATGCCGCATTTCCCTTACCGGACGAAAACGGACATTTGGAATCGGGACGCCTGGCCCACCAGCTGGAAACCACCTGTAATTTTGCACAAAAAAGTGTGCTCCTATCATGGTTGATAGGTGGCCTTACACATCAAATAGAACATCACCTTTTTCCGAACATCTCGCATGTACATTACCGGAAAATAGCACCGATCGTTAAACGGACCGCAGAAGAGTTCGGACTGCCTTATCATTCCAATGGCTCTTTTGTATCTGCCGTCTCTAAACATTTTCAAATGCTCCGCGACTTGGGGCGCATGGATATGCTTCCTATTGAAGCAATTCCCACAAATCAATAAAATACAAGAATGAATTATAAAAAGAATAAGTTCCGGACGAAAACGTCTGGAAGAAGGCCAGCCTCTACCTTAAACCCAGAATTGCTGGTCAAGAAATCAACAGGGGTTTTAGTAACACCTTTTGAGTCGGAACGCAGTTTCGACCAGTTGGAACTGAATTCCACACTGTTGAAAAACATAGAGGGAAAGGGATATAAAAGCCCTACCGAAATACAAGAAAAGTGCATTGATCCGTTGATGTCGGGCAAAGACCTCATAGGTATTGCCGCCACCGGTACGGGTAAAACGGCCGCTTTTCTAATTCCCATAGTGCAGCAAATGCTCGCCTCTAAGGATACCACCGGATTGGTGGTCGTGCCTACCAGGGAATTGGCACAACAGGTGTACAGCGAATTTAAATCGTTGACCAAGGGTACGGCTTTGTCGGCTGCCTGTTTTATAGGAGGAACCAGTGTGAACAAAGACAGTTCGCTGGCCAGAAGAAACCCAAGCCTGATCGTAGGTACTCCGGGAAGGTTGAACGACCTGATCGACCGGAAGGCCCTAAACACCCAAGCACGCTCCGTTTTGGTCTTGGATGAATTTGATAGAATGCTCGATATGGGCTTTATCAAAGACATCAGGAAGATTGTATCGGGAATGCACGGCAGAAGGCAAACCATGCTCTTTTCGGCTACCGTAGACCCGTCACAAGAAAGGGTGATCAATGAAATTATTGGAGACCCTTTACGGATCAGTGTGTCTAGCGGCACGAAATCTAGCGACAATGTTGATCAAAGTATCATCAGGGTCGGTAGGGACGAGAATAAGTTCGAAGTCCTTTTTAACCTAGTCAACGCGCCCGCTTTTGAAAAGGTGCTGTTGTTCGCGGAAACCAAAAGAGGAGTAGACAAATTAAGCAAGCAACTTATGCAATCAGGTATTCGGTCTGATGTGATCCATGGCAACAAATCACAGAACTACCGATCTAGGGCCATTGAGTTGTTCAAATCGGGTAAAACCAAAATATTGGTGGCAACGGATGTTGCGGCCAGGGGAATTGACATAAAGGGGGTAACCCATGTCATCAATTACCAATTGCCCCAAACCATGGATAGCTATATCCATAGAATAGGTAGGACCGGCCGGGCAGAGAGCACGGGAACGGCCTACACGTTCGTCAATTAATAAACATTAAATAAAATAATATAATAATGAAAGAAGGAACAGTAAAATTTTTTAATGATGCGAAAGGATTCGGTTTTATAACACCGGCCAATTCGGATCAAGATATTTTCGTACACGCATCGGGTCTAATCGATGAGATACGTGAAAATGACCAAGTTCAGTTTGAAACGGAACAAGGTAAAAAAGGCTTAAACGCCTTTAATGTTGAAGTGATTTAACATTCTCAAGAAATAGATTGTTGAGAAGCGGCTCTTTTTAAGAAAGGGGCCGCTTTTTTATGTTTAAAATTGTTTGGGTTTCTGTTTTTGGGAAGCCCGTTCGGCGATTTCCTGTATGCGCTTTTGTCGGGTCTCGGGCCGTTTGGCAAGTACTACCCATTGCAACATGGCCTTGCGCACCGATTTGCTTAAGCTGAGAAAATAGTCCTTCGATTCAGTCCTTAGGCCTAACTCCTTCTCTAGGTCCATTGGGATTTCAAGCTTTTCAACACTGTCTAAGAGGTTCCACGAGCCATTTTGCTTGCCGATTTCAATACTTTTTAATCCCGATTCGGTAAGGAGTCCCGATTTTTCGAGTTGTACAATTTTCTCCTTGTTTATCTTCGACCAGGTACTATTGGCTTTTCGCTTGCTGAAGTATTGCTTGTACCGCTCAGGGTCTATAGATCTTTTTACACTGTCGATCCATCCGAAACAAAGGGCTTCATCAACGGCATCGCTCCAATTGATGTTCGGGGTAGGAGCGTTTTTCTTATGGATAATAAGCCAAATGGCATCTTCTTTTGCGTGATTTACTTCTAGCCATTTTCTCCAATCTTTTCTATTGGAGGGGGTAAAGCTTTGTACCTCATTGTCCATGAACACGTTTTTTTGGGATGGAAGGCAAACCGAAGCGATTTGACAACGTCATAAATATACGCAAGCTTTTAAATCTAAGGCCGATACCCATATCGATTTTTAGGGGATCGGCCTTGTCAAATATGCTATAGGCAAGCTATTTTTAAGAGGTATTTGATGTCGATTGGAAGCCTAGCTTTTATGTAGGGCCAAAATTAGATGGCGCCTTGGGTTCCATTGTCTATTACCCACCATCTACTGGCGGGACTGTAGTTGCACTATCAAAGGTTTTTCACCGGACAGCCGATGGCCTTGGTGAAATTGGGGTTTGCTTGTTCTCCATTTTCCAATGCTTTAATGGCATTCTCAACGTATTTTACTTTTACATCTTGGGCAGAACGGGCGTTGTCGTCTATAGTGCCGATGTATTGAACCTTTTTTTCTTTGTCCAATAAAAATACGTGAGGTGTTCTTACCGCTCCGTATTGTGGCGATATCTTTTGTCCCATATCGGCCAAATAAACAAAGGGGAACTGCTTTTCCTCGGCCCTTTTTTGCATCGCCTTAAAACTTTCCCGCTCATTGGTTTCACTAACGTTGGGATTAATGGCGATTACGGGATATCCACGAGGGGCATATGTATTGTGCAGCGCAATTAAGCGATCTTCATACATTTTTGCGAACGGACATTCGTTACAGGTAAAAACTACAATATAGCCCTTGGCATCTTTGATATCTGACAATGAAAATGTATTTCCATCAACATTTTTAAGTTGAAAATCAGTTGCGGCTTCTCCAATTTTGTAACCTCCTATTTCTTCCAAGGTTTTTGATTGTACGGGGCTATGGCCGCCTGGAGGTGGGCCCTTACGCTCGCCATTTTGCGGAGGCCCCTTTCTTTCCTGGGCGTTGATGTTGACAGTTACTAAAAGACTGCTTAATAAGAGAATCGTCGTAAAAAATACATTGCTTTTCTTCATGCTTATTTTTTGTTTCTTATTTTATTTATTTCACTTTTTAAATCTTCGATATTTTCAAAAACCCGTTCGTGATAGGAACGGTGCCTATGGTTGAATACTATGGTAAACGGAATCGCCCCTGACCAATTGGGGTCGATTTTGTCAATCCAGCTGTTCGCACCGGGGTCATCCAATAAGATTACCTTTGAGGTAATGCCTTTCTTTTTTAAAAAAGGCTTGAGTTTTGTTTCAATATTTTCAGGGAAATCAAGGCTCACCAATAGCACTTCTACATTAGGATCGTTCTTTTCATATTCTTGAATTATGGGGAGTTCCTTGACGCAGGGGGCGCACCACATAGCCCAAAAATTGACGATATGGATTTTATCGGAATCGGTATGTAGCAAAGGTTCTAAAGCGTCAAAATCGTAAATGGCGATTTCTCTACTTGCTTCTTGCCCCTTAAGCTTGGGGGGGGATGTAGACGAACTTACCTGGGCGTAGGAAAACGGCATGAACAATAGGCTTAATAAAATCGTGTGTAATCTCATCTTTAATCTTTAAGGGATGAAAGATGGGACCATAAATTGCCATGACGAAAATGAATAGACGTATGGGCAGATTGGCTATACCAAGCCCCTTGTTTTATCGATGGAATTTTGGGTCCAGTAGATTTGATAGGGATACTAGGTACACGCTGTGCTTAGGCCGCGCATACGGGGTGATGCTTTCTTTCTCTGAAGTAGATTGTTTCTGTTCAATCAGGGGCTTGACTAAAACTGATTTTCCAGTTCACCCCAAATTTGTCCAAACAGATGCCGTAATACGAGCCCCAAAACTGTTCTGAAATAGGAAGTTTTATCCCTCCTTCTTGTGCCAATGAACTAAACAGTCTATCGGCTTCTTCCCTGCTATCGGTATGAGAAGTGTTTTGCCGTGTTATTTTCTTTTTCACTGAGGTCGATAAGGTCGGCTCCCATCAACATTGTTTCCTTGCTAATGGGGAGGCCAATATGCATAATATGTTGATCTTCGCAATGTGGGAAACTGGGTCGTACAACTTCCGGAACATCTTTATAGCGCCCAATGAATTTGAATTTTTTGTTAAAAACGGATTTGTAAAAATTAAATGCTTTTTCGCAATTCCCGTTAAAATATAAATAAGTGTTCACTGTTGCCATAATTTTCTTCTTGAATTTTCTGACCTAGTTATTGTGATGGTCGAATTTTCGAAGTACGACAAACAAAAACAGTTGGTCATCTTCAAAAGCTTCCCTGATCTTGGTAAAGGCAATGCGCATTTGCGCTTCAACGGTTTTGATGGATATGCCCATGTGTCCGGCAATGTCTTTGTATTTAATCCCTTGAATTTTGTTCATTTGAATGATCTCTTTGCACTTGGGGGGAAGTGAGTCAATAACCTGTCTCATTTTTTGAATTCGCCTTTCCTTGGCATCCATATCCTCCTCAATTCGGTCCCTTAAGGCACGTTCCCAGATTACGCTCATTAGTTTCTCCTGCTTTTTTTTGGTTTTTAGCGTATCGCAATATATGTTGTAGGCAATGGCGTAGAGGTAGCCTTTAGGAGATTGGTCCTCATCTAATTTCTGCCTGTTGTCCCAGAGCCTTATAAAGGTTTGTTGAACCACATCTTCCGATTGGGCAATATTGTGGTTATAAGTCGTAATGTATGCTACAAGACGATTGTAGTAGGTGTTAAACAGATATTTGAAAGCGACTTTACTTCCCTTCTTTAAGTCCCTGACAGCTTCTATATCATTCATTTATTTCTCACTTCGTTAAGGGGAATCGTTTAGGAGTATACAAATATCAAAAAATATATGAGTTTGTTTTAAGGGTTTTGTATTATTCTGTAGTATAGACTGTGTTATGTGTATTATTTTGGGGTTAAAAGGAAATCGCATCGCTAAAAATACAATCGCAATAAATGAAAAATAATATTACCAAACTACTAATGGGGACTATTTCCGAAGAAGAGCTTGTTGCCCTGAGGAAATGGTTGGACAATCCGGAAAATCAGTCCATTCTTGAGACCTACGTTAAAGAGTACCACGATCTGAACTTAAGTTTGTTAAAAGACAATGTGGAGGAAGCCTATGGGAAAACCATACGGCAAATCGAGAGGACGGAACGGCCTGTTAGAAAACTGTTCCCCAATTGGGCGAAGTATGCCGCTGCGGCCGTTTTGATTTTCGGGCTCGGCTTGATGTACCAACAAGGGGTTTTTTCTACAAAGAAGTCCCATATCCTAGTTCCCAATGACGATGTAGTAACCTTGGTAACGGAGAACGGTAGCGTGCAAACCATCGATGTACAGACCTCCGAAATCGTCAAGGACGAAAATGGTAATGTCATCGGCAAGCAAGAAAAAAATCAAATCAACTATTCTGTAGGGAACGAGGTTAAAGAGTTGATCTATAATACCCTGAACGTCCCTAAGGGGAAAACGTTTCAAATTACCTTGTCAGACGGTACGGTCGTGCATATGAACGCCGGTAGCTCTTTGCGATACCCTGTAAACTTTTCACCTACCCAGTTGCGAAAAGTATTTCTTGATGGGGAGGCGTATTTTGACGTAACCAAAGACAAATCGAGGCCCTTTGTCGTAAGTGTCGATGATCTTGATGTCAAGGTTTTAGGAACCGAATTCAATGTTTCCTCATATAGTGAAGATACCAACATTGAGGTGGTACTTGTTGAGGGGGCGGTGGGCCTTAACAAAATATCCGAATCTCCTGAAGAGGGCGTGGAACTCGTTCCGGGGCAAAGGGGGGCGTACCGCCGCAATTCTGAAAACATCCACATAGATAGCGTAAATACCGATTTGTATACGTCTTGGATGCAAGGCCATTTGGTGTTTAGGGAGTTGACTTTCGATCAAATACTGACCAAGCTAGGGCGCCATTACAACATAGAACTCGAAAATAGAAATAGCGAGTTGGGCCAAGAAGTTTTTAATGCAAGTTTTAACGATGCCACTATCGAAGAGGTCATGAGTTTCTTTAACGATACCCATGAAATCGATTATGAAATAAGCGATAACAAAGTAATCATTAAATAAAAGGAAGTTGAACCCATAAAAGAAGTTTATATGACATAGCCTATTAAGAAAAACAGGCGACACTTTGTTTGTAAAAAAACAAAACCGAAAAATGTTGGAGCATTTTTCGGTAGAAAAAAAGTGATCGCGCAACTATTTGCTAACCACGATAAATCACTCAAAAATATGAAAAAAGCAATGAACCGACGAGGGTTATGCCAACCTTTGTTGAAATTCGACCTGAAAATGAAACTGACCACACTGCTATTGATGACGACCTTGTTCGGGTTATATGCCAATGACAGTTATGCCCAAAAGACAAAAGTAACATTGAATGTTAAGAACGCTACCGTTCGAAACGTTATCGATAATATCGAATCTTCTACCGATTTCCGATTCATTTATAAGACGAAAGATGTAGACCTAGAGCACAAAATATCGCTAAGGGTTAGCAAGGAATCTATTAAGAAGGTACTAGAAAGTTTGTTCGGAAATACCAATACCGTTTATAAGGTTAGGGGAACCCATATTATTTTAAGGAGGAGTTTGAAAGAACAACCATCGCCCGAAACAATTTTGGAAGATATTCTGATAGATAGGGGACAAGACTTTACGGTGACCGGTACAATAACAGATGGTAATGGTATGCCCTTGTCTGGAGCGAACATTGTAGAAAAGGGGACTGTAAATGGGGTAACCGCGGATTTTGACGGGAATTTTTCGCTTAGTGTAGCGGATGTTGACGCCGTTTTGGTGGTTTCCTATATCGGTTTTGCTACCAAAGAAGTTTCGGTAAACGGAAGAAATTCTATTGCCGTGAGTTTGGAGGAAAGTGCGGCGGCTTTGGAAGAAATAGTCGTAGTGGGTTATGGTACCCAAAAGAAAAAAGATTTGACAGGGGCAGTAAGCTCTGTCGATGGGGAAGATATACAAAATAGCGCAAAGACCTCTATTGATCAAATGTTACAAGGAAAAGTTGCTGGGGTGAGAATTTCACAGACCAGTGGACAACCAGGAGGCGGGGTGTCGATTAGGATTAGAGGTAATTCATCACTAAACACCAGTAACGAGCCTTTGTACGTTATTGATGGTATGCCGATTGATAACAGTGCCGCCATTACCGATAATGGACCGAACATATCCAGTAGTGCCCCTACAAACCCGTTAAATACCATCAATCCTCAAGATATAGAATCGATCCAAGTGTTGAAAGATGCTTCGGCTACCGCTATCTATGGATCAAGGGGAGCGAACGGCGTAATACTGATAACGACTAAATCGGGAAAGGAAGGTCGATTAAAAATAGATTATAGCACCAGTGTCGGTATTCAAAAGGTGGCCAATCCCTTGAACGTGTTGGACGGGAATGAATACGTTGAAAATATTGGCGATATTTTAAGTCAAAGTGGTTCTTCCTTGCAACCGGAACTATCCAATTCAGCCAATAATGTAGATTGGCAAGATCAGATCTTCAGGTCTGCCGCGACCTTGCAACACAACTTATCCCTTTCAGGAGGTAGTGCCGAAAATAAATACTTTGCCTCGTTCAATTATACGGATCAAGAAGGTATTTTAATTGGCTCAGGTTTTAAACGGTACGGAGGACGACTTAATTGGAAACACACCAAGGATAAGTTTTCGGCAAGCGTGAATATCAATACATCGTTAACAGAAGATGATATCACCCCTCACGGTTCATCAGGAAATTTTGATGGCGGGGTGATAAGCACGGCTGTTTTTTTACCGGGAACCGTACCCGTTTACAATTCCGATGGGTCATATTTCAAACCGAGAATCCTAGATTTGGACAACCCGTTGAGTATAGCCAATGGAATAGATGTTAAGGGAAGTACCAATAGAACATTGGTGAATCTGAAAACGTCTTACGAGGTGTTAAGGAATGTAGAAGCTTCCATAAGTTTAAACGCTGATAATATCTATTCTAAAAAGAATGCCTACCGATCAAGATTGACTATTGTAGGTGAAGAGTCGGGAGGTGTGGCCAGTATAATTACGAGTAAAAGTTCCAATTATGTTCTAGAGGCTCTTTTAAACTATAAAAATTCCTTCGGGGATCATTCGGTCTCTGGAGTGGCAGGATATACTTACCAAAAGAATGATTTTCAATGGTCAAGTTCTAGTGCTAGGGGCTTTATAGGTGATGAAGTAAAAACGGATGACCTTAGTTCAGGAGATCCCGCCCTTAATCAAGTCGGTAGTCTACGTACAAGTGATGCCTTACTATCATACTTGTCCCGAATAAACTATTCATATCTCGACAAGTTGTTGGTAACCGCTTCTTTTAGGGCCGATGGTTCGTCTCGATTGGCAGAAGGGCGCAAATGGGGTTACTTTCCCTCTTTTTCGTTAGGGTATCGTCTTACCCAAGAGCCTTTTATGGAATCGTTGAGTTTTATTAATAATTTAAAAGCTCGTTTGGGATGGGGGCAAATCGGTAATGTTAGAACGCCCGCTTCAGCGGCTATTGCCAGTTTTGTAGCAGGTTCTTCCGCTGTCTTCAATAATGAGACCAAAGCAGGATTGACACCGGCCCGTATTCCAAACCCAGATTTGAAATGGGAGACTACCGAACAGCTTAATATAGGTATGGATTTTGGACTTTTTGGAAGTAGAATCAACGGGTCTGTAGATGCCTATAACAAAAAAACAAAGGACTTACTATTTCAAGAACCCGTACCACCGCAGACCGGCTTCGATAATTGGTGGGTTAATTTGCCAGATAGCGAGATTACAAATACAGGTATAGAATTGTCTTTGAATACTATAAACGTTAAGAGCGATAAGTTTAACTGGGAAAGTGACCTTAATTTTACTTCGAACCGAAATAAGATTACAAAGTTAGATGGAAGGGAAATTATCATTAGCTCCGATGTTGTGGCAACGGTTGCCAATATTGAAGGAGAGGCGGCATTTTCCTATTATGGCTTGGAAAAAGTGGGAATTTGGCAAATTGGTGATAATACCGCTGGTTCCGCACAACCAACTGCCGTACCCGGTCAACCCAAATGGAAAGATCAGAACAATGACGGCGTTATTAACGCCGATGATAGGGTAATATTGGGCAACCCATATCCTGATTTTACCTGGGGGTTGAATAATAGTTTTAGTTACGGAGGTTTCGATCTTTCAATTTTTATTGAAGGGGTTCAGGGCGTTGACCTGTTCAATACCCAATTGGCCAACACCTATTTTCCTTTCAATAATTCCAGAAACAGGTTTGCCGAACCCATTGTGAACAGATGGACACCGGATAACCCTACAAATGAATGGCCTTCCTTTGTAGATCCCTCAAGCTATGGAGGCGACCTTACAAATGCCTTTACAATACAGGATGCTTCTTTTGTCCGTTTAAAAAATGTTACCCTAGGTTATAATTTCAACCTTAAAGAAAGCAGTGCTATTAGAAGTTTGAGTGCCCATATTTCTGGTGAAAATTTGGCAATATCTACAGATTATTATGGATATGATGCCGATTTGGGAGGTACGGGAAATTCCAGATTGGACGCTAACAGCTATCCTACAAGCAGAACTTTTTCGCTTGGAATAAATATTGGCTTCTAATTGACTTTAATCTTTTAAAAAACTTCAAAATGAAAAAATTTATCAATATAAAATTAGGTATACTAACCATTTTGGGCCTTATGTGTACCCAATGCGAAGACCCATTAAAAACGGAAGTATATGGTGAGTATTCATTAGTCGATGGCCCTGCTTCTAAAGGTTTTATGGATGGGTTGCTGAACGGGGTATATGCCGAATTTCAGTTCAACGGGGTTCAAGGAAGGGACTTCTTCTATTTTTCCGACTTTAGTGGTGATCACCTCTACAACGAAAGGGGAGGTTTAAGCCGGGTAACCGCATTTGTTCAAAATTGGAATTGGGATGCACAAAACCCTTCTTGGTTTAGGGATGATTTTTGGACCAAACCTTATGCGGCCATCAGAAATGCCAACTTCTTTTTGGAAGTCGTCGATAATTCAGAGCTGTCGGCAGAGGAGAAGAATCAATATAAGGCTGAAGTGCGTTTTGCCAGGGCTACAACCTATGCCTTTATGTACAATTGGTTTGGATCCGTGCCGCTAAGAACTTCAAGCAGTGACCCAGCCGATATGGAAAGGGCGTCAGATGACGAAATGAGAGAATTTATCGAGACCGAATTGGCCGATGCGGCCAAGGATCTTCCTATTACGGCTGAAGAATTTGGGCGAGCTACCCAAGGAGCTGCCTATGGTATTTTAATGAAACATTATTTAAATACTAAAAATTGGGATAAGGTTGTAGAATATGCAAACTTAATACAAGACTTGGGTGTATATAGCTTGTACACGGCAGGGAGTAATCCTTATCGGAATCTTTTTAAGGTGTCTACCGAGGGGTCTGAGAATGAAACAATTTATTCCTTTCCGGCAACATCCTTGATCGAGAGTACTGCCAATGCCATTATGTCCCATTCATACCCAGAGAGTAATTACAAGGCCTTGGTCAATGGAGATGATGTTAAATTGTCTAACCAATCTATTTCCGGTACCAAAAATCGAGCCTATGATTTTTTCCTCAACTCCTTTGAACCGAACGATGATAGAAAAAAGCAGATTATAAACCAATATATCAATTCGGAAGATGAGGTTGTTACCCAGGCACCGGATAAAAATGCTGTCTTTAAATATTGGCCCGATCCCAATATGTTGGAGTGGAAAAGCGGGCATGATTTTAGAATCATTAGATATGCAGATGTTTTATTGTCTAAGGCCGAAGCATTGAATGAAATTAACGGACCTACCCAAGAAGTGATTGACCTGATAAACGAGGTGCGGGGTAGGGCGAAGGCCTCTGTGTTAGAGTTGGCCGATTATCCAAGTACGGAAGGGTTAAGGGATGCCATTCTCGAAGAAAGAGGCTGGGAGTTTTATTTTGAAGGCAAACGAAGGGAGGACTTGATCAGGCACGGTAAATTTGTTAGTGCCAAAAAGAACCACCCTATTCATCCCGTTCCTTCCGCCGAAGACTTTAGGGTGTTAATGCCGATACCTCAGGAAGAAATCGATGTAAACCCTAATATGGTTCAAAACCCGGGGTACTAATACTATCTAATTGTTTAAGTAATTTATAATAGAATAAAGGGGCTAGATATAGTACTACATCGTGTTACATCTGAATGTAACGCGATGTAGGCTATAATGACAGATAGTCCACTGTTCGATCTTTTTTTATTTGATTAAGTAATAAAAGCGGATGGAGGTAACGGATATGCCCAAATAAAGGTGCTTGCGAATTAGAGGTGTCATATGAATTAATAGAATCGATCAGATGAAAAATATACTAGTCCATTTAATTGTTCTTCATTTTGCATTTGTTGCAATCTCTCAAGATAAGAAGAAGTCCTTTACATTATCAGGTAACAGTGTAACGCTAACCTATGAATCGAGTAATTGTGAAATTGAGGTTTTGACATCTGCCGTGGCGGATGGAATTGATGTAGCGACTATTACCTTAAAAGGAAATAAAAAATTTATTCCGGGGCGCATTTTTGTGAAATGGTCGGCCCCTGCGACCAATATTGCCGGCTATTGGAGTAGTCAAGCTTTTTTAGACAAGACCATTACCCCTGATTGGGGACCCGCAAAAGTAACATCGATGTTGGCTAGGGAGGCACCAGTGATGACCCTTTATGGTTATGACGATTTAAACCGCCAGACCTTTGCCGTTTCCGAAGCTTTGAACACTGTTGTTACCAGCACCTCGGTTAAGGAAGAGAATGGAGTGGTCTATAATGAAATTCAACTTTTTTCAGAACCACATAAGGAAATTTTAGAATATACGATCAAGCTGTATTTAGACACCCGTGCTGTTCATTTTTCCCAAGCTTTGAAGGATGTGAGCCGATGGTGGGAAGGTTTTGATATGTATAAACCGGCCCCTGTACCAGAGGCTGCTAATTTGCCGGTATATTCCACTTGGTACAGTTATCACCAAAATGTAGGAAGCAATGCTATTTTAAAGGAGTGCCGACAAGCTAAAGGCATGGGTTACGAAACCGTAATCGTTGATGATGGGTGGCAAACAATGGATAGTAAAAGAGGATATGCCTTTACGGGTGATTGGCAGCCGGAAAGAATTCCAGAAATGAAACAGCTTGTCAAGGAAGTGCACGATATAGGTATGAAGTTTATGTTGTGGTATGCCGTACCCTTTGTTGGTGAGAACTCCAGCGCATATACCCAAATGCAAGGTAAATTTCTAGATTATTGGGAGGGCCAAGGAACCTATGTTCTCGATCCAAGATATCCAGAAGTAAGGGAATTTATTATAAACACCTATGTGAGGGCGATTAAAGAATGGGACTTGGATGGTTTTAAATTAGATTTTATCGGAAGGTTCCGTGCCAATAAAAACACTGTTCTTACCGCCGAGAATGGGAGGGATTACGCATCAGTGAACTTGGCGACCGATAAGTTAATGACAGACTTGATGACGGCTTTGCGGCAGATTAAACCAGATGTTTTAATCGAGTTTAGACAACCGTATACAGGACCATTAATGAGAAAATATGGAAATATGCTTAGAGCTTCCGATTGTCCAAATGCGGCAATGGTCAATAGGGTAGAAACAACAGATCTTAGGCTTGTTAGTGGCAATACTTCTGTGCACGCAGATATGTTGATGTGGCATTACGATGATCCGGTCGAAACCGCTGCCTTACAATTTCTAAATGTTTTGTATTCCGTACCGCAAATCTCGGTTCGCTTGGCTGACATTCCCAAAGACCATCATAAAATGATCGAATTCTATACGGACTACTGGTTAAACAACAGGGACGTTCTGTTACAAGGTGAGTTCTATGCCGAAAGTCCACTTATGAATTACCCATTGATCCGCGCTAAAAACAACAGGAAAATGATTACCACTGTTTTTTCCGAAAGAGTTGTGGATATTGATACGACATTAGAGCTGGACATTGATGTTGTCAATGCCAAGTCCACTCAAAAAATTATAATCGATAACAGGGGTGAAGCTAGGGAATATCAATGTTTCGTATTTGATTGTATGGGAAATACCCTAAGGAAGGAACAAGTTAAATTGAATAATGGCATATCTGTGTTTGAAGTGCCACCGTCGGGGCTTATACAGTTGGTGGCACTTTAAAAGCTATGGAGATGAGTTTCAATAAATAGGAAAAATACTTAAAACCTCGATTATAGAATGAAAAAAAATATTTTGCTGATTGTATTGGCAGCAACACTATTCGTATCGTGTAAAAACGGGGATACACGACAAAAGGAAGGGAATGAGAATACAACTAAGCCCAATATCCTTTGGATATATTTAGAAGATACCGCTCCGCTTATGGGATGCTATGGAGAGCAACTTGTTGCCACTCCGAACATTGACAGCCTAGCTATGAAAGGTGTTTTGTATACCAACGTCTTTATGCCCGCTCCTGTCTGTTCGGCCAGTCGATCAAGTATCATTACCGGAATGATGGCGACCACCATCGGAGCCCAGAACCATCATGGTTCAAGAACTGTGGAATCGGCAACATATTTGCCGGAGAATATAAAGACCATTCCTGAACTTTTTAAGGAAGCAGGGTATTTTACGTTTAATAACGGTAAGGACGACTATAACTTTATATATGACAGAAAAGAATTGTATGATCAAGATTATTCGTACCATCCTTTATACGGTAAAGGAGGAGTAAGACTGGATTTGGCAACACTAACCGAAAAGGAACCGTTTTTCGGTCAAATACAGATGTACGGCGGCAAGGAAATTTTCAATTCCAAGTTCAAGGAAAACGTTACTTCACCTGTAGATCGGTCGAAAATTCAACTACCGCCCTATCTGCCAAATCATCCCGTCATTATTGAAGAATATGCCAACCACTTGGATGCAATTCAGATTACGGATGAAAAAGTAGGTGAGGTTATGAATAAATTAAAAGAAAACGATTTGCTAAAGAATACCATTGTTTTCTTTTTTTCCGATCATGGTATGCGCCTGACCAGAAATAAACAGTTTTTATATGATGGAGGGCTACAGGTACCCTTGATTATAGCGGATTTTAGAGCAGCCGATAAGCAATTTAAACCGGGAAGCGTGAATGATGACCTGATCAGTGGCCTAGACCTAGGAACCAGTTCGCTTGCTTTAGCCAGTATTCCGATACCGGAATATATGGAAGGTCGCAATATGTTTAACCCTAGCGGTACACCAAGGGAATATGTAATCTCAACTAGAGATCGTTGCGATTTTACCATAGACCGTATTAGGTCGGTACGTTCAAAGGAGTATAAGTATATCAGGAATTTTATGACGGATAGACCCTATTCCCAACCGACTTATATGGATTTTGACAAGATAGAATTCGTTGGGGTGATGAAACAATTGTATGCTGAAGGAAAGCTAAATGAGGTGCAGAGACGATTTATGTCAGATGAACGCCCTTCGGAAGAATTATACGATTTAAAAGCCGATCCCTTTGAGTTGAACAATTTGGCGGTGAATTCGGAATATTCTGAAATATTGACAAAATATCGCTCCATACTGGATCAATGGATCGCTCAAACAGGCGATAAGGGACAGTATGGAGAAGACGAAGCAGGTTTGAAATTCATGTTGGGCATATGGGGAAAGGAATGTGTAAACCCCGAGTATGATGCGCTTAGGAAAAAGTATCCCAATTTTGAAGGGTCGTTGATTTATTTAAAAAGTGAATCCTTTACAAAGGTTGATCCAAACTTTAAAGGAACACCATTATTTGATGTAAGTGCTAATCAAGTAGTGAATATAAAATTAGGCCGGTAAAAAGTTGACGGTATTGCTCTTTAACCATTTTTTTGATACTTATACTACCTAATAAGGGAAGGGGATTTTCGATAATACTACTTTTCAAAATCAGTAATGTCTTAAAAAAAGGATAAGGCTGGGTATGTAAAAAACGGTCTTTGCATTAGCAAAGACCGTTTTTTTTAAACTTAATATTTTGGTTCTGTTAAATGAAGTATACCAGTATTTTACTGGCCTAATTTTGTCTACATGTGGAAGGTTTTTTGATAGACACCTTTTTGTGGTTGGCCTACCTAAGCTTTTTAGTACTCCCGTAGTACGGGAAGAGAACTTTACAAACTTCAGTAAATCGTAGTCTAGGGTATCACATTGATGAGAATGTGTAAAGTATTTTGGGGAGGACGGTCTTGTAGGTGTGCGATTAAAATAATTTTATAATCGGTGTGAAAAAGAGGGCTTTTTATTTGATCGGAATCATACGCATAGACAATTATATTTTAACTTCATTTATTGAAAATACCTAGTTTATAATAGCCGCTAAAATGTTCCTGCATCTTTTGCCTAAACTCTTCGACCGTTCCTGTCTCCAAACAATCGACGAGGCTAGAATGATTGATTTTTGACTCTGAAACTTTAAAATTCGATTCTAATTCGAGAACATAGTCGAATACAGTCTTTAGGTATTTTTGAAAACCGAATAAAGTCTCGTTGCCGGTTATTTTGTATAGGGCGGTGTGAAAAGTTATTTCATGGGCAATTTTAGTGTCCTTTTTAGGAGAGGACATGTAATCGGCAATGATTTTTCGCAATTCCTTTATATGTTCAGGAGTTATCTTTCGGTATAGGGTATCGGCCATTCCTATTTCTAGCATAATGCGCAATTCAAAAAGTTCATGTAGGGTTTCTTTGTCCATGACCGTAGGGTCAAGTACCCTTTCCAAAGCAGGAAATAAATTGAACTTGATAAGTGTTATTCCATTTTTTTTATTTGAATCGATCAACCCTAGCATTTTAAATCGGCTAAGGGCTTCACGGACTACGTTTCGGCTTACGTTCATCGTCATTGCCAACTCATTCTCAGTGGGGAGGGTGTCCCCTGGTTTAAAGCCTCGCTCCTTAATAAAAGTACGAAGATTGTTCTCAACCTGATCGACCATACTTCTCTTTTGTACGGGCCTTAACTTTGATTCTGCCTTCTCCATAATTGAATTTTTGCGCTCATATTAATATGGGTACAAAGATGTAACAAATATTTATAAAATAGGTTAAAAGCATTTTTTTATTGTACAATAAAAGTAAAATACTATATTAGCTAAATCATATTGTCCTACAATATAATCAACTAAATTTTAAATTATGGAAACAATGAAAAAAACCAAACAAAATTCTTGGCAATTGATTTTGCTTATTTTGTGTTTAATGGCTTCTTCTGCAACCGTGTTGGGGCAGACTAAAACCAAGGTGACTGGTACCGTTTATGATGAGAACGATGCCCTTTTGCCAGGGGTAAATGTTGTGATTGATGGAAGTTCAGTCGGAACAGTTACTGATTTTGATGGGGTTTTTACACTTGATGTATCAGATTCCGATGTTCTTGTCTTTTCTTACTTAGGATTTGAATCCAAGAGCGTCCCCTTTAATGGGCAATCTACCATGACAATTAAGTTAATGCCAGATTTTCAACAGTTAGATGATGTTGTAGTTATAGGTTATGGAACACAGTCAAGGGCCAAAATCACGAGTTCTATTTCAAAAGTAGACGATGAGGAATTGAGAAATATTCCCTCGGTAAGCCCGGCGCAAGCTCTTCAAGGAAAAATGGCGGGTGTCTCGGTACCTGTATTGACCGGTCAGCCAGGGGAAAATCCCAATATAGTAATTAGGGGCGGAACCACTTACAGTCCGTATGCCACTACTGAAACGGGAGGTGGTCGCCAGGCCAGTGACCCATTATATGTTATTGATGGTGTATTTCGCAGCATCGGAGACGTAAATCCTGATGATATAGAGTCCATTCAGGTAATGAAAGATGCGGCATCTACCGCAATATACGGGGCTAGAGGTGCCAATGGGGTTATCATTGTTAAAACCAAAACGGGTAGTTCAAGTTCAAAACCGAAGATTACTTTTAGATATCAGCATGGTATCGAGACCCAAGCCCGTAATTTTGAATATTTAAATGCAAGGGAATATATCGAAACCTTTAGGCCTGCAAAGTTAAGGGGAATCGATAATTACGACCCAGAAGTCTTTCTTCAGTCCGCAGGTTCAACAGGGGTGCCTACCTTCAACAATCCTGGGGAATATGGTGAATTCAAGTTTACGACTGCCTCGCTTAATAACTTAATAGATGTTGAGGGACAGGCTTATGTCGATAATTTATTGTCAAACGGATGGGAAACGATGCCTGATCCGGTTGATCCTTCTACAACTCTGATTTTTAAAGACAGTCATTATCAAGATGTCGTTTGGAATACGGCCAACACCAGTAACTACAACCTTGGAGTTAGCGGAGGGTCCGAAAATGTAGATTATAATGTGTCATTGGGCTATGTTAATCAGGGCGGTGTCTTTTTGGGAACCAATTACGAACGATTCAGTGGTCTCGCCAATATTGGATTAAAGGTAACCGATAAATTGCGATTGAATTTAAATACGACTTATCTATGGAACGATAATCAGAATTCCCAAAGCACTCAAAATGACATTACAAGGGGAACAAGAGTCCCCTCTTTAAACAGGTTGTATAATGACGATGGCACACCGAACCTTGGGGAAAGTAATAATCCGAGAAACAGATTACATCAGTTATACTATCAAGACTATAACAGAAACACCAATCAATTTGTGGTCCGTCTATCTGCAGATTACACCATTTTCCCAGGATTGTCTTATCGGCCTTCCGTATCGCTGAACACCAACCTCTATACGAGGATGGATTTTGAAAAATTCTACCCACAGCAAAGCAATCCGCGCTATAAATACCAAAGAATCGATGATAGAAAGCAATTGATGACGGATCATATTTTACAATATGATAAAAACATTGGGAACAAACATCACTTTATGGCATTGGCCGGATTCAATTTTACCAGAAATAAACTGTTCCGGGTTATTGGTACTTCCCAACGTTCTGCAACAGATATAATTACAACAATAACAGGTGACCCTGCAAGTACTACATTGCCGGGCGGGGTTGTTTCCCCAAATATGAGCTCGTCATCTCTTTTTGATGAAGAAAAGAGCGCCAGTTTCTTTGGGCAATTTAGTTATGACCTTAGTGCCAAATACCTTTTTTCCGCTTCAATTAGACGTGATGGTTTTTCCAATTTTGCCCCAGAGAACAGATGGGCTTTGTTTCCATCGGTATCTGCGGGATGGGTTGTTAGCAAAGAGGATTTTTGGAAGGTGGACTGGATGGACAATTTGAAAGTTAGATACAGCTGGGGGGAAACGGGCTTGTCCAATCTGTCAACAAGTGACACTTATGGCCAATATTCAACCACCACCTATGCGACCAATTCGGGTATTTATAGGAACAACCTTCCTAATCCCAATTTATTATGGGAGACCACCTCGGCTTTTGATGCTGGTATCGATGTCGGTCTTTTCGGTAATAGGTTAAGTTTTGTTTTTGATTATTATAACAAGCTTACATCGAATCGGTTAGAGTCCCTTCCGTTGCCTGCTGAAACCGGCTTTAGTAGTATTAAATACAATGTAGGTTCACTACGGAATAGTGGTATTGAAGTAGAACTAGGTGGATTCATAGTAAACAACCCAGACTTTTCATGGCACTCTAATTTCACTTTTGCCTATAACAAATCAGAGATAGTGGAATTGCCCGAGAATACAAGGGAAAAAAACAGAATTGGGGGCGGAGTGGTCTATGACCCCAATCTTGGCAAGGAAGTGGAAATTGGTGGTTTTGCCGAAGGTGAAAGACCATTAGGGCTTTGGGCCTGGAAGTCGAATGGAATTTTTGCTACAGATGAAGAGGCTGCTGCTAGTCCCATTAAAGATATGATGGCCATAGGGGCGCTACAAGATGAGCCTCGCCATGGTGGTGATGTAGATTGGGCAGATTTAAACGGAGATAATATAATTGACGGCAAGGATATCGTATTTATGGGATATAGAACACCTGACAAGATCGGAGGTTTCCAAAATACGATTCGTTATAAGCGCTTTAGTCTTCGTGTCAATATGGATTATGCCATGGGCCACGTCATCAATAATGGTTCTCTTGCAAGAGGTCTGGGGCAAGGTCGGTCGTACAATGAGGGGGCGCCGGTAGAAGCTGCAGGCAATGATATTTGGAGGGAGCAAGGTGATGTAGGTAAAAAATATCCTAGAATTGGCTTTGGTGATTGGGATGTGGGAAGAAGAAACCATTTGCGGTTTCTCGGAAGCTTAACGGGTTATTCTAATACGGGTCTTTCAAGTGCTTATGGTACCGATAACTCTATCTATTATTCAAAAGGGGATTTTTTAGCTTTTAGAGAAGTTTCCTTGTCGTACAACTTTCCGACTGATTGGTGCAAGATGCTTAGAATAAGTAGCCTCGTGTTAAATGGAGGAGTGTATAATATAGGATATTTAACAGCCTATGACGGATATAACCCGGAAGTATACACAGGATATGATGGCGGTGCCTATCCGCGCCCTAGACAGTTCACTTTTGGGGCAACATTGACTTTTTAATTAATACAAGTTAAAACATAACGATGATGGAAACGAAATACTTAAAATACATACTAGCCTTTTGGGTCATGGTATCAATATCCGCCTGTGAAGATATGTTGGAGCCAGAGGTTAAATCTTCAATTACGGGACAAAACTATTGGAAAACCGAAAATGATTTTATGCCCTATCTTTTTTCTGTTTATGCTCGGAATAGAACCTTGATGGCGGATAATATGATTCGTATAGGAGAGGAAAGAGGTGAAATGTGGGAAGAAGGCTATAATAACAGGTTCCAGTTCTGGGATCAAAATTTAACACCGGGAACCACTTATAACTGGACGACCTTTTACGGAACCATTGGTCATTGTAATTTGCTTTTGGAGCAAATTGAAGCTTTTGAATTTACGGATCAATCGCTTAAAAACCGGGTTAAGGCCGAAGCTTTAGCGCTTAGGGCCAATACTTATTTTTTCTTGGCAAGGGTTTGGGGAGATGTGCCCATTGTCCTAAATTCCGTTGAAGACGAAAATACGCCATTGTACGCTAGGTCTCCTGTAGCGGAAGTCTTTAATCAGATCAATTCCGATATTAGTGAAGCTCTCGAATTATTTCCCGAAAATGGATATCAAGATAAATACCGATTTTCAAAACCGGCGGTTTATGCTTTGCAGGCTGATGTTAAAATGTGGACGGGTAGTGTTCTAGGTGGGGGAAAACCCGATTTTGACGCAGCTATTAATGCAATACAGCAAGTAGAGGCCTCGGGCGTTATTTTACTCGATGACTATGGAAACATTTTCGATACGGATAAAAATGAAGAAATTATTCTTAGCGTGTATTGCGACAGGTATGAATATACTAGTTCAAGAATCAACGAAGCGTTTCTCCGTTTTGACACTAGTAATGGAGCTGATAATGTAGTTGAGCTCCCTATTCGGTTAGCTGCCCAACAAGCTTATGCTGTCGGTCCTAGATTATTGGAACTCTTTGAAGACTTTCCAATGGACAAGCGTATTTCGCGGACTTATATTCCAGAGCTTTATGAGGGGGTTCCAAGAAAATATTGGGCCAATAAGTACAGAGGTACGCAGTATGCCGATGATCGTACCCCCGACAGTGATATAATTGTCTATAGACTATCGGGCCTTTTGCTTTTAAAAGCTGAAGCATACCTGGCGTTGGATGATTTGGAAAATGCTAGGATTGAGTTGAATAAAGTTCGTGACAGAGCCGATTTGCCCGATGTGGTAGAGACCGATAAAACCTTACTTGGTATAGAGATTTTGAATGAAAGAGGTCGGGAATTATTTCATGAAGGCAAACGCTGGTTGGATTTGAGAAGGGCTCATGCAACCGGTCTGATCAATGTTTATGAATATGTGCCAAACCTTGTGGGTAAAACCACACCTTTATATTGGCCGGTCCATACCAATGTCCTAATAAAGAATGATCTACTTACAGACCCACTTTATCAATAATAGTATTTGAGTTAGCTAGTTAGTTAGAGCTGAGACGGAGGCGGAGTCTATGATTCCGCCTTATGTTTCGGTGAATACTGAATTTGCCTCATTATTATCACTGATTACAGAAGAGAAAACCAATTTCAATAAGTTGATCAAAGGAGGCGGTTAAGATGATGAAAACAAGATTGAGTTCTTGGGCCATCATCAAAAATTGTGGCCTAATCATAGTGTAGAATTAAAACAAATAGAATGAGATTAGATATAAAAGGATTGATAGCGGCGGTGTTCAGCCCTTTCGACAAATCGGGTTGTGTTGATATGGCCCCCATACCGAAATTGGTGGAGCACCTTATTGATAACGGCATCAATGGCCTTTATGCCATGGGCAGTACCGGGGAGGGTCTGTCGATGACGGTGCGCCAACGAATGGATGTCACCGAAGCCTACATAGGTGCGGTCGACGGACGGATACCCGTTATCGTGAATGTCAGCCATACGAGTTACGATGCGACCGAGGAGCTAATCAGGCATGCCGTGGGGGCGGGGGCGTTTGCCGTATCGGCTACCTTGCCGGCGTACTATACGGTTTCCAGTATAGAACAGCTCGTGCAGGCGGTACGCAAAATAGCCGAGTGCCAGAACGATGTGCCCTTTGTCTATTACCATATACCGGGCAAGACGGGGCTCAATTTCAAGATGCACACCTTCTTGGAGAAGATAGGCGATACCTTGCCACAGTTGGGCGGGATCAAATATACCTCCGGGGCCATCGACGATTTTATGATGTGCCAAGAGCTCTACGGCGAGAGGTACAAAATGTTCTTCGGTGTAGACGAGCTCTTCCTTCCCGCCTTGGCCATGGGTGCGGATTCGTTCGTGGGGAGCACCTATAACTTTATGGCGCCCACCTACCACAATATCACCGAAAGATACACAAAGGGCGACCAAGAGGGGGCAAGGACGGAATACTTCAAGGCCGTTAGGATAATCGATGCGCTCTTGGGCTATGACGGTCTGGCCTCGCAAAAGGCGATCATGCAAATGTCCGGACACGATTTCGGTCCGCCACGCTCACCCTTGCTTCCCCTATCGCAAAACGAGTACGATACCTTTTACCGAAACCTTAAAAATATCGGACTGTTTTGACCTGAAGAAGCTATAATCAAATGAGGTTTGTTGTTTAAGTATGTGGACGTAATCAAGGGAATAGTCGATAGGGTATGAAATACCTGATATTGCGAAAAATGATTGTATATCTAAAATAATATGGGAAGGTTAGAGAAAAAGGTAGCCATAATTACGGGAGCGGCCAGCGGTATTGGGTTGGCCATATGCAAGGCTTTCGCTAAAGAAGGGGCCATTGTGGTTATGGCCGATATAAATATGGAAAAATGTGCAGGAGAGGCCGAAGAGTTGCAAAAAAAGGGTTACCCGGTTGAGGTATACAAGTGTGATGTAGGTGATGCCGATAGTGTCGCATCCCTTATTGAAAATACTGTAACTGCCTTTCAAAAAATAGATGTTCTTGTAAATAACGCAGCCATAGCAAAGAGTTACGATATAACAAGAATGAAAGAAGATGAATTTGACGAGTTGGTCAACATAAACCTGAAAAGTGTATTTAGGGGAATAAAAATGTCACTCCCTTATATGTTACGCCAAAATTCCGGAAGTATTATAAGCATCTCATCGGTACAGGCCCATCGAAGTTGGGATGATTGGACCGTGTATGCCGGCATTAAAGGGGCTATAATGGCTATGAGTAGCCAGTTGGCGGGACAATATGGTAGGTTTAATGTTCGCTTTAATACTATTTCCCCCGGGGCAATTATGACCCCACTTAATCAAGAACGTATAAAGAATGAGGGAGAGGAGTTCCTGAAAAAAAGTGAAACACAAGCTGCGATGAATAGAATGGGAACTTCACAAGAGGTGGCTATGACTGCGGTTTTTTTGGCTTCTGATGAGTCTACATTTATTACGGGAGAGGACTTGAAAGTAGACGGGGGGCTATGTACCCTACCGAGATATATTTAAAGGAATTGCATTAATGACCCAAAGCTTAGGGCAGTTAACCAAAAGACAATAGATCATAACTTATGAAACAGGCATTGGAAGGAATAAAGGTATTAGATTTTTCACAGTTGTTACAAGGGCCGTACGCTACTCAAATGTTGGGCGATGTGGGTGCTGATGTCATTAAAGTTGAGCGAATTAAGACAGGTGATATTTATCGCGATATGACCTTTTTCAACAAATGGATTGCAGGTGATGAGTCACCTTGTTTTATGGCATGGAACAGAAATAAGAGGTCCATTGCCGTCGATATGAAATCGGAACAAGGAAAGGATATTATTTATAAACTGGTACAGCAGGCAGATATTATTGTTGAAAATTTTCGTCCAGGGGTGATGAAGCGACTTGGGTATGGTTATGAAGATTTAAAACAAATAAACCCCTCCATTATATATTGCTCAGCAAGTGGCTGGGGAGATGAGGGGCCCTATTTAAAAAGACCGGGGCAGGATTTATTGGCGCAAAGTATCAGTGGGGCCGTAATGACCAGTGGTAAAGAGAATGACGGTCCGGTAGCAATAGGTACGGCACTTTGCGATCAGGTTAATGCCTTGAACTCTGTATATGCCATTTTAGCGGCATTGTTTTATCGGGAAAGAACTGGGATTGGTCAGGAAATCAAGACGAATCTGCTGTCTTCTGCCATTGCCTTTCAGATGCAAGATTACTTCACCATTCAAAATTTAGGGGTTCCTTTTGAAAGACCGAATTCTAATATAGGTCACCCCGGAAATGCAGCACCGTTTGGGATGTATGGGACAAAGGATGGATTTATTTCTATAGCCATGTGTCCTTGGTCAAAATTGGTGAAGGCACTTGAAGACGATACTTTGAACAAGTACGATGATGCTCAGATTTTATACGATAAAAGAGATGAAATTCATGGGGAAGTCGAAAAAATCATAAAAACTAAAACCACCCAAGAATGGCTGGACATCATGCTGTCTTTTGATATTTGGGTAGCCAAGGTCAACAAACAGTCCGAAGTTGAATTCGACCCTCAGGTCAAGTTCAACAATACTTTTGTTGAAATTAGACATCCTAAAGCGGGCAAGGTAAAAGTTACGAATATTCCTTTTACAATGAGTGAGACACCCGGTGAGATTACAAGGGCATCTCCATTAATAGGAGAACATGGTGAGGAAATTCTTTCAGAATTGGGCTATACGGAGGAGGAAATTGCCGATTTGATAAACGTTGAGGTGATAAGTGTTGAGAAGGTAAAATAAAAGTGACTTTAGTATGGTGTTCAAATTTCTAAAATATGAGGTATCCAACCGGGTGGCATGGATAAAATTTAATAGACCCGATCAGCTTAATGCTATGAATCGTCAAATGATGAATGAAATCATTGAATCACTTGAGTTGGTCCATTCAACTAATGACGGTAAAATAGCCGTCGCTGTTATTACTGGCGAGGGCAAGGCATTTATGGCGGGCGCCGATATTAAGGAATACGCTCAACAAACCGAAGAGGAATTTGAGGCATTTCAATTAATGGGCAGGAGGCTTTACGCAGCCATAGAGAAAAATTCCAAGCCGATTATTGCTGCGATAAATGGCTATGCTTTTGGTGGTGGGTTTGAAATTGCCCTGTCATGTGATATGATCTTATGTAGGCAATATGCGAAACTCGGCCTGCCGGAAATTAACCTTAATCTAATTCCAGGTGGTGGTGGAACCCAGAGATTAACCAGAAAAATCGGGAGTAATTTGGCCAATGAGATGATTATGACCGGCAGGGCAGTTACTGCCGAGGAAATGTGGGCTAAGGGAGTAGTAAACCACATCTATGAAAAAGAAGGGTTCAATGAAAGGGTTGGAGAATTTGTGGCTCAATTGACCGATAAGCCAGTTGATAGGTTAAGGGCGATTAAACAATTGACACGCAAATGCTTGGGTGAAGTGGATGTCTCGGCCTTGGATATGGAAAATGAACAGTTGGGTAAATTTTATAGCTCTGAAGAGGGTCAGGGAAAAATACAGGAATTCTATCAAAAAAGTTTGAATAACAAATAATGGCTTCAATAACTCTTAAGGGGATAACATGGGATCATCCAAGGGGTTATGACCCACTTATTGCGGCCTCTGCTGCATATTACGAAGAAAAAGGGATAATTGTTGAATGGCAAAAACGATCTTTGACCGACTTTGGGGATTTTTCCATTGAGAGTTTATCGGAACAATATGATTTACTAATCCTTGATCATCCACATTGCGGAGTAATTGCAGGCACAGGGTGCCTTGTTCCTTTGGAAGAACATCTTTCAGATGAGTTGTTTTTGTTGCTCAAGGCGCAATCGGCGGGTCCAAGCTTTTCAAGTTATTCTTTTCAAAAGCACCAATGGGCATTGCCAATCGATGCGGCATTTCAATGTGGTAGTTACCGAAAGGATTTGTTGTCCGATAGTATTCCTAAATCTTGGGAAGAGGTGTTTGCATTGGCCCACAGGTTGAGATCCAATGGGAAATATGTCGGGATGGCTCTCTGTCCGACCGATAGTCTTTGTGCATTTTTATCCCTTTGTAATCAATTTGGAGCACCAATAGTAATGGATTCAGAGGAATTGGTGCCTCATAAGGTGGGAATTGAAATATTGGGCTTAATGAAAAGAATGTGTATGGAGTTTCATCCAAACGCCTTGGATTGGAATCCTATAGACCTATATGACTATATGGCACAAACTGATGATATCGTTTACGCTCCTCTGGCCTTCAATTATACCAACTATTCCCGTAAGGGGTTTAGGGAAAACCGACTTGTATTTACAGATTCCCCAAACGCCAAGACAGTTTTAGGTGGCGCTGGTATTGCGGTTTCTTCACAGTGCAAAAATAGTATTGAAGCAGTAGATTACTGTTATTGGGTTTGTAGTGAAAGAGTTCAAAAGGACATATACACGGTTAACAACGGACAACCTGGAAATATAACTTGTTGGATGGATCCCGATGCCAACAATTTAACCGATAATTTTTTTCAAAATACACTTCAAACATTGGAAAGTGCATATGTGAGGCCTCGTTATTTTGGTTGGCCCAGTTTTCAAGAGTATTTGGGAAGGGTTTTGCATAAACATCTAAAAAACGATATCGATCCAATCGTGACCTTAAGGCAATTACAAAACTCCTTTAATGAATCTAAAACCTTAATGTATAAATGATTATAGAACATTGGGGGCGATGTGAATTTAGGAATAAGGGTTGAAAACAAGAATCTTGACTAAAATTCCAAATATGGGGTTAAATGTTAGATATAGGGCGGTACTTGTAAAATTAGAAAGACGTAATACTAATATACTTATGAGATATAGCAACTTTTATAAAGATGCACTTTTGAATGATATTATCCCATTTTGGGAGAAAAATTCCTTGGATAAGGTTGATGGCGGCTATTTTTCCTGCTTGGACAACCAAGGAAAGGTGTATGATACCGATAAGTTCATGTGGCTTCAAGCTAGGCAAGCATGGATTTTTTCAATGTTATATGGCGAAGTAGAACAAAATAGTACGTGGCTCAATATAGCGAAGTCCGGCATAGATTTTATAGTGAAAAATGGAATGGACGGTGAGGGGAATTTTTATTTCTCCACTACAAGAAGTGGATCGGCTTTGGTTCAGCCCTACAATATCTTTACGGATTGTTTTGCTGCAATGGCTCTTTGTCAATATGGAAAAGTTTCTGGCGATGAAGAATCACTCATTCTGGCCGAAAAGACATACCAAAATATCCGCAAAAGGTCAAGTAGCCCAAAGGGTATTTACGAGAAAAATACAGGTGGGCGTCAATTAAAGAGCTTTGCGTTACCTATGATTTTGGCTAATCTGGTGCTGGAGTTGGAGGGTATTTTAAAAAAGGAAGAGGTCAATGAAGTCTTGGAAAATATTGTACATGATATTATGTATGGTTTTTTGGATAAAGAAACAGGGCTCATTTTTGAATCGGTCCGACCAGATGGTACCCATGATGATAGTTTTGAAGGTAGGCTAATTAACCCGGGGCATGGATTGGAAGCTATGTGGTTTGTGATTGATATTGCTGCGAGAAACAATGATAAGAAGTTAATCGAAAAAGCCGTAAATACAATTATTCATATTTTGGAGTACGCTTGGGATAATAAATATGGAGGAATATATTATTTCATGGATGTCAGAGGAAAACCACCCCTACAGTTGGAACATGATCAAAAGCTATGGTGGGTACATTTAGAGGCTTTGATCGCATTGGCCAAAGCATATGAATGTACCAAGGATAAATCGGTATTTGATTGGTTTCAAAAAGTACATAACTATGCTTGGACGCATTTTTCTGACCAGGAAAATGGAGAATGGTTTGGCTATTTAAATAGGGAAGGTAAGATTCATTTGAATTTAAAAGGAGGAAAATGGAAGGGTTGTTTTCACACGCCCAGAGCCATGTACCAATGTTGGAAATCTTTTGAAGGCGTTGGGCTTTAAAAAGACAATAATGTGCCGCTTAAATGGATATATTGGATTTAATGTACTATTTTAGTAAAATTATATTGTAGTACAATATAATTTTTAAATATGGAGTTGAATGAAATGCAGTTTTTTTGAAGACGATTGTCTTTTGTTCTAATCGTTTTGGAGAGATTCTTATAGTGATGGCCATCTTAAAAAACTAAAAATGAAAAAAGAAAAAACAACATAAAATGAAGCCGTTAAAATTTGATGGTATAAAGGGCAATTGGGCTACTTTGATACTTCCCATAAATTCTGATGAGCGTATTGATTATCCACTGCTGTCCCAAGAAATCGATTTCTTGATTGATGCGGGCGTAGACGGGATTTATTCCAATGGCTCGGCAGGGGAATTCTATAATATCACTGAAGATGAGTTCGATATGGTCAGTGAAATTTTGGCCGACAAATGCAATAAGGCTTCCCTGAATTTTCAGATAGGGGCAAGCCATATGAGTCCTATAACCTCTATTGAACGGCTAAGGCGGTCCGTAGACTTAAAACCAAGTGCGATACAAGTGATCCTGCCCGATTGGTTCGTGCCTACCAATGAAGAATCTATTGTTTTTTTGAAGAAGATGGAAGAAGTGGGCAATGGTATTGGTCTGGTGCTGTACAACCCTCCGCACGCAAAAAAGAAACTTACAATTCAAGATATAGATGTTTTAAAGGAAAATGTGGCGGGACTAATAGGTGTTAAGCTTGCGGGAGGGGATAGTGATTGGTATGCCTTGTCAAAAAGGATATCTTCAAAACTTTCTGTTTTTATTCCAGGGCACCATCTTGCTACCGGGATCAAGGCGGGCTGTCACGGTGCCTATTCCAATATGTCTTGTTTAAATCCCGTTGCCGCCCAAAATTGGTATGATAATATGATTTCGGGAAAACTTGATGAGGCCCTTGAATTAGAGGGAAGGATAATAGAATTTTTAGATAAATATATTGTCCCGTTGATGCTAACTGAGGGCTATTCCAATATGGCCATGGATAAACTGTTGATGCAAATCGGAGGATGGCTGGAATTCAATCCTAAACTCAGGTGGCCCTATAAAGGAGTGGATTCCGACACGGTTGCAAGAATAAGGCCTAACGCCAAGAAAATGATTCCCGAATTTTTCAACATTTCCTAAGTCGAGGTAATTGAAAACGGAAAATTCACAAGTATAAATTTTACTGATTAAAAGAAAAAACATGATGAAAGATCAAAATCCATTAAAACAGCTTCTAGCCCTAATTATTTTTGCAACAATAAGCTATTCCTTGCCAGCTCAAGAAACAACGGTGAGCATGGCGGACTTCAACAAACTCGACTACCTTTTTAAAAATGGGGAGGAAGGGTACAACTGTTTTAGGATACCTGCCATCGTAACTACCAACAAGGGCTCACTACTTGCTTTTGCAGAAGCAAGAAAAAAATCATGTAGTGATACTGGAGATATCGATTTGGTCATGAAACGTTCCGATGACCAGGGAAAAACATGGAGTGATCTGCAAGTAGTTTGGGATGATAAAAATAATGTTTGTGGTAATCCTTCACCAATAGTAGATCAAGCAACAGGTAAAATTGTACTCTTATCGACTTGGAATCTAGGGGAGGACAGGGAACATGAAATTATTAAGGGAACCAGTAAGGATACAAGAAGGGTGTTTTTGTTGAAATCAAACGATGATGGTCATAATTGGAGCTTTCCTGAAGAAATTACCGATCATGTGAAGCTTACGGACTGGTCTTGGTATGCCACAGGTCCGGGTTCGGGAATTCAAGTGAAAGATGGCAATTACAAAGGCCGTTTGATTGTTGCTAGTGACCATATCGAAAAAGGCACTAATAAATATTACTCCCATATCATCTATTCCGATGACCATGGCGAATCTTGGAATTTGGGCGGGAGAACGCCAAAGGACCAAGTCAATGAATGTGAGGTGGTAGAGCTTTCCGATAACAGACTTATGCTGAACATGCGTAATTACGATCGTTCGCAATCTTTAAGGCAGATCGCTTATAGTTCCAATGGAGGATATACATGGGACAATATGCAATACTCCGAAGAATTGATAGAACCTATTTGCCAGGCCAGTATATTGCGTTTTGATGCCAATAATAAAACATATCTAATCTTCTCAAATCCGGCACACAAGGATAAAAGGGAAAACATGACGATTAAGGTTAGTTCTGATGATGGAAAAACATGGCCTATATCGAGGACAGTTTTTAAAGGCCCATCTGCCTATTCCGACTTGGTTGCTTTTGATGGTCGTGTTGGTCTTTATTACGAAGCAGGTAAAGAAAAAGCGTATGAAGGTATCGTATGGGTGTCTTTCGATGCACGTGACCTGATTAACATGAACTGATCAAAGCCTTATTCGAGTAAGGGAGCCATTTGGGCCATCATCAAAAATTGTGGCCTAATCACAGTATAGAATTAAAACAAATAGAATGAGATTAGATATAAAAGGATTGATAGCGGCGGTGTTCAGCCCTTTCAACAAATCGGGTTGTGTTGATATGGCCCCCATACCGAAATTGGTGGAGCACCTTATTGATAACGGTATCAATGGCCTTTATGCCATGGGCAGTACCGGGGAGGGTCTGTCGATGACGGTGCGCCAACGAATGGATGTCACCGAAGCCTACATAGGTGCGGTCGACGGACGGATACCCGTTATCGTGAATGTCAGCCATACGAGTTACGATGCGACCGAGGAGCTGATCAAGCATGCCGTGGGGGCGGGGGCGTTTGCCGTATCGGCTACCTTGCCGGCGTACTATACGGTTTCCAGTATAGAACAGCTCGTGCAGGCGGTACGCAAAATAGCCGAGTGCCAGAACGATGTGCCCTTTGTCTATTACCATATACCGGGCAAGACGGGGCTCAATTTCAAGATGCACACCTTCTTGGAGAAGATAGGCGATACCTTGCCACAGTTGGGCGGGATCAAATATACCTCCGGGGCCATCGACGATTTTATGATGTGCCAAGAGCTCTACGGCGAGAGGTACAAAATGTTCTTCGGTGTAGACGAGCTCTTCCTTCCCGCCTTGGCCATGGGTGCGGATTCGTTCGTGGGGAGCACCTATAACTTTATGGCGCCCACCTACCACAATATCACCGAAAGATACACAAAGGGCGACCAAGAGGGGGCAAGGACGGAATACTTCAAGGCCGTTAGGATAATCGATGCGCTCTTGGGCTATGACGGTCTGGCCTCGCAAAAGGCGATCATGCAAATGTCCGGACACGATTTCGGTCCGCCGCGCTCACCCTTGCTTCCCCTATCGCAAAACGAGTACGATACCTTTTACCGAAACCTTAAAAATATCGGACTGTTTTGAAAACCCCCAAATTTCTAGTTCCTAAAAAAAACCATCTGTTGCTTCTTAGGTCACGGCAATGGCTCATTGCTTTTGTTGGTCTTCTAATATGCTCATGTAATACCGTTCATGACAAAGAGGTTGTACCCAAAAAGATAAGTCCAATCGAACTGGCTGTTTTACCGGCGGTTGATGGGAAAGCCTCTTCTTTGGGCTATGCCGGCATGTTGGGGGGCGTCCACAATGGGGTGGTCATCGCTGCGGGAGGCGCTAATTTTCCCGAGGGGGCACCTTGGGAAGGAGGGGCTAAGGTGTGGTCCGATTTTATTTTCATTTTGGAAAATGGACAATGGCGAAAGGCTGCTAATAGACTACCTACGCCCTTGGGCTATGGGGCTTCTATTCAAACTCCGAACGGAATTTTGTTAATCGGGGGCAATAACTCTAAGCATACTTCGAACAAGGTATTTTTATTAAGCTATAATACCAACGATAAAAGCGTGGAGATAAAAGGCTACCCCGATTTGCCCGAGTCTTTGGCTTATACGGCCGCAGCAATTCAGGGTGATCAGGTATATGTGGTAGGGGGCTTTGACGGTGTTGCTTCAACGAATTCGCTTTTTACTTTAGATTTAAGCCGTCCTGAAAAATGGGAAAGAGGGAAAGATTTTGTTGGGGGGGCTCGGAGCTTTCATAGTGCGGCAATACAGGAAACTTCAGATGGTTCCAAACTTTTTGTTTTTGGAGGAAGAAACCAGGTAGAGGGAGGGGCTAAGGATATTTATAACAACTATATTGCCTATGACCTAGAAAGAAAACAATGGGAAGAACCTAGGCCTATATCGCCAAATGGGGTAAACAGGGCAGTCAATGGTTCGTCTGCCCAAACAATGGGATCCATGCACATTTTGGTATATGGGGGCGATGATGGGGTGTTGTTTTCGGTTTTACAGGATTTGGACGAAGAAATTAAACTTCAAGAATCCGACGAAATAAAAGCCCGGCTTATTTCAAAAAAGAAAGCCATTTTAAATACCCACCCAGGCTTTAGTAAAGATATACTCGCCTTTAATACGATTACCCAAAAATGGTACGTATACGGTCAGCTAGAGGAAAGTTTACCGGTGACGATGTTGTCTTTCGGAAAAGAAGATGGGTTTTACATGATTTCAGGGGAAATTGCTCCCGGCGTCCGTACCCCAAAAGTTAAGCAGCTGGTTTTAGGTGAAGCGGTAAACAGCTTTGGGGCTGTAAACTATGGTGTTGTACTGTGTTATTTTATTATAACTATGGCCATTGGCCTATACTTTTCCAAGAAACAAAAATCTACAAAAGACTACTTTACGGGCGGCGGTCGTGTTCCGTGGTGGGCCTCGGGTATCAGTGTGTTTGGGACCCTTTTAAGCGCTTTGACCTTTATGGCCATTCCCGCAAAATCGTTTTTGACCGATTGGTCTTATTTTTTCCTTAACATCACCATGATTTTGATCGTTCCTGTTATCGCCTTTGTCTTTATCCCATATTTTCATAGGCTCAATATTTCTACGGCTTACGAATTTTTGGAGAACAGGTTCAATTATGTGGCAAGGGTGTTGGGTAGCCTATCGTTTATTTTATTTCAATTGGGGAGGATAGGTATTGTACTCCTTTTGCCGTCATTGGCTATTTCCATAGTAACTGGTGTTCCCGTAGAAGCGGCAGTTTTGATTATGGGCGTTCTCTGTGTCGCCTATACTACCTTCGGGGGGATCGAAGCGGTAATTTGGACGGATGTATTACAAGTGGTCGTATTATTGGGGGGAAGCATATTGGCCATATTCTGCCTTCTATCACAATCGGAAGTCGGTCTAATGGAGGCATATCACTTTGCGGTAGATCACAATAAGATCGATTTGGCCAATATGGATTTAAATTTTTCGGAGTCTACGTTTTGGGTCGTTTTCTTGGGAGGACTTGCCTCTGCACTCATTACTCAAGGTACAGATCAAACCATTGTTCAGCGCTACCTTACAAGTACTAGTGTTAAAGATGCGCAGAGAACTTCCTACCTGAATGCGGCACTAACGCTTCCGGCGACCATCATCTTTTTTGGTATAGGAACCTTGCTTTTTATCTTTTACTCAAAAGCTCCGGAAAGGCTTCCGGCCAATCTATCCAATAACGATTCCATTTTTCCATGGTACATTGTAAATGAACTTCCCATAGGAGTGTCAGGACTTTTGATTGCAGCTGTATTTTCAGCGGCCATGTCAAGTATCAGTAGTAGTTTAAATTCGGTTTCTACGGCGTTTTGCAATGATTTCTATAAACATTTTAAACCAAAGAGTCCTGATTTGAAACTTTTAAGGATAGCCCGTATGACTACTCTAGTTTGTGGTTGTTTGGGTATGGTATTGGCTCTATGGATGGCAAATTCCAACATCAAATCGCTGTGGGACCAGTTTCTTTTGTTTATCGGACTCATTACCGCAGGTCTGGGAGGAATGTTCCTTTTGGGCATGATTACCAAAAAGGCCAATTCAAGGGGTACCTTGATCGGGGTTGCGGTAAGTACGGTATCCCTTATTTTTATTAGCCTTTATACTACCCTGCACATATTGTTGTATTCCTTTATGGGATTGGTGATATGCTTTTGCGTCGGGTATGTTTTTAGTCTGGTTTTTGATGCCAGATCGATCAATAAAACCATATAGCAACGATCAACATTATATTATGAAAAGAGTAGACGATTTAGACGATAAAAATTTGCAAAAAAAACTGCGTAATGATTTTTTAGCCGATGGTTTTATTTTCTTTCCCGGATTTTTAAACGCTTTAGAGATAAGTGAAGTCACCGAAAGACTAAACGCATTTAAGAAATCTCAAATAGAGCATATGCCCAGGAGTGATGTGTATTATGAGGATATCAATGATAAAACATCCTTAAAGCAACTACAGCGTCTTTTTAAGTACGATTCCTTTTTTGCCGATATGATGGACAGCAGTAGGTTTGAGAAACTGGCCTCTATCTTGTTGGATGATGGGGTCGTGGGAAAAAACATTCAATATTTCAATAAGCCGCCTAAAATAGGACAACCGACCCCGGCCCATCAAGATGGATATTATTTTATGCTAGAACCCAATGAGGCCGTGACCATGTGGATGGCTTTGGAGCCGGTCGACGAAGAGAACGGCTGTGTACGTTACATCAAAGGCTCACACCTTACCGGTATGCGTGAACACGGAAAAACGGGCACCCTTGGTTTTTCACAGGGTATTGTAGATTATGGTGGGAAGGAAACCGATAAAAATGAAGTTTTCTACCCTACACAAGCAGGCGATCTATTGGTGCACCACTCCATGACCATCCATCGAGCCGATGGAAACTCTAGTGAAAACCGCACCAGGCAGGCTATGGGATTTATCTATTACGCCAACAAGGCTAAAGAAGACTATGAGGCGCAAAAAGCGTATCAAAAGAAATTGGCCGAAGACCTAACCAAGGAAAACAAGGTCTGAATATGGAATATAGAACTTTGGGGCGTACGGGTTGGAAAGTGAGCGAAATAGGTTTCGGGGGCTGGCAATTGGGCGGTACCTGGGGACGAGTTGATAATAGGGAGTCCGTAGATACCCTCCTATACGCCTTTGAACAGGGTATTAATTTTGTTGATACGGCCTTTGCTTACGGAAAGGGACGCAGTGAAGAGGTTATAGGTAAGGCATTGAAAGAATGGTCAGGTGATAAAATCTACGTAGCCACTAAGGTAACCCCGGTAAAACAGGAAATGACCACCTTGGATGTGGATGGCAACCCACCCATAAAAGGAAGGTATCCCGAATGGTACATAAGGCAAATGGTAGAGGGGTCTTTACGTCGTTTAGGTGTAGAACGTCTCGACTTATTACAATTGCACTTATGGTTCGAAAGTGGGGTATATGAGCTGGAATGGCTCGAAACATTAAATGCCTTACGGCTCGAAGGCAAAATTGATAAAATAGGGGTGTCCCTCGCTGATATCCGACCAAATCAGGGAGTAGATTTGGCTCAATTGGGCCTTGTCGATACCATACAAGTAATGTTCAATATTTTTGAACAGCAACCTATGGATGAATTGTTTCCCATGGGGAAAACCACAAATACCGGGTTTATAGCCAGAGTTCCCTTAGACTCAGGGGCATTGACCGGAACTTGGACCGATGCAAGCTATTCCGAATGGGGAGTAGAAGATAAGCGACATGCAATGTATCACGGTAGCCGCTTCAAAAAAACCTTGCAAAGAATAGAGGATATTAAAAACGTATGCCAGCCATTTTACAATAAGCTTGCGGATGCAGCTTTACGGTATGCCTTGCATCCGGAAGAAGTGGGGTTGATCATTCCTGGTATGCGGAATAAAAACGAGGTTGATCTAAATATTGCCATTTCCGACGGTGCCAAGTTTCCTGAGGAATTGGCCAATAGTTTAAAGTCACATCGTTGGAAACACGAATTTTACGACTAGACGATTTATAATGGTAAAAAAGGATTATGGGCAATTCCAAATTGAGCAATTGAACCCAATTCAAATCGAAGCCGCCCTCAAGAAGCGCTCTCTTATTTATTTGCCTTTAGGCGCGATGGAATGGCACGGCATGCATTTACCTATGGGTCTTGATAGTCTTACTTCCCATGGTGTTTGTTTGCGGGCGGCCGAAAAGACAGGTGGGCTAGTAATGCCACCCTTATATTATGGTATGACCGGAAGTATCTGGCACCATCCGTATACCATTTTGATAGAAGAGGAAGAGGTGCTGCTTCAAATCTTAATGACCACATTGCAACGTCTGGAGACCGATAACATTGAAAAAGTTGTAATTTTTACGGGACATTTTGCCCTGAAACAATTGGAAATGTTGGCCAGGTTAGAGGAGAGGTGGAATGCTCAAAAAAGGGTTTTAGATGTAATTGTAATGTCTATTTCCGAGTGTCCGAATGTTACCATGAAGGCGGATCACGGCGCTATTTTTGAGACCTCTATATTGGCTCAAATCAAGCCTGGGTTAGTACGGTTGGAAAACTTGCCGGACAAAGACGTAGAGCCTGCAAATGACCCTGAAGGAAATAGTATGGGTGATCACAGAAGGGATCGTAATAATGTTTTATTCGGCGTGTTTGGTGATGATCCAAGGTTTTATGATAAGGATGAAGCGGAAACCTTATTCGATACCATTGTTGAATGGGTAGCGGAAATAGTGGAATAGGGTGTGGCCTTAAATTATTTTTGATGTCATTACGTATATAGGTATTTTTTCATGGCTTCAAAACATACTCCCCTTATCAAGTTCAACAACCGAAATTTCTGGAGACCATTCGGATTAAAACTTAAAAACGTATTATGTTATCCTTTTTCGTAGGCAGTTATACTAAGTCGATTAATCCAGAAGCAGTATGTGTTGGCCATGGTATTTACAGTCTAATGTTGAATACGGATACGGGGGGAATAGTTTCTTTAAGTACGGAGAATTGTTGTAATCCCAGTTATTTGATAACTAGCGAAAATGGAGAATTCCTATACTGTATTACCGAGCTTAATGAGCTTGACGCCCCCCAAATAATTGCCTACAAAATAAATGATGGCTTTTCGCTTTCCTTTTTAAATAAACGATCAATTAATGGGGGGTATCCCTGCCATTTAGAAAAATTCGATTCAAATATTTTAGTGGCTTGCTATGGGACGGGTAATGTCATTCGGTTCCCATTGGAAAGTTCGGGAAGATTGCAAGTCGGCAAAGAAAATTACTATCACGAGGGTTCTGGCGCGGTAATGAATCGACAAGAATCCCCACATGCACATCAAATAGCCATACAGCCCGTAACAAGTAATATTTATGTTTGTGATTTGGGTATTGATTGTATTAAGGCATACAGTCTTAAGGAAGGCAAACTATATCCCAATGCACATAATGATTTTAAAATGCCGGATGGTAGTGGTCCCCGACATCTCGTATTTAATAAAAATGGCGATTTAGCCTATGTATTGAACGAGTTATCCGGTGCCGTATCCGTTTTAAGGAATGAAAACGGCAGTTTTAAATCTTTGTATGCTTATAGTTCTTTGCCAGGGAAATATTTTGGAAAGCCTAGTAGTTCGGCAATTCGGCTCCATCCGAAAGGGTTGTTTTTATATACGGCAAATAGGGTTCTAGAGGCAATTACAATTTTTAAGGTAATGAAAGATCAATTGCTTCTAGTAGGTTTTCATTACACAAATGGTAAAGAATTGAGAGAGTTCAATATAAGTCCCGATGGAAAATGGTTAATAGCCTGTCACCAGAATTCCCATGATATTGTGGTCTTTAGAATAAAGGAAAACGGAACACTGATGGAAGTATCTAGGACTAAGAAAATGAAATCACCCGTCTGTGTTGCTTTTTCTAGAGTTGATTTATATGCTTCGGTCTAAAAGTCGGGTTGTTGAATTTAGCGTTTTTTTTGCACTGTTTAAGCCTTGTTGTTCTGTCCCATGCAGACTTTAATATCCTGTATAGCCTCTTCCGTTGAACTTGAACCTACTTGAGTCGATGTGTGGTGGCCTGTTTTTAAGAATAGCTTGTCCAATAAACTTCTTCATTTGGTTTTTTTAGTGAACGGTTCTTGTATGTGGAAGGTTTTTGTTTTTTTCAGTATAAAAATTATTGAAGTATTTCCCGCCTGCAATGTTTAACCATATTCGACACAATATATTGAATGTCGTTCCAGTGCCTTTTCTTTGAGCGAGCTAGGCCGCCATGACGCTAGCCATGGCTGGTATTTAAAAGGTAACGGAGACGGCACATTTAAGGTTCAATATTCAGGTGAGAGTGGCTTTAGAAGTGAAGGAGAGCTTCGAGATATAGAAGTATATCATACGGCCAAGGGGCAAGTTAGGGTTGCGGTAGCTAGAAACAATGATAATTTGCAAATCTTTAAACTTCTAGACTAGCTTCAAGTAAAGCTTATGTGAAATCTGATATAAAGATGGGCGCTGCCCTTGGTCTGTTCCTAGAACAGGTTGAGGGATATGGGTATGAACGGATACATGGAAGGATGCAACTAAGATTCCGTAGTCGTATGGATATGGTTATGGGAAAATTTTCAAGGTTCAATTCTTTTTGACAAAGGCCTTTAATGTGGAAGAATTGGAACTCACTAATAGTATAGAGCGACCTGAGGCCCCTGTGATAATTTCAATGTCACGGGCGTCGTGACACTATCCCAATAACTGTGTAAGTTACAAATAACGGGGGTTTGACCTTATTTAAAGTCTGCCCCTTTTTTCATAGATCGTGAGGAACTGATTTCGTATTATGCCCCAGTTCCTGATGGGCACGGATATCTCGGACTCCTTGGAAGGTACATACCTCCTTTTTGGAATGGCCATTACGGGAGTTGCCGTCCTTGGATCTCTGGTGTTTTCCTAATCTAGGTGGCCGTCGAGCTCCCCTTCGAGCTTCTTATCGATGCAGCGCTTCTGGAGTTCCGCCACCGGATTTGAACGGTTTTAAAAACTCCTCATTGGATAATTCTTCTTTCTTCATAAGGTGCAAATATTAAAATTAAACAAAAAAATAGCGGGAGCATGCCCCCGCTATTTTCTATTTATACACTTTATGAGATAGTCCTACCATTTTTTTTGATACTGGACTACCTAATAACGGAAGGAGGTCAGATAGCGGTTTTAATTGATGCCTACCTCCCGTTTTTTGGCTCAACATAGGTTTTGCCCACATAGGCAGGGCGATTCTATATTCTATCCATTTGCCAGATTGTTTGCGCCCAATATTTTTTATGCTTGTTCGTAATGTTATCTTTAACACCGAAATGAATTGCAATCCCTTTTGCGATGACCTTACTGAACATTAAATCATATCTGACTTTAATATTTGGTACATCTTCTATTTCTTATTAGTTTTTTTGTTGTGTTCGACTTAACGTTCGATTAATTATCTTGGTCAGGTATATAAGGGCTTTGGGTCTTTTGTAATGATATTGAAAAATGTAGTTGAAAAAGTCATGGTCGGATTTACACTTTCTTTTTTTTCTTTAAAAAGCTATAGAATAGGCTTGACTATGTCCGTTCTATTGTTAAGCTTTTTTGGTAATGCCCAGGGGTATGACTACGAGGTAGGTACTTTTAATGATAAGAACTTGGTAACCGATAATGTCGTGTCATCCATCTCTAAAGATAGTTTGGGCTTTGTTTGGGTCGGAAAAATGGACGGCCTATACCGATATACGGGGTATGACGCCGATGTTTATTCCGCTTCTTCAAACGATAATAGTGGTTTGAGTAATCCTTGGGTGACCGATGTCATAGCCAATGGTCATATGTTGATCATTGGTACTAAAAGGGGGGTCAATTTTCTTGATACTAAAACAGGAGTGTTTCAGTATCTATTTCCTTCCGATATCAATGCCGAACTTAGTAATGATATAACATCACTTCTCAACTTAGGTGGGGGCACTTTACTGGTAGGTACGGTCAATGGTCTTGTTCTAGTCCGGTCCAATACGGTTACCAAAGTAGAAGAGGTGTCTTTTTTTGATAGGGAAACCCCAATAGGTCAAGTAGCGATAAAAGGTATGCTAGAATCTCCACACGGGGTGTTGGTCAATACAGATCGAGGTCTTTTTATATTATCTGGGCATGGTACAAAGGCGAATCGATTGGAACTGACCTTTGATACTGAAAAATTGGACGATTTATATGCCGTGTATATTACGTCAGATCAAAATGTTCTGATTTCTTCTGATATCGGTTTTTTTTATGTCAACGTAAACATGTGTCGATTAAGCAAAGAAAAGATTGGTCTAAAGCCCATTGGAGAGCTGTATGGGAATTGGCCGACCTTTAAGGCGGCAAACGTTATTCTTGAAGACTCTAATGGGGTAATATGGTTGGGAACCGAAGGTGAAGGCCTGTTTTCATATTACAGGGAAACCGAAGGATGGCAAAATTTTAGGTATGAAATCAACCAAAAAAATGTTCTGAAAAACGACTTTATAAGGGCCCTTTTCGAAGATGAATCAGGTATGATCGTGGTCGGAAGTGATGCCGGTATAAACACTCTGGTGGCCAAAGATGGTAAATTCGACCTAATAGACAATTTAATGTGCGAGGCCGGTAAGGAAGATGTGTCTAACGTTCATTCTATTCTAAAGGACCATAAGGGCAGACTCTGGATCGGAACAAAGGGGAACGGACTTTTTGTAAAAGGGGAAGAGCTTTCCGTAAATATTCACCCTAAAGAGAACAGTAGTTTCGGACATATACGCTCTATTATACAAGATAAGGAGGCCCACATTTGGGTGGGAACACAGAAGGGAGTGTTTATTGTGGAAAATGGCAATATGATGATCCAAAATATTGGCCACGATTTAAAAACCAGGCGGGCATCATTGCTTCCCGGAGAAGAAGTATACCATATTCTAGAAGATAATGTTGGCAATAAATGGATCAGCACTTCAAGTGGTCTATACATTAACACACCTAAGAACGAGCTGAAAAAAATAACCAATACCTATGTTCGCACCATTTTAGATAAAAAAGTGGTTTATTCCATGTTCTTAGACAGCAATGAAAGAATATGGATGGGCACGTTGAACGGAGCCATAGCTTTTTTAGACTTAAATGACTATGACAATCCGTATTTGTTTTCGGAATACATCGGTAAATCTCTTGATTTTCATAGGGTTACCGTCGCTCCTGATTATGAGGAATATTTTGAGAACTATGGGGTGTATTCGCTCACAGAAATTGATGACGGTACTATTCTGGCCGGAACTAATTTTGGGATATGTAAAATTGACATTGGAAAAAAGGAAATTGCGCCACTTTTTTCAATCAATAAAGCGAAGTCCCCATCTAATCTGGCCAATAGTTATGTTTATGGTCTTCTATACAATAAAGCCCAAAACCAACTGTGGGCAAGCTCAAACAACGGACTGTTCTCCTATGATTTCAATACCGTTGAAATTGAGAATTTTGGCATTAAGGACGGCCTGCAATCGCTAGAGTTTAATGGCAATGCTATTTATAAGGATAATCAGGGTAAACTTTATTTTGGAGGAGCTAACGGTCTTAATATTTGTGACCCTAGTTTAAAGTTTGAGAAGAGCAGTTTTAAACCCAATATTGTTTTGACCAAGGTTTTTATCAATGGAAAATTACTGAAGAACGGTGTAGGGGATAAAGTCTTGGACAACGAAATTGTTTACGCCCGATCACTGACCTTATCATCAAAACAAAATACGGTGGGCTTTGAGTTCGCCTCCCTACATCTACCGCACCCTTTAAGCAATTCCTTTAAATGTAAATTGGTGGGGATAGACGATAACTGGATCGAACTTAAGAACAAGCGCTCCATTAATTACGGTAATTTGCCTAAAGGGAATTATAGCTTTCAACTCATGGCAACGAACAACGACGGGGTGTGGAATGAAAGTCCGCTCACGGTAAGCCTTAAAATACTTCCCGCATGGTATAATACTTGGTACATGATGTTATTATGGCTTGTGCTCGCCATGGCTATTGTAATTTCATTCGTTCGTATTTTGGTAAAGAACCACAACAAGAACAATGCATTGAAAATAAAGGAGATAGAGCAAAAAAATCTTCAGGATCTATATGAGGCGAAGTTGGTGTTTTTTACCAATCTGTCACATGAGCTTAGAACCCCTTTGTCATTAATTGTCGACCCCATAAAAACTTTAATGTCGCATAGGGAAATTTATGGTAGAAAACCTGAACTGTTCAATGTGTTGAACAATAATGCGGATCGCTTGCGAAGATTGATTGATCAAATTATGGATTTCAGAAAGTATGAATATGGAAAACTGGAATTAAAGGTCGCCCGTGCAGATATGGTACAAACCATAAAATCTATTACGGCTTCATTTGACTTTCATTCGGCTCAAAAGCAAATAAAATTTAAGACAAGGCTGCCTTCCCAGGTGTTGCCCATGTACTATGACGAAGATAAAATAGAAAAGATAGTTTACAACGTTCTCTCCAACGCTTTTAAGGCCACACCCATAGGGGGTATGGTGAGAATCTCATTAAGAAACTTTGATTCTCGGAAAATAAAGAAAATGAGTAAATATAAGGTCATATGTGGTAACGATAAATTACAAGAATTAAAAGATCATATATATATTAAAGTAGTTGACAGCGGTACGGGTATACGTGAGAACAATCTTGAAGAAATATTCACTCGGTTTTATCAAGACAACACCATAAATTCGGGTACGGGCATCGGACTTTATATGGTAAAACAATTGACCGAACTACATTCGGGTACCATTTTAATAAAAAGTAAGCGTAATAAGGGAACCTCATTTGTAATCGTTCTGCCCAAGAATGAAGATATCTATGCTCCTACAATAGTTGATAGCCCAGAAATAATGAGTGAAGGCAAGGTGGGAGCAAATCTAAACGCGTTAATTCTGCAAAACATAGATACAAAAAAAGCAGAGAACAAAACACATAGTGTAGCGGTAGTCGAGGATAACGACGAACTTCGTATGTACCTGAAGAGTATTTTGGAGCAAGAATACATAGTATTTACGGCTACCAATGGGGTTGAAGGGCTAGAGCTGATCAAAGATGAAATACCCGATTTGGTCTTAAGCGATGTTGTTATGCCGGAAATGGACGGCCTAGAGCTTTGCAGGCGGGTAAAGAACAACTTTGATACCAGTCATATTCCGATTATATTGCTCACTGCCAAAACTTTTGATTCGCAAAAATTGAGCGGCTTAAAATCAGGAGCGGACGTATACCTAACCAAGCCATTTAATAGAGAAATAGTTCTGGCCAATATTGCCAACCTTATTAAAGGTAGGGAAAAGCTTAGGTTGATTTTTCAAAATGACAAGATATTGGAACCGTCAAAAATAACGGTCAGTTCAGTAGATGAGACCCTAATGCTGAAATTAAAGAAATACATAGAAGAGCACATACAAGACCAAAATCTTACCTTAGAGCGTATGGCAACTGAAATAGGCGTGAGTCGGGCCCAGCTTTTTAGAAAAATGAAAGCGCTGACAGGATTGACCCCCAATAACTTTATTAAATCGGTACGCTTGAAATTTGCCGTACAGCTCTTGGAAGAGAATAAGTTGCAGATTTCTGAAGTGGCACTCCTCTGCGGATTTAAAGAACCTAGTTATTTTTCCAGATGTTTTAGGGAAACTTACGGGTGCACTCCCAAAGAATACATGAAGTCCTAGTCAAGCTCGGCATTGTTTGCCGATAGGGTTTAAAATACCGTTCCGACACAAATTTGAGTGCGGATTTTGCGTTCATATGGTATATCCATCTATAGTTCAGGCGACCATCTTTCCTTTTTAAAATTGTTTTTCCCTTCCAGCTAAAAGCACCAAAGCTACAACTACACCTTAGGTGATTACTTTTTTTGTAAGGTTTTAACAGCAATTATGCCCAAATAGCTTCTAAATCATCGATTTGATACGATTTTATTAGTAATTGATACTTGTTTATCACTGCCCAAAGTCTCTTCATACTAATTTCAAACCATCTAACAAATTCTAAAAACAATTTGCATATGGCTAACACTTATTAAAGGAAGAAACAAAGACTAACAGATAACTAAATAACGCCAAGTATGAAAAACAAACAGAATAAGAAACAATTTTTGCTGGCCCTGATATTTTGCCAGCTCATTTTCGCTCAGCATATATTTGCACAAGAAGCAACCTCAACTAAAATAGAGGTTACAGGTGTGGTAACCGATGAGTTCGATATGCCCATGCCCTATGTAAACGTATATGTTAAAAATACGCGATCGGGTACTTTAACAGATTTTGACGGAAATTATAACATACGGGTCACACCGGGCCAAGTTTTGGTCTTCTCTTATGTAGGTTACAGTAATCTTGAAAAAACTGTTTCCGAAAGTACCGAGCTTTCCGTTTCATTAGTGCCCGATACCAGCGAGCTATCGGAAGTAGTGGTAACCGCACTAGGGATAAAAAAGGAAAAGAAAGCGATAGGTTATGCGGTAGACGCAATATCGGCAGATGAGATAAATTCAACAGGAGAGCCCAATGTCTTATTGAACCTATCGGCCAAAGCACCCGGAGTTCAAGTATCCGGTTCGGCCAATGGTGTAGACGGATCTCCTAGAGTATTAATTAGGGGGGTGACTTCCTTATCATCGGATAATCAACCACTATATGTTCTTGATGGTCTGCCTTTGCTTAGCAATAGATCACTTTCCGAAAGTTTATTTACATCATCCTCGGGACAATCGGATTTGGGGAACCCATTATCGGACATCAATCCCAATGATATTGAAAATATTAGTATTCTTAAAGGAGCGAGTGCTACGGCTTTATATGGGGCCAGAGGCGCAAACGGGGTTATTATGATAACCACTAAAAAAGGAAAATCCGGCCAGAAAGGTTGGGGGGTGAATCTTAGCACTTCCACCACCTTTCAATCGGCTTTGATTTTACCTGAACCTCAATTGAATTATGGTCAAGGGAACAATGGTGAGTTTTCATATGTAGATGGGAACGGTGCAGGTACCAATGAGTCTGATACAAGATTATGGGGTCCTCGATATAATGGCCAACCAATATCCCAGTGGGATCCGGAAACAGGAGGCTCAATAGTAAAACCATGGTTGCCCTACGGATCTAAAAACTTGGACAATTTTTTTGAAACCGGCCACACGTATCAACAAAACATATCGCTTACCCATGTTACGGAGACATCCAATGCCCGTCTGTCCCTTGGGCATCAAGATATAAAAGGAATTACCCCTAACACCGGCTTGGAGCGTATCACAGGAAGCTTTAATTCAACTTTTAGGCTAGGGGAAAAATTAAGTCTGAATTTTGTAGCAACAGGTTCTACAATGGACAGTGATAACAGAACCAGTTATGGTTTTGGTAATGGTGGTATGTGGCAGGCGCTTTTCATTCCTACGAACATTGATATTAGGGACTTAAGGGATTATAAAGATGAATTCGGCAATAAAAAAAGCTTTTATCAAAACGGACCGAACCCTTATTGGGATCTATATGAGAACGTCAACCCTGTTACCCGAACACGCTTCAGTTTTAATGTAGGACTTGATTATGCGCTTACCGATTGGATGTCTTTACAGGCAAACGTATTTCAAGATACCAATACAACCGAATACGAGAGGATTGTAGCGAAACACTTGTTTAACACAGGTAGCTATCAAGAAGGTATTGATTTAAACAAGGAAATTAATGCAGACGTACGATTGAATATAAACCAGGATATTTATAAAGATCTGAACGTGAATTTCATGATGGGCGCCGCAAACAGAAATGAAAAGACCAACAGCAAATTTGCCAGTACCGATGGTGGGCTTTTGGTTTCAGGGGTTTATAACCTTGGTAATTCCGCTAAACCGGCCACTGTAAACAATAGAAAGACAGAGAAGGAAGTCAGCAGTGTGTTCAGCTCGGTAGAGTTTAATTTCAAAGATTACTGGTATGCTACTTTTACGGGAAGAAATGATTGGTCTTCTACGCTGCCAAAGGATAACTGGTCTTTCTTTTACCCATCGGCTTCAACGAGTTTTATTTTTACCGATGCGTTGAATATCAAGAGCAAATTATTGACCTATGGAAAACTACGGGGTAGTTGGGCCAAAGTGGGTAACGATACCCAACCTTATGCTTTAGATCGCTTTATTACGAGAAGCTCTACTGCTTTTAACGGGCAACCTGTTGCTGGGATAGATAATGTTATTCCTGCAACAACTTTGGTGCCTGAGGAATCGACTTCGTTTGAAGTTGGCGGGGAACTTTACCTGTTTGATTCAAAGGTGAAATTAGATATAGCTTACTATAAAAATGAATCGAGTAATCAATTGATCCAGGTGGAGAATGCATGGGAAAGAGGAGCTCGTTTCGCTTTTATCAATGCAGGAACAATTACCAATAAAGGAATTGAGGTAAAGCTTGATATTACGCCTTTTGAAACCAAGAATTTTCGTTGGGATATAAATATGAACTGGTCTCGAAATAGGGGAACCGTTTCGGGCTTTCCTGAAGACCTAGTAAACTTTAAGCATATTGCAGCTTGGTTCGGACCGGAAATCAGGGCGACTAATGGGGAGCCTTATGGCCACATAGTAGGCTTTGAATATTTTAGGGACACCCAAGATGCCTTGGCCAACGTTCCCAATATGGCAGATGACTTCAATAATTTTGGCTATACCGCAGAAAACAATATCTATGGAACGGGACAAATACTTACCAAAGATGGCTTTCCTATGCATAACCAATGGAGAGGAACGAGAGACTTGGGAGTTTCCGCTCCATTGGATTGGACCGCAGGTATCAGCAATAGTTTTAGGTATAAAGACTTTAATCTGAATTTTCTCTTCGATCTTAGATATGGAGGTAAAATAATATCTACCACATATCAATATATGTCGCTCAACGGTCTTAATCCGGAAAGTGCCGGGGACAACATAAACGGGGTCGCCGTAAGGGAAAGTACAGAGAATGGAGGCGGTTTTATTTTTGAAGGTATTGATGTGGAAACCGGAGAACCGAACACTACAGCTATAAGTACCCAAGATTTGTACGCCAATTTCAATTATCCGACTTCTGCACTGATGAGGGACGCTACAAATATTAAACTCAAAGAGCTTTCGATAGGATATAGATTAGATAGAAAAGTAACCAAAAAACTAGGGTTGTCCGATGTGAACATATCCTTAGTGGGTAGAAACCTTTGGTTGATAAAGAACAACCTGGATGGTATCGATACCGAAACGGCAAATATGGGTAGTTTGAACAATGGATCTGGATTTGAAACCGGGTCGCTTCCCAATACCAAAAGTTTTGGAATGAATTTCTCCGTTAGTTTCTAATCGAATAAAAAGATATCAATATGAAATATTCAAATTATATAATGATCATTAGTTTTCTCATTTTCTCGCTACAGGCCTGTACCGATGATTTTGAGGAAATAAACACAAACCCTAATGCGCAAGTTGTAGGTAGCAATGAAAGTTTATTGTTAGGTGCGGAAATAAGGGCATCGCGGGAGTTATTGGATAATATCAACAGCTACAATAAGGGAACGGCAAAATGGGTGCAATATTACACGAATACCACGGCTCCTACTGACTTTGTGGCATCCAATCCACGTGAAGATTTCAATGATTTTTGGGTGTATCAAAATCTAGTAACCCAAACAATTCCGTTGATAGAAAGAATTTTGGACAATACGGAAGAAACCCCCCAACCGAATTACCAAGCGGTAGCCCTAGTGTTAAAAGGGTGGATATATAGTAATATGGCAGAACTTTGGGGGCCCATTCCATTTTCCGATGCGCAATTCGGGGAAGTCTCGGAAGAAGAACAGTACAATAAACCAAAGTTTGATTCGCAAGAAGAAATTCTCAAAGCGGTTCTTGATTTGTTGGAAGAGGCCAATGGCACTTTTGATCTGTCTGGAGAGCCTAGTATAGCATTGAACGCCGAAAGTGACGCTTATGCCGGTGGAGACCTGTTAAAATGGAAAAAATTCGCCAATTCCTTACAAGTACGTATTTTAATGCGTATTTCCGATGCAGATGCCGGGTTTGCCAAGGCTAGACTTGAGTCTATTTTCGCAAACCCTAGTAAATATCCATTATTGGAAAGTAATGAGGATAATTTTGGTATGACATGGGAGGCTACTATAGGTTCTTATTCCGACCCTTTTGCCCAATATGTCGAGAACAATACCAATTCTCCTATCGCTATTACCGGTTTTGTAAATACCCTTGGGGGCTTGGAAGACCCCAGAATGAAGGTCCTTTTGAATCCGGCTCCAGGTTATACGGATAGTGATACGTACACCGGGGTTCCACCGGCTTTCGATGAAGAGAATCCAAGTGGATATACCAGGGTGGCTTTGGATTCGGTAAGTCAACTATCCGATTCGTATACCTCGGCCCAAAAGAGATTTATTATGACCTATTCAGAGTTGTTGTTTATAAGGGCGGAAGCGGAGAGCAAAGGCATTGAAACAGGGATTTCGGTCGACCAGGCATACCAAGAGGGCATTAAGGCCAATATGGAGCAGTTAGCAGTAGATCAAACGGCAATTGATGCTTATTTGGCCTCTCCAGGGGTGACCTTTGATTCGGCGAATGCATTGGAGCAGATTATTACGCAACGTTATATAGCACAGTTCGGTCAAAGTATAAATACCTTTTCAATGATCCGAAGAACGGGATTGCCGACCCTGGACTTTTTCGATATAGGGATAAACAAGGAAAAAGGTTATCCGGTACGGGTTGGTTACCCACGCGAGACCATGCAGAATTTCAACCAGACCAATTTTGAAGCGGCCATTCAAGGGGTGAATATTGTAGATAACGTGTTTGGAGATCCACTTTGGTTTGCTCGGAACGCCCCGACGGTAAAAATGGTCCCGACCATTCAAGAAGGGCCCGTTCTGTTCAGTTATTAATTTTTTGAGTTGGTTAAAAAGGCTTATTGTAAGGTGATATTCCCCCAAAGTAATCGCTTTGCCTTGATCAATAAGCCTTTTGTTTTTATATGGTCTGTAGGGACGGCCCAAAAGTGGGACTAACACGACCTTTCGGTTTTAATCTATATTGAATTCATGAGAAAAGTAGTCAGTTTAATAGTACTGTTGTTTACTATAGCCACTTATAGCCAAGCACGGCAATCCGGTGCGGAGAAATCTGCTTATGGTATTTTGAATCGCATTTTACCTGAACGTGCTTCCTCCTTCGTTTTTAAGGAAATTACAGCTTCAAAGGATAAAGATGTTTTTGAGGTATCTAATGGACATGCAGGAAAGATCGTCATATCTGGAAATAGCGCGGTGGCGATGGCATCTGGTCTTGACTGGTATTTGAAAAATTACTGTAACGCCCACATATCGTTAAATTATAATCAACTTGACCTTCCTAAGACGCTTCCTAGACTGACCTCTAAAATCAGAAAAGAGACACCTTTCGATTATCGCTATTTATTTAACTATTGCACTTACGGCTACACCATGCCTTGGTGGAACTGGGATAGGTGGGAGGAGATGATTGATTACATGGCATTGAAAGGAGTAAATATGCCTTTGGCTATTATCGGTCAAGAAGCTGTATGGCAAGAGGTTTTGAGTGATTTTGGAATGTCTCGGCAGCAGATTGATGATTTTTTTGTAGGTCCTGCACACTTGCCCTGGGGATGGATGGGGAATATAGATGGAATGGGCGGTCCTCTACCCCAAAATTGGATAACACAGAGGAAAGAACTACAAGTTAAAATTTTGAACCGTATGCGGTCCCTTGGTATGAAGCCGGTATTACAAGCGTTTACGGGCCATGTTCCCCAAGTCTTAAAAAAACTCTACCCAGAGGCCAATATTTTTCAAATAGAAGATTGGGCAGGAGTAGAGGGCACTTATTTTCTTGATCCTACCGATGAGCTATTTCAAAAAATTGGTACGGCCTTTATTAAAAAACAGACCGAACTTTACGGAACGGATCATTTATATGATGCGGACTGTTTTATTGAGGTAGACCCGCCTTCTAAGGATCCTGCTTTTTTAAAACAGGTAAGTGAAAGTGTATACAAGTCTATGGAATTGGCAGATTCAAAAGCCACATGGGTACTTCAAGGGTGGTTTTTCTTTTTCAAAAAAGATTTTTGGACAAAGGAAAGGGGTCGGGCATTTTTAGATGGGATACCAAAGAATAGAGCAATTGTGCTCGATCTTTATGGAGAAAAGAATCCTACTTGGGATAAAACAGATGCATTTTATGGACAGCCTTGGATATGGAACGTAATCTGTAATGAAGATCAGAAAGTGAACATGAGCGGAGATCTCGAAGAAATGCAAAGACAGTTCCAAGAGGCTTATACATCGGAAATAGGTAATAACCTTAAGGGTATAGGGGTGATTCCGGAAGGTTTGGGGTATAATCCCATTGTGCAGGATTTTATTTTTGAAAAAGCTTGGGACCCCCAAAAAGTTAACGTACAAGAATGGATTGAAGATTATGCCACGATCCGTTACGGAACAAAAAGCCCGTCCGTAAAAAAGGCTTGGCAACTTTTAGGGGAATCGGTATATGGTAGAACCCGAACAATGTGGTCTCCCCTGATTACCACCCCGCGATTAATGATTTTTGAAGAAGGTAGTAAAGAAGATATTAGACACGTAAGAAAGGATTTTAAAATAACCGAGACGGACCCCTTTGCATGGGATTTTGATGTCTATAAGCTGGCCAAGGCGGCTGGGTTGCTACTGGGGGAGGCCAATGAACTACAAGACGTTGAAACATATAATTTCGACCTTACGAACGTATACCGTGAGTTGCTGTTTAGCTTAACCCATAAATCTATAAACGATGTAAGCGTGGCCTATCAAGAAAAAGATCGGCAAGCGCTTGACCGAAGCGCTAAATCCTTGTTCAAGCTCATGGATGACCTTGAGGCCATTACAGGTGCAAATGAGAATTTTTTATTGGGAAAATGGTTGGAAGATGCCAAAAGTTGGGGAAGCACACCGGAAGAGAAAGAATACTATGAATGGAATGCCAGAACAATTGTTACGATTTGGCAGCCCTACCCAGAAGGGGGGCTTCGAGATTATGCGGGTAAACAATGGAACGGTCTCTTCAGTGGGTATTATAAACCTAGATGGCAACTATTCGTTGATCACTTACGGAGGTCATTGACCGAGGGTGTCGATTTTGACCCCAAAGCCTATGATGCTGAGGTGCGGGAGATGGATTATAAATGGACTCGCTCCCATCAAATATACCCTAGTGCGCCAACCGAAAAAACCATAGATGTAGCCCGTAGGATACAAACAGAGTACGCTCATTTGTTCAAAAAATAAAAAACATGATATTGAAAAAAAACATTTGTTTAAGTCTATTTTTATTGCTCCTAGGAGCTTTATCGGGAGGTGCCCAAATATCTAAGGTTGATCACGGAAATTGGGACGTGCTGCCCAGTCCGACACAGATGGTCAAGGAAAAGGGATATTTTAAACTAAACGGCCCCACTTTGGTTGGTGTAGCCCAACCCGAATTAAAACCATTGGCAGAAATTTTGGTCGCCTATGTCAACCGCATTGCCGGAGCGGATTTAAAATTGGCCCAAGATTCAGAAAATAGTCCCAAGATATTACTGGGCATAAATGAAGACCTGAACGAAAACTCCCATACCATTAAAGTGGGTAGAAAAATTGAAATCGAAGGGCAGACCTATGAAGCGGTATCCAATGCGGTAGCGAGCTTGGTTCAATTGGTAGAGGTCTCCAAAAAGGGGGGCGCAATACCACGGCTTGTTATTTCCGATAGCCCAAAATCTAATTTTAGGTCTGTAATGCTAGACCTTGCCCGATTTTGGCATCCTACGGAAACTATTAAGGAAACCATAGACTTGTTGTGGTTGTACAAGATAAAGTATTTAAGCCTTCATTTAACGGATAATAAGCGTTTTACCTTTCCATTGGAGAAATTCCCGAAAGTAAATAAAACCCATTCGGATGGCAGTCGCGAATTCTATACCAAGGAAGAGTTGAGAGATTTGGTGGAGTATGCAAAAAATAGGGGGGTTACCATCATTCCTGAAATTGAGGTTCCCGGTCACTCGGGTATTTTGTGGAGTACCTATCCTGAGGTTTTTGGCAGTGTCGATGAGCAAACGAAGGAGGCAAAGCCCTTGTATGTGGTCAATATGGCCAAAGAGTCTACCTATTCGGCCTTGAATACAATTATAAAAGAGGTCGCCGAGGTATTTTACACCAGTCCGTACATACATGTTGGCGGAGATGAGGTGTATTTGGAAAACTTGAAAAAAATACCGGAATACAAAGCGTATACCCTTGAACATAATTTACAGGAAGCGGCCAATGGCGATGCGAATGAACTCTTTTGCCACTTTATCAACCGAATGAACGGCATGGTAAAGGCTACGGGAAAAAAGACCCTAATTTGGGAGGGCTTTCACGGTACGGGATCTAAATATGTTACCGTGGACAAAGACATCACGATAATCGTTTGGAACACTACCTATAACCATCCCCAAAACCTATTGGATAATGGGTATAAAATTGTTAACTCCACCTGGGTGCCTTGGTATATGGTGGGAGCCATGAATTTTGCCCCGGAAATAAAAAAAGCATATGATTGGAGTCCGACCAAATGGTCACATTGGCAAGACGCTATTGAAGATATTGAGGTGACCGGCGATGAAGCAATTCTAGGGGGGCAAATTTCTTTTTGGGAGCAAAACCACTTTAAGGTTATTCCTGTCCTAAGAAAGAGGGTGCCCGTTTTGGCGGCCCATCTTTGGAGTGGATCTATAAATACAGGTTACGATAACTTTTTAAAGACACTTGAAAAGACGGACCAATTGTATTCCCGTCTTTTTAATCCGGTAAAAATAGAAGTGAGCGGCTTGGTGCATGAGGAAGATCAACGTTTTACCGACAAAATAACCATAGCATTTCAGTCTAAGGAGGAAGTAGAGTTCAAATGGAATTTCTCGACCTCCTGGAGCTTGCCCAATATGGGGAAGGCAAAACCATACGAGGGTCCAATTGACATTGCAAACGGGGGAATTCTTACCGTGCAGGCCTTTACTGCATCGGGAAACCCATTAGGGCATCCTCAGCAAGAGTATTATCAGAAAATAGTACCGGCTTATTCTTATAAAGTTTATGGCCCCATATCAAAAGAAGTTGGGGGAAGTGTGCCCGATTTCTCGGAATTGAAGTTGGTAAGGGAAGGGGTTACCGGCTTTATGACCAGTGATCGACTAGATAAAATAAACGGCGAACTTTTTGCCAAGGTCGCTAGGGATGGACATATCGATACAAGGTTTTACCGACTTTATAACCCATATGCGGTTGAGCTTAACGGACAAATTTATATTCCAGGAAACGAAGACTATACATTTAGGCTTACAACCGATGACGGATTTGCCAATATCTATATCGACGATAAACTTGTAGCCAAAGGAAGTGAGACCAACAAAACTCCTCAAGATTTTAATGTAGCTCTTTCCGAAGGCAAGCATACCTTGAGGATAGAATATTATTATCGAAAGATTCAGAACCAATTGAACATAAAATATAAAACCGACCCAATGCACGGTTTTCTGCCTTTTGAGAAATTAGTTACCCCTTTAAAAAATTGATTTGAAAAAAAGAACTCTTTTATACGTTGCCTTAATGGCTTTGTTTTGTTCCTGCGAAAATACGGACTCCGCATACGGGAAGGTAAAGGGCTCAAAGCCCAATATTATATTCATTCTAGCAGATGACCTAGGTTATGGGGATTTAGGGTGTTATGGGCAAGAAACCATATCGACACCACATATTGACCGTATGGCCTCGGAAGGTTTGCGATTTACCCAACACTATGCGGGGGCTACGGTATGTGCCCCGTCTAGAAATAGCCTTATGACCGGACAGCACATGGGCAATACCACCATTAAGTCCATGGAAAAACCCATAAAAGATAGCGATCTTACCGTGGCAGAAGTGCTTAAGGATGCCGGATACCGAACAGGGGTAATAGGGAAATGGGGCTTGGGAAATGTAGGTACATCAGGATACGCCAATGCCCAAGGATTCGATTATTCCTTTGGTTATTACGATCAGATTAGGGCACATAATTACTATCCGGACTATCTTATGGAAAATGGTGAAAAATTTCCTTTGAAAAATGAAGTAGTCTATGTTTCCGATAGTACCAATTATGCAGTAGGTATCGGAAATGCCGCTATAAAAAAGAAAGAATACTCTAATGATCTGTTCACGGAAAAGGCTTTGGATTTTATAAAAACTGATGCGAAGGAACCCTTTTTTCTATATCTGGCCTATACGATACCGCACGCCAATAATGAGAGCTTTTTAATTAATGAGCACGGTATGGAAGTACCGGATTATGGAATTTACGATAAAGAACCGTGGCCGTCGGAAAAAAAAGCCGGTGCGGCAATGATAACCAGATTGGATAGCTATGTAGGGCAAATATTGGATTTGCTCAAGAAAAATAATCTTGATGGGAATACGCTCGTGATTTTTACTTCGGATAACGGACCACACCAAGAAGGAGGTTGGCAAGTGGATTATTTTGACAGCAATGGACCTTTGAGGGGAATGAAAAGAGATTTATATGAAGGAGGTATTCGAGTGCCTTTTATAGCAAAATGGCCAGGGAAAATAGAGAAAGGGGAAACTGATCAAGTTGCAACTTTTTGGGATTTTTTACCTACGGCATGTGAGTTGTCAGGTCAGGATAAACCTATTTCAACCGATGGAATTTCATATTTGCCCACCCTTTTAGGCGACAATGAACAGCAAAAACAACATTCTTTTTTGTATTGGGAGTTCAAGACGAGCATTTCAAGACATGCGGTACGGTCGGGAGATTATAAATTGGTGACAATCAAGGATCCTAAAATCGATTCAACAAGTATTGAATTGTACAACCTTGCCGATGACATCTCCGAAAAAAGAAATATTGCCGATCAAAACCCCACAAGGGTAAGCGATTTGGAGGCTATTATAAATAGATTTCGATAGTAATTCGCAAATTGTCGAGGCCAAAACACCATAAATAATATGAAGATACGCTATAGAAAGAAAGGTTTGATCAAACGGAACCTAAACAACTCCCATTTGTTCTTTATATTTTTTATTGCGATTAGCATATTGCAGAACAGTTGTAAAGAAGAGTCGTCAAAGCAAATATCAGAAATGGAAACCGAGGTCGTATCTACTTTAAATCGGCAAGAACTATACGATATCTATACCGATTTAACCGAAAATTTTAAGCACTTAAGCACAAAGGTGATTCAACCGGCTGAGGGCTATCTGGAATATCCATACCTCATACCGGCCGGTTTTTACAAGCAAATGTGGGATTGGGACGGGTTTTTTATGGGGAACTATTTTGTGAGTAAAGGCAAGCCCGAATATCTAAAGTATTGGGCGCTGAACTTGATTAAGGGGATAGATGAAGAGGGGTATGTGTCCGGTTGTGCTACCATAAATGGGCCTCGCCCCATATTCGGCAAGTTTGCAATGAAACCTTTTTTGTCCCAAGGTGTGTATTTGGCTTCTGAAAAATTGAACGACTTTGAATGGGTAAAGCCTCATTACAATCAAATTAAAAAGGTATTGGAGTATAGGGAGAAAACCCAAAGAGATAGTATTACCGGTCTGTTTTTTTGGGATATAGCAATGCAGAGCGGGGCAGACAATAACCCGGCCCTCAATTATTTTATAGAAGATAAGCGCTCTTTTTTAGCTCCCGACGCTAGTACATGGCAATACAAAGAATATATAGCTCAGTCTGCACTCGCAAAAAAAATGGGAAATGAGGTAGATGCCCTTTTGTACGAGCGGAAAGCAAAGGAATTAAAAACGGCAATTAACAAAATTCTATGGTCGGAAGAAGATTCTATTTTTTATACCGTAGATAGGGAAACGGGAGATTTCTATAAAAGGGTTACTTTTTCCTCTTTTTTACCATTGGCGGCCCATATCGTTCCAAAACCCAATGCAAAGAAAATGATAGAAACCTATTTGCTGAGTGACGAACATATGAAGGCAAAATATGGTTTTAGAACACTTTCTGCACAAGATCCCGATTACAATAATAAAAACATTATTGTGCCTTTTTCAAACTGGCAAGGCCCCGTATGGCCCATAGCCAACTATATCTATTCCATAGGGTTAAAAAATTATGGGTACGATCAAGAGGTAGCTTGGTTGGGACAAACCGTAGGCAATTTATTGTTGGACGATATTGCAAAGTACAAAACCACCCATGAAAATTATCATGCAGATACGGGCCAACCATTGGCTCCAAGCGATGACCATGTTGATGAAGATGGTAATATCGTGGGTTTTATCAGTTGGAACCTATGTATGGAAAATGTGCTTGACGGAGTGGTAAATGACAACTGGATGTTACTTGAAATAAAGTAATTTAATAGTGATAAAGATGATTATAATGTATAAAAGAATTAGTACAATAATTTTTCTGTTTGTTGCCCAATTCCAGTTTGCTCAATTCTCCCAACATTGGACGATAGAAAATACCAATGAGATTAAATTGAGTCTTTCGGAGAAAAAGAACGTGCCTTATAGCGATAACATAGAGATGTCTGGCAAACGGGTTTCGGCCATAGTTTCCTATGATATAGACAAGCAAAAACAGCTCTCGGTTTCGAGACAGATTTTTTTTCCTCAATTAAGAACGTATATAAAAACCAATGACCCGGATTGGAAGCACTATAGGGCTTACTTAGCCCGTACGTATTCTGATGATATCTTGCCAACACTAATAGTAAACGAAAAAATCTATTCGCCTGGAGCGGTTAAGGATGTTAGGATAAATGGCACCTTGGTAATAGAGCATGAACCTGAAGAAGGGGTGGGCTTGATTCGCACTTTTTTTCCATCTACGAACCAACGTCTCTTTATTGAACAATGGGAATTGATCAACACCACCGATTCAACAATTCGTCTTCTTGGAAAAACAACACAGACCAAAAGGCATGTGAAAGGTGTTAAGGGGGAATACGTCATTAATACCGGCAGCAATATCAAGGAGAATATCAATTTGGCCGGAGGGGAGTCTTGCCAATTTTCGGTTCATGTTTCCGCTACGCTGAACGAAGAACCGCAATTGATAGTTCATGAGGATGAATATTATAGGGATCGTATTGATTTTTTGAATAAAATGAAGAGCTCGTTACAGCTTGTAACGCCAGATTCAACCCTCAATACCTTGTTTGAGTTTTCTAAAATCAGGGCATCGGAAAGCATATTCGAGTCAAAGTTGGGGTTGGTGCATTCCCCTGGGGGTGGACGCTATTACGTGGGGTTTTGGGCAAATGATCAAGCCGAATACGTAAATCCCTTCTTTCCATATTTGGGATATGAGTTGGGAAACAGTGCTGCACTGAATATGTACGATCTGTATACAAAGGAAATTACCCCCGATTACCGAAATATTAGGTACTCTTTTGAAATGGAGGGTGACGCCCCAATTAGTCCTTTAGACCGTGGTGATGCTGCAATGATAGCATACGGGGCTGCACAATTTGCTATGGCTTCCGGAGATAAAGAGGTGGCGGAAAAGATATGGCCCCTAATTAAATGGTGTTTGGAATATAACAAGCGAAACTTGAACAAGAGTGGCGTGGTGATTTCGGAATCGGATGAAATGGAAGGGAGGATAGAAACGGGTAATGCGAATCTATCAACTTCAAGTTTATATTACGGAGCCTTAAACTTAGCCGCTGACCTTGGTGTTTCATTAGGGAGGCCCAAAAAAGAAGTTTCTGGCTACCGAAAGGCCGCAGTTCGATTGAAAAAGAACATTGAAGCCTATTTTGGGGAAACAATTGATGGTCTGGAGACCTATAAATATTACAAGGAACATGAGAATCTAAGGCATTGGATTTGCCTTCCTTTGGTGGTGCAAATCTTTGATAGGAAAGAGGGAACTATTGATGCCCTTTTTGATAGATTATGGACGGATAACGGCGTTCACGTTGAAAAAAATGATGAAAACTTAGAAATATCCAAAGTTTTTTGGGATCGCGGAACCCTATATGCCCTAAGGGGCACTTTTCTTGCGGGTGCCACGGAACGATCACTGAATAAATTAAAAGAGTTTTCCAAAAAACGCTTATTGGGTGATCGGGTCCCCTATGTTGTAGAGGCTTATCCTGAAGGGAATATGGCCCACCTCTCCGCAGAAAGTGGCTTGTACTGCCGGGTATTTACAGAAGGCATGTTTGGTATGGTACCAACGGGCCTAAGTAGTTTTCGTTGTACGCCTAGACTTTCTGAGGAATGGAACAAGATGGAATTAAACCACATTAAGGCTTTTAATAAGGATTTCCATATTAAGGTTTTAAGGGAAGGAGATAAGATTCGTTGTAAAGTGGTCGAAAGTAATGGCCGTGTATTCGTGAATTCTTTGATTAAAGATGGAGACTCGGTAGAAGTATTTCTTAAATAAAAACCTATGCTTGCTATGTTGAAAAATGATTTTGTAAACAATGGATTTGGGCATTTAGATCAACTATTATCTTTTGATGAAGTGGTTGAACTTAGAAAGTTATACGATGTCCTTTTGGAAGACAAGAAGCTTACTGCCGGCTTGAGAAGTGATTTATCGGGTAATAGCTCAAATTCTGAGGCTGTTGAGAAAATTACGCAGATCATGCTTCCCAGTAGTATTGAACCCCAACTTTTAGAGAAGCAAGTTTATACAAAAGCATTGGCTTGGGCCCGGGATTTGCTGGGCGATGACATGGCACTGGATTTTGATATGCTGATCAATAAGGCTCCTTTTACCGATACGGAAACGCCATGGCACCAAGATGCTGCTTATTGGATCGACTTACCGGACAAAAGGTCGGTAAGTTGTTGGATTGCACTTGATGATGTTTATGAAGAAAATGGATGTATGTGGTTTGCAAGGAGACATGACCAAAAGCTATTGGAACATTCCCATAAAATAGCAGGTGGAGCATTGTCCGTTCAAGCATTTCCTGAAAATGGAAAACCATTGCCGTTAAAGGCCGGAGGGTGTTCTTTTCATGACGGATTTACTTTACATTACAGTAAAGGTAACAGTACTAATGGGCAGCGAAGGGCTCTTATCTTGAACTTCAGACCCCAAGAAATGATAAAATTGGAACGTGAGCGAGGTATGGATCATACGGGCAAACGGAAATTTAGGAAGTCGGATGATGCCCTTTAGGCTTTACCGCCCATTGTCCCCGTTCGTCAAAGGGTTAGAATTACAACTTAAGTTTCTGTCCTAAATTTTGGTGGTATTATAGATTAAAAAACAAAATTGTTTACGGTATTTAACATCTAGAATTTGGTATATTTGACCGAATCCTAAAAAAATAGAATTTTACAAAAGACCGTCTTGATAATTTAATTAATAACTAAAATTAATATCGAGAACTTATGGAAAAATTCCAATTATTCAGAAACCTAATTATCCTGACGATCATTTGCAACTTGCACTGGGGCCAAGCACAAGATGTTATCATGTTCGACGATTTCAACTACGATGGTATCAATGATGACGACCTGTCGAATTTTAATAAATGGGTAGTTGTCGATGGCCTTAATGGCCCACCGGCAAACGCTATTTACAACAAAGGTAACGTTAAGTTTGTTCAAGATCCCGACCTTTCAGGAAATGCCTTGGTAACGCTAGAAACTGTAGTGAACAAGCAAGGCAGTGGAACCGATATAACGCATTCCAGGATACAGACCAATGGGTATGATTATTTTGAGGGTACCTACTCTGCAAGGGTCAATTTTAGCGATGTGCCCTTTGCTTACAAAGATGGAAATGTGCAAACTTTCTATACGATCGTAAGTCACTTACTGGCCACTGATGGTTCGCGGTATAGTGAAATTGATTTTGAATATTTCGCTGCGGACAAATGGGGTACTTCTACAGACAATCAAGTGCTGTATACCACGGCCTACAATCGTTATGAAGGCGATAATTTTTTCAATGATAGCGATTCCTCTACACGATCCTACTCCGGATGGCACACCTATACTTTCTCATTTACCGATGGTGTAAATGTAAAGTTTTGGGTAGATGATGAGTACTTGGGCGTTTTGAAATATTCACCAAAGGATGGTTCCCCCCTTTACCCTAGAAGTCCCATGCAGATTGCCTTTGCCAATTGGATATTCGGTCACATCACCGGTGCCAGTACGGAGAACAGAAACTCGACCATGAAGGTAGATTGGGTTCTTTTTTATGAAAACGAAGAAGTCGCCCCTTCGGAAATCGAAAACTTGGTATCGGAATTTCGCTCTAACGGAATCCAACGGCGCAATCTGGCCGGGGAAGTTTTTCCAGAAGGAGGGGGAGAACCGATATTCGAAATGGTAATGGAAGCGGAAGATTATACGAATATGGGGGGTGTAGAGGTCGAAAATACCACTGATACGAATGGTGGCCAAAATGTGGGCTATATCGACGCCGAAGATTGGATGAGCTATGCAGATGTAACCTTTCCTATATCCGGCGATTATACTGTTTCCTATAGAGTAGCAAGTAGGGATGGAGGGGGAAGCCTCTCTTTGGATTTAAATGCCGGTTCAATTGTTCTAGGAGAAAGAAGCATCCCGAAAACAGATGGATGGCAAAACTGGACAACAGTTTCCCACACTGTTCATGTTGATGCAGGAACATACAACCTTGGCATTTATGCAATAACTGGAGGGTGGAACATTAACTGGTTGAAGATTTCCATGGCAAATACGAATAATTTGAACGCTTCGGCATCGATTTTCCCCGAATCATCGCTAGAAATCGATTCGTTGGATGCAACCGTTTCACCCAATTCATTTCGGGATAACCTTAGTGTCGATTTGGGAAGTTCCGAAAGTGCAAGCGCAATCGTTCTTGATGTAACGGGACAACAAGTGGCGTCTTTTGAAAAAGTCATGAACCACGAATTCATAGACTTATCGGAACTTGAACCAGGCCTCTATTTTCTAAGGTTGAAAACCGATACCTACGATGTGGTGAAGTCTATTCTCAAGGAATGATTTAAATATATTCCCATGACCAAAAACATGGGCCGAAAAAAGGGCCTGTCCAAAAGGCTTGGACAGGCCCTTTTTATTATAACAATTACTAGGGCGTTTTCGTATCGATAATGGGATAATAGGTGAATATTTGGAAATCTTAAAATAGTGCCCCCCCCCCCCAGTAGATTGCCAAGGTACCTTACGGTTTTCCGATACGCTAAAATATCAACGAAAACAGTACCATACATCCGTTAAACTACTTTTTGAAGGAGTGTCGATATACATATAGAGTATTTAAGGCACTTGACATAACTGAGAACTATCAATAGTATCACTACAACTTGCTACTGATCTTCTTTTTTGTGAGTTGATTGATGCGAATTGTAATTGCTAACTCCCTAGGTCTACAGTAAGTTATGTCTAAATTCCTACGTCGTCTTTATTTATTTTACGGGATGCATACATTTTGGGGTGCTTCCTCATTTCGCTCTTTTTTAATTCATGGATATAAATTTATTCACTAAAAACCTAGTAATCCGATAGTTCTAATGTACTGTTAAAAAAATGATAATATTTCATTATTTGTAAGAATTTATTTATTAATATTGTGATGCATACAACTAATTTAAATTTATAAAGAAATGAAAAACTTAAATCGCAAAGTAGCCTATGTATTAGGGCTTACGTTTTTTTCAGTGTTACAATCTTGTACTAACGACGCAGACGTTGCAGATGTAGAGAGTGCAGAAGAATCTGTTTTAGCAATTTCAGATGCTTTCCCAGAGGAACTGCATAATTGTGGGTATGTAGATGGTAACTGGAGTAGTACGGCTTTTTTATCTAACTCTATTGGTACTGCATCGGAAACTAACTTTATGCAAACACAGAATTCTAAGATAGCATCTGTTTGGGGAAGACCAGCTGTGCCTTTATCTTTTGTAAAAGACAACGTTAATCCAAATTCTACGTACAATGCCATATCTTATGGTAGTGGTAAAATTTATTATGGTGAGGCTATTTATAATGCAGCAAAGGCACAAGGGCAAATTGCTAATGTTATGATTTTAGCACATGAGTTTGCACACCAATTACAATTTACCTATGGTTACCCTTCTAAAAATGAAACCACGGCAAGAGCTGGGGAGTTAGAAGCAGATGGTATGGCTGGATATTACCTAAGAAGACCAAATGGGTACAATAAAACCAGTTTTTCCGAGATTGCTGCAGCTTATGAGTTTGCAGAATCTATAGGTGATAATAATACATCTAGCCCAGGACACCATGGTCGTAGCTACCAGAGACGTTCTGCAGTAAGATTAGGATTTCTTTTAGGGGCATATGACCTTGATGCCGCTAGTTTTGACTACAACTTTTTCTACTACTATAATGGGGTATTAAATGGTACTTACAAGCAAGAGAAATCAGAATTTTTTAATCCGGAATTGGATAAATACATTCGTTCTTATACTAAGGAGTTAGAAAGAATTAAGAATGGCGAAATGACCGACGAAGAGTATTTTGAGTTAGATTAAAAAAGACTCTATCCCAATAAGTGCGTAAGTTAAAAAAAGGGGGTTGACTATATTTAAAGTCTGCCCCTTTTTTCATAGATCGTGAGGAACTGATTTCGTATTATGCCCCAGTTCCTGATGGGAATGGATATCTCGGACTCCCCTTCGAGCATCTTTGCGATGCCGCGTTTCTGGAGCTCCTTCAAAAAACCGTTCAGTTCGTCGCCCGATTTGAACGGTTTTAAAAATTCATTATTGGATAATTCTTCTTTCTTCATAAGGTGTAAATATTTTTTGTTTACACATTTTATGAGATAGTCCTTATTAAATATGGAGAACAAATCATAGTGTCTTTACTACTTTGTATATAGGTAAAGACACTTACTTTAGATATCCTTTACCAACAATTAATTCTTTGAATCAACCAATTGCCATGACCTTACCCAATTGTACGTTGTAGTTCTATCTTCTTTTGAACCTGTCATGCCGCCGTCTTTAGGTACCGGATTCCAATCATAGGTCTCAACGACCATTCGTAAATACATTTCAATATCAAAATCGGCCGGGGGCGTTACTTTAGATTGCATCTTGCCGTCCAAGAAAAATATAATTTCATCCTTAGATTTCCACCAAACACCATAAACATGGAAATCTTCGTATGCTTTTCCTCCTAACTCCGCTTTGCCTTTGCTCGATCCTTTTTCGTATTCACATCCCTCCGGAATATTTCTACTGTGGGTATTGGAGTTCATGGTTTGGTCAAAGTATTTCATCCAGTCGGCATCATTCGTTATTTGTCCAACAGATTCCTGAATGTCCAATTCCGTTGTTCTTTTGTCGCATCCTAATCGGTCTTTCCCTTCATTAATTAACCAAAATGTAGAGGACATGAAGGTTTTGTTGGCTTTCATTTCGCACTCATAATAGCCATAGGTCATACCATTTCTTGAGCCAACGTAACCACCTCCGTGCGTATAGGTTTTATTGTTTTTGACTATAGGTTCTGGCAGCATAGTTGTAGTTATTTGTAAACTTCCGTTATTTAAGGAAATATTTTCTGCAAGAAACAATCCCGGAGCGCGACCTATCCATCCTTGGCCCGAAATCTGCCATTTTTTTTCATCTATCTTTTTCCCTTCAAATTCATCGGACATGTTTTCAATTAATTTCCATTCCTGATGAGGTTGCCTTGGGTCTTCTCCAGGCTTAAAATGTGGAGCTTCTTGAGCGAATGTAATACTTGTGATTAGTAGGGTAATTGTTATTAGGAATTGGTTGGAAAGCTTCATTTTCGTAGATGTAATTTTTTTGTTAAAATTTTGGCTTGTATTGGTTTGATAAAGTTTTTATGGAATATTCAAATAAAGGGTAAGAAGACGTATCATTTGATTTAATTGCATTTTGCACGATTTTAGAATCGACATTAAAGGTGTGTAATAACAATCGGCGAATCAATCAATAACATCCTAACTACCTTTTTGGATACGAATTGCAATTTATGATTATCTGGATTCTTTCGCTGTGTATAACTCGTAGAACTGTAAGTGATACTGTAACTTTAACGGTTAAAATTTAAAAATTACTGTTGTTATAGAGGAAGTTACCCAAACACAAAAAAAGCAATCGAGAAATCGATAGCTTTTTTTTAGTAGCACGGACTGGACTCGGACCTGACCTCCCCCTATTTAAACAAACAGATTAAAGTTGGAAAGATCGGAGCGAATAAATGTTCAAGTTTAAACCACTATTTGTTTTTTTAACGCTAAAGAATCCCATAATCTTAAAAGGGTACTCTTGTAGATTACCAATGTGATTTCTTGTTTTTCTATACCCTAAAATTTTAATGAAAACGACACCATACAATCCGTGAAAACACTTTTTGAAGGAGTTTCGGTGTATATATCCTAAGAATAGAACCACAAAACCATAGAAAATACCTGCACAACACCTGCACAAAATCAACCGGAGCGCTATTTTTTCGGAAAAAACCTTACTGTTTTTAGAATATTGAAAATCTATCTAATCGTATAGTATATGGGGTGTTTTATTGTCGATTTATCAGTAAAAAGGTATTTTTTTGCTTTGTATGTTTTTTGTTGATATTCTTTCCTCTCTTCAAAGGAAGCAACGATAATATATTTGCGGCTCATTAAAATTTCAATTAATTATGGAGCCATCTTATTTGACAAACTCTCCTGTACTTAAAAAAGTACAATGCCCTCCTTAGTTTAGGTGTCGCATATATTTTATTCCTCAATTCTTTACATGTTTAACTCAGGGACTTTTATAAGAGTCTCTCAAACTTATTGATTATGAATTCACTAAAAAAGATTATTGGGTCTCTTTTCTTGATTCCCTTTTTGTTTTCGTCCTGTTCCAAGGAAATCGCTTCCGAGGAACAAAGTTTGGATCAGGCACCGATAACGCCGGTTGCGGCACAGGCCTCATCCGTAGATGAGCCCATTGTTTTGGGGTATTTTCCGTCTTGGTCCGAAACTTGGGCGGCTTCCGGGAAACCTTCGAAGTTAAGAGATCTTCCGGGGCATATTACTCATGTTTTTCTAGCCTTTGCCAAACCAAATTTGAGGTACCAAAAGGGTTCTATGTCACTCTCCGGTACAGGTATACAGACGCCTTATGACGGTGAGGCCCTCAAAGAGACCGTTTCTATCCTAAAGGCTAGGGGTACCAATGTCATCCTTTCCATCGGTGGGGAAACATATTGGGGGTCTCAAGCAGCCTACGACATCGATTATCAACAGATTAAGGATTTTGTCGATGACATGGGCTTTCAAGGTATCGATTGGGATTATGAGCCCAGCGGGAGTTTTGCGACTATCGGTGAGCCGGAAAACGTACAGCACTTTATTGATTTTTTCAATAAGTCAAGAGCTATCATGCCTAAAGGCGAATACCTTTTGGCCTGTGCTCCTGCAGGTGCAGGGGCCTTGGGAGGTCTAAACAATGACGACCCTGCTTCTCCCTATGCCTATAGTAAGCGAAATTCCGTAACCGGGGAATCGGACGACAAACTCTACAAGGCCACGGAGCCTAACGAGGCCATCAGTCTTTTCGGCTTTAGTGCTACGGGACATTTTATTCCTGTTATGAAAGCGGTGGGCGACAAAATCGACCTTGTGGCCTATCAGGGATACAACACCGGGGCGGCTAGTAATCGTAAGATCATGTATGACGCATACAAACACTATGCAGATCAGTACGGCTTCAACATAGCTGCGGGCACCCATTATCCCAATGAGCCTTGGGGACCACATTACACTTATGACTATCAGACAATTGCCGACCTTTCAGAACATATCGCCTCCAAAAGCCAGAATGACGGTCTAATGATCTGGCAACTGCTGTTGGGTGATGGCAATACCTCGGCCTATGGCTATTTGCATGTGGGCAGCCAAATACTGAACGGTGTTTCTAGGTCGACCGCTATAGCGAATGCAGAAAATTATCCTGGTGGTGGTAATGGAATCCCAAATCCAATTCCAGATCCGAACGATGGCACGGATTGCGATTCGGCCGCGGCATGGAGCGCTACGGCGTCCTACGCCGGAGGTGTGTACAGTACGTACCAAAATTCACTTTATAGAGCCAAATGGTGGACACTTGGCGATCTACCTACTAGTGGTGACGTATGGGAATTTATCGGCAGTTGCTCTGGTGATGATGGCGGTAGCGGTGACGATGATGGCGGTAGCGGTGACGATGATGGCGATTGCTCTTCTATTGCCCAATGGAGTGCATCAGCGGCCTATCTCGGCAACGCCGAAGTAGTTTACAACGGAACCGTATATCGGGCGAAGTGGTGGACCAGTGGAGAAGTACCTTCTGAAAGCACTGGTGATGGTCAACCTTGGGAGGTGGTACGGTCTTGTAATTAAACCCATATCTCCTATGTTGTTTATGACAGGCCCATGTCAATTATTCAACATGCTTCAAACTTATACAGTATAGTCTTAACCTACTAGAAGGCGATTGATTAGGGACGATAGTGATATCGTCCCTTTTTTTTCAAAAAATCATGTAAACATCAACCATACAACATCAATATATTGTTGGTTTTTTTTGATAAAACCCCAATTATGAATTTTTTCTACAAAATATAGTGGGTGTCCGTTAAATCGGGTAATCCGATATAGGGAATTCTTAAAATAAGAAACACATATTGGGCTTGTATGTTTTTTGTTGATGTCATTCTTAATCATTTATAAAAATTAAAAAATACTTTGGCAGTTAGATTAAATCGCGGAAGGTGGAAAATTTTTAAAGGGAACTAAAAATTAATAAAATGAAAAATAGTTACACGAATAAGGAATTTAACAAGGGGCAAAATGGAATGGGAACACCGATGTATTTAAAGTCAATCTTATTGGTATTCATTTGGTCCATTTTGGTTCTGTCAAGTGTTCAAGCACAGGTAGGCCAGGTTTTATGGGAAGATAATTTTGATACGTTTGACGAAAGTTTGTGGACTCCCGACATAGGCGATGGTTGTGCACAGGGTATCTGTGGTTGGGGAAATCAAGAACTTCAGTCGTACGAGTCCGACAATGTGTATATAGAAGACGTACCTGGGGAACCCGGGAACAAAGCGCTTGTGATCGAGGCCAAAAGGGAGAATTCTGGAAGCAAGTCGTTTACTTCCGGAAAAGTTACCACCAATAAGAAGGTGGCTATACATTACGGTCTTATCGAGGTCAGGGTGCGGGTGCCAGACCTACAGACCGGTCTATGGCCGGCTGTATGGCTCTTGGGAACTTCTAACCTGGTATGGCCCGCCAAAGGGGAAATCGATATGATGGAAATGGGCTTTAACCAAGAAGAGCGAACCCGGCAACTGGAACCAAATTCTACGGTCAATACCTACACAGGTGCCAATGCCTTTTTTCCAATACCCGATAACGGAGGGGTGGGTAACATCGCTTATGACGTCGATTATAATACTCCCTATGTGGCCGATCGGCCGCTAAACGATCGTTTTGTTACCTACAAGCTCTATTGGGAGCCTACATCCCTGCGCTTTGTGGTTGAAGACGATGGAACGGAGTACGATTTGTATGCCGGACCGCTACCCCTCGATCCCGAAGGCGATACGGCGGCTTTTACACGTCCTTTTTATATGTTGCTGAACTTGGCGGTAGGCGGTAGCCTAACGGGTGTTTTGGATCCTAACGGTATCAACGCACCCTTGCCCGGTAAAATGATGGTGGACTATGTGCGTGTTTCCGAATACAACGGACATGGTAGCGTAGAATTTGGTGATGGCAGTGACGATTTAGTGGCCGAATCGGGCAACTTTGGTGTTTTCACTGAAAACACCCCGGTGGCAAATGGGCTGAATTTTGGCAGTGATGCCGATATCTTCGTTTTTTCTGACACCTTTGCCGAAGGTTCTGAAGCGCCTTACGAGGGCGAGGAGGTCATCAGTTGGGAAACTTCCTCATCCAATACTTGGTTCGGTGCCGGAATCACCAGTCTTTTTGGAAAAAATATGTCCAATTATGTCGAGGAGGGTACCATGAAGTTTAAGATCAAGATTCCTGCCGATGTATCCTTCCGTATCGGTATTACCGATAATTTCACCAATGAAAAATATATCACTTTTCCTGCGGACGAAACCAAATACGGTTTGGTAAGGAACGGTGAATGGGGGCAAGTCGAGATTCCCCTTTCAGATTTTGAGGGCTTACTGGCTTTTCAAAACTTATCCTATTTGTTTATTTTCTCCAGTGATCCCGAGAATCTTCCATCTTCGCCCTTCGCGGTGGCCATCGATGATATTGTCTGGGAAGATGGTAGTGGTCTGATAGGTTGTCAACCTTCAGATATAATCGCCTCTGCCGACGTAAATGGTGATGCGACCTCTCAAACAAATTTGACCGTTGGAAGGGGTGATAGTGTGAGTTTAAATCCAGGACCCGCGGAAGGTACTTGGAGCTGGTCCGGGCCGAACAACTTTTCATCGAACCAAAGACAGGTCGATTTCCTTGTTATCGGCGAGGGTGATGGCGGTAGTTATACAGGAACCTACACCAACGGTTGTGGCGCCGAGACGACTATTACCTATCGTATTACCATCGATTCCGTTACCTTACCGGAGCCACCGGTCGGAGTAATCAAATCTTGGACCAGTGTCAGCAAGGCGGGGAATGTTATTAGACATCTCGATGGTCGAGTTGGAATTGCTTCCGATGTGGTACCCGTCGAAGCGGGACAATGGAATATGGTAGCGGGACTTGCCGGTAGCGGTGTATCCTTTCAATCTGTTGATTTTCCGAACAAATACCTAAGGCATCGGGGAGGAGAGGTTTGGTTAGATGATGTTGAGGATAGTGCTTTGTACAGGGAGGATGCTACCTTTTTTGAACGGGAAGGATTGGCCGACGCCTCGGCGACCTCGTTCGAATCCTTCAACTATCCCGGATATTATCTACAACACAGAAATTCCCTACTGTATATCGATACCGTGGATACTGATTCGGCAAGAAATGATGCGACCTTTACGGAGAACGACCAAGAACAGGATAATGATGATAACGGCAGCTGTTCTCAGCTTGCGGCCAACAACGATTACACCGTTGAGATAACCGAAAACGAAGAGGGCTCCTTTTTAACTTTCGTACCTGAAAACCCAGGTATCGGAAATGGCGTGACTATTCTGTACTATGGTACGGTCGAAAACGGAATATTCCCTGGTTATAGCGTGACGCCCAACGAGCCGAAGGCCATCAATGCCGAGCTTGGGCAGACCGTTTACTTCTTCTACACCTACAACGTTCCTGAGGGTGGGGAGCGCAATACTTCGGCGAACCGGCATAGTTTCGAGGTCGGTAGTTGTGCCACTGCCGGTGCCATGCAATTGAAAGCTTCGGTCATTGGTTCTGAAGCTCCTGATTTCTTTGTCTATCCGAACCCTGTTCAAGATAGGTTACAGGTGAATATAGACCGAACGACCGATTACCACACGGCCATTCTAGTAAACGGATTGGGACAGGAATTGGACAGGAAGGACATCAAAAAAGGGGAAAGTCCCGTTTTTGAAATGGCCAGTCTGCCTAGAGGTGTTTACTTTATTCGGATGATAGCGGCCGATAGAACGGAAACCGCTAAAGTGATTAAATAAAATGATTGAATAGGAATGTTTACGGGAAACTCCCCGGTTTCCCGTAAACCCTAATTTTCACCTTTTTTTGCTATTTTTTAATTGAACATTAACCTAAACATGCTAGTATGAAAAATTTCACACTAGAGCTTTTCAACTTGGCCGGTACTCCAGTGTTCGAATATTTAAAAACATGTTCGAGGGAAGGGTAGGGTTCCTTAGATGTCGAGTTGGACAATCTAAGCTAAAGACTATATTTTATACGGTTTCAATCAGTGGCGAAATGACTAATGCTGCGTTGTTAGTGGACTGATATAAAACAGAAAAGCAAGCTGCTTTTCGAAAGTAGTGAGGACATGTCGATACGCATACGCTGTCCATCACCAACGCACCCCATCGGAAAATCGCAGCTGATGTCGAGCGCTATTGGTAAATCAATCTTCTACACTCTTAAGTTATGGAGCAAACTCATAGCATACACTAGTGGTGGTAGCTATGAAATAGATAATAACCGCATAGAAATACCATCAGACCATTGGCAATAGGGAGAAAGAACTATTTATTTGCAGGATCACATAAGGCTGCCCAGAAAGCTGCAATGGTATATTCTTTCTTTGCTACTTGTAAGATTAACAATGTAAATCCCTATACTTGGCTAAAAGATATTTTAGAAAGAATTTCAGAACATAAGGCTAATCGGTTATATGAGTTGTTATCACATACTTGGGAGGCATTATAAAGCAAAGTGGATAACAATAGATTCATCCCTGAGTAAAAATTTTGAAACTTTCTAATGCCAATGGCTATAAAGGTTGTTATAACATCTCCAGTCAAAGGTACTATATCCAAGTCGTCGTTCTAGCCGTACTTGATAACCAATATTCTTAATATATAGTGAATAACAGGTTCGCTTAGAGTTACCGGCTATTTACTATGTGCTGAACCTATATTTACTCCAACGAAAGAAAAGAACTGTTAAAAATTACATTTTTCATAGGGTAATGATTTATATAATTGTTTTTTAAATAAAGATAAGTTTCTAAATTAATACTAGATGTAAGACTTTACTTTTAGAATTATCAAACCTATTCTTGTTAAATTAAAAAAAGCTTTCTTAATTATAAGTGATTTAGATACAGATAAAATATGAAACGAATAGAAAATACAGATCTGGAAAGCGATATTAGAGCACTTCTTATAAGTCATCCTTCGTATGGAAACCGCAAAACTAAACTAGAGCTAACTTTGAAAAAGCACTGGATAATAATGCATCCAGAGCTAACTATATATTAGAGCAAATTCAGCGTTTATATGTTCTGGAGCGAAAAACCAGAGATCGGAGTAAGCGTATGGTAATGTGCATTGCCATATGTTTACAAACAAACCATACAGTGGTATATAAACGTATACAAATTATGTAGGGTGCCAATTTGAAAAAACGACGTAATCATTTGAAAATACTATATTTTACTACACTTTTTTTGACAGCCCTATTGTTACGGGCGCAGGAACTTCCACCTATACAGAACTTTGAGACCTTTGATTACGGGGCAGAGACCCAAAACTGGGCCATCTCGCAATCCAAGGAGGGATACCTTTATTTTGGTAACAATAGTGGGTTGCTTCAATACGACGGGGAGGATTGGAAAACCTATTATACCACTAATCGATCTGTCATCCGTTCCGTAAAGGCCAAGGGCGACCTGATTTACACCGGATGTTACATGGAATTTGGTTATTGGGAAACCAATCCCCTTGGGGATCGGGTGTACCGTAGTCTACTCGATAAATTGGAAACCCCTTTGGTGGAGGACGAGGAATTCTGGAACATTCTTATACTAGATCAGTACATTTTCTTTCAGTCCCTCCACCGTATCTATATTTATGATACCGATGCCGAGACCTTTAATATAATCGATGCGCCTTCAACTCGTGCACGTATCTTTGAAGTGGGCGGTACAGTGTTCTTCCAGCGTTCGGGGGAGGGACTCTTTAAGATTGAAGACGGCGGGGCAACCAAAGTTTCGACCCACCCCTTACTTAAGTCCACTACGATTATCGGATTGTTCGAAATACAAGATAAACCATTGCTTTTATTGGAGAACGGAACCTTCTTTTTTTTGGAGGATGGTCGTCTATCTCCATGGAAAATACCAGCTTCCGACCAACTGGAATCTCTTACCATCTATAGCGGACTGCAACTTATGGACGGTAGTCTTATTGTGGGTACCATTGCCGATGGGATCTACCATTTAGATACCGAAGGGAACATTCTGCATCATATCAATCAAGGAACTGGCCTAGGTAACAACACGGTATTGGCCATCTATGAAGATAGGGAACAAAACCTCTGGCTGGGTCTCGATAATGGTATCAGCGTAGTCAACCTGAACTCTTTTTTCGAGGAATATGTTGACAAAATGGGCGCTTTAGGTGTAGTGTACGCCGCCACGATTTTCGACGGCTATCTATATCTAGGCACTAATCAGGGTTTATTCTTCAAACCTGCGGATACGACTGGCGATTTTGAGTTTATTGAAAATACGAATGGCCAAGTCTGGTCCCTGAACGTAGTCGATAATACGCTGTTCTGCGGCCATAACGAGGGTACTTTTACGGTCAAGGGTGGAAAGGCCAAGCTGATTTCCGATTTTCCGGGATCATGGGGGGTCAAAAAGATTGCCGACCGGCCCGACCTATTGCTACAGGGGAATTATGGGGGACTCAGTATTTTACAAAAGGATGATGATGGGTGGGCGCTTCGAAATACCGTCGAAGGTTTCGATATTTCGAGCCGTTTCTTTGAGTTCACCCAAAGTGGGGAGATATTGGTCAACCATGAGTACAAGGGCATTTTTACCCTAGAACTCGATCCCGACTTCCAAAGGGTCGTCGAAATTGATGAAAAACCGCCTAACGGTATGGGAGCCAGCTTGGTCAAGTTCCAAGATGACATTCTGTTTATGAGTCATCTGGGGGTTTTTGATTATGAAGCTGATTCGAAAACCTTTGTAAAGGACAGTGTTTTTACGGCTAACCTATTTTCCGAGGAAGAAAGACCTATCGGTATTCTGATGGCCGATACTTCGGCCGACAGACTTTGGTGTTTTACCAACGTAAATATTCAGTATTTGAGTCCCGGTAACTTTAACGAAAGACAACAGCGGGTTCAAATCCCGATTCCGGAGGCCTTCCGACGAAATTTGGGTCCCTTGGGTTTTGAGTGTCTTATTCCCCTCTCTGATGATAAATATCTGATAGGCATATCCAACGGGTTTATTACTTTAGATCTGAAAAAACTAGAGGAAAAGGTCTATAATATAAGGCTCAACTCCGTAGCTCTTAAAACCGACGATCCCGAGGTCGCCGTAAGCCTTCCAATAGCTGAGAAGGGCGAATTCGAGGCGGGTCAAAATAGCATTGAATTCACCTATAGCATACCCGAATACGCAAAATATCTGGAATCCAATTACCAATATCAGCTCGAAGGCCTGCATAGCAATTGGCAAACTTGGACGCTGGGTTCGAAAGCGGTGTTTGAAAAGCTATCCAGCGGCGATTATGTATTCAAGGTACGGGCCAAGACCGGTAATCATCTAAGTGAGAATATTGCGTCCTATGCCTTTACCATTGCGAGACCCTGGTACTTTTCGAAGATAATGATAGCGGTCTATGCGATTTGTTGTTGTCTCCTTTTCTATTTGGTTCACCGCGTTTCCCGAAATTATTACAAAAAACAGCAGGCCCGATTGGAAAAAGAGAGCGCGCGTGAGCTTGAGCACAAGCGCGCGGAGGCCGAAAGGGAGATTATGCAGGTCATGAACGAAAAACTGGAACAGGAAATTAAGGGCAAAAGCCATGAATTGGCCATATCGACGATGAGCTTGATCAAAAAGAACAAATTTTTGAATGCCATCAAGGAAGAGCTGAAGGGGGTTGAGGATCCCAAGATAAAGTCCGTTATACGTACCATCGACCGCAACATTAACCATGCCGACGATTGGAAGTTTTTCGAGGATGCCTTCAACAATGCCGATTCTGAATTCTTGAAAAAAATCAAGAAAAAGCACCCTGAGCTAACGTCAAATGACTTACGCCTTTGCGCCTATCTTAGATTGAACCTGTCCTCAAAAGAAATTGCCCCCTTATTGAATATTACCGTGCGTAGTGTCGATGTCAAACGGTACCGCCTGCGAAAAAAAATAGGCCTGTCCCACGATGATGGGCTGACGGACTATATATTGAGTATTTAAGGCCAGCGGGGAAACCTATATCCTATCACAACATTATCACTACAACCTGCTGTTTGTCTTCTTTTTTGAGCAGATTGTTGGTGTGAATTATAATCGCGAAAGCTTAATGACTACAGTGTGTTGTGTATTAATTCCTACGCTGTCTTAATTTATTTTATGGGATGTATACATTTTGTATTGCCGCGTTATTTAAATCTTTTTGTGTGAACTGATAAATTAGCGGTGTCAAAAAATAATAGTGGCCGTTGTGCTGACTTAGCTTGACTCGCCTATTTCATGCCCCATTTTTTACTGTAAAAATTAATTAAACGAAATGCTATGAAAACATTCTACTTTACACTGTTATATCTAATTCTTGGAGGGGCCCTTTTGAGTGCTCAGACCCTGCCTTATCAGATTGCGAACAATTCGGAGTTTCCCGATGATGAAGTTTACGTGGCCGTAGTCGGCGAAATTGGAGGCTTCGTTTGGGTAGACCCCGTAAACGGGCAGGTCAATAGGATGTCCCGCTCCGATAATACCGTACCCGGCCCTGTCATCAATGGCAATCTCGGTCCCGGACTTGACGGTCGCTACGCGAACTGCTTCAGGAAGTTGAGCGACATCCCTAATAAAACGGTAAACATCCCAAAAATTGCGGGATGTCGTATCTTGATTTCCTTTGGAAGTCCGCTCTATCTCTATTTTTTTGGATATGATGGTGACCCAAGGGGATATGCGGCCCCCAACCTAGAGAATCCTACAGACCCCAACCAGGGAATTACATTTGAATCCATCGAGCTTACCTATAACGAATTCGGAATCTTTAACAATACTTCGAGGGTAGATGCCTTTCAACACCCTATCGGACTTGAAGTAGAAGGAGTAGATTTCTTTAAAAAGGTCGGGGAGTTGAAATCCTCACAGGAAATTCAGGATGCATGGGCAAGAACGGCTCCGCCCGAATTTCAGGGACTTTTGAAAAGAGATCAGGGAATCATAAAATTCCCCACCAAAGACGATAGCTTTCCGGCGGATTATATGGACGGCTACATCGATGCGATCTGGTCGAAATACCGTAATGCCGAACTCTATTTCAACGCTGGGGATGCCGGCCGATGGCGAGGTAGGGTACAGGGTGCTAATTTTGTGTTTGAACGGGAAAGTGATGGTCAAGTGGCCACCATCCCCGGAAAACCTACCACCCTTATGGCGATGGAAGGCAGTGGTGTTATGGCCTCCGGGCAACGTTGGGACCTAGTGGTACAGGCACAGATGGTCGCTGCGATTACACGACATGCTATCGACTTGAACGCACCTTCGGGAGCCTTTCAGGACTTCGGGGACGCTTCAAGGTATTATCAGGTAGAACCTTATAATTGGTACTCGAAATTCTTTCACAGAGCAGATATCAGTTTCGAGGGCCAGACCTATACCTTTGCCTATGACGATGTATTCGACCAATCTTCGACCATTAGTACCGGACAGCCTCTGCGTGCAAAGATTACCCTTGGTCCGATCGAGGGTGACGGCGATGGAGGTGGTTCGAGCCTCGACCCGCTACCTTCACACGTAATCGAGGCGGAAAGCTTTTTCGATTCCAATGACGTTCAAAAGGAACCCTGCTCCGAAGGCGGCGAGAACGTGGGTTATATCAATAACGGCAGTTGGATGGCCTATTCCGATATCGACTTTCCGTCTTCAGGAAATTATTTGATCGAGTATCGCGTGGCCAGTGCCATTAGTGGTGGTCGCTTTTCTTCCGATCTGGAGGCGGGCGAAACAGTACTTGGTGAGCTTACGGTTCCCAACACGGGAGGTTGGCAAAATTGGACTACCGTTTCACAAACGGTCAATGTAAATGCAGGTACGTACCAGTTCGGTCTCTATTCGATTTCAGGAGGATGGAACATCAACTGGATTCGCATTTCCCCACAAGGAAACTCCACGGCCTTACGGGCCGATCTAAATCAGGAAGGCATAAGTGAAACGACCACCATCATGTATCCGAACCCGTTTTACGATACGGTGACCTTCGGAAGGGGGGAAGGCGAAATGGATGTAATGATCCTAAACATGGAAGGTCATGAAGTATTGGCTCCGCAGACATTGAAAGTCGGTAGTTCCTTAGATTTATCGACTCTAGACAAGGGAATGTATATCGTAAAGATGAAAACAGGGGCTGGGGAGAAAACCCAGCGTCTTCTTAAAAATTAATAAGATGGTATAATCCATCTTCCAACTCTTTTGCAATGGCTGCCGGAAAGGTTTAATTGACGGTCTCCTATTCCGGTGGTCATTTTGTTATTACGGTTATTTAAAATTTAATGGACAAGCACAAAATTAGAACAAGATGAAAAAAATTATTACGTATTTGCTGATGGTCTTATGCTTTGGCATGACCCCCATACTTTCGGCCCAAGATTACAACTTGGTCTGGCAAGATGAATTCGACGACGGTATTGGCCCTGATTGGGTCTTTGAGACCGGCATGGGCTACAACGGATGGGGCAACAATGAATTGCAGTATTACAGACGGGAAAACGCCGCAGTCGAGAATGGCAATCTGGTAATTACCGCAAAACACGAGAATTTTGGCGGTGCCCAATATACCTCGGCGAGAATGAAAACCCAAGGTCGGAAGAGTTTCAAGTACGGGAAAATAGAGGCCAGAATCGCATTGCCTTCAGGTCAAGGTCTATGGCCGGCATTTTGGATGCTCGGGAACAATATTACCAGTGTGAGCTGGCCTGCCTGCGGGGAAATAGATATCATGGAGCGCATCAATAACGCTCTACAGACTCACGGTACTATCCACTGGTCCGATCAAAATGGTGATCATGCCTCCTACGGTGACGACGTGGGGGTAAGCGATCCAGGGCAGTACCATATTTATTCTGTTGAGTGGGATGCAAATTCCATCAAATGGTTCGTAGACGGGCAGCAGTTTAACGAAGTGGATATTAGCAACGGTGTCAACGGTACTGGGGAATTCCAGAACGAGTTTTTTATTCTGTTGAACATGGCGGTAGGAGGCGATTGGCCAGGATTCGATGTGGATCAAAGTAAGCTTCCGGCCCAAATGTTGGTAGATTACGTAAGGGTCTACCAAAAGGGGGACGACAACGATAGCGCTAACACCCTTAAAATCGAGGCGGAAAGCTATTTATACTCCAACGACGTACAAAAGGAACCCTGCTCCGAAGGCGGCGAGAACGTGGGTTATATCAATAACGGCAGTTGGATGTCCTATCCAGGGATCAACTTCCCGTCATCAGGAAATTATTTGATCGAGTATCGCGTGGCCAGTGCCGTCGACGGCGGTCGGTTTTCTTCCGATCTGGAGGCGGGCGAAACGGTGCTTGGTGAGCTTTCGGTGCCCAACACGGGAGGATGGCAGAATTGGACTACCGTTTCACAAACGGTCAATGTAAGTGCAGGTACGTATCAGTTCGGTCTCTATTCGATTTCGGGAGGATGGAATATCAACTGGATCAGGATTACAAAGCAGGGCACGGCTTCGGCAGCCACGGCCTTGAATTCCTCTCTGATAGCTTCTGACAATGGTATTTCACAAGAAATCAGGGTATATCCCAACCCCTTTACGGAATACGTGTCCGTTAATTTTGACGGGGAGGCGGCAAACCTGACCCTACAGGATATGCTAGGTACGGTTATATTCTCTAAATCGGGCGTTTCCGCTGATGAATCCGTCGATTTATCGGGACTAAAAAGTGGTGTGTATTTCTTGACCATTGAACAAGATGGAAAGTCTACTGTTCGGCAGTTGATCAAAGAGTAGTATCCTACACCCTATATAAAAACTGACAAAGCAATTAATGATTGATAGAATACCGTACATAGCTTAGGGAAATACCTGAATTTTTTAATTTTTAGACTGTGTGGGTCGGTGCTGCTTCTAATTTTGGCGGCACCGACCTTGGTCTTTATCCTGAAAACCGAAAAAAATTCGGGAAGAAAAAAAGCCATTTATCTGATTGTTCAGATAAATGGCTTCTTAATTAGTAGTGGGGACTGGACTCGAACCAGCGACCTTTGGGTTGTGAGTTTGACAAAATTCTCGAATTTTAGCACTATTATCTATAAATACTTTAAAACTGTTTGCTATGTCGGTATAATTCTTTCTTTGGTTTTAAAGTAAACAATTATCTGATTTTCAGTAAATTCTTTTCAGAAGTCGTTTGTTTGGAGCTTTTAGTAGGAGGGGGCAAAAAAAATGAAGTACAAAGTAGCAAGACAATTTTTTAACTGTTTAGACTCATGAGATATAGTTGCAAAACCTTCTCTTACTACAAATAGATAATTACGTCGTTTTTGAAACCAGATTAGATCTAAAGAGTAAAAGGAAAATGCCGTGAGATTTTTTATCTAAGGTTTTTCGTAAAATCGAAAAGGCTTTTGTAATGTGGCCTTCCACCGATTTTATTGAAATACCCAAGTATTCTGAGATTTCTATATTGGTAAGACCTTCCTGTTTACTTAATAAAAAAGCTTGTTTACATTTTGGAGGGAGATTTTCAATTTCTTTTTTTACTTCAAGAAGCAATTTTTCCAATGAATTTCCAGAGTCTTCTTCCACAAAGAGAGAGAGGGATTCAATATGTATTTTTTCTAATGAAAAAACAGGACGTATTTTCCTGTAATGGTCTATGAACTCGTTATATGTAGACTTATATAGGTAATTTTTCAAATTAATATCATCTTTCAGTGCTTTGCGCTTTTTCCAAATTTTAATAAACACATTTTGTACTATATCTTCAGATACATCCTTATCGTTGACTAGTCCATATGCATAGTTGCATAGTCTATGATGGTACTGTTCTACTAAGTAAGTAAAAGCTTTTGAGTTTCCTTTTTTTAGGCTTTTAATAAAGGCAATATCGTTGATAAAACTAATTTTCATTATGAGAATTATGGAAAGTTGTAGCTTAATATTTGACAATATAAAAAAAATGTTATCAAAAAAACAAGGGTAGTGTAATTTTTACACGTTTTAATTATTGAAAGGCTAACTGATTTGAAATTAATGAAGAATTTAATTGCAAAATATTTAACAAGACAAGCTTCTATCTCAGAGCTAGATGAACTTTCTCATTGGATTGAAGATTCTGATAATAGAGAGGAGTTTATTAAATATGTCAGAATTAATCATAGTGTTAATCTAAATTTACTGAAGTTCGATGCAAATGCCGCCCAGAATTCTTTGCTCAGTTATATTGAACATGAAAAAGATATACTTAAAAGACAGCGCTTGTTAAGATTTGTAAGTTCTGCCGCAGTAATTATATTTTTTTTAGTTGGATACATGTTCAAGGATAAAGTTTTCAATTCATCAATGGATTCAATAAGCATTGAAGAAGTAGAATCCATTGCCGATCAAAGGAGTATTGATGGAGGTAATGGGAAGGCTATTTTAACTCTAGAGGACGGGTCTACTATAGATTTGGAAAAAGGAAAAACAGTTGAAACCAAGTACACTCGAAGTGACGGTGAAGAACTGGTGTATGATTCTACTAGTAAAAGAGGCTCACAAGAAGAATATAACTATCTGACTATTCCTCGTGGAGGTCAATTTCATTTAAAGTTGGCCGATGGTACTCTCGTATGGTTAAACTCCGAAAGTAAGTTGAAGTATCCTGTTTCATTTATAGAAGGAAAACCTAGAGAGGTAGAATTAGTATATGGAGAAGCATATTTTGAGGTGTCTCCTAGCAGTAATCATGAAGGAGCGACATTTAAGGTTAAAAGTATCTCACAAGAAATAGAAGTTCTGGGTACGGTATTTAATATAAAAGCATATAGGGACGAAACAAGTATTTATAGCACTTTGGTTGAAGGTAAGGTTGCAGTAAGCACATTTACAGAAAAGAAAGTTCTTGCTCCGAGTGAGCAATCCGTTTTAAATCTTGAAAATAAATCCATTAGTGTTCATCATGTGGATGTTCAACGCGAGATATCTTGGAAGAGAGGACTTTTTAACTTCAAAGGAAAGACATTAGGGGAGATTACAAAGGTTTTGTCACGATGGTATGATGTGGATTTCGAATTTTCAAAATCGGAAATCGCTTCGTTGAAATTTAATGGTGTATTAAGAAAAGAGGAATCTTTAGAAGAAATATTAAACAGTATTTTAATAACAAGTAAAATAGAAGCTTATGAAATAAACGATGAAAAAATTATTATAAAATAAAGGGAATAAAGTTTAGACCTGGACAGTACTGCACTTTTATCCCCTTTTAGAAAAATTGATTAAGAAATATTAACCAATAGATACTCAAATTTATGAAAATTAAGTATACCAACCACCTTTTTCCTAACCGGAAAAACCTATTAAAATTAATCATGAGGACATTCATTTTCCTGCTCTGTTCGACTGTTTTTGGATTTACTTCTAATGAAATTTTTTCACAGAATGCAAAAATTCACATAGACAAAAGTCAAACTTTGTCTGTAGACGAGGTATTTGATTTATTAGGTAGTCAAACCGATTACAGTTTTATTTATCCAGAAGGTTTTTTTAAAGATGTACCTAAAGTACAGGTGAATAAAGGTACTATTAGGGCAGGCAAGTTGTTGAAAATGTGTGTTTTATACGGAGGGGTTACACTAGATGTCAATGGGAACATAATAACAATAATTGGTAAGACTGGGTCTGATGAAAAGATGCAATCATTGATTGTGTCAGGTAAGGTTTCAGATTCTTTTGGACAGCCTCTGCCAGGGGCCAGTATTATAGAACAAGGGACAACGAATGGTGTGACAACAGATTTTGATGGTAACTTCTCAATTAAAATTCAAAATGAAAATGCAATATTGTTAGTGTCTTATGTAGGCTTTGCCTCTAAGGAAGTTGCTGCGGAAACTACTAAAACCATAGAAATTATTCTTGAAGAGGATACTGCAAATTTGGATGAAATAGTTGTGATTGGGTACGGAACAGCAAAAAAGAGTGATTTAACCGGAGCGGTCGCAAGTGCGGACTTGAAAAACGCAGAGGAAACATCAAATGTTTCTATCATTCAAGCTCTACAAGGGTCCATCGCTGGATTAAATGTAGGGGCAGTAACAAATGCAGGAGACAATCCTTCACTAACAATAAGAGGACAAAATAGTCTATCAAACAGTGAAGGCGATAATCAACCGTTGATTGTTCTTGATGGTATTATTTATAGAGGAAATTTAATAGATATTAATCCTGCAGACATAAAAAGTGTTGATATATTAAAGGATGCTAGTTCTACGGCAATCTATGGATCACAGGCATCCAACGGTGTTATTGTTATTACTAGTAAAGGCGGAGGAATTTCTTTGAGCAAACCAAAGATTAATTACTCTACAAGTTATACTGTTCAAACCCCATCGAATAGGTTTGAACCAATGAATGCTGCTGAGTATGAACAATTTTATCCAGATATTTTTTGGGCACAAGGAGGTAGGATAGCCCCAGATTATTTAAACACGAATCCTGATTATGATTTTACAACTAATCTAAAGACTAATGAAATTAGACAAGGGTATGAGGATGGAATTGATACGCCATGGTTTGATTTATTGACAGGCAGTGGAGCAATTAAATCACACAATCTTAGTATTCAGGGTAAAAGTGATGCATTGGGATATTTTATCTCGTTAGGGGTTACCGACCAAGAAGGATTTATTCAAGGGGATGAATATGAGAGATATAATTTCAGGGTTAATCTTGACGCTAAAATAAATAATTGGTTGACGATAGGAACTCAGACTTTTATGACAGTGAGCGATTATTCCGGACAGGCAGCAAATTATCAAAATGCCTATTTTAACCTTCAGCCTTGGGCTCCTATTCGAGATGATAACGGAGAACTGATTCCAAACCCGGAAGGTCAATGGCTGAATCCCTTTTTAGCTCTTGAAATTGATGATTCTGATATTCGCTACAATTTATCAAATGTTCTTTATGCTAATTTACAATTGCCCATAGATGGTCTCTCATATAAACTCAACTATGCAAATAATTACCGAACCACAGATCAGTCCCGGTTTGATCCTTCTGCTGCTAATTTTCAAGGTAGCGGATCAAAAGATCATTCAAAGAATAGAGATTGGACATTTGATAATATCCTGAATTATACAAAGACGTTCAACAATGATCATAATGTTAATGCTACACTTGTATACGGAGTAGAAAAAAGACAGCTTTCAAGTACGTTGGCTGCAGCATCAAACTTTAGTTTAGACCTTTTAGGCTATAATAACCTTAGTGCAGGAGACCCAACGCTCAATGAGGTGTCTTCAACTAAAGAGGCGGAGACTAGTATCTATCAAATGGGAAGACTCCTTTATAACTATCAAAATAAATATTTTTTTACAGGAACAATTAGGAGGGATGGTTTTTCCGGTTTTGGAGCAAATGATAAAATTGCAGTTTTTCCTTCGGCTGCATTGGGTTGGGTTATAACTAATGAAGATTTTGTAAATGACTCTAGCTGGATGAACTATTTGAAATTAAGAGTGAGTTATGGAAAATCTGGTAGACGGGGCTTAGGTAGATACGATACCTTGTCAGAGACTAATGTTTCACCCAGTGTAGTTTTTGGAGATGGAGGTCAAACCTTTTTGGGACAAGAGCCGATAAGTCTTTCAAATCCTGATCTTGCCTGGGAAGCAACAACAGGTTCTAATTTTGCATTTGATTTTGGCTTATTTGACTCTCGGGTAAATGGTACCGTAGACTACTATACAAATAAGACCGAAAATATTTTATATCAAATATCACTCCCAGAAATTACAGGTTTTGAAACGATAAATTCAAATGTTGCGGAAGTATCTAATTCAGGGGTGGAACTTACGTTAAATTTAGACATAATTAACCAAGACAAATTTAATTGGAATACTTCATTTAATTTCAACAGGGTTAGAAATAAGATAGAGTCTATACTGGGAGCTGACAATGATGGAGATGGGGTAGAGGATGATTTAATTGGGAACCAATTATTTATTGGTGAACCACAAAATGTTAACTATGGTTATGAAATAATCGGAATGTGGCAGCTAGAGGATGAGGCTAATGGAAATATATGGCAGGGATTTTTACCAGGAACCTACAAACTGGCTGATTTAAATAATGATGGAGAAATCAATTCTTTGGACGATAGAAAAATACTTAATTATAGAGACCCTTCATATAATTTTGGCATTGGAAATACTATTACTTATAAAAACTTCAGCACTTATTTTTTCATTAATTCAATACAAGGTGGAAAGGATTATTTTTATGGAAATGATACTCCTCATGCACAAAATAGTTTAAGTAAATCTGATCAATTGAGCTATAGTAATGTTCCTAGTGGAGCATGGGACTATTGGATGCCAGAAAATCCGGAGGCAAAGTATCGTAGACTTGACACTGCTTCTCAATACGGCGGGGATCCTTTGACTCAAAGAAACTTTGTGAGGTTACAAGATGTTACTTTCAAATATGCTTTGCCTGCAGACATTTTAGAAAAAATACATATAAATAGTGCTAGTTTATTTCTTAGTGGGAAAAACTTGGTTACCTGGACCAAGTGGAATGGAAGTGACCCGGAAACCGGTGTTGGATTTGCTCCTACCAGTCCTTTGTTAAGAAGCTACACTTTAGGCCTAAATGTTCAATTTTAAGAAAAAAATAAATGAATAATATAAAATTTTTGATAGTCATTTTTGCGTTCATAAGTATTTTGGTTGGATGCAACGAAGATAAATTTCTGGAAGAAAAAGTCTATGACTTTTATTCGCCTGAAAACTCCTATACAACTCCTGACCAAATTGATTTGGCAGTAGTTAAGTTATATGAAGATATTCATACAGCATTTTACGCTAGTGCTGCACCTACATGGGCTATGTACTATCTTACGGATGTTGCTTACGATGCTATTTCTACTACCCATAGACTAAATTCATGGGCTGATAACGTTACACCCGAAGCCGCTGATATAGGTTTTTGGTGGGATAGTTTGTATAAAATTATATCAAATGCGAATACAATAATCGATAGAATTGAATATGTAGAATATCAAAGCGAGCAAGAGAAATTGAGTCAATTAGCCGAGGCCAAATTTTTTAGAGCCTATGCATATAGAACTTTAGCCATTATGTATGGAGGGGTACCGATAAGTCTTGAGGAAATAACTACTCCGAAACGCGATTTTGTTAGAGCATCAAGAGATGAAGTACTTCAGCAAGTTTTGATAGATCTTAACGAAGCTGCCGCAAATCTTCCTGATATAAATAATGTAAAACAGGATGGTAGGGTTTCAAAGGCAGCTGCGAATCATCTTTTGACGGAGGTGCATATTATGCTTGGAGATTATAATCAGGCGATTGTGCATGCTACTTCTGTTATCGATAATCCCAATTTTGAATTAATGACTAGTCGGTTTGGAAGCAGGATTTCTGAACCAGGTGATGTTTTTTGGGACCTTTTTCAAATAGGAAATGTTAATAGGGGAAGCGGTAATACGGAAACAATTTGGGCTAGTCAATATGAACATTTGGCTCCAGGAGGCGGAGCTCCGGATGATCTGGCTAGATTTCTTGTGCCTCAATATTGGCAGTTGCAAGATGTAAACGGAGATAATGTATTTTTTGGACATTCTAGTCAAAATGGTGGTAGAGGAATCGGATGGTGGGTAGCATCGGATTATATGTTAAACCAGATTTGGGTTAATTCTAACAATGATATCAGGAATTCTGATTTTAACATTATTAGAGATTTAGAAGTTGACAACCCCAATTCTGCGTTCTTTGGTCAAATGATGGTTGCAAGTGGTGCAATTGAGGGGGCTTCAAATGAATTAAATGGTGATTGGAGTGCGATTTTTGCTAAAAGCGCACCCATCGGAAATTTTCCCGACGATGTCATTTCTGACCCTGAGACAGGAGCTACCAATAATGGAGCTAGATCAAGCTTTAGGGATAGATATCTTATGAGGTTGGCCGAAACCTACTTGTTAAGGGCGGAAGCATACTATTTAAATGGGGATTCTGAAAATGCCGCCAATGATATCAATGCGCTAAGGTTCAGAGCCAATGCTGATCAGATAACGGCTAGTGAAGTTGATTTAAATACCATACTTGACGAGCGGGCAAGAGAGCTTTTCATTGAAGAGTTTAGATTACTTACTCTAATGAGAATGAACAAACTAGTGGAAAGGGTAAGAATATACAACCCTATGCATAACGGTTTTTACTCTTCTAATCCAATAAATGATACGCAAAATTTATGGCCAATACCAAATAAGGAAATTGAAAGAAATACCGAGGCTACGTTGGAACAGAACCCTGGATATTAGTCGTGTTATTTGCTACTTAAATGATTATCCTCCCATTTCCAACTTTGGGTTATACAAACTTGTAAGTCTGACGTTTGTGGTTTCCTTTTACAAAAGGTAATCTCTAGTTTATCTGTACAGGTTTTGTTATCTAAACCTCCTCAAAGAGTAAATGATAAACGGACGTTATTGGGTAAATGAAGAAAATATGGTAAATAACTTTTTGAAGTGGCCATTGGATACAGAAATAAACATGTGCCAACCGCAGTTTCGGGTCATTGGGGGGAAACATTTAAACCTTACGGAGTTGGATTGCACAATCTTGAAAACGATAAGTATGTTGCAGATGCTTTAACCGATGAGTGCATTGATTTTATTCGAAAAAACTCAAAAAAACCATTTATGGTTGTCCTTTCCCATTATTTGGTGCACAATCCAATACAGGCAAAACCTGCATTGGTGAAAAGGTTTAAAAATAAAGCTACCACGGATCAAGATAATCCAGAGTATGCGGCCATGCTGGTTTCTGTAGATGAGAGTATTGGGCGAATTAATACTGAACTGAAAAGACTCGGAATTGAAAATAATACGCTGGTCATCTTTACCTCGGATAATGGAGGCTTAAACAATAGTACATCAAATTACCCTTTGTTGGGAGGCAAAAGTTATTCGTTTGAGGGAGCTATGAGAGTCCCACTAATTGTTAAATGGCCAGCAATGATAAAACCAGGGAGAAAATCAAAAAAACGTGTTATTGGTATGGATTTTTATCCGACATTTTTGGACATAGCTGGTATAAAACTGGAATCGGGACAGAATATGGACGGCGAAAGTTTTCTTTCGGTTTTGAGGGGGCAGGTAGTTGTGGACAAACGCCAGTTAGTGTTTCATTATCCTCATTATACAGGAAGTACCAGTCCTTTTTCATCAATAATAGAGGGCGATTATAAATTGATTCGTTTTTATAACGATGAAGCAGGGGGCTATTTATTATTTAATTTGAAGGAGGATCCATCGGAGCAAAACGATTTGTCGGATAGAATTCCATGGAAAGTCAAAGAATTAGCAAAAACCCTTCAATACGAGCTCAATGATATGGAGGCGGAATTTCCTATCAAAAATCCAAATCATCAGTTAAACTTTGTAAATCTCAGTAATTTAAAATCAACATATGATAAAGCGAATAAAGAAAGGGATATACAAGAAAAAAAAATAAAAACCTTTAGTAAGCTCTTTAATGAAAACTAGTTTTATACTTTCTGTAATGACACTCCTTCTGTGTTTTTTTACATTATCAACAAGTGCTCAAACAAATCAAAATAAACCACCCAACGTCATTGTGATTATGGCGGATGATATGGGCTATGGTGATCCAAAATGTTATAACCCTGAATCAAAAATCCCTACGCCAAATATGGATGCGTTAAGTAAACAGGGCATACGTTTTACAGATGCACACACTGCAGCTTCAGCTTGTACGCCATCTCGTTATGCATTATTGACGGGGAGGTATAGCTGGAGAAGTCGGCTAAAGAAGAAAGTTTCATGGTCGGGGTATGACAACCCTTTAATACATAAAGAAGAAACTACTCTAGCCGATGTCTTTCAAAAAGCTGGTTATACAACAGGAGTTGTAGGGAAGTGGCATTTGGGTATGAATTTTCTCCGAAAACAGAATATAGATTTTGTGAAACCCAAAACACATCATGAGAAAGGAAGGCATGGAACAAGGGATGTAGATTTTAGCACGCCTATTTATAATGGACCTAATTACTTAGGGTTCGACTATGCCTTTGTTTCTGGAGCTGGACATAATATGGAGCCTTTTTGTTATATAGAAAATGATTATACCGTTGGAGTTCCAACTATTTGGAGAAAAGCAAAGGATACAATTTATCCTGGGGTGTCTGCAGTTGAAGTTCATGAAGGTTGGATGGTTAAGGGTTGGGATCCAAGAAAGGTCGGTCCTGATTTGACGCAAAAAGCAGTTGACTTTATAACAAAATCAACAAAACAGAATCCTGGGCAACCATTTTTTCTTTATTTACCGACGGTTTCTCCACACAGACCATGCACGCCGCCTGATTTTATAAAAGGAACAAGTGAGGCAGGCGAGCGTGGTGATATGGTGGCAGAGTTTGATTGGACAGTAGGTCAAATAATGAAGGTACTTGAAGCATTGAAAATAAACGAAAATACCGTACTAATTGTAACTAGTGATAATGGCGCCGTTAAAGTGAGCGATGATGGCAAAGACTATGGGCATAAAAGCTGCGGTGATTTAAGAGGTTTTAAAGGGGGGGTATATGAAGGTGGTCATCGTGTGCCTTTGATAATGAGATGGCCCGCAAAAATAAGAGGAGGACAGGTAAATGACAATCTGGTTTGTTTATTGGATCTTCATAAGACTTTTTCGGAAATGTTGAACATATCGTATAGTAACGAAGGAGGTGAGGACAGCTACAATATTTTACCGACCATGCTTAAAGGCAAGGAAGTCCGTCATTCCTTGGTAATGTTATCGTCTGCGGGCCATTTTGCTATCCGTAATAAGGATTGGAAGTTGATATTTCAAAGGAATGAGCCGGTCGCCTTATTTAATTTAAGTGACGACCCGTATGAAAAAAGGAATCTTATTAAATCTAGGTCACAAAAGATACAAGAATTAACGAAACTTTTAAATAGTCATAAATGGCAATAAACCGGTGCACGGGACCTAAACGAAGTGACAAAGGAAAACCTAGCACTATGAGGAATAAAGACCTATCATATATGAAAACATTTTTAACGTTAATATTTTTTATCACAATTAGTTTTAATGGTGCTAGGGGGCAAGAAAGACCCAACATCGTTTACATTATGGCCGATGACCATTGCGACCGGGCTATTGGAACTTATGGGGGAAGGTTAGCGTCCCTCGATCCTACTCCGAATCTGGATAAATTAGCTCAAAACGGGATGGTTTTTGAAAATGTATATTGTACCAATTCTATTTGTACTCCGAGTAGGGCAACCATAATGACTGGGCAGTATTCCCACGTAAATAAAGCTTATGATCTATATACAGGTTTACCCAGGGAAAAACACTATTTGCTAAAAGAAGTACAACAGGCGGGATATAATACGGCCGTTGTGGGAAAATGGCATCTTCACACTTCACCTCAATACACAGACTATTTTGCGGTTATAGCTGGGCAAGGCAGGTACATGAACCCTGTTATACATGTAAGTGAAGGAGGAAAAAAGAGGAAGATTCGCTTTGATAGTACCTTGGAGAAAGAGGTTGACGTAATTGACACGGAAGGGCACTCCTCTGATGTTTTGACCGATATTTCCTTGGATTGGCTGGAAAATAAGCGAGATAAGAGTAAACCTTTTTTTCTGATGCATCATTTTAAAGCGCCACATGGCATGTTTGTCTATGCTGACAGGTATAAGGATTATTTAGCTAGTGTTGAGATTCCTGAACCACAAAACCTTTACAATCAACCAAGTGAGAATTGGGGTTCTATAGGAACACGCGGAATAAACGATTCGCTCGTGAGAGTCATAGGCTCTACTATCTCTCCTCAGCCGGACAAGAGGAATCTTTCAAGATATTACAAATCCAAAATTCAAGAACTACTAGGGAAAAAAGAACTTACAGATAAAGAATTAACGCACTATTCCTATCAGTTTTACTTAAAGGAATACTTAAGATGTGTAAAAGGAATTGATGACAACCTTCAACGCATATTGGATTATCTCGAAGAAAATGATTTAACGGAGAATACCATTATTGTTTACACCAGCGACCAGGGAATGTTTTTGGGCGAACATGATTTTATTGATAAACGTTGGATGTATGATGAATCAATACGAATGCCGCTTATAGTACATTATCCTAAAATGATCAAGCCTGGCACGCACAATGATTGGCTAATTAATAACACCGATTATGCACCCACATTATTGGAAATAGCAGGAGTACAAACACCCAATTATATGCAGGGACGCAGTTTTGTTGGCGCCTTAAAAGGCCAAAATGAACCTGCAGAGTGGCGCAAAGCAACATATTATCGTTATTGGATGCACATGGCTCATGGTCATAACAATCCTGCACATTTTGGAATTCGGACAAAAAAATATAAGCTCATATTCTTTTATGGTGTTGACTATACTAATATTCACGACAAGAAACGAGTTAGTGGAAAAGATGGCAATCGGTATTGGAAAAGTACGCCGGCAGCATGGGAATTCTATGATTTGGAAAAAGATCCCAACGAAATGATAAATCAATATGCTAATCTTGAATATGCTCCGATTATCAATGAGCTAAAAATTGAACTTTTTGAGACAAGGGAAGAGATTGGCGATACAGATGATGAGTTTCCTAGAATTAAAGGTGTTATAGAAAAAAATTAATACTTGATAAAACGTTTAGAAGCAGAAGAAATATTAAAGGTTTTGCCTTTCACTTCATTTAACAGAGATGAGTAGAATAGAGCAAATCATGTTGCTTTTATAAAGAATGAAGATTCTACAGTTAGAAATAAAAAAAATTATAAAAGGATGATATTTAAATACACAATTGTTATTTGCTTATATATGTTTGGCACATTAACTGGTCTGTCTCAAGGGACACCTCAATCCGTTAATATTGTTGAGGGTGGAAGTTTTAAGGACCTGATACTTCCTATTCCAATTACTAAAAAACTCATGGGTGACAATATTTGGGGTAATGACAATGTTTTACCTAGGGATTTGGATAATGGTGTAGAAGGGGTAGAATGGAGCTATTGGGGAGGGAACCCAATTTTGGGAAAAGACGGTAAATATCATATTGCTATTGCCCGATGGCGCGAAGCAACGGGGCATTGGGGTTGGCCTAAATCAGAAGTGGCTCATGCTGTCGCCAACAGTGTTCTGGGGCCATATAAAGTAACCGGAACCATACTTCCATTAGCCCATAATCCTGAGGTAATTGAATTAAATGATGGAACATATCTGTTACATGTAAGTAAAGGAAATATGTATACCTCGAAAAAATTTAATGGACCTTGGGAACTTCAGGGAAAAATTAAAATAGACCAGAGGGGACACAAAGGACTAACACATTTGTATACCAATCTTACGGGTTTGCAACGTAAGGATGGCAGTTTCTTATTTTTTACCAAACGGGGAGACGTCATGATTTCAAAAACGAAAATTACTGGACCTTATGAAATTGTTTCATCGCGTAATTATGACCGATATAGTGGTTACCCTGAGGATCCCGTTATTTGGAAAAGCCGTTATCAGTACCATGTCATATTTAATCATGCAGTAGATAAAAAATCCGTTTATATGCGTTCTTTAGATGGCATCAACTGGAATATAGAGCCTGGTGAACCGTACGATAAATCCGTGTTTCGATATTCTGATGGCACAGTTAACGAATGGTGCAAATTTGAACGTCCTAAGGTTGTTCAGGACGAATTTGGGAGGGCTACAAATCTTTCTTTGGCCGTTATTGATGTGGAAAAGCATCTCGATCTTGGTAACGATCAACATAATTCTAAACAGGTGATATTGCCACTCCTTACCGAGCGTTTGATAGAGATAGTTAACACTGATATAATAACGTCTAATACACAGGAAGTAAAAATAAGAATCAAAGCAGAGAAAGATTATAACCCTGCCGATACAATAGATATAGAGTCCTTGAGATTAGGCGTATCCGAAGCGGTGAATTTTGGAGGAGGGTTGAAGCCTGTAGCGTCGAAGGTAGTTAAAGGTGATTTGGAAGTGACTTTTATATGGGACGGTTCAGAAATCGGCAGTTCAAATTATGATTTAAAAATACTGGGTAGAGCTATGACTGGAGAAGTTGTATTTGGCTATGCTTTACTGCCTCAATATAGAGAAGACCCAGCGTCTTTAGTAACCTTACCTATAAAAATTAAAGATAGTATTCTGTATACTGAAGTAGAAAACTTTGGCCTCAAAAAATCAGCTCCTTGTAAATTGAAAATATTTAAATACTTCAATCAAAAAAGAGAGTTACTTAAACAGTTTGATATTAAAGCTTTGAAGGCATATGAAACTTATAAAATTAAGTTTCCTGTTGAAGGTGATGCAAGAGTAGAATATGAAGCGCTACTTGTTAGTACAGAAGAAGAAACAAGATTTTGGAATAAAGTTGATGACAGTGACTTCTCGATTGTATATAAAGGCAATTGGAGTGAAAATAAAATGGGGAAGAGTATTTATTTTGGTGCCGAACAGGTGGCAACTGATGAGGGAGCTTCGGCAGCTTTCTTTTTTTCTGGTACACAGGCACGTTGTTATGGCCGAATCAGTAAAGAAATGGGAAGCTTTAATGTATTTATAGACGATATTTTTATTGAAAAGATTGATTGCTATTTTGGAGTGGATTTACAAAATATGATTATTTATCAAACTAAAACACTTCCTCTAGGATTACATAAACTAGAGCTTGTAGCCACGGGGGAACATTATAAAGGAAATGATAAGGGGCCAGTAACTATAGATGCGTTTTCTTATATCGAATAAGAAATAATTTTTAAGACTTGAATCTATAATTATTTAGCTACATGAGAGTAATTAAAACAAATATTAAAACTTTATCTAAATGGTATCTAATGGCGTGTAATACAATTGGAGTACAAATTAATAGAGTGGTGATGGTGATTTTAATCACCATAGTTGTTTTACTGGTTTCTTGTAAATCAAAAAGTGAAACCGGAAATGTGACAACTAAAAAAAGTGAAATTCGTCCTAATATCATTTTAATGATGGCGGATGACCAAGGTTGGGGCGATACAGGGTACAATGGGCATCCATATTTAAGGACCCCAAATTTAGATGCCATGGCCGATAACGGTGCTGTTTTTAATCGATTTTATGCGGCTTCATCGGTATGCTCCCCTACACGCGGAAGTGTTATGACTGGTAGGCACCCTTTGCGCTATGGCATTTGTAAGGCCAATTGTGGACATTTAAAGAAAGAAGAGTATACAATTGGGGAATTGGCGAAGGCTGAAGGCTATGCAACCGGTCATTTTGGGAAGTGGCATTTAGGCACACTCACAAAAGATACCTTGGATGCCAATAGGGGAGGTAGAAAGGCACATGACGCACATTATGCTCCACCCTGGGAGCATGGCTTTGATGTAAGCTTCGTGACCGAGTCCAAAGTTCCAACATGGAACCCCATGATTACACCCTCAATAGCTTCGGGTGATGTAAAAAAAACATTGGTAAGAGGAGAATCTTTTGGAACCTCGTATTGGTCCGGTCCTAATAAAATAGTTAATGAAAACTTAGAAGGAGACGATTCACGTATAATTATGGATAGAGTAATTCCTTTTATTGAAAACGCAGTGGAAACCAATAAGCCATTTTTAAGTATAGTTTGGTTTCATAGTCCCCACTTACCTGTTGTAGCAGGTGATAATTATAGAAAACCTTATGATGAGCTTTCTTTAGATCAACAGCATTATTATGGAGTAATATCGGCTATGGACGAACAGGTGGGACGTTTACGCGCTAAGCTTAAGGAATTAAGTATATCTGAAAATACGGTACTCTTTTATACTAGTGATAATGGCCCTGAAGGAAAACTAGTGGAAGGGAGAACCCAAGGCCTGACAAAGGGGTTGAGAGGACGAAAAAGAAGTCTTTACGAGGGGGGAATCAGGGTGCCTGGTATTATGGAATGGCATGGGAAAATTGAGCCAGGTATTAAAGTGGAAATTCCCTGTTTTACCTCAGATTATTTTCCAACAATTGAAAATTTGTTAGGTTCAAGTTTAGTTGATGACAACCGTCCTTTTGATGGTGTTGACCTAATTCCTATTGTAAAGAAAGATGTAAAGGAAAGATTAAAACCATTGGCTTTTGAATTTCAGGGTCAATCGGCATTAATTGACAATAATTTTAAAATTTATAGAAAGAATAAGGATGAAATTTTTGAACTTTATAATATTGGAAACGATCCAGCGGAAAAGCATAATTTAGCAAATAATAAGCCTGAAAAGCTTGAGAATATGAAAGCTGCATGGAGACGATGGAAAACTTCTGTCATGAATAGTAGCATTGGTCAGGACTATTGAAGTCAAGTAATTTTTGAGATTTTATTTTCACTTAGAGACTCAAATCTTACATTGATTTAAGCTTGAAATAACAAGACCTGGGCTTGATAGAGTATTAGTTTTGGTAAAACGTTTGATGAACTGACTCAAAACCATATGCTAGTTCCATATGGTCAACGATTAGGAACCTTACTCAAGGACAATACTGCAGTTAACCATATATAAACTGGGATAAAATTAAATATTCCATTTCTTTAAGGAATCTAAATGTTATTTTTAGATGGACATCTACAAAGTGTATTAAGAAAGTTGGTAAAAAAATAAAATTATAATTTTTTCCTAATCTTTTTCTTAGATAAGGAAACGTTCGATTAAAGACACCAACCTTCAGTAATAGATGTTTATGCTTTTACTGATGGTGGTGTTTTGTATATTAACTTAATTTTTTTTAACTGCCTATTTCGTTGGTCGCAAAAAAAATCTTTTTAAGGTCGGGAATATACAGTCATTAGCGCTTCTTGTCTTTTGATTTGTATAGTTCACCTTATTTTTAATGAGTTCTTTCTACTTGGGCAGAATCTACATAGAAATATTCGCCTAAAGCTGTCCGATTCAAAGTTAGATTATAACTGCCATCTTCTAATTCAACGGTCGCTTTAATACTCTCTTCTTTTGGCTGTGTGTTTTTGTTTGCCCTCTTCCCGGTCAATAGTTCTCCAATAACTCTGCCATCCATTGTTTCAGGTATGGGCAAGCCGTAAATCGCTAAAATGGTCGGGGCAATATCTACATTTGATGTGGGTAATGCACTTATAATGTTCTTCTTAAAGCTTGGTCCTTTTACCAATAAAGCAATGTTAACTTCATACGGGCTAAGACCGCCATGTCCAGCTAACCCTTTTAAATAACCCTTTCCCGCATAACCATTTTCGTTAATACTGTCATTCCAATTTACATCAACCAAAATATCGGCAGCACGCTCTTTGTGGTTCCAGTGTATCGATTCAAATGATAGGGTTCCTTGAATACTTCCCATTAGTTCACCAGGTTTTTTTGCCTTGGAAAAAATAGCCCCTATCCAATCTTCATTTTGCAAAGCGGTAACTATTTTTTGGATGGTAACACAATCATGATTTTTCACATGAATAGCGCCTCCCACAAGAATTACATCGTCGCTGTCTTTGTCTTTTTTTAAACCTTCATTAATCAAAAAATCAGAAATGCTTATGTTGCCTATATGCGTTATAAATCCGTGATCTGCTGAAATGATTATATTAAAATACTGCTCTAGGTTTTGGCTCCGCATCTCATTCAATATTCTCCCAAATTCTGCATCGACAAATTTAATAGCCTCCGTCACCTTTGAATCTCCTATCCCGTTACTGTGTGCCGTGCCATCTGGGTCAGAATACCAAATCGAACTCACTAATGGACCGTTGGAATCAAGTCCATACTTTAAAAAGGCATTCGTTATCCATTGATGTTGAGCTTTATTGGGCTTCGTTTTTTCAGGAATGGGACCAACGTCCTTGATAATTTCCTCTTTTAGGGACAATGGTAAAATGAGTTCGGGGTTGATAATTGCTCCGCCCGCGACGGTATGATTTTGCATAAGTGCCTGACCTGTTGAGCCAGAACTGAATACCATCATTCTGGCTCCCGCTTTTTGAATTATCTCTCCTAAGGTTGTTGAGGTAAGTAATCTGCCATTTGTAGTCTTGTTAATTTTTTCCAATTCGTGATAATCCCCTGTATTTATGCCTCTTTTATCATAGACTTCTGGAAAATAGACAGAATTCCCCATTAGACCATGTGTAGTCGGATAACTACCAGTGGAAAATGAGGTGGCATTAACCCTTGTTACAGTTGGGAAAACACTATGGTGCCGTTTGCCATAGCTTCCCGATTGGGAAATAGAATAGACGTTAGGCATCAGTTCAGGAGTAATATAATCAGGGCGAAGGCCATCAAAAAAAACAACTAGAGTTTTTATTTTCTGTTCTTTTTTAAAGTCTTGTGCGACAGCTGTAAATGTCAATAGGATAATCGCCAGAAATCCGCTCATTTTCTTTTTTCGAATACTTATCATGACCATGATATATTTAGATGAATTATTTATCCCACCAAACTTTAATATCACTATTATCTCCACCCATATTATTTACTGCCGCCTGCAAGTTATTTGGGTTTAACGATTGAAGGTAGGTGGGGTAGGGAATTCTAGAGGGAAAGTTGTTTTCCAAGGGAATACCCTCTCCTCTTGGGAGTTCAGGGTATCCAGTCCTGCGCTTTTCGAACCAAGATTGGTAGTCTACAAAAAAGTAGGCATAGTATTTTTGCAACATAATTTGCGTCATCTGGCCTTCCATTGTAGCTGAAGTATCGTATTTAATATTTTCTCGTTCTAAAAAGTCATTTGGCATAGGTGCCCCCCATTGGGCCATGGAAGCCCTTATTCCGGATGCGTAATGATCTTTTGGCTGTTGGCCAGTAGGATGATTTTTTAAGGCAAGTTCCGCTTTAATAAATTCTACTTCGGCATAGGTCATCATGATACCCAGTTGAGGAAACGTTTTAAGATTGTCGCTATAACTGGAATTCTGTCCTACAACGTGTTGGGTAGTTACAGGATAACCGCTTTCTGCTCCTCTATAAATGTTTTGACCCTCTTGTTCAACCGTGAGGGCCCATACATTGCGTCTTGGGTCTTCGGAGGCATTAAGTCCGTCAATAAAGAATTTTGTAAAGTAGACGTTTTCGCTCCAATCTACCGTACGTGCATTATAATATGGGTTAAAGTAGGGGAACGAACCGGTATAATTGAAAATTGCATTATCATCTATACTGGTAAAAACGGGATAGGTTTCCGGGTCACTTAAAATAGTATTGATTTGCGACGTTATATCGATCTCGCCATCACGCTTGGATATCCTTAGTAAAAGTCTTAAACGTAGTGAATTAGCAAATTTTTTCCATTTGGTTATGCCAGGGTTACTATCACCTGACAGTTCGTTTGCTTCATATACCAAATCTCCTCCGTAAGTGAGTGCTTTGGAATCGTCAAATAAGGAATTGGCTATTTCCAAATCATTTAAGATTTGTACATAAATATCTTCTTGTTTGTCGAATTTTGGTTGAAAAACACCATCACCTGCGGAAGTAGCTTCAAAATAAGGGATATCACCATATAAATCTGTCAAGATGGAAAATGCCCAAGACTTGTAAACTAATGCGATGCCTTTATAATTATCCTCGTTTAGTTCCTCTGAAATAGTCTGTAAATCTTCAATATCCGTCAGATAACTATAGAAAGAAGTCCAAACACCTTCTCCTGGATTTATGACGTAACGATGTTGACCGCCACCACCTGTACTTTCCCTTGGTACATCCACTTGCATTAATTCATGAGTGAATGATCTAGATGACTTAATTGCCGAATTTACTATGCGGTACTGCAACTGTCCTAAAAGTACCCCAGGGGTTATTTCTTCAGGTCTGTTCGGGTCAGTGTTTAATTCTTCAAAATCTTTGGTACAACCAGTCAGCAAGATTGTAAAGATCAGAACGGTATTTATAAGTTTTTTGTACATGTTTAAAGTAGATAAGGTTTAAAATTTTAAAGTGAGATTGGTTCCGATAGAACGTGTGGAGGGAAACTGGGCCAATTCCACTCCTGGGGTTAACGTACCGTTATTCAGATTGCCACCTTCTGGATCAAAACCGGGAAACTTAGTAAAATTGAATAGGTCCCTTCCAAACAATGCGATAGTTGCTCCTTGCAACCCAATTTTGTCTAGCAAATTCTTAGCGAATTTATACTCTAGTCTAACCTCGCGTATTTTGAGAAAATCAGTGCTAAAGATGTTTGTTTCAGCATTGCTACTCTTGTAATAATTATTGTAATAGGAATCAGCGGGAACATTTATGGTATTAGGAGCATAGGAACCATCTTGCTGTAAGACTACCCCGTCTCCTACAATACCCGTTTCACGACCTGGTAATGTCACTTTGGTTTTACCTAAGGTATTACTCTTGTGGTTTGTATGGGAATATATACTTCCACCTGTTTGACCATCCAAAAGCATACTGAACTTGAACCGGCCCAATGAGATTTCGTTCATAATACTACCCTTCCAATCGGGAAAAGCATTCCCTAGTTTTTTACTTTCTGGATCCAATTCTGCAGGAAGACCAGCAGATGAATAGATAATCTGTCCATCTGGAGAACGTTGGAAACCTCTGCCGTAAAGATCCCCCATAAGGCCTCCTACACGAGCTTCTATGGATACGTTACTACCACGTGCATATATAACCTGAGTTTCTATTCCATCTGAAAGTTCCTTTACATAACTACGGTTTCTTGACCATATCAAGGTTGTATTCCATTTGAAATTTTCATTGTTAATAGGTTTGGCAGTTAATTTAAGTTCCAAACCTTGACTGTTGATTAAACCCGCATTAATTAGTGCGTTCGAATAGCCCGATACCGGATCCAAGGGAATGGCTAAAATCTGGTTACGACTGTCATTTGTATAATAAGTCGCGTCTAGTCCTAACCGATTTTTCAATAATCGTAAATCTACTCCAATCTCATAGCTTGTTGTAATTTCAGGTTTTAATTCGTTATTGAAAAGAGTGGTTGGGTTTGTAAAACTATTACTTAAAACTCTATCATAGTATTTAGCGGTTTGATAGGGGCGGGTATCATTACCTACTTGCGCCCATGAAAGCCGAAGTTTTGCAAAAGAAACGGCTTCTGGAAGTGTTATTAAATCACTAACTAAGAAACTGGTGCTTACCGATGGATAGAAAAAAGAGTTGTTTTTTAAAGGTAAGGTACTCGACCAGTCATTACGGCCGGTAAGATCTAAAAAAATACGGTCATTTAAGAATGAAAGTTGTGAAATTGCATATAAGCTATTGGTAGCTTTCTCTGTCCTTATGGGGTCTAATACTGCTTGGTCTAAACTATTAGAAATTTGATAAATGCCTGGCTGCGCCAATTGATCCGCATATTTTCCGGTAAAATTATAGTTCTGCCGCATAGCATTACCTCCACCTGAGACTGTAAAACCAATTTTTTTGCCCAGATTTCCTGTGTAGGTCAATAGGAAGTCTGTATTGGATTCATAACTGAATACGTCCTGTTCGCGATAAGAGCCTCTAGGGAATTTAGTCATGCTAAATGGGCGCTGTTGTGTTCTGAATTCATAGGCCATATCCAGGCCGGAACGTACTTTAAGACTTAACTTTTTGGAAAATTCATAGTCTAGTGAAATATTCGCAATAACACCATGTTTATTCATTGTGTTCAACATTTCATACATACCCAGAAGTGGATTGTCCGGCCCTGGGTTAAAAGGATTTTTTTGTTCAACATCCTCTAACCCGGGTTGCCAATAAGGGTCAAACCATTCAGGATTAATACTCGGGGCAGTTCCAAGAATCAGAAAATACATTAAGGATTGATTATTGTAACCGGCAGCTGGTAGGTTGTCACTAGTTTTATTAGTATAGTTAGCTTTACCCGCGATTTTTAACTTGTCGGAAATTTTTTGGTTTACCGATAATGAGGCATTAATACGTTCAAAACCAGTATTAGGTATAATCCATTTGTTCTTTAAATGGGTTACTGAAAATCTTGCGGATCCGTTGTCTCCACCGCCTTCTAAGGAAATACTGTTGGAAGTAGTTGTACCAGTCCTGAAGAATCCCGAAATATAATTTTTGTAGGGTACCCATGGGGTTCGCTCAGTTGGTCTGCCATCAGGGGTATCGGGATTAAATTGAAAATAGGATTGTCCTGAAAATTTTGGGCCCCATGCTCTGCCCGCACCCACGTTGGTACTGGTGTTTAAGCCGTCTGGACTATCTAAATATGAATAATACTCAGAAGTGCGCCCCTCACCATATTCAAATTGATAGTCGGGATAACGATTGACTGATTCGGTATTAAAGTTGGAGTTAATAGTAACGCCAATTCCATTCTTTTGTTTTGAACCTGATTTGGTAGTAATAATAATAGCTCCGTTACCAGCCCTGCTACCATATAATGCCGTGGCACCTGGTCCTTTTAAAACAGTCATTTCCTCAATATCGTCAGGATTGATATCGGATAAGGTTGATCCATAATCCACAGGGCTATCTGCTGAAAGGTAAGACGAGAAACCTGTGCCAGTAATTTTGCTGCTAATTGGAACACCATCAACAACTACTAGAGCCTGATTGTTTTCCAAATTTAGCGATGATTCGCCTCTAAGGGTTATACGTGCCGATCCCATTGGGCCGGCTCCAGCACCTTGAATGTTCAGCCCTGCTACCTTTCCTGAAAGGGAATTTACCCAGTTGTTGGTCTTGGCATCCTTTACGGACTTTTCATTTATCGTCTGTGCCGAATATCCCAGTGATTTTTCTTCTCTTTTGATACCTAGGGCCGTTACCACAACACCTGACAGTTCCATTGCGTCGGGTTCTAGTTGTACATTGATTTCCGTCCTTTCCCCTACTATTATTTCGTTAGTTGTGTAGCCGATATAGGAGACAATTAACGTTGCACCGTTGTTAGAAACGTTAATGGTGTAGTTGCCATCAAAATCAGAGGTCGTACCGTTAGTAGTTCCTTTTTCAACAATGCTAGCACCAGGTAATGGACTTCCGTTTTCATCGGTAATGGTACCATTGATTAATTTTTGTAAATCTGATTTTAGATTAGGAATGTGATGCTTAGTCCTATTGGTTGCATCATTTTTCAACTTGGATTCAGTAAGGAATATGCGGGTTTCAATGACTTTGTAATCGGTTTTTGTTTTTGAGAATATTAAATCGAGTAAAGTATCAATCGGTACGTTCCGGACATTAATAGATACTGAACGGCCTAAGTCGACAGCCTTGATTTTATATACGAAACGAAAATCTGTGGAGTTCTCAATGGTATCAATGAGTTCACTCACGGATATGTTATTATAATTTAGTGTGAGCTTGGTTTGTGATGAATAGTTTTCATTAGCGTTAATTTTAAAAAAAGAAACTAAAATGAGTAGAATGCAAAGTCTCATTTTATAAGTGAATTTTTGAAACGGGGAAAGGCTTCTTGTAAGGTTAAGAAGTTTTTTCATACTTTTATAGTGTTATATTGTGGTAATTCTTTTAGAAAAATCACTTTAGTCCAATCGGGAAATGTTGACGCATTTCTCGATTTTTTTTAATTTTTAGTATTGATACTAGAGTGCTTTTTTATTGTTGGTTTTTACTTTGGTTGTTCTAGTTCATAAGTATTATGGTTTTTTATTCTGTTATATTTATTTGATTTCCATTAATGGTATAATTGATATTATAGGTTGTTTTCAAATCTTGAAGCACAGCTTCTATAGGAGTATTTTTACCTAGATTGGCATTGAATTTTTCTTTCGATATACTTAAATTATCATTTGAGATTTTGACGTTGTAATGTCTCTCCAATTTTCTTAGAATATTTTCAAAAGTCATTTTCCTAAAAACCAGTTCATTCTGCATCCATGAAGTATAGAGGTCGGGTAAAACCTTCTCTTTAGAAAATTCTCTATGTTTTTTATTGAAGCTTGCTTTATGTCCGGGAGCGAGTAAAGTACCTTTCTCTAGAAAATTCTCCTCATGTTGGTAGAGACTCACGGAGCCTTCAATTAGAACAACTTCGGCAACTTCATCTTCTGGGTATGCATTGATATTAAATTGAGTGCCAAGTACCCTAATGTTCAACTCATCGGCATTTACTATAAATGGACGCAGGGAATCTTTCTTTACATTCAGAAAAGCCTCCCCTGATAGAAATATTTTTCTTTCTTCTCCCCTTAAAAATTTGACAGGATATTTCAGTGATGAACCGGCGTTGAGATGTACACTGGTGCTATCTGATAATAGGATGTCGAAGGTTTTTCCGTTGGGAACAGTTAATGTATTGTAAGCAAGTTCACTTTTTGAGTTTGCAGGATAATAGACAAGTTCTCTTTTCTTTTGCTTTCCAAAGAGTTTACCTTGTTCATCGAACAGTTCAGTTGTAGCGTGCTCATCTAAGACCTTTAATGAACCATCTTCGAGCTCCAATGTAATCGTGTTATTTGGTAACCTATCATTTTTTTGGAATAAGTAGACAATGGCGATTAGGCTTATAAACGTTGCTGCAATCGCCCCAAGCTGTTTCCAATAAATTTTCTTATTGTTGATAGATTTAATATCGCTAAGCTTTAAAGCGTTAGTGATGTTTTTCAACAATCGAATTCTTGTTTGTTCCGTCTCCAATAAATTCCAAGAATCCATTTTATTTTTCCCTTGGGCTTCATTACAGAACTCGAGTAGAAGCTCCTCTTCTTCTTCAGAACAAAAACCATTTGCATGTTTGTCTAATAAACTAATGAATTCTTTCTTGGTCACAATTATCCTGTTATGGTATCAAGACACAAAATGGTGGGGGGTACTCACGTCTCATATTCAAAAAAAGCCTGAATTAACGTATTGGTAACATTAAATATAGCGGCAATTAACTTTTGACTAGATATTCCAGAAAAGCACTAGGAAGTGTAACGATTTTCCCAGTGTACTTCTGAGTTCTTTAGAGGCTAGGTACAATTGATTCTCTACACTTCGATGTGAAATATTAAAAAAATCGGCAATCTCGGTTATTGAATAATTTTGCAGTCTGCTCATCAAGAAAATTTCTCTTCGTTTTTCGGGTAGATTTGAAGCAGCGTCTTTGATAAGAAATGTTAAATCCTCTAGATTTAGATTTTGTTCTGCTTCGGAATTTAAACTCAGTGTACTTATAATTTGTTCGTTTAGGGACGAGAATTTATTATCCCTTATTTTTAATAGTGCATTGTTTCTAACAGCATTGAATAGATAATTCTTTAATCGTTCTATTTGGGTAGTTTCTCTATTTGTCCAAATTTTAATAAAGACCTCTTGGATAGTGTCTTCGGTAAGTCCTTTGTCTTCTAGAATATTTAAGGTGTAGGCGTAAAGCTGTTTCCAGTACCTATTATATATCTGATGAAAAGCTAGTTCGTTCCCTTCTCTTATGAGTATAAGAAGTCGTGTATCAGATATTTCCGTAAGATTGGTTGGTGTCATTTAATATTTTCAAGGATGAAGATAATTGCACGCATATCAACTTAAAGGAGGAAAAAAGTTAAGTAATCATTAATTATAAGGGAGACGATTGAACCCATACGTGAATAAACCGTTGATGTTAAAGGTAAAACTCAGGGATTAATGAGATGTTTCAATTCCTATGGAACGTGCAGCTTCAAGCATTTCAGATAAGTTATCGGTTAAAACGAAATCAACCCCTTTGTTGAGTAATGTTATGCCTTCTTCGGGAGTGTTGCTGTAGAAATAATTAATTTTTATATTATTAAATTTTAGCGTTTCGATGTCCTTGAGAATATTCGTGTTATCTCTTTTCTTTAATAGTTGTATGGCTGCAAATTTCTCTTTAGCTGTAGTTTGGATATAGTCACTCCGGGAACTGGTTCGCTCCATATTACAAATCATAATATCACTGTTTACTAGCCTAACACCTTTGGCGCTTTCATTGTTACATGCTATAATGGCCTGATGTGTTCTATTCTTAGCAAGAATTGTTTTGGCAACGGCAATTCCTAATTTTTTATCTCCCTTTAAATGTACGTTCAACCAAATGTTTTTTGGAAAAACGTCAAGAACATCGTCTAGCAAAGGCACCCTTTCTCCTTTAAATTTTTTGGATTTCCATGCTCCGGCATCGAGCTCTTTAATTTCATTCCATGTTAGGTCTTCTACCAAGCCTGATCCATCTGTAGTTCGGTCGACCGTAGCGTCGTGCATGATGATCAGTTTGTTGTCAATAGTCATTCTTACATCAAATTCAATCATCTGAGCGCCCAGGCGCACTGCTTCTTTAAATGCCGAGATGGTGTTTTCAGGATGTAGTTTACTAGCACCTCTGTGCGCACAAATACCCCTTTCTGGCATTTTAGGGTCGTCCTTTTGTGCATGTGTGGTTATTGCGAAAATGTTCAAAGAGTTTGTAAATAGAAAACCAATAAGAATGATTTTTAGGAAATGGACCATGATTATGTGTTAAAACTTTTTAGGGCTTATATGAAGCTCTTTAATGGATTATTTAGCTGATGATATTATAACTGTATGTTATAGTAACATAGGAGGCTCCTAATGTACACCTTCTATGTATTTAAGAAAGGGCGGTATTGTTATCTATTTGTAAAATCTAAGTAAAGAATCTGAATGGAATTGGTAACGCAGAAGAATACTTAATGGAGATACCTTTTTAAATATACAGCAATTAAAAAAATGTTTGAGAGGTTATTGTGGACGCTACCAGAAAATACGGCTCAATAGGTGTTAGTTTAGTTCAACCTAAGGTTGTACCAGGGTTATACCTGTGTGTAAATATGAGCTATTTATTTGTTGGAGTTTTACGCTAGTTTTCAGTGTCCGGTATCTTACCATTTATGTCACTAATTCAATTATCAGGGGTGTATGATATGGTTAACAAATGGGAACTTGATTAGAGTTACCCGCATCATTCATTTTCACCTACACTTCATTTTTTTACGATTCGATTTAATCAGGGGCCTTGCTCAGATTTGCCGGTAATATCGGCACCCTTTTACACCCATCTTCCATCCCTGGTATTGGGAGGGTTTAAATAAGAAGGTAGCCACGGTAGTTGGAAGTTCTTATGATATGTTATTATGGCACCATGATTTTGGACACCTGCTAAGACACCGTGTTTTTTACCGTGATCGGCACATTCGATCAAGGTATCAGAAACCCTAACTGCGGTTTCTTCCTAGGTATGTTCTTCGGGTTGGTGTCCAGCAAAGATACGCATGACCGGAGCTCCCATTTTTGCTGCGACCTCAATTCATTGTTTCGTTAATTCCATGTCGGCCATTCTCTTTTTCTTATTAGCTGGGGAAAAATCAGCTCTTATACCTGTGCCACTTCCATCTAGACCAAGCTGAAATATACGCCGCTTGAAATCGTTTATAAAAAATGTCTTAGGAACTTCTGGATATCCCAGGAAGAAATACCCTGTTGGGTCAATAGCATCAAAACCCAGCCGAGCACGTTCATCTAACAATTGAAAGAGGCTCATGCCTTCAGTCTTCCCTTTTATATAGTTGAAGAGTGGCATGTTGTAGGACCAGGCATTTAGGCTTAGTTTAATTTTAGAAGTAGGACTATAAAAAGGTAAAGGTTCTTGTGATGAATAGGTATGCTCTAATGAGGAATTCCCTAGTGTCATGCCAATGGGCAAAATGGAAGCACTTTTAGTGAATTTTCGTCAAGTAGTGGGTTTTAGGGTTGAATTAAGTTTGGTTATTTTGTTGCTAAAGAAAACTACTCTACTGAGTATGAAATAATTTGGTGTAAACAATGTGCTTCATGTTAATAGGGAGCGCTTTTGTAACAAGTATTGATCAAGGGTCATGATCAATATTTGTATTCACACAACAATTGGTCATGATCCGTCTTTATGGATCAAGCTCAAAAGTTGTGTGTGAATTGAAATAGGAGTTCGATATTTGCAGTAAAACGAACAGCATTGGAATTATCTATCGACCTATTAAAGCTTATACTGCCGGAACTTTTACTAACCCACTTTAAACTAGTTTCCCATGAAACTGAAGATGGTATGCTTCATTTATATTTTGAAGAAAAAGAGGATACCCCTAAAGAGGAAAAACACCGCATTTTAATAGGCCATGGATTTCATAAGGAGATCGTCGTCCAGGACTTTCCATTGCGGGGAAAGTCGGTCTTTCTCCACATTAAGCGCCGCCGTTGGCTGGACAAGGCCACGGGGCAAGCCGTGCAAAGAGATTGGGAGTTGGTGGCCCAGGGAACTCGTATGACCGTAGAGTTCGCTGCTTTTTTAAAAGTACTTGGTCAGTACTAAAGCAAATGACTGTCATACCATCGGCCAATTCTATGGGGTAAACGGCAAAAAACTACAGCGACAGTTTAGGGATTATCTAAGCGATTTCAGGCAGTGGAAGGAGAAATCCCATGCCAAGCAATGGCTTATATTCCCCGAAAACATAGGGCCTAATCTGTCCATTGACGAAACAGCACTCTCCAAAGGAGAACTCTACACCATAATCACCAATAAAAAAGCCAAGGGCAAGAAAGGGGCCATAGTGGCCATATTCTCCGGTACCAAGGTGGGGCCGATTATAGAGCAGCTGTTAAAGATATCGGCCAAGAAAAGGGCCATGGTCAAAGAAATCACTCTGGATATGGCCAACTCCATGAAGACCATCGCCAAGACCTGCTTCCCAAAGGCGATACAGGTAACGGACAGGTTCCATGTGCAAAAACTGGCACTGGAGGCCCTTCAGGACATCCGAATCAAACACCGATGGGAGGCCATAGACCAAGAGAACCAACAGATTAAAGAGGCCAGGGCAAAGAACGGGACATTCGTCCCAAAAGAGTTTAGCAATGGGGATACCAGAAAACAACTCTTAGCCAGAAGTAGGTACCTACTTTACAAATCACCAAACAATTGGACGCAGAACCAAGCCGAAAGAAGTAAAATATTGTTCGCCCAATATCCCGATATAAAGGTCGCCTTCGATCTTGTGCAGGGGCTCAGGAACATATTCAATACAGCAGCTTCTATACAATCTGCATATACAAAGCTGGCACATTGGTACAAAGATGTACAGAACACAGGCTTTAGGGCCTTCAATACCATTGCCAATACGATATCACTCAATTATAGGTCGATCCTAAACTATTTTATAAATAGAAGTACGAATGCTTCTGCGGAATCCTTCAACGCAAAAATTAAAGCGTTCAGGGCACAGTTCAGAGGGGTGAAAAATGTAGAATTCTTCCTTTACAGATTGACGACAATTTTTGCATAAACACAACAATTGGTCATGATCCCACAACAATTGGTCATGATCCCTGAAAACCGAAAAAATGTCGGGAAGAAAAAAAGCCATTTATCTGATTGTTCAGATAAATGGCTTCTTAATTAGTAGCGGGGACTGGACTCGAACCAGCGACCTTCGGGTTATGAGCCCGACGAGCTACCTACTGCTCTACCCCGCGATATGGGTTTCACCTTTCTTGTTTTGCAACTTCGGCTCATGACGCCGACAAGATGAGCGCTACTATTCGTAACGGGCGACAAATATACGACTGTTTTTTACTTAATTCCAAACTTAAGCCAGAATCTTTTTTGGTATACTTGAAAAAATATCCAAATTCCATACCTTCGGGACTTGCAAGCCTTTTTATGGATACAATAAACGATTTTATTTCAGCTGCACTTCCCTATACGGAGTGGCCCATGTTTCTCCTGCTTATTGGAGGGGGACTTTTCTTGGTGTTTTACTCTAAATTTTTACCTTATCGTTTCTTTGGTCATGCCATTGCCATTACGGCAGGGAAGTATGATAATAAGACCGCCGAAGGTGATGTAAGTTCTTTTCAGGCCTTGTCCGCTGCCGTTGCGGCAACCGTTGGGCTAGGAAATATTTCCGGGGTGGCCATAGCCATTCACGATGGTGGACCCGGTGTGGTTTTTTGGATATGGGTGACCGCGCTTATCGGCATGTGTATCAAATTCTATTCATGTAGCCTTTCCATTATGTTTCGCAGTACGGATTCCGAAGGCAAACTGCAGGGTGGCCCCATGTACTATATAACCAAAGGACTAGGGCCAAAAGCCAAGCCTTTGGCCGTGTTTTTTGCCGTTTGTGGACTGTTCGGTTTTTTGGGGGTTTTTACCGCCAATCAGTTCACCGAAACCTTTATGAGTGTTGTTGAACCGTCGGAGACCCTGTTTCAAATGAGCGAGCAGAATTGGAAGTTGGGCATAGGTGTGCTTCTTGCCGTGGTTACCTCCTTTGTGATTTTTGGAGGGTTGACCAAAATTGCGAAAGTGGCCTCGGCCATCGTTCCTTTTATGGTATTGGTGTATTTGGTGGCCGTTGTAATCGTAATGGTGTTAAATGCTTCGCAAATTATTCCTTCCTTAAAATTGATCATTACCGAAGCATGGAACTTTAAGACCGTCGTCACCGGAGGTTTCTGGGGGCTGGTCATCATAGGTATCCGCCGGGCTATGTTCTCTAACGAGGCCGGTCTGGGTAGTGCACCGATGTACCATGGGCAATCAAAAACCGATAATCCTATAAAGGAAGGTCTTGTGGCAATGTTAGGTCCATTTATAGATACCATTTTGGTATGTACCTTTACAGCGGTCGTAATCATTTTAAGCGGAGCTTATTTGGAGGATGGTAGCGGAATTGTCATGACCCTTTCGGCATTCGAGACCACCCTCTTCGGCTATGGCGATGTGCTACTGATGATCATCGTTACGGCATTTGCCATGTCTACCCTGTTTACCTACTCGTATTATGGGGTAAAGTGTCTTTCTTTTTTGACCAATGCAAAAATTGGGAAGTTTTACAACTGGTATTTCGTAATCATGATTATTTTTGCAGCAGTAGCTTCGCTCGACTTGGTTAAAAACCTGATTGACTTATCGTACGCACTCATGGTCATACCGAACATGATAGCCGTTTTATTACTGGCACCGAAAGTAAATGCAGCGGCGACCGACTACTTTAAAAAATTGAAAGATGCAAAAGCATAAAGCAGGATTCGTAAATATTATCGGCAATCCCAATGTGGGCAAGTCTACTTTGATGAACGCTTTTGTGGGCGAAAAACTGTCCATCATTACTTCTAAGGCCCAGACAACAAGGCACCGTATTTTAGGTATTGTCAACGGCGATGACTTTCAGGTCATCCTCTCCGATACTCCCGGAATCATTAAGCCCGCCTATGAGCTGCAGTCGTCCATGATGAATTTTGTAAAATCGGCCTTTGAAGATGCAGATGTGCTTTTGTACATGGTCGAGATCGGCGAAAAGGCTTTGAAGGACGAAGCGTTTTTTGACAAGATCAAAAACAGCAAAATACCGGTGTTGCTATTGCTTAACAAAGTAGATACGGCAACCCAAGAGCTTTTGGAGGAACAGGTGCAATACTGGCAAGAAATGCTTCCTACCGTAGAACTGCACCCCATTTCGGCCTTGTCCAACTTTAATATCAAGAATATTTTCGAGCGTATTATCGAACTGCTTCCCGAAGCACCCGCTTATTACCCTAAAGATCAGCTGACCGATAAACCCGAACGGTTTTTTGTAAACGAGACCATTCGAGAGAAAATCTTGATGCACTACAAAAAAGAAATTCCCTATTCCGTAGAAATCGAGACCGAAGAGTTTTTTGAAGATGAAGATATCATCAGGATGCGCTCGGTTATTATGGTGGAGCGAGATTCCCAAAAGGGTATTATTATTGGCCACAAGGGCAGTGCCTTAAAAAGGGTAGGCGTAGAATCGCGTAAAGACCTAGAGAAATTCTTCGGTAAGCAGGTGCATTTGGAATTGTATGTAAAGGTCAATAAAAACTGGCGTAACGATGCCCGCCAGTTGAAACGCTTTGGATACAATAACTAAACCTTCTTAACCCTTTCATTGCGTTCTTTTAAACATTGCTTGTTCTTAAGCTAACTTTTAAGTGACCTTGAAACTTCATCTTTGGTGATTAATAACCAAACTTGAAGATGAAAAAAATTAAAAGTATTCCGTTTATTCTTATCGCATTGGGTAGTTTTTCCTGTGAAAAACTGGAAGATTTTGTCGGCCATCCCCACGAAGGCCCTGCCGTAGTGAACACCTCTGAGCTTACCTATACCAAGATAGGAGGTTTTGTTAATGGTTCCGGCGAAGAGGGCTTTGCCGAAATTAGTGCTTACGATGCTGTTACCGGAAATTTATTTGTTGTTAATCCGGTACAGGGCGAAGTTTCCGTTTGGGATATTTCCGAACCTTCCGTGCCATCAAAACAAGCTTCCATTGCCTTGACGGGAACCCCTAATAGCGTTGCGGTTCATCATGGTCTTTTGGCCATAGCCCTAGAGAACGACAATAAACAGGTAAACGGTACGATAGAGGTATATGATACCGCTACCATGAGCTTGGTCGACTCTTATCCCGCAGGTGCTTTGCCGGATATGGTCGCGTTCAGCCCGAACGGAAAATATATTGTTGCCGCTAATGAAGGGGAGCCTAATGACGATTATACGGTAGATCCCGAAGGCTCGATATCGGTAATCGATGTTGAAAAAAAAGAGGTTCATACTTTGTTCTTTACAGCGTATAACGGACAGACCATCGGGAACGATTTTCGTGTTTTTGGTCCTGAGGCTTGTCTGGCGCAAGATGTTGAGCCGGAATATGTGGCGGTTTCCGAAGATAGTAAGTACGCCTATGTCAGTTTACAGGAAAACAATGGTATGGCCGTTGTTGATCTGTCTACAATGACATTGACCGATGTTTTCGGTTTGGGGGTGAAGGATCATTCCCTTACTGAAAACGCCATGGATGCCAGTAATAAAGACGGTATGCTGGGCAACTTTCAAACATGGCCGGTACTAGGTTTTTATATGCCCGACGCTATTGCCTATGCCAAAATAGGGGGAGCTGCTTACCTTATTTCCGCCAATGAAGGCGATTCCCGTGATTACGACGGTTATTCGGAAGAGGAAAGGGTAAAGGACCTTGTACTCGATGCTACGGCCTTTCCTAATGCCGAAGAACTACAGGCCGATGAAAACCTCGGACGGTTAAAAATCACTACGGCCAATGGCGATATCGATGGCGATGGTGATTATGATAAAATCTACTCCTATGGCGCACGCTCATTTACCATCTGGACTCCCCAGGGTGAAATCGTTTACGATAGTGGTGATGAAATTGGAAGAAAAACGATGGAAATCGCCCCTACTTTGTTTAATGACGATGAAGGTGAAGCCGATGGAAGGAGTGATGATAAGGGGGCGGAACCCGAATCGGTAACCACACTTAAAATTGGAGAGTCAACCTTATTGTTCGTCGGCCTTGAACGAACCGGAGGTGCCATGGTTTATGACATTACCAACCCCTCGGCCCCTGAATTTTTAAAATGGATCTTTAGTACGCAAGATGTTGCACCTGAAGGACTCTTGGTCATACCCGCGGAAGAATCGCCAAACGGTGAAAATTTATTGGTCATCACCAATGAGGTATCCAATACCGTTTCGATCTATGAAATAAAATAAAGTCTTTAACCGGCTAAAACATAGTAGAATCCCCGAATTTCATTTTGAGATTTGGGGATTCTGTTTTTAATTTACTTACGATTAGTTGATTAGAATTACGATTCCATCGGGATTAATACTATTTTTGCAGCAAATTTAAGGAAGTATGAGTGCTATTGTAGCCATTGTAGGGAGACCGAATGTAGGGAAGTCTACGTTTTTTAATCGTTTGATCCAACGGAGGGAAGCTATTGTTGATGCCGTAAGCGGGGTTACCCGTGACCGCCACTATGGAAAAAGTGATTGGAACGGTAAAGAGTTTTCTATTATAGATACCGGTGGTTATGTTCAGGGTAGTGACGATGTTTTTGAACAAGAAATAGATAAGCAGGTAGAATTGGCCATTGATGAAGCCGATGCCATTATTTTTATGGTAGATGTGGAAAGTGGTATAACGGGCATGGATGAAGACGTTGCCAACTTGCTCCGTAGGGTGAAAAAACCGGTTTTTTTGGCGGTCAATAAAGTAGACAATGCCAAACGTGCCGAAGATGCGGTAGAGTTTTATGCCTTGGGACTGGGAGAGTATTTTACCCTTTCCAGCGTCAACGGTAGCGGTACGGGAGATTTGCTCGATGCCTTGGTAGAAGTGCTTCCTGAAAAGGAAAAGGAGGAAGCTGACCTTCCGAGGTTTGCCGTGGTAGGAAGGCCCAATGCAGGGAAATCTTCCTTCATAAATGCCTTGATCGGTGAAGACCGTTATATCGTTACCAATATTGCCGGTACTACTAGGGATAGTATCGATACCAGATACAACCGTTTCGGGTTTGAGTTCAATCTTGTCGATACGGCGGGTATACGAAGAAAATCGAAGGTAAAGGAAGATTTGGAATTCTATTCCGTGATGCGTTCGGTAAGGGCCATTGAGCACTGTGATGTTTGTTTGGTAATGTTCGATGCCACTCGCGGATTTGATGGCCAGGTCGAAAATATCTTCTGGTTGGCCCAACGGAACAACAAGGGTATCGTGATTTTGGTAAATAAGTGGGATTTGATCGAGGAGAAGGAGACCAATACCATGAAGCAATATACGGAGCGGATCAAAAAAGCGATGGAGCCTTTTGTAGATGTGCCTATTCTCTTTATATCGGCACTGACCAAGCAACGTATTTACAAGGCTATAGAGACGGCCGTAGAGGTGTATAAGAACCGATCTAAGAAGATAAAGACCAGAAAGCTTAACGATGTCATGTTGCCGATCATAGAGCGCACTCCGCCACCGGCCTATAAAGACAAATATGTGAAGATCAAGTATATCACCCAGTTGCCGACAAACTATCCCCAATTTGCCTTTTTCTGTAATCTTCCACAATACGTGAGGGAACCTTATAAGCGGTTTTTGGAAAACAAACTAAGGGAGAACTTTGATTTTAACGGGGTACCCGTCACTATCTATATGAGGAAAAAGTAAGGGCTAAGGGGCGTGCTGTAGGGACTTGCGTTGTTTTTTTTTACGTAAAATCCTATAAAACCCGGGCATAAACTTTTGTTAAATTGCAACTAATGTTTTAGTTCAATGATTAGATTTGGGTCAAGCCATTTGCCAATCCAATGACTGATCCGTTTATGCAGAAAGTGTTACCAGCTTTTCTTGTGTTCACATTTTTCTGTGTGAACACCTATTCCCAAGAATTCAAAATCACCGGTAAAGTAGTGGACGCTGTTTCTGAACAGCCCTTGGAAGCTACCACCATCTATGCCGAATCGCCAAAGGATAGTGCCTTGGTCGCATATACCATTTCTGACGAAATCGGAAGTTTTACGCTTGAGGATCGCTCGGGGGTAAAGGAAGTGAATCTGTTCTTTTCCTATAATGGGTACAAGACCAAGGTCATGAGGGTTCAACTGAAAGACCATGTAGAGCTTGGTACCTTATTGTTGGAGGAACAGGCCCAAGAGCTCAAAGGGGTATCCGTTGTGGGCGATAGGGTGCCCATCACGATCAAAAAGGATACCTTGGAGTTTAACGCCGATTCGTTTAAGACGCGGCCCGATGCCACCGTAGAGGAACTATTGAAAAAGCTGCCAGGCGTAGAAGTCGATAGTGACGGAAAGATTATGGTAAACGGAAAAGAGGTGAGCCAAGTACTGGTAAACGGTCAGGTCTTCTTTAGCAACGACCCCAAAATGGCCACCAAGAGCCTGCCCAAGGATATTATTAGCAAAATACAGATAACCGATACCAAAACGAAAGCCCAAGAATTTACCGGCGAAAGTGGAGACGGGTCTTCAAAGACCATAAACCTAACGATCAAAGAGGATATGAACAAGGGAATCTTGAGCCGGTTAACGGCAGGTGATGGTACTGATGAAAGATATCAAGCCAATGCCTTATTCAATTATTTTAACGGTGATGAACGCTTTAGTTTGGTGGCGGCTTCCAACAATATAAATTCGTCGGGCTTCTCCTTTGATGAAATCTATGATATGATCGGTCGTGCACGGAGTGGAGGTTTTAGTGTAAATAGAGATGGCGGATTTTCTATAGCTGGATTAAATTTTGGGTTCGGACAAGGTATCACGACCTCCAATACTCTGGGCGCCAGTTATGCCAATTCTAAAAAAGGAGAGTACGAGATTACTGGAAACTACTTCTTTTCATCGTCGGATAGTTACAATGATGAGCGTATGTCACGTGAAAATATTCTGCCTAGTGGAAGTTTTTTTACGGATCGTGAGTCGAGTTTTGAGGGGAATACGATGTCGAATAGAGGGGCGGCGGATCTTATTTTCGATATCGATGAAACGCTTCGGATTACCCTGGCCCCGTCTATGAGCGTAAATCAGACGAATTCCATCGATGCATCAAGTACCCGCTCATCTACCGAAAATGATGGACTCTTGAACGAAAATGAAAACTTGACCAGTGAGGATGGTGTGAGCAGGAATTTTTCGAATCGTTTTGATATTACCAAAAAGTTGGATACCCTAGGTACTTATGTACGCCTGTTCTTCAATAATGGCAATGAGCAAAACAACAACGAGTCTAGATTGAATACGGTCAGTCGTATTTTTGGGGATAATGCCAGAACCGATGAGCTCAACCAGAATACGGAATTCGAGGCTGAAAATGATAGCTACACATTTGGGGTAAACTACAGGCAGGCCCTAGCCGAGAAGTTGTTTCTTGATTTGACCTATAGGCAACAAGAAGACAAGAATAGCAATGTGCGTTCGGTATTCGATTTAGATGAGCTTACCGGTACTTATTCACGGTTTAATTCGGCACTTAGCTCCGATTTTCTTTTCAAGACCTCTCGCAAGACGCCATCCATAGGCATAAAAAAGGATACCGAAAAGTTAAGATTGGGCCTTGATATGAAGTACCAGTTTTCTGATTTGGACAATTCTGAGTTTCTACGTTCGACCTCTTTTTCGAAATCGTATAAGAATGTTTTGCTCAATGCCTATGCGAACTATAATCTTGATAAGAGCAAAAGAATAGGGGTTTACTTTGATTCTTATGTAGACCTGCCGCGTATCAATCAATTGCAGCCCGTTGCCGATGTAAGCAATCCTTTGAATGTGGTAACCGGTAATCCTGATTTGGAACCTTCGGTTTCAAGAAATGTGTATTTCAATTACAATGATTTTAATTGGAAGGAACGCACAGGTATGTTTGTTTACTTTGGACTTAACTTTCATGATAAACTTATTTCGTCGGTAACGGAAACCGATGAGGATTTACTTCGTCGTACGACCTATATCAATGTAGATGGAAACTACAATCACTACGGTGGGGTGGGCTATTCAAAGGAAATCAAAAAAGACAGCACCTTAAAGGTCAAGTTTAATTTTAGGCCTTATTTTAACCTTCAAAAGAACGTGGGTTTTGTAAATGGCCAGCGCCTCGAGGCGAAAAGAAATTCTTTTACTCCGCGCATCACCACTACCCTTAATTTTAAGGAGTTCTTAGAGGTAGAACCAGGTTATTCCGTTACGGTAAATTCAACCCAATACAACTTGGAAAGTTATGATGATATCAACTTTACATCTCATAACGCCGAGCTGAAAACTACCCTGTATTGGCCTAAGAACGTAATTTGGGCGAATGACATCCGTTACAATTACAATGGTAGTGTGGGCAATAATTTTGATAAGGATGCCGTCTTTTGGAATATGAGCTTAGGTGTGCAAATGTTTAAAAAGAGTGCGACCTTAAAGTTGTTGGCCTATGACCTTTTAAATCAAAATATAAATACGAAACGGATTACAGGACAAGACTTTATTCAAGATGAGCAGGGTACGGTCTTGACCCGTTATTTCATGATGAGCCTAACCTATAAATTTGACCAGTTTGGGGGTAAAAAATCAAAAGAGGGCAATAGGTTTATGTTTTAAGGCCTCCACTCGTCAAAACTACCACCGCCGCCAAAACGACCACCGCCAAAACCACCCGTAAATCTAGGACGTTTGCCCATTTTGTCGTATTCACGTTCTAACTCCTCATTGACGTCCTCTAGCTTCGATTTTAATTCGTTTCTTTCCTTTTTGCAGATTTCATACTGTGCCAGAGTGGCCTTGTGTATGGCATTCGTAGCTATATTGACATATTTGGAAGATAGGTTGGCGGCAAGAACGACGACATCTTTTCCGGTAGTTACAGCGTTTGTTACATCGCTTTTCTTGAAATTAATTGCCCAAGCCTTTTCTTCTTCGTCGTAATAAACAATAAAATTTTTGACGTAATTTTTGACGGCACGTTCTAATTTCTCTTTATTGTTGATCAACTCCAATTGTTGTTCTTCTGAAAGTGTTTTGAATTTTTGAATAACATTTAAGACCAATCCCTTTATGGCTTCGTTACGGGTTAGATCCTTGGCCAAATTGGTTCGTCTGTTCAAATTTCTTAATTCTTCCTCTTTCGTTTTTAACTGAAACTCAAGGGCTGATTTCTTTTGTTTCAGTCTTTCGATTTCAGGGTTTGTGGGGTGCAACTGGCCAATGGACATTTGGTTCGAGTCAATTGCAAATTCCGTATCGAAATTTACGGTTTGCGATATTTTATTGCCGTCTTCAAATTTTTTGATGGTGCTCTTGATAGCGACTTTAAGCTTTGACTCGAGTTGGTCGAAATTTTCGTTTCTTAGCGAAGCCTTGAAACATTTGGAAATATCGGCAACTACTTTCTTTTTAAAGGCACTTTCCTTTTGAAGCGTTCGGAACTTTAAACTTTTGTTCATAGATGAATATTTTAGTTGCCATCGATTTAAAGTACGCTTTAAGGAATAGCTGTCTATGGAATTTCCTACTAATATAATATATTCGGGCCACTCGTGAAGGCTAAAAAGAAATAGATTGTCACCAACCGCCCGAGGCGCCGCCACCGCCGCCCATGCCGCCACCGAAGCCACCGCTGAAACCACCGCCACCGCCAAAGCCTCCTCCGAAGCCTCCTGAGCCTCCGCTGCGGCCCATATTGCTTAAGATGATAATGTCCCAAAGGTCTAGGCCCTTATTGCGTTTACCGCCGTTACCTCCGTTGTCGCCGCCACCTTTGTTGCGACGGGAGAGTATGATAAGAATGATGAAAAAGATAATGAAGGGAAAAAACGGGGCTAGGGGAGATGCCACACCATCGTTAAATGAGCGCTCTTCGTTAAACTCCCCTTGAAGTACCTGAAAAATGGCATCGCAGCCACTGTTCAGGCCTTCGTAATAATTGTTTTGCTTAAAATGGGGTATAATAACGGTCTCAATAATACGTCTTGACATCGCATCGGTCAAGGTGGCCTCGACGCCATAGCCGGTATTAATGCTGATTTTACGGTCATTTTGGGCTAAGACAATTAATATTCCATTGTCTTTTCCCTTTTGGCCAATCCCCCATTCGGTGAGCCAATGCGCTCCAAGGTAGTTGATTTGTTCCCCTTTCGTAGAATTGATGATGGCGACTACGATTTGGGTGGAAGTGCTATCGGAATAGCGAATGAGCTTTTCTTCCAGGTTTTTTTTCTGGCTTGTGCTTAAAAGGTCAATGTAGTCATAGACGCTGGTTTCCTTTTCTGGTTTTTCGGGAATTTCGAGCTGGGCAAAAGAACCTAGGCCCCAGAAAAGAAAGAGTACAAGTAAACTAGTTTTTAGATATTTCATTGCTCAGCTCATTTACATCGCCATGTTGCCATGGGAAATGACTTTCCAACTCCTTTCCGGCTTTCAATATGCCTTCGATAAGGCCTTGTTTGAACCTTCCGTTTTTAAAATGCGATGCAATGGTGTCCCTAGTGGAATCCCAGAAATTTTTGGGGACCACCTTGTCGATGCCGCGATCACCATAAATAGCAAATTTCCTGTCGTTTACGGCCACATAGATCAGTACTCCATTTTCTTCTTTGGTATTGTCCATTTTTAGTAAATGAAATACTTCTTTAGCACGGTCGAGTAGGTCGATTTTTGTATGTGCCTCTAAATGTACCCGTATTTCACCGGACGTATTTTTTTCGGCATTGACAATTGCCTGAACAATTTCTTGTTCTTCTTCGGCCGTTAAAAAATTTTCTACTCGAGACATCATCCGCGGCTATTTGAAATCAAAACTTGTGTCAGGTGCCTTTTCCGCCCCGGCCTCAGATTGAAAATAAGAAAGCTCTTTAAAATTGAACAAGCCTGCCAAGATATAATTTGGAAAAGTCTTTATGTGCAGGTTGTAGGGCTCGACCGAAGCATTAAAGCGATCGCGCGCTACATTGATGCGGTTTTCGGTACCTTCCAATTGGGACTGTAGTTCCAGAAAGTTTTTGTTGGCCTTTAGGTCAGGATATCGTTCTACGGTAACCAATAGGCTTTTTAGTGCCCCGCTTAGGCCTCCTTGCACCTTGTTGAACTCGGCCAATTGTTCTGGGCTGATATTGCTGGGGTCTATAGAAATTGAAGTGGCTTTTGACCGGGCTTCGATCACGTCTTTTAATGTGCCCCTCTCAAAATCGGCCGCGCCTTGTACCGTTTTTACCAAGTTGCCGATAAGGTCATTTCTGCGTTGATAGGCACTTTCGACATTCGCCCAGGTTTTGGTCGACGCTTCCTTGAGTTCTATGGCTGTATTGTTGAAACTTACGCCCCATCCATAGAGCGCGACTGCGATAACGCCCAATACAATAAGTGCTATTAATCCTTTTTTCATTTTTAAAATATTAGGTTATAGTTAATGTGCTGTAAAAAGAGAAACAGTTCATTTAAGATGTTAGACCCCTAATTTGTAAAAAAGTTACAATTGATCTTTGATCTTGGTCAATTCGGCCTTGATACGCTCGAGTTTATCGATGATATCAAAGTTGTTGAGCGTTTTTTGGCGATTTTCCTTAAGGTGGGTTTTGGCGCCTTCAAGGGTAAAGCCGCGCTCTTTTACCAAGTGGTAAATGAGTTTGAGATTGTTGATGTCCTGTGGGGTAAACTTACGGTTGCCCTTCGCGTTCTTTTTAGGTTTGAGGGCGTCGAATTCCTTTTCCCAAAAACGGATAAGGGAAGTGTTCACGCCAAAGGCCTTGGCGACTTCACCAATGCCATAGTACCTTTTTTCGGGGAGATCTACTTGCATTAGTCCAAAGATTGGTTTTCTTGTGCTGCGTATTTTAGCATATTCTCGAATTCTTCTGCGGTCAAACTACCGTAATAGAAGTTGATGGGGTTGATGCGTTCTTCATCTTTCCAGACTTCATAGTGCAAATGCGGGGCTTCCGAGCGGCCTGTATTTCCTACAAAACCAATGAGGTCGCCGCGTTTTACTTTTTGACCTTTTTTAACGTTGTATTCGCTAAGGTGCCCGTAAAGGGTTTTGTATCCGTAGCCATGGTCTATGCGAATGTGTTTGCCGTAACCTGACGAACCGTTATCGGCGCGGATGACCTTACCGTCGCCCGGAGCGTAAACAGGGGTGCCTTTGGGGGCCGAAAAATCCATGCCCCTATGTAATTTGCGGGCCTTGGTAAACGGGTCGGATCGCCATCCGAAACCTGAGGCCATACGTTTGAGGCTCTCGTTGGTAACGGGTTGAATGGCCGGTATGGCCATCAGGAATTTTTCTTTTTCTTCGGCCAATTTGGTTATCTCATCCAAAGATTTTGATTGTATGGCCATTTGCTTTTTGATAATATCAAGACGTTTGGTCGTGGCAATGACCATTTCCGAATTGTTGAAACCTTCAAGCGATTTGTAACGGTTGACACCACCGAAACCGGCCCTTCGCTGTTCTTCGGGTATGGGGTTGGCCTCAAAATAGAGACGGTAGATATTGTTGTCGCGTTCTTCTATATTGGCCAAAACCTCTTCGATTTGACCCATCTTTCGATTTAAGAGCTCGAACTGGAGTTCGTAATTCTTTACCTCCCGCTGTAGTGAAAGCTCGCGCGGGGTGTTGATCAAATTGGTGTTCATCAAGAAAACCAAGCACATCAGGCCGAAAAGAAAAGAGCCAATAAAGAACAGTGCGATATTACGATAACGCCTAGACTTTTTGGGCTCTATCTTGCGATATGAAAGCGTATCGGGATCGTAATAATACTTTACCTTAGACATGTACCTATTTTATCCTATTTTTGTGACGTTTTAGCGGGATAAACAAATATAGAAATACTTTCCTTTAAAACGTCAAATTTTGTAAAACCTTATAATTTTCTATGACTTCCAAGGAAATCCGATCGCAATTCTTAAACTTTTTTAAAGAAAAAGGACATAAAATAGTTCCGTCTGCCCCGATGGTCATCAAAGACGACCCTACACTCATGTTCACCAATGCGGGCATGAACCAGTTCAAAGAGTTCTTTTTGGGGAATAGCGTGGCCAAAAATCCAAGGGCGGTCGATTCCCAAAAGTGCTTACGTGTAAGTGGAAAACACAATGACCTTGAGGAAGTAGGAAAGGATACCTATCACCATACCATGTTCGAAATGTTGGGCAACTGGAGCTTTGGCGACTATTTCAAGAAGGAAGCGATCGAATGGGCATGGGAGTTGCTTACCGAGGTATTGAAAATAGATAAAGATTGCCTTTATGTTTCGGTCTTTGAGGGAAGCAAGGATGCCGATAAACTCGATTTGGATACCGAAGCATTCGATCTGTGGAAGGCCATTGTACCCGAAGACCGCATTATTCTAGGCAATAAAAAAGATAACTTCTGGGAAATGGGGGATCAAGGGCCATGTGGACCTTGTTCTGAAATTCACGTAGATATCCGCTCGGCCGAAGAAAAGGCCAAAGTTCCCGGGGCCTCATTGGTAAACGCCGATCATCCGCAAGTCGTGGAAATATGGAATTTGGTGTTCATGCAGTACAACCGCAAGGCCGATGGTTCATTAGAGCCCTTGCCGGCAAGACATGTCGATACCGGAATGGGATTCGAACGCTTGTGTATGGTCATGCAAGGTGTTCAGTCGAACTACGATACCGATGTCTTTAAACCGATCATTCGTGAGATTGAAACCATTACCCATAGCAAATATGGCAAAGACGAGGAAATCGATATAGCCATCCGGGTTATTGCGGATCATATTCGTGCTGTGTCCTTCTCCATCGCTGACGGACAGTTGCCAAGCAATACCGGTGCCGGTTACGTGATAAGGCGTATTTTGAGAAGGGCCGTTCGCTACGGATTTACCTTTTTGAACACCAAGGAGCCTTTTATGTACCGTTTGGTCAATGTATTGACGGAAGATATGGGGGAAGCTTTCCCAGAGTTGAAAGAACAACGCCAACTGATAGAAAACGTAATAAAGGAAGAAGAGTATTCTTTCTTAAAGACCCTAGAACAAGGGCTTGTGCTTTTGGATCAGGTAATTTTGAATGTCAAGGGCAAGGAAGTTGACGGAAGAAAGGCTTTTGAACTCTATGATACCTATGGTTTTCCAATCGATTTGACCGCCCTGATCCTTTCGGAAAAAGGTTTGACCTTAGATGAAAAAGGTTTTGAGCTCGCTATGCAAGAGCAGAAAAACCGTTCAAAATCCGCCTCGGAAATCTCCAAGGATGATTGGGAAGTGCTCTCCAGTGATTTAGAGCAGGAATTTGTGGGTTACGATATGCTTGAAACCAACGTAAAGCTGGTGAAGTACAGAAAGGTGACCTCTAAAAAAGCGGGCGAGCAATATCAATTGGTATTTAACCTAACCCCCTTCTACCCTGAAGGCGGCGGACAAGTTGGCGATAAAGGCTACTTGGAGATGCCGAATGGGGATGTAGTCTACATCCTAGATACCAAAAAAGAGAACAACGAGATTATCCATTTTACCAAAAACCTTCCTGCCGACCTAAACGGGACCTTTAGGGCCGTTGTCGATAAGAAACAGCGCGAGCGTACGCAGGCCAACCATACGGCTACACATTTATTGCACCAGGCCTTGCGTGAGGTACTCGGTAAACATGTCGAGCAAAAAGGGTCTGCGGTACATTCCAAATACCTTCGTTTTGATTTTTCGCATTTTTCAAAAGTAACACCTGAGGAACTGCGGGAAGTAGAGAATTTTGTAAACGCCCGTATTGCCGGACAATTGCCTTTTGAGGAGCAACGTAACATTCCGGTGGAGAAAGCACTTGAAGAAGGGGCTATGGCCCTTTTTGGGGAAAAGTACGGCGATACCGTTCGCACGGTCCGCTTTGGTCGCTCAATTGAACTTTGTGGGGGGACCCATGTAAAGAATACCGGCGATATCTGGCATTTTAAAATAAAGTCAGAGGGCGCCGTGGCTTCGGGAATCAGGAGAATTGAGGCCATTACCTCCGATGCCGTAAAAGATTTCTATGCCGAGAACGATAGGGTTCTTTTAGATATCAAAGGCTTATTGAACAATGCCCAAGATCCTGTTAAGGCGGTGTCAACCTTGCAGGAAGAAAATGCAAAGCTGAAAAAAGAAGTGGAGGCACTTTTAAAAGATAAGGCGAAAAACCTAAAAATAGAGCTGAAAAATGAACTCCAAGAAGTGAACGGGGTTCAGTTTTTAGCCAAGAAAATAGATTTGGATGCCGCGGGAATCAAAGACCTTTCTTTTGAAATGGGGCAGAACCAAGATAACCTCTTCCTTCTTTTTGCAACGGAACAAAATGGAAAAGCATTATTGTCTTGTTACATTTCTAAAGAGCTGGTAGGGGCAAAAGATTTGAATGCCGGAACCATTGTGAGGGAATTGGGGAAATTCATCCAAGGTGGCGGCGGTGGCCAACCCTTCTTTGCTACCGCAGGGGGTAAAAAGCCCGAAGGAATCGATGAGGCCTTGGCCAAGGCTAAAGATTATATAAAGTAAATTATAACAACGCTTCGCTCATTTAGGCGAGGCGTTTTTCTTTTTATTTGGTGTTGGAAGGGAAACCTAAGCGTATCGAATAGGTCGGTAGCATATGGCGAAAATGAAGTAACTTACAGGAGATTTTAAGTTTAAACAGTCATAAATAAACAGATAAGATTAGCCGTCCGACTACCATAACAGAAGTGCTCCGTCAATTGGATGTTATAATTGATACCGCCATTGCAACCAATAGCCGCATGGGCTTGTTCGCCTATGTGTACAGAAGGACTACGGCCCAAATACTAAAAGAAGTAGAGCTCGGAAATTTCGAGGATAATGACCGAATGGTAAAATTCGATGTTGAATTCGCCAATTTCTATCTCGACGCCTACCACGCTTATTCAAATGGCCTCGAGGTAAGCAGGTCGTGGGATTTTGTTTTCAAAAACGCCAAAGAGCCCTTGACCATTCTACAGCACGTTATGCTCGGAATCAATACGCATATCAATCTGGATCTGGCCATGGCGGTAAGTGCCGTTATGAGGGAAAAGGAGTTAGCGGAAATAGAAACCGACTATAACACGGTAAACCGTATTCTTTCCGATATTGTCAATGAAATACAAGACCGGCTTGGCCGTGTGTCCCCTTTGCTTTTTATGTTGGATTGGGCAGGGAAAAATTCAGACGAGAAGATTATCGATTTTAGTATGGCCAAGGCCAGGGAGGTGTCATGGGGCAATGCGAACTTACTTTGGGGTTTGGGTATGGAACATCAAGAGGAAGCGATTAAAAATATTGATGGGGTAGTGCTGAAATTGAGTGAACTCATTAAGACGCCCCAATCCAAGATTATCGGTTTTTTACTCAGCCTCATAGGCCGGTTCGAGAAAAAGAATATTGCTAAGGTCATCGCAACATTACGGGAAGACTAGATCGATACGTTGCTTATTTAATTAAAAAAGACAGGTAAAAGACAAATAATACCATATCCCTTATCCCGAACATAGCCATCGAATCCTTACAACACATATTGAACCAGGTATTACCTTTTGAAGAGCACGATTGGAAGGCGATAGAGCCCTATCTGTCGATAGTTGGCTTTGACGAAGGGGAGCAGTTGCTCCGGCCTCCGCAAATATGTGGTTTTATTGCTTTTATTAAGTCGGGTTCCATACGGTCTTACCACACCAATGACCAATTGGTGGAAACCAATCTCTTGCTAAGGTCCGAAAACGAATTCATTACGGATTATGAGAGTTTTATACGCGAAGAACCGGCCACCTTGTCTATTCAGGGTATTGAAAAAGGGGAGGCCATTTTTTTAGATAGGACAGGGCTCAATGCGCTTTACGAAACTTCTTTTTATTGGAATAAATTTGGGAGGATCATAAGTGAGCAAATATTCGTCAACAGTAAACGTAGAACCGAACAGCTGTTATTTTTGAATCCAAGGGAGCGATACTTGCTTTTGATGAAAGAACATCCTGATTATTTTCAAAAGTATTCCCTAAAGCATATCGCGAGTTATTTGGGCATTACCCCACAGTCATTAAGTAGGATCAGAAATCAGCTTTCAAGGCATTAATTACCCAAAGTTAAGTCTTGCTTCCATTGTTTTATAGGAAATTTGCCCGATCAATAAAATAAAGAAACGAGTATTTAAAAGCGTAAACGTATGATTATTATGGTTTTGTCCTTAATTCTGTTCTTGGTTTTTATCGTACTTGGAGGTTTGCATTTCTATTGGCTTTTTGGAGGCGATTGGGCGGTAGGGAAAGTGATCCCCACAAAAGGCAATGGGGAGCCTGCCTAAGATTCCCCCAATAGCGACCCTGGTGGTGGGAGTTGTCTTGGTTTTATTTGCTTTGGTTTACCTGATGAAATCAGGACTCCTAACTATTCAAGGTCTGAATGGGGTGATAAATTATGGATATTGGTTTATTCCTTTTATTTTTATTTTACGGGCCATAGGCGATTTTAATTATTTGGGCTTTTTTAAGAAAGTAAAACATACCGCATTCGCGAAGGCGGACTCAAAGGTTTTTGTTCCATTATGTCTGGCCATTGGTATAATGGGAATACTGATTCAATTAATGGATTGAAAACAATAGGGAAGCGTAGAAATGAGGTAGGCTGCTATTTTTAAATGCTAGCCAGAAAATAAACGATAATGAAACTCCAAACACAAATACCTTTACAAAAGGCCTCAAACCAAATCGATTATGAAAGTCGCTTGGTTTTTCTGGGTTCTTGTTTTTCTGAAAATATCGGGGGAAAGTCCACCTACTTTAAGTTTCGGTCACTCCGGAATCCTTTCGGTATTTTGTTTCATCCCTTGGCCATTGAAAATTTGGTATCTCGGGCCCTTCGGAAGAAGCGGTATACCCAAGATGATATATTTTATCATAACGAACGCTGGCAGTGTTATGAGGCCCATTCCGATCTAAGTGCCCTTTCCCAAGAAACCCTATTGGGAGCACTCAATGATGGATTGGAAAAAACGGCGGAACATCTGGCGACCGCTACCCATATCGGCATCACCTTGGGAACGGCATGGGTGTATCGCCACTTAGAAACCGACGCGGTAGTGGCCAACTGTCATAAAGTCCCGCAGAAACAATTCTCAAAGGAACTGTTGGGCATTGCGGAAATGAAGGCGGCCCTGAATACCATTATGGACTCCGTTCGTTCGGTAAACCCGAAGGTGCAGTTTATTTTAACCGTATCGCCCGTACGTCATCTAAAGGACGGTTTTGTGGAGAATCAAAGAAGTAAGGCGCATTTGATTTCGGCGGTCCATGGGGTTCTGCAAGAGGGGGTGTCATATTTTCCTTCGTACGAAATCCAGATGGACGAGCTTAGGGATTACCGCTTCTACAAAGAGGATATGGTACACCCCAATCAATTGGCGGTTGATTATATCTGGGAGAGGTTTAAATCGGTATGGATTACGGAGGGAGCCCAAGAATCAATGCAGCAGGTCGATGCCATTCAAAAAGGATTACGTCACAGGCCCTTTCATCCGGAATCGGAACAGCATAAAACGTTCTTAAAATCTTTGGGGCTTAAGATCAACAACGTTCAAAAGCAGTTTCCCTTCATGGATTTTTCCGGTCAAATTTCTGGGGGGTAGAATCCTTTTTCCGTTTCGTTAATTTCAATTTGTATTGTAACTTCAACTTATGAAAAAAGTATTTGTAGGGGTTATTGTCACCTTGGCGGTAGTTTTGGTGTTCCGTTCATGTGCCGATGAAAGGGAGGAGAAAAGCATCCTTCAAGAAAACAGTATGCTTATCCAAACACAGATAGACAACGTCAGTAAATTGATCGTTACCGAAGGACATTTTGCCGAAGTTTACAATTACAAAGATTCCAAAATGCTTTTCGGTCCCTTTATCTCCGCGGAAAAGAAAGCCTTGGTAGTGGTCAATGCCGATGTTACCATAGCTTATGACCTGAATCAAATAGACTTTGAAGTCGATGAGGTCAATAAGATATTGCGAATCAAAAGTATACCTGAGCCCGAGGTAAAGATCAATCCCGACTTTGAGTATTATGATGTGAGTTCAGACTACTTGAATATGTTCGAGGCTAGCGATTATAATAAGATCAAGAAAAACGTCAAGGCCTCGTTGATGAAAAAGGTGGAAGCCTCATCGTTAAAAACGAATGCCCGGAACCGTCTGATAAGCGAACTTCAGAAGTTTTACATCTTAACAAATTCCATGGGGTGGCAGTTGGTCTACAAAGACGAGGTCGTAGACCAAAATCTAAGCGATTTTTTTCTTAAGGATTGACACCTCTTCGGTTATTTTACAAAATTTTGCGCCCAACTGATGTATTGGTCCCAATCGTAATCGGTAACATCGTGTTTTCCCGATCGTATATGGTAGGCTAGGGTTTCTTGAATAGGCCTGTCGACAACGGGGCTATCGCTTTTAGAGATTCCTTTTTTGCCATATAGGGCGTATACCGGTGTGGCGTACTGTGCCGAAAGAAATTCGCCCTTGGGGTCGGCCCATTCGTCTTCGGCGGCACTTGCCACATATAAAGGCCTTGGGGCGATCAATGCCAATAGTTGGTGCTGGTCTACGGGCAATATTTCTTCTTTGTTGCTGTATTTCTTGAAGCTTTCCGAAAACCAATGCGGAAAGGAATTGTTGATGTGGCCTATGGTTTCCCCATATTTGCGTTTAGATAAGGCCGCGCCACCGCATCCGGAATTGTTGCTGATCACTCCGTCAAAGCGAGGGTCGGAGGCCCCGGCCCAAAGTGCGGCCTTGCCCAGTCTTGAATGGCCAAAAACAATAACCTTGGAAATGTTGGTGTCGTTTTCGAGGTAATCCATGGCACGGCTAAGGCCAAAGGCCCATGCGGCAATGCTTCCCCATTCGTTTGTTTTGGGTCTTGTTTGTCCTTCCCTATAGAAGAGGCTGTGCAATCCATCGGAAAAATCGTTTTTATCAGGGTCGATTTCACCGTAGTAGACCGTCGCTAGTCCAAATCCGTTGTCGAGTATTTTGTCAATGGCCCAGCGGTTTTTTCTAGAGCCCCTAGAGGCTTCGGTGGCCTTGTTGTTCTGGATGTTCAAGGCGATGTCGTTCGCGTTCCAGGCTTTGGTTATGATGACCTTGGGGTCGTCGGTCACCGTGTGGTTACCGTGAAAATTATAGCCTAGGAATACGGGAGCGTTTTCGTTTCCCTTGGGGAGATAGAGGAGGATGTTGAAATTGAGCGAACGGTTGTTCTTTTTTAGGCCAACGGCGATTTGTTTGCGCTGAGCCTTGCCACCCAGAGCGTTGTTGTCTTCCTCTATGACTTCGAACGAATACTCGTCGAGCATGGCGGGCACCTTGCCGTAAATCTGTTTTTCGAAAAATTGATAGATTTCCAATTTTCGTTTTTCTTCCCATTGGTCGCTATCGGTAATGGCTTCGCCACTAAAGGTCAATAATGGGTCCGGTACGGTAAACTTGGGAACCTTGGTTTCGTCATAATTTGCTTCGGGTTGTGCCACAAATATCGATGGAATTAATGCAAAAAATAGAATGATGAATGGTTTCACAGTGGTTTGGTTTGGGGTCGATCGGCAAATGCGCCAATCGTTATTTTAATTTTTCGGTTTCAAATTTATGATTTACCAAATTAAGTCCATCATCTATCAGATGGCCTAGCTTCGGATGGTTCAATTTAACTGTTTCTAGGTGTGCGGCTATTTCTTGGGCAAAATCATTGTCGCCGTTCTCTTTGGCGAGTTCATATAGCTCCACGGGTAGCAGCCAATCGTTAGGGTAATCGTCCCTGATGGCTTCAAAAACCTTATGTCTTGAGATGGTAATGTTCTTGCCTTCCCTAAAATGGCGTATCTGTTCGTAATACTGCTCCAATTTGCTTTGGGCGGAATCGGCCTTGACTTTTATCGTGCTCGATGATACTTTGTGGGTAACCAGGTCAAAACTGTTGAGGTCGGCCGGACCGTTAAAGGCGGAAACAATTTCCCGACCTACGGCCATATTGTACAGTTCGTCATTACTTTCGAACAATACTTTGTCCTTATGGCTTACTCGGCAGTTTTTAAAGGTAACCAGAATAATTTCGCCCTGTAGGTTTCGGGTACCCGTAATGATTTCTCCCGATACCTTAATGTGTCCTTCGAACTCTAGGGAAACCTGCTGGCCTTCAAAAATGTTATAGGCCTTCAAGTCTAGGGGGCTCATGTCTTCAATGGCCAGGTTGATGCCTTTGAGTTTGCCTATGGGCGATCCAAAACCGGTGGCGTGCTGTTTGGTGCTGTGTCCGACCAACTCTTTTTCCCGGAAGGAAAGGGCGGTAGGTCCAACGGTCTGAAAGAATGCCGGCTTGCCTTCGTGTTCTATTACGCTATCGAAATTTCCCGATATCTGCAATCCGGTGCTGAGTTCAATAGTGCCCAGTTCTTTCGATTCAATAAGTTTTTGTATTCCCTTTAACCCTCCACGCCTTAGGGCCATGGTGTTGGCGAACTCTTCCAATACCTGGCTCAGGTAAGCAAAATCGGGTGTAACGAAAAGCTGTGGTTGAGGTTGGGTGATGTCGAAGGAAGTATATGCCGCATCTATGGAATACGGAATTTTCTTTACTTTATCGGTCATGCACCAAGCACTCTCCCCAATCGAGGAAAGAAGTCCGGCACCATATATTTTCGGATTTTCGGGTGTTCCAATGAGGCCGTACTCCACAGTCCACCAGTGCAGATTGCGAATAAGGGCGATCTCACTGGGTTCGCCCATGTTGTTTTGTAGGTCTTCAATATGTTTTTCGGCCTTGTCGATCTCTTCTTGGGGTGTGCCGGGTGCTTCCTTAATGATGGAAAGGTGGCGTACCGCTTCGTAGAGTTCGTAATCTTTCGCATTGGAAATCGCCTTGCAACCAATTTCTCCGAAACGGCGAAGGTATTCGGCATACTCGGGGTTGGCGATAATGGGAGCGTGGCCTGCACCCTCGTGAATAATGTCGGGGGCGGGAGTGTACTCTATGTGGTCTAGTTGGCGTATGTCGGAGGCAATGACCAAAACGTTATAGGCCTGAAACTCCATAAAGGCCGAAGGGGGAATAAATCCGTCAACGGCTACGGCCGCCCAACCGATTTCCTTTAAGATGCGGTTCATACCGTACATGTTCGGAATGTGGTCTATGGAAATCCCGGTTTTTTTCAGTCCCTCAAGATAGGAAGCATGGGCCATCTTACTGAGGTAATCTACGTTTTTACGCATTACGTACCTCCAAACGGCTTGGTCTATAGCCGAATATCCATTGTAATCCTGTGGTTTGATGTACTGCTGCAAATGGGCAGGTAGCTTGTCAAGAACAGGGTTGCTGATATACTTCATACTAGACGGTTTTCTGTTATAAAGATACAAAAAAGGGAGGCTTTCGATTGCATGGGGTGGGCCACCGTATAAAAAAAGCCCTTTTAAAAATAAAAGAGCTTTTGCTTGGTTAAAATATGTTTATTTTGCGGCCACGGCGTTCGGTGGGTATTGCATCAATATTTCCGAAACAAATTCGCGAATGCGCTCTTCCTTCTTTTCTATATTGCTTACGTTCACAAGATTGCCGACCCCTTTGCCCTGCCATACCAGTTCCTTGCTTTTGGCATCGATGAGGTCAATGTACAATGAGCCTTCGGTACGGGTGCTTACATTGCTACCTCCCCATCCTGGGCCCCAGTAATACGGGTTCCATCCCCAGCCATAATAGCCGCCCCAGTAGTTGTTGTAGATGTCTACCTGTTCTTTTTCTTTGGTGAATATGCTCACTAAAATATCTGGATTCTCAGATTTTGAAAAGCCTCGTTTGCCCATTTCGGCCTCAATGGCGCGAAGGATACGTTTTTTGTCCAAATCCGAAATTTGGGCCTTGTCTATACCTGTTTTGTAAAAAGCATAGGTTTTGTAGCTGTCAAAATTCGCCTCTTTGTCGTAATCCGAAAGTACGCGCACCGAAGTACATGAGCTTAAGAACAGCAACACAAGCATGGGAATCGCAAGGATTTTAATTTTTTTCATAACAAATAATTGTATTTGGTGTTAATACATCTTTTTTCTGATTAAGATAGCCTCAAAAATCATGCCGAACAACCATGTTCATTGGCGGTTCGTTTTGGGGTCAAAACCATAGGGGCAGTGCCTGCAACCACTTTCACAACAGTACCCTCTCTTTAAATGATATTGCTGGGTAAACACCCGATATCCTTCTTTTGATAGGTAAAAATCGCCCTCCTCGGGCGGGATTATTTTTTTCATCACCTCCTTCTGCCTTGCTTTTGATAGGTATAAAATTACTTCATTTTGTTGATAAACAACAAAAAACGATTTGAAAACCGTACATTTTAGGGGTGTTTAGGAGTATTTTAACGAATGGTTGTAATTGTTGGCAAGAAAGTTCAGTTATCGAATATAAGGGCTGAATAACAATTAACTTTATGAAGCTCCGTTTAAACTTTTGATTATGATCTTAGTCTTTAAACATTTTTTTTATAAGAACTATGTTGGTCTATCACTTTGGCCCTTCATCATTTTAAAGCATGATGGACTCAAAGAAGATATCGTTTTGATCAACCATGAGAAAATACATCTGAAGCAGCAGCAAGAATTGTTGATTGTTTTTTTCTACATTCTGTACATATCGGAATGGCTTATCAGAACTGCGGTATATCTCGATAGTTACAAGGCATATCAGAATATCAGTTTTGAACGTGAGGCCTATTCGAACGAGAAGAACCTTAACTACACGAGTGAGCGCAAGCCTTTTAGTTTTATAAAATACCTTTCCCAATAGGGGAGTGTAGAGCTTAATCTACACTTCACTTTACTTGTTCTCTTTTTCGCCCTACTTTTGCTGCATATGGGTGAAGTGACCAAAAATCAAGAAATAAACCTGGCGATATTGGCCGAGAAAGCGGTTTCCCTTGTTCTTAAAAGGGAGGATCGGATACATCCTTTGATTTCCGGAAACAAATACAGAAAACTCAAATACAACCTAGAAGAGGCCCGAACCAAGGGTTTCGGTACCCTATTGACGTTTGGGGGAGCCTTCTCGAACCATATTGCGGCCACGGCCTATGCGGGACAACTCCATGGTTTTAAGACCGTCGGGGTGATACGGGGGGAAGAAATTGCTGAAAAATGGCGGGGGAACGGTACGCTGAAATTGGCACATTCCCATGGCATGGAATTCAACTTTATATCTAGGGAAGCCTATCGTAACAAAGATAGTAAGGCGCTTTTGGCCGGTCTGGAAGAACGCTTCGGTAAATTTTATCTCTTGCCCGAAGGAGGAACGAATGCCTTGGCCATAAAGGGATGTGAGGAAATTTTGACTCCCGATGATGCTGTTTTCGATGTGGTCTGTTGTGCCGTGGGAACAGGGGGTACTATTGCCGGAATCAGTAATGCGGCCCATGATTCTCAAAAAGTTTTGGGGTTTCCGGCGCTTAAAGGAGATTTTTTACAAGAAGATATTTGTAAATTTGCTCCAAGGGGAAATTGGAAGTTGATAACCGACTATCATTTTGGGGGTTACGCAAAGCTCACCGAAGCATTGGTGCAGTTTATAAACGATTTTAATTTAAAGACCCAAATACCGCTCGACCCTGTTTATACAGGTAAGATGGTCTACGGTATTTTAGATTTGGTCAAGAATGGGTATTTCCCCCCAAAAACCAAAATATTGGCCATCCACACAGGGGGGCTACAAGGTATAGCGGGAATGAACCAGAGTTTGAAAAAGAAAAATCTACCATTGATAAACATATGATACGCAGACTTTTCATATTGTCTCTTTTGAGCATATTTTTTATAGGATGTAAAGCCAAACGGACCGTCGCTTCGAGAAGCGAATCGCCAAAGCAAAAGAAGGAAGTTGTGGTCGTAAAAAAGGAAAGCAAGAAGTCTGACGACGGACTGTATCCTATGCCCGAAGACACCGGGAAATTCGTCCGTTTTAATATAGATTCGCCCGAAGAGTATGTTGAGACTTTCGCCGAAATCGCCCAAATGGAAATGAAGGCTTTTGGTATTCCCGCAAGTATTACCTTGGCCCAAGGCCTTTTGGAAAGCGGATTGGGAAAAGGGGCCTTGGCCCTAAAGACCAATAATCATTTTGGGATCAAATGCCATACCGGCTGGGAAGGCGATTACGACTTTCACGATGATGATGAAAAAGGGGAGTGTTTTAGAAAATACAACCACCCTATGTACTCGTACCGCGATCATAGCCTTTTCTTGAAACACCGTTCCCGCTACGCCTTTCTCTTCGACTACAGAAGTGACGATTACAAACGATGGGCCAAAGGCTTGCGACAGGCCGGTTACGCTACTGATAGGCACTATCCGCAAAAACTGATATCGCTTATAGAACGATACGAATTGCACAAGTACGATACTGAAATTGCCAAGCAGGGCTTTCATCGGCCCAAAACGGAAGAGCCGGTCATAGCGTCTCGTGCACAAAGTCGGGTGCATGTGGTTCAAAAGGGAGATACCCTATATTCGATCTCGAGGGCGTATTCCGTTTCCGTTGATGATCTAAAGCGATGGAACTACATGTACGACAATAACTTGGCCATCGGGCAAAAACTTACCGTTAAGACTCAAAATTTCAATAAATAGATGTTATACCAAAGAAGCAGTGCCTTGTTTGCAGAGGCACAAAAATATATTCCAGGAGGTGTCAACTCACCGGTCCGTGCCTTTAAGGCCGTAGGCGGTGATCCCATTTTTGTAAAGAAGGCAAAAGGGGCCTATCTGTATGATGAAGATGATAATCGATTGATCGATTATATCGCCTCTTGGGGCCCGTTAATTTTGGGCCACGCCCATGAACCCGTTATCAATGCCGTTATCGAAAAGGCCAAACAGGGTACCTCCTTTGGTATGCCTACGGAAATTGAAACGCAGCTTGCCCAATTGGCGGTATCTATGGTGCCGAATATCGATAAGATCCGTTTCGTGAACAGTGGTACGGAAGCTTGTATGAGTGCCGTGCGCTTGGCTCGGGGCTATACCGGAAAAGATAAGATCATCAAATTTGCCGGTTGCTACCATGGGCATTCCGATTCGTTTTTGATACAAGCCGGAAGCGGGGCTGTAACCTTTGGTAGTCCTAATAGTCCGGGGGTCACCCAAGGTACGGCTAAAGATACCTTGTTGGCCCAATACAACGACCTGGAAAGTGTTCGGGCACTGGTAGAGGCGAACAAAGGGGAGATAGCTACCATAATTATTGAGCCCATAGCGGGTAATATGGGATGTATTGTCCCTTCTGACGAATTTATAAAGGGACTTAGGGAACTATGTACCCAAGAAGGTATTTTGTTGTTGTTCGATGAGGTAATGACGGGTTTCCGTTTAGGAAAAGGGGGGGCTCAAGAAGCTCTTGGCATCGATGCCGATATCGTTTGTTTTGGAAAGGTTATCGGAGGAGGCTTGCCTGTAGGCGCCTTTGCCGCAAAAGCTGAAATTATGGCCCATTTGGCACCTGAAGGCCCGGTATACCAAGCAGGAACCTTAAGTGGTAATCCATTGGCCATGGCTGCAGGTTTGGCTATGCTTACCGAATTGGACAAGCATCCTGAAGTGTTTGAAAGTCTTGCCAAAAAGACGGCCTATCTTCATGAGGGCTTGGATGCCGTTTTAAAAGATAAAGGTGTGCCTTACCAAATCAACCGTTTTGGTAGTATGATTTCGGTACATTTTACCGAAGAGCCCGTTGTCGACTTCGATAGCTCGGCAAAAGGGAACAATGAAACTTTCAAAAAGTACTTCCATGGTATGCTTCAAAATGGGGTGTATTTGCCTCCAAGTGCGTTTGAAAGCTACTTTTTGAACGATGCTTTGAGCTATGCCGATATCGATGAAACCGTAGAGGCCCTGAAGAAAGTGGAGCTGTAAAGGCTTGTTTTCATATTTGGCTTACACATGGTATAAGGCAGGGGGTTTTTGTTTTAAACCCATCTAGTACCTCGCCCATGGTCTTTAAATGGGCGGGGTCTCTTTTTTTTGGAACAGTCCCGTAGCCATCCTTTGATTTATGCTTCAGACCGCACCGAAGAGCGATTGTACTTTGTTGTAATTTGTCTCATCGTGTATTTCAAAAAAGTGGCGAAGTTGCCAGTTTTGGGTGTTCTGGGCTTGTTTACTCGTTGCTACGTCCCAAATGGGATATACGCGAAAACCTCGTTTCCCCTCCTTTTTTGGGGTATTGACTATTCCTTTTGTAACCAATACTTCTTTCGGAAAGACAAATTGCCCGAGCAAATGGCCTTTGCTTACGTTGATGACGAAGCAGTCGAAATCATCACTTTCTTCAAATGGACAAATAGGGCCGTTGTCGGCCCGTTTCCAAAAAGTAACGAACTGCCCGACTTTCTTAGGGGTGATTTTGGCATTTCTAAAGATGACCTTGTGGGAGTCCAATAGAAATCTACAGGCCCCGTACTCTTGACTTTCTGGCTCCAATTTAAAATCGCCTAGGGTAAGTCCACACGGGGAATACACATTCGATACGAGATATTGGAGGTCTTTGGTCATGTGTTCTTTTTATTTTGGAACATGAAATTTGGTAATCTTAAGTACCGAATATCCTATAAAATTAGTGAAATAAGTAGAGGCTATAAACAAAAAAAGGACCGCAATATCTGCAGCCCTTTTTTGTAATAGCTAAGGTTTTACCTTCTTGCTTTGTGTCCTTCTTTTCGTCCTTTAGAACCCTTCTTTTTTCTATGCTGTTGCATTTTTTCCCATTTCTCATATTGCTCTGCAGAAAGAATATCTTTCATTTCGGCTTTGAGGGCGATCATTTTGTCCAATTTGGCATTTTCCATAGCGAATCGCTCTTCTGAAGTCGGTCTTTTGCGTTCGCCTTCCTCTTTTTTGGCCTTGCGTTCTTCATGCTTGGCTTTGCGTGCTTTGGCTTCCTCTAAGTGAATGGCCTTAATTTTTTCTTGCTGGGCCGATGTTAGGTCTAAGGCCAAGGTCATTTTCTTTGTGTGGAGCGTTGCTATTTGCTCTGCGGTCAAATCTTTCATTTGATCTCTATTGTTTCCTTTTTCCCTTTGGGCCATTGCGGTAAGTCCGATCATACATACTAATGCTACAATTATCTTTTTCATCTTTCTAAATTTTAATGATTATACATCTTAGAGCGGAATGAAGGAACAAGGTTTAATGGGCTTCTGTAATTTATGGATTAATTAACAGGTTAAGAGGCTTGGTTTTAGGGCGTAAAAAAGGGCGAAGAATGGTTTCCTCGCCCTCACATAGTAGGTTTGTCGAATGTCAATATATTTTAGTCCACTGCCTCCGGAGCAACCACTTGTTCGATATCTGCCGAAGCCATCTCGACCGTCTGGGGAGACTGATCGGCATTGGTTTGATTGTAATAGATAACTGATGCAATCACGAATCCGGCTAGGTATAACGAACTTTTAAGTTTTTGAGACATGGCGTATGTTTTTTTGATTCTGATACTAAGTTAGTTAAAAGAAGAAGCCGATAATGAAGCTTGTTGCAAAGTGGTACTAAGCTGTGGTCAGTGAAGCTAAAATTGTGGTTTAAATGTATGGTTTATCGGTGTTTTATGTATTTCGTCGATGGGTTTGTGGGTTAAAGGGGGGTGAAGAATAGAAAAGGTATGAAACTCTAGCCGTCAATGTTGCCTCAAGGGCGCTTTGTACAACTAGGTTTCATACCTAATATATCAAGATCGAATTTTGGCCTTTTAGACAATTGCTAGTCTTGAAACCTGTCAACGGAAACTGGTCTATTTCTAATTTCGGTCAGTTTTTTCGGGAGTCATGGTGTATTAGCCATAAGGTCCGTTGCTTATTTAGGATCAAGAATCTGCTCTATTCGTTCGTTTACGTCTTGTAAATGATACTTGCTCATGCTATCGGAAGTCCGTATAATCGCTTTTTCAATGCTTCTTTGCAGTATTTGCAGTTCGGCACGGGCCACGGAACGGATATCGGATTGGCTGGCATGAACCACGGTCGACTTTTGATAGCCGCCAAATTCCGGCAGCTTCCTTTGGTCTTTTGCGGTCATTAAATAATTCAATCGCTCTACATGTGCCTTTTGAAGGTTTCTTCTATAGGTATCAATGCTTTTTCCGCTCTTCAGTTCTGACCAGATACCGTCGCGGAGTTCGTTCATCATATCGGTCAATCGATAAGCTTCCGCTCCGTTGGCGGTTTCATTTTCGATCAAACGTTGAAGTTTTCCTAAACTCAATATGTTGTTTAAAGTTCGGGTCTGCATCGCTCTAATTTCTTCCACAAAACCCGAATATTGGATCTTGTTAAAGATGTTTTGGTCAATAAGCCATTGTGGGGTATCAAAAAGTTCTTCCTGTAGAAAGGCCATACAGTTTTGTTGATGCGATTTCGCTACGGGTATGTAGACGGCACCTTCTTGTTCATAGGTCTTTTGATATTCGTAAACCCCACCGATATTATTCGAAACATGGCCCATATAGCGATTGAATTGGGCTATGACCTGACCGTAGAGTTTTTTAAGGTCTTCGTAGGTTTTTCCATCCTCCTTGGTCCAAGTTATAAGGTTGGGAACAATGCGCTTCAAATTCTTAATACCATATAGACTGGCCTTAACGGCATCGTCGCCCAAATCTTCGGTCTGTGCGCTTGGGTCTACTATATCGCCAACTTGTTGGTGGCCGAAACGGTACAAGGGATCACCGGCATGTTCGAGTATCCAGCTGTCCAGAATTTTATTTTCTTCTTCGGGAGACACCCCTAAAATAGGTTTGTAGCCCCATTTTATGGCGTATTTATCGTAGATGCCTATGTTCGGCATGAGGGCAACATCACCATCTTCGGGTTGGGCAATATAGTTGAAACGGGCGTAATCCATTATCGATGGGGCCGTTCCATATTTTTTGGTGAAGGATACCGAGCGCAAAGAATCGACCGGATAGGCGACACTGCTTCCCATATTGTGGGGCAAGCCCAGGGTATGGCCCACTTCATGGGCCGAAACAAAACGGATCAGGCGTCCCATGATTTCATCTTTGAACTGTGTTCCCCGGGCATCGGGGTTTATGGCCGCGGTCTGTACAAAGTACCAATTGCGCAATAGGGTCATTACATTGTGGTACCAGTTAATATCCGATTCCAGAATTTCACCGCTTCGGGGGTCACTTACGTGGGGTCCGTTCGCATTTGGAATAGGAGAGGCCAAATATCGTACCACCGAGTAACGAACATCTTCGGGAGACCAATCGGGGTCTTCGAGAACGGAAGGGGGTTCTTTGGCGATAATGGCATTTTTGAACCCTGCTTCTTCAAAAGCTACCTGCCAATCTTCTATTCCTTGTTTTATATAAGGGATCCATTTTTTGGGAGTGGCCCTATCTACATAATATACGATCTGTTTTTTGGGTTCTACCAATTCGCCCCTCTTAAATTTTTCCAAATCCTCTTCTTTGACCTCTAGACGCCATCGGTCTAAAAACTTTACGGTCTTACTTTCTTGCACATCCAATCCGTAATCGGTCTGGGAGCTGGCGAACCACCCGACACGTTCGTCAAAATAGCGACGTTTCATAGGTTCGGCGGGCAAAAGTATCATGGAGTTGTTGATTTCAATGGATATGGAGCCGAGACTGCCATTGCTGGGCGGTTTTTTGGCCAAATAGGTCTTAACATGGCGTGCTTCAACATTTAGGGGAAAGCTTTTAATGGATTCGATGTAACTCCTGCTTTCGTCCAAACGTGACACCTTGTACTTTTCCCTATACGAATCGGGCATACCCAAAGCCTGGACATCTTTTTCAAAGAAGTCGTTCACTTGTATGACGGTCGTGGGGTTGGCCGAATCTTTTTTGACGGCCTTAATGTCAAAGGCGTACAAAACGGGTTCAAAGTTGGAATTTACCACGGCTTCATGTACGGGCAATGAATCGGCGGCCACGATACCGTGGGAAACGACGCGAAGTAGGACTTTCGTCGGCTTTTTTTCCCAGCGGAGTACCTTTGTATTGATTTTGCCACCCCCGAAACCGATACCTGTGGCGGTTTTGGAAATACGGCTTACCATCAACATCTCTTTGTTGAACAAAGAATCGGGTATTTCATAGTAGTGGTTTTCATCGACAATATGTGTGGTAAACAACCCTTCGTCAGACTTGGCCGCTTTGGTAATGACCTTGTTGTAGGGTTTTATCTTTTCCTTTTTACCATCGCCCTTGCTGTCGGCGCTTTCGGTATGGTCTTTCTTTTTCTTGAAAATTTGGGCTTCCGTAGTTGCAGTACTTAGTACCATTAAAGCAAAAACGAACCTAACAATTGTTGTTTTGTTCATGTAAAATGTTGATTTGAAAATTTGTTGGAGTGAATTGCGGTAAAATATCGGTGTATTCGATTCGACTTTTATAATGTATGTAGAAAAAAAACCTCTTACCGCTCATTGGGTAAATATAACAATTTTGAGTGTTTAAGTCTTTGCATAGTAGGACGGAAAGAATCCCTTTCTAAGAGATTTTCTTCCTTTAACTTCTTAAGCCTATGTTCTTTGTTCGGATGAACGACCTATAAAACCGATGATTTTCGCCAGCCTTTATGGATGCTTCCGGAAACGGAAAAAAATATTCAAAATTCCCGCCATAAAAATTCCTGACAAATACTGTCGGGAAATCAAAAGTGCAAACGCTAAAATAGCAAGTTGACTCATTTTTGAGCCATAAATTGCGAATATGGTGATTTCAAGATAATTAAGAAATGTCCCACAAAAATAGAAAAGCAATAAAGGCACAATTAGGCGTTATATAAGCTCGTAAATAAACGTACAACGTTATGAACAAGAAGAGTTTAAAAATAAGTATACTATTGGGTCTTATATTCGCAAACGGAGTTTTTGCCGCTGACCCCGTTACAGAAAAAGATGAATCGATCATTCAATCTATAGACTATATCGATGAGGATGTAGATTTTGAATTGGGCTTTGATACGTCGGATTATCTTCCCGAAGATTTTAATGCGAACGATATCTATGTTGATTTAGATGCCATTGCCTATATAGAGGAAGATGCAAACGATACAGGTGACCTGACCAAGTATCTTCCGGTAGATTTTAACGCCTATGCGTACCCTACGCATGTGGAAGACTTCAACTATATTGATGTTAATGATGAAATATCTTTAAATTTCAACACAAAAGAACATCTGCCCGAAGGATTTAATCCGTATATAAAATACAATTGACCATTTAAAATTTTAATGGATTAGCTAAATAAAACCCTCGCTTTTAAGCAGGGTTTTGTTTTATACGGAATTTTCATTTTTCCACTAGAACAAGAGGGGTACTACAAATTGGAACATTAAGACCAATAGCATTACCGCAATGATGTTCAATATAATACCGACCCTGGCCATTTCGTTCACCTTTACATAGCCGCTGGCAAAAACAATGGCATTGGGAGGTGTAGCCATAGGAAGCATAAAGGCACAGCTACTGGCTATGGTAACGGGAATCAATAGATATAGTATAGGGATATCCAAGCCGATGGCAATACCGGCTACTACGGGTGCCAGTACGGCGATCAAGGCCACGTTGCTCATCAGTTCGGTCATAAAGAGCATAAGGGTAATCAAAAGAATGGCCGTAAACAAAACACTGATGTGGCTATTGCCTATTGCTCCCGATACTACGTCAACGATACCGCTTATCGACATACCTTTGGCCAAGGCCAATCCGCCACCAAAAAGGATCAAGATGCCCCAAGCTAATTTTTGGGTGTCTTTCCATACAATGATAAAGTCGCCCTTTTTTATGTCGTAGGGGATGGCGAACATTGCAATTGCCGCCATGATACTGATCATGGTATCGTTCAATTTCAGTGCGGGGAATATACCGTTGATGACCGTCCTGAAAATCCATAGGAAAACGGTAACCCCAAAAATAGCGAGCACCATTTTTTCTTTCCCTCCCATGGGGCCCAGTTTTTTGAGTTCATCGTTGATCACATTCTTAGAAGCGGAAAAGACGAGGTCGCGATTCGGGTACATCCATTTCACCAAAACCATATAACTGATCCAGATCATCAAGGCGGAAAAGGGTACGCCTATGACCATCCATTTTAAAAAGGAGATCTCAATATTGTATTCGTTTTCCAAAAGGCCTATCATTACCGAATTGGGCGGTGTTCCGATGACCGTGGCCACCCCACCGGCATTGGCCGAAAAAGCAATGCCCAACATGACGGAAAGGGCAAAATTCCTGTCGCTTTTGGTAAAGCCGTCGGCATCGTTGACCAAAAGACCAATGACCGACATAGCAATAGGAAGCATTACAACGGTAGTGGCCGTATTGCTGATCCACATACTCAATGACGCCGTAGCGATCATAAAACCAAGTACTACCTTGTTGGGGGTGGTACCGGTAATTTTAATGATGTTCAGGGCTATGCGTTTGTGAAGGTTCACTTTTTCGAGGGCCAAGGCCAGAACGAACCCGCCAAAGAACAAGAAGATTATTGGACTGCCATAATTCGCGCCCACCTCACCGATGTCCATTATTTTTAGAAAGGGAAAAAGAAGTAGGGGGAGTAGGGCGGTTACCGAGATCGATACGGCTTCGGTAATCCACCAAACGACCATCCAGATGGCAACGGCAATTACGGCATCTCCTTTTTCGGAGACCAGGTCAAACGGTAAAAAGCGAATAATAAAAAAAAGAATGGGCCCTAAAAAGAGTCCCGCTTTTTTACTGGGTTCCATAGTTTTGAATTGGTGGTCCTAAGCTATGTTTTTTCTTTTGTTTATGAAAATTAATATACAATGGTGTCCGAGGGTATCGGAGGAAGCTGGTAGTTGCCGTAATCGATACTGATTTTCGGGTTGTTCAGTTTTACGCTCTTGGGCGTGGCTTCGGTGCCGAACAAATAGAGCCGTTGTAAATTTTTGAATCCGTTTAAAGCCTCTAAATGTTCCGGTTTTAAGGCAGTGCCTGTTAAGTTGATCGATTTTAAATGTTCGAGTGGGGCCAAAAGGTGCAAGTCCTTTCCGGTAATAGCGGTATGGTCCAATAACAATATGGTCAGGTTAGGTAGCTCGGCCAATTTAGAAAAAGCGGCATCGGTAATTTTGGTATGGCCCAGGTCGAGTCTTGAAATCTGTTCCTTGATAGGAAGTAGGGCTTCAAAGTCGGCATCGGAAAAAGCAGCTTGGTTGATGCACGATACACTAAGGAAGTTAGACGACTTGCTGATGGGGTCGATATGAACCCCGGTCTTTTCTATAGCCTTGATGTGTTCTTCCGATGCAGCGGGTATCTCTATATCCGGATGGTCAAAATCTGCCTTTTTGGGAAAGAAGGAAAGAAAAAGCGCTTTATCAAGACCTGATTCGGCAATGGTTTTTTCAAAGGGGCTTCCGGCATCGATCCATGCGCGTACCAATTGTATTTCTTCCTTTGATGGTTGGGACTTTCCTTCGGGAGGCATATGGTCGTCATTGTCCATAGGGAGTACGAGCCTTGTAAACAGCTCGCTTTCCGAAGCTTTTGAGGCTTCGATTACGGCTCCGCTCTCGCCTCCTTTCAAAATACCTTCCTCTGAGTTCAACAGGAGTTCGCCCTTGGCTTTTTTCGGATTGTGGCAACTCACGCATTTGTTGTTCAATATGGGTTTGATGACATCCTCATAGATAAGGGCCTCTTGCCAATTGGTTTCGTTGAGACTGATTTCTTTCTCCTCAAATGTTTCAAAGCCTAAGGCCGATTTTATGGAATTCGGTAGGGGTTCGATCAAATAATCTTCTCCATGGGTAATGTTCCCCCCTTGGTGGCCGGTAAAGGAAACCAAAACAAAGAAGAGAACGGACCATCCCACCATAGGGAGCTTCGATAAAAAATCAACCGCTTGGATCCCTTTTAATTGGGCATACATCAAAAACGAAAACAAGGACGTAGCAATGCCCGACCACAAATGCCATTTTACCGTTTCAAAGGCATAGCCTTCACCCAGGTATTGTAAGTAACCGGTAAGGCAGGCAAGGCTGGCGCTAATACCGGCCCACAGATAGATGAGGGCTAATACCGCGTTGTATTCTTTCTTTTTACGGTCGTAGGCTTGCAAAAGGAGCCCCAGAATAATGAAGCCTATCGGTAGATGGACCACAAGGGGGTGTAACCTTCCAAGAAGTTGTTTCAGAACATCCATATTGATTGTTTAATCGATATTGAATCGTTCTTTTAGCAGCTTCATCATATAGACATTGGCTTTCCATTGGTCGGCCACGGGTAATTGGGTGTAGGGTAAAGTGGGCATATAGTCTGCGGGACCGAATTCGGTAGTAATCGTAAAAACGTCTTTGCCTTCCCATTGTTTACGGATCACTTTTTCCCAAATGTCCATATGACGCTCTACGGCTTTCTTCCATTCAGGGGCTTCGGGGTCGTTTACTTGTGGGCCTTCGGCATGACCTACACGGGCATGGATGTGATGTGAGCGGTTTACGATTTCTTCGAGCTCTTTATCTTGATTCTGTAAAAGCGACTCATGAACGACCATCCAATGGCTGATGTCTAAGTTCAGTTTTAATTCAGGAATGGCCGAAAGGTATTTTTTGGTGTCGGGAAGGTTGAAGCTAAATCGTCCGCGGTGGGTTTCATGATAAATAGGAATGTTGCTTTCTTTGGCTATTTTGTTGGCAGCGTCAATAAAGGCCTTGTTCTGTTCGAAAGTAAAAAAATCACTTCCCGTATGGCAATTGATGTACACAGGGTTCCAAGAGACTAGGGTTTTAAAATGGGCGGTGTATTGCTTTAAACTTTCCTTAAAAGGAATGGATTTATTGGTGCCGTTCAAGAAACCGACTTTTAAATCGTATTTCTCAAGGGCCGTTTTTAGTTCGTTCTGGCTTTTTTTGTCCCTAGGAAACCACGTCTCTATGCCGTCGTAACCGGCCGCCTTTGTTTTTTCGCAAAAGGCATCCCAAGAAATCTGTCGGCCCCAATCGGTCTGAAAGAACTGTAATTGTTTTTTTTGGGAAAGTCCAATAAAGGAAAAAAGGAGTACAACAAGGGTCAGTGGCATTCTCATAAATGGTAGGGTTGCTATTATAATTGTTATTTAAGATAAAATTTCTTTGATGATATTGCCTTCTACATCGGTCAATCGAAACGGTCTGCCCTGAAATTCATAGGTGAATTCTTCGTGGTCAAAACCGAGTAAGTGTAAAATAGTGGCATGTACATCGTGAACCGATACGCGGCCTTCGATTCCGGAAAAACCAATATCGTCGGTCTGACCGTGTGAAGCACCTTTTTTGATGCCTCCGCCGGCCATCCACATGGTAAAGGCATCACCGTGGTGATCTCTTCCTTTAAAGGGCATTTCTTTATTCCCCCTATTTTCTTGCATGGGCGTTCGGCCGAATTCCCCTCCCCATACGATTAGGGTATCGTCTAGGAGTCCGCGTTGTTTCAAATCCATGATCAAGGCGGTTATGGGCCGGTCTATTTGGGTACATTTATTTCGGAGGCCCTTATCGATAGATCCCGAACGTATCACGCCATGGCTGTCCCAGCCCCAATCGAACAATTGAACGAAGCGTACCCCGTCTTCCACCAGTTTTCTGGCAAGCAGACAATTGTTGGCAAACGATTCTTTGCCGGGTTCTACCCCGTACATCTCCTTAATGTGCTCGGGCTCATTATTGATATTCATAACCTCGGGAACCGCTATTTGCATACGGTAGGCCATTTCGTATTGGTTGATCCGCGCCAGAATTTCAGGATCGGCATATTTGGCGTATTCCTCCTTGTTAATTTGGGTAATGGCGTCTATGGTGCTTTTCTTTAAATCCCTGGAAATACCATCTGGGTCTTCAAGATAAAGTACGGGGTCGCCCTTAGATCGGCATTGCACCCCTTGGTAGACGGAGGGTAAAAATCCGCTTCCCCAGACACTTTTTCCGGCATCGGGCGTGTTTCCGCCAGAGGTCAAAACAACAAAGCCGGGTAGGTTCTGGTTTTCAGAGCCCAGGCCGTATGTGGCCCACGCGCCAATACTGGGGCGACCTAAACGGGCACTACCCGTATGCATAAAAAGTTGTGCCGGGCCGTGGTTGAACTGATCGGTATGCACTGCCTTTAAAAAGGCGACATCGTCTACTACCTTTTTAAAATGGGGCATAAAGTTCGAGACCCAATTGCCTGAATCGCCTTCTTGTTTGAATTCGGCCTGAGGGCCCATTAACTTTGGGGTGCCTTTTATAAAGGCGAATTTTTTTCCGGCCAATAAAGATTGCGGACAATCTTGGCCATCTAGGCTGTGAAGTTTGGGTTTGTAATCGAACATTTCGAGTTGCGATGGGGCCCCGGCCATGTGCAGGTAAATGACCGATTTGACCTTTGGACCATAATGTGGGGGCAAAGTGGCCAATGGATTAAGGTCGCGTTCCGAAAATGTGGTCGCTGATTTTTTGTTCGGTTTCGTGAGCGGGTCGCATCCCATGAAAATGGAACTCAAGGCCAGTCCGCCAAGTCCTTGTGCGCAACTTTTTATAAAGTGCCTTCGGGTCTTTTCCTGTGCTTCTCGGGCCAGTTTCTCTTGAATGAGTCTTTCGATTTGGTCTTTCACGGCTTATACTTTCGTTAAAAATTCATCTAAGTTCATAATGGCATTGGCCACAAGGGTAAGGGCACTGAGTTCGGCCGTAGGCTTCTCTTCAAATGGAAGTAATAGTTTTGAAGCTTCACTGTTTTTGTTGAATTCCGCCAAGGAAGTCTGGTATAAGGCTTTTAGGGCTTTTAGTCTATTGGGACTTATCTCCTTAAAAGTTGCTTTTTTATAACTCAGGGCAATACTTTTTTCAATGTCGTCAGGCCTGTAGTTGTTTTTTGCCAAATGGTAGGCGGTTTCCAAGTAAACGGGATCGTTTAAGGTAACCAAGGCCTGTAAGGGGGTATTGGTTACGGTTCTTCTAATCGTGGCGACTTCGCGGCTTCCCGCATCGAATGTCAGGAACGAAGGGTAGGGGCTCGTTCGCTTTAAAAAAGTATATATACCCCGGCGGTATCGGTCTTCCCCTTTGCTTTCGACCCATTGGGCATTGCTATATACCGTTTGCCAAACACCATCGGGCTGGGGTGGCATAACGCCCGGTCCGTACATCTTAGGGCTTAAAAGTCCGGATACGGCCAAGGCTTGGTCCCTGATCTGTTCTGCGCCCAAACGCATTCTCGGTCCACGGGCGTAAAGTTCGTTTTCGGGGTCTATTTCATACATTTCGGGAGTACTTTCGGAACTCTGTCGGTATGTGCCCGACATCACGATTTCCCTCACCAATTTCTTTATACTCCAGTTGTGCTCGTTCATAAACCGTAGGGAAAGCCAATCGAGCATGGCCGGATGCGAAGGGGCATCCGATTGCGAGCCGATATCCTCTACGGTAGAGACCAGGCCTCTGCCATAGATTTGGTGCCATACCCGATTTACCAAGGTGCGGGCGGTCAAGGGGTTTTTTTTATCTACGATCCATTGGGCCAGTCCGAGTCGGTTGGCGGGCCAATCGGGGTTCCATGCGTTTAAGCTCTCTGGGGTGCCCGGTTCTACGGTATCGGTTTTCGACATCCAGCTGCCGCGATCGAACAGTTGGGAAGTACGCTTCATGTAATCCGGATTTTCAACCATTATTGGTACGGTCGGGGTTTTCATGTTAAGGGCCTCCATGAGGTTAGCACCCATTTCACTATATCCGGCCTGGCCTTCGCCGGGTAAATCAGGAATAAAGGTCACCCAATAGAGATTCATCAGGTTGGCTTCCTTTTTGGCATTGGCATTATGGGTTTCGATATAAATATCGCCCTGACGGTCCAATTTCTTTATAGGAAAGCGGGCCGTAATATTCTGTTTTTGTTTGTTGATGGTGAACTCGCCTATAATCGGGCCCTCGGCATCCTTTTCACGGATAATGATTTTTGTGCCGTTATAGTGCGAACGATAGTTGAGGTACACATAACTGGCATTGTTGGTGTATCCGTTTTCTATGATGCAATTTCCCTTGTCCCATAAAACCACGGAGGCGTGGTCATCGTAGGAGCCATTGTTGATTTCCTTGAAAAAATGCGATTTATAGACGGGTTCTGTAAACTGTAAAAAGTCCTTGTAGGTTTTGGCGGAGGCCTCGTCCCCATACTTAGTAGTCCATTCGATGATCTTATCTACCTTTTCCTGTTGTTCGGGCGTATAGAATTTAAGAACGGGCGACTCACCGGGTGTATCTTCGTCACGGGAGTTGTTAAAGAAGGCCATCAGCTTGTAAAATTCTTCGTATTTAAAAGGGTCGTACGGATGGCTGTGGCACTGAACACAACCGATAGTGGTGCTCTGCCATACCTCAAAAGTGGTATTTACACGATCGATGACGGTAGCCACGCGATATTCCTCGTCATCGGTGCCGCCTTCATCGTTGTTCATGGTATTTCTATGAAAGGCCGTGGCGATCAATTGGTCGGGAGAGGGCTCTGGTAACAGGTCGCCCGCTAATTGCTCAATTGTAAACTGGTCATAGGGAAGGTCGCGATTGAAGGCATCGATGACCCAATCGCGATAGCGCCAAATGCTGCGGGCCATATCTTTTTCGTATCCTTTGGAGTCGGCATATCGGGCCAGGTCTAACCACCACGTGGCCCATTTTTCGCCATAGGTCTTTTGGTTCAATAAAGTGTCTACCAAATCTTCATAAGACAGCTCTTCGGATTCAAAACGGTCGAGGAGTTCTTGGCTGGGCGGTAGGCCAATGATATCTAAGGATAACCTTCTGGCGATTATATTTTTTTCTGCGGAAGGATTGGGCTGTAGGTTTTTCTCGTCGAGCCGGGCAAGAATAAAATGGTCAATATCGTTTTGTACAAAGTCTGAAGTACTGGTAGGGGCCAGACTGGCCTCGATATTAATTTGAGGGACCTCTACTTTTTCAGGAAGCGAATAGGCCCAGTGTTGGCCCCAGTTCGCACCTTCATCTATCCAACGGGTCAATAGGTCTATCTCTTCGTCGGTGAGCTTGGGTTTTTCGTAAGGCATACGAAGCTCGGGGTCTTCTTCGTGCAGTCTTTTGATCATTTCACTGCCGGCGGCATTTCCGGGAATGATGGCCGCTACTCCCGATTCTGTTTTAGCGAAAGCTTCATCTTCGAACAAGAGACTGAAGCCACCACTTTTTTTTACGCCCCCATGGCAGGTAATACATTTGTTGTTAAGAATAGGTTTTATCTGCGTGCTAAAGTCAACAGGGGGAGTAGATTGGCAGCTACCTAATAACATTAGCCCTACCGAATTTAAAAGATACCAAAAACCATTATGTATTGTCCTCTTTTTCATACTTAGGTCTTATTTTTTCTTATAAATCACCCTTCAATATAGAAAACTTGAAAAGTTAAGAATTCAAAAAATTATGCAACTTGTACAACAGCGGTTGTTAGTTATAGGCTATTTTGAAGAAAAACCCCTAAAGACAAGGTTGTTAAAATTTGTGACGCTTTCGTACTAAAGATAGTGATTGTCGTTTGAAAGCGATTGATAACCCGAATTTTATAGAGCTGAGGGGTGCGGTGTAGCGGTTGGGATGGCAATTTCCTTTTGTGGCCAATGGGGTGATGGTCCTAGAGTTTGATGGGGAATTTGCTGTATAGGGTATGGCTTCGGGGAGGCATTCCTTTTAAAGTAAAAGAGCCAATTCATTTTGTTGTGAATTGGCTCTTTGTATTTAAAGGTTGTTTTGTCTTTTTTATTTCAGGACTACGGTTTTGTTGTCGCCCTCAACATTTACGCTGATCAATCCGTGTTTGTTCAGTGCCTTCATCGACTTGTCCCATTTTTTACCGCTCAGTCCGGCTTTTGATTTTAAGTCGGACAGTTCCATTTCCCCTTCCGGTTTCAACAATTCTACAATGGCCTTTTCTTCATCGGTCAGTGCTATCGCTTTTTTCTCCGGTCTCATTTGAGGGAAGAACAATACTTCTTGAATCGATGAATTGTTGGTCAAGAGCATTACCAGACGGTCAATGCCGATACCGATACCCGATGTTGGGGGCATGCCGTATTCAAGGGCACGCAAGAAATCTTGGTCAATGAACATGGCCTCGTCGTCCCCTTTTTCGGAAAGCTTCAATTGCTCTTCAAAACGTTCGCGCTGATCTATGGGGTCGTTCAACTCAGAATAGGCATTGGCCAGCTCCTTACCGTTGACCATTAGTTCAAAGCGTTCGGTCAGGGCAGGGTTGTCTCGGTGCTCTTTCGTTAACGGGCTCATCTCTTTTGGATAGTCGGTAATAAACGTAGGCTGTATATAATGGTGCTCACATTTTTCGCCAAAAATTTCATCTATCAGTTTGCCGACACCCATGGTCTCATCAACTTCAATACCTAATTCTTTTGCGGTTTCACGTAGTTCTTCTTCGTCCATACCGGCCACATCTTTACCCGTGTGGATTTTTATGGCCTCTAGAATAGGTACGCGCGCATAGGGGGCCTTAAACTCAATTTCGTTTTCACCTACCGTAACTTTTGACGATCCGTTGGCATCGATGGCCACTTTTTCCAATAGTTTTTCGGTGGTGTCCATCATCCAATTGTAATCCTTATAGGCTACATAGAGTTCCATTACGGTAAACTCGGGATTGTGGGTACGGTCCATTCCCTCATTACGGAAATCTTTGGAAAACTCATAGACTCCGTCAAAACCTCCAACGATCAATCTTTTAAGGTATAGCTCGTTGGCGATACGAAGGTACAAGGGAATGTTCAAGGCATTGTGATGCGTTAAAAATGGCCTTGCGGCGGCACCACCGGGTATGGGTTGAAGAATAGGGGTTTCAACTTCCAAGTATCCCGCTTTATTGTAAAACTCCCTGATACTGTTGGTGATCTTGGTCCTTTTGATAAAGGTTTCCTTGACCTTTGGGTTGACCACCAAATCAACATAGCGTTGCCGGTATCTCATTTCGGGATCGTTGAATTCGTCAAAAACATTGCCTTCGGCATCTTTTTTGGGCAAGGGCAACGGACGTAAAGACTTGCTCAAGAGCGAAAAGTTCTTTACCATTACGGTTTTTTCGCCCACCTGGGTGGTAAAAAGCTCCCCTTCAATACCAATGATATCGCCTATGTCCAATAGTTTTTTATAAACGTCGTTGTAAAGGCTTTTATCCTCGCCGGTACAAATTTCGTCACGGTTGAAATAGACCTGGATCCGGCCTTCACTGTCTTGCAACTCGGCAAAAGAAGCCTTGCCCTGAATTCTACGCGACATCAATCGCCCTGAAATGACTACCTTTTTACCCTCTTCAAACTCTGATTTAATGCGCTTTGAAGTAGCATCTACAGGGTATAGGGCGGCGGGGTAGGGGTTGATGCCCAGTTCGCGCAATTTGGTCAGTTTTTCTCGTCTAATGATTTCTTGTTCCGAAAGTTGCATTTTTTAATATTTAAGGCTGCAAATATACGCTATCGACAGTATACTCTATGCATCATGTAATACGAAATTATAATGAAGCGGTCTGGTTTGCGTTAATGTATAAAGCAGGATTGCTTGAAATGCCCAAAAAATGACCTTGTTTTTTCCTTTTATGGATGTAACAAAAATGACGTTTTTACGTCTTATGGGTACATCATCAATCAAAAAATTTGTTTAAAATGAGCTTTTTACGTGTTTTGTTGGCTATTATCTTTCCTCCTTTGTCGGTTATCGGAAAAGGTTGTGGGTCTTTTTTTATTGTCCTACTTTTGACTTTCTGTGGCTGGGTTCCGGGAGTTATTGCCGCATTGATCATATTGAACAATCCTAACTAGAATCGATTTTAGATGAAATTATTAAAAGTAGTGGTAACGGTTTGTATTGCCGTTTTTTTTGTAGCCTGTAATTTTACGGAAGAAATTTATTTCAACGAAGATGGAACAGGTAAGATGAACATCGGTTTTGATGGGAGTGAAATGATGCAAATGATGCCTTCTTCCGACTCTACCAAATTGGGGGAGGTTATTGACTCGACCCTAGTGTTCAAGGATTTACTACGTGAGAAAAAAGATAGTATAGCGCAATTGTCGCCCGAACAACAGGCCGAACTGAAAAGATTGGAGCCTTTTAGCCTGCACGTGAAGGTAGATGCCGACAATGGGATTATGAACTTTAATATGTTTACCGATTTTAAGGATGTATCGGAAGTGAACGATGCCTTTAATGCTCTTCAAAGTGCAAGTTCGGTCGGGCCGGCGGCAGGTAGCAAGCCTATGCCCCAAAATCCTGCTAATGGGGCTACGAAAGTAAATTATACCTTTAATAAGAATAAGTTCAAACGTGAAGCGGCCATTGTAGACCAAGAATTGTTCCAGCAAAGCGTCGATAGCCTGGTAAGTGCGGAAATGTTTCTTTCTTCTTCTACGTACACCTTTAAATATCACTTTCCAAAAAGGATAAAATCTACGAATATCGAAGCGGCCACTTTTTCTATGGATGGAAAGACCATGATCTATGAGGTCAACTTTTTGGATATCTTGAAAGATCCAGAATCTGTTCTCATTGAGGTAGAGTTAGAGAAATAGGCCGTCTGTTTTCGTATCTTTGTTCCATGAACAAAAAGGTGCTTTTTCAAGATCTCGGACAGAAAGACTACAAGGAAACTTGGGACTATCAAGAATTACTGTTTAAGCAAACGGTAGACTTAAAGATCAAGAACCGAAGGGAAGAGGCCGATGAGCCGACCCCCAATCACTTTTTATTTGTAGAACACCCCCATGTGTATACTTTGGGCAAGAGTGGTGATTTGGCCAACCTTTTGGTGGGCGAAGAAGAGCTTGCCGCCAAAAAAGCCAAATTCTATAAAATAAATAGGGGAGGTGATATCACTTACCATGGCCCCGGGCAGATAGTAGGATATCCAATTTTAGATCTTGACAATTTTTTTACCGATATCCATAAGTACCTTAGGTTTTTAGAGGAAATGGTAATTTTGACCTTGGCCGAATATGGGGTGAAGGCCGAGCGCTCGGAAGGAGAGACCGGGGTTTGGCTCGATGTAGGAACGCCATTTGCCCGAAAAATATGTGCCATGGGCGTGCGGGCCAGCCGTTGGGTCACCATGCACGGTTTTGCCTTGAACGTCAATGCCGACTTAGGGTATTTTGATTTGATGATCCCGTGCGGTATAAAGGATAAGGCCGTTACTTCTTTAAATGTAGAATTAGGGAAAAAAGAAGTTGACCTGAACGAAGTAAAAGGAAAGTTGCTGAAACATTTTGAAGCCCTTTTCGAAGCGGAAATAATAGAACAAGAAAAAACCTCGGCGTGAGCCGAGGTTTTTTTTATTATGTTTAAAATTTAAGATTTAGTAGTCCATTCCAAGGTAATCCATGACCTCATAATAATTGGAAAGATCTACGCCATTTTCCTGCATACCTTTTATACTATGGCCATTTCCTCCTTTACCTGAAAGTGCTGCAGGTGCTATCAATATATAACGCACAAAACCATCTATGGGGTCAATAGTGCCTACGGTATCCAGATTGCCGAATTCGGTAATAGTATATTCTCCGACAGCCATTTTCTGTTCCATGGTAAAAGATCTTAATAAAGGTTCGGTAAATGGTATGGCATAAATATCAGTATAAGAATCATCAAAGGAAAAATAACCTAAAATGGTATAGGTACTCAATACTTCTTGTGTAATATTGGGATCGTTTATGGTTACCGAAGCTCTGGAGAAAGACCATGTGTCCGCGAAATCCGCTACAACCCATTCAGAGGCCATGACATTGGCATTGCCATCAGCACCATCAGCACCATCAGCACCATCAGCACCGTCTGTGCCATCAGTTCCATCGATGCCATTGGTACCTGCGGGGCCCATGGCTCCATCCATGCCATCTTCACCATCTTTTGCACAAGATGTAAACATTAGGGCCAATACTACTAAGCCCATACCTAATAATTTCATTGTAAATTTCATAATTTTTTGTTTTAAGATTATAGTATCTTAATGGTGGTGGTTAATGAAGGTTAACAATTGCAAAGAAAAAAACCTCGGTGTAACCGAGGTTTTTTTCTTTGCTTAGAAAGCACATTACTATTCCAAGCCAAAATACTGCATAATTTCTTCGTAAGTCATTTTTTTAATGTTTTCCCTTTCTGTTTTTCCGGCTAGATTGCCTTTAACAAGAATAAATCTAAAGTCTAGCGTTTGGCCAGAATCGGATATTACTTCTACAACGAGGGACCCAACATTGATTTCATCAATATCCATTATAACCTCTTTGGAAATAACTATGGGAAGGCTTTTTCATAGGTCATGGTTAACATCGGCGCATAAAAAAACCGAGGTGTAGGCCTCGGTTTTTCATTTTGTAAATGATTTTATCAATAATCAAGTCCAAAATGGTCCATAACTTCACGGTAGGTCATTTTGTTAAAATCCGGTGTATTCCCTTTTGAAGAGATGAGTATGTTCGGGGGAATGATAAGGTAACGGAACCTATTCCCTCGTTCAGGGCTTATGGCGTACTCGCTCAGCGGACTGGTGCTTGTTGATCTTGCATATATGTTGATATCCTCTGAAGCGGCACTGCCAGAACCATAGCCAAAGGTAAATTGGGCCCCTCTAAAATTGAGAACAGGTAGTTGGTAAACGTTGCCGTCGCCGTAACCGGTGAAATAGACCAAAACAATATGGGTGTTTTTAATTCTAAAGGCGGATTCCATAGAAGCAGGAAAATCGATTCCCATATATTGTATAGTTTCCGAGGTGCCCGTAAAATTGGCAGGAATCCAATCGCTGTAATATACTTCGGCGTTGCCGTCCTCCCCATCTTCCCCGTTTTCACCGGCTGGTCCTTGTGGGCCCTGTTCACCTTGGAGTCCTTGTTCACCTTGCTCTCCTTGGGGGCCAATTGGGCCTTCCTCCCCTTGTGGCCCTATTGGACCGACATCCCCATCTTTTGAACAGGAAGTAATCAGTGCAGTAATGCTCAAAAAAGTCATGAATAGCAATTTCAATGTAGTTTTCATAATACTTGTTATTTATACGTTTGGCTTTTTATGGAATAGGCTATAGCAAGGTTAACATCGGCGCATAAAAAAACCGAGGTGTAGGCCTCGGTTTTTCATTTTGTAAATGATTTCATCAATAATCAAGTCCAAAATGGTCCATAACTTCACGGTAGGTCATTTTGCTAAAGTTGGGATTTTGGGATTTTTCCGTAACCGAGTTTGTTGGGATGATAATATACCTATACATATGATATGGGCTTACACCACCATGGATATCATAGTTTTCGGTAACGTTGAATTGTATGTTTCCTTCAGAAATAAACGCTTTATAAATGTCGATTTGGGTATTTCCCAAGGCATTGTACATGAGCGTAATCGGAAATTGGGCTACTTTGTCGGTCGGCCAAACGTTTTCGGTATAACCGTTTAGTTTGCCGTAAACGATTACTGTTCCTTCTTCAACGATTTCAGAAGTAATTTCCGGAACTGCTTTGTTGCCATTAAAATGCGGCAGTTCGTTTACCATGGTTTTTTCAAAAGTTAAGGGAAACCATTCGGAAGCGATTACATTGGCGTTGCCATCTTCCCCTGCTGGTCCTTCTGGGCCCTGCACACCTTGTTCGCCTGCCGGTCCTTGCTCTCCTTGGGGGCCTATTGGGCCAGTATCCCCATCCTTTGAACAGGAAGTCGTTAGTGCTGCGATACTGAAAAAACTCAAGAATAAAATTTTAAATGTGGTTTTCATAATGCTTGTTATTTATGCGTTTGGTGTTTTATGCATAACGTAAGTTAAGGTTAACATCATATAATAAAATGAAATACAGGGGATAGGGTGCGCCGAATCTATTTAGAAAAACACGATTTCCGTTTCGTGGTCGTCAATAAAGATATTTAGTGCAGCACTGGAACTGTTCGAACTTCCAGAGTCACCGCCATAGTCTAATAGGTAGAGGGAGATTTCCAAGGAAACATTGTCGCCCTTGGTGGTGAACGAACCGTCTAACACTGTTCCGGTAAGGGGAGAAGAGCGATTGCCGTTCCAAGAAATCAAATCTGTCAGGAATGTTAGGGTGGTCACTTGCCAAGGTCCGTATAGGTTGGCGTTCATATCAATGTAATCAGGGGTAAAATACATTTCCAAACGTTTTAACCCGCCTTGGTCGGCTCCGGTCAATATAAAATCATAGGTGGTCTCTCTTTTAAGATTCAATTGAAAGCTGTCGAAATCGGTGTCTTGGTCAAAGGTTTCGCTAAATCCGTCTCCCGTAATTTGAATACTAAAGTTTGGCGGGTCGCTGTCTTCCAAAGGTATTTCGGTTTCGCAGCTTCCCATAAGAAAAGGTAAGAAAGCTATAGTGGCAAATTTTCTTAAAGTTGAATAGAGGTGTTTTGTCGTGTACATAATTGAAGCTTTTAAGTTGTTAATGGGCAAGTGTTGCGAAGTATAGGGTCGAGTCGGAATTTAGGCCACAAGTGTGATCAGGATCGATATCGTTACCATAAAGGCAAGGATGAGTATCCTTTTAAGGAATTCAAATTTTTCATAAGTGTCCATGTTCTTTCATTATAGGGTTCTCTATTCTATGTAAGGAAAGCACATAGGTTAACATCGGAATAAAAAAAACCGAGTCTAACTCGGTTTTTTGTTTATATGAAAGTATTTCTTTCGGATTTCGGTCCTTCGTTTAGAAAACCACTTTGAAATTGATTGCCTCTTCCAAGAATTAATAAAGAGGCTTATCGATATGGAAGTGTCTTTATAGAGACTAATTAAATGGCTTTGAGCGTAACGATTTCACCAATGGGTTCGCGGTTGTCGTAACCGCCAAAGATCCAAATGGCCCCATTGTAGGTAAGCGTGGCGAAATTGCTCAGCGGAGTAGGTGATGGGCCTAAATCGGTATATTGGGTCCATTCTTCCATATCTTCCGAATAATAGAGGTCGGCATAAGGCCCTGTAAGAATACCTGTTCCGCCAAGTACCCAGACCTTATTGTCGTATACCGTGACTCCGTGGCCGAACCTTCTGGAAAACACATCGCCGGACAGGGTGAGGTTGGTCCAGGTAGCACCGTCATCGCTGCTCCATATATCATTATAGGCGTGACCTGCGGTTTGCCCCCCTATAACATACATTTTATCATTAAAGACTACGGTCTGATGCGATTCCCTTTTCGGAAAAGGGGAAGAGGCCTCTAAGTTCCATGAAATGCCATCGGCGGTCGACCAGACCACCATTTCATCAGAAGACGATGTGCCTATAATGAACATCTTGTCGTGAAAGACGGTTAAACTAGGGTAGAACATATGCCCGAATGGGGCGTGTTCCAATTCTTGTGTCCATGCTTCCCCATCGGTTGAAGACCATATATCGCCGTATTCCACCCAAGGAGAAGCATCTGTATTTATGCCACTTATGACCCAAATCTTGTCCTTAAAAACCGCGGTCGCATGTCCCCTTCTCGCTCCAAAGTGGTTTGAAGTTACACTACGCCAATTGATACCATTATCGCTGCTCCAGATATCACTGTTGCAATTTGGTAAGCTATAGCTGTTATATCCGGCCACGGACCATATTTTACCTTGAAATTCTACTATTCCATTGTCGTAAAAACTGCCCATTTGGTCTTCATGGGTCACGGTCGTGATTTCAAGCCTCAGACTGTCGTCTTCGGGAAGTCCTTTGGTCGGTCCTTCTTCAAGGTCCTTGGCCTCGCCGACCAAGTCTTTATCACAAGAAGAAAGGAAGCTTAGAAAGAGGGTACATACCGTTATATATTTTAAAATTTTCATGATTTTTGCTTTTCGGGTTTATTATATTTTTTTTAATAGACGCCAGTATGGGCTATAAAAGTTAGATGCGCGGTTCAATTCTTTAGATGCTTAGGTCTAACTGAACGAGTTTGCCTTCACTGTTCTTTTCCGCATATACCCAAAAGTAACTGCCATCATAAGCTATGCCCGTTATTGAATAGTCGGGTAGGGTATACGACTCTATAACCTCAAAGCCATCGGAAACATCACACTTATAGAGTTGACCACTGGCACAGATATAAAGATAGCCGGCTTGATAATCTAGGCCGTTTGGACTTTTTTCTTCAAGGTCGATGGTTTGTAAAATGGTTTTCGAATCATAGTCATAGAGGTAAATAGAATCTTCATTGTTACTGGAAGCCCATATGGTCTGGTGATCTATAGATGCCAAGCCGTGTATCCAACTTCCTAATGGGAGGGACTCATCCTCATGTGTGTTATCCGCTAAATCGTACATATGAAATTTGTTGTTCCCGTTGTCACTTTGAAAAATGTATTTTTCCTCGTCATCATAGTTCTCGATTTCGACGGCAAATGCGCTTCTAGTGGTAGCAATGGTACCTTCTAGGGCAAATGTTTCAGGGTTTACGAGTCCGATAGCTTCGGCCTCGTATCCGTTTCCTATAACGAGTTGGCTGCCGTTCCATGCGATATCGATGCTTTCGGTCCAAGGGGCATCGCCTTCGTTAATGATTTTTAGCTTTTTGATCCAGTTGTCGGGGTCTAGGGCAGTTGTTTCCTTTGTTAAGGAAATGCTACCATCGGGGAAATTGAGAACAAGGTCATCACTACTGACGGTATAATTGGCCAATAAAGAGGCGTATCCAAAATTTATGGTCAGTTGAAGTTCTTCTTCGTTATTGGTATAGTTGGCATTTTGGGCACCCTTGAAACCAAGGTTGTCTTCGTAAAGAATGTGTAAGGTATTATCTTCATTGATTATGAAATATTTTGAATCGTCAAAGTAGTTATTGGTTACGACCTTCCAAGTACCTTCAATCGTTGGGGTTTCTTGAACCGGTGGATTCCCGCCATTATCATCGTCACCTTTGCTGCAATTGATAAACAATAATGATGTTAAGGCTAAAACTGCTGTATAAACTTTAGTAATTTTCATAATGTTTGTTATTTATTTGTTTGTCATTTTATGAAACACGTATGCCAAGGTTAACATTCGGGCATAAAAAAAACACGGTTTGTGCCGTGGTTTTTTGTTATTTGACCTTTAGTATATCAACCTATATAATCTATCAACTCATAATATTCCAACATAGAAAAATATACGCTGTTGTTTTTTTGGCCATGTTAGAAGGTCTAATTCCATGTCCAAATTCAGTATCCGAAGGAAACGAATTAAACTCAACAATAGGGCTTATACGATATTGTATATTTAAGTTTTCGTTACTAAAAAATAGGTAAATGCTTATTCAGAACTTTCCGTTTCGATAGTTATGGGGGGTAAAGAGGCGTGGCCTTATGGCCAAATACGTTCGTGAAAACCATTTAGTTTCATATAAACCAATACGACACTACTTTCTATGATTGACGGGGCAATTTCCGATAGAGGGGTATTCATTTCTGCAATGGGGCCAAAATAATCTCTTATTGCTTCAATACAGTTAGATATAATTACATTCGCATTACCTTCCTCGCCATCTTGCCCAGGTTCTCCTTGAAGCCCTTGCTCACCTTGGATACCTTGTAATCCTTCTGGGCCAATAGGGCCGATATCGCCTTATTTTGAGCATGAGGCCAAACCAAGGGTCAAGGCCATGACCGTTATCGTAAAAAATTTCATTCGTGCTTTTATAATTTCTAATTTTTAAAGTTGATTAGATTAATCAATACCATAATATCGCGCCACTTCATCATAATTGCTAATGTTAACTCCCGCCGACTTTAGTTCTGCCCGAACGTTTTGTTCAGCAGTTTTTCCAGTTGTGCTTTCTGTCGATTTGATGATGACGACCCGTAGGGTTTTTAAGTCCCCGGCACGAATATCGGAATCCATAAGACTGGTCAGCTCCCCTGGTTTTTTTAGCGATAATGTAATTTCACCTACCCAAAGTGATGCCGAAATGTCCGCGGCAAGGCTTCGCCCTCCGCCAAGACCGACATTTATCGTGGCAGGTAGTTGATATGTCAACAAAAGCGGTCTTGAAAATTGTAAATAGGTCAGAATAACGTCATTTTCCATTACCTCGGTGGTCAATTGCGGCATTTCGATGGTATGGTGCGATGAGGCTACACTTGTAAGGCTAAATTTAAACGATCGAACATTGGCATTTCCATCTTCCCCATCGGCTCCATTTGCTCCTGCGGCTCCGATTTCTCCTTGTGGCCCCTGTTCGCCTTGAGGACCTCTCTCTCCTTTTTCTCCTTGTGGCCCTTGTTCCCCGGTATCGCCCTTTTCGCCGTCTCGTCCGTTTTCGCCCGCCGTGCCTGCGACGCCCTGCTCTCCATGAACGGTTTCTGTGAGTACCGCGTCTTCAAGGTTGTCTTTTTGGCACGAGGTCAAGGCTGCAATGGTAAGTGCCATAATGAAGCAAATTAAAAATTTTACTGAAGTTTTACTCACGTGTTCGCTATTGCAATTAAAGTGTTCGTGATTTTTCTTTGAAAAGTTCATAATTATAAAGTTTTAAGGAATATCGATTGTTTTTCATTTTATGAACGTGACGCAAAAAGGTTAACATTGGGGCATAAAAAAAACTCAGGGTTTAACTGAGGTTTTTTGTTGCGGATTTAATTAAAAGCCCAGACGTCATTTTTTCTGTTTCCATCTAGCCCCCCAATGACCCATAATTTATTTGTTCAAAACAGCCGTGGTATGAATTAATCTTCCCGAGAAAGGGGCAGCAGCCGTAACTGGGGTATGGTTAAAATTAAGGCCTCTAGTGCTAAACTGGTTTATGCTACTACCTACCTCTGCGTTGTTGGGATCTTTGGCCACTACTTTCCAGTAATAGGTTCATAGGTATGCAAACCTTATGTAAGCTCATAAGAAGTGTCGGTAAGGTCTGCCGCCTACAGTTGGGTTGGGTCTTCTTCTCTGCCTAAATATAAGTTGTAGGTAATGGTATCGCCATCTGGATCGGTAGCTTCTTCCCAGCTAAAGGTAGGGTAGACATCCACGTCTGTGACGCCATCGATTACCCCGATCAAATTAAAACTGTCCGGAGGGTTGTTGGCCGGTTCTTCTTCTATTTCTTCTTTAATTGTTTCTTCCTTGGCCACGGGCTCGGGTGCGTTGGGTCCGTCCTCTTTGGAGCAGGAAGTATTCAACAGGAATATACCTAACAGTAAGACAATAAAAAATGTTGTTGGTGTTTTCATGATATTTTCTTTTGTGGTGATACTTTTAGTTTCCTTTTAATGGTAGCGGAAGGTGAAGGTTAAGATAAGGGGGGGGGGAGCCACGGGGTTGGCCTCGGTTTGCTCGTTTGGGACAGGCGTGATACGATCTCCCTCGACCTATGCATGACAGGGAAATTAGGTCAGGAAATCATTTTGGGCCTATAGTTGATAGTATATTCAGAGGGTTACTATCAAAGCGACGATCAAAATTCTTTTTGCTATCTCCAATTTCCTATAAGTTTCCATGGTTAAAAATTTTGTGTTCTTATTTTCTATGTTTTAGGGGGCAAAGGTTAATACCAAGCATAATCCGGAAGTTTTTTAGTAAACGTTTGTAGTTTAAATACTACAAACGGCCAATTATTGAGGGATATGCCGGCAATAATCAAAAAGCGCATACAAAAAACGTTAAATTAGCGGCCGTTGATGTTAACCTTTTCAATTCCTGTTTATTAAAGTGCAAGAGACAGATAAAAATATTACACTGGAAGAGCTTCAAGCAGGTTCTGAAGAAACACTCCGGAAGGTCTATGAAGATAACCGGTCTAAGTTTTTGAATTTTGCGAGGCGCTATAAGCTTACGGAAGAAGAGAACATCGATATCTACCAAGATGCCTATATCGTTTTTTATGAAAACATAATGAACGGGAAATTAGAAAGCTTGACCAGCAGTGTTTCTACCTATCTATTCTCTATTGGCAAGTATTTAATTTTTGATAGGATGAGGAAGAACAAAAAAACAGTCTCAGGAAGCTACGACCTCACTCGGGTAGGCGACACTGATGAACAGATAAGTACGCTTGACCTGGAGCGGTCCGACCTGACAAGGGAACAGAAACTACTCCAGAAGCATTTTAAAGACCTCGGGGCTAAATGCCAAGAATTACTGACCTTCTTTTATTATCGTGGTTACACCATTCAAGAAATAATGAAAGCGGGGAATTACAATAGTGAAAATGTGGTCAAGGCGGCCAAATCGAGGTGTATGAAAACATTAAAGGAACGCATCCAAGAAAATACCTACTAGTCATGGATAAGGAGCAATTACTCTACGATTACTTTTCAAACCGGCTAACGCCCGAGCAAGAAAGACTATTCGCCCAACTTTTGGAGACCGATGGTGAATTCAAGCAGCAATTCGATTTTGAAAATAACCTCAAGAGGGTTATTCGTGAAAAGGAGGCCAAACAACTTAAGGCCAAACTTATAGGCTTTGAAGAAGGTATTCAAAAAGAAGAAACGGCAAGAGCACCGTTTACCGTTTATCGAAAATGGGCCATGGCGGCCTCGATAGCTTTATTGGTCGGCTTGGGCTGGTTGGGCTACAACAATTTTTCAGGATCGGGTTATATGGATATGTATGAGGAGCACTTTCAAGAGTATCCGAATACGGTATATGCCATTACCCGTGGAGAGGAAGCCGATACTTCGTTGGAGCGACAAGCCTTTGTAGCCTATGAGACCAACGATAATGTTCAGGCGATAGCCCTTTTTACCCAGTTGAAAGAAACAAAGAACACCGAAGCGGTCAATTTCTACTTGGCACAATCCTATCTTAAAAATGGGCAGGCCGAGAAGGCTATTGCCCTTTTTGATGAAACAATAAACGAAAAGGGAGAGTTTAGGCCACAGGCCCTTTGGTATGCGGCACTGGCCTATTTGAAGATAAATGAAAAGGAAAATGCCATCCGTATGTTGAACGATTTGGTAGCCGATGGCCGATATAAAAAAGAGGAAGCCTCTAAACTTTTTAGGGACTTGGAATAAATTCAGGAAAGGTGTTCCCTTCTTTTGACAAGAAGATAAAGCACTAAGGCCAATAGAGTCCCTAGAACTATATATAAGATATAAGACCATTGGTTATGGGCAGGCCTGATCGGTATGTTGTCCCCGATAATGATCAAAGCGCTCCAATAGGCCGGAGAAATACTGCTGCCCCGATACTTGTTGATATAATCGATTTTGGCCTTCCGTAGGGCGGCCGATTTGGTGAGTCCCTCATCAAGACCTTGGTAAAAAGCTACCATAAGTTCCTTACTGCTCTTGTCATTGGTAGACCATAGGGAAGATACCACGCTTTTCGCCCCGGAATGAAAGAAGCCTCGGGCCAAACTCATGGCCCCTTCGCCTTTTTTAAGTTCGCCTATCGAAGTATTACAGGCACTTAACACAACGATGTCAGCTTGATTTTTGGTAGCATACACCTCGTTCAGAAACATTTTTTCGTCACTGAAGGCGATCCAAGGGTCGTTCTCCTCGCCAATATCGGCATGGGTAGAAAGATGTATAATGTTATAGTCGTTTACCTGTTCTAAGAACCTTGCTTTTGTAGCTTCTTGGTTCATCAGCCTTTTTCCGGGAAAGATTCTTTCCGCTTCTTCCACTTCAGATTTACTAAACACAAGTTCTGGAAGTTCCAGAGTGTTAAATGTTATAGGGGCTATGGCCAAAAAATCGTTTTTGGCCTTACTGGAGACCTGTTTTTTTGCATTTAGGTACGACATCGAGTAGGCGTACCGGATCTCGGTGTTCTCTATTAGGTAAGTGAGATTCTCGAGGTCGGTCACAAAGGCTTCAAAAGGAATCTGTTGTAGGATGTAATCGGTAATGAGGGTCAGTTTTTTTCCTTTAATTGTCTCGTGTACGGTTTCGGGTACCAATTGGTTAAAAATTTGGTGAGATAAGGTATTGAAACGCGTCAGCTCGTCTCGGCTGGTGGTCAGGTCGGTCAATTGGCCGTAGAGCACTATCAGTTGATCATTTAATTTTTTTACGTCGTCAAGTTTAAAGAAAGTACTTTGTTCGCTTGATGTCAGCAGACCGTATCCTTGTTCTTCGTTAAGGATATATTGGAGTACGGCTTCATCGTCCGAAATGTAATCGGATATAAAATCGGTATGGGAGAGCAAACGGACTTGTTTTTTGATGTTGGCATAGTCGGGAAAGGCCGCAGCCAGTGAATCTGAGAAAGCGTTATAGATCCGCTTGCTTTCATAGACCCGTTGCCTGACCGAATCGAGGGAGCTTTCGGAAGTAGGTTCAAGATTCCTCAATTCGTTTTCGGATAAATAAATATTTTGTTTGAGCCTGAACTCGCGTTCTATTGTTTTTTGGGGCAATTGTGCCAATTCCTTTGCCTGTTCCACGGACACATCCTCCAAAAGCAATAAGGCCTTGTTGCGTTCCATATAATAATAGGCTTCTTTGGGCTTGTCGAGCAAGTAACATGCCTGTACGGCCTTCGCGTACAACGAAGCCCCTTTTTCGCGCCAAAAGAGCTTTGATTGGTATTCCGTACTTTCCGATCGTATGATATCGACCAGTTGATCCGCCAGTGCAAAGGTTTTTAAAGCATGGTCGAGGTGGTCTTTGTTTTTGTCGTATTCGTAAAACTTTAACCAGCCGTTGGCCTTGGCGATTACATGGCCAAGCAAAACAATTTTTTCGCTTGCAAGTTCAAGGTCCTCAACGGACGGAAGCTCATCGAAACGTATTCCCTTTCTGCCGTCGGTTGACAGTACAATGGCTTTTTGGTAATGGTACAGGGCTTTTTCGTAATTATTTTGGTCAAGGTAAAAATCGCCTAGGTTTTCGTAAGGAAGGGAAAAATCTTCAACCAAGGAATTTGCCTTTTTTAAATGGATGAGGGCCTGGTCGTAGTTTTTTAATTTCAAATGGGAGTAGCCGATGCTGCTGTGTATGTTCGCTATATCCCTGGGCCCCAGGTCCACGGAGTCTTTTAGTACTTGCTTGTGTTTGGCGATGGCCTGTTCGTAGCTGCCGTTTTCGATAAGTCGGTTGCCCTCCAAATGGTCGATACGCCTTCGGTATTGTTTGTCGGCTTCCTTGTAACGACCGATGAGGGAGTCTGCTTTTTTAAGGTTCAAACGTATCTCGTTTGAAAATTCCTTCAGGTCCATTTCGGCGTAGGTCTCCGCCACTAAGATTTGGGCGTCGATATCGATGATGTATGGCGATGTGCTTGGGGAGGTTGGCACCCCGGCATGCAATAAGGTGACCTCTGAAAATTGATTTAGGGCCTTGTAAAAATCGCCTGTGGTCAAATAATTGTAGCCTAGTTCAAGTCGGGCCTTTTGTATCCATTCCACGTCACTTCCCTTGTTCGAAATATGCAAGAAAGTATTTCGGGCCTTATAAATTTCCCCTTTAAGACTGTAAAATACACCGAGGTTGAAACGGGTGTTGTCCAAGGATCCCTTTTCTAGGTCTTTTAACCCTGACTTGATTTCCAAAGCCTTTTGGGTGTAATAAATGGCCTTTTCGATATCGCTTTCCTCCCCTGTGTCCCACCACTGTTCGTGATACCATTTATTGCCCACATCGTGGTAGCAATCGGCCAATTCCCTTGGGGACATATCTTTTGTGTGGGAGGCGAAGAAAGCGTCGATTTTTTGTTCGATCACTTCCTTCTGCGCATCCGTATGGATAATCTCGGTCAAGATTTCTTGTTGTGCCATGCACAAATGGCCCAAAAGAAAAAAAAGGATACAGTTGAATCGCAGGTGCACCATAGAGGGTATTCGGGTTAAGGGCATATCGATCAGCGGGTTTGGGAATTTGTTGGTCAAATACGGGGTCTTAAATATAGCAAGAAATTTGATGGTATATCGCAGTTTCTTAAAGTACCTGCGGCGTAAAAAAAAACCGCCCATGGATGGCCATGGGCGGTTTCCCCTCTAGGGTGGTTTACCTTATTCTTCCCGGATAAGGGCCCTTCCATCGACTATTTTGCCGTCGAGCTGGGGCGCGTGTTCCGTTAAGTTGAAGATATGGGTTTTCAGATCTTCGATAGAAAGATTGCCTAGGCTGTCGATTAGGGTGCCGGCCTTTCCCGACAAGGCGCCCGCGGCATACGAAGTGCCATGTAGGGTTACCCTTTGTTTTCGGAGTGAATCGCTGGTATCGTAGATGATCTCATAGTTGTTGAAGGCCAATGCGATATCGACGCTTCCGTCGCTTCCATAATTTGAGAGGCGGTGAAGTGTGATGGGCCGTGCAGCAGGATTGATCGTATCGTACTCGTAACCGCCAACCGAGATTATGTTGGGAGACCGAAAAGAGGACAGGAAATCCCCTTCGACGCCGGTATCGTTGTCTTCACCTTTGTTTCCGGCCGAGGTAATGACCAATGTGCCTTGATCATTAAGGGCTTCCAGCATCTCGGTAAAGATGTTTTCGGTTTCCCCGGCTTCCGGCTCGTCAAAAAATTCACGTGGCAGCCCGCCGCCAAAACTGGCATTTACGATATCGATTACCTTACGAAAATGGTTGATGTCCTTTACATAGGCCAAGGAGCAAAGCACGTCCCAATACGATCCCCTTCCACTTGCGTCGAAAACCTTTAAAGGTAGAATTTGATAGTCGACGCCTTTCTTGTCGAGTTCGTCGGTCATGATTTTGGTTACGTAGGTGCCATGCCCGTTATCATCTACAAAGTTGGGGTCTCCTTCACCTGTAAAATTCCAACCGGTACCCGTATCGTAGCAGTAGCTATAGTAGCCGCTGGGAAACAAAAATTTCTCCGGGCTTTCGGTGTTCAGGTATCTTTTAAAATCGAGTCCGGTATCGATGACCGCAATGTTAACTGAAAGACTGGAAGCAGGGCCGACTAGGCCTACTGTATCGGCTAATACATCCTGTCCGGGCTGGGGAAATGGTCCGACGGGTGTAAGTTGAATGTCGAAGGAGCGTTCGCCCCGTGTCCCGCTGCGTCTTGAAAGCCTCTGGACAACACCTTCAATTTCAAGTTCATCGATGCCGGGGTCAAAAACCCACAATTCAATATTGGTATCCCCGCAGTCGCATTTTTTATAATTGAGCAAGGGGAAGTCTTTCCTTACCGAGTCTTGTGAAACCCCTGGGTCGTATTTGACGATTACTTCATTGGGCGAAATAAAAATCTTGGGGTTTCCGCTATCCGCCCCTTCGTCTACCACTATGATGTTTTCGTTGTCAATTATATCGTCAGGATCGATTACAAGGCCTTCGGTGGCATCTTCGTCACAAGAGCTTACAATAAACAGGAGTGACAGAAGAAGGAGTATTTTGGTTTTCATCGGTTATAAATTTAGTAAGCGTTTTTTGCTTGTATTATTTAGTAAATCGGGTAAGCTCGGTTCGGCTCATTAAGGTGCCATTCTTTTTGTACGCTTCTTGTCTTACCATGCCTATGCCTTCCGCCAGCCACAGCTTTGTTGAGGTTTCAATGGTCGCGCCCATGGTCTTGGTCATGTGGTTTTCCGTAATCAAATAACAGTCAAAAGTACCGGCAGGCGTAGTCACGTTTTCCCTTTTTTCTACTTTTCTATTCGTCTGGTCGACCGAAACGTTCATGTTTATGCCGCTCATACTCATGGCCACCGTAACATTGGCATCGGCCAATTGTTGGCCTACACTCAGGTCGTTGGGGAGTTCGATATCGGTTCCCGAGATGTCCATCTCCAACCCCATTTCCGTGTATTGCTGCATCATTTGCGAGGGGAAAAGTGATTTGTAGTCAATGGTGACCAGGCCGTTCTCACAGCTGAAGGAGTAATTTGATTCAAATAGGTCCTTTCCTTTTTTATCCTTGTACTTCATATCAAAAGTGGCTACGGAAGCAGCGCCTTCGGAGCGGACCTCGGTAATGGTGTAGTGCACTGAGCCCTCTACCTTTTCTTTTTTGTCATAATTTGTATATTCAAACGAACTCCCTTCTTCCAGAGGGTAAAATTTACTACAGCTGTCTTGGGCAAAAGTGACGGTGGTCACGATAAGGCAGAATACGGTTGTTAATAAAGCGGTCTTCATAAGGTGTGTTATTTATAGTTTAATGAATTCTACACGTCGGTTCATAGATTTGCCGTCGGGGCTTGAGTTGTCTCCAACAGGTTCAGATTCTCCTTTGCCGTCGGTAGATAGTCTACTGGAAGATACATCATATATAGATACGAGTGCATTTTTTACGGCTTCGGCCCTTTGCTTTGAGAGTTGAAGGTTTTTCTTGTCATCTCCATCGGCGTCCGTATGGCCTACGATCTTGAGGTTGATGGAAGAGTCTTGTTGCAGTACCTGATATATCTGCCGTATAATGCCCATCGACTGGGGTTGTATCTCGGCCGAGCCGCTGTTGAACAGAATGCCGTTGGTCGATATTTTTCCATCGGCCAATAGTTTCCTTCGTAAGTCAACACCTCCTTTGGCTACCTTTATATTACTTATTAGTATAGATTCTTTATTGGTATCCGTTCCGCGAAGCATAAATTTTATTCCCTGCATCTGTACATTGGATGGGAGTAGCCGAGGTACGTCAATATATTTGTTCTCGTTTATCCAAAATCGAAAACGCTCTTTGTTGATGGCTACCGATATGTGGTGTTTGTTGTTCACAACCTGGCGTATATCGGCTTTTACGATGTTTCGAATGACCCTTTTTGAAGCGACCTTGTTTTCTACGGTTATCCCTGGGTCTATAAATTGGCAAAGGGAATATTCCACCATGCCCATGTTCGCTCCTTTTTTAAAGGTATTGTTGTCTTCTATAACAATGCCGAAGTACGCCTGTGACGAGGTTTTTTTGTCGAGTCCTAGTGCAATGACGTCAAATTCTAGGGTGAATTCGTCGGGTAACGGGCTTATATCGGGAATGTACGCAGTGGTGAAACCTGGCAGAAGTTTTAGCCATTTGCTGTTTTCACCTTCTACGGTAACCAGTTCTCCACTTCCGTTCGTATTCCATCGCGAGGGAAAATCGCCCACAAATTCATTTGAAAAATCATCGAAAAAGAGGGGAGTGTCTCCGGGAACAAAATCGAACTTGCTATATATGGCCATGGTCGGCGAAGCGTTTTTCGGAACGGTGGAAGCGGAGTTTCCGCTAGTACCGCTGGTTTCGGTAGGCGCCTTATTGGTTGAGGTGTTGTCTTTTTTTGAACCGGACTTTTTCTTCGTCTTCTTTTTGCTTTCCCCTGGTTCAAAAATACTATCAAGGGCTTGATCGGTTTTTTCAGAGGTTTCTTTTTCTACACGTCTTTCAACGGTTCTTTCCGCGGCCCGCTCAGCGGCCTTCCCAAGTTTTCTTAGAATTTGCGCGCTACTTGTATGGCTTACAAAAAAAAGCCCCAGAAAAACCATTGCCAGTTTTGCCAGATGTGTTCGTTTTTTCATGTCAATCGGTATTTGATAATAGTATTATCCGTTAAGGCATGAATCATTTGCCTTTGTGTTTCTCTTTCATTTATGGGAAACACCTAAAAAGGTTAACACCAAAACTAAAGGAAATCACATTTTGACAATAGAAGCTTGTATTTCTGGGGCAGAAATAGTGTATAGATGGTAGCAAATAGTATATGAATGGTCAAAAATGTGTTATTCCTACATGTAAGAAAAACAGAACTAGAGCTTTAGCCCTAGCTCTAACTGGTCGGGAAGTAATCTGAAGCTTTTACGGTGGTATTTGGTAATGCCGTATTTGCGAATGGCCTCACGGTGTTCTTTTGTGGGGTAGCCCTTGTTCTTTTTCCAATTGTAAACCGGGTATTCTTTATGGAGTTCTTCCATATAGGCATCTCGGTAGGTTTTTGCCAAGACCGATGCAGCGGCAATGTTCAGGTATTTTCCATCCCCTTTTATAATACACTCATGGGGGATGTCTTGAAAAGGTTTGAACCTGTTGCCGTCGACCACTATGAACCTTGGAACGGTTTTTAATTGGGAAAGGGCCTTGTGCATGGCCAAAATCGAAGCGTTCAAAATATTGATATCGTCTATTTCATCGGGAAACACATGTGACACCGCATAGGCCGCGCAATCCGACTCAATAATAGGTCTAAGCAGATCGCGTTTTGTATGTGAGAGTTGCTTTGAGTCGGTCAAAATCTCGTTTTTGAACCCCTTTTGCAAGATTACGGCCGCTGCGGTTACGGGTCCGGCCAAGCATCCCCTTCCGGCTTCGTCGGTTCCCGCTTCCTTGATTGGGGTGTGGTGGTAAGGCTTTAACATGGTTTGCTTCTTGTTGTAGATCAACTTATTTTCGAAATATCGTCAAATACTTTGAAATGGCAAAAAGGGGGGCGGACATTTAATGGGGGCGTTTCCTAGTTGTGGAAAATCGGGCCAAGGCCATGGCGGTCTTATAAAGGGAAGGTGGCGATCGTTTTTGCGGGAAAGACCCGGCTATTATGGCATATTTAAATTTTCACATTTAATTACGAACTAAAAAAATTAACTTTACCGCTGTAATTAACTTCAATGAAATATTTTTTCCTCATTTTCTTAATTCAGTTGTCATGTGTACAGGTCTTCGCCCAAGAAGATTCCATCCCTCCCCGAAAAGAGGTAGATACTACGGCCATGCGCCGTATGCCGAGAAGGCTCGGGCCTAAGGAAAAAGAGAAAGAACCCGAACCCGAAGAGGTCACCATAAGGGATTATAAGATTATTTCTTATGCCAGGGACACCACGTTTTTAGATACCACGCTTACCATACAAAAGGAGTACAAGTACAATTATTTAAGAAAGGACGATTTTGAGTTGATGCCTTTTTCAAATGTCGGGAAGCCTTACAACAAACTAGGGGTCGATTTCAAGTCGAATAACCTATATCCTGAAATGGGGGCCATTGCGCTTCATAGTAACTATTTCGAAAAGGAAGATATAAAGTACTACAATGTGGCAACGCCCATGTCGGACTTGTTCTTTAAGACCACTTTTGAGCAAGGTCAATTGCTAGATGCCAGTTTGGCGTTCAATACGTCAAGACGGCTGAATTTTTCAATTGCCTATAAAGGTTTCCGGTCTTTGGGCAAGTACCAGTACAACCAATCGGAATCGGGTAATTTTAGGACGACGACCAATTATGTTACCGAAAATGGCCGATACAGCCTTCGGGCCCATATAGCGGCCCAAGATATAGAGAATATAGAAAACGGGGGGCTGGTAGATGAAGAAGGCCAGTTTGAATCGGGCGATTCGGAATTTAGCAACCGTGTCAAAATTGATGTCCGTTTTAGTGATGCCAATAGTAAGATACTGGGCAAACGCTACTATTTAGACCATCTATATAAACTGATTCGAAAGGAAAAGGATTCGAGTAGCCAAGAGAAGACCTCCTTGGGCATTGGCCATCAGTTCAATTATGAAACCAAGTATTACGCCTTTAACCAAACCTCGGCGAATGCGTACTACGGAAACAACTTTATCTCATCCATAGAAGACAGGGCCAGTTTAAAGACCATGTACAACCAGGTCAATGCCGAGTTTTACAATGCCACCCTTGGTAGGCTTCAAGGGAATGTATCACTATATAATTACAATTATTTTTTCAATAGCATTTTAATCGATGGCAACGGAGTTGAGATACCGAGCCGTTTAAAGGGTGAAGAGATTGCTATTGGGGCCGAGTATGAAAAACGTATCAAGGGTTTTCAGCTCAAGGCCATGGCAAAATACAATCTAACGGGTGACTTGGGCGGTAATCAAATGAATGCATCTGCATCGTATAAGCTTAACGACAAGCATAAGCTGGCGGTATCTGCATATGGCTCGTCGAAGATGCCCAACTTTAATTTCTTGCTCTATCAAAGCGATTACGAAAATTACAACTGGTCGAACCTCTCTAATTTTGAGAAGGAACAGGTCTACGGTCTGCGTTTTGATTTTGAATCCCAAATATGGGGCCATCTTTCCATGAGCTATGAAACGGTAGACAACTATACCTATTTTGGGCAAGACCCTTTGCAAGCCATAGAGGAGGGCATGGAGAATGCCACGATCCGTCCGTTACAGGAAAACAACGTACTCAACCATACCAAGATCAAATACGCCAAGGAATTCAAGTTAGGGGGCTTTGCCTTGAACAATACGGTCATGTACCAAAACGTATCGCAGGCCAATCAAGTATTGAACGTTCCAGAGCTCGTTACAAGAAACACCCTGTATTTTTCCTCAGAGGTCTTTAAGAAGGCCATGTTTATGCAGACGGGGATTACCCTTAAGTATTTTTCGGAATATAACATGGACGCCTATAATTCGCTCCTAGGGGAGTTCTATCTTCAGAATGACCAGAAGTTGGGAAGCTTCCCTATGTTGGACTTCTTCATCAACGCCAAGATACAGCAGACCCGGATCTATTTAAAGGCGGAACACTTCAATACCTTGTTCAGTAGTGAACCGAATTATTACTCCGCACCCAACTACCCATATCGCGATTTTGTGATCCGTTTTGGTTTGGTTTGGAATTTCTTTTCATAAAAATGTAGTTTCTTAGGAGGGGTATTTATGGGGAAGGATTCCCATACTCCATCAAAATTCTATTTAAAGGAATAAAGATTTAGCCCGACTGTATATTTTTTTTACCCTATCGACATGCTTTTTTATGTAGGGTGGAGATAAATTTCCGGTTGGATAGACGAAATTGAGCTCTAGGTCGACCAAGGTTAAGAAAGGGTTAATAGTGAAAATTGCAGGCTTGGCCTGGGTAAGGTTTAAAAAAAGCAAAAATGATTCAGATGCTTTTGGCTTCATTATCAAGCAGGTGCAAAATGAGGGCAAAAAAAAATGAAATTTTTTCCAAAAAACTCTTTGAGAATTAAAAAAGGGTCTTACATTTGCAGCCCGCAAAACAGGTATGAAGATGTTTGTTAAGCGAGGGTAAACAAAGAGTAAACGTTCCTTTTGAAATATTGTTTTTTACGGCCGAAAAAAAGATTTAAATTTTTTTCAAAAAAAGTTGCCGGTTAAAAAAACAGTTGTATATTTGCAGCCGCTTAGACAAACAGTAACAATGTTTATCGGGTGTCACCGGGAGACCGGGGAGGAATATAGAAGTTCATTTGACATATTGTGGAGACAGCGTAATAGGGACAAAAAGGGAAACCTTCAGTTCCGCTAAGAATTACGAAAAATAACATACAGACAAGATTTTTATTTTAGGATGAGAGTCGGGGCCGGGAAGACCTTAGGTTGATAGACTTATAATATATAATGAAACAACGATGAAGAGTTTGATCCTGGCTCAGGATGAACGCTAGCGGCAGGCCTAACACATGCAAGTCGAGGGGTAACATGGTAGCTTGCTACCGATGACGACCGGCGCACGGGTGCGCAACGCGTATACAATCTGCCCCCTACTGTGGGATAGCCCAGAGAAATTTGGATTAATACCACATGGTACCATATTACGGCATCGTATTTATGGTTAAAGGTTACGGTAGGGGATGAGTATGCGTCCCATTAGTTAGTTGGTGAGGTAACGGCTCACCAAGACCGCGATGGGTAGGGGCCCTGAGAGGGGGATCCCCCACACTGGTACTGAGACACGGACCAGACTCCTACGGGAGGCAGCAGTGAGGAATATTGGACAATGGGCGGGAGCCTGATCCAGCCATGCCGCGTGCAGGAAGAATGCCCTATGGGTAGTAAACTGCTTTTATACGGGAAGAAAAAGGGCTACGTGTAGCCCACTGACGGTACCGTAAGAATAAGGACCGGCTAACTCCGTGCCAGCAGCCGCGGTAATACGGAGGGTCCGAGCGTTATCCGGAATTATTGGGTTTAAAGGGTCCGTAGGCGGGCCGATAAGTCAGGGGTGAAAGTTTGCAGCTCAACTGTAAAATTGCCTTTGATACTGTCGGTCTTGAGTTATAGTGAAGTTGCCGGAATATGTAGTGTAGCGGTGAAATGCATAGATATTACATAGAACACCGATTGCGAAGGCAGGTGACTAACTATATACTGACGCTGATGGACGAAAGCGTGGGGAGCGAACAGGATTAGATACCCTGGTAGTCCACGCCGTAAACGATGGATACTAGCTGTCCGGGTCCTTGAGACCTGGGCGGCCAAGCGAAAGTGATAAGTATCCCACCTGGGGAGTACGTTCGCAAGAATGAAACTCAAAGGAATTGACGGGGGCCCGCACAAGCGGTGGAGCATGTGGTTTAATTCGATGATACGCGAGGAACCTTACCAGGGCTTAAATGCATTTTGACAGGGGTAGAGATACCTTTTCCTTCGGGCAATTTGCAAGGTGCTGCATGGTTGTCGTCAGCTCGTGCCGTGAGGTGTCAGGTTAAGTCCTATAACGAGCGCAACCCCTACCGTTAGTTGCCAGCGAGTCATGTCGGGGACTCTAACGGGACTGCCGGTGCAAACCGTGAGGAAGGTGGGGACGACGTCAAATCATCACGGCCCTTACGTCCTGGGCCACACACGTGCTACAATGGCCGGTACAGCGGGAAGCCATGCGGCAACGCAGAGCGGATCCACAAAACCGGTCACAGTTCGGATCGGGGTCTGCAACTCGACCCCGTGAAGCTGGAATCGCTAGTAATCGGATATCAGCCATGATCCGGTGAATACGTTCCCGGGCCTTGTACACACCGCCCGTCAAGCCATGGAAGCCGGGAGTGCCTGAAGTCCGTCACCGCAAGGAGCGGCCTAGGGCAAGATCGGTAACTAGGGCTAAGTCGTAACAAGGTAGCCGTACCGGAAGGTGCGGCTGGAACACCTCCTTTCTAGAGCTTCGGCCCGAGGAATTTAAAAAGGTCCCGACGCCTCGTTCTAAATATAATCTAAACTGTAGGTCAAAAAAGAAAGTCTCCACATTAATAATAATAGAATACTTCTTTTGGTACGAAGTACTAAGAGTGGTAGGGACAGTCCCATAGCTCAGCTGGTTAGAGCGCTACACTGATAATGTAGAGGTCGGCAGTTCGAGTCTGCCTGGGACTACAAGGAGCATCTTTAGATAGGTGTGCACGTTCATTGAGAATAAATATTGAAGGAAATTCTAGAAGTTGAGTAGTAGTTGGAGGCACTGACTACTAACTACTATGTACTAACTACTAGTATATGGGGGATTAGCTCAGCTGGCTAGAGCGCCTGCCTTGCACGCAGGAGGTCATCGGTTCGACTCCGATATTCTCCACCAGGTAATGCGAAGTGATATTGAATTATCGCGAGGTATTGCATGAGGAGCCTTAAAGACGATTTTTAATTGTCCGAGGGCGACTCGCCACAAGTTCATTGACATATTGGGACAGGACGTATATCTTTAGGGATATATGTACTGAAGAAAAAGAAAACACGAATTTTTTAAGTAAAGAGTACGAATACGAATAGAACAAAAGGTCTGGCGACAAGCTAGATAAGGGCGTATGGGGAATGCCTAGGCTCTCAGAGGCGATGAAGGACGCGATAAGCTGCGAAAAGCTGCGGGGATCGGCACATACGATATGATCCGCAGGTATCCGAATGGGGCAACCCAGCATGTTGAAGACATGTTATCCGCAAGGAGGCAAACCCGGTGAACTGAAACATCT